>NZ_CP120739.1:0-1500000 GCF_029581215.1 Micromonospora sp. WMMD975
CTCAGTTGCCGCTGCGCCACCTGGACCAGGGCGGCGTAGGCGAGCGTCACGCAGACGCCGAGGAAACTCGCGGCGAGGATCGGGACGGTGATCTCGCGCAGGTTGGCCGGGGTGGATATCGGCGGCGTCGGCACGCTTGCGGCGACGAACGCGGCCACCGCGCCAGGCAGGGCGAACGCGGCGCCGCCGGCGGCCCAGGCGCAGACCGTGTCCGTCGCGGCGGCGGCGAGGCGGACCCGGGGCGCGAGCGAGACCAACGCCCCGGCCAGGAAGAGCAGGGTCAGCGCGGCGGCGGTGAGCGCGGGCCGGGCCAGCGCGGCCCCGGCCCCGGCCAGCCCCAGCACGGCCGCGGTCACCGCGTGCGCCACGGCGGCGCGTTCCGTGCCGGTGCTGAGCCCGAGCACCCCGATCGCGACGGCGGTCAGCAGCATCGGCCAGCAGGCCGCCGCCCAGCCCAGCCCGAGGGAGGCCGGCACGGCGAGCGCGGTGAGCGCCGCGCCGACCACCGCGAACTCGCGTCGGATCTCGGGG
Organism: Micromonospora sp. WMMD975; assembly: GCF_029581215.1. NCBI lineage: Bacteria > Bacillati > Actinomycetota > Actinomycetes > Micromonosporales > Micromonosporaceae > Micromonospora > Micromonospora sp. WMMD975. Next base: position 532 of record NZ_CP120739.1, read on the forward strand.
GGCAGCGCGACCACGGCGGCGACAGTGAGCAGCAGGGCGCTGGCGGCGAGCTGCCAGCCGGTCGACCCGACCGCCCGGGCCAGCTCGGCGTGCCACCCGCTCAGGTCCGCCGACCAGGCCGGCAGCGCCGCCCGGACCGGCGCCAGCCCGGCGCGCAGCGCGCCGCCGGCGACCACCAGGCCGCTCACCGTCAACGCCACCGCGGAGGCGAGCTGCGGGCCCCGGCGGGTCACCTCCGGCATGCCCCGCACGGCGACGCCGGTGAGCGCGATGACGGCGGCGATCAACAGCAGGGACCGGCCGGGCAGGGCCACCGAGGCCACCCGGCCGAGCGCGCCGATGACCGCGAGGGTGACGATGCCGGCGCCCAGGTCCGGCAGGGGCGGCCGGCGCAGCACGAGCGTGCCGGCCAGCGCGGTCAGCGCGGCCAGCAGCAGCACCGTGCCCGCGCCGGCGGCGGCTGCGACGGTGGAGGCGCGCAGCAGGGCGGTGACCGCGTACGCCAGGGCGAGCGCGACCGCCACGCCGTGCAGCAGCCAGGTCGCCTCGCGCAACCACGGCACCGGACGGGCCGGCGCGGCGCTGGCGCCGGCGGGCGGGTCGCCGCCGAGCACCTCGGCGGACTCCTCCGGCGCCGACTCGGGCCGGTCGTCGTCGGCGCCCTGACGACGCGGGACCGTGGCCCTCGGCGTGGTGGGGGGCAGGTCCGACCGGACCGGCCGTTCCAGCATCACCGCGGACCGCGCCAGCGCCAGGTCCAGCACGGCCACCACGGTGAGCACCAGGGCCCAACCGGCGGGGCCGGTGATCCGCTCGTACGCCAGCAGCGGCAGCACCGGTTGGGCGGCGAGCACGGTGGCGAAGCGGGGCGCGCGCAGCCCGGTGCCGTACGCGTACCCGACCGCGACCACGGTGGTGACCAGGAAGATCGCTCCGGCGAACGCGGCGCCGGACGTACCGCCCCCGATCCGGTCGACGGTCCAGGCCGCGTACCCGGCGAGCGGCACCAGCAGCAGCCCGACGGCGGCGATGGTCTCGGCGGTCGAGGTCAGCCCGCGGCGGGCCAGCACCGGCGGGGCGAGCAGCATCAGCACGGTCGCGACGAGCAGCACGGCGAGCCGGGCCAGCGCGTCCATCGAGCTGGTGGCGACCGCCGCGAAGACGACCGCCGCGACGCCGAGCAGCAGCCCGGCGAGCCCGAGCGGGATGTTCTGCACCTCGCGGGAGGACGCCTCGGGCGGGTGCTCCGGGTCGTCCGCGTCGAGCCACTGCGGGCGACCGCGGGGCGGCGACGGGGGAAGGTCCTCCGGAGTGGGCGGCGTGCCCTGCCGGGGCACCCGGGGCGGCGCGCCGGTCGCGGCGGTGGGCGGCCGGCGCCCGGGACGCTTGCGCAGCACCTTACGCGGCCGGGTGGCCTGTTTGATCCGCTCCTCGCCGGCGTGCGCCAGGATGTCGCGCTGGAAGAGCGCGGCCTGCATCTTGGCGGCGATCTGGCGCTGCTCACGGGCGATCTCGGCGTCACGTGCCTTCATCTCGGCGATCGAGCGCTCGATGTCGGCCAGGTGTTCGGCCCACTGGGGCTGCTCCGCGCCGCAGTGCGGGCAGACGGCGGCGGGCTTGATCTCCCGCCCGCACGACGCGCACCTGAAGCTCTCCACGGCAGTCTCCCGTCCGCCCACGCCCCGCACTGTGGACCTCTCAGTGGCAGCATGCCCTGACCGGGCCGGGATTTCGACAGTTGCGGGCGCGTTCCGGACAACAAAAAGAGCCGGCCGGCCGGGTACCTGGTCCCCGGCCGGCCGGCCCGACGTCGATCGGTCAGGGGCGGCCCAGGCCGCGGTACTCCCAGCCGGCCTGCGTCCACAGTGTGGAGTCGAGGCAGTTGCGCCCGTCGACGACCTTGCGACCGTTGGCCAGCTCACCCAGCGCCACCGGGTCGGCGTTGCGGAACTCGGCCCACTCGGTCAGCACGCAGACCAGGTCGGCGCCCTGGACGGCGTCGGTCATGGTCTCCTCGTAGGCCAGGTGGGGCACCGCGCGGCGCGCGTTCTCGATCCCCTGCGGATCGAAGACGTGCACGTCGGCGCCGGCCTTGCCGAGCAGCGCGGCCACCGCGAGGGCGGGCGCGTCGCGTACGTCGTCGGTGTTGGGCTTGAAGGTGGCGCCCAGCACCGCGATCCGGGTGCCGGAGAGGTCCGGGCCGGCAGGCCCGGAGCGGCGGCCGAGCAGTTCGGCGGCGAGCTGCACCACCCGGGTACGCCGGCGCAGGTTGATCAGGTCGACCTCGTGCAGGAAACGCAGCGCCTCACCGGCGCCCAGCTCCTGGGCGCGGGCCTGGAAGGCGCGGATGTCCTTGGGCAGGCACGCGCCGCCGAAGCCGAGCCCGGCCTGGAGGAAGCGGTTGCCGATCCGCGGGTCGTACCCGATGGAACGGGCGAGTTGGGTGACGTCGCCGCCGGCGGCCTCGCAGACCTCGGCCATCGCGTTGATGAAGGAGATCTTGGTGGCCAGGAACGCGTTCGCGGCGACCTTGACCAGCTCGGCGGTGGCGAAGTCGGTGACCACGAGCGGCACCTCGCGGTCCTCGGTCGCGGCCAGGTCGAAGACGCCCTTGTGGGCGGCGAAGAGCATGCCGTTGGCCCACTCGCTCTTGACCCCGACCACGATCCGGTTGGGCCGCAGCACGTCGTCGACGGCGAAGCCCTCCTGGAGGAACTCCGGGCTCCAGGCCACCTCGACCCCGAGGTCGTCCGGGCTGTGCTTGCCGACCAGCTGCTCCACCCACTCGGCGGTGCCCACCGGAACGGTGGACTTGCCGACGATCAGCGCCTTGCGGGTCAGGTGCTGGGCCAGGCTGGTCACCGACGCCTCGACGTACGACAGGTCGGCGCCCATGCCGTCGGCCCGCTGCGGGGTGCCGACGCAGATGAAGTGCACGTCGCCGAAGTCGGCGGTCTCCTGCATGTCGGTGCTGAACCGCAGCCGGCCGGCGGCCAGGTTGCGCCGCAGCAGCTCGTCCAGGCCGGGCTCGTGGATCGGCACCTCACCGGCGTTCAGCTTGGCGATCTTGTCGGCGTCGACGTCGAAGCCGAGCACCTCGTAGCCCAGCTCGGCGTAGCAGATGGCGTACGTCGCACCGAGGTAACCGGTGCCGAGGAAGGTCACCCGGGGTCGGGCCGCGCCGGAGGGCGGGGTCACCGCGGCGATGGCGGGCATCGGCTGGGAGTTCGGGTACGGGATCGTCACGCCTGTCTTCTCCGCTCGCACTGGCGGCGCATCCTCGCGTCGCATTCTGCTGGGGCGCCTGGGCCGGGCACCGAGGGGAACTGATTCTGGTGTGAGGGTAGTGGGTCGGGTGGGCGACGCTCGGGCGCGATCCTACCCGCCGGTAGCTCCGGTCGAAGCCCGGTCGCTATCCTTCAGTCTGCGGCAGTCGGCGGCCCCCGGGCAGCACAGACTGCGCATGATAGCCGTGAAAGGGGGCCGATGTGGCCGCAGAGCAGTCGTTCGACGTCTACCGGTTGCCGGAGGAGCACGAGGCGATCCGGGATGCGGTCCGTGAGGTCTGTGCGGCCAAGGTGGCCCCGCACGCCGCGGAGGCGGACGAGACAAGCGAGTTTCCCAAGGCGTCCTACGACGCCCTGCGCGCGGCCGACTTCCACGCACCGCACGTCCCGGTCGAGTACGGCGGCGCCGGCGCGGACGCGCTTGCCACGGCCATCGTGATCGAGGAGGTGGCCCGCGCCTGCGCCTCGTCGTCGCTGATCCCGGCGGTGAACAAGCTGGGCACCATGCCGCTGCTGCTGGCCGGCTCCGAGGAGCTGAAGCGCAGATACCTGACCCCGGTGGCGGCCGGCGACGCGATGTTCTCCTACTGCCTCTCCGAGCCGGAGGCGGGCAGCGACGCGGCCTCGATGACCACCAGGGCGGTACGCGACGGCGACCACTGGGTGCTCAACGGCGTGAAACGGTGGATCACCAACGCGGGCGTCTCGGAGTACTACACCGTCTTCGCTGTGACCGACCCCACAGCCCGCTCGAAGGGCATCTCCGCCTTCGTGGTGGAGAAGTCCGACCCGGGCGTGAGCTTCGGCGCGCCGGAGAAGAAGCTCGGCATCAAGGGCTCCCCGACCCGCGAGGTCTACCTCGACAACGTCCGCATCCCGGCCGACCGCATCATCGGCGCCGAGGGCAGCGGCTTCGCCACCGCCATGCGGACGCTCGACCACACCCGGGTCACCATCGCCGCCCAGGCGATCGGCATCGCCCAGGGCGCGCTCGACTACGCCAAGGGGTACGTCCAGGAGCGCAAGCAGTTCGGCAAGGCGATCGCCGATTTCCAGGGCATCCAGTTCATGCTCGCCGACATGGGCATGAAGCTGGAGGCGGCGCGGCAGCTCACGTACGCCGCCGCCGGCAAGTCCGAGCGGGGCGACGCGGACCTGACCTACTTCGGCGCGGCGGCCAAGTGCTTCGCCTCGGACGCCGCCATGGAGATCACCACCGACGCGGTCCAACTGCTCGGCGGCTACGGCTACACCCGTGACTACCCGCTCGAGCGGATGATGCGGGACGCCAAGATCACCCAGATCTACGAGGGTACGAACCAGGTGCAGCGGATCGTGATGGCCCGGCAGTTGCTGAAGGGCTGACCGGGCTGTTTTGGGCGGGCGGGCCGGGATTCCCCCGCCCGCCCGGTCGGTTTGTTATGGCGGGCGGGCTGGGATCCCCCCGCCCGCCCGCGCCGGTCAACGAGGGTCGGTGGGGCCGTCCGCTCGGGCGCCGCCGCGCGGGGGAGCGGACCACGGCGACTCGCCGCCGGTCCGGCGAGGCAGGGGTTCGGTGGGGGTGTCCGGATAGGCGAGCGTGAGCGGGGCCGTGTCCGGATCCCTCGGCGGCGCCGGCGGCGGGGACCAGTCGCTTGACGCGGGCGTCGGCTCGACCGGCGCAACGGCCGGGGTCAGCTCCGCCCCGTCCGGCTGCGCTACGGGTCGACTCCGCCACCGCTGGCCGCTGAACACGGCCATCAGCAACAGCATGCCGATCAGGAACAGCGTGCCGTTGTCGAGTGGCTGGCGCAGCGGCAACGGATCACCGAGCAGCTTCAGGTCGCCGGGCACCCGGTCCCGCACGGTGAAGGGCGCGACGAACAGCCAGAGGTAGGGGACCGCGAGCAGCAGCCCCGCCACGAGCGGGCCGAGCGGCGAGAAGCGCAGCGTGCCGAGCAGGCCGAGCAGGATGCCGGCCACGCCGAGATAGACGGCCGGCTCGATCAGGTTAGGGGTGCTGTACGTACCGATCTCCACCCAGCGGTTGACGGTCCGCCCAGATCCGTCCTGACCGAGGGTGACGAGCACCCAGGTGACCGGCGCCACCACCAACCCGGCGAGGAAGCTCCAGAGATGTCGCATCCGCGCACCGTACCGTTTCCGGCATGACAGATCATCCCGCGGTCCCGTCGGGTAAGCCGACCTCGTACTCCCGCGTCACGCTGAGTCGCATCATGACTGCTGTCGATGTCAATCTGTACGGGACCGTGCACGGTGGGGTGCTGATGAAGTTCGTCGACGACGTGGCCGGCGCGTCGGCCGCCCGGCACAGCGGCGGCACCGCGGTCACCGCGTCCATCGACGAGATCGTCTTCTCCGAGCCGGTCCGGGTGGGCGAATTGGTGCACGCACACGCCCAGGTCAACTGGACCGGCAACACGTCGATGGAGGTCGGGGTGCGGGTGGTCGCCGAGCGCTGGGACTCGGCCGAGGACGAGCCGGTGCGGGTCGCCACCGCGTACCTCGTCTTCGTGGGTGTGGACGTCGGTGGCGCGCCCCGCGCGGTGCGCCCGGTGCTGCCGGAGTCACCGGACGACGAGCGCCGCTTCCGGGAGGCGGAGATCCGGCGCGCCCACCGGCTGGCCCGCCGCCGCGCCATCCAGGCCCACCGCGCCGCCTGAGGTGTAAGGCGGGGCCCCCGCCTTACACCCACATGGGGAGGGGGTGGGGGGTGTGGGGTGGGCACGCCCCGCAGGCGGGGGCCGGTGCGGAGAATGGCGGCACCGGGTAGGGCAAGATGGCGCCACGGCCCATGCACAGTGTCGTGCCGGGCCTCAGGGGAGGTTGGAACAGTGGGTGACGTGCTGTGGACGCCGACGGCGGACGTGCGCGAACGGTCCCGGATCGGTGACTATCTGCGCTGGCTGGCCGCGCACCGGGGGCTGGAGTTCGCCGACTACGACGCGCTGTGGCAGTGGTCGGTCACCGACCTGGACGGGTTCTGGTCCTCGATCTGGGACTACTTCCAGGTGCTCGCACACACGCCCCCGACCGCAACGCTGGCCGGGAGGTCCATGCCCGGCGCCCGCTGGTTCCCCGGCGCGACGCTCAACTACGCCGAGAACGTGCTGCGCATGCCGGGTCTCGGCGACGACGACCCGGCGGTGATCGCGCACGGGCAGACCCGCGCGCCGGAGACGCTCACCGCGGCGCAGCTGCGCGAGCGGGTCCGCCGGGTGGCCGCCGGCCTGCGCCGGCTCGGCGTCGGCCCGGGCGACCGGGTCGCCGCGTACGCGCCGAACATCCCGGAGACGTACGTCCTGCTGCTCGCCACCGCCAGCCTGGGCGCGATCTTCTCCTCCTGCGCGCCGGAGTTCGGCACCCGCAGCGTCACCGACCGCTGGCAGCAGATCGAGCCGACGGTGCTGGTCGCGGTCGACGGCTACCGCTACGGTGACAAGCCGGTCGACAGGCGCGCCGAGGTGGCCGCCATCCGGGCCGCGCTGCCGTCGCTGCGGCACACCGTCGGCATCGCGTACCTCGATCCGGACGGCCCGGCCCCCGACGGCGCGCTCGCCTGGGCGGACCTGGCGGCGGAGACCGACGAGCCGTTGGCCTTCACGCCGGTGCCGTTCGACCACCCGCTGTACGTGCTCTACTCCTCCGGCACCACCGGCCTACCGAAGCCGATCGTGCACGGCCACGGCGGCATCCTGCTCGAACACCTGAAGATGCTGGCGTTGCACCACGACCTGGGGCCGGCGGACCGGTTCTTCTGGTTCACCACCACCGGCTGGATGATGTGGAACTTCCTGGTCTCCGGGCCGGCGGTGGGCGCGGCGATCGTGCTGTTCGACGGCAACCCGGGCCACCCGGACCTGGGCGCGTTGTGGCGGCTGGCGGCGGAGACCGGCACCACCTATTTCGGCACGTCGGCCCCGTTCCTGCTGGCGTGCCGCAAGGCCGGGCTGGTGCCGCGGGAGTTCGCCGACCTGTCCGCGCTGCGCGGTCTCGGCTCGACCGGCGCGCCGCTGCCCGCCGAGGGCTTCACCTGGGTGTACGGGAACGTCGGCGACCGTCTCCAACTCCAGTCGCTCTCCGGCGGCACGGATGTCTGCACCGGGTTCGTCGGTGGGGTGCCGCTGCTGCCGGTGCACGCCGGTGAGATCGCCTGCCGGGCGCTGGGCGCGAAGGTGGAGGCCCGCGCCGCCGACGGTTCGGCGGTCATCGGCCAGCTCGGCGAGCTGGTGATCACCGAGCCGATGCCGAGCATGCCGGTGGGGTTCTGGAACGACCCGGACGGCGCCCGCTACCGGGAGGCGTACTTCGAGGTCTATCCCGGGGTGTGGCGGCACGGCGACTGGATCACGGTGAACGAGCGCGGCGGCTGCGTCATCACCGGCCGGTCCGACGCCACGCTGAACCGGGGTGGGGTGCGGCTCGGCACCGCCGAGTTCTACTCCGTGGTGGAGGGCCTCGACGAGGTGGTCGACTCGGTGGTGGTGCACCTGGAGGACGACGAGGGCGGCGCGGGGGAGCTGCTGCTGTTCGTGGTGCTCGCCGACGGCCTGGAGCTGGACGACGAGATGCGGAAGAAGATCTGCCGCGAGCTGCGTACCGCCCTGTCGCCCCGGCACGTGCCGGACGAGATCCACCAGGTCCGCGCCGTGCCGCGCACGCTGAGCGCGAAGAAGCTGGAGGTGCCGGTCAAGAAGATCCTCACCGGCACCCCGGTCGACCGCGCCGCCGCGAAGGGCGCCCTGGCCAACCCGGAGTCCCTCACGGCCTTCGCCACGTTCGCCGAGCGCCGCGCCGCCCCCTGACCTAGGCCAGGGTGTGGGTGGCCTTCTCGGTCGCGGCGCGGGCGTCCAGTCGGGCGCGGTCGAGGTGGGCGCAGGGGACGACGCTGGCGGCGGCGGTCAGTGGGGTCAACAGCCAGTCGACCGGGTCGGGGTGCCGGGTCACGTCGACCAGGAGGCGGTCGCCGGCGGTGAGACCCAGCTCCGCGGCGCGGGCCTCCGCGCGGGCCAGCAGCGCCGCGTCCGCCGCACCACCCGAGGGGTACGGGGTGAAGTGGTCGCCGTGCCCGCGTACCGCCGCGACGAAGTCGGTGCAGCCGGCCGGCACCTGCCGCATCGGCAGCGCGAACGGGTCGAGCGCCAGGGCGTACCGCTCGCCGGCCGGCCACCGGCTCGCCTCGTCGACCCGGTCGACGGCGGTGAACAGCACCTCCACCGGGCCCGGGGTGTCGATCATGGTCAGTTTCGCCGACCAGCAGCCGAGCAGCACCGCGGCGGTCTGCCAGTGCGGCGGCAGCAGCACCCCGGCCGGGTCGCCGGGCGCACAGCCGGCCTCGTCGACGAGCAGATTGGCGGTCTTGGCGACCCAGTTCGCAAGCGTCGCGCCGGAAAGTTCGGTGCGTTCGCCGGTGGCGTCGTCGTACCAGGTCAGCAGCGGTCGGGTGGGGTCGGTCGCGATCGCGTCGGCGAACACCCGGGCAATGTTGTCGGCCATCGGCGCGAACGATACGCGCCCCGGGTACGTACTCGATGACAACGACAAGTCGGCGTACCGTCGGGTCGCAGTCAGCGTGGGACACCCCGTCCGGCGTAGGCTTGCCGACAGTGTTGTTCCCCACAAACGCGCCACCTGAGGAGTCGCCCCGTGACCGCCGGTCGCCCGCCCCGCGTTCTCATCGACGCCACGAGTGTCCCCGCCGATCGCGGCGGCGTCGGTAGATACGTCGACGGCCTGCTCGGCGCGCTCGGCCGGGTCTGCGGCGACGGCGTCGACCTGGCCGTGGTGAGCCTCCGCACCGACCTGGAGCGCTACACCCGGATGCTGCCCGGCGCCGAGATCATCCCCGCGCCGGCGGCGGTGGCGCACCGACCGGCCCGGCTCGCCTGGGAGCAGACCGGCCTGCCGCTGCTGGCCCAGCAGGTCAACGCGGAGGTGCTGCACTCGCCGTTCTACACCTGCCCACTGCGGGCCGGGTGTCCGGTGACGGTCACCGTGCACGACGCGACGTTCTTCACCGAGCCGGAGCACTACGACAAGTCGCGCCGGACGTTCTTCCGCAGCGCGATCAAGACCTCGCTGCGTCGCGCGGCCCGGGTGATCGTGCCGAGCAAGGCCACCCGGGACGAGCTGATCCGGCTGCTGGACGCCGACCCGACCCGGATCGACGTGGCCTATCACGGCGTCGACCAGGCAGCCTTCCACGCGCCGGGCGACGAGGAGAAGGCCCGCGTCCGGGCCCGGCTGGGGCTCGGCGACAACAGCTACGTCGCGTTCCTCGGGGCCAAGGAGCCGCGCAAGAACGTGCCCAACCTGATCCGCGGCTGGGCCCGGGCGGTGGCCGACCGGCCGAACCCGCCGGTGCTCGTGGTGGCCGGCGGCCAGGGGCACGACGACGACATCGATCGCGCGGTGGCCGAGGTCCCGTCGCACCTGCGGCTGCTCCGCCCGGGCTACCTGCGCTACGCCGACCTGCCCGGCTTCCTCGGCGGTGCGCTCGTCGCCGCCTACCCGTCGTACGGCGAGGGCTTCGGGCTGCCGATCCTGGAGGCGATGGCGTGCGCCGCGCCGGTGCTCACCACGCCCCGGCTCTCCCTGCCCGAGGTGGGTGGCGACGCGGTGGCGTACACAAGCGAGGACCCGGACCAGATCGCCACCGACCTGGGCGCCCTGCTCGACGACGAGCAGCGACGGCTCTCCCTGGCGAAGGCCGGGTTCGACCGGGCCAAGGAGTTCACCTGGGAGTCCAGCGCGGAAGTGCACATCGCCGCCTGGCGGCGGGCGCGTTCCTGAGCGTCCGCTGCGGATCCCCGGCGACGGCCGTGGCGGCTCGCCCGCTTCGGGCATGATGTGCTGATGTTCTACGCCGTCATCCCGGCGGGCGGCAGCGGCACAAGGTTGTGGCCGCTGTCCCGCGCGGGCCATCCCAAGTTTCTCCACCCGCTGACCGGCACCACCGCCTCGCTGTTGCAGGCCACGGTCGACCGGTTGGCGCCGTTGACCACACCGGAGCGCACGCTCGTGGTCACCGGGGCCGCGCACGCCGCGGCGGTGGCCCGGCAACTGGCTGGCCTGCCGGAGGAGAACGTCCTGGTGGAGCCGTCGCCGCGGGATTCCTGCGCGGCCATCGCGCTGGCAGCCGCGGTGATCGCCCAGCGTGCCCCGGCCGGGGTGATGGGCTCGTTCGCCGCCGACCACCTGATCGGTGACCCGACCCGTTGGGCCGAGGTGGTGCGGCAGGCGATCCGCGGCGCCGAGCAGGGGCTGCTGATGACGGTGGGCATCACCCCGACCCGGCCGGAGACCGGCTACGGCTACCTGGAGACCGGCGACCCGGTGGACGGCGGGCCGCTGCGTCCGGTACGCGAGTTCAAGGAGAAGCCCGCCGCCGAGGTGGCGGAGGTCTACGTCCGCTCCGGCCGGCATCTCTGGAACGCCGGCATGTTCGTGTGGCGGGTGGACGTCTTCCTGGCCGAGCTGGCCCGTCAGCAACCGGCACTGCACGCCGGGATCACCGCCATCGCGGCGGCCTGGGGCACCCCGGAACAGGACGACGTGCTCGGCACGGTGTGGCCGACGCTGCCGAAGATCTCGGTCGACTACGCGGTGATGGAGGGCGCGGCGACCGCCGGCCGGGTGGCCACCGTGCCGGGCGACTTCGGCTGGAACGACGTCGGCGACTTCCACACCCTCGGTGAGGTGCTGCCGACCGACGACGACGGCAACGTGGTGCTCGGCGGCGACGCGAAGCCGGGCGTGCTGCTGCACGACACCTCCGGGACGGTGGTGGTGCCGCACTCCGGCCGCCTCGTCGCCACGGTCGGCGTGCACGACCTGATCGTGGTGGACACTCCGGATGCCGTGTTCGTCTGTCCCCGGGACCGGGCGCAGGACGTGAAGAAGATCGTCGATCAGCTCAAGGAGCGCGGCGAGGAGGGCCTGATCTGAGGGCCGGTTTCGGCCCGTCGGCCGCCGGTGTGCGACTCAGCCGGCGGCCCGGCGGGCCAGGGCGGACAACGCCGGTGCCACCAGCTGGGCGGTCGCGTCGGCGAGCGGCTCGGGCAGCTCGTCCGGCGGGAACCAACCAAGCGCCTCGGACTCGTCACTGACCCGCTCCGTCGCTCCCGCCGGGGCGAAGACCGCGTACCGGACGTCGTAGTGCAGCGAGCCGCCCTGGCAGGCGACCGGATGGATGTCGACGTCGATCGGGTCGGGATCGAGCGTCAGGCCGGCGATCCCGGACTCCTCGGTGGCCTCGCGCAAGGCGGCTGCCGCAAGCGTCCGGTCGCCGGGCTCGCAGTGCCCGCCGAGCTGCACCCATCGCCGGAACTTGCCGTGCAGGCAGAGCAGCACCCGGTCGCCTGTGGAATCGAGGACCAGCGCGCTCGCGGTGACGTGCCCCGGCCGGTGCGCGCGGCCCATCGCCATCGGCCCGGCGGCCAGCAGCGTCAGGGTCCGGTCCCGGTGCGCGGCGGCGGCCGGGCTGGTCGCCGTCCAGCGGCTCAGCGCCGCGACGGCGTCGGCGTGCAGGTCGGCGTACGCGGTGAGATCAGACACCCCGACACTGTACGAGCGTCGTCTCCGTACCCTGACCCGGTGACCCTGCGACTCGTCGAGTTCCTGGTGGCTGGCAACGAGGCAAGTGACCTGCTGCCGGTCCGTTCGCCGGCGTTGCTGCGGGCCTACGGCGCGCGGCGTGGGTTCTGGACCGTGCTGGACGAGGGGCCGGTGGAGCAGTGCCTGGCGCTGCTGCTGGAGCGCGACGACGGCGAGTGGCTGGAGTACCACGTGCCGGCCGACGCGGGCCGGGAGAACGGCCGCACCGAGGACGGCGAGGCGCTCGCCCACCACGACGGCTGGGTGTACGTCTTCGGCTCGCACTTCGGGTCGAAGGCCGGGCCGCTGCGGCCCCGTCGCGCCTTCGTGGCCCGGTTCCGGGAGGACGACGCGGTGGCCGGGTCGCTCGCCGTGCATGTGGTCCGCAACCGCTTCCGGCTGCACCGGGCGATCAACGACGCGCTCGTCGCCGCCCCGCTGACCCCGCTGCCGCCCGGCGACCGGGTCCGGCAACGGTTCGTGGTGGAGACCGTGGCCCGGGGCGTCGCGCGGGCCAAGGGTTGGGTGAGCCGGCTGGCGGAGGACGACCTGCCCCTCAACGTCGAGGCGGCGGCGTTCACCCCGGCCGGGACGGTGCTGCTCGGGCTGCGTTTCCCGGTGACCGCCGCGGGCGAGCCGATCTACGTCGAGCTGGCCGGGGTGGCGGGGATGTTCGACGACGCCGACGTGGCGAGCTGGCCGCGGGCGCTCGGGGCGTACGCGCTGACCGGGGTGACGCCGGCCGGCGCGTTGGCCGGGTTCCGCGCGATCACGCCGACCGACGACGGCGGCTACGCGGCCGTGATCGGTTCGATCGACGCGCTGGGCAAGGGTTCGGTGCTGCTCGACGACCACCCGCACGGCGGTGAGGTGACGTCCCGGCACGTGCGGTTCCGGCACAGCTGGGGCGCGGACGCCCGGGTGGGCGCCGAGCTGGTGGCGGAGTTGGCGCCGTTCCATCACGTGGAAGGGCTGGCCGAGGTGGCGGGACGCTGCTATTACGTGACCGACGATGACCACCGGGTGGCGCTCTGGATCGGATGAGCGACGGCCGGACGGCACCCCTGCGGAGCGATCCGCAGACCCTCGTGGTGCCGTCCGGCCACGCCCGTCGACCGGCGACCGGGTCGGCATCGCGCCCCGGCGTCGGCGGGCAAGGGAGAGTTTGCCGAACCGGTACGCCCAACGTCGAGGTCTTTCACGTCTCGCTTAAAAATGGAGATTAGTGCCGGCGGGTAAAGTGCGAGGGGTGGCGGGCACCTCCGCCGTCCACCCGGGAGCGATCCATGTTGAAGATCATTTTCTCGCGCGAGGACATCCTGCGGACCCGGGTCGCCCCGGCCGCGGACCCGCTGTGGGAACTGGTTCTCAGCCTGCACCTGCTCCAGGGGCGCAGCCGTGACCCGCTGTCCACGACGTGGCGACGCGGCGTGGCGCGCGGTCTGCGGACCGACACCGGGGCCGAACGCTACCGGCTGCTCCTCGCGCTCAACCCGCCCCGTGGCTACTTTCCCGACTTCCTCACCCCGTCCGCCAGCCGGGACGGTTTCGAGGCCGGGCTGGAAGCGGTCCGCGGCACCCCGCTCGGCATGCTGCGCCGCGACCTGACCGTCCTGGCCGGAGAGACCTCGCTGCCGTCCTCGGCGACCGCGCTCGCCCGGGGTGAGCCCGAGGCGTTGCAGGACCTCACCGACACCATGGCGCGCTACCAGGCGCTCGCGGTCACCCCGTACTGGGCGCGGGTCCAGGCCGCCGTCGAGGCGGACCGGTCACGGCGCGCGCGGGCCATGCTCGACGGTGGCGCCGAGGGGCTGTTGGCCAGCCTGCGACCCACCATGCGGTGGGCCGACGGCGTGCTCGAGGTGCTCGACTACCCGGACACCCGGGAGCTGCACCTGGACGGCCGGGGCCTGCTGCTCGTACCGTCATTCTTCTGCACCGGCAACCCGGTGGCGCTGCTCGACCCGAGCCTGCCCCCGGTGCTGGTCTACCCGGTCGACCGGCTCGGCGGCCTCACCTCCGACACCGGCGGCAGCCGGGACGACGCCGCCGCCCAGCGCGAGGCGCTCGCCGCGCTGCTGGGTCGCACCCGCGCGGCGGTGCTCCAGGTCGCCGACGAGGGCTGCACGACCGGCGAGATGGCCCGGCGGCTGCGCATCTCCGCCGCCGCGGCCAGCCAACACACCTCGGTGCTGCGCAACGCCGGGCTGCTGGTCAGCCACCGGGACCGCAACACCGTGCTGCACACGCTGACGCCGCTGGGCCGCGCCGTCCTCGACGCCTGACCGACGCCGCTCGGCGGGTCACGCGGTCCGGGCGGTTCGCGCTCGGGCGGTCAGAGCGCCAGCGTGGCGCTGGCCGTGCTTCCCGCCGGGGGCGGCAGCAGGACCGACCCGACGCCCTCGGCGGCCAGCGCGGTGCGCAGGCGTTGCAGGTCGGCGCCGAACCGGACCAGGTCCGCCCGGTCGACCGGGGTCGGCGCCGCACCGAGCACCAGGCCGGTGGCGGTGGCCGGCCAGCCGGACACGGTGGCGGTGAATCCGGCGCGTACCTCCTCGTCGGTGACGTGGGTGAAGACGGTGCCGGGGGCGACCGCGTCGGCGACCACGGCGATCGCCCGGTCCACCGCGGCCGGGTCGGCCGGGGCCGGACCGGTCACGTCCGGCAGGGTGGCCGCCGCCCGCAGGCCGGCGGCCCGCGCCTCGGCCGTGCCGAGCGAGAAGAGGTCAAGCGAAGCGTCCCGCACGAGGGTCCGGGCGCCCTCGTCGTCGTCCCGGGTCGCGGTGAGGTAACCACGGACGACGGCGACCGGCACCTGATCGCACTTGCCCTTGATCAGCTCGCCGGCGCCGGCGAGTTCGTCGACCACGGCCATCTGGGTGAGATGGAGCTCGTTGCCGTACGGGTCGACCTCGCCTCGGTGGTCGCGGATCGCCGGCATCCCGGCCACCCCGAGCGCCACGTCGGTGAGCCCGTTGCGCCACGGGCGGCCCATGGTGTCGCTGACGACGACTGCGACGTCGAGGCCGTACCGCTCGCGCAGTGCCGCCCGCAACGCGCGGGCCGAGGCGTCCGGATCCACCGGGAGCAGCACCAGCCGGGTCTTGTCCACGTTCGAGGCGTCGATGCCGGCGGAGGCCATCACGAACCCGTGGTGGGTCTGCACGATCCGGGTCCCGCCCCGGGTGGCGACCACCCGGGCGGTCTCGGTGGCCAGCACGCGGTCCCGCTCGGCGAGGCGTTCCGGGCCGTCCGCCGGCACGTCCACCAGCCGGCCCTCCGCCTTGGAGACGATCTTGCTGGTGACCACCAGCACGTCGCCGTCGCGCAGCCAGGGCGCCGCACCGGCGATCAGCGCCGCCAGATCGTCGCCCTCGGTCACGTGGCCGATGCCCGGCACCGGCAGGATCTCCAGCTTCACATCAACTCCAGCGCGGCGCGCACCATCGCGGCGGTCGCCGCCTCGTCGGTCATCCGCAGCGGCGCCGAGCGGACCACCACGCCCGGCACCGCGGCGCCCTCGTCCTCCTCGGCGACCAGCCAGCCGTCGAGCAGGCCCCCGGCGGAGCGGGCGCCGTAGAGGCCACCCACGCCGGTCGCGCTGCACTCGACCCCGAGCACGGCCAGGCAACGGTCGGCCATCCCGCGTACCGGCGCGCCGCCGATGATCGGCGACACCCCGATCACCGGCGCGGGGCCGCCGACCACCGCGTCACGCAGGCCCGGCACGGCCAGTACCGGCGCGACGCTCACCACCGGGTTGCTCGGCGCGATCAGCACCACGTCCGCGGCGGCGAGCGCCTCGACCACGCCCGGCGCCGGCTTCGCCGCCTCCGCGCCCACGAACACGAACCGCTGCGTCGGTACGTCGGCGCGGTGGCGCACCCACCACTCCTGGAAGTGGATCGCCCGCTGCCCCTGCCCGTCGGAGATGACGGCGTGGGTCTCCAGGCGCTCGTCGGTCGCCGGCAGCAGGCGTACGCCCGGCTGCCAGCGGCTGGCCAGCGCCTCGGTGACCTGGGACAGCGGGTAGCCGGCGTTGAGCATCGTGGTGCGGACCAGATGGGTGGCGAGATCCTTGTCGCCGAGGCCGAACCAGCTCGGCTCCGCGCCGTACGCGGCCAGCTCGGCCTTGACCGTCCAGGTCTCACCCGCCCGGCCCCAGCCACGCTCCGGGTCGGCGCCGCCACCGAGCGTGTAGAGCACACTGTCCAGATCCGGGCAGACCTTCAACCCGTGCAGCAGGAGATCGTCGCCCACGTTGACCACGGCGGTCACCTCGGCGCCCACCTCCCGGGCGTACGCCCGGACGCCGAGCAGGAAGCGGGCGCCCCCGATGCCGCCGGTCAGTACCACGATGCGCATGCCGTCCATCCTTCCGCACGTGCCGCCGTCGATCGCCCGGTGGCCGGAGAGACTAGGCTCACTTCGCCAACTGTCCGCTTTCGTCCCCTGGGGGAGTCCGTGACCAGCCCCGCCGAGCCCGCGTCCGGTGACGCCGCGCAGGCCAGCCAACTGACCAAGCCACTGCGCGAACTGGCCGCGCTCGTCCTGCTCGGCGCGAACGCCGTGCTGCTCTTCGTCGGTCTGCTGCGCCTGCTGGTGCCGGTCGACGACTACAGCACGTTCGGCAGCCGGGCCGGCAGCACCTTCTACGCCTTCGTCGGCCTGGAGGCGACGGTCCTGCCGCTGCTCGCCGTCCTCCTCGCCACGCACATTCGCCCGACGCTGGCGAAGGCGAAACTGATCACCCTGGTGGCGCTGATCGAGTACGGCGTATCCGCCGTGTTCGGGGTGCTGACGTTCCTGATCTGGCTCCTCGGCCGGCTCGCCGACGGTGAGGTGCTCGATGCGTTCCTCGGGCTGCTCACCCGGGCGGCCTGGCTGGCGATCTTCGCGGTCGCCGCGTACGTGGTGTTCAAACTCTGGCGCACGCTCTACTACGTGCCGAAGCCCAAGCCGCAGCCCGGCGTCTACGGCCAGGCCCAGCCCGGGTGGCCGCAGCAGCCCGGCGGCTACCCGGCTCCGGGCGGGTACCCGCCGGCCGGTGTGCCAGCGCAGCCCGGTCACCCGTCGGCGGGCTACCCGCAGGCGGGCGCGCCGCCGCAGCCCGGTTGGCCGCAGGCAGGCCCATACGGCCAGTCGCAGTCGGCGCCGCCGTTCAACACCGCCCCGCCGCACGCCCCGCAGTCGGCCCCGCCGTTCGGCGGTCCGCAGCCCGGTCCGCAGTTCGGCGGCCCGCAGGCCGGTCCGCAGTTCGGCGGTCCGCAGCCCGGTCCGCAGTTCGGCGGCCCGCAGCCCGGCTCGCCGTTCGACGGTCCGCAGTCCGGTGCCCCGTCGGCCGGGTCCCAGCCCGGCAGCCCGTCGGCGGGGTCCCAGCCCGGCTCGACGCCGCCGGCGCCGCCGTTCGGCCAGCCGCCGTCGGCCGACCCGACCCAGGCGATCCCGCGCCAGCCCGGGGAACCGGGCCAGTCGGCGTCCCCGGCCGACGACGAGCGCACCCAGCGCTTCGACCGCGAGGACCCGAACCAGCCCCGATGAGCCGGAGCGAGCGGCGGGCGGCGGCCTTCCCGCCGCTCGCCCGCTGCTGCGCCGTGCGGGGTGTTAAGCGGGGGTCCCTCCTCTACCGAATGCGTTAACAAGGGCCCCCTCCTTACACCTGAGCGGGGTGCATAGGCTGGGGGGATGGGTGATCACGGTGGGCGCGTTCCGAACGGGGCCGAGGTCCGGCGGGCGCTCGGCCGCGCCGCCACCGGGCGGGCGCTCGACATGGGTGAGGCGGCCGCGCTGCTCACCGCGCGGGGCACGGCGCTTGACGAGTTGCTCCGCGTCGCCGGTGACATCCGCGACGCCGGGCTGCGGGAGGCCGGCCGGCCCGGCGTGGTTACCTACTCCAAGAAGGTCTTCGTGCCGCTGACCCGGCTCTGCCGGGACCGCTGCCACTACTGCACGTTCGCCACCGTGCCGCACCGGCTGCCCGCCGCCTACCTAGAACGCGACGAGGTGCTGGCGATCGCCCGCGAGGGCGCCGCGCAGGGCTGCAAGGAGGCGCTGTTCACGCTTGGCGACCGGCCGGAGGAGCGGTGGCCGGCGGCCCGGCGGTGGCTGGACGAGCGGGGGTACGACTCGACGCTCGACTACCTGCGCGCCTGCGCGGTGGCGGTGCTGGAGGAGACCGGCCTGTTGCCGCACCTGAACCCGGGTGTGCTCTCCTGGTCGGAGTTGCAGCGGCTCAAGCCGGTCGCGCCGAGCATGGGCATGATGCTGGAGACCACCGCGACCCGGCTCTGGTCGGAGCCGGGCGGCCCGCACTTCGGCTCACCGGACAAGGAGCCCGCGGTCCGGCTGCGGGTGCTCGACGACGCCGGCCGGGTCGGCGTGCCGTTCACCACAGGCATCCTGATCGGCATCGGCGAGAACCTCACCGAGCGGGTCGACGCGCTCTTCGCGATCCGCCGCGCGATGCGGGAGTACGGCCACCTCCAGGAGGTGATCGTGCAGAACTTCCGCGCCAAGCCGGACACCGCGATGCGCGGCATGCCGGACGCGGAGCTGCACGACCTGGCCGCCACCGTGGCGGTGGCCCGGCTGCTGCTCGGCCCGAAGGCCCGTATCCAGGCGCCGCCGAACCTCATCGCGGGCGAGTACGACCTGCTGCTGCGCGCCGGCATCGACGACTGGGGCGGGGTCTCACCGGTCACGCCCGACCACGTCAACCCGGAGCGACCCTGGCCGCAGTTGGACGAGTTGGCCGCGCGTACCGCGAGCGCCGGGTTCACGCTGCGCGAGCGGTTGACCGTCTACCCGGAGTACGTGCGGGCCGGCGAGCCGTGGCTGGACCCGCGGCTGTTGCCGCACGTCACCGCGCTCGCCGACCCGGCCACCGGGCTGGCGGTGGAGGAGGCCCGTCCGGTGGGGCGGCCCTGGCAGGAGCCGGAGGAGGTCTTCGGCGGCCGGACCGACCTGCACGCCACCATCGACGTCACCGGGCGCACCGAGGACCGGCGGGGCGACTTCGACAGCGTCTACGGCGACTGGTCCGAGGTGGCCAACAAGATCACACGCCCGGTCGGCGTACCCGGAAACGACGGCGCGGACGGCGACCTGCGCGCGGGCCTGCGGCTGGCGGCGGACGACCCGGCCGCGTTGCTGGCGCCGGCGCACGAGGCGAAGGCGCTGGCGTTGTTCGGCGCGGACGGGCCGGCGCTCGACGAGCTGTGCCGGATCGCCGACGACGCGCGCCGGGACGCGGTCGGCGACGACGTGACGTACGTGGTGAACCGGAACATCAACTTCACGAACGTCTGCTACGTGGGCTGCCGGTTCTGTGCGTTCGCGCAGCGGGAGAGCGACGCGGACGCGTTCCGGCTCTCCCTGGAGCAGGTGGCCGACCGGGCGGAGGAGGCGTGGGCGGGCGGCGCCACCGAGGTCTGCCTCCAGGGCGGCATCGATCCGAAGATGCCTGTCACCGGCTACGCCGACATCGTCCGCGCGATCAAGGCACGGGTGCCGGGGATGCACGTGCACGCGTTCTCCCCGATGGAGATCGTCACCGCCGCGGCCAAGGCGGGCGTGCCGGTGCGGGAGTGGCTGAGCCGCCTGCGCGAGGCCGGTCTGGACACCATCCCGGGCACCGCCGCCGAGATCCTCGACGACGACGTGCGCTGGGTGCTCACCAAGGGCAAACTGCCGGCCTCCGCCTGGGTCGAGGTGGTCAGCACGGCCCACGAGCTGGGCATCCGGTCCAGCTCCACGATGATGTACGGCCACGTCGACCATCCCGGCCAGTGGCTGGCCCACTTCCGGGTGCTGGCCGGGGTGCAGGACCGCACCGGTGGTTTCACCGAGTTCGTGGCGCTGCCCTTCGTGCACACCAACGCGCCGATCTACCTGGCCGGGATCGCCCGTCCGGGGCCGACCTGGCGGGAGAACCGGGTGGTGCACGCGATGGCCCGGTTGCTGCTGCACGGCCGGATCGACAACATCCAGTGCTCGTGGGTGAAGCTCGGCGACGCCGGCACGGTGGAGATGTTGCGGTGCGGCTGCAACGACCTCGGCGGCACGCTGATGGAGGAGACCATCTCCCGGATGGCCGGCTCGGGCAACGGTTCGGCGCGTACCGAGGAGCAGTTGCGGGGGATCGCCACGGCGGCCGGGCGGCCGTTCCGCAAGCGGACGACCGCGTACGGTCACGTCGACGCCTGACGTCGAACCTTTTTCCGCCCCGCGCCGTACCTGTGGATGCCGGCGGCGGTTGCGGCGAGGACCGCCGCCGGTGACCCCAGCCCGGGGATCCGGCGGCGTCCGGGTGCCCGGCCCCCGCGGCGCTACGGCGCCGGTCCGGAAAGGTTGCCGATGAGCACTGACGAGACCACCGACGCGCCCAAGCGGCGGACCTGGCCGCGGTTGACGCGCCGGCAGACGCTTACCGCCGCCGCGAGCGCCACGCTCGGCGCGGCTGCCCTCACCGTGCCGGGCCTGTCCGCCGCCCAGAACTCCCCGTCCGCGAGCCGGCGGGACGAGCCGATCGTGGTCCATCTCCGGGACGCCGCCACCGGCACGATGGACGTCTTCGTCGGCACGACCCGGGTCCAGGTACGCGACCGCGGCCTGGCCGACCGTCTGGTGCGCGCCGCCCGTCGCTGATCCCGCTCCCTCCCGGCGCGGGCTCCCGGCGCCGGTCCGACTCACGTCCCCCGACGAAGGTTTGGTCCGCCATGTCCTCTCACCGCGAGGCCCCGGAAATCGCCAAGGATCCGGTCGCCGACAGCTCCGACCTGTACGCGTTCGTCAGCCCGAGCCGACCCGACACGGTCACGTTGATCGCCAACTACGTGCCGGTTCAGCTTCCGTCCGGCGGTCCCAACTTCTTCGAGTTCGGCGACGACGTGCGGTACGAGATCCACGTCGACAACGACGGCGACGGCTACCCGGACGTCACGTACCGCTTCGAGTTCACCACCGAGATCACGAACCAGAACAGCTTTCTCTACAACACCGGCCCGATCGAGTCGCTCGACAGCAAGAACTGGAACCGGCGGCAGTTCTACAAGCTGACCCGGGTGGCGGACGGCCGCGAGCACGTGCTGGCGAACAAGTTGCCCTGCCCGCCGTGCAACGTCGGCCCGCTGTCCACGCCGAACTACCAGAACCTGGTGCGGCAGGCCACGTTCAAGCTGTCCACCGGGGAGAAGGTCTTCGCCGGCCAGCGGGCCGACGGCTTCTTCGTCGACCTGGGCGCGGTGTTCGACCTGGGCACGCTGCGGCCGTTCCAGCAGTTGCACGTGGCCGGCAAGAAGCTGTTCAAGACCGAGGGTGAGCCGGTCAACGCGCTGGACCGGTTGAACGTGCACAGCATCGCCGTCCAGGTGCCGTTGAGCAAGGTCCGCCGCAAGGCCAGCCGGTACGGCTACGCCGACCGCGCGTCCACCATCGGCGTCTGGACCAGCGCGTCCCGCCAGCAGGTCCGGGTGCTCGGGGACCGGGTGTCGGCGGACACCGCCACCGGCCCCTTCGTCCAGGTGTCACGCCTCGGCAACCCGTTGTTCAACGAGGTCATCGTGCCGATGTCCAAGAAGGACCTGTGGAACACGCTGCCGCCGTCGGACGACAAGCGGTTCGCCGGGTTCGTCGAGCGGCCGGAGCTGGCCGCATTGCTGCCGGTGCTCTACCCGGGGGTGTTTCCGAACCTGGAAAAGCTGAACAAGGCGAAGAAGCCGCGTGCCGATCTGGTGGCGATCCTGCTGACCGGCGTACCGGCCGGGCTGATCAACGGCTTCGCCAACACCACCGGCGACACGCAGGCCGACGTGCTGCGGTTGAACACGGCGATCCGACCCAGCGCCAAGCCGGACCGGTTCGGGGTGCTCGGCGGCGACCTGGCCGGTTTCCCGAACGGCCGGCGGGTCGGTGACGACGTGGTGACGATCGCGCTGCGGGCGATCGCCGGACTCACCGTGCCGCTTGTGGACAAGACGTTCAAGCCGGACGCGGCGGCGGCGGCCGTCACGCCGGGTCTGGACGCCACCGACGTGACCGCGCCGTTCCTCGCCGACTTCCCGTTCCTCGGTACGCCGTACGACGGGTTCAACAACCCGCCGGCGAAGAAGTCCTGACGGGGCGCGGGATGCACAACCACCGGCACCACGACCTCGGGCCGTCGTTCAGTGGCAGCGTCATGCTGGACCTCGGTGGCGACTCCGGCGCGCTGATCATCCACACCGGGCGGGACCTGCACGGGCGCGAGATCGAGATCAGCCGTGCGGACCGGGACGGCCCGCGTACCCACTCCGCCGTGCGGGAACGGCATGTCCAGGACGGCGTGTTCCACAGTGCGGTCTACCCGGACCTGGAAGCGGGCGTTTATACCGTCTGGTGGGACGAGGACACGCCGGCCGGCACGATTTCCGTCCCCGGCGGGTCGATCGCCGAGTTCGTCTGGCCGACCAGCTCACCGACCAGAAACGACTGATCGACCGCTCCGTCCACCCTACGCGCCCCGTCCACATGTTGGACGGGGCGCGGTCGACGTTGGCCGGCTCGACGAGCGATACCCGGTCGAGCGCGTTACCCTTTCCCCCACCATTGGTGATCTTGGGGCGACGGCCGGCGGGGGCGCCCGGTCGGCCCGCCGGTGTCGCGCCACGGCAGAAAACTTGGGGCAACTCGCCGGCAGGGGCGTTACTCGTCCGGGGTCTGAATCGATAGGGCAGGTTGCGAGGCTACGGGCGACCGCAGCGGTCGTCCCGGTCGTGTCGGGAGGGCGACTCCATTATCAAGTTTGGCTTGACGGCGCACGCATTACACGCGTGTAATTTGAATGGGGTTGTTCGCACGGAACGCATCAAATCGTGCCCGTACGGACACGCACGCCTTTCGCGTGGGGGGTTGCAGCGGCGAATGACGCCGGTGCGCGACAAGGAGGCAATTGATGGACGGCCAGCTCGAGGTGGCCGACCTGCTCGGGAACGCGCCGGAGTGGCAGGAGCGGGCGCTCTGCTCGCAGACCGACCCGGAGGCGTTCTTTCCCGAGAAGGGCGGCTCGACCCGCGAGGCGAAGCGCATCTGCTCGCGGTGTGAAGTCAAGACGGAATGTCTGGAGTACGCGCTCGGCCACGACGAGCGGTTCGGGATCTGGGGCGGCCTCTCCGAACGGGAGCGGCGCAAGCTCAAGCGGCGCGTCGCCGCCTGACCCGCGTACGGGCCGGGGCGGTGGGGGCCGCCCGGCCCGTGGGTCGACGTGGGTCAGGCCAACTCGTCGGGGTCGACCCCGAGCAGGTTCGCCACCTGCTCGATGATCACGTCGTGCACGAGATCCGCCAGGTCCTCCCGGTCCATCGCGCGGAACTCCAGTGGCCGCCGGTAGAGCACGATGCGCGGCGGCACCTCCTGCCGGCCGGGGCGGCCCGGCAGGAGCCGGGCGAGCGGCACCTCGCCGTCCTCCAGCACGTCCGAGTCGTAGACGTTCAAATCCGGCGGCACGTCCTCGACGGCGAACTCCACCCCGGCCAGCTCCTTGGCGAACCGGCGTTCGAGCGTCTCCACCGTGTCGAGCACCAGGTCGTCGAAGACCTCGGCCTTGGTCCGGGCCAGCGGCACGGTGGCCGGCACCAGCCGCCCGCGCAGCCCTCGACCGTGCCGGTCGCGATGGGTGCGCCGGCCGGAGCCGGGGCGGCGGTTCTGCGGGCTCGTCATGACCGACAGGGTAGCCCGGTGAGCGGGCCCGTTCGCCGTCGCGCGGCCCGCCCGGCGTGCCGGTGCGCCGAGGCGGACAGATTGTGATCACCATGACGGGCGTGTCGTAACGCGAAGCGGTGCGCCGAACCCGGTAATGGGGATACCCTGCCGCACGTGAGGTCACCACGGCGCTGCTCCCGTAACGGCTGCCCCCGGCAAGCGGTCGCCACATTGACCTATGTCTACAACGAGTCGACGGCGGTGGTGGGCCCGCTCGCGGCGTTCGCCGAGCCGCACACGTACGACCTGTGTGAGCAGCACGCCCGCAGCCTGACCGCGCCGCGCGGATGGGACGTGGTGCGGCACGAGGGCGAGTTCGAGCCGCCGCCGCCCACCACTGACGACCTCGTCGCGCTGGCCGAGGCGGTCCGGGAGGCCGCCCGCCCGGCCCCACCCCGTCCGCCCGAGGACGACAAGTCCAAGCCCCCGACCCCCCAGCAGGGCCGCCGGGGCCATCTCCGGGTGATCCCGCCCAACCACTGACGCCCGAGACTTCAGGCCACTTGCGGGGTGGGTCATCCGGGGCTGAGGATGTGGACATGATCCCGCCGACCGTCGACGCGGCCCTCGGGCGGATCCATCTACGTGACCTGTCGACGGATCCGGACCCCGCGCTGCTGCGGCGGGCATACCAGGAGGTTCTCGAGCCCAGCTTCCCGTCTGACCAGCTGGTGAGCTTCGACTCCATCGCCACGTGCGACGCGACGTGGGCCGCCGTCGCCCTGCACGACGGCTCTCCCGTCGGCGTCATCGTGACCGACACCTTCGAGCGGGTGCTGCTGCTGAGCTATCTGGCCGTCCGCCCCGGCCTGCGGGGCAGCGGGGTCGGTGCGGTCCTGCTCGACCACGTGTTGCCGGCCTGGCGGCGGCGCGCCGAAGCCGAGGTGGTGCTCGCCGAGGTCGAGGACCCCCGCGCGCACGCCGCCGGTGACTTCGGCGACCCCGCCGCCCGGCTGCGCTTCTACCAGCGCGCCGGCTTCGGCCTGCTGCCCGTCCCCTTCGTCCAACCACGGGTACGCGACGACGAGCCCCGGGAACGCGGCATGTTCCTCGCCGCCCGTCCCGGCGACGCGGCGGTCCCGCAGGACCTCGTCCGGTCGTTCGTCGTCGACTACTACGAAGACGCCGAAGGGCCGGACGTCCACGACGACCCCGAATTCGCCGCCCTGCTGGCGGCCGTCGAACGGCAGCCGGCCGCGTTCACCCCGCTGCCCCCCGACCGGTACGCGGAGATACCGACCCTCGACGTGGCGACCGAACTGCTCCGCCGGGACTACCCGGCGACCGCCGCCGCGCTCGACCTGTTCGCCACCGACGACCGTGCCGGGGCCGTGCTCGACGCCGTCTGGGCGCGCGTGCTGGCCCGGCTCGCCGCCGGCGAACGGCTGCCCCGACCACGGGTCGCCGTGCTGACCGCGCTGCTCGACGCGTTGTCGGACGACGGGCTGCTCTTCGTCTCGGCGGATCCGGCCGACGAGGGCGTGCTCCAGTGGTGGTTCGCCGGCGAGGACGACCCGTGGGCCGGGTGGTGGCGCACCGACCCGCCGGAGTGGACCGACGACATGCCGCTGACGCACCTGGTCGCGCAGGCCGTCCGGCGGCTGCCCCCGCTGCCACGGGTCGCCCTCGTCCTGGCCGACGTGCTCGGCGTCGCGCCCGCCGAGGCGGCCCCCCTCGTCGGGCGCGACGAACAGGAATACCAGGAACTGGTCGGCGCCGCCCGCGCCGAGGTGGTCGCGCTCATCGACAAGCGACTCGACGGGGAGGAACAGGATGGACGCCTTCCTGCGCTGTGACCGGGTGGTGACACTCACCGCCCGGCTGGCCGACGGCACCATGGCCGCGGACTCGCGGGAACTTGTGGAGATGCATCTGCTGACCTGCCCCTCCTGCCTTCAGCACGTCCGCAAGGCACAACTGGTCCGGAGCAGCCTCGCCGCGCTTCCCGGCCGGCACGTCCCGGAGCACCTGGCCGCCCCGACGCCCGAAGGCACCCCGTCGTGACGTACTACAAGTTTCTCGGCGCGGGCCGGGTCGGGCCCTTCTCCGGCCACGTCTGGTCCACCGACTGGCTGGAGACGACCGAGGTCTCACCGTGCCACCGCGGGCTGTACGCCTGCCGGGTCACGGACCTGCCCTACTGGCTCCACGACGAACTGTGGTCGATCGAGTTCGACGGGCCGGTCACCGTGGTGGGCCGCAAGGTCGTCGGGCGACGTGCCCGACTGTCGGCTCGCGTGTCCGAATGGAACCCCGACACGTCGGCCGCGTTCGCCCGGGCATGCGTGGGCCGGACGGCCGGGCACGCCGCCGCCGAGTGCGGCGACCTCGACGACGGTCACCTGGCCGAGGCGGCCGAACGGCTGCTGGCGTCACCGGCCGGCGGGTCACCCCCCGGCCCCGGCCCGCTCACCGGCCTGCGGGAGCTGGCGCTGCGCCGGCAGGAGACGGCGGCGCGGGCCGGTCGACAACCGGCCGCCCTGGTGTGCGGTTACCTCGCCGACGCGGTCGAGATGGCCAGCACCTACCCGGCCCCCGCGCTCGGTTATGTCGCGGCACGGGCAGCGCAGGCCCGCCGCCCCGAACCGGGCGGTGACCGCCACGACGAGGAACGACGCTGGCAGGCCGACTGGCTGGTGGACCGCCTCCGGCTGACCACAGGCGACTGATCAGCCCCGCAGTGCCTCGGTGAGCCGGTCGATGGTGTCGAGCTCGACCCCGGCGTCCAGGTCCAGCCGTTCCACCACGTCCCCCCAGTAGTCGGTGAAGGGCCCCCTGCGCTGGTACAGCTCATTCGGCCGGGGCCCACGCGGAAAGAGCGCGGCGGCCAGCGCCGGACCGTCCGCGTCGAGGCGCACGACGTCCGGCGCCTCGCCCGCGGTCGGCTCGACCAGAGCCGCCAGAATGTCCGGGAAGGAGCCGTGCCCCGCCCACCCGGGCACCCGGCCCGCCGCCCGGGTCGTCATCTCCTCGTAGAACTGGCTGGTGTACTCGTCCGGAGCGCTGACCACGGGATCGAGCGAGTTGGCCATGCGATGGAACACGAAGGCCCGCTTGACCGCCTGCCCGTACTCCCGCGCGGCGGCGACCGGATCGGCGTCGTGCAACAGGTCGGCAAGCAGCCGGTGCACATACGCCAGCAACTCCGAGTCGACCTCACCCGCCTCCGCCACCCGGCGGATCATCCCGCTCGACAGGCGGCACCGGGCCGCGGCCGACCCGCGGTCACCCGCCGCGTACGCGACCTCCGCCCACTCGAAGTAGAGCCAGGCGACCATCCAGTCGTCGTCGAGGTCGGCGAACTCCGACTCCAACTGCCGGTAGGCCCGCTCGGCGTCGGCGAACCGATTGTCGTACCAGAACGTGTGGGCGATGAACAGCCGCAGGTAGAGCCACGCCCGACGGTAGACCCCCTCGGCTTCCGGCGACCGGCCCGGAGCCTGCCAGCCGTGGCGGACCCCGCAGAGCTCTCCCACCGTACGCAGGGCGTGCCGGGCCTCCGTCCAATGCTCACCCGCCGGCTTGTCCGGACCGGTCGGATAGTTCGCGTGGAAGCGGCGGATCTCGTCGAGCAGATCCCGGTCCATGTCGTTCTGCGCCGCCCGCTGCCAGCTCTCCAGCAGTTGGTGGCAGAACGCGAAGTCGACGTACAGGCCCCACCACCAGAACGCCTCCAGGAACAGCACGACGAACTGCGCCCGGGTCAGGTCCCGATCGCCGGACAACTGGGCGGAGTGGTACATCCATTCGGTCTCGTGCATCTGCCACACGGCGTCCTCGTACTTGAACCAGGACCCGTACGCCGTTTCCGTCTTCGACTCGATCTCGGTGATCTGGCGGTAGTAGTAACCGGCCGCCCGGCTGTGGATGCGCGTCCACCGGTCCGGCGTGAACCGCCGGACCGCCTCGGACATCGCCGGCCGGATGAAGTCGTGCAGGCGGAACCGACCGGCGACCGACAGCGGATCGAGCAGACCGAGCCGCTCGATCTGTCGTACCGCGTTGCTCACCTGCTCCGGACCGGCCGGGGGATCCTCGCTGCCGAGCAGGTCGACGAGCATCGGCACGTCGAAGCTGTTCAACAGCGACGCCACCTCGGCCACCCGCCACACGCTCGGGTTCCGGTCGGGTTGGATCACCTCGCGGACCAGCCGGTCGAGCTGCGGGTCACCGCCGTCGGAGAGGTCGATCAACATCTCCCGCAGGCGGCCCGGGACCAGCGCCTCGTCGAGATGGGCGGTGATGAACTGCCGGACGAGCCGGAGGCCGTACGGATGACCGCCGGTGAACTTCGTGACCGCCTGCGCCAGGCGGATCCCGGCCCGGTCGCCGAAATGGTACGTCAGGTAGGAGTGCGCCTCGGCCACCGTGAACCGCGGAAGTTCCTCGATGAGGTCCGGATCCAGGACCCGGCGGCCGTGCTCGGCATACTCGCGCGGCACCAGCGACAGCACCACCGCGGTGTCCGGCAGGCGTCGGGCGAGCCGTACGAACCACTGTCCCACCGCGTCGTCGATGAGCGTCTCGAATCCGTCGAGAATGAGGATCGCCCGCCGGCCGGCCAGGAAGGCGCGCCAGTCGGCGAGGAAGGCGTCGTCGACGCGTCGCTGGGCCCGACTCAGCCGTTCGATGGCGCTCTCCGCCGGACCCTTCACGTTGACGTCGACCTGGGCGTTGGAGATGGCGCCCCAGGACTTCGCGACGAACGTGTTGTTCATCGTGACGTTCGACGCGCGCGGCACCCCCTCCTTCGCGACGACGAAGGTGCCGAACTGTCCGACCACGTCCTGCACCAGGTCGCCGAGGAACTGCGCCGACTTGTCCAGGAGCAGGGCGGCGACGGCCGGGGTGACCGCGGACCCGTACTGGCCGCTGTAGGCGTCGCTGAGCCCGTACAACTCCGGCGACTCCTGCGGTCGCATCGGCATCAGCACCGCGTCCGGGAACTCCCGGCGGACGGCGTCGCGCAGCAGGGACAGGAACGAGCTCTTGCCCATGCCGTGCCCGCCGACCACCGCGAAGGTCCCCCGGCCGGATTCGCGGATGCCACCCAGCACCGCACGCAACTGATCGCCGCGGTCGATCAGACCGTCGACCACCCGGATGACGGGTTCGGTGGCGACGGCGTCGTCCCGCGCCGGGGCGGGCTCGGGAAGCGCCGTCGACGTGACAGGCGTCCCGGTCGCCCGGATGTCCTCGATCACACCGCCACTCGTGGCGTGGAATGTGCTGTCGCCCTCACCGGAGAGGGCCACCCGGCGGATCCGTCCGCCGAGGCTCGCCGTGAAGCGGTGCCCCAGCCGACGGGGGAGCTGGCCGCCGGTGCCGGCGGAGAGCGACGCGACGGCCGCCACGAAGCTACCGACACCGGCCAGCCAACTGGTCACCTCCACGCCACGCAGACCCCAGACGATCGCGACGATCGCGAGACCGAGCGCCGAAGCGGCGGCGGCCAGGGTACGCAGCTTTCGAGATCTCGAAGAGGGCATGCCGACACTGTGGGACAGGACAACCAGGAAACTCGATCCTGTACTCGGCCCTTTTCCGTCGGGGAAACGGTCAATTGCTGGTCGAAGGCAATGTCCTGTCAGCTATCCGATACACCGCCGGCCGCCCATCACCGGATCACGCCCGGTGGTGGGAGCAATTCGCGACGAGGCGCAGCGGTTCGGTGGTCTCGGTGAGCGAGTTGGGCTCGACGACCAGGCGCGCGGTGACGCTGGCCGGCCCGCCCCGGAAGGCGCCCTGGTCGGCGGGAATGGTCGACGTCCAGGTGCCGGCGGTGCGCTCGTCGGTGCAGGCGCCGATCACGCCGAAGCCGAAGCCGGTGACCGAGGCACGGCGTACCCGCTGGCCGAGGTGGACCTCGATGTACGCCAGGCCGCGCTCGTCGCCGCAGTCGAACCGTCCGCCCACCGTGGCGGTGTGCGCGCGGACGTCGGCGGTGCCGAGCCAGTTGACCGAGATCGTGGGTTCCGAGGCGGCGACGGCGGCACCCGGCGCGAGCCCGACGGTGGCGGCGGTGACGAGCGCGACGAACATACGGGGACTCCTGTCGAGAGGTGGGATTCCGGTCCGGTGCGGGTGCCTCAGCATCCCATCGGCGCACCGGACGCGAGCTGCAAGATCTCGGACAGATCACACTCGTCGCTCTCCGTGTACATCGGTCCGGTGGAATGAACGGTCCGGCCCTCCCATCCGTACCAGGCATCGAACGACACCGACGACGGGAGAGAACGTGAAGGTGCAGCGCAAGCATGTGCTGGCGGCGACCATGGCGGTGGCCGCCAGCGTGGTCGTCTCGGTGGGCACGGGGATGGGTTTCGCGCAGACCGCGCCGGCCGGGCGAGCGGTCTGCGCCGGGTCGGTCACCTTCTCGGCCGAGGGCGGCCCGCCCGCGGCGACAAGTGACAGGTTCCCGGTGGGCACCCGACTGCGGGTGACGAACCTGGACAACGACAAGGCCACGACCGTGACGGTGACCGGGCCGTCGGGCAGTTGCGTGCTGCTCAACGCCGCCGCCATGGACCTGGTACGCGAGCCGGGCAAGAACGTCATCCGCCGCAACGTGGTGGAACGTCTCGACGGCACCGCTCCGGTTCCCGGTGAGGCGCAGCCGGTCGAGACCCGCCCGGGCAACGCCCAGCCGGTCGGCGGCAGCGCCTGCACCGGGGCGATCACGTTCTCCGCCGAGGGCGGGGCCCCGGCCGCCACCAGCGGTCAGTTCCCGGTGGGTACCCGGCTGCGGGTGACCAACCTGGACAACAACCGGGTGGTGACCGTGACGATCACCGGGCCCTCGGGCAGTTGCGTCCTGCTCAACGCGGCGGCCATGGACGCGATCCGCGAGCCGGGCAAGAATCTGGTCCGCCGCAACCTGGTGCAGTTGCTGCGCTGAGACCCGCGCCGGTCGGGGTGAGCCGCTGAAGCCCGCGGCTCACCAGGTGCCGTCGTCGCGCACCCGGGCGGGGGCACGGCCGAGCAGCAGCGTGGTGAGTGCGGCGTCGATGTCGGTGCCGAGGAACCACTCGCCGGCCTGGTCGAGCGCGAAGACCCGGCCCTGCTCGTCGACGGCGAGGATGCTCTCCTGACGCTCGCTGCCCAGCGGGAAGAGGCGGGTGCCCAGGACCGCGCCGAAGTCGGCAAGGGTGTCGGCGCTGTGCGCGACCTTTCGCGGTCGAACTTCGAAACGCGAGATCCAAACCGCCTCACCTGGACCTTGCCGGGCGCTCACCAGCCCGGGAAAGGCGGTGAGCGTCGCGAGGGCGGCCGGGAAGGAAACATGGTCGTGCTGCGTGCCACTGACTTCGGTGACCTTCCGGATCGAGGTGGCAGCCGACACCTCATCCCCGAAGTGCGGTCGCCAGCCGGCGATCACGAGCGCGTCCGCGACCTCGGTGGGGAACCGGTCGCGATCGGGGGGTGTCTGCGGATCCGGGCGCCATTCCTCGGCGTAGGCCAGCTCGGGCCAGGGCAGCACGTCGAAATGCACGAGGAACCGGATGCACGACTCGCAGCGCAGGTCGGACGGACCGCCGGCGGGATCACCCGATTCGCGGACGCGGAAGCACTCGAGTCGGCCCGTGGCCAACAGGCGGCGGGCATCCTCGTCGGACAGCGGCGGGAGCCCTTCGGCGGCGCGGCGGTGGTCGTGTTCGTGCAGCGCGTCGGAGACGACGATCATCTCGGCGTGCCGCTCACCGCCCCGGACCAGGTGGCCGGCGGGTAGAGCGTCCAGGTAGGACCGCACGAGCGGATGGTGCCGCAACTCGACGTCGCCCTTGGCGCCCTGCGCGACGTGCCGCCGGCCGTTCAGGGTGAGGTGTGCCGCGGCGCCGGGGGTGGGCAGCCGGGTCAGCTCGCGGAGCAGTTGCCCGGCCGGATCGACGGTGCGGGGGGCGCGCGGCTCGGTCGGCCGGCGTTGGCGGTACATCTGCTCGACCGCGTCCGCCGGCACCCGGGGCCAGGTGGACACCTCGCCGGTCTCCTTGTCGATGACCGTGGTCGGCAGGTCGCCGGGCAGGGCACGAGCCTCGGTGGACACCGTGGACACGATCACGTAGCCCAGGTCGAACTCCTCGATCACCGCAGTGCAGGGAAAGCCGAGGCGGTCGGAGTCCCGCCGCGCCCACACCGAGGCGATCTGCTCGGCCTGCTGTCGCTCGATCACCACCTGAAATTACCGGACCCCACGGAGTTCGTGGCACCCGGTATGGTCGGCCCTACCCACGGTGACGGGAGGGGTGCGGTGGTGGCCGAGAGTGTGGATCGGGATGCGAACCGTGCACTTCGGGCGCGGTTCGACGAGGTGTACGGGCAATACCAGCGACTCCGGTCCGGTCTGGACGAACTCCAGCGTGAGCTGACCGAGTTGCGGGTGACCGAACGCTCCGCCGACGGTCAGGTCACCGCGGTGGTCGGGGCGCGGGGCGAGCTGATCAGCGTCGAGGTGAGCCCCGGTGTGTTCCACGACCGGGACGCCCGGGCGTTGAGCCGGAAGATCACCGAAACCGTGCTGCGCGCGTCCTCCGCCGCGTCCGACGCCACCCGTGAGCTTGTCTCCGGCTATCTGCCACCCGGCTCGTCGTCGGTCGACTTCCTGCGTACCCATGACTTCGGTGCGTTGCTCGGCCGGGCCGACGCCGTCGCCGCGCGCGGCGAGTGACAGGTGGCCCGGGAGGAGATCTGGCTGGACGCGGACCGGGCCCGGCGCGGTGGCGCCGACCTGGCAGCGACCGGGAGGGCGGTGACCGCGGCCCGGCGCGAGACCGGAGATCCGATCGCCGCGGCGGGCGCGCGGCGCCCGTGGGGACGCGACGACATCGGCGCCGCGTTCGACAAGCAATACCAGGGGTACGCCGAGACGCTGCTGCGGGCGTGGGAACTGCTCGGCCGGTCGCTCGACGGGATCGGCTCCGACGTGGTCCGTTCGGTCACCGCGACCGTGGAGACGGACCTGAGCGCCGCCCGCGATCTCGGGAAGCTCCCGCACCAACGGCACAACCCGCATCGGCCCTGGCGCTGACCGGAGGACCCGCGCGTGAGCATGCTGCCCAGCCCGATCCCACATCCGCTCGACTACTGCCCCTGGGACGTGCCCGGCTGGATCTACGAGGCACTCGACTGGGTGGTCGGCGTGGAGTGGCCGGAGGGCGACGAGCGCGCCGTCTGGGACCTGGCCGACCGGTGGTACGGCGTGGCCGGCGTCCTGGCCGGCCCACGCGACGACGCCACCGCGGCGGCCGGCGAGGTGAAGAGCGGGTACGGCGGGGTCGGGCTGGTGGCCCACGCGTTCGACACGGCCTGGGACAAGGTCGCCGGGGGCGAGGACGCCCCGCTGCACGTCCTCGTGGCCGCCACCGACGAGTTGGGGCGGCTGGTCGACTCCTGCGGTTGCGACATCGAGGGCGCGAAGCTGGAAGCCTGGATCGAGCTGGGCATCCTGGTCGTGGAGCTGCTGTCCCTCGCGGTGGTCACGGCGCTCACACTGGGCGCGGCGTCGCCGGCGGCCGGCGCCGCGGTCGCCGCCACCCGGGTCGCCGTGCAGCAGATCTTCAAACGGCTTGTCGCTCAACTGGCTCGCAAGGCGATCAGGGAAGGGCTGAAAGAGGCGGGCGAACGGGCCGCGAAGGAGGTCGTCAAGAGCGGCGCCCGGGGGCTCGCCCGTAAGGCGGTGCTCGGTGGTCTGATGGAAGCCGGGCAGGAGGCGGGCACCAGTCTGGCGACCCAGGCGTACCAGAACTCCACCGGTCGCCGGGACGGCCTGGACCTGACCGACGTGGGCGCGTCGGGCCTGGGCGGATTCGCCGGTGGCGCCGCCGCGCCCCTCGCCGGCCTGGGGCGGCATGCGAGCGGGCGGTTCGCGCAGATCGGGGAGCGTTTCGGGCGGGAGATGGCAGGCGAGAGCCTCGCCGAGACTGCGGCGGGCCTCGCCACCGGCCAGGGCCCGTCGGTGGAGGATCTGGCCCGCGCCGCCGCCTCCGGGGTGAGCGGATCCGCCACCGGGCAGGCCGACACGGCGCTGCACCACCGGCTCGACGGAAAGCTGGGCGGCCTCACCGCTCCGCCGGTCGGCCTGGACGTGCCGCCCGGCATCGAGGCGGCCGGACTCGCCCCGGCGCAAGTGTCCACCGGACCGTCCCCCGCCCACCCCGGCGATCCGGCCGTCGGTCACCCCCTGGCCGTCACCTCGCCACCGGTGGCCCTGCCGACGGCCGATACCGCGACGCACCACCCCGCCCCGGCCGACCCGACGCGACCGGACCCGGAGGTGATTACCCCAGCGCCGACTGCTGCGGGGGACGCAGGGCCGAGCATCGCGACGGCCAGTCCGGTGCACCTGTCCAACACCGCGAGTCCGACCCTGTCCTCGGTAGCCACCGACGTGCCCGCCGCCGGCACCTCGCTGGCCGGTCCGGCCGACACCCGGGGCGGCTCGGTGACCACGTCCGTCGTGCCCGACACCGGCTCTCCACACCAGTCGGCGTCGGTGCAGGCGCCCGCGGCTCCGACCTCGTCCAGCACATCGGCCGCCGAGGCTTCGCATGCGGCGGCGCCCCCGTCTCCGGACCGGGCTTCGCCGATGACCGGTCCCGTGCAGCCCGGGCCGGTGACCGCCCCATCGGTCCCCGCACCAGTTCCGCCGGGGCCGGCGGTGTCCCCTGATGTACGGAACTTGCCGAATGCTCGCTTCCCGCTTCTGGAGACGTTGGCCCCACAGCACTCGACACCTGCACTACCGGGCGTCTCCAGCCCACTCGACTCGACGCCCCCGAGCTCTCATGCCCAGCAGGAGAGGGCAGCGCGCCTGGCGGCCGACCGGGAAGCCTTCGATCGGCGTCGCTATCGAGGTTATCTGCGATCTCAACGGGACTGGTTCGAGGACCGTCGGCGTCAGACGAGGGCGGACTGGCTCCACGAACGCGCTGCTTATCACGAGGAGCGGGCCAGCGACTGGGCGGCACAGGCTACGGAACTCCGCCGAGCGGGACGCACCCTGGCAGCCGAGCGTTGGCACCGAGAGGCGCATGAGGCCGGCATCGAGGCGTCTGAGTTGCGTGAAGAGGCACGGCACGTCCTCGCCGGGAAGCAGGCACCCGAGCGGGTGATGGTCGAGGACGATCTCGACTTCTATCGGATCAACGACGACGTGGCAGACCTGGCCCTCGGCGCGGTGGAGACGGCCGACCACTCCGCGCTCACCGGCCACGGCCACCCACCGCCGGTCGACCGGTCCCGTCCCTACGGTCGGCGTGGTGGCCTTCGGCCTCCCCTCGCCCTGCACCAGACCGACCTCGAACGGCAGATGCCCCGCAACCCGGACGGCACCGTGCTCCGGACCGCCGACCCCCGGCGCGGTGGGTGGTTCCGACTGGCGAACGACGGCGGGCCGACCGCCGACGCCACCCGGGGCATCAACTGCCTCGACTGCACGCTCTCGCTCTACGACACGTGGATGCACGGCCGGCCGCGGGTTGCCGCGCCGCGTACCTTCGATGGTTACCTGGCGGGCGACGTCCATCGGCCGGTCGGCGGCGAGTTGGACGGACCGCTGCGGGTCGAGGAGACGACCGGCGGGCGTTTCCAGGACCTGTGCGGGCCCGATCGCCCCGGCCGGGACCCGCGGATCCTTGTCGAGAGCGGCTATCGCGACCTGCACGCGCAACTGGCGGCGGGCGGTCACGGCAGCTACGCCTTTCTCATCACCAGCTTCGAGGGCGGCGGTTCGCACGCCTGGGTGGCGCTCAACCAGAACGGCACGGTCCTCTACCTCGATCCGCAGACGGGGGTGGTGGCGGGCCAACCGCTCTACCGCCACCGCGGCGTTCCGCTCGACAGCAACGTGGTGGGCATCGACGCGCTGGTCCTCGGGCCGGACGGCCGGCCGATGCCGCTCGCCGGTCGACCGCCCGGCGCCTACAACGTGCTGCCCGAGCCGCGGCACCGCGCGGCACCGCCACGTCCTCCGGACCCGCTGCCGTACGACGGCGGGCCGCCGCCGGACTTCAACCGTGTCCACCTGCTCGGCGAGTCCACCACTTTCCACCGCCCGGCGGGCATCTCGCCTTCCGGCAGTGCTTCCCCGGGGAGCGTCCCTCCGGGCAGTGTGTCGCCTGGCGGCGTGTCGCCGGGCGAGCCGGAGCCGGATCGGGTCCGCCGGTCGCACCGGGAGGCGCACGCGGCCCGGATCGCCGCCGGGCTCTATGTCCGGGACGCGTTGGCGACGAGTGGCAGCCTGGAGGACGCCTTCGCCGCCGGGGTGACGCCCGTCGAGTTGGCGCAGCACGCCGACGGGCCGACGCTCCGACGGCTCGTACCGGGTTTGGACGAGACCGCCGCCGGTGAGCTGACCGGCCTGCTCGCCGACCCGCGCGTCCAGCGGATGCTCGACCAGAGTTGGGAGGCACCGCCACGGCGGGAGGAACTGCTGGCCGAGACGCTGGTAGGGCAGCTCGCGGAGCGGCCCGACCTGGTCCGGATGATGCTGGCAACTCCGGAACTCGCGAACTCGCTGACCGCCAGGCCGGTGACCCTGCACCACCTGGCCAGCCACCAGAGAGCGATTTCCGTCCTGGAAGACGTCCTGTGCGAGATTCGCGAGCGTGGTGCCGAAGCCATCGTTGCGGCTACCGCGCCTCCTGTCGATCCGACCCCGCTTACCTCAGGACAGGTCAGTGTCAGCAGACGCTTCGAAGGCGAGCGTCCCGAGGCGGTGCAGCCAGGCTTTGAGGCGGCCAGGTCCGCCGACGCTTCGTATCGGCGGCAGTACTTGGACCAGCTTTACCAGCATGCCGCGAAGGCGCAGCGCGAGCTGGACCTGCTCGGACGTGAACTGGCTGAACGGACGTTGAACGGGGCGGATTACGAGCCAAGACCGGGACCGAAGGACCGCGTGAGAGCCGAGGACAAGGTGGCGAAATACGACGGAGATGCTTCCTTACTGAAGGATCTCGCCGCCGGTCGCGTTTCCTACCGCACGTTGGACGACCTCTACACGGGGCTAGCCAGCCTCAGCGCAAACCCGCATGTCGAGGTGGTTGGTTTCGATGACAGGTTCCGTGTCCCACAAGGTAGCGGTTATCGAGACGTGCAGCTCTTGCTGCGGACCTCCACCGGACACATCGGCGAGTTCCGGCTGCATCTGGCCGCTCTCGACCAGGTAGCGGAATGGGAGCACTCCCTGTTCGAAGTGCGGCGCGACCTGGAGGCGATTCCCAAGGGGCAGGGGCGTAGCCTTTCTGTCGAGGAGTCAGCGATTCGGGAGGGCATCGTCCGGCGCCAGCGCGAGTACTTCTGGGCGGCACTTCAATCGGCTCTGAGCGGGGGAGAGACATGACGGAAGTGGCCGACGAGTCCGGCCTCGCCGGCTATTACGACTACTACCGCAACCCCGTGAAGATCGTGCCCACTGCTGAGGGCGGCCTGACCGCATGGCGGCTCGACCGGATGACCGGCGGTTGGCGAGCGGCGAACGACATCATTGACGAGATCATCTTTGCTGTCGGCGGTGAGGTCTTCGTGCGGTCGGCCGATCGGTTTGTCCAGCGTGTCGAACAGGTGCGAGGACGGTATCTGAGGGGCGACGGGCCGGTGTTCGCGCTCTACGAGACCGTGCGGGCCATCGAGGAGCAGGCCGTCGCCGAGCGGCGTGCGTTCACCCCGGAGGAGGCGGCGCTCGTGACTGGCATACGGCGGCGCACCTTCGTGATGTTCGAGGAGCAGCTCCAGCGGGCCGGCGACCCGGGAGCCGACCCCAGCATCGCGACCGCCGTCCCCGGCAGCGACACCGAGCGCGCGTAACGCTCCCGCCTACTCGGGGCACTCGACCCGCCGCACCGACAGGGATGCACCTCCCATCTGACAGGAAAAGCGGAAATCTAGTCAGGAAAGTTTCCTTTTGGGTTCATTTGCTATCAAGTAGCCCGGTCCTCCGAGCCGCTGCGGCGGCGAAAGAGCGGGGCGGCCAGGGCAAGGCACGATTGCTTCCGGTCAGACACTCAGTCGTCCATCTGGTGGGAAGATGCTCCCGATAGGCAGGAACTTTCGCTTGATCGACTTCATTCCGCCGAGGTGGTGGGGTTGAGCGCTTGGGATACCGCCATCTCGCCGAAGTGGAGTCGATCAAGACCTTGGCCACCATCTCGATCATTCGGGGAGTGGTTCCCCGCTGCTGGGCCGGTCGCCCGCTTGAATCTCGGTAGGCAGGCGCCCTCGGCCGGCGGCTGCGTACCAGGTAACCCACCACTATGGAGGCGTGAAAATGGTGCGAACAGGGGCAAGGTGCATCTGTTTGCCCGGTCAGATCTCGAAGCGCCAACGCCAACGCCATCGCCGGCGTGGGACGGCGTGGAACGCGAGGGCGAGCGGGCCACCTGGGCTGACTCCGGTTGGGTGTCGCGGGACACATGTCGAGGGCTCGATGGGCGGGTGTTCGGGAGACCCGGTAGTAACCTGACCGGCGGATCTTCGTCCGGGACGGGAACGGTGAGGTGGAGATGTCGGCGAGGCGGCACGCGGCGCGTTGGGCCACGGTCGGCGTGATGCTGGGCGGCCTGGTGGCCGCCCCGGCGTCCCCGGCGATGGCCGAGGGCGACCGGGTCAGCCTGCGCTCGGCCGGCAAGTTCACCGCCGGCGGTTCGGCGGGCGCGGTGACGATCGGGGTACGCAAGCGCACCGAGGGTTGCGTGCTGCTGCGTACCGCGCTCGGGTTGAGGTTGGACGGCCTGCGGGCGGATCAGGTCCGGGTGGAGGTGGCGACCGGCGGACGCTGGGTGGCGGTGTCGGTCGCCGGGGGTGGTGGCGCCGTCTCGACCGCCCAGGTGGCGCCGGTCGACCGGCCGCTGTGCAAGGGGCGGTCCGCCAACGTGCGCTACCGGGTGACGTTCCTGGCCGGCGCCATCGGCGGACGGCTGGAGCTGGCCGGCGAGGCGAGCGCCGCGAACGGTCAGGTGCTCGGTCGGGCCGGCGGCTCGGCCCGGTTGGTGGGTGCGAAGCGTCCGCCGAGCCCGAGCCCGAGCCCGAGCCCGACCCGCAAGCCCACGCCCAGCGCCGCCGCGTCCACGCCGGCCGAGACGGCCGGTACGTCGGCGGTGGTCGCCGCCGTCGGCCCGGCCACCGACGCCACCGACGCCGCTGCCGACGAATCGTCCTTCGGAGGTTCCCTCATCATGTGGTTCGGTATCGCGCTTGTCGTCGTCGGCGCCGCACTGATCGTCCTGCTGGTGCGTCGCAGCCGGGCGGACCGGACGGACGGCGGCCCGGCCGCCGACGAGTCTCCGGTCCCGCTGCCGCGCGGCAGCACCACCTACCGTTCCGGGACGCCCGGGCCGGCCCCGACGGTGTACGGCGGCGCGACGCCGCCCCGTCCGGCCGGCAACGTGTACGGTGCGCCTCCGGCCCCGCCGGCCGGGGACGCCACGAGCGTCCTGCCCCGGCTGCCGGACTGAGCCGGAACCCGACCGGGGGCGGGGTTACCGTGACCGTGGGTGGTGACGGTGTGACCCGGCCGTCGGGCCGGTCGGCAGGTGTCGAACACATTCCGGTGCCGGGGCCGGTTCGCCGTTAAGATCGCGTGCGCCGGACGGCACCGCCGACCGGTGAGACCGCATACGTGGAAGGAGCCGCGCCGTGGCCCTGGACCCGCAGTTGCTCGAGATCCTCGCCTGCCCGGACACGCACCACGCCCCGCTCGACTACGACCCGCAGGCGCAGACGCTCACCTGCACCGAGTGCGGTCGCGTCTTCGAGGTGCGGGACGACGTCCCGGTGCTGCTCCTGGACGAGGCGCGTGGTGGCCCCGGCGCCGACGACGCGCGCGGCGGGTCGTCCCGGTGATGGACGGTACGGCCGGGGTCAGTGGACACCGGCACGCGGACGAGGCGTTGCTGGACAATCCGGCGCTGCTGGCCGAGCGCGACCCGGGCGGGATGCTGCGGTTCACCGCCTCCGCCGGCGCGCAGGTACGCGAGTCGGCGGCGTTGGCCGCCGAGGCGAACCTGGGCGTGCTCGGTGACGACGGTCGACCGCGGGCGGTGGTCATCGCCGGCATCGGCACCGCCGGGCGTACCGGGGACGTGCTGGCCACGGTCGCCGGACCGCGCTGCCCGGTGCCGGTGATCCCGCACCGCAGCGCCGGCGTGCCGGGCTGGGTGGGTGCGGCCGACGTGGTCATCGCGGTGAGCGCCTCCGGCCGCAGTCCCGAGGCGCTGGGGGCGGCTGAGGCGGCGCACCGGCGTGGGGCCCGGCTGGTCGCGGTCGGCGCGCCGGACTCGCAGCTCCAGTCGGTGGCCGAGCGGGCCCGGGCGCCGTTCGTCCCGGTGCCCCGGCGTGCCCCGGCCCGGGCCAGTCTCTGGGCGCTGACCGTGCCCGTCCTGCTCGCGGCCCGGGCGCTCGGGCTGGTGAAGGTCAACGAGGCGGATCTGGCGGAGACCGCGGCCCGGTTGGACGCCGACGCCGACAGGTGCCGGTCGACCGCCGAGTCCTTCGTCAACCCGGCGAAGTCCCTCGCGCTGGGCCTGGCCGGTTCGGTCCCGATCGTCTGGGGGTCGTCCCCGTTGGCCACCGTCGCGGCCCGCCGGTTCGGTGACACGCTGTCGGCGAACGCCCGCTACCCGGTGGTCAGCGGTGCGCTCGGTGAGGCCGGCCGGGGCCGGGTGGGTCTGCTCGACGGCGTCTTCGGCGGACTGGCGGAGGGCGAGCGGGACATCTTCGCCGATCCGGACGACTCCGACTCCGACTCCGGCGGCATCCGGCTGCGGCTGGTGCTGTTGCGCGACGGCGGGCTCAACGCCGACGACGACACCGACGAGCCGCTGGCGGTGGAGGAGCGCCGCGCGGACGCGGTGCAGACGCTCGCCGAACGGCGCGGGGTGCGCTGCGACGTGGTGACCGCCGAGGGCGGCTCCGCGCTGGAGCGGCTCGCGTCGCTGGTGGCGGTCCCCGACTTCGCCTCGGTCTACCTCGCCCTGGCACACGGGCTGGACCCGATGGCGGTTCCGGCCATCACGGAAATGAAGGAGCTGGCAAACCAGTGAACACGTGCGGCATCGAGCGAGGCGGAGAATGAGCGCCAACGGGGGCACAAAGGCGATCATCGCCGCCCTGGCGGCGAATCTCGGCATCGCCGTCACCAAGTTCGTCGCGTTCCTGCTCACCGGTTCGTCGTCGATGCTGGCCGAGTCGATCCACTCGGTGGCCGACTCCGGCAACCAGGGCCTGCTGCTGATCGGCGGCCGGCGGGCCAAGCGGGAGGCCACCCCGCAGCACCCGTTCGGGTACGGACGGGAGCGCTACATCTACGCGTTCATCGTGTCGATCGTGCTGTTCAGCCTCGGCGGCCTGTTCGCGCTCTACGAGGCATACCACAAGGCGTCCGATCCGCACCCGATCGAGAGTTGGCAGTGGGTGCCGGTGGTGGTGCTGCTCGCCGCGATCGTGATGGAGGGCTTCTCCTTCCGCACCGCCATCCAGGAGTCCAACCAGATCCGGGGCAACCAGACCTGGATCCGGTTCATCCGCCGGGCCAAGGCCCCGGAGCTGCCGGTGGTGCTGTTGGAGGACTTCGGCGCCCTGATCGGTCTGGTCTTCGCGCTCTTCGGTGTGGGCATGACGCTCGTGACCGGCAACGGCATGTGGGATGCCGCCGGCACCGCGATGATCGGTGTGCTGCTGGTGGTCATCGCGATCACGCTGGCGATCGAGACGAAGAGCCTGCTGCTCGGTGAGGGCGCCGAGCGGAGCGAGCTGGCCAAGATCGAGCGGGCGGTCACCGGCGGCCCGGAGGTCGAGCGGATCATCCACATGAAGACGCTCTATCTCGGTCCGGAGGAGCTGATGGTGGCCGCGAAGATCGCGGTGCCGCCCTGCGAGAGCGCCGAGGAGTTGGCCCGGGGCATCAACGCGGTCGAGGCGCGGATCCGCCGCGAGGTGCCGATCGCCCGGGTGATCTATCTGGAGCCGGACATCTACAGCGTGGCGGCGGAGCGGGCGGGCACCGGGCAGGCGGCCGACACCGCCGTGCCGGAGGGTGCGGTCGACGACGCCGGCGCGACCACGCCGCAGGCCGCGGCCGTCGACGAGGTGGCCGGACGGTCCGGTAGCTGAGCGATGGAGTTGCTGCAGGGTCGGATCCGGGACTACGCCTGGGGATCGCATACCGCGATCGCCGAGTTGCAGGGCCGGCCGGCGCCGAGCGACGGGCCGGAGGCCGAGCTGTGGCTGGGGGCCCACCCGGGCGCACCGGCCACGGTCGACCGGGACGGTCGACCGGTGAGCCTCACCGATCTGCTGGTGGCCGAGCCGGAGCACTGGCTGGGCGAGCGGCTGGTGGGCCGGTTCGGCACCCGGCTGCCGTTCCTGCTGAAGGTGCTGGCGGCGGACGCGCCACTGAGCCTTCAGGCGCATCCGGACGCCGAGCAGGCCCGCACCGGGCACGCGGCCGACGCCGGGCAGGTCAACTACGTCGACCCCTATCACAAGCCGGAACTGCTCGTGGCGCTCTCGGAGTTCGACGCGCTCTGCGGCTTCCGCGACCCGGCCGACTCGGCGGCGGCGATCGCCGCGTTCGGCGTACCCGCGTTGGAGCCGGTGGTGGCGGCGTTGCGCACCGGGCCGGCGGGGCTGCGGGAGGCCGTGCGCGCGTTGTTGAGCTGGCCCGCGGCGGAGCGCGCGGGGCTGGTGGCGGCCGTGCTGGCGGGTGCGGTCGCTGGCCCGGCGTCGCCGGACGCCGCGCTGGTGCGCACGCTTGCGGCCGGGTATCCGGCCGATCCGGGCGTGGTGGTGGCGCTGCTGCTGCACCGCGTCCGGCTGTCGCCCGGCGAGGGCATCTGGATGCCGGCCGGGAACCTGCACGCCTACCTGCACGGCACCGGTGTGGAGATCATGGCGGCCAGCGACAACGTGCTGCGCGGCGGGCTGACCCCGAAGCGCGTCGACGTGGACGAACTGCTGCGGGTGTTGCGGTTCGAGGTGCTGGCCGACCCGGTGGTACGGCCGGAGCCGGTGGCGCCCGGGGTGCTGACCTGGCCGGTGCCGGTGGAGGATTTCGCGCTGCACCACGTCACGGTGAGCGCCGGTGCGACGGGGACGCGGCTGACGTTGCCCGGCCCGCGGGTGGTGCTCTGCCGGGCCGGCCGGCTGACCGTGGCCGACGGGGTCGGCGAGGTGACGCTGGACGCGGGGCAGTCGGCGGTCGGTACGGCGGCGGGTGCCGCGCTCACGCTCGCCGGGGACGGTGCGGCGTTCGTGGCCACCTGCGGCCTGCGCTGATCCGCTGATTTAGCGGAAACAACCCGACGCGGCGAGCACTCACTGTTACCTTATGGGTGCGCAGCGTTGTCGCGACGAAGGTCCGGGAACGCGCGGGGAACCAAACCGGGGGGATGCACGGGGCGGCCGAGCCGTGGGCGGAAAGTCCGTTCACGACCGACCGCCCCGTGCGCTGTCGTCTGTCGGCCCGGCCGACCGGGCCCGGGTGAGCCGTCCCACGCGCGTAAGGTGAAAAGCTGCGCAGCACTTCCTTCGACAGGAGCTTCCATGACCAGCACGCTTCCGGCGGCCCCCAGCGGCGCCCGGCCGAGCACCCTCGCCGAGGGCGACTACAAGGTGGCGGATCTGTCGCTCGCCGAGTTCGGGCGCAAGGAGATCCGGCTCGCGGAGCACGAGATGCCGGGCCTGATGGCGATCCGGCGCGAGTTCGCCGAGGCCCAGCCGCTCGCCGGCGCCCGCATCACCGGCTCGCTGCACATGACCGTCCAGACCGCCGTCCTGATCGAGACCCTGATCGCGCTCGGCGCGCAGGTCCGCTGGGCGTCCTGCAACATCTTCTCCACCCAGGACCACGCCGCCGCGGCGATCGTGGTCGGCCCGGAGGGCACCCCGGAGGCCCCGGCCGGCGTTCCGGTCTACGCCTGGAAGGGCGAGACGCTGCCGGAATACTGGTGGTGCACCGAGCAGGTGCTGGCCTGGCCGGACGGGGCGGGCCCCAACATGATCCTCGACGACGGTGGCGACGCCACGCTGCTCGTCCACAAGGGCGCGGAGTTCGAGAAGGCCGGGGCCGTGCCGCCGGTCGAGTCCGCCGACTCCGAGGAGTACGCGGTCATCC
Organism: Micromonospora sp. WMMD975; assembly: GCF_029581215.1. Classification (NCBI taxonomy): domain Bacteria; kingdom Bacillati; phylum Actinomycetota; class Actinomycetes; order Micromonosporales; family Micromonosporaceae; genus Micromonospora; species Micromonospora sp. WMMD975. Next base: position 44,254 of record NZ_CP120739.1, read on the forward strand.
TCGACCTGCTGCACCGCTCGCTCGGCGAGGACGACCAGCGCTGGACCCGGATCGCCGCCGGCATCAAGGGCGTCACCGAGGAGACCACCACCGGCGTGCACCGCCTCTACGAGATGCACCGCGCCGGCACGCTGCTCTTCCCGGCCATCAACGTCAACGACTCGGTGACCAAGAGCAAGTTCGACAACAAGTACGGCTGCCGCCACTCGCTCATCGACGGCATCAACCGGGCCACCGACGTGCTGATCGGCGGCAAGATGGCAGTCGTCATGGGCTACGGCGACGTGGGCAAGGGCTGCGCCGAGTCGCTGCGCGGCCAGGGCGCCCGGGTCGTGGTGACCGAGGTCGACCCGATCTGCGCGCTCCAGGCGGCGATGGACGGCTACCAGGTCGCCACGCTGGACGACGTGGTCGAGCAGGCCGACATCTTCATCACCGCGACCGGCTGCTTCGACGTCATCACCAACGAGCACATGGCCCGGATGAAGCACCAGGCCATCGTCGGCAACATCGGCCACTTCGACAACGAGATCGACATGGCCGGCCTGGCGAAGCGCTCCGACGTCACCCGGGAGAACATCAAGCCGCAGGTCGACGTGTGGCGGTTCGACGACGGCCACGCCATCATCGTGCTCTCCGAGGGCCGCCTGCTCAACCTGGGCAACGCCACCGGCCACCCGAGCTTCGTGATGTCGAACTCGTTCGCCAACCAGACCATCGCCCAGATCGAGCTGTTCACCAAGACCGACCAGTACCCCACCGGCGTCTACGTGCTGCCCAAGCACCTGGACGAGAAGGTCGCCCGGCTGCACCTGGGCGCGCTCGGCGCCAAGCTGACCACGCTCACCAAGGAGCAGGCCGCCTACCTGGGCGTCTCCCCGGAGGGCCCGTTCAAGGCCGAGCACTACCGCTACTGAGTTCGCGCTCCCGGGAGGGACCGGGGTCGGCCGCCGCGCGGTCGTCCCGGTCCCTTTCGCGTACGCGGGCCCGACGACGCCGGGTCTCGACGGTGCGGAGGGTGACGTTGCCATGAACAACTTGACGTGGTGGAGGAACGGGAGCAAGGTATGGCTGTCCTAAGTTAACTGAGGCATCCCTCACCTACTGCGGAGTAACCGATGTTCGCCACGTACCTGATCGGCCTGCGGGAGGGCCTGGAAGCGACCCTGGTGGTCAGCATCCTGGTCGCCTTCCTGGTGAAGTCGCAGCGACGTGATCGGCTGCCGCAGGTCTGGGCCGGCGTCGGCCTGGCCGTGGCGCTCTCCGTCGGCTTCGGCTCGCTGATCCAGTACACCTCGACCTCGCTGCTGCGGACCTCCGAGTCGCGCGAGTTCTTCGAGGCGGTCACGTCCGTCGCCGCCGTGGTGTTCGTGACCTGGATGATCTTCTGGATGCGCAAGGCGGCCCGGTCGATCGCGGGCGAGCTGCGCGGCAAGCTCACCGAGGCGCTCGCCGTGGGTTCCCTGGCGGTCGCCGGGATGGCCTTCCTCGCGGTGGTCCGGGAGGGTCTGGAGACCGCGCTGATCTTCTACGCCGCCGCCGAGAGCGTGGCCGGCGGCACCGGGCTGAACTCGCTGCTCGCCCTGGCCGGCGGCATCGTCACCGCCGTGGCGATCGGCTTCGGGCTCTACCGCAGCGCCCTCAAGATCAACCTGAGCCGCTTCTTCACCTGGACCGGCGCGCTGCTGATCCTGGTCGCCGCCGGCATCCTCAAGTACGGGGTGCACGACTTCCAGGAGGCCGGCGTGCTGCCCGGCCTGAACAACCAGGCCTTCGACATCTCCGCCACGCTGGACCCGAACGCCTGGTACGGCGCGCTGCTCGCCGGCATGTTCAACATCACCGCCGCGCCGACCGTGCTGGAGCTGATCGCCTGGGTCGCGTACGCGGTGCCGGTGCTCGTGCTCTTCCTGCGCAAGCCGGCCAAGCCCGCTGCGCCTCCGGCCAAGCCCGCCGTGGCCCCGGAGTCCGCGACGCCGGCCGAGCCCACCGAGGCCGCGGCCACCCCGACCGGGCCGGCCGCCGAGCCCGCCGCCCCGGCCGGGAACGCCTCGGCCGAGCGGTCGCAGCCGGCCGCCACCGCCCCGTCCCCGCGCGCCTGACCCGCCCGTCTCCGAGGAGATTTCGCACCGATGCGTACCACTCGAATCGTCGCGCCCGCCGCCGCCGGGTTGCTGGCCGTCGCCGGACTGGCCGGTTGCGGCGGCGGTGACGACGCCGACGCCACCGCCGGCGGACCGATCGCCGTCACGGCCACCGACAGCGCCTGCGAGGTCGGCAGCACCGAGATCGACGCCGGTCAGGTGACGTTCAAGGTGACGAACAACGGTTCCAAGGTCAACGAGTTCTACGTCTACGCCGCGGGCGACCGGGTGATGGGCGAGGTGGAGAACATCGCCCCCGGGCTCAGCCGTGAGCTGCGGGTCGAGCTGCCCGCCGGGACCTACGAGACCGCCTGCAAGCCGGGGATGAGCGGCCGGGGCATCCGGGGGGCGCTGAAGGTCAGCGGCACCGCCGAGAGCGTCGCGCCCGACGCCGCGCTGACCGAGGCCACCGCCAGCTACCAGCGCTACGTGCGGAGCCAGACCGCCGCGCTGCTGACGAAGACCGAGGAGTTCGTGGCCGCGGTCAAGGCCAACGACGTGGCGAAGGCCAAGGCGCTCTATCCGGTGGCCCGCACCTACTGGGAGCGGATCGAGCCGGTCGCGGAGAGCTTCGGCGACCTCGACCCGAAGATCGACGGTCGCGAGGAGGTGGTCGAGGAGGGCATGGAGTTCACCGGCTTCCACCGGATCGAGAAGGACCTCTGGACCAGCGGCGACGTCAGCAAGGACGGGCCGATCGCCGACCGGCTGCTGGTGGACGTCAAGGCGATCGTGGCCAAGGCCAACGAGGAGAAGCTCACCCCGCTCCAACTCGCCAACGGCGCCAAGGCGCTCCTCGACGAGGTCGCCAGCGGCAAGATCACCGGCGAGGAGGAGCGTTACTCGCACACCGACCTCTGGGACTTCAACGCCAACCTGGAAGGCTCCAAGGCGGCCGTCGGCGCGTTGCGTCCGGCTCTGGAGCAGCGCGCGCCCGACCTGGTCAAGCAGCTCGACAGCGAGTTCGCCGACGTGGAGGCCGCGCTCGGCAAGCACCGGGCCGGCGACGGGTGGAAGCTGCACACCCAGCTCAGCGAGACCGAGCTGAAGGAGCTGTCGGACCGGATCAACGCGCTTGCCGAGCCGGTCAGCAAGATCGCGGCGGCCGTCGCGCGATGACCACCGCGGCCGGCGGTGACGCGACGAGCGAGCCGAGCAACTCCCGGGCCGATCGCCGGGTCTCCCGGCGGCACGCGATGACGCTCGCCGGCGTCGGCGTGGCCGGTGTCGCCGGAGTGGCGACCGGCGCGGGCGCGCTGCTCGCCGGCGACGATCAGGCGTCGGCCACCGGTGCGGCGGCGGGCGCGGTGCCGTTCCTCGGCGAGCACCAGGCCGGCATCACCACCGCAGCCCAGGACCGGCTGCACTTCGTCGCGTTCGACGTGGTCACCAAGGATCGGGACCGGCTGGTCGCGATGCTCCAGGAGTGGACCGCCGCGGCGGCCCGGATGACCGCGGGTAAGGACGCCGGGGTGATCGGCGCGGTCGGTGGCATGCCGGAGGCCCCGCCGGACGACACCGGCGAAGCGCTCGGGCTGCCCCCGTCGCAGCTGACCGTGACCGTGGGCTTCGGCCCGTCGCTGTTCCGCGACGCCCAGGGCCGGGACCGGTTCGGCATCGCCGACCGCCGCCCCGCCGCGCTGGCCGACCTGCCGCACTTCGCCGGTGACGCGCTCAAGCCGGAGCTGTCCGGCGGCGACATCTGCGTCCAGGCCTGCGCCAACGACCCGCAGGTGGCGGTGCACGCCATCCGCAACCTGGCCCGGATCGGCATGGGCGTGGTGAGTGTCCGTTGGTCGCAGCTCGGGTTCGGGCGTACCTCGTCGACGTCGCGGGACCAGGCCACGCCGCGCAACCTGTTCGGCTTCAAGGACGGCACCGCCAACCTCAAGGCGGAGGACGCCGGCCTGCTCCGGGAGCAGCTCTGGGTGCAGCCCGGCGACGGCCCGGACTGGATGACCGGCGGCTCGTACCTGGTCACCCGGAAGATCCGCATGTTGATCGAGACCTGGGACCGCAGCCCGCTGGCCGAGCAGGAGATGATCGTCGGCCGGACCAAGGGGAGCGGCGCCCCGCTGGGCCGGCGCGACGAGTTCGACGAGCCGGACTTCGCCGCGACGGGCGACGACGGCGAGCCGGCCATCGCGGAGAGCGCGCACGTGCGGCTCGCCCACCCGGACCAGAACGGCGGCGCCCGCCTGCTGCGGCGCGGCTACAACTTCGTGGACGGCTCGGACGGGCTGGGCCGGCTCGACGCCGGGCTGTTCTTCATCGCCTACCAGCGGGACCCGCGCAAGCAGTTCGTCCCGATCCAGACGCGGCTGGCCCGCAACGACGCGATGAACGAATACCTGCGGCACGTCTCCAGCGGCCTGTTCGCCTGCCCGCCGGGCGTGCGGGACGCGGCCGACTGGTGGGGGCGCGACCTGTTCTCCTGATCCGGCGGGGGAGAGGGCCGGTCAGAGGTGGCGGGTGGGGCGACCACCGGGGGATCATGGGGGACGACGGGTCCGCAACCGGTGGATCCGTCCGCCGCGGCACGCCACGCTTGTCGGCCACGCCGTCGGCGGTGGTGCGGGGGCGCGCTCGGCGTTACCGTGCCGTGAAGACTCCGACCTCCGAATGAACGGGGATGGAACGATAAACCCCATGAGAGCCCGCGTACTCGTGGTCGACGACGACCCCGCCCTTGCCGAGATGCTCGGCATCGTGTTGCGCAGCGAGGGCTTCGTGCCGTCCTTCGTCGCCGACGGAGAACGGGCATTGGCCGCGTTCCGGGACAGCCGGCCCGATATCGTCCTGCTCGACCTGATGCTGCCCGGCATGAGCGGCATCGACGTGGCCCGCGCGATCCGGGCCGAGTCCGGCATACCCATCGTGATGCTGACCGCCAAGAGCGACACCGTTGACGTGGTGCTGGGGCTGGAGTCCGGCGCCGACGACTACGTGGTCAAGCCGTTCAAGCCCAAGGAGCTGGTGGCCCGGATGCGGGCCCGGCTGCGCCGCGGCGAGGACGTCGCGCCGGAGCTGCTCACCATCGGTCCGCCCGGCAACCAGATCACCATCGACGTGCCGGCGCACACGGTCAGCCGGGACGACGAGGAGGTGAAACTGACCCCACTCGAGTTCGACCTCCTCGTCGCGCTCGCCCGCAAGCCGCGCCAGGTCTTCACCCGCGAGGTGCTGCTGGAGCAGGTCTGGGGCTACCGGCACGCGGCCGACACCCGACTCGTGAACGTGCACGTGCAGCGGTTGCGCGCCAAGATCGAGCCGGACCCGGAGCGACCCGAAATCATCCTCACCGTGCGAGGCGTGGGCTACAAGGCGGGCACCGGATAACCTGGGCAGCACTGTGGTGACCGCCCCGCTGCCCGACCCGCCGACCGCCGAGTCCCGCCGGCTTCCCGCCGCGCGGGCGCTCTGGCGCGCGCTGGCCGGTCGCTCGACGCGGTTCGCCGCCGGCGTACGCCTGGCCTGGCGGCGCTCGCTCCAGGTGCGTGTGGTCACCATCACACTCGTGGCATCGAGCCTGCTCGTGGGCGGATTCGCCTACCTGATCGCCGACAAGATCACCAACATCCTGCTGGAGAACGCCGAGACCGACGTGCGGCTGCGGCTGAACAACGGCAGCGACTACGCGGCCAAGCAGTTCAACCTCTACAGCCAGCCGCAGGAGGCCCAGCTCCAGGACACCATCGACGGCACGGTCAACTACCTGGCCGGAGGGGACCCGGCGCAGACCAGCGGCGTGGTGGTGGCGATCACCGCCGACAACTTCACCGCGTTCATCGAGCCACGGGTGTCCCCGGACGTGCCGGTGCGCCAGGTGATCGGCGACGAGCTGCGGGCCACCGTGGCGTCCGGCAAGGTCGCCCACCAGATCCGCACCGGCACGCTGAACGACGACCGCACCAAATACCTGGTCTACGGCTCGCCGGTGCCCACCAAATTCGGGCAGGTGGAGCTCTACTACCTCGTACCCCTGGCCCGGCAGGACGCCACGGCGGCCGACGCCCGGGCCACCGTGGTCGCCACCGGCGTCGCGCTCGTGCTCCTGCTCGGCCTGCTGGCCGCCCTGGTCACCCGCCTCGTGGTGACCCCGGTCCGGGTCGCCGCGCGCACCGCCCAGCGGCTCTCCGCCGGCCTGCTCGACCAGCGCATGGTCGTCTCCGGCGAGGACGACCTGGCTCTGCTCGCCGCCTCGTTCAACCAGATGGCGACCAATCTGCAACGGCAGATCCTCCGGCTGGAGGAGATGTCCCGGCTGCAACGCCGGTTCACCTCGGACGTCTCGCACGAACTGCGGACGCCGCTGACCACGGTCCGGATGGCGGCCGATCTGATCTTCGCCGAGCGCGACGAGTTCGATCCGGCGGTGGCCCGCAGCGCCGAGCTGCTCCAGGCCGAGCTGGACCGGTTCGAGGAGCTGCTCACCGACCTGCTGGAGATCAGCCGGTTCGACGCCGGCTTCGCGGTGCTGGACAGCGAACCGACCGACCTGGTGCCGGTGGTGCACCGGGTGACCGAGCGGCTGTCCGGGTTGGCCGAGCGGGTCGGCGTGGCCATCGAGCTGGACCTGCCGGGCACCCCGGTGATCGCCGAGGTCGACCCGCGTCGGGTCGAACGGGTGCTGCGCAACCTGGTCGGCAACGCGGTCGAGCACGGTGAGGCCAAGCCGGTGCGGATCAGCCTGGGCATGGACCAGAGCGCGGTGGCGATCACGGTGCGGGACCACGGCGTCGGCCTCAAGCCCGGCGAGGAGAAGCTGGTCTTCAACCGGTTCTGGCGGGCCGACCCGTCCCGGGCCCGGCAGACCGGCGGCACCGGCCTGGGCCTGTCGATCAGCCTGGAGGACGCCCGGTTGCACGGCGGTTGGCTGGAGGCGTGGGGCGCGCCCGGGCAGGGCGCGCAGTTCCGGCTCACCCTGCCGGCCCGGGCCGGCGACCGGCTGACCACCTCGCCGCTGCGGCTCGTGCCGGCCGACGCCGCGCTGCCGTTCGGCCGCCCGCGTGCCGGCGGCCCGCTCGCCATCGGCCCGGGCAGCGGTGCGGGGGCGCTGGCCATCGGCCCGGCCGACGGCCCGGAGCGGGTGGAGGTGGGCCCGTGAGCGCGTGGTGTGCGCGGCGCCGGCTGCTGGCGGTGCTGCTGGCCGGGGTGCTGCTCCCCGCCGGGCTGGCCGGGTGCGGCATCCCCGCCGAGACCGGCGTGCAGATCGACGGCTCGGTGCCCGCCGGCGAGGCCGGTTCGCTCAACGGCCCCCCGGCTTCGCCGCCCGCGCCCACCGACAGCGACGAGCCGGTGCCGTTCATCGAGAACTACCTGCGGGCCGCCGCCGCCGGGGAGCGCGACGACGCGTACACCCGGGCCCGGAGCTTCCTCGCCGCCGAAGCCCGGAACCTGCTGCCCGGCAAGCCACAGACCAGCGAGGTCGAGCTGACCGTGGTCCGACTGCGGGCCAAGCCGGAGAGCACCCCGGCGAACCCCCAGGGCATCTTCACCGTGCGGATCAAGGTGCAGCAGGTCGGTGTGCTGCGCGCCGACGGCTCGCTGGGCCCGCCGGGGGCCACCGAGACCGAGTACGTGTTCCAACTGCGCCGGGCCGAACCGACCGGGACCGGGCTGCTCATCACCAACCTGCCGAACGTGCTGTTGACGAGTGACGCGGCGCTGCGGGAATACTACCGATCGCGCACCGTCTACTTCTGGAACTCGGACCAGACCCGCCTGGTGCCCGACCTGCGCTACCTCCCGTCCTCGGTGTCGGCCGAACGGCGCGTCACCGAGGTGGTGAAGTGGCTGACCGGCGGCCCCTCCGACTGGCTGGCGTTCGGTGTCACCGGGCTGCCGGACGGCACCCGGCCGATCAACAACGCCACCGGCGCGGACTCCCAGTGGGAGGTCAACCTGAGCATGTCCGGGGCCACCGAGGCGCGGCTGGCCCGGCTCGGCACCCAGTTGGCGTGGTCGCTGCCGGAGCTGACCGGCCAGCTCGATCTGAAGATCCAGAACCAGAAACGGTTGACCGTCGACCTGGAGCGGGAACGCGACACGGATCCGGCGTACCCGCGCGGTGCGAACCCCAGCCGGTTCAGCGTCTATGACGGCGTCGTCCACCCGCTCGCCATCGGCACCGAGCGGCGGGACCCGGTGCCGCTGCCGGCGGCCGAGAACCGCAACGTGGTCTCCGCGTCGCTCGCCCGCGCCGACGAACAGGTGCTGGCCGCCATGGTGGTGACCGGGCCGGACCGGAAGGTCCAGCTCAAGGTGGGCACCGGCTCGGCGCCGGTGGCGGTGTTCACCCGCAGCGACCGCACCTACCAGTCGATGAGCCGGCCCACCTGGTTGCGTTCCCTGGACGGCAACCATTCGGCGGGGCTGGTGGCGGCTGACGGCAAGCTCTACCGGTTCGACGGGACGGCCGAGATGAACCTCGTTCCGCTCAACGTCTCCGGGAGCGTGGTGGCGGTCGCCGGCTCCCTCGACGGCCACCGGATCGCGCTCGTCGCCGGTGGGGCCGTCTACGTCGCACCGGTGAGCGTCGAGGGCGGCGTGGTCAGCCTCGGTCCACCCCGCCGGCTGCCGACGCTGCTGACCGGCGTGACGGCGGTCGACTGGATCACGGAGGACCAACTGGTCCTGGCCGGGAACGATGCGGAGCGTCGCTCGGCCATCCATCAGCTCACCATCGACGGCGCCTGGGAATCCACGCTGAAGTCCGAGATCGGTGCGCCGGTGACCCAGCTCGCGGCGTATCCCGGAGGTGGGGACCGGGGGCTGCCGGCGTTCTCCTACATGTGGGAGACGAACGGTGGGGCCTGGCGGAACAACCCGTTCGACTTCGTCACGCCCGAGCAGGTGCTGGACCTGCCGGCGGGCAGCCGGACGGCCAACCCGACCGCGCCCTTCTTCCTCTACTGAGGTCCCCGGTGCCGGGCCTGGGGGGACTCTGGTCCGACCTGAGCGATCTGGTGCTGCCCACCGGCTGTGCCGGCTGCGCGGCGCGCGGCCCGGCCCTGCGGCAGGGCTTCTGCCCGCGCTGCGTCGACGAGTTGGAGTCGCTGCGTCCCGCGCCGACCACGCCGGATCCGGTCCCGCCCGGCCTGCCGCCGTGCGTCGCGCTCGGGCCGTACGGCGGAGCGTTGCGCGAGGGGTTGCTGGCGTACAAGGAACGGGGCCGGCACGGGCTGGCCCGGCCGTTGGGCGCGTTGCTGGCCGAGGTGGTGGCGACGGCGGTGGGGCAACCCGGCCCGGTGACGCTCGTCGCGGTGCCGGACACCGCCCGGGCCGCCCGGTCCCGTTACGGCGACCACCTGGAGCGGCTGGTCCGTCCCGCCGCGGCCCGGCTGCGCGCGGCCGGTTGGCCGGTACGGGTGCTGCGGCCGTTGCGGGCACTGCCCCGGCCGGACTCGGTGGCGTTGGACAGCGTCGGGCGGGCCGCCGCGGCGGAGGCGGCGTTCCGGCTGCGCCGTCCGGCTCCGGCGCCATCGGCCGGGACCGTGGTGCTGCTCGACGACATCGTCACCACCGGCGCCACCCTGGCGGCGGTGAGCCGTAAATTGCGCCGCGCGGGAATGACGCCAAAGGTCGCGGCGGTGCTCGCGGCAACGCAAAAGCGGCGCCGACGGTAACGCTTCGTGTATCCCTTTCACCCCAAGGTGTATGAGCTGTTAAATTTCGCGACCACCTTCGGGCACGGGGGGTGACTGACGACCGAACAGGAGTTAGCGTTTCGGTGTCGGGGGTAGTGAGGATGCACACCTTCCCCGGCATCGGAAGGAGGCGTAGCCGAACACCACCGGTCGACGCCGAGCGGGGCTCACCCCGGGCGCGTCGACCGGAAGATCCGGACCGAACGACCGTCCGAACAAGGGAGGTCACGTGGACATCGTGGTCAAGGGCCGTAACGTCGAAGTGCCGGACCATTACCGGGTGCACGTAGCCGAAAAGCTCGCGAAGATCGAACGCTACGACCACAAGCTCATTCGCGTGGATGTCGAGTTGTTCCACGAGCGCAATCCGCGCCAGGTCGACCACTGCCAGCGGGTGGAGATCACCTGCGTCACGCGGGGCCCGGTGATCCGGGCCGAGGCCTGCACGAACGACTTCTACAGCGCGCTCGACGCCGCCATCGCCAAGCTGGACACCCGCTTCCGCCGGGCGGCCGACCGCCGCCGGGTGCACCGTGGGCGGCACGCTCCGCTCTCGGTGGCCGCCGCGACCGCCGGCCTGCCGGTGGCCGACCTCGACGGGCCCGGCCTCGCGGCGCGCAACGGTCACGGCACGGCCACCGCCGTCGCCGACCGTCCCGACGAGAGCGCCCATGAGGAACCCGACGACCAGCCGTGGCACATCGCCCGGGCGAAGGTCCACCCCGCCGATCCGATGACCGTCGACGACGCGCTGTTCCAGATGGAGCTGGTCGGCCACGACTTCTACCTGTTCCTCGACAAGGAGTCCGGCCGCCCCAGCGTGGTCTACCGCCGGCGCGCGTACGACTACGGCATTCTCACGCTCGACACCTGACCCCTGACCGACGATCCGGGGCCCCCGCGTGCTCGCGGGGGCCCCGCTCAGTCCGGGTCCGAGGCCAGCCGGCCGAAGACCACCGCGTCGGTGCGGGTGCCGGCCGGCCCGGGCATGCGCCCGCGCAGCAGCCCTTCGCGCCGGAAGCCGGCCCGTTCCAGCACCCGCTGTGAGGCGACGTTCTCCAACCGGGTGCCGGCCCAGAGCCGGGCCACCCCGACGCCGAACGCCCAACCGGCGACGAGCCGGACCGCCCGGGTGGCCAGTCCCCGGCCGCGGGTCTCGGGCAGCAGGCTGAAGCCCAGCGTGGCCTGGCCGCCGGCCGGCTCGTCGTACCCCAGGGCGCAGCCGCCGACGAAGGTGCCGGTGACCGCGTCGAGGATCGCCAGGTCGGCGGCGTCACCCACCAGCCAGTATCCGGCCGCGAGCCGGCAGCGGCGCGCGATCGACTCCCGGTCGGGGGCCACCGGCGGCACCCGGTTCGCCACCACCTCCGGCAGCGTGTGCATCCGGTGAAGCGCATCGGCGTCCGCCGGCGCCAGGCAGCGCAGCGTCACCACGCCGTCGGTGAGCCGGCCGCCGGGCAGGTCCGGCAGCAGCCGGGGGGTCGCCCCGGCCGGGTCGCCGGCTACGCGCACCCAGGCCATCAGGTCGTGGCGTACGCCGTCGCGCGGTGTGCTCGCCGCCCGGCGTACCCCCTCGTACCGGTAGCCGCAGGCCAGCGCGACCCGCTGGCTCGGCACGTTCTCCCGGTGGGTGAGCAGTTCCAGCCGGGCCGCGCCGGCGGCGAAGGCCCGCTCGCCCAGCAGCCGGGTGGCCGCGGTGGCCACGCCCTGGCCGCGCGCCGACGGCCCCACCCAGTAGCCGATCTCGTAATGCGCACGGTCCCGCGCGCGCGGGGTCAGCCCGACGCTGCCGAGCATCCGGTCGGTGTCCGGGTCGGCGATCGTGTACGCCGAGCCACCCGCCGCCCAGGCGGCCGGCGCGCCCTCGGTGATCCACCATCTGGCGCTGTCCACGTTGTACGGGTCCGGCAGGTCCGGGAGGAACCGGCGGGTCTCCGGATCGGCGCAGCCGGTCACCATCTCGGGGGCGTCCGCCGGACGGCACGGGCGCAGGCGCACCCCGTACCCCTCGATCGTCTCCGGCGTCATTGCAGGTCCTGCGGCAGCAGGCCGCCGATCCACACGTCCGGGCGCTCGCCGCGGTGCGGGACGCCGCCGCGCAGCGTGCCCTCGACGGTGAAGCCGGCCTTCTCGGCGGCCCGGCGGGAGGCGGTGTTGCCCACGTTTGCCCGCCACTCGACCCGGGCCAGGCCGAGCGTGGTGAAGCCCCAGGCGCAGAGCGCGGCCAGCGCGGCCGGCAGGTAGCCCCGGCCGCGGGCGTGCGGGGCGGTCATGAAGCCGACGTCGGCGACCACCGGGTCGGAGGGAAGGATGCGCAGGTCGATCGAGGCGACGTAGCGGTCGTCCGGGTCGGCCACGGCGAACATCGCGGCGGTACCCCGGGCCCAGGCCGGCCGCACCAGGTCGCGCAGGTAGCCCACGGCATGCTCGCGGTGGTACGGGTGCGGCACCGTGGTCCAGCGGACGGTGTCCTCGTCCCGGCAGGTGGTGACGATCGCGTCGAGGTCGCGTTCCTCGAGCGCGCGCAGCCGCAGCTCGGTGTCGCCCGCGGTGGCGAACAGGACGGGCTGCGGCCGGCCGAAGACCGCCGCGCGGCGGGCCTGGAGCGTGGCCGGGCCGCACGGGACCGGTTCGCCCGGCGCGGCCAGGTCGGCCGGGATCAGCGAGCCGATCCATGCCTCCGGCCGGCCCTCCTCGGACGGGTGGGCCAGGCGCAGCTCTCCGTCGACCCGGAAGCCGGCCCGCAGCGCGACCAGCCGGGAGGCGTGGTTGCCGATCTCGGCCTGCCAGGTGATCCGACGCAGCTTGAGCGCGTCGAACGCCCAGCGGGCGACCGCCCGGGTGGCGCGCACCGCGACGCCCCGCCCGCGGGCCCACGGCGCGGTCCAGTAGCCCACCTCGGCCGAGTCGAGCGCCCGGTCGACGGAGACCAGGCCGCAGGAGCCGAGCAGCTCGCCGGTGCCGGCGTCGCAGACCGCGACCGGCGCCCCGGTGCCGTCCGCCCAGGCGGTCGCGCTGACCGTGGTCACGAACGCGAGGGCGTGTTCGGGCAGGTATGGGCGAGGTACGGTGGTCCAACGCTGGATGTCCGGGTCCTGGCAGGCGCGGTGCACCGCGTCGGCGTCCGCCGCCCGCCAGGGGCGCAGCATCAGCCCGTCCTCGACGATCTCCACAGGCTCCATCCGAGCCATGGTGCCGGATCGTTCGCGGACGGCGTAACCCGATTTGCCGCCGCCGCCCGCGCGGTCGCGGCATTATGTCGGGTTCGCGGGTCCGGACCGCCGCCACCAGTGACCATCACCGCGCCGAAGCGCCTACGATGGTTCGAGACCGTCTAGGGGAGCGTTGATCCGTGTCGATTCTGGAAAAGGTCCTTCGCGCCGGCGAAGGCCGCATGGTGCGTCGGCTGAAGGCCATCGCGGCCGCCGTCAACTCGATCGAGGACGACTACGTCAACCTCGACGACGACGAGCTGCGCGGCATGACCGACCAGTTCAGGGAACGGCTCGCCGACGGCGAGACGCTCGACGACCTGCTGCCCGAGGCGTTCGCGGTGTGCCGCGAGGCCGCCTCCCGGGTGCTCGGCCAGCGGCCCTACGACGTCCAGGTGATGGGCGGCGCGGCGCTGCACTTCGGCAACATCGCCGAGATGAAGACCGGTGAGGGCAAGACGCTCACCTCGGTCATGCCGGTCTACCTGAACGCGCTCGCCGGCAAGGGCGTGCACGTGATCACGGTGAACGACTACCTGGCCGAGCGGGACGCCGCCTGGATGGGCCGGGTGCACGACTTCCTCGGGCTCACCGTCGGGGTGGTGCTGCCCAACCGGCCCGCCACCGAGCACCGCGCGGCCTACGAGTGCGACATCACCTACGGCACCAACAACGAGTTCGGCTTCGACTACCTGCGCGACAACATGGCCTGGTCGAAGGAGGAGCTGGTCCAGCGCGGCCACTTCTTCGCGGTGGTCGACGAGGTCGACTCGATCCTCATCGACGAGGCGCGGACCCCGCTGATCATCTCCGGCCCGGCCGAGCACTCCGCCCGGTGGTACCAGGAGTTCGCGACCGTGGTGGCCCGCCTCCAGCCCGGCACCGACGGCGAGGGCGACTACGAGGTCGACCACGCCAAGCGCACCATCGCGGTCACCGAGCGCGGGGTCGCCCGGGTCGAGGACCGACTCGGCATCGACAACCTCTACGAGTCGGTCAACACGCCGCTTGTCGGTTACCTGAACAACGCGATCAAGGCCAAGGAGCTCTACAAGCGCGACAAGGACTACATCGTCAGCGACGGCGAGGTCCTGATCGTCGACGAGTTCACCGGTCGCATCCTGCACGGCCGCCGCTACAACGAGGGCATGCACCAGGCGATCGAGGCCAAGGAGGGGGTGGAGATCAAGCAGGAGAACCAGACCCTGGCCACCATCACCCTCCAGAACTACTTCCGCCTCTACGAGAAGCTCTCCGGCATGACCGGCACCGCCCAGACCGAGGCGGGCGAGTTCAACAAGGTCTACAAGGTCGGCGTCGTGACCATCCCGACGCACCGGCCGATGGTCCGGATGGACCGGCCCGACGTCATCTACAAGACCGAGAAGGCCAAGTTCAACGCCGTCGTCGAGGACATCGCCGAGCGGCACGAGCAGGGCCAGCCGGTGCTCGTCGGCACCGTCTCGGTGGAAAACTCCGAAATCCTGTCGCACATGCTGCGCCGCCGGGGCATCCCGCACGCCGTGTTGAACGCGAAGTTCCACGCCAAGGAAGCGGAGATCGTCGCCCAGGCCGGGCGCAAGGGCGGGGTCACGGTCGCCACCAACATGGCCGGCCGGGGCACGGACATCCTGCTCGGCGGCAACCCCGAGTTCCTCGCCGCCAACGAGCTCCGCCAGCGCGGCCTCGACCCGGTCGAGCAGCCGGAAGAGTACGCCAAGGCGCTCGAGGAGATCCTGCCGACCTGGAAGCAGGCGTGCGACGCCGAGGCGGAGGAGGTCGCCGCCGTCGGTGGGCTCTACGTGCTCGGCACCGAGCGGCACGAGTCCCGCCGGATCGACAACCAGCTGCGCGGTCGCGCCGGCCGGCAGGGCGACCCGGGCGAGTCCCGCTTCTACCTGTCCCTCCAGGACGAGCTGATGAAGCGCTTCCGGGCCGGCGCGGTCGAGGCCGTGATGGACCGCTTCAACATCCCGGAGGACGTGCCCATCGAGTCGAAGATGGTCACCCGCCAGATCAAGAGCGCCCAGGCCCAGATCGAGGGTCAGAACGCCGAGATCCGGAAGAACGTCCTCAAGTACGACGAGGTGCTCAACAAGCAGCGCCAGGTGGTCTACGCCGAGCGCCTCCGGGTGCTCAACGGCGAGGACCTGTCCGACCAGGTCCGCAACATGATCGACGACGTGGTCGGCGCGTACGTGGTGGGCGCGACGAGCGACGGCTACGCGGAGGACTGGGACCTCGACCAGCTCTGGTCCAGCCTGAAGCAGCTCTACCCGGTCGCCGTCACGGTCGAGGAGTTGGAGGAGGAGGTCGGCTCCCGGGCCGGCCTCGACCAGGACTTCCTGCTCGCCCGCCTCAAGGAGGACGCGAACGCCGCGTACGACCGGCGGGAGGAGCAGCTCGGCGAGGAGGCGGTCCGCCAGCTCGAGCGGATGGTCCTGCTCCAGGTGATCGACCGCAAGTGGCGCGAGCACCTGTACGAGATGGACTACCTCCAGGAGGGCATCAGCCTGCGGGCGTACGCCCAGCGCGACCCGGTGATCGAATACCAGCGCGAGGGCTTCGACATGTTCGCCACCATGATGGACGGCATCAAGGAGGAGACGGTCGGGTTCCTCTACAACCTGGACGTGCAGGTCGAGGAGGCCGAGCCGGAGGCGGAGGAGGTGCAGCTGCTGGACAAGCCGGTGGAGATCCGCGCCAAGGGTCTCAACCGCGCACCGCAGCAGCAGGGCCTGCAATACTCCGCGCCGGCGGTCGACGGGGAGGCCGGTCGTGGCGCCCCGGTGATCGAGCGGGTCGAGCAGCAGGCACCGGCGCTTGGCATCGGCCAGGCCACGCCGGAGCGTCCCGCCGCCTCGACGCCACGCCGGACCCGGGCCGGCGCGGGCGGGTCGAGTGGCCAGGCGGTCGCCGCGGGCACCGCCAGGCGGTCCGCCTCGCCCCAGGTCGACGGCGGCGAGGGCCCGTCCCGTAACGCGCCCTGCCCGTGCGGCTCGGGCCGGAAGTACAAGCGCTGCCACGGTTCACCCAACGGCGGCAACTGACCTTCAGGTACAGCTCGATGGGCCCCGGCTACGGCCGGGGCCCATCGCGCTCCGCGCTCCGCGCTCCGCGCTCCGCGCTCCGCGCCGCTTGTGCGTTGATCAAGGAGTTTGCGTCACCCGCCGCTCACATCCTGACGCAAACTCCTTGATCAACGGAGCGGGGGCGGCCGGTTCCAGTGGTGATCATGAAGTTGGCGGCGGTGTTGATCTCGGATTCCGCCGCCAACCTCATGATCGGCGCGCTCAGGCCTGCTCAGGCGCGCTCAGGCGCGCTCAGGCCTGCTCAGGTCGGCAGTGCTCAGAGGACGTTTAGGACCAGGCAGAACCAGTTGCCCCGGTGGCGCTCCAGGCGCACGGCGACCGCCCAACTGGCGCCGCCGACGCCGACGAACACGGCGGTGGCCTCGACCGCGCCCGCCCGGGGCTCGCAGACCCGCAGACGGCGCAGGTGCAGGGCCGGCCGGGCGGTGCGGCGGCGGACCGGGGTCACCCGGCGCGCCGCCCGGGTCAGCTCGACCGACACCGCGCCGACGGCCTCGGGCAGGCAGAGCGGCCGTAGCTGCCCGGGCGGCCGGAAGCCGTTGACGATCTCCAGGAAGGTGCGGATGAACCGGTGCGCCGCCCGCGCGGCCTCGGGCGTGGCGGCGGGCCCGCCGGGCACCGCCTGAAACGCGGCCTCGGGCGTGGCGGCGGGCCCGCCGGGCACCGCCTGAAACGCGGCCTCGGGCGTGGCGGCGGGCCCGCCGGGCACCGCCTGACCGTGGTGCCGCGGTCCAACCGCGCCGCGGGGGGAGCCGGCAGCGGGTGACGTGCCGGGGAAGCCGGTAGTGGGCGGGGTGCCGCTGGGGGAACCGGTAGTGGGCGGGGTGCCGCCGGGGGAGCCGGTAGTGGGCGGGGTGCCGCCGGGGGAGCAGGTAGGGGACGAGGTGCCGCCGGGTAAGCCGGTAGTAGGTGAGGCGCCGCCGCCGGCGGAACCGGTTGCGGGTGGGGCGGTGCGGGCACCCGGCGGGCCGACGGCGGACCAGCGGGGCCAGCCGGGAGCGCGGTCGGGTGCCCGGTTGGCGGGCCGGTCGGGCTCCCGCCAGCGGGGGTCGACCAGGTCGAGGGCGAGTTGGCCGGCATGGCTCCAGGCGGGCTCGTCGTCGGTGCAGGGCGGGTCGAGCGGCGGGGCGGGCCGGAGGCGGACCGGTGGACGCGGTGCCCGGGGACGGCGGGTGTCAACCATGTCAGCCCTCGAATCCTTGCGTTTGCCTTTGTTTGCCTGCGACAGATGCTCATTTTCGGGCACGACAACTGCGCGAGTCAATGGCCCACGGTCAGCGTGAGGTCACTCCATGTCGCGCTCGCCAAGCGGATTTCCGCGTACCCACTCGGCGGTCTCGGCGTACTTGCGCTCGATGTACTCCTCCAGACGCGCGCGCTCGACCCGCCACTGACCCCGGCCGCCGATCTTGATGGCGGGCAGCTCGCCGCTGCGCACCATGTGGTAGACCTGCGAGTCCGACACGTTCAGCTCGGCAGCGACGTCGGACAGCAGCAGGAACCTCGACTCCACGGTGACTCCCGGGGTTGGTTTCGTTTGCCTCAGTTTGCCACCAGCCGGTGACACCTCCTAAGCCCACTTCGGCGGACACACCGGCGGAACGCTTCTCCTTCCGCGGGGGTCGGTGTATGACGGTCACGGCGTACGGCATGATCGGCGCCCGGAGCCGGCACCCGCCGGCGCGTGGCGGAGAGTGCGGGGAGAGACCGGTGACCGACGAGCTTGTCCGGGTGTACCTGCCGGCGACCGTTCCGATGCTCGCCCGGCTGCGCGACGAGGGCCTGAGCGTCGAGGCGGCGCACGCGGTCACCCCGGAGCTGCGCGAGTGGTACGCCGAGGGTGACGAGGAGGAGTTGGAGTACGTGGCCTTCACCCGGGCCGCCCAGGACGCGCTGCTCCTGCTGCGGGGCGATCCCGCCGCGTCCCGTCGGCGGGTGGTGGTCTCGGCCGACCTGCCCACCCGGGCGATCGGCCGCAACGGCGGCGAACTGGGTTCCAGCGTGGTGCGTCCGGCCGGGCCGGTCTCGGTGACGTCCGTCGCCGCGATCCACGTGGACGGCGCGGAGGCGGCCGAGGACGTGGCCGCCGCCGTCGAGGTGGTGGCCGAGGCGCAGGCCGGTGACCCGGACGCCCAGTTCACCGTGGACGGCGTCGAGGACCACGAGCTGGAGTGGTACGACGTGACCGAGCTGGACCTGCTGCTGCGCGAGGTCGGCTGATGCGGACGCCGGGGACTCAGGCGGCCGGCACGTCCTCGTCCTCGTCGGTGACGGCGCGTGGCCCGAGCGTGCGCCCGAAGGCGATGAGCGTGGTGAGCGCGCCCACGAAGAGCACCCAGATCCCGTTGTCCACCCGGGAGGTGCCGAGGGCGGTCTGCGCCACCTGGTCGGCCTCGCTGAGCGCGGCGGCCAGGTCGAGCAGACCGCGCCCACCGACGCGGATGATCACCTCCGTGAGCAGCAGGAGCAGGCCGGCTCCGGCGCCGGCCACCAGATACGCCGGCCAGCGCAGCGGCGACGCGGCACCGTCCCGGCGTTCCGCCCGGCGGTGCGACCAGGCGAGGTAGAGGTAGGCCACCAGGCCGGCGAGCAACCCGGCGAGCAGCGACTCCGTCCGGGACACCCACTTGGCGGCGTCGAGCACCGACTGCTGGGTGTCGCCGGCTCCGAACAGCTCGGAGAGCGGGTCCCGGGCCTGGCTGAACACCACCACGAAGACCTGCGCGGCGAGCGTGGCGGCGGCGAGACCGGCCACCACCCGCGCCTGGCGCGCGCCGGCCATCGCCCCGCCGATGATCGCGGCCGCCGCCGTGGTGCCGGCGATCGTGTTGGTGGTGGCGTTGTCGGCGTACGTCAGGTTGATCGCCACCGCGGCGGCGAGCCCGGCGAGCAGGCCGGCGCCGACGGTGGCCAGGAAACGCAGCGAGACCCGGCCCAACCGGTTGGTGGCCGCCAGGGCGATCGCGGCGCCGGTGACGAGCGCCGCGGTGATCACGCCGGGGAGCGCGTACGCGGAGAGGCTGATCGCGGTGACCCCGGCCGCGGTCGAGGTGATCGCTTCCCGGGTGGACCAGAGCATGGCCGCCAGCCAGGCGATCGACAGCAGGGCCAGCGGCAACGCGGCCGGCGCGTACTCCGGTCGGCCGACCGACGGCGCGCCCTCGGCCACGGCCTGGTCGCCGTCGGCGGGCGCCGCGACGGCCTCGGGCTGGTCCGGCTCCGCGGCCGTGGAGCTGCCGGGCTGGTTGCTCATCGTCTCCCTTTCGACGGACGCCGGATCTCCCCGCGCCGGGCCGGGCAGGTCACCGGCCACCCAGCGTACGCGGCGCGGCGCGCTCACCCGGGCTGGCGGCCCACCCGCAGCCGCGCCGGGCGGGTGGCAGCAGGGTGCCGAGGGATCGCTCGTCGGGTTGTCCTGTCGCCGAAGTTTCGTCGGTCGTGAAGTGGTTCAGCCGAGGGTCCGGAGACGGGGGTGGCGTCTGTCGTGCGGTGCCGAGCCCGGGGCGCGCGGGCCGCGTGAAACAATTGGCGCAGGTCCCGCCGCCGCGACCGGTCCGCCGCGCGGTGTCCGGGCACCCGGCCGCCCGGCCGGTGCCCGCGGGTCCGGTTTCGCCATCGCCGTCGAGATCGCACAGGAGCCTGTGATGGACGCCGTGTTCTCCGTCCCCGAGCCGCGCAACGAGCCGGTACACACCTACGAGCCCGGCAGCGCCGACCGGGAGCGGCTCCAACGGCGGCTGGCCGAGTTGGCCGCCGAGCGGATCGAGCTGCCGATGACCATCGCCGGCGAGCAGCGGATGGCCGGTGGCGCGTCGATCGACGTGGTTCAGCCGCACAAGCACGCCCACGTGCTCGGCGTCACCGGACACGCCACCCACGACGACGCCCGCGCCGCGGTCGTGGCGGCCAAAGACGCCGCGGCGATGTGGCGGGCGCTGCCGTTCGAGGAGCGGGCCGCGATCTTCCTGCGCGCCGCCGACCTGCTCTCCGGCCCCTGGCGGGACACGCTCAACGCGGCGACCATGCTCGGCCAGTCCAAGACCGCGGTCCAGGCCGAGATCGACGCCGCCTGCGAGTTGATCGACTTCCTCCGGTTCAACGTCCACTTCGCCCGCCGGCTCCTGGCCGAGCAGCCGCTGTCCTCGCCGGGCGTGTGGAACCGCTTCGACCACCGGCCGCTGGAGGGCTTCGTCTACGCGGTCACCCCGTTCAACTTCACCGCGATCGCCGGCAACCTGCCGTCCGCGCCGGCCCTGCTCGGCAACACCGTGGTCTGGAAGCCGGGCCCGACCCAGCAGTTCGCAGCGCACTTCACCATGCGACTGTTCGAGGCAGCCGGCCTGCCCCCCGGCGTGATCAACATGGTCACCGGGCGCGGCGAGAAGGTCTCCGACGTCGTGCTCGCCGACCCGGACCTGGCCGGCATCCACTTCACCGGCTCCACGAAGGTCTTCCAGCAGCTCTGGCGGACCGTCGGCGACAACATCGCCCGCTACCGGGGCTATCCCCGGCTGGTCGGCGAGACCGGCGGCAAGGACTTCGTGGTCGCGCACTCGAGCGCCGACGTGGACGCGCTGCACACCGCGCTGCTGCGGGGCGCCTACGAATACCAGGGGCAGAAGTGCTCGGCCGCCTCGCGGGCGTACGTGCCGCGGTCGATCTGGGAGGGTGGGCTGCGGGACCGGCTCGCCGCGTCCGCGGACGCGCTCACCTACGGCGACGTGACCGACTTCAGCAACTTCGGCGGCGCGGTGATCGACGACCGGGCGTTCGGCCGGCACACCGCCGCGCTGGAGCTGATCAGGGGCGACGACTCCTGCCGGGTCCTGGCCGGCGGCACCGCCGACGACTCGGTCGGATACTTCGTCCGGCCCACGCTCTTCGAGTGCTCGGACGCCGCGCACGAGACGTTCACCACCGAATACTTCGGCCCGATCCTCGGCGTGCACGTCTTCGACGACGCCCGGTTCGACGAGGTGGTCGCCCAGGCCGAGTCGATCGCGCCGTACGCGCTGACCGGGTCGATCTTCGCGACCGACCGCCGGGTGGTCGACCAGGTGGCGGAGAGGATGCGGTACGCGGCCGGCAACTTCTACATCAACGACAAGCCGACCGGCGCGGTGGTCGGGCAGCAGCCGTTCGGCGGCGCCCGGGCCAGCGGCACCAACGACAAGGCGGGCTCCTGGCACAACCTGGTCCGCTGGACGTCGCCGCGGACGATCAAGGAGACGTTCGTGCCGCCCACTGACCACACCTACCCCCACATGGGCTGAGATGTTAGGCGGGGGCCCTTCTTAACAGACGTCTGTTAAGAAGGGCCCCCGCCTTACATCTGTCGTCGGTGCACGGTGCACTTCGGACCGCCTGGGAGTGGCGAAAACGGCAAAACGTGGACGCAGGAGTCGACAAAGTGGCAGCTTAGAGGGCATGGCGGAATCCGGAGTCAACCCGACGGCGGCAGCCCTGCTCGGTCTGCTGCACGACGGCCCGATGACTGGCGGCCAGTTGATGGCCGCTGCCGAGCGCCGGCTGGCGCCGTACTGGTCGATGACCCGCAGCCAGGTCTACCGGGAGCTTCCGGTCCTGGCCGAGAAGGGTCTGGTGCGGCTCGGGAAGCCCGGGCCGCGGATGAGCCAGCCGTACGCGCTCACGGCGGCCGGGAAACGGACATTTTCCCGCTGGTTGGCGGAGAATCCCGGCAAGGACACCATCCGAAACCCGATCGCGTTGCGGATGGCGTTCGGCAGCCTGCACTCGTCCAGCCAGCTCAAGAACCTGTTCGCCTCGGCGAACGAATATCACACCGAGGCGCTGGCGGCGGTCCGGGAGCAGGTCAAGAACGCGAAGAAGGAGGGCGACAACTACGATGCCAGCGCGTTGGAGTTCGCCGTCGCCTACCACCGGGCGGCACTGTCCTGGCTGAAGACCGCGCCGACCGGCTGACCACCTGCGACAAGCCGACGGACGGACGCAGTAGTCTTGTCTGTCGTGACCGCTGCCGATTACGCCGAACAGCTCAAGGAACTCGACGCCACGCTGCGCAACATCGAGGCCGTGCTCGACCTCGACAAGCTGCGCGAGCAGAAGGCCCGCCTGGAGCAGGAGGCCTCCGCGCCCGACCTGTGGGACGACCAGGCCAAGGCGCAGCAGGTGACGTCGCAGCTGTCGTACGTCAACGGCGAGATCAGCAAGCTGGGCGACCTGCGCTCCCGGCTCGACGACGCCGGGGTGCTGCTGGAGCTCGCCCAGGCGGAGTCCGACCCGGGTGCGCTGACCGAGGTCGAGTCGGAGATCACCGGGCTGACCAAGGCCATCCAGGAGATGGAGGTCCGCACGCTGCTCTCCGGCGAGTACGACTCCCGGGAGGCGCTCGTCGCCATCCGGGCCGGCGCCGGTGGCGTGGACGCCGCGGACTTCGCCGAGATGCTGCTGCGGATGTACCTGCGGTGGGCGGAGCGTCACGGCTACCCGACGGAGGTCTACGAGACCTCGTACGCCGAGGAGGCGGGCCTGAAGTCGGCCACCTTCACGGTGAAGGTGCCCTACGCCTTCGGCACGCTGAGCGTGGAGTCCGGCACTCACCGGCTGGTGCGGATCAGCCCGTTCGACAACCAGGGGCGCCGGCAGACCAGTTTCGCCGGCGTCGAGGTGCTGCCGGTGGTGGAGCAGACCGACCACATCGACATTCCCGAGAACGAGATGCGGATCGACGTCTACCGGTCCTCCGGGCCGGGTGGGCAGAGCGTCAACACCACCGACTCGGCGGTCCGGATCACCCACATCCCGACCGGCATCGTGGTCACCTGCCAGAACGAGAAGTCCCAGCTCCAGAACAAGGCGTCCGCGCTGCGGGTGCTCCAGGCCCGGCTGCTGGAGCGCAAGCGGCAGGAGGAGCAGGCCAAGATGGCCGGCCTGAAGACCGACGCCGCCGGCTCGTGGGGCGACCAGATGCGGTCGTACGTGCTGCATCCTTATCAGATGGTGAAGGATCTGCGTACCGAGCAGGAGACGGGCAATCCGTCCTCGGTCTTCGACGGTGAGCTGGACAGTTTCATCGAGGCGGGTATCCGCTGGCGGAAGCAGCAGCAGCTCAGCGCTGACGGTGCGTGATCACGGCCGGACGGAGTGCGTCATCGATCTCGGTCTGACCCGGTAAATCGATGACGCGCGCCGCAACTGGGGGGCGTGGGGCTTGGCTCTGCGGTTACACCGCGTAGACTCTCGACCCGTGATTCAGCTTGAGCAAGTGACGAAGACGTACCCGAAGGCGTCCCGGCCTTCGCTCGACAACGTGTCCGTCTCGATCGAGAAGGGCGAGTTCGTCTTCTTCATCGGTCCATCCGGCTCCGGCAAGTCCACCATCATCAAGTTGCTGCTGCACGAGGTGACGCCCAACAAGGGTCGCGTCGTCGTCAACGGCAAGGACGTCACGTCGATGCGTTCGTGGAAGCGCCCCCACTTCCGGCGTTCCATCGGCTGCGTCTTCCAGGACTTCCGGCTGCTGCCGAACCGCACCGCGTACGAGAACGTGGCGTTCGCGCTCGAGGTGATCGGCAAGACGAAGGCGGTCGCCCGCCGGGTCGTGCCGGAGGTGCTGGAACTGGTCGGTCTCGGCGGCAAGGAGCACCGCTACCCGCACGAGCTCTCCGGTGGCGAGCAGCAGCGCGTCGCGGTGGCGCGGGCGTTCGTGAACCGGCCGCTCATCCTGCTGGCCGACGAGCCGACCGGAAACCTGGACCCGGACACCTCGATCGAGATCATGCGCCTGCTGGACCGGATCAACCGCACCGGCACGACCGTCGTGATGGTCACGCACGACTCCAACATCGTGAACCAGATGCGGCGCCGGGTGATCGAGATCGAGAGCGGCCGCATCGTGCGCGACCAGGCCCGCGGCGTCTACGGCTGAGCCGACCAGGCGACCCGTTGATCCCGACGACGAACACCTCACGCCGGAGAGCCGGAGGAATATCCCGATGCGGATGAAGTACGTCCTGTCCGAGGTACTGGTCGGACTGTGGCGCAACGTCACCATGACGATCGCCATGATCATCACCATGGCGGTGTCGCTGTTCATGCTGGGCGGCAGCGGCCTTCTGTACCAGAAGGTCGGCGACATGAAGGATCTCTACTACGAGAACGTCCAGGTCTCGATCTTCCTGAAGACCGACGTCCAGGAGCAGCAGCGCGCCGACCTGGAAACCAAGCTCAACGCCGACCCGCTGGTCAAGGACGTCACATACGTCAACAAGGACGAGGCGTACAAGCGCTTCCAGCAGATGTACGCCGACGCGCCGGACCTGGTGAACGCCGTCAAGCCCGACCAGCTCCCGGAGTCGTTCCGGCTCACGCTCAACGACCCGCAGCAGTACAAGCAGATCTACGACCAGTACAAGGCCACCGAGGGCATCGACACGATCGTCGACCAGAGCAAGCTGCTCGACAAGGTCTTCGGTGTGCTCACCGGCATCCAGAACGGCGCGCTGGCGCTGGCGATCGTGATGGCCGCCGCCGCGCTGCTGCTGGTGGCGAACACCATCCAGGTGGCCGCGTACAGCAAGCGGCGTGAGGTCGCGGTCATGAAGCTGGTCGGCGCGTCCAACTGGTTCATCCAGGCGCCGTTCGTGCTGGAGGCGGTGGTGGCCGGTCTGATCGGCTCCATCCTCGGTCTGGTCGCGCTGATCGGCGTGAAGACGCTGGCGGCCGGCAGTTCGATGGCGGCCCTGGAGGGGCTGATCACCCCGATCTCCTGGTCCGAGATCTTCCTGACCTTCCCGCTGATGGCCGCCGTCGGTGGCCTGGTCAGCGCGATCACCGCGTGGGTCACGCTCCGCTTCTACCTGCGGGTCTAGTTACCCGTACGGCTCTCCGCAGGCCCTCCCGCGCCGGAATAAACGGCGCGGGAGGGCTCTTGTGGTTCCGGTAGCATGATCTTCGCTCGCCGGTGGTCCGCCGGCGAGTCGATCGGAGAAGGGGGTGGCGCCGGTGCCACGGGAAAAGGGTCGCAAGGTGGTCGCCTCCAACAAGAAGGCGCGTCACGACTACGCCATCCTCGACACGTACGAGGCGGGCATGGCGTTGACCGGCACCGAGGTCAAGTCGCTGCGGGCCGGGCGAGCGTCGCTCGTCGACGCGTTCGCCCAGGAGCGTGACGGCGAGCTCTACCTGCACGGCATGCACGTCCCGGAGTACGCCCAGGGCACCTGGACCAATCATGAGCCCCGGCGTACCCGCAAGCTCCTGCTCAACCGGCTGGAGATCAACCGGCTGCTGGGCAAGCTCAAGGAGAGCGGCCTGACGTTGGTGCCGTTGCAGGTCTACTTCTCCGACGGCTGGGCGAAGGTGGAGATCGGCCTGGCCCGGGGTAAGAAGTCGTACGACAAGCGGCAGGACCTCGCCAAGCGGGACGCCGACCGGGAGATCGCCCGAGCGGCGGGTCGGCGCGGCAAGGGGATGGATGACTGAAAAGTCCGGTTCGTCCGGTTGTCGGCTCGCCGGGCCGGCCTCGGGATGAATTCGGTTGCGGCAGGCGTTAGGCTTGGTGGTGCTGCCGACAGGGGCAGCCCGTCGAGGGGGTGACTGGTTTCGACTTCGTACGCAGCGACAGGGGAAGCGAGCCGAGGAAGCCGACGTCGTCTCGAGAATCGGTCGTCGGAAACCAATAAGCGCCAAGAACAATCGCGCTGACTTCGCTCTCGCCGCCTGAGGCGAGTAGCAAGTCTGTCGGCCTGGGAGCGCCTTCGACCCAGTTAGCCGGCATCAGCTAGAAGGCTGGCCAATCGGACCCGGTCGCGGGGTCCGTGCGGCGAGATCAATCAGCGACTGGGCCCGTCACACCAACTTGCTCGCGTGAGCGGTGGGGCCGAGTAGAGGCATAGCGAGCTGCGCTCGGAGAAGCCCTGACAAACCGGCGAAGGACCCGGGTTCGATTCCCGGCACCTCCACCACCCTGTGCGCCCCGGTCCCTGAGGACCGGGGCGCACAGTCATTCCCACCCGCCCCACGCGCCCCGCTGTCCCCGCGCCTCAGGGCGGGCGGGGCGGGCGAGGGTGGGAACCGGGGCGGGGGGTGGGGCGTCCAATCCGCATGCGCCGATCTGTTGCCCTGTTCGGGCTTCCGCTGCTGGTCCTCTGCGGTTGCGCCGCGCCCGGCGCCGGCACCGCGCCGCCCGCCGGCCCGGAGCAGCCCGCCGCGTTCACCCAACGGGCCGAGGAGGTGGCCGGGCGCTGGCAGCCCGGGCAGCAGTGGCACGACGGGTACGTCCCGCTCCAGGACGCCACCGTGCTCACCGGCGACCCGGGCTTCACCGGCGACACGAAGGTGGCGTTCAGCGCCGGCTGGTATCGGGACCAGGTGAAGATGCCGGCCGCCGTCCCGCCGGACGGGTCTATCCGGTTCCCCGACGGTGAGCTGCGGGTGCCGCTGATCAGCGCCGCCGACGCGTACGCCCAACTGGACCAGGGAGATCCGCCGCCGTGTGACGGCCGGCCCGCTGGACCGCGGATGTCCGGGCCCGGATCGCCGGAGCCGGGCGGGCCGACCGTCGAGCCCGGCCCGGAGGGCCCGGTGTCGACCAGCGCGCCGACGCCCTGCGTCCCGCTCACCGTGACCGCGGTGCGGCTGGGCAGCGCGCCGGTGTGGACCAGCCGGGGTCGGGCCGAGGTGCCGGCGTGGCTGTTCACCGTGGACGAGATGGCCGTACCGGTGGCTCGGCTCGCGGTCGCGCCGCGCGCGGTGGGCGCGGCGCCGAGCGGCGCGGCGGACGGCAAGCCGCTGCCGGGCGGCCTGGTCGCCGCGGAGGGGCTGCGGGCGGTGGCGGGCGACCGCCTCGACTACACCGTCGGTGTCGGGGCCTGCGACAGCGAGCCCACCCCGCTGGTGCTGGAACGACCGGACGTGGTGGTGGTCGGCGCCTCGGTGGTCCGGCCCACCGGTGTCTGCACCCTGCAGCTGAAGATGGCACCGGTGAGCGTCACGCTCGACGCCCCGCTCGGCGACCGCACCGTGCTCGACGTCGGCAGCGGCCTCCCGCTGACCGTCCGCCCCGGCTGAGCCGACCAGGCTGGGCCGCCCGGCTGAGCCGACCAGGCCGGGCTGCCCCGGCTGGGCCGACCAGGCCGGGCCGCCCCGGCTGAGCCGACCAGGCTGAGCCGACCAGGCTGGGCCGCCCCGGCTGAGCCGCATCCGGCTGGACCGCCCCGGGCCGGGTCACAGGATCCGGGGGACCTCGGTGCTGATCGGCGCCGCCAGCACCGTGGGCCGGTCCGCGGCCAGCGCGTCGGCGAGCGCCGTGCCCAGCCGGTCCGGTGACACCACCTCGGCGGCGCAGCCGTAGCCGCGTGCCACCGCGGTCACGTCCAGCCCGGGCAGGTCCAGCGCCGGCACGCCCGGCGTGTGCTTCAGCTCGGCGAACGCCTTGAGGATCGCGTACTGCTGGTTCACCGGGACCACGACGGGCAGCGGCAACCGCAGCCGCGCCGCGGTCCACAGCGCCTGCACCGAGTAGTGGAAGGAGCCGTCGCCGATCACCGCGACCACCGGCCGACCGCGCCCGGTGTCCCGCTCGGCGAGCGCCAGGCCCACCGCCGCCGGCAACCCGAAGCCCAGGCCGCCGCTGGCCATCGTGAAGTACGAACGCGGCCGGTCGATCCGCAGCCGGCGGCGCAACGCGGACAGGTTGGACGGTGACTCCTGCACCAGCACCCCGTCCGCCGGCCAGGCGGCGGCGAGCGCCCCGAAGAGCGTGTCCGCGCTGGGCGGGTCCGTCAGCTCCGGCTCCGGCGGAGGCTCGCGGGGCGGCGGCGTGGGTCGGTCGCTCGGCGGCAGCAGCTCCCGCAGCGCGGCCATGGTCAGCCCGGCGTCACCGAGCAGGCTCTCCCCGACCGGCGCCCGGCCCGCCTCGTCGGGGTCGTCGGTGACGTGCAGCAGCCGGGTGCCCTCGGGTAGAAAGTCGCCCGGCACGTGCGGGTAGTAGCGGAACACCGGCGCGCCGACCACGAGCACGGTGTCGTGTCCGCGCAGCGCCTCCGACAGCGGCCCGATCGCGTACGGCAGGACGCCGCGGAACAGCGGGTGGCGCTCGGGGAAGACGGCCCGCTCCGGCGCCGGGGCGGCCCACACCGGTGCGGCCAGCCGCTCGGCCAGCGTGACGGCCGCCGGCCATGCGCCGGCCCGGTCCACGGCCGCGCCGAGCACCAGCGCCGGGGCGCGGGAAGCGGCGAGCGCGGTGGCGAAGCCGCGCAGCCGGTCCGGGTCCGGCCCGAACCGGGTGGCGACGGTACGCACCTGCGGCGGCGGGCCGGCGACGCGGTCCCAGTCGTCCATCGGCAGGGAGAGGAAGACCGGCCCGGCGGGCGGCTGCACCGCCGTGGCGTACGCCCGCATGAAGGCCGCCGGGATGTCCTGCGCGCGGGTCGGCTCGTGGGCCCACTTGACGTACGGCTGGGGCAGCTCGACCGCCCGGGGGCTGGCCAGGCGGGGCTCGATCAGCAGCATCTCGCGGGTCTGCTGGCCGGCGCTGACGATCAGCGGGGTCCGGTTGTGCCAGGCGGTGACGAGGTTGCCCATGCCGTTGCCGACGCCCGGCGCGGTGTGCAGGTTGACGTGTGCGGGTCGGCCGGTGCCCTGCGCGTAGCCGTCGGCCATGGCGACCGCCGACGCCTCCTGAAGCGCGTGCACGTAGCGGAAGTCGGTCGGGAAGTCGGCGAGGAACGGCTCCTCGGTCGAGCCGGGGTTGCCGAAGACGGTGGTCAGCCCGAGCGCGCGCAGCAGGTCGTGGGTGGCCTCGCGCACCGTCGCCATCGCCGGCTGCCTCCGTCCCGGGCCGCGGTGCCGGAGACGGCTCGGTGCGCCGGCCCCCGACCCACCGAATCTAGCGGGCCGAGGCGGACTTTTCGGGCGCTTCGCTCACGGCAGGGGGAACGGCAGCGTGATGCCGTCCAACGCGGCGTCGCAGCGGCAGTCCCGCTCGGTGGGCAGCGCGGCGACCGCGTCGAGCAGCAGCCCGCGCAGCCGGTCGGTGTTCTCGGCGAAGACGCCGAACACCTCCTCCTGGGTGACCTCCTCGCCCGCCTCGACACCCACGTCCAGGTCGGTGACGAGCGCGATCGAGGTGTAACAGAGCGCCAACTCGCGGGCGAGCACCGCCTCCGGGTGCCCGGTCATGTTGACGACCGTGCCGCCGATCGAGGCGAACCAGCGCGACTCCGCCCGGGTCGAGAAGCGCGGCCCCTCGACCACCACCACCGTCCCGCCGTCCACCGCCGGCACGCCCCGGCCGGCCGCCGCCGACAGCAGCGTCCGCCGCCCGGCCGGGCAGTACGGGTCGGCGAAGGACACGTGCACCGCGCCCCGGTCGTAGTAGGTCTGCGCCCGCCCGCTGGTGCGGTCGATCAACTGGTCCGGCACCACGAACGTGCCCGGCCCCAACTCCGGCCGGAGACCGCCGACCGCGCACGGCGCCAGCACCTGGCGTACGCCGAGGGCGCGCAACGCCCAGAGGTTGGCCCGGTAGGGGATCCGGTGCGGCGGATACCTGTGGTCGCGGCCGTGTCGCGGCAGGAACGCCACCCGTCGCCCGCCCACCTCGGCGACCGTGATCGGATCCGACGGCGCGCCGTACGGAGTGTCCACCACGTGCTCCACGCCGTCGAGCAGGGCGTAGAGACCCGACCCGCCGATCACCGCCAGTTCGGCCTCCGTCGCCATCCGATCCTCCCTCGATCCGTTGCGATCACCCGCCGGTCAGACCTTAGCCAGCGGGCGGGACGCAAGCTATGGTGCGAGACATGGCGTTGACAGCGTGGACGGTCGACGGCGTCAGGCCCGCACGGGCGCACGGCTGACGGGTGTCGGACATGCAGGGTGAGGGGCAGGCGATCGGTGGCCGAGCCATGGAGTCGATGACCGGACGGCTGCTGGTCGCGACCCCCGTGCTCAAGGACCCGAACTTCGACCGTACGGTCGTGCTTCTGGTCGCGCACGAGCCCGGCGGCGCCCTCGGCGTGGTCCTCAACCGGGCCACCGAGGTCGCGGTGGCCGACGTCCTCGGCGACTGGAGCGACCTGGCGCGCGACCCCGCGGTGCTCTTCGAGGGCGGCCCGGTGCAGCCCGACTCCGCCATCTGCCTGGCCCGGATGCGCCACCCGGTCAAACCGGTCCGGGGCTTCCACCGGGTCTCCGGCGCGGTCGGCACCATCGACCTCTCGGTCGACCCGGAGAAGCTGCGGGACGCCGTCGGTGGGATCCGGGTGTTCGCCGGCTACTCCGGCTGGGGTGCCGGGCAGTTGGAGCGGGAGATCGAGGAAGGGTCCTGGTTCGTGCTTGACGCGCTCCCCGGCGACGCCTTCGTCGACCGGCCGGATGATCTCTGGCCGATGGTGCTGCGCCGGCAGGGCGGCATGATGGCGGCGGTGGCCCACTTCCCGCCGGACGTGGCGCTCAACTGACCCGTCGCGGGGGACCCCCGCCAGATGACCATGCCGAGCGGCGTGTGTATAGTTCTTCCCGTGCCCGGGCGACCGGGCCGACCGCAGGGGGCCGTGGCGCAGCTGGTAGCGCACCACACTGGCAGTGTGGGGGTCAGGGGTTCGAGTCCCCTCGGCTCCACCTCGCGTTTATGCAGGTGAACAGGCATCAGTCAGTGACTGGTGCCTGTTTCTTGTGATCTCGTGGTCACGGCCGTGGTCACCCAGCGCCCGACACTGCACTTCGCGCCGGTTGTCAGGGTTCGAGCAAGCAGAGCGGGATCACCGCGATTCCGTCAGCGCGGCGGTACGCCTCAGGCCCGGTGGTGATGACCGCCGCATCGAGTAGATCGTCGCCGAGTTGTCCACGCAGCCAGGTGAGGTGACGGACGTCGTCGTCGCTCACCGACGGAGACAGCTTGACCTCGAGCGCCACGATTCGTTGATCCGCGCGCTGGATGATGAGGTCCACCTCACGCCGGCTGTCCCAGGTGCGTAGGTGATGAACCGTGGCTTCAGCTGCCTGCGCGTAGACCCGCACGCTCAGCGTCACCAGCGACTCGAACAAGGCGCCCAGCAGGGGACCGGGCCGGCGGACGGGCGTGTCCGGCGCTGAATCGTCGAGCAGGGCGGGTACGTCCACACCGAGGAGTCGGGCGGCGAGGGCCGGGTCGGCGAGGTGGTGTTTCGGTGCGGCGCCGAGTCTGCTGAAGGCGCTGCGGCTGGGCAGCCAGCCGGGCACGGGATCGAGCAGCCACAGTTGCGACAGCACGTCGCGGTACACGGTCGTTGTCGTCTTGGCGGGCTTGTTGGTCTCGCCCGGGGTGGCCGCGTCCAGGATGGCGTTGTAGGAACTGGTGGTTGCCGTCGCGGCGGCGTACGCGGCCAGCCACCCGCGCAGGGTGCCGGGGCGGCGTACCAGATGGCCTTGCTCGGGGAAGTCTCGTTCGACGATACGGTTCAGGTAGCCGTCGAGCTGTGCCCTGCGAGCGCGTGGTGGCAGTTGACGGATGGCGGGGAATCCGGATCGCGCGATCTCCTCGGCGTAGTCGACCAGGCTCAGCGCAGTGCCCCCGCTCACGGCCAGCCGCCGTCCGGTAAGCAACTCCCGAAGGCTGACCGTCGGCTCGACCAGGGCCCGCTCGGCAAGGCTCATCGGTCGCATCCGGAGCTGGACGATGCGCCCGGCTCCGGAATGTGTCGGCGCGGAGGTCGGGGTGGCGCTGCCGGTCAACAGGAACCGGGCCGGTGCGGGGTTACGGTCGACGCTGCGCCGCACAAAGTCCCAGACCGCCGGTTCGCGCTGCCACTCGTCGATGAGGACCGGCGCCAGGGCTCGGTCGAGGCGCTGCGGATCGGCGGTGAGCAGTTCCCGCTGTGTCGCGTCGTCCATGGCGAAGACGGTGGCGGCGCGACGCTGGGCCGTCGCAGTCTTCCCGACGCCCTTCGGCCCCTCGAGACTGATGGCAGGCAAACCGCCGAGCAGCTCATCCAGCTCTTGATCGACGGCCCGTAGCTGATATGACAGCATGGCGTAACGCTACCGTAGAAGCATCCCGAAGGCTACCGTTCACACATCTCCTATGCTCCCGTACAGGCACGACTCCGAGACTCCCGACGGCGGGGCCGGCGCCGCCCGGTAGTCGAGGGCTTCGAAGGCTACGTACCAGTCCGCGGCGGTGCTCGGCATTGTGCCGGAGAGAGGTACGATGTTCCGGTGGGTGATAGAGTTGCGCGCTGCGCAGCTACCGGCACGTGTCCGGACATGTCCCCTGCCTACCTCTGGAGTAAGAGTTGACGATCGACCAGCGGACCGAGGCCGGACCTGACGGGCGTACCGTCAACGGCCTGGAACGGGCGCTCGACGTGCTGCTGCTGTTCTCCCGCTCCGGCGTGACGAACCTCGGCGTCTCGGAGATCGGCCGCGAACTCGGCGTCTCCAAGGCCGTGGTGCACCGGATCCTGACCACGCTCTGCGGCCGGCGGCTCGTCACCGTCGACGAGGGGAGCCGGCGGTACGTGCTCGGTCCGGCCGCGCTGGCCCTCGGCCGTGCCTTCCTCGATCGTGTCGACGTGCGCCAGCTCGCCCGCGAGCCGATGCGCCGTCTCAGTGAGCAGACGAAGGAGACCTCGACCCTTTCCATCCGGGTCCGTGACCTGCGTGTCTACCTCGACCAGGTGACGCCGGCGCGGGACGTGAAGATGGAGGTCCAGATCGGCGAGGCGTTTCCGTTGCACGCGGGGAGTTCCTCCAAGGTGTTCCTCGCCTATCTCCCGCAGGCGGAGCGCGAGGCGTACCTGACCTCCGGTCCGCTGCCCGCGCTCACCGACCACACGCTCATCGACGCCAGTCACCTCCGGGACGAGTTGCGCCTGATCCGCGAGCGGGGTTACGCGGTGTCGTTCGGCGAGCGGCAGGCCGGCGCCGGCTCCCTCGCCGCGCCGGTGCTCGACCACGAGGGCAAGCCGGTGGCGGTGATCAGCGTGTGCGGCCCGGTCGAGCGGATCCGCGGCCGGATCGACGAGCTCGCCAAGCCGCTGCTGGTCGAGACCGGGGAACTCTCCGCGCGGCTGGGCTTCGAGGGCTAGACGCCGGTCGTCGCTGGAACGATGATCCGCTCAGGGGAACGGCCAGGCTCGTGCAGTGAGCGCGACCAGCGGCGGCGGGTGAGGCCGCGGGAGCGACGGTCCGGACCACGGCGGACGTCGCGGTAGCCCGCCGGTTCGTGCCGTGTGTCGGGCTACGCCGGCGACGGCTCGGCCCGCGGTGCGGCATCGTCGCCCGGCGTGGTCCGCCCGCGCTCGGCCCAGCGGCGGGCGAGGACGGTGCCGGTGATGAGCTGGAGCTGATGAAAGATGATCAGCGGCAGGATGAGCAGGCCGGCGGCCGGGCCGGAGAAGAGGACCGTCGCCATCGGCAGGCCGGCCGCCGCGCTCTTGGTCGACCCGCAGAACGCGATGGCGATCCTGTCGGGGCGGTCGAAGGGCAGGGTGGCGAGCGTCAGCAGGACGGCGGCGAGCAGCGCGGCCTCGACGACGAGGAGCACCAGCAGGTCGGAGACGCTGACGCGGCTCCAGACGCCGCTGACGACGCTGGCGCTGAACGCGGTGTAGACGACGAGCAGGATCGAACCGCGGTCGACGACGGTGAGCGGTTTCCGGTGTCGTTTCATCCAGCCGCCGAGCCAGGGCTGGACCAGTTGACCGGCGACGAACGGCAGCAGCAACCGGAGCGCGATGTCGGCGAACGCCGCCGGGGAGAGGTGCACGTCGCCGGCGCCGCCCATCATGGCGCCGACGAGTAGCGGGGTCAGCGCGATGCCCGCGACGCTGGAGAAGGACGCGCTGAAGATGGCGGCGGGCACGTTGCCGCCGGCGATCGAGGTGAGCGCGATCGCGCTCTGCACGGTCGACGGCACCGCGCACAGGAACAGCAGCCCCTGGTGGAGTTGAGGGTCGAGGACGCTGGGGGAGAGCAGCCCGAGCAGCAGCCCGTACGCGGGAAAGAGCGCGAAGGTGGTCAGGAGCACGGCGAGATGCAGCCGCCAGTGCGCGGCGCCGGTCCACGCCTCGCGCCGCGAGATGCGGGCGCCGTACAGGAAGAACAGCAGCGCGACGGCGGCGGTGGTCGCCCAGCCGGCGACCGTCGCGACGACGCCGCGGGCCGGTAGCACCGTCGCGACCGCGACCGTCGCGACCATCGCGGCGACGTACGGGTCGACGGGTAGGCGTCGGGGCCGGTTCATCGTCAACCGATCAGCGGTGCGAGTCCGAGGCCGCCGTCGGCGGCGACCACCTGGCCGGTGGTCGCGCCCGACCTCGGCGAACAGAGCATCGCCACGACGGTCGCGACCTCGTCCGGTGAGGTCATCCGACCCAGGGGGATGTTCGCCGCCTCGTCGGCCAACGCGGCCTCGGTCGACCGCCCGGTGGACCTCGCCACCTCCGCGAGATGCGTGCGCCGTCGCGGCGAGTCGACGCTGCCAGGTCGCACCGCGTTGACCCGGACGCCGTGCGCGGCGAACGTCACGGCGAGCAGGGCGGTGAGGTGCTCGACGGCGGCGTTCACCGCGCCCGACTGCGGATTGCCGCCGGACGGTCGGATCGCGGCGACACCAGACATGTTGACGACGCTGCCGCCGTGCTCCCGTAGTGCCGGTAGCGCGGCCATCGCCATGGACCAGTAGCCGTAGGCCTTGGTCTCCACCATTTCCAGCCAGCCACCCAACGTGGGTCCGCGCGCCGGCAGCGAGGCGTTGTTGACGAGGACGTCCAGGCGTCCGTACCGCGCGATCACGCTCTCCACGAGGGGCCGATGCGCCGCCTCGTCACGCAGGTCGGCGCGCAGCGTGTCGTCGTCCTCACCGGCGGCGGCCGGGTTCGGCCGGCCGACCACCATGACGTGGGCGCCTTCGGCGCGCAGGGTCTCGGCGATGGCGCGGCCGATGCCCCGGGTGCCGCCGGTGACAAGTGCCACCCGGCCGGAAAGTTCGAGGTTCATGCCGCCACCCGGGACTCGCGACGGATGATGCCGGTCAGGGTGTCGACCACGGCGGCGTCGCCCGCTACCGCGGCGACGAGTTCCTCCCGGCACCGCTGCGGCTCGCGCACCCCGCCGGCGGCGGCGTCACGGTCGAACTTCGACCTGGCCGCCTCGGCGACCCGGTCGTCGAACGTGGTGCCGAACGGATGGTCCGCGCGGTGCTCGACGACCCGGCCGTCCCGCGACGTCACCCGCACCACGGCGGGCCAGACCTCCCGATCGTCCTCGAGTCGGGCGCTCAACACCTCGTCGCCACGAATGGTGACGTCGTCGAACCTCGCCCGGGTCGCCTCGTCGCGCAGGCCGGCGGCGATGTCGTCCGGCCAGAGGAAGTCGCCGGTGGCGAGCACCCGGGCACAGCAGTACCTGAGGTGCAACGCCGCCTGCGCCGCCGTGTCCGGGAACGCGGACGAGGACCGGGCCAGATCGAGGTGCTCCTGCGGCACGCGCACCTCGACGAGCGCCTGTTGACCGCCGGCC
Source organism: Micromonospora sp. WMMD975 (assembly GCF_029581215.1). NCBI lineage: Bacteria > Bacillati > Actinomycetota > Actinomycetes > Micromonosporales > Micromonosporaceae > Micromonospora > Micromonospora sp. WMMD975. The sequence goes on from NZ_CP120739.1 coordinate 79,839, forward strand.
GCGACGACCCGCACGAGGTCCAGCGCGGTGGCGAAGTTGTGTGGCGCGCAGTGGAACTTCTGCGCCGCGTCGCGGATGTGCCACCGGGGCCGCGGATCCGTCGGCGACCCGGCCGTCGCGTGGTGGGCGCGGAGGAAACCGTCCGGAGCCTCGAAGACGTCGGGGGCCGACTGCACGCCGGCGCGGGCCAGCGCGACCGCCTCGAAGCCCGCGCGTACGGCGCTGCCGGCCTGCATGCGGATGGCCGAGTCGGCGCCGCGCGCCTGTCTGGTGAGCCCACCGACCAGGTCACAGGCGATGCCGAAGGCCGCCGCACTCGTCGCCACCGGTAGTCGGCCGATAACGGTGAGCACACCGACCGCGCCGAACGCGCCGCACAGGGCCGCGCTGCGGAAGCCGGCCCGCTGGCTGCTCAACCGGGGAACGCCGTCGTTGAGGGCCCGCCCGACGACCTCCATCGCCTCGTAGCCCGCCGCCACGGCCGTCGCCAGCTCGTGCCAGCGAACCGCCCGCCCGGCCGCCGCCGCGAGCAGCGCGGGCAGGACCGCCGCCCCGGGGTGGGCGAGCGACCGCAACGACGTGTCGGCCCAGTTGTTGGCGCCGGCCGCGACCCCGAGCCCGAACGCGGCCCGGGCCGGTTCGGCCCCGGCCAGCGTCAGCAGCGCGTCGAGGCGGGCGAGCGGCGGACCGTCCGGGACACCGAGGTACGCGTGGGCGATGCGGGTGGACGACGTCGCGTTGCCGCGCAGGGTCACGCCGACACCGTCGACGAGGCGGCCGGTCGTCACGTCGAGCGGCACCTCGTCGGGCGCCGCCCTGATCGCGTCGCACCGCTCGGCGAGAAGGTCCCGCATGGGCACGGCGCTCACCGTTCCGCGCCGCTGTCGGCCACCTCGACGACCATCTCCGTCTCACAGCAGATGTCCAACCCCAGCCCGGCGACCGCGATCGCGGAACGCGAGTGCCGGCCGCGCTCGCCGTACAGATCCATCAGCAGGTCCGAGCATCCGTTGGCGACCTCGGAGGCACGGTTGAATCCGGGTACGGCGTTGACGAAGGCGACCACCTTGAGGATGCGGGTCACCCGGTCGAGGTCGCCGATCGTGCCCTTGAGCGTGGCGAGCAGGGCCAGCGCGTTGTACCGGGTCGCCTGGCCGGCCTCCTCGACGGTGATCGCCTCGGGCACCGGCCCCTTGAACGGGTAGCCGCCGTCCTTGAAGGGGCCGTGGCCGGCGAGGAAGACGAGGTTGCCGGAGCGGGTTGCCCGCACCCGCCGGGTCTTGACCACGGGCAGCTCGGGCAACGTGAACCCCATCGCGCTGATTTTCGCTTCGATCTCCACGGGTCTCCTTCTGGTTACGTACGCGTCGTGGCCGGGGGTCCGGCCGCGAGCATGCTCGTCACCCGCGGCGTGGCGGGGAGGTCGCGGATCCGGCGGGCGACGTCGGCCGCCTCGGGCGACGGCAGCACGCGTGTCGCGTTGAGCATGAACTTGGCTTCGATGTCCTCGGTGGACAGCGGATGGTCGGGGCCGCCCCGGGACGAGTGCACCCGGTGTTCGTGGGTGCGACCGTCGTGGGTCGTCAGGCGTAGCACCGCACTGAACGCGTGCGGGAACTCGTCGTCGCAGATCGGGTCGGCCACCACGGTGACCTTCGCGGCGAGCGCGAGCCGGGCCGGGTCGGTGAGCGCGGCGTCGGTGAAGTCGTCCAGGTAGACGCCGAGGCCGCCGCCGCCGAGCATGGCCGTGGCGATGGCGAACGGTCCGGAGAACTTGGCGTGGTAGCCGGACCGTGGCCGGATCTTCTCCGGCCGTGGCTCGCCGATCGTCCGCAACGGCGCCGCGGCGACACCGAGTTCGGCCGAGACCACGTCGGCGGCCGAGATCCCCTGGGCGCGCAGGGCGAGCGCGCAGTCGATGCCCGGGTGGGTGAAGTGGTTCGACGGGTACGGCTTGTACACCGTCCGCAGCACCTCCCACCGCTCGCCCAGATCCTTCGTGATCTCCTCGGGAAACTGGTCGTCGCCGAGGAACGCCTGGAGGAAGCCGAAACGGCCCTCGATGACGGTGGGCGGTCCGGTGATGCCGGCCGCGGCGTACGTCGCGGCCTCGACGCCGGCGTGCGCGGCCCAGCCGCAGTGGATCCGCTTCACCGTGCCGCCGGTCCGGTTCGCCTCGATCAGACCCGCGCCCATGCTCGCCGCGATGCCGATGGCGTCGCTGATCTGCTTGTCGGAGAGGCCCAGCAACATCGCCGACGCCACGGCCGCGCCGACGGTGCCGCAGATGGAGGTGGCGTGCAGGCCGCGCTCGAAGAAGCTGGAGTTGCGCAGCCGTGGCACGTACGAGGCCAGGCCGAGCCGGTTGCAGACCTCGTCGCCGACCGCGACGGCCGCCAGGAGGCTCGGACCAGAGGACTTCGCCGCCTCGGCGACCGCGAGGGCCGCGGGTACGACCGCCGCGCTCGGGTGGAGCACCGACGGCAGATGCGTGTCGTCGAAGTCGAGCGCGTGGGCCAGAGTCCCGTTGACCAGGGCCGCGGCCGACGCCGGCAGCCGGTCGGCGCCGAACAGCGTGCCGGCCTCGGCGAGCCCGCCGCGGCGGCTCACCACCGCGTGGATCACCTGGGCGGGCTCGGTCGCGCCGTCCGCCTCCCGCGCGGCGAGCGCGTTGCCGACCACGTCCAGCAGTCGACCGACCGCGTCGGTCCGCACCGCCGCCGGCACGTCGTCACGGTGGCTCGCCGCGAACTCGGCGAGCGTCTGGGCGATGGTCGGCTTCATGCGGGGACCACCGCCAGCGGCCGAACCGGCCCGCCGGTCGCGCCGACGACGTTGAGCGGGTTCAGGACCAGGCCGAACTCGGTCACCCCCAGGTCGATCAACGGGGCCAGGTTCATCGTCTCCACGATGTTGACGCCCCGCTCCACGAGGAGCATGGAGTGCACCGGCAGCAGGGCGTGGCCGTCTCCGGCCGGGATGTGCTCGAAGGCGATCGTCTCGGCGCCGACGGCCCGGGGGCGGTGCTCGGCGAGCCAGTGCGCGGCGGCCGGTCCGGGGCCGGGGGCGCCCAACTCCTGACCGGTGAACAACGCCTTGTCGCCCCAGTTCCGCGACCAGCCGGTGCCGACGAGAATCACCTCGCCGGGCTCGATCTCGACCGCGGCGTCCCGCTGCGCGCGTTCGAGATCGTCGACGGTGACCTCGTACCCGGGCGGGAGGCTGGCGACGCCGTGTACGGCGGTGACGTCGAGCAGGACGGCACGTCCCACGTACGGCTCGAACTCGTCGATCCCCAGGTGCGCGAATCCCCTGTTGCTCTGCAACGCGTGTGCCGACTGGCCGCCGTGCACACGTCCGTCCTTGGAGACGTGGGCCAGAGCGTCGACGTGGGTGCCGACGTGGCCGCCGATGACGATGAGTTCGTTGGCCGCCGAGGCACCGTCGCCGCGGACGAGGTCACCGTGGCGGCGCTCGAGCGCCAGCCGGAACGGCGGATGGTTCGGCGACTGTGGCATGCCGACCCGGTACGGATGCGAGAGGTCCACGACCTTCGACTCCCGGAGCATCCGCCATGCGCTTTGTGGGCTCATACGATTCCGTTCACTCGTGGGAAGACCGCCGCCTTGGGCGTGGAACAGTCCGACGCCAACGGGTCACTGAAAGGCTTCTGCATCCACGGAAGTGACTGTTCCTTCCAGGGAAACGGAGTTCCACCGGCGACCGTACCGCACGCCGGCCGGTGGTGGAAGCGTCATCTCATTCGGCAGCCACGGGCCGGCGCGGTGCGAAAGCCCTGCTGCTCACGGCCAAGATTCGACCGTTGACGGCCCCGGGGTCGGGGTCTACTCTTCGGCCAAGTGGAACAGCGTTCTTCGGAAAGGAACGCTGTGGTGTGAGCTGTCTGAGCTGATGAAGACACGCCGCTGTGAAAGCAACACCGGTCGAAGTCAGGAGTGCTTGATGGATCTGGGGCGATTGAGGCTCAGTTCGGTTGCGGACCAGATCGTCCGGTCGTGTGTGGCCGTGGCACCCGGCGAGCAGGTCGCCGTGGTCGCGGACCTGGCCTCGGACTTCGCCGTCGTCGAAGCCCTCACGGCGGCGGTCCTCGCGGCCCGCGGCGAGCCGACCGTCGTGGTCATGCCACCGCGGCAACAGGCGGGGGACAAGGCGACCGCCGTGGTGCGCGCCGCGCTCGCCGGCGCCGACGTCATTCTCGCCCCCACCACCACGGCGCTGGGCTTCAACGAGGAATTCAACGACGCGCTGCAACGCGGCGCACGCGGTCTCGTCCTCACCGGCATCCGCGGCGAGAATCTGGTCGCCGGTGCCGCGCTCGCGAACTACGACGAGGTCAACGCCGTCACCAGCCGGCTGGCCGACCTGGCCGAGGCGGGCGCCACCATGCGGGTCACAAGCGACCACGGCTCCGAACTGACCGCGTCGATCCGGGGCGTACGGGTCGGCCGCGGGGCGTCCTTCGCGCGTGAGCCCGGCCAGGTCTCGGGCTTCCCCAGCGGCGAGTGCTGGCTGACCCCGGCGGAGGGGTCGGCGAACGGCGTCCTCGTCGCGGACGGCAGCGCGCACATGCTGGGCCGGCTGGACCAGCCGCTCGCGGTGCGGTTCGAGAACGGGTGGGCGACGGACGTCACGGGCGGCGCGCAGGCCGCCGACCTCGTGAAGATCATCGATGCTGCCGAGAACGGTCGGCATCTGGGTGAGCTGAGCATCGGCACGAACGCGATGGCGCGCTTCACCGGAAACATCACCGAAGACAAGAAGGGGATCGGCCGGGTGCACTTCGCGCTCGGCCACAGCGTTGTGGGCTCCGGCGGACCACCCAGTCCCATCCACATCGACCTTCTCATCCTGCAGCCCAACGTCTGGATCGACGACACACCTGTCGTCGAGCACGGCCGGGTCTGCGTATAGCGAACATCGACTCCGGGAGTTTCAACATGGCGACGACGACCCCCGCCGTCCAGACTTCGCAGCCCATCCAGATCCGGGATGTCTCCAAGGTCTACGAGGCAGCCGACTCAACCTCAGTGCACGCGCTGGATCGCATCTCGCTCGATGTGCGTCCGGGTGAGTTCGTGGCGATCGTCGGTCCGAGCGGATGCGGCAAGAGCACGTTGCTGCGGATCGTGGCCGGCCTGGACGACGCGACCGACGGCGCTGTCCTCATCGACGGCGTGAACGTCGACAAGCCGACGGCGAACGCCGGCTTCGTCTTCCAGGCCGCCGTGCTGCTGCCGTGGCGATCGGTGCTCGCCAACGTGACACTGCCGTTGGTGGTGAAGCGGAAGGCCGGCCGCGAGGCGACCGAGCGGGCCCGCGGCCTGCTGGAGTCCTTCGGGCTCGGCGGTTTCGAGAACAAGTACCCCGGTGAGCTCTCCGGTGGCATGCAGCAACGCGTCGCCATCGCCCGCGCATTGGTCTCCGACCCGGTCCTGTTGCTGATGGACGAGCCCTTCGGCGCCCTCGACGCGCTCACCCGCGAGCAGCTCAACGTGGACCTGTCCCAGCTCACCCACGAGAGCCGGAAGACAACGCTGTTCGTCACCCACAGCATCTCGGAGGCCGTCCTGCTGGCCGACCGGGTGGTGGTCTTCGGCGCCCGCCCCGGTCGCATCCTGGCCGACATCGAGGTGCCCTTCGACAAGCCACGCACGATGGCGATCACCGAGACTCCCGAGTTCGCCTCGGTCACGGCCCAGGTGCGGCACGTGCTCGTGGACGGATCCGACCTGACCGCATCGACGACTGGAGCGACGTCGTGACCGACATCTCGCTGAACACGAGGAACCCGTCCCTCGCCGACTCGTCGGTGTCGACCCGGTCAAGCAAGGCGCGACGCCGCCGGGAGTTGCTGATCGGGTTCGTACGCACCATCGCGGTGCTCGGCGCCGGCGTGCTGATCTGGCACCTGGTGGTGACCGGGTTCGACGTGAAGCCGATCATCATCCCGAGCCCGGCGGCGGTCTGGGACGCGTGGTGGACCGGGTGGACGACACCGGGTCTGGCCGGCTTCGCCGAGAACGCCCAGGCGACCCTCATCGCCATCGTGCTGGGCTTCACCATCGGCACCATCGTCGGACTGCTGCTCGGGTTCCTCATCTCGCAGGCGCCGGTGATCGACAAGATCCTCTACCCGTACATCGCGATGTTCAACGCGGTGCCCAAGGTGGCCATCGCGCCGCTCTTCGTGTTGTGGTTCGGGTTCGGGCTCGAGTCGAAGGTGTTCCTGACCGTCACCGTGACCTTCTTCCCCATCATGATCAACTCGATGGCCGGCTTCCGGTCGGTCGAGAAGGACAAGCGGGACCTCTTCCGTTCGATCCAGGCCGGCCGGCTGCAGACCTTCCGGATGCTGACCCTCCCGGCCGCCATGCCGTTCCTGTTCGCCGCGTTGGAGGTCGGCATCGTCTACTCCATCATCTCGGCGATCGTCGGCGAGTTCGTCGGCGCCCAACGGGGACTCGGCGTCCAGCTGCTCAACGCCAACAACAACCTCGCCACCGCCGCCGTCTTCGCGATCCTGCTCAACCTCGCGATCCTCGGCCTGATCGCGCTGTACGGGCTGCGGGCGATCCGCAAGCGCGTGTTGTTCTGGGAAGGTGGGCGGTGACCGCCAACGTCATCACCCCCATCCTGGTCGGCGTCGCGCCGGACGTGGACAAGTCCGCGTTCCTCTGGGGCATGCAGGCCGGTCAACGGGTCGACAGTCCCAGCATCATCTGGGCGGTGACCGGCGGCTGGGGCACGCTCGTGATGGACACCGGCTCCGGGACGCCCGAGTGGGTGAGCGCCCACCACCGCCCGTTCCGTCGCACCCCGGAGCAGGAGCCGCTCCGCGCGCTCACCGACGCGGGTGTCGACCCGGCGTCGGTGCGCACCGTGCTGCTCTCCCACCTGCACTACGACCACTGCGCCAACAACAGCCTGTTCAGCGCGGCCCAGTTCGTGGCGCACCGCGCGGAGGTCGCCTACGCGACCGCACCGTACCCGGTGCACGGCGCGGTCTACGAAGCGCCGACCACCGGCCTCACGCCACAGTGGATGGGTGTGGCCGGACGGCTGCGCCTCGTCGACGGGGACGTCGACCTGGCGCCCGGCGTACGGGCGATCCACCTGCCCGGACACGCGCCCGGCATGATGGGCCTCGCCGTGGAGACCCGGACCGGCCGGTACGTCCTCGCGGGCGACCACTGCTCGCTGCGGGAGAACTGGGAAGGCATCGGATCGCACCGGCACATCCCGTCGCGGACCTACGTCGACCTGGGCGACTACTACCGGTCGTACGAGAAGATCGAAGGTCTCGACGCGACCGTGCTTCCGGGCCACGACATCCGGGTCTTCGATCAGAAGTCGTACGGATGACTTCCTACCCGCACCTGCTCGCGCCCGGGCGGATCGGCGCCCTGGACCTGTCCAGCCGGGTGATCATGTCGCCGATGGCGACAAACCTGGCGAACGCCGACGGCACCGTCAGCGAGGACATGATCGCCTACTACGCGCGGCGCGCGCGGTCGCGGCCCGGACTCATCACCGTGGAGATGACGGTCGTCGACGCTCCGCGCGGCAACGCCGGCACGGTGTCGCTGCGGATCGACGGCGACGACGTCATCCCGGCCCTGCACAAGCTCGTCGATGCGGTCGAGTTCTTCGACACGCCGGTGGCGTTGCAGATCGGCCATGCCGGTGGCAACACGACCCTGCGCAAGACCAGAGGCGTCGCGCCCGTCGCACCCAGCGCGACGACGTTTCTCGGCGGTCACACCCTCGCGGTCGAGGCGGATCACGCCACGCTGGAACGGCTGTGCGTCGAGTTCGGCGAGGCGGCGGCCCGCGCCAAACGGGCCGGCTTCTCGGCGGTCAACCTGCACGGCGGGCACACCTACCTGCTCGCCCAGATGCTGTCTCCGCTGCGGAACCGGCGTACCGACGCCTGGGGTGGCGATCTGGACGGCCGGATGCGGTTCGCGACCCGGGTGATCGAGCAGATCCAGTCCCGGGCCGGGGCCGACTTTCCCATCATCTACCGCTTCAGCGCCGACGAGTTCCTCGACGGTGGCCGCGACCTCGAGGAGTCCAAGGAGGTGGCCCGGCGTCTGGAAGCGCTGGGCGTGGCGATGCTCGACATCACCGCCGGGGCCTCCGCGCCGGTCGTGGACACCTCGGCCGGTGCCGAGGGGCGATGGAAGGCCCTGCGGGCGGCCATCGAGCCGATGTCCTTCGCCGAGGGCTGGAAGGCCGGACTCGCGGGCGAGATCCGTGCGGTCGTGTCCATCCCGGTCTCGGCGGTCGGTGTCATCCGGACCCCCACGACTGCCGAAAACCTGCTGGCGACCGGCGTGGCGGACTACGTGACGCTCGGACGTGCCCTCATCGCCGACCCGGACTGGCTGACGCGGGTTCGCCGGGACACCGTCGACCGCATCCGGCCGTGCATCTCCTGCAACGAGTGCAGCCGGGTGCGCCAGGAACTCGACCGGCCGATCCGGTGCGCGGTCAACCCGGAGGTCGGCCGGGAACGGATCCACCTCACGCGTCCGGAACCGGGCGGGAAGATGATCGTGGTGGGCGGGGGCGCCGCCGGGCTGGAGGCGGCCCGCCGGGCGGCGCTCGACGGCTGGCACGCCGAGGTGTGGGAAGCCGGTGACCAGCTGGGCGGGCAGCTCATCTGGGGTGCGATCCCCCCGTTCAAACACCGGCTGGAGAGCCTGCGCCGCTGGCTCGTCGACGAGGCCGGGCGCGCCGGCGCCCTGCTCCGGACCGGGACGACTGCCACCGTCGAGTCCGTCGCGGACGCGGCGCCGGACGCCGTGGTGGTCGCCGTCGGCGTCGACCCGCACACGCCGGACGGCCCGCACTCGATGACCGCGTACGACCTGCTGCGCACCGGAGAGAAGCTGCCACCGGGCCCGGTCGTCGTCGTCGGCGGCGGACCGACCGGGTGCGAGGCGGCCATGCTCCTGGCCGAACGAGGCCACCCGGTGCGGCTGGTGACCCGGTCGATGCGCGCCGGCCTGGCCCAGGGGCTGGAGAACCTGTCCCGATCCGACGTCCGGGCCACGCTCGACGATCTCGGCGTCACCATCGAGGAGTCATGCGTCTGCACGCCGGAACCGGACGGTGTGCTGATCTCCCGGCTCGGCCCGCCGGCCGAGCTGTGGACCGGAAGCGTGGTGTGGGCCGCCGGCGTGCGGTCCAAACCATTCGACGTACAACGGTTGCGCGATCGCCTGCCCCGCCAGGCGGTCGTCGTCAACGCGGGGGACTCTCGGAATCCACGCAACATTCTGCACGCGGTCTCCGACGGCGCGCGTGCCGCTGCCCTGGCCACGGCCGGATTCGGCCGCGACGACGCCGACTGATCGGCGTGAGCTGGCCCGCCACCTCAAAGCCGGGGCCAGAAGCAGACTTCGTACCCGAAAGGAAAAAGCGATGGTACGTAGAGCGAGATGGGCCGTTGTCCCCGTGATCCTCGCACTCACGGTGAGTGCGTGTTCGGAATCGGACGGCGGATCGAGCACCGATGCCGGTGAGAAGCCGGTCATCCAGCAATATCACTGCTCGCCGACCCTGGCGAGCAACTCGTCGGCGATCTTCCTCGGCCCGCAACTCGGCCTGACCGACAAGTTCACCATCAACGTGACGAGTGTGTCCGGAACCGGCGCCTGCGTGCAGGCGCTGTCGACCGGACAGGCCAACGTCTCGTCGCCGGCTCCGGCGGCCCTGGCCACGCCCGTGTCGGAGAACGGCGACATCGGCGTCAAGTACTTCTACGAGCTGGCCCGATCGGACACCTTCAACATCATGGTGAAGCCCGATTCGCCCATCCAGGGCTACCCGGACCTCAAGGGCAAGCGGGTCGGCATCAACGTGGCCGGCGGCGTCGAGCAGTCCTTCGCGATCGGCGCGCTCAAGTCGGTCGGCCTCGCCGCGTCCGACGTCACGTTCATCGCGGTGGGCAACGGGGCGGCGGCGGCCAAGTCGCTCCAGGAAGGAAAGGTCGACGCGATGTCGCAGGTCGACATCCGGTGGGGGACCTTCAAGGCGCAGGGCTTCGAGTTCCGGGACCTGACCGCCTCGGCGCCCAAGTCGCAGACCTTCGGCGCCTCGTACGCCGCAAACACGAAGTGGCTCGAGTCGAACAAGGAACTCGCCGTCGAGTTCGCCCGCATGATCGCCCGGGCCACCATCATGACGATCGTCAACCCGGAGGCCGTGATCAGGAAGTTCTACCAGGTGTACCCCCAGTTCATCACGCCCGGCCTGTCGATCGACAAGCAGATCGAGGCGGACCTTCCGGTGTTGGCGGCCCGCTCCGCGAAGTACGGATTCGACCTGGAGAAGCAGACGCCGGACCTCGGACAGTTCACCGCGGAGCAGTGGGCGGCCGTACTCGAGTTCAACGACCTCACGGTCAAGGACCCGACCGTCATGTACACGAACGACATCGCCGCAGCCATGGGCGACATCGACGTGAAGAAGTGGGTCGAGTACGCCAAGAACTACAAGGACGGATGACAATACCGATGAAACTGACGACTGCTGAGCTCGTTGGCGGCGTGCGTCGGGTGGTGGCCGTCCAGGCCGACGAGTCCCTCGTCGACCTGGCGGCCATGTCGGCCGGGCTCAACCTGGGCCCGGTCGGCTTCCCCCGCGACATGCTCGACCTGATATCGGCCGGACGGACCATGACGTACTTCTTGGATCTGTGCCAGGAAGCGATCGACGCCGGCCGGTCCGACGACTACACCCTCCCGGCCGGCTCGGCCCGCTACCTGGCCCCGATTCCCCGCCCGACGAAGATCGTGTGTGTCAACTCGAACCGCGCCAACTCCAACGTGGAGCTGCTCGAACCGAAATGGGGCGGCGTCTGGCCCCGGCCCCAGTTCTTCCTCAAGGCGCCGAGTGCCGTCATCGGTCACGAGGAGCACATCCTCGTCGAGCCGCAGATGGGACCGGTCCAACCCGAGGGCGAGATGTGCCTGATCATCGGGCGGCAGGCGCGACGCCTGACGAAGGAGAACGCGCTCGACCACGTCGCGGGCGTGTCGCTCCTCGGCGACTACTCGGCGTCGACGTTCGGTCTCCAGGACGGCGTGATCCTGCACATCTCCAGCAAGGACGGCGTCGAGGACTTCATCAACCGGCCCATGGCACGGGCGAAGGGCGTGGACACCTTCTCGCCCATCGGCCCGTGGCTGATCCCGCTCACCGCCCTGCCCGACCTGGGGAGCATCCGGCTCACCACCGACATGGTCGACGCCGACGGCAAGCGGCTGACCATCCAGGACGGCACCATCGGCGAACAGCGGTTCACCCCGGCCGAGGCCCTGGTGACCATCACCGAGTGGATGACGCTGGAGCCGGGCGACGTCGTCGCGCTCGGCGCGGTCAGCAACGTGCCCGGCCGGCACCTGCGCGACAACAACATGGCGGAATACCACAACGGCGCGATCGAGCTGCACGGCTCCGGCATCGGCACGTTGCGCAACCCGATCACCGTCTGCGCGGACGGTGAGTCCACGTCACTTCCGCCGGCGGTCATGCAGAGGAGGCTGCACTCGTGAAACTAGGTACCGTCGACACCCCACAGGGCGCGATCGCCGTGGTCGAGCGCGACGGCGCGTTCCGGCGGCTCGAATCGAGCGTGCTGGAACTGCTCCGGTCCGGACCGGAGGCGCTGGCCGAGGCCGCGAGCCGCGCGACGGAGCCGGTGAGCTTCACCGACGCCGACCTCCTCCCGGTGATCCCCGACCCCGGCAAGATCCTGTGCGTGGGGCGGAACTATCTCGAACACGTCGAGGAACTCGGTAACAAGGTGACCAAGTCACCCGAGATCTTCGTCCGCACCCCGACGACCCTCGCCCGGCCGTACGGCCCGGTCATCAACCCGAAGCTGTCGGACCGGTTCGACTGGGAGGTGGAGCTGGCGGTCGTCGTCGGCAGGGCGGGTCGCCACATCGCGCCCGAGGACGCCTACCACCACGTGGCCGGCTACACGATCTTCAACGACTTCACCGCTCGGGACTACCAGCGCCGGACGACACAGTGGACGCCCGGCAAGAACTTCGACCAGACCGGGCCGCTCGGGCCCTACCTGGTGACCTCCGACGAGATTCCGGACCCGTCCGGCCTCGACATCAGCCTGACCATCGACGGCGAACAGATGCAACACTCCAACACGCGCATGTTGATCCACTCGGTGCCGGCGCTCATCGCCTTCCTGAGTTCCTTCGCGACGCTGCTGCCGGGCGACGTCATCGCCACCGGGACACCCGGCGGCGTGGGCGACGGGCGCGACCCGAAGGTGTTCCTGCGCAGCGGCCAGGTCGTTGTCAGCACCATCGAGGGCCTCGGCGAACTGCGCAACGTGGTCGAGGACGAGGTAGCCGGCTGAGCCGGCGGACCGAACGTCAGGCGAGCGTCGGCCGGGTGAGCCCGCCCGGCCGACGCTCGCCGACACCTGCCAGGTCGGCACGTCGGGCAGATCCAGGAGTACGCCGGTAGCGGGTTGCGTAGACAACCGCGTTGGACCTGGACGTGCCGGCTGATGATGGTCCAGCGTTGGTCAGCGGAGGGCGAAGTCAGGGAATACCTCAGCGGCCGGCGACCACGAGCGCCCAGCAGAGCGCGCCGAAGCCGGCGGTGCTCGCCAGCGTTCGGACCAGGTTCCAGGTGACCCAGGTGGCCTCGAACCGCTGCCGAGCGCCGTCGAGGTCGTCCGCGCCGGCCGCCGCGAGCGCGTCGTTCAGCGGTACGTTGACCGCCGCCGTGATGCCGACCATCACCAGGTGGAGCGCGAGCCCGCCGAGGATCCACGGCAGGGCCGGACGGCCCGCGCCGCGCGCGGCCAGCACCGCCGACAGCGCGGTGAGCGCCGGCGTGCCCAGGAAGATCAACAGAAACCAGCCGTTGACGATGGACACGTTGATCCGCTGCATCGCGTCCACGAACGTCCGGTCGTCCGCGCCCCGCAACGCCGGCATCACGGCGTAGGAGAAGGCGGCGAAGAGCCCGGCCGTCAAGCCGGCCCCGAGAGTGGCCCCGAGCAACGACAGGTGCTGTGTGAGTCGCATGTGCTCATCTCACCGCCGGACGGTGAGACGCCCCATGGTCAGGACGCGCGATTGCATGTGTAATCGTCTCCGTGGACGTCGTCGCCGGCCTGCTCGACGGTCCCCGGGCCCGGGGCGCCTTCCTGCTCCGTTCGATCCTGACCCCGCCGTGGTCGATGCTGATCCGGGACGAGGCACCGCTCACCCTCGTCGCGGTGGTGCGCGGGGACGCCTGGCTCGTGCCCGGGCAGGGCACCGCCGCCCGGCTCGGCACCGGGGACGTGGCGATCGTGCGCGGCCCGGATCCGTACACCGTCGCGGACGATCCGGCCACGCCGCCGCAGGTGGTCGTCCACCCCGGCCAGCGGTGCACCACACCGGACGGGCGCGAGCTGTACGAGATGACGCGGCTGGGCGTACGCACCTGGGGCAACGGCCCGGACGGCCGGACGGTGCTGCTCACCGGCACGTACCCGGTCCGGGGCGCGGTCGGCCGGCGGTTGCTGGACGCGCTGCCGGCGCTCGCCGTCGTCCCGTGCGCGTCCTGGGACTCCCCGCTGGTCCCGCTGCTGGCCACCGAGATCGTCAAGGACGACCTCGGTCAGGAGGCCGTGCTGGACCGTCTGCTGGACCTGCTGCTCATCGCCGCGCTGCGCGAGTGGTTCGCCCGGCCCGGGGCGGCGCCCGCCTGGTACCGGGCGCACGCCGACCCGGTGGTCGGCCGCGCGCTGCGGATGCTGCACCACGATCCCGCCCGCCCGTGGACGGTGGCGTCCCTGGCCGCGGCGACCGGGATCTCCCGGGCGTCGCTCGCCCGGCGCTTCACCGGACTGGTCGGCGAGCCACCCATGTCGTACCTCACCGGGTGGCGGCTGGCGCTCGCGGCCGATCTGCTCCGGGAGCCCGACGCGACCGTCGGCGCGGTCGCCCGCCGGGTCGGCTACGGCAGCTCGTTCGCGCTGAGCGCGGCCTTCAAACGGCGGTACGGCGTGAGCCCCCGGCACCACGTCGACGGCGGCAACCCGCCGGCGGGCCGGTGAGCACCACGGGCGGTCGAGGCAGCCGGAGGCCGCCAGCGGAGAGGCGCGCCGGTCCGGCCGGACCGCGACGTGCGCGGCCCGGCCGGCGGCGTCAGCGGGGACGCCGGGTCTTCGGCAGGTCGAACTGGTCCGCCCGGCGGCAGTCCTTCGGGCCGCCGACCGCGTCCGGGCCGACCCGGTCGAGGGCCTGGCGGGCCCGGTGCCGGCCCAGGTTCCAGGCGTACCACGGATCGGGCTCGTCGAGTTCGTCGGCGATCCAGCTCAGCGTGCACCGGCGCACCGGGTCGGGGAGCCGGGTGAGAGCGGGCGTGGCGTCGGCGGACAGCGCCCGCAGGTACCAGGCGTCGATCTTGCCGGTCTGCTCGTACCGCAGGGTGTTGCGTCGGGCCGCGTAGTCCTCCGGGTTGAGCACCGCGAGGCCGAGCAGCATCGCCACGGCCAGCGCCACCGTGGCGCCGGGGATCCACCGGCCCTGCCACCGCACGCCGGCCGCCAGGATCATCAGGAAGACCGCGCCCAGCATCAGCTCGAACGCCATCACGAAGATCCGCTCGCCGGTGAAGCTGTAGACCTTCTGGTAGGCCCACATGCGGGACAGCGCCGACGCCACGATCACCACACTCAGCGCGCTGAGCAGACCGAGCAGTACGCGCAGCAGGGTGCGCTCGACCGACCGCTCCCGGCCGGCCCAGCGGGTCACGCCGCCGAGCACCGCCACGGTCAGCAGCGTGACGAAGAGCAGCTGCCAGAAACCGCTGCGGGCGTATTCGGCATAGCTGAGCCCGGCGACCTTCTGCACATGCCGCTGGCCGCCGAAGAGCACGGTGAACTGCACCACCACGAAGCCGGCGAAGAGCAGGGTCAACGCCCCGATGGCAGGTGCCCACTCCAGCAAGCCGAGGCGGCGCCGGCCCGGCCGGTCCACGGTGGACAGGTCGGGTGGGGCGGCAAGCGTGTAGACCGCGGCGACCGCGATCAGCCCGCCCACCGCGGCCAGGAACAGCCCGCGGAAGACCGAACCGACCTCGACCTCGGGTACGAGCGCGCCGAGCGCCTCGGCGAACGCCGCGTCGGCCGAGGCGAGCAGGCTGCCGAAGACCACGAGCACCACGAGCGTGGCGACCACCGAGACGGTGACCTTGCGGACGGTGGTCACCTGCGGCGAGGCGGCGACGTGCCGGCGTACCCAGGGCAGGCCACGCAGCGCCGCGAACGGCGTGGCGAGCAGGCCGAACAGGATCGAACGGACCAGCCGGCCGCCGACGATGGCGAGGGTGGCGCAGCCCAGCGCGCCGAGCACGCAGAACGTCACCAGCCACCAGGCGTTGCGGAACGCCGGCACGGCGAGCAGGGCCAGGGCGGCAACCGCCCAGCCGGCGCGGATCAGCCGGTCGGTGCGGGGCAGCTCGGCGGCCCGGGGCCGGACCGCCAGCAGCATCGCGACCGTGAGCGTGAGCCAGCCGAGGAACCAGCCGATGCCGACCCGGCTCAGCGGCACGAAGATCGCGCTGCCGAGCGCGCCGGCCAGCACCGCGAGCGGAACCGCCCGGCCGGTGGCCGGCTTCGGGCCGGGCCACCGGGCGCCGAGGAAGGAGGTGCGGGGCGTCGGCGGTCGGGCCGCCCAGCCCGGCGCCGGCGGGTAGTGCACCCAGGGCCGCGGGTCCGGGTGTCCCGGTCCGGGCACCGGCGGCGCCGCTGCGCCGTGGACGGTCGGAGAGACGTGCCCGGCGGTCACCGGCGGACTGTCCGGCGCGCCCGCCGTCGGCACGGTATGCACGGCGGCGGTCGTCGGGGCGGCCCCAGGGGCGACCGGCCCGGCGCCCGTCGCGGCGGAGACCGTCGGACCGGTCGGGCTCGCGCCGGCCGGGTCCTCCCCGACCGGTGCGGCGTCCGCCGGCTTGGTCGGGCTCGTGCCGGTTCGGCTCTCCACGGCAGGCGCGGCGTCCGCCGGCTTGGTCGGGCTTGCGCCGGTCGGGTTCTCCGCGGCCGGGGCGGCGTCCGCCGGCTTGGTCGGGCTTGCGCTGGTCGGGCTCGCGCTGGTCGGGTTCTCCACGGCCGGGGCGGTCGCCTGGCTGGGCACGCCGGGCGTCGGCGCGCCGCCCGGGACCAGCGGCAGGAACAGCGCGTACCCCTGGGTGCCGGGGGGCACGGTGACCGGGATCGCCCAGCCCTCCGCGCCGGGCCACGGCACCGGGGGCGGTGCGCCCTCCATCGTGGGCAGCACCAGCAGGTACGGCTGGATGGCGGGAGGCGCGTCGCCCGGCGGAGGCCCGTCCGCGGTGGCGGCGCGGGGCGGCTCGGAAGGCTGTTCCGGCTCGGACAAGGCGCACTCCTCGATGACAGGGTGCCGTCACTCTAGGGCCCGCCCGGGGCACCGCGCCGCCCCGGTTGTCCGTTCGGTCGGCCGAGCCTGGCCGGTCATGGCACCGATGGGGATCGAACCATTGCGGTTCCGCGTCCGTACCAACGCCCAGGAGGTCGATCACATGGGCACACGTCGCGCGCTCGTCGCGTTCGCCGCCGTCGCCGCGACGCTGCCGCTCACCGCCGTGCCGGCAAGCGCCCACGGCGCGCCGACCAGCCCGATGAGCCGTGGGGCGGCCTGCGGACCGGAGGGGGGCCGGGCGGAGACGCCCGCCTGCCGGGCCGCGATCGCCGCCGGGGCGGCGGTGCGCGAGTGGGACAACATCCGGGTGGCGCGCATCGACGGGCGGGACCGGGAACGCATCCCGGACGGGGAGCTGTGCAGCGGCGGCCTCTCCGCCTACCGGGGGCTGGACCTGCCCCGGGCCGACTGGCCGGCCACCACGTTGACCGCCGGCGCCCGGCACACCTTCCGCTACCGCACCACGATCCCGCACAAGGGCACGTTCCGGTTCTACGTCACCACCGACTCGTACGCCCCGGACCGGCGACTGACCTGGGCGGACGTCGAGAGCAAGCCGTTCCTGGCGGTCACCGACCCGCCGATCCGCGACGGCGCGTACGAGATGCCGGGGCGGCTGCCGACCGGACGCACCGGGCGGCACCTCATCTACGTCATCTGGCAGAACTCGAACACCCAGGACACCTACTACTCCTGCTCCGACGTCGTCTTCCGGGCGGCCTCGGGCGGCTCCGGGGCACGGGCCACCCGGAAGGCGACACCGGCGACGGGCGCGGCGTCTCCGCGTACCCTCGCCGAGGCGGCGACCGGCGACGAGCCGGGGGTGCCGGTCGCGGCGGTGACCGAGACCGGCCCGCTGTCCCGGCCGCTCGTCATCGGCGCGGCGGCGGTGGTGGTCGCCGCGATGCTCGCCGCGGTGGTCGGCCTGCGCCGGCGACGGGCCGGCGGGCCGCCGCCCGGGCGGCCGTGCGGGGTGCGCAACCACCGCGCCGGGCGGCGCCGGATCTGGTGACGCTCAGCCGAGCAGGCGCTCGATCTCGGCCAGGTCCTCCCCGGCGAGGTCCAGGTCGTCGAGCGCGGCGACGTTGCCCTCCAGTTGGGCGACGCTGCTCGCGCCGATGATCAGGCTGGTCATCCGCGGGTCGCGCAGCGCCCACACCAGGGCGAGCTGGGCCAGGGTCTGCCCCCGCCGCCGGGCCACCTCGGCGAGCGCGCGGACGGTCGCCATCTTCGCCTCGTCCAGGTCGCTCTCGTTGAGGAAGACGCTCGTCCGCACGCGCGAGTCGGCCGGGATGCCGTCCAGGTAACGGTCGGTGAGCAGGCCCTGGGCCAGCGGGCTGAACGCGATGCACCCGGCGCCGACCTGGGCCAGCGTGTCCAGCAGCCCGTCGGACTCGGTCCAGCGGTTGAGCATCGAGTACGACGGTTGGTTGATCAGCAGCGGGGTGCCCAGGTCGCGGAGGATCTCGGCGGCCCGGGCGGTCTGCTCCGAGTTGTAGTTGGAGATGCCGACGTAGAGCGCCCGGCCGGAGCGGACGATCGCGTCGAGCGCGCCCATCGTCTCCTCCAGTGGGGTCTCCGGGTCGAAGCGGTGCGAGTAGAAGACGTCGACGTAATCCAGCCCCATCCGGCGCAGCGACTGGTCCAGCGACGAGATCAGATACTTGCGGGAACCCCACTCGCCGTACGGGCCGGGCCACATCAGGTAGCCGGCCTTGCTGGACACCACGAGCTCGTCCCGGTACGGCTTCAGGTCGGTGGCGAGCAGCCGGCCGAACGCCTCCTCCGCCGCGCCCGGCGGCGGGCCGTAGTTGTTGGCCAGGTCGAAGTGGGTGATGCCGAGGTCGAAGGCGCGGCGGACGATGTCGCGCTGCCCCTCGAACGGCCGGTCCGGCCCGAAGTTGTGCCACAGCCCGAGGGAGATGACGGGCAGCTTGAGCCCACTGCGGCCACTGCGCCGGTAGTGCATCGAGTCGTAACGGTCGTCGCTGGCGAGGTAGGTCACCAGATCATTCTGCCGCCACCGGCGAACGGACGTGTGGTTGCCACCGGCGCGGGTAGCGTCGAGGTCATGCGTTTCGTGCGGCTCGACACCCCCAAGCCCATCTCGAAGATCGGCCTCGGCACATGGCAGTTCGGCTCCCGTGAGTGGGGCTACGGCCCCGACTACGAACGCCGGGCCGCCGAGATCGTGCGGCGGGCGCTCGACCTCGGGGTCACCCTCTTCGACACCGCCGAGATGTATGGCTTCGGCCGCAGCGAACGCATCCTCGGCGCGGCGCTGGGCGGCGACCGGGCCAAGGTCGTGGTGGCCAGCAAGATCTTCCCGCTGCTGCCGGTCGCGCCGGTGGTGCAGCAGCGGGCGGTCGCCTCCGCGGCCCGGCTCGGCGTCGACGGCATCGACCTCTACCAGGTGCACCAGGCCAACCCGGTGGTCGCCGACACCACCACCATGCGCGGTATGCGCTCGTTGCAGGACGTCGGGCTGGTCGGCGAGGTCGGCGTCAGCAACTACGACCTGCGCCGGTGGCGGTTCGCCGAGGCCGCGCTGGGCCGCCGGGTGCTGAGCAACCAGGTCCGCTACAGCATGATCGACCGCGGCCCGGAGGAGGACCTGATCCCGTACGCGGAGCAGGCCGGCCGGATCGTCATCGCGTACAGCCCGCTGGCGCAGGGGTTCCTCTCCGGCCGCTACGACGCCTCGAACCCGCCGGCCGGCGCGGTGCGCCGCGCCAACCCGTACTTCCTGCCGGAGAACCTGGCGCGCGGCGCCCAGCTCATCGCCACGCTGCGCGAGGTGGCCGACGCGCACGACGCCACGCCCAGCCAGATCGCGTTGGCGTACGTGCTGCGGCACCCCAACGTGGTGGCCATCCCCGGCGCGTCCGGGGTGGAGCAGGTGGAACGCAACGCCGCCGCCGCCGAGATCGACCTGACCGACGACGAGTACGCCGCGCTGGTCGCCGCCGCACACGCGTTCCGGCCGGTCACCGGCCTGGCCGCGGTGCCCCGGATGATCCGCGCCCGACTGGGGAAGTGACCACATGGACGACATCACCGCACTGATCCTGGACGACCACGCCGCCTTCCGGCGCGGCTTCGCCCGGCTCGACGACGCCCGCGACCCGGCCGAGATGCTTGCGGTCTGGGAGGCGCTCGCCCTGCACCTGGACATCCACGCCGAGGCGGAGGAGGCGATCCTCTACCCGCACCTGGTGAAGCACGGCGACGACGGCGAGGACGAGACCGCCGACGCCATCGGCGACCACAACAAGATCCGCGACGCGATCGCCGAGGCCAAGCTGCACGAGGTCGGCTCGGACGCCTGGTGGACGGCCGTGGGCAACGCCCGTAGGGAGAACAGCGAACATCTCGCCGAGGAGGAGGACGAGGCGCTGCCCGACTTCCGCCGGCACGCGAGCGCGGAACTGCGGGCCGAGCTGGGGGCGCGCTGGCTCACCTTCTACGGCGAGCACAAGAACGGCCGGGACCTGCCGTTCCGCGACAAGGACCCGCAGCGCTACGTGCGGGACCACCGCTGACGGACTGATCTCCCCGACGCGGGGGAGTCGCCCGGCGGGCGGCGGCGGGACAATGACCTGATGACGGTCCGGGGGGTGTTCGCGCCGCTGGTGCGCGGCAGCACCTGGCGGCGGGCCGTGTTCCTGCTTCTCGGCGGCGTGCTCGCGCTGCCGTACGTGCTGCTGGTGGTGGCGTTCGCGCGACTGCTGACGAGTGCGGGGGTGCCGCGCCCGCTCGGGATCGGGCTGCTGCTTGTCGGCGTCGGGCTGGCCGTGGTGCCGGTGTTCCTGGCCGGCAGCCGGGCGCTGGAGATCGCCGCCGCTCGGGCGCTGCTCGCGGTCGATCTGCCGGAGCCGCTGCCGGGCCACCGCCTCGACCGGGAGACGCGGTTGCGCTCCGCGCTCTGGATCGCCGTGCACCTCGGCACCGGCGTGGCGGTGCTGTTCGCCGCGATCAGCGCGTTCCCGATGGCGCTCGTCTTCGTCGCCGGACTGGTCGGGGTGGACGTCGGCGCGGTGTCGGACGAGCGCGTCGGCCCGTTCGACCCGGCCCGCCCGGTGCCGGCCGGGCTGGCCGGGGTGGCTGTGCTCGTCGCGCTCGGCTACGCGGTGGCCGGGCTGGGCGCGCTCGCCGCCTCGATGGCGCCGGTGCTGCTCGGCCCGGCCCAGGCCGAGCGGATCGCCGCGCTGGAGGCCCGCGCCGTCCGGCTGGCCGAGCGCAACCGGCTGGCCCGGGAACTGCACGACTCGGTGGGGCACGCGCTGACCGTGGCGACGCTCCAGGCCGGCGCCGGGCGGGAGTTGCTCGACACCGACCCGGAGTTCACCAGGCGTGCGCTGCGGGCCATCGAGGAGACCAGCCGGCGGGCCATGGACGACCTCGACCAGGTGCTCGGGCTGCTCCGCGAGACCGACTCCGGGCGGCCGGCCGCGCCCACCGCGCCGCAGCACACCCTGGCCGGGCTGGACGGGCTGGTCGCCGCCGCCCGGGCCGCCGGGCTGGTCGTCGAGTCCCGGGTCGCCGGCCCGCTGGACGCGCTGCCCGCGGTGGTGTCCCGCGAGGGCTACCGGATCGTGCAGGAAGGGCTGACCAACGCGGCCCGACACGGCCGGGGGCCGGTCACGCTGCGGGTCGCCGTACCCCCGGAAGGGTTGGAGATCGAGCTGGTCAACGCCGTGCGCGGCGCGAAACGGGCGACCGGCGGCGGGCGCGGGCTGGACGGCATGCGGGAACGGGTGCTGCTGCTCGGCGGGCGGCTCGTCGCCGGCCCGGCGGGGGAGCGGTGGCGGGTCCACGCCACCCTGCCGGCGTCGCCGGAGGAGAACGGGTGACCATCGACGTGCTGATCGTCGACGACGACGAGCTGATCCGGGTCGGCCTGCGGGCCATCGTCGACGCCCAGCCGGACCTGCGCGTCGTCGGCGAGGCGGCGGACGGCGCGGAGGTGCCGCCGCTGGTGGCCAAGCTGCGACCGCGGGTGGTGCTGATGGACGTGCGGATGCCGGCCATCGACGGCATCCAGGCCACCCGCCGGCTGCTCGCCGCCTCCGCCGACCCGCCGCGCGTGCTCGTGGTCACCACGTTCGCCAACGACGAGTACGTCTACGAGGCGCTGCGCGCCGGCGCGAGCGGCTTCCTCCTCAAGCGGGCCCGCCCGACCGAGGTGGTGGAGGCGATCCGGGTGGTGGCGGCCGGCGAGTCGCTGCTCTTCCCGGCCGCCATCCGGCAGCTCGTCGGCGCGTACGGGCGGAGCGGCGGGGACCGGCTGGACGCGGCCCGGCTGACCGAACGGGAGGGTGAGGTGCTGCGGCTGATGGCGGCCGGCCTGTCCAACCCGGAGATCGCGGCCCGGCTGGTGCTCGGCGTGGAGACGGTCAAGACACACGTCGGGAACGTGCTGGCCAAGCTCGGGGTGCGGGACCGCACCCAGGCGGTGATCGCCGCGTACGAGTCGGGGTTCGTGGTCCCGACCGGCTGAGTCCCCCGGCCGGGGGAGACGCTTCACCCCGCCACGGGAGGGTTGCGGAACGTCGACAGTCGAGGCTCGAACCATGACCGCCACGCTGCTCGTACCGATCCGTCACCGGTCCCGGACCGCGCCGCTCGCCGCCGGCTGGCTCGCGCTCTGGGGCGTACTCGCCCTGATCTCCGCCGGGACCGGCGCCGGCTACCCGTTCGGCGTCCACGACCGGGACCGCCAGGTCAACCTGCTCCGGCTGGTGCCGGTGTCGGTCGGGCCGGCGCTGTTCGCGGCGCTGCTGCTCACCGCCGCGGTCGTCGCGCTGGCCATGGCCGGTCCGGCCGCCCAGCCGGCACGGCCGCTGCGCGCGCTGCTGCTCGGCTACGGCTGGACGGTCGCGTTCGTGCTGGCCGTGGTGGTGCCGGACACCCGGGTGCTGATCACCCTGGGCTACGCGCCGATCCTGCTCGTCGGCGCACCGTTCGGCTGGCCGCCCGTCGACTACGCCGACGTGTTCACCTGGACGCTGCTGTGCAAGACCGCCGCCATGGCGGGCGGGGTGCTGCTCGCCCTGGCGACGCTCGGCTGGCAACGCCGTACCGCCGGGGCCTGTGCCGCCTGCGGTCGCGACGGCGCGGACCGGGGCTGGACCACCCCGGCCGCCGCGGCCCGCTGGGGTCGCTTGGCGGCCTGGACCGCCGCGATCATCCCCACCCTGTACGCGCTCACCCGGCTCGCCTGGGCCGCCGGCATCCCGCTCGGCATCTCCCGCGACTTCCTCGACGAGATGCGGGACACCGGACTGGTCTGGGCGGGCGCCGGGCTGGGCGCCTTCGCGGTGGCCGGTGCGGTGCTCACGCTCGGGCTGGTCCGCCCCTGGGGTGAACGGTTCCCCAGGTGGATGGTCGGCCTGGCCGGCCGACGGGTGCCGGTGTCGCTTGCCGTGGCGCCCGCCACGCTCGTCGCGCTCTCGGTCACCGCGGGCTCCCTCGGACTGGTCACCGCCCCCCGGTTCTGGGAGCTGACCGGCGGGTTCAGCCTGACCACGCTGCCGATGCTGCTCTGGCCGCTCTGGGGTGTGGCGCTCGGCGCGGCCACGTACGCCTACCTGCTGCGCCGCCGCGGCGTGTGCCGGCGCTGCGGGCGTTGACCACCCCCGGTGGTCGGTCCCGGTCACGGGGCGGGACCGACCACCGGGCGGTGCGGAAAAACTGAGCTAGCGTGGGGCGGGTGAGCGTTCACACCCAGATCTCCCCGGCCCCGCCGGCCGACCTGCCCGGCACGCTCGGCGCGCTGCGCGCGGCCGGCCACCACTACCGCACCGTCAAGCAGGAACTCCGCGACAACCTCCTGGCCCGGATGCGCGCCGGCGAGGACCGCTTCCCCGGCATCGTCGGGTACGAGGACACGGTGCTGCCCGAGGTCGAGCGGGCGCTGCTCGCCGGCCACGACATGGTGCTGCTCGGCGAGCGTGGCCAGGGCAAGACCCGGCTGATCCGCTCCCTCGGCGGGCTCCTCGACCAGTGGACCCCGGTGATCCCCGGTTCGGTGCTCAACGAGCATCCGATGCGCCCGCTCACCCCGGCCTCCCGCGCGCTCGTCGACTCCGCCGGTGACGACCTGCCGATCGGCTGGCTGCACCGCTCGATGCGCTACGGCGAGAAGCTCGCCACCCCGGACACGAGCGTCGGCGACCTGATCGGCGACGTCGACCCGGTCCGCCTCGCCCAGGGGCGCACCCTCGGCGACCCGGAGACCATCCACTTCGGCCTGGTGCCGCGCACCAACCGGGGTGTGTTCGCCGTCAACGAGCTGCCCGACCTGGCCGAACGGATCCAGGTGGCGCTGCTCAACGTGCTTGAGGAACGCGACATCCAGGTCCGCGGCTACCAGTTGCGGCTGCCGCTGGACCTGCTGCTCGTCGCCAGCGCCAACCCGGACGACTACACCAACCGCGGCCGGATCATCACCCCGCTGAAGGACCGCTTCGGCGCCGAGATCCGCACCCACTACCCGCTCGACCTGGAGCTGGAGCTGGCGCTGATCCGGCAGGAGGCCGACCTCGTCGCAGGCGTCCCGGAGCACGTGCTGGAGGTGCTCGCCCGGTTCGCCCGCGAGGTGCGGGAGTCGCCGTCGGTGGACCCCCGCTCCGGCGTGTCCGCCCGGTTCGCCATCGCCGCCGCCGAGACCGTGGCCGCCGCCGCGCTGCGCCGTTCCGGCCTGCTCGCCGCCGAGGTGTTGGGCGGGGGCCCCGCCACCTCCGAAAGCGTTAACCGGGGCCCCCGCCTCACACCCGAGGCGCCGGTGGCGCGCGTCGGGGACGCGGTGTCGGTGACCTCGACGCTGCGCGGGAAGGTGGAGTTCGAAAGCGGTGAGGAGGGACGCGAGATCGAGGTCCTCGCGCACCTGCTGCGTACCGCCACGGCCGAGACGTTCCGCACCCGGCTGGCCGGGCTGGACCTGTCCGGCTTCACCGCGCTCGTGGCCGAGGGCGGCGCCGTCGAGACCGGGGAGCTGGTCTCGTCGGCGGAACTGCTGCGCCAGGTCGGCACCGTACCGGGGCTGGCCAAGGTGCTCGACCAGCTCGGTTTCGGCGACGCGCCCAGCCCGGAGGAGGCCGCCGCCGGCATCGAGTTCGTGCTCGAAGGGCTGCACCTGACCCGCCGGCTGGGCAAGGACGTCACCGAGTCCGGGCGCACCGTCTACGGCGGCCGGGGCTGACCGTGGCCGGCAACCGGTTCCGGTACGGGCAGTGGCGCGGCGGCCCCGACCCGCTCGCCCCGCCGTACGACGTGCGCGCCGCGGTGGACGCGGTAGGCGCGGAGGTCCTCAACGGCGGCAGCCTGCGGGAGTCGCTGCGTGACCTGCTGCGGCGCGGCCCGGACGGGCGTGGTGGCCTGGCCGACCTCGCCGCCCGGGCGCGCCGACTGCGTCGGGAGGCGCTGCGCCGGGGCGACCTGGACGGCGCGGTGACCCGGGCCCAGGCGCTGCTCGACCAGGCGCTCGCCGCCGAACGGGACGAGCTGCGGGGCCGCGACGGCGACGACGCCCGGTTCGCCGAGGCGGTGCTGGACAACCTGCCCCGGTCCACCGCGCGGGCGGTGTCGGAGCTGGCCGGGTACGACTGGGCCAGCGCCGAGGCCCGGCAGACCTACCAGCGGATCCTCGACGGGCTGCGTGGCGACGTGCTGGAGCAGCGTTTCGCCGGGCTGCGGGACGCGGCGCGGGCCGCCGGCGACCCGGAGACGCAGCGGCAGCTCGCCGAGATGATGGCCGACCTCAACGCCCTGCTCGCCCGGCACGCCCGCGCGGAGGACACCACCGACGCGTTCGCCGAGTTCATGCGCCGGCACGGCGAGTTCTTCCCGGAACGGCCCCGGAACGTCGAGGAGCTGATCGACGTGCTGGCCCGCCGGGCGGCGGCCGGGGAGCGGCTGATGCGGTCGCTGTCGGACCGGCAACGGGAGGAGTTGGCCGGGCTGATGCGCCAGTCCCTCGGCGACCGGCTCGCCGGTGAGCTGTCCCAGCTCGACGGTCACCTGCGGTCGCTGCGCCCCGACCTGAACTGGCAGCGCGGCGAACGGGTCCGCGGCGACCAGCCGCTCGGCTACGGCGAGGCGGCCGGCGCGCTGGACGAGATCGCCGAACTCGACGAGCTGCTCGACTCCCTCGACCAGGACCAGCCCGGCGCCACCCTGGACGACGTGGACGTCGACGCGGTGACCCGGACGCTGGGCCGCGACGCCGCCGACGACGTCCGCCGCCTGCGCGACCTGGAACGCGAGCTGCGCCGCCAGGGCTGGGTGAGCCGGGACGCGGACGGGCTGACGCTCAGCCCGAAGGCGCTGCGCCGGCTCGCCGGCACCGCGCTGCGGCGGGTCTTCGCCGACCTCACGGCCGGGCCGCGCGGCCAGCACGACCTGCGCTCGGCCGGCGCGGCCGGCGAGGTCAGCGGTGGGTCCCGCCCCTGGGAGTACGGCGACGAGCAGCCCCTGGACGTGGTGCGCACGCTCACCCGCGCGGTCCGCCGCGCCGGCACCGGAGTGCCGGTGCAGCTCGCGGTCGAGGACTTCGAGGTGGTGGAGACCGAGCGGCGGGCGTCCGCGGCGGTGGTGCTCTGCGTCGACCTGTCGTACTCGATGATCTCGCAGGGGCGCTGGGGTCCGATGAAGCAGACCGCGCTGGCCCTGTCACACCTGATGGCCACCCGCTTCCCGCAGGACGCGTTGCAGATCGTCGGCTTCGGGCGGGAGGCGATGCCGTTGACCCAGCAGGAGCTGGCGGCGGCGGAGCCGGACATGCAGCAGGGCACCAACCTCCAGCACGCGTTGCGGCTGGCCGGTCGGCACCTGCGCCGCCACTCCGGCGCCGAGCCGGTGGTGCTGGTGGTCACGGACGGCGAGCCCACCGCGCACCTGGACCCGGAGGACGGGGAGGCGTACTTCAACTGGCCGCCGCTGCCGGAGACCATCGAGGCGACGATCCGGGAGGTGGACCGGCTGACCCGGTACGGGGCCACGCTCAACCTGTTCATGCTCGGCGACGACCCCGGGCTGCGCCGCTTCGTCGACGCGGTGGCCCGCCGATCAGGCGGCCGGATGTTCACCCCCGACCTGGACGACCTGGGCGAGTACGTGGTCTCCGACTACCTGCGCGCCCGCCACGGCCGCCGCTGACCCCGCGCCCCCCGCCGTTCTGGTCTGTGGTTCCATCGCCGGATACCAGAGGTGCCACAACTCCAAGACGAGATGATCCGCTTTCGGCCGCCCGGCACTCCGGCCCGCTCCGGGGCGGAAGGGCGCGCGGTTGAGGTCACAGGTGCCTGCAACGCCCCAACACACCAGTCATCAACCGAGCGGGGGGCGCGAGTGGAGCGCTATGGACGTCTGCGGCCGCCGGAGACGTCCATAGCGCTCCAGTCGTGGGCCGAGTGGGGTGTGGGTGGAGCGTTATGGACGTCTGCGGCGCGCGTGGGGTGCGTAGTGTGCAACCGGTTGGGTTAGATGTCCGGTTCGGGCGTGGTGGGTGACACTCTGGCGGCGGAATCCTGCGGAAGAGCGTTCTGGGTGTCGCTGGACTGGCGTTCACCGGTGGTGTGTTCGCCGGTCCGATCGCCGCCCACGCCGACACCCCCGCCCACGCCGCGATGAGGAAGCCGGTCGCCGTGGCGAGCGCGCAGGGTGAGCAGTCCACCATCACCGTGAACGACGAGCAGACCGCCAACGTGAAGGCGATCATCGCGGCGACGAAGAAGGCCGGCCTGCCCGAGCGGGCCGCGGTCATCTCCATCGCGACGAGCTTGCAGGAGTCGAAGCTGGAGAACCTGGGCCACCTCGGCGACTCCAACGACCACGACTCGCTGGGTCTGTTCCAGCAGCGCCCGTCCTCCGGTTGGGGTAGCGCGGAGCAGATCACCGACCCCGAGTACTCGACGCTGGCGTTCCTGAAGGGTTTGAAGCAGGTCGACGGCTGGCAGGACATGCCGCTGACCGAGGCCGCCCAGACCGTCCAGGTGTCCGCCTACCCGGATGCGTACGCGCAGTGGGAGAAGCAGGCCACCGACCTGGTCACCAAGCACTGGAACAGCTGAGACAACGTGCAGGCCGGCATCCTGGAGCAACGGGGTGCCGGCCTTTCGCTCGTCCGGGTGACGTGGGTGGGGTAGTCGGGGTGCGGGCGGTGGTGGCGAGGGTTGGATGCGGGGATGGACGAGGTGGACGCCGCGGCGCTCCGGCGGGCGTACGACGAGCTGCTCGCGGAGGTGGACGCGGGCGGGTTCGGGCCGCCGCCGGAGGGCGAGCTGAGCGCCGAGCAGATCGTCGCGCACCTCGCCGCCAACGACGAGTTGATGAGCGAGGCGACCGAGGCGGTGCTGGCCGGGTCGCCGTTCGCGTACTACGACCTGGACTCCGTGCACCGCCCGCAGCTCGACGCGTTGGTGTCCGAGTGCGGCGGGCTGGACGGGCTGGCGGTCCTGCTCCGGGCCACGAGCCGGAAACTGTGCTCGTTGGCCGAGCGGCTCGGCCCGGCCGCCGAGACGCCTGTGGAGACGGTGCTGCGCGAGGGCTTCGACCTCGACGTGGACGAATCGTTGCCCTGGGGGCGGGCCATGGACCTGCACATCCGGGTGCACCTGCCGATGCACCTGGCCCAGCTCCGCGCGCTACGTCGCCAGCCCCACCTGGCCTGAGACCGGAACCGGGGCCGAGGGCGCGCGGAAGGTGCGGCGGTAGGCGGTCGGGGACACGCCGACCCGGGTGTGGAAGTGCTGGCGCAGGGCGGCGGTGGTGCCGAAGCCGGCGTCCCGGGCGATCCGGTCGACGCTCAGGTCGGTGGTCTCCAGCAGCACCCGGGCGTGTTCGGTGCGTTGCTGGAGCAGCCACTGCGCCGGGCTGAGCCCGGTCTCGGAGCGGAAGTGCCTGGTGAACGTGCGGACGCTCATCCGGGCGTGCGCGGCCAGCTCGCGCAGCGCGACGGGTTCGTGCAGCCGTCGCCGGGCCCACTCGCGGGTGGCGGCGGTGCCGGCCTGCGCGGCGCGGGGCACCGGCCGTTCGATGTACTGCGCCTGGCCGCCGTCGCGCCACGGCGGTACGACGCAGCGCCGGGCCGCCCGGTTGGCCACCGCGCTGCCGTGGTCGGTCCGGATCACGTGCAGGCAGAGGTCGACGCCGGCGGCCACCCCGGCGGAGGTGAGCACCCGGCCGTCGTCGACGAAGAGCACCTCGGGGTCGAGCCGCACGCCGGGGTGCAGCCGGCGGAAGCGCGACGCGTAGGCCCAGTGGGTGGTGGCCGGCCGGCCGTCGAGCAGGCCGGCGGCGGCGAGCACGAACGCGCCGGTGCAGATGGACATGATGCGGGTGCCCCGGTCGTGGGCGGCGCGCAGCGCGGTCGCCACCTCGGCGGCCACCGTGCCGTCGGTGAGCGGCGGGCCGGCGTGGATGCCGGGGACGATCACCGTGTCGGCGGTTTCCAGCAGGTCGAGCCCGTGGTCGGGGAGCGCCTGGAAGCCGGCGGTGGTGCGCACCGCCCGGCCGTCGGCGGTGCAGGTGGTGACCGCGTACAGCGGGGTCCGGTCCTCGGTGCGGGCAGCGCCTAGGACCTGCGCCGGGGTGCCGAGGTCGAGGGCGACGACGCCGTCCAAGGCGAGGACGGCGACGCGATGCGGTACGAGGGGCATGGCCCGATTATTGCGTACGATGGCTTTCCGGCCACTCGTCCCGCACACCCCGCCGTCCGAGACTCGGTGGGTGAGAAGACTCCATCCGGCCTGGCTCGTCGCCGCGGTCGCCTTCGTGGCCCTGGTCGGCGCCGCCGGCTTCCGCGCCACCCCCGGGGTGCTGCTGCACCCGTTGCACGCCGAGTTCGGCTGGCCGCTCGCCACCATCTCCGCCGCCGTCTCGGTCAATCTGCTGCTCTACGGCCTCACCGCCCCGTTCGCCGCCGCGCTGATGGACCGGTTCGGGATCCGCCGGGTGGTGGCCGGCGCGCTGCTGCTGGTGGCGGCCGGCAGCGGCCTGACCGTGGCGATGACCGAGAGCTGGCAGCTCATCCTCTGCTGGGGGGTGCTGGTCGGGCTGGGCACCGGCTCGATGGCGCTCGCCTTCGTGGCGACGGTCACCGGTCGCTGGTTCGTCCGCCGCCGGGGCCTGGTCACCGGCGTGCTCACCGCCGGCGGGGCCGCCGGGCAGCTCGTGTTCCTTCCGCTGCTCGCGGTGCTGGTGCGTGATCACGGCTGGCGCACGGCGGCACTCGTCGTCGCCGGGGCCGCGCTCACCGTCGTACCCCTGGTGGTGTGGTTGCTGCGCGAGCACCCGGCGGACCTCGGCCTTCCGGCCTACGGCGGGACCGATGTCGTGCCGCCGGACCGGGCGGAGGGCGGCGCGGCGGCCCGGGCGGTCGGCGCGCTCGCCGCCGCCGCGCGGACCCGGCCGTTCTGGCTGCTCGCCGGCGGCTTCGCGATCTGCGGCGCGACCACGAACGGGCTGGTCGGCACGCACTTCGTGCCGGCCGCCCACGACCACGGCATGCCGGAGACGACCGCCGCCGGCCTGCTCGCCCTGGTCGGGCTCTTCGACATCGCCGGTACGGTGGCCTCCGGCTGGCTGACCGACCGGGTGGACAGCCGGCTGCTGCTCGGCGCCTACTACGCGCTGCGCGGGGCGTCGCTGCTGGTGCTGCCGAGCCTGTTCGCCGGCTCGGCCCGGCCGAGCATGCTTGTCTTCATCGTCTTCTACGGGCTGGACTGGGTGGCGACCGTGCCGCCGACCGTGGCGCTGTGTCGGGAGTGGTTCGGCGCGTCCGGCGCGGTGGTGTTCGGCTGGGTGTTCGCCGCGCACCAGGTGGGCGCCGCGGTCGCGGCGACCGGCGCCGGCCTGGTCCGGGACCGGCTCGGCGACTACGCGGTGGCCTGGTACGTGGCCGGCGCGCTGTCGATCGGCGCGGCCGGGCTCTCCCTGCTGCTGCGCCGGCAAGGCGCGGCTACGGCGTTCGTGCTGCCGGTGGCGGCCGGCCGGCGGGCCTGGAGCTATCGGGGCTGACCGGTCAGCCGAGCGCCCACTGCTGTTCGGCGGCGCCGCCGCACGGGGCCTGTTCGAGCTCCCGCCCGGCCTCGGTGCCCGCGTCGTCGACCTGCGCGCACTTGCCGCTGTGCGCGGCGACCAGGAGCACCGGGCCGCCGCCTGTCGGGTTGAGCTTCCACTGCTGGTTGGCCTGCCCGTTGCAGGACCACTGCTGCACGTCGGCGCCGTCGTCGGTGCGCGCCTCGTTGACGTCGAGGCACTTGCCACTTGCCGCGTTCACCAGCAGGTAGGTGTCGGCGGTCACCGGCGTGACCACCCACTGCTGCTCCGGCCCGCCGGTGCAGTCGGCGAGCGCGGCCTGCGCGCCCTCCGGGTCGTCGCCGGTGACGCCGACGCAGCGCCCGGACGGCACGCCGCGGATCACCTTGGGCGTGGCCACCGGGGCAGCCGGCGTGGTCGGCGCCGCGCTCGGTGACGGCGACGGCGCGGCCTCCGTGGTGGGCGGCGGCGCCGCGCTCGACTCGCTCGCCGCCGGGGTGGGCGCGGCCGCCGCCGGCACCACCGGCCGGTCGGCGCCGCCGCCGAGGACGCCAGTGGCGAAGAACACTCCCAGGAGTACGCCGACCAGGGCGATGCCCAGCGCGATCCGCATCAGCGGGTCCCCCGGCAGTCGGACGCCACGTGCGCGCCGGGCGCCGTAGACGGTGCCGGACGGGTCGGACTGCGGCTCGGCCATGGAGGCATCCTGACCCACCGGGCCGCCAAGGGCCAGTCGCCCCGGCGAGCGGGTGGGCCCGGGCACGGGCCGTTTACATCCCACGAATTGTCGGGGCCGGGCGTAAGGTGCTCTCATGCGAGCTGTCCGTGATCATGAACGGGCGGTGGACACGCTGCGGCAGTCCTACGCCGCGGTGCCCGCCGGCGAAACCGTACGGTTGGCGAAACAGACCTCGAACCTCTTCCGCCCGCGATCCGCGCCCCGCACGCCGGGGCTGGACGTGAGCGGGCTCACCGGGGTGCTCGCCGTGGACCCGACGGCCCGCACCGCCGACGTGCAGGGCATGTGCACCTACGAGGACCTGGTCGACGCGACGCTGCCGCACGGGTTGATGCCGCTGGTCGTGCCGCAACTGCGCACCATCACGCTTGGCGGCGCGGTGACCGGGCTGGGCATCGAGTCCACCTCCTTCCGCAACGGCCTGCCCCACGAGTCGGTCCTGGAGATGGACGTCCTCACCGGGGCGGGGGAGCTGATCACCACCCGTCCGCAGGGTGAGCACGCCGACCTGCACCGGGCGTTCCCCAACTCGCTGGGCAGCCTCGGCTACGCCACCCGGCTGCGCATCGAGCTGCAACCGGTCCGCCGGCACGTGGCGCTGCGCAACATCCGGTTCACCCGGCTGGAGGAGCTTGTCGACGCGATCGGCGAGGTGGTCGCCACGGGCTCCTGGGCCGGTGAGCCGGTCGACGCCATGGACGGGGTGATGTTCAGCCCCGGCGAGTCCTACCTGGTGCTCGGCGCGTTCACCGACGAGCCCGAGGGCCGCCCGTCCGACTACACCGGCCAGGAGATCTACTACCGCTCGCTGCGCCGCCGCACCCGCGACGTGCTCACCGCGTACGACTATCTCTGGCGGTGGGACACCGACTGGTTCTGGTGCTCGTCCGCGTTCGGCGTGCAGCATCCGGTCCTCCGGCGGCTCTGGCCGCAGCGCTACCGGCGCAGCGACGTCTACCACCGGATCGTCCGGCTGGAGCACCGGCACCAGGTGGCCGCCCGGGTCGACAGGTGGCGGGGCCGGCCGGCACGCGAGCGGGTGGTGCAGGACGTGGAGATCCCGCTGGCCCGCACGCCCGAGTTCCTGCGTTGGTTCGCGGGCAACGTCAAGATGAACCCGGTGTGGCTCTGCCCGCTGCGGCTGCGTGAGCCGGCCGGCCCGGGATCGGCCCGGGCCTGGCCGTTATATCCGCTCCAACCGGGCGAGACCTATGTGAACATCGGCTTCTGGGGAAGTGTGCCGATCGCGGCGGGCGCCGCCGACGGGGATGTGAACCGGCAGATCGAGCACATGGTGTCGGAGACGGGCGGCCACAAGTCGCTCTACTCCGACGCGTACTACGACCGGGCCGCGTTCGACCGGCTCTACGGCGGGGAGACCTGGCGCGCCGTGAAGGACCGCTACGACCCGGATCACCGACTCACCGGACTGTACGAGAAGGCGGTATCCCGAGCATGAGTCTGACCGACCGAACACCAGGGGCGGCGAGCGCCCCCGCCGGCCCGCCGTCGGGCGGCCGGCGCACCGGACCCACAGTCGCGGACGTGATCCGCGCCGTCACCAGCGGCGACCTGCCGGTTCGGGTCACCGCGTACGACGGCAGCGAGGTGGGCCCGGCCGACGCCGGAATCACCCTGTCGATCCGCACCGAGCGGGGCCTGTCCTACCTGCTCACCGCGCCCGGCGACCTGGGCATGGCGCGGGCCTACGTCAGCGGCGACCTGGGCCTCGACGGCGTGCACCCGGGCGACCCGTACGAGGCGTTGCGGGTGCTCAAGGACGAGATGCCGCTGCGGATGCCGCCGGTGGCCGACGCGCTTGCCCTGGTCCGGGGGCTGGGCTGGGAGCGGCTCCGACCGCCGCCGCCCCCGCCGCAGGAGGCGGCGCCGCGCTGGCGGCGGGTGATGACGGGCCTGCGTCACTCGCGGGTGCGGGACAGCACGGCGATCTCCCACCACTACGACGTGTCGAACGCCTTCTACGAGAAGGTGCTCGGCCCGTCCATGACGTACACCTGCGCGGTCTTCCGCAGCCCGGGTGACACGTTGGAGGAGGCACAGCGGTCCAAGTACGACCTGGTCGCCGGCAAGTTGGCGCTGAAGCCGGGGATGCGGTTGCTCGACGTCGGCTGCGGCTGGGGCGGCATGGTCCGGCACGCGGCCCGGGAATACGGTGTCAAGGCGCTGGGCGTGACGCTGTCCCGGGCGCAGGCGGAGTGGGCGCAGGCCGCGATCGAGCGGGAGGGGCTGGGCGATCTCGCCGAGGTGCGGCACCTCGACTACCGGGACGCGCCGCGTGAGCAGTTCGACGCGATCTCCTCGATCGGGTTGACCGAGCACATCGGGGTGCGCAACTACCCGGCCTACTTCGGCGCGCTGAGGTCCCGGCTCAAGCCGGGCGGGCGGCTGCTCAACCACTGCATCACCCGCGCGGACAACCGCGCCCCGCACCGCTCCGGCGCGTTCATCGACAGGTACGTCTTCCCGGACGGCGAGCTGGCCGGCCCGGGGCGGTTGATCAGCGAGATCCACGACGCCGGGTTCGAGGTGCACCACGAGGAGAACCTGCGCCAGCACTACGCGCTGACGCTCGCCGGCTGGTGCCGCAACCTGGTCGACAACTGGGACTTCTGCGTGAACGAGGTGGGCACGGGCACCGCCCGGGTGTGGGGCCTCTACATGGCCGGCTCCCGGATGGCGTTCGAGCGCAACGGCATCCAGTTGCACCAGGTGCTGGCCACGCAGAACGGCCCGGAGGGGGTCAACGGTTACCCGTTGCGCCCCGACTGGACGCCCTGACCCGTACCGACGAGAGGCCGCGCGGACCGCGCGGCCTCTCGTCGAACCTATTGACAAAGAAGTTTTGTACGTTCAAACTGATTTTGCCATGAGAGATGTCCTGTACCTGGAAGAACGTGAGCAGGCCGAAGTCCTGCTCAAGCCGCAACGCATCGAAGTGCTGCGGCAACTCGCCGAGCCCCGCACCTGCACCGAGGTCGCGGCCCGGCTGGAGCAGACGCCGCAACGCGTCTACTACCACGTCAAGCAGCTGGTCGCGGCCGGGCTGGCCGAGCAGGTCGCCGAACGGCGGGTGCGCGGCATCACCGAAGGCATCTACCAGGCCGTCGCCCGGTCCTACTGGCTCTCCCCCCGGCTGGTCGGCCGGATCGGCGACGGGCGCCGGGTGCGCGACGAGCTGAGCCTCGGCTACCTGCTCGACCTGATGGAAGAGGTCCAGGCCGACATCGCCGCGCTTGATCGCGCCGCCCCCGAACTGCCGTCGATCGGCGTCTCCGGTGAGATCCGGGTGCCCGCCGAGCGACGCCAGGAATTCCTGCACGACCTGCAGACGACGCTGCGGGACCTGTTCACCCGCTACGGCGGCGTCGAGGGAGACGCCTTCAAACTCGCCGTGGCCTGCTACCCGAAAGGTGACAACCATGAGTGAGCCGATGATCGTCCGCGCCCGCCTCGCCGCCGATGTGGCGACCGTCCGCCGGGCCCTGACCGACCCGGCCGAACTACGCGTGTGGCTGGCCGAGCACGCCGAGGTCGACCTGCCCCGGCGGTACGAGTTCTGGGGCCGCTTCACACCCGAGGGCGACGCGCCACACCAGCGACTGCTGCACGCCGACGACAAGACGCTGCGCTTCGCCTGGACGCTCGACGGCGTCGAGACCACCACCGAGATCGAGTTGGCGCCCGACGGCGAGGCCACGCTGCTGACGCTGCGGCAGAGCCACTTCACCTTCGCCGAGGCGATGGACGGCAGCACCATCCGGGGCGTGCTCCAGACGTACTGGGCGCTGTCCATCGCCAACCTCAACGCCCACCTGGAGGGGCGTCCGCTGCTGCCGCGCACCGACTT
The DNA here is from genome assembly GCF_029581215.1 of Micromonospora sp. WMMD975. Classification (NCBI taxonomy): domain Bacteria; kingdom Bacillati; phylum Actinomycetota; class Actinomycetes; order Micromonosporales; family Micromonosporaceae; genus Micromonospora; species Micromonospora sp. WMMD975. Next base: position 114,985 of record NZ_CP120739.1, read on the forward strand.
CACCTCGGCCGACCTGCGCGGCGAGCTGCTGATCGACGCGCCGATGGACAAGGTGTGGACCTCGCTCACCGACTCCGAGCAGGCCAGCGCCTGGTTCGGCTACCCGATCGGCATCGAGCCGTGGGAGGGCGGCCGGTACGCGATGGGCGGCTTCGAGAGCGGCTACGCGGCCAAGGTGCTTGACGTCACCCCGGGCCGGGCCATCTCGATCGACTGGGGACCGACCGGCGTGACCAACTGGGAGCTGGCCGAGTCCGGCGGCCGGACGAAGCTGACGTTCGTGCAGTCCGGCTTCGACGAGGGCAACCCCCCGTACGCGGCGTGGAGTGGCACCGTGGCGGGCCTGGCCGAGCTGCGTCGCTTCCACGAACTCCCCACTTGGCACCCCATCTGGCTCTGAGGGTGTAAGGAGGGGCCCCCGCTTAACGCTTTCGGTATAGGCGGGGGCCCCGCTTAACACCTGCCTCGGGTGGGTAATGGCGGGCGATGTTCTTCATCTTCGGGCTGCGGACCAAGGTCGACCGGTCCGGTGTCGTCAACCAGGTCTGCCGGCACTGCGGCAACCACGCCGCACAGGTGATCACCCGGCGGGTGACCAAGTTCAGCCTCTTCTTCATCCCCCTGATCCCGGTACGCACCCGCTACGCGCAGCAGTGCACGTTCTGCGGCGCCCAGTACGACATCTCCCGCGCCGACGCCGAGCGCCTCCCGGTCGGCTGACCGTGACCAACTTCCTCTGCTGGCTGATCGGCCGGCCGCCGGTCACCCCGCCCGTCGTACCGGTGCACACCGCCACCCGCCCACCGTGCACGCCCGGCCGCCGGCACCGTCGTCGCCGCCGGCCGGTGGCGGGCGCGTCGTCCCCGCGTTCCCCCTGGAACCGCTCCGCCGACCGTTGACCGTCCCAGTGGGTGTTAAGCGGGGCCCCCTCCTCTACCGGAGGCGTTAAGCGGGGGCCCCTCCTTACACTTCAGGGGTGGAAGATCGGCTGGGGGAGATTCGGGGTGGGGGGCCGCCGCGGCGGCACAACGCCCGCACCATCGCCGCGCTGACCGGCAACCCCGGTTGCACCCGGCGGGCCGTGCTGGACAGCGCGGGGGCGGACAAGCCGGCGCTCGCCGAGCGACTCGGCTTCCCGGCCCGGTTCGGGCAGTCCCGCTTCGCGATCACCCGGGGCAACGCCTTCGAGGCGCAGGTCAAGGCGGACGGCGGGGTGGAGCTGTTGCGCCTGGTGGCGGAGCGGCTCGGCGTACCGGTGCCGGCGGGTGCGACCTGGACCGACCTCGGTGGCGACGACGATCGGCCGGAGCGGTCCCGGGTGGCGCTGACCGCCGGCGGTGACGGCCCGGCGTTGTTCGACCATCCGCTGCTCGGGCTGGAGGTGGCCGGCCGGCGGGTGCACCTGGAGCCGGACCTGGTGGCTGCCCGGCTGGGCGGCCGGTTCCACGTCGTGGAGATCAAGTCGTTCCCGGTGATCGACGGGCAGGCCGACCCGGCGAAGGTGGCCGCCGCCGCCATCCAGTCCGCCGTCTACGTGCTGGCGTTGCGCGAGCTGCTCGCCGCCGAGGGACACGACCCGGAGCTGGTCTCGCACGAGGTGGTGCTGATCTGCCCGCGCGACTTCGCCAACCGGCCGGTGGCGAGCCTGCTCGACGTCCGTAGACAACTGCTGGTGCTGCGCCGCCAACTGGCCCGGATGGCCCGCGTCGACGACCTGCTGGCCGCCGTACCGGCCGGTTTCACCGCCGACCCGGCGGCCGACCCGGCCACGCTGGCCGCCGCGCTGCACGAGGTGCCGGCCCGGTACGCCCCGGAGTGCCTGGCCGCCTGCGAGCTTGCCTACTTCTGCCGGCACGAGGCGCGCAACCGGACCGAGGCGTTGGGTCGGCCGGTCCGCGAGGCGCTCGGCGGGGTGGTCGAGGTGGCGGACGTGCTGGCGCTCGCCGACGGCGTACGCGCCCCCGACCCGGAGCAGGCGGAGGCCGCCGCGCTGCTCCGGGCCGCGGCGCGCCTGCGCGCCGAGGCCCGCGCCGGAAACCCCGCGTGAGTACGCGCCGAGACCCGCGCTGGGAACCGCGCGTGAGTACGCCCCGAAGCGCGCGCCGGCCGGCGACCGGGCCTCGTGTCGAGGACTTGCGGTGAGCACGCTGCGCGCGTTGGCCCGGGCGCAGGCGGTCGCCGCCGGGCGGGCGCAGCCGGTGGCCACGGTCCGGCACCTGCACCTGGCCCAGCGGCCCCTGGTGCTGGTGCCGCTGGCGTTGGCCGGTGAGGCGAACGCCCCGCTGGCCGCCCTGGTCGGCGCCGCGCCCGACGAGGCCCGGCTGCTCGTCGTGCCGCAGCCCCGCAACCGCGATCAGCGGTTCGCCTTCGCCGCCGAGCTGGCCGGGGTCGTCCTGCCCTACCTGGACTCGTTCCGTGGCGTGACCGAGGCGGTGGCGGTGGACCGGGGCCGGGACGTCCGCCACCGGTACGTCGACGCCCCGCAGTTGCTGGTGCCCAACCCGGCCGGGGTCACGTTCCTGCGGTTGTTCGGCCGGTCCACCCGGTTCCGCCGCCCGGACGGCGACTATCCGGTGCACCCGTCGGTGCCGCTGCTCGGCCGCTGGCTGACGTTCTTCGCCGAGCGCGCGGAGCACCCCGGCTCGTCGGCGTTGGTGGCGCTGACCGAGGCGCTGACCCTGCACTGGGCGACCGGGCAGAGCGCGGTGGAGGATCTGCACCTGCCGGCGGTGCTCGGCTGGCTCGACCCGCCGCCGGGGTTCACCGGCGCCGAGGCGGCGGCCCGGGCCGAGGATCCGGCATCGTGCCCGCCGGCCGGTCCGGCCACCGACCCGGATTTCGACAACCACCGGCTGGCCCCGGCGATCGAGGCGTACGCCGGGACCGAGGGCGACCCGACCGCTCGCGCCGTGGCGTACGACGAGCTTGTCGGACTGGTGCGCGGGCAGCTCGCGCCCACCTGGGAGCTGATGTGGCGCGGCGTCGGGTTGCTGCGGGCGCTGCCGCCGGGCGCGCGGGTGGCGGGCCGGTGGGCCGGTGACCGGGATGCGTTCTCCGCGTACGCCGAGCACGTGGACGCCGGGGGCGGTCCGCAGCCGCGTCGCGACGGCGCGGTGGTGGCGGCGTCGCGGTTGCAGCGGCTGGAGCGGGCGCTGACCGCGTGGTCGGTGCAGCGGGCGTACGACGATCCGCTGGTGATGGCCGAGCACCGGCTGGCCGGGGAGGCGTTCGTGGGCGAGGTGACGCTCGCCGACCCGAAGCGGGTGGACGACTCCGGTAAGCGGCCGGTGCTGCGCCCGCGGATCCAGGTGGTGACCACCGAGCCGGTGCCGATGCCGGTGGGCGCGACGCTGTGGTCGCCGGCCCGGCCGGGGCAGAAGGCGAAGGTGGTGTTCGTGACCCCGGGCGGCGACGGCAAGACCGAGGTGGTGGTGGAGTTGTCCGGCGGGATGGGGCGCGGGCTGACCGCGCCGCCGGGCAGTGTGCCCGAGGTGGGGGAACGGATCTGCCTGACCAGCCTGTCGGACGGCTTCCTGCCGGGCGGCGCGTTTCCGGCGCCGGAGGAGACACCGTGGACGCACGGCGGGCCGCCGGGCGCGCCGGGTGATCCCGGCGACCCGCCGCCGGCGGAGGCGTGGTCCTGAGCGGATGCCGCTCTTGATCCCTTATGTTCCGGCGTGCAACACGCGGCGTGTCGGACCGCTAACATCCTGCGGACCCGGACCGGAGCCCCCGGTCCGTGCCGGTCCGATCAACGGGGGATTCGTTGAACGTTCATGCCACCCGCCGGTGGGGAGCCGCTCTCCTCGGCGTGGTCACCGTCTCGACCCTGCTGGGCGGCGGTGCCGCCTCGGCCGTCAGCGGCGCCACCCCGGTGCCCGACGGCGTCCACGCCTTCACCGCCAAGATCACCTTCGGTGACCTGCGCGCCTGCACCGGCGCACTCGTCGACCCGAGTTTCGTGGTCACCGCGAAGTCCTGCCTCACCGACGGCAGCACGCCGGCCGCCGCCGGGGCGCCGGCCCGCCCGACCACCGTGCTCGTCGGGCGTACCGACCTGACCTCCACCGCCGGTCACGAGCGCGCCGCCGTCGCCGTCCTCCCGCACCCGGACCGCAACCTGGCGCTGCTCCGGCTCGCCGACCCGATCACCGGCGTCGCCCCGGTCGCGCTCGCCACCACGGCGCCCACCGCGTCGGAGACGCTCACCATCGCCGGCTACGGGCGCACCGCCACCGAGTGGGTGCCGGACCGGCTGCACGCGGCCGACTTCACCGTGCAAGGCGTCGACGCGGCCACCGCCGACGTCACCGGCGCGTCGGCCGGGGCCACCCTCTGCCGGGGCGACGCCGGCGGTCCGGCGTTCCGCACCGTGGGCGGCGCCCCGCAGCTCGCCGCGATCGGCAACACGTCCTGGCAGAAGGGCTGCCTCGGCGAGACCGAGACCCGCGACGGTGCCACCGTCACCCGGGTCGACGACCTGGGCGCGTGGATCCGCGAGCAGACCGCCGACGTGCAGATCTTCGGCCTGACCGCCGCCGGCCAGCTCACCTACGGCGCGATCGACGCGGCGAACGGCGAGCTGCGCGCGAACCGGGTGTCCGCGGCGACGCTCGGCTTCACGCCGACGGCAATGGCCACGCTGAACGCCGACACCATCCTGGTCATCGACAGCGGCGGTCGTCTCCGCCGGGTGGACGTCACCGGCGTCGACCCGTTGACCTTCGACGTGGTCTCGGTGGACCCGGGCTGGTCACCCTTCGTCAACATGACCTACGACGGCTACGGATCGCTGTACTACGTCGACAGTCGGGACGGGGAGCTGATCCGGCGCACGGTGACCACCGCGAAGCCGGCCAGCCGGGACGACCTGACCCGCCCCGTCACGGTCGCCAACAGCGGGTTCACCCAGGTGTCGCTGACCTCGCCGGCCGCCGGACGGGTGCTGGGCCAGGTCGCCACCGGTGAGCTGACGTCCTATCGGATCAACGGCGCGGCCGTGGCCGGCGAGTCGTTCTCCCGCAGTTCGTTGGCGGCGACCGGCTGGGCCGGCTACACCCACGTGCTCTCGCCGGGCGGCGGCTGGTACTTCGCCCGCACCTCGACCGGGGGCCTGGACCGGTTCCGGGACGCCAACCCGGTCGACGGCAGCGGCGCCGACCTGACGAAGTTCAGCACCCCGGTCAGCACCAGCGGGTGGAACCAGGTGCTGCTGTCGGCCCGGCCGTGGACCGGCGTCGTGTCGGTCTTCGGCGCCCGGCCGGACGGCCGGATCTCCTACACCGCGCTCGACCCGGTCACCGGTCAGAAGGTGGCCAGCACGGTCTCCCGGGCCACGCTCGGGTTCACCCCGAAGGCGCTGGCCACGCTCAACTCGGACACCCTGCTCGTCACCGACGGCGCTGCCCTCCACCGGGTCGATGTCACCGGCACCCAGCCGCTGACCTTCACCCGCACCCCCGTCACCGGCTCCAGCAGCGGCTGGAGCCACGACCGCCTGGTGTACGACGGGTTCGGCACCCTGTACGGCATCGCCGGCGGCTCGATCCTGCGCCGCTACACCGTCACCAAGGCGAAGCCGGCCGTCGCCGCCGACCTCGTGGGCGTGGCGGTCTACAACAGCGGGAGCGGCTTCAACCTGCCCACGCTCGCGACCGCCGGCAAGGACCGGATCATCGGCACCACCAACGACAGCAAGCTCGCCATGTACAAGATGGCCACGGGCACCGCGCCGTGGGCCCGGAGTGACCTGGCGGCCAGCGGTTGGGGTGGATTCACCTCGATGTTCTCGCCCGGCAACGGCGCCTACTACCGGCGGGACGCGAACGGCGTGGTGACCGGCTACCTCGACGCCTCGCCGTACGACGGCAGCGGCGCCGACCTGACCGCGTACACGCCGACCGGCACGGCCAGCGGCGGATGGGACGCGATCCTCTCCGCCCGGCCGTACGACTCCTGGCCGGACAGCACCCGCCGCTGGTGACTGGCACTGAAGTCCACTGAGGATGCGGGCCGTCTCCACCTGGTTGAGGCGGCCCGCGTCACGTCCGGTGACCGACACCCCACGACCCTGGCGGCGGCACGCGGTGCTGACTAGGCTTGCGCCGTTCGTCGTCCGCCGTCCGGTCCTCGTCGCCGAGGGCGCACGTCTGGAAGAGAGCCGGAGCGCATCGTTGTCCCCCCGCACGACGTGAGCCTCGCCGCCGCGGCGCCGGCCCGTCCACCGCTCACCGGCCGTGTCGGACTCGTCGCGGCCGTCGTCGTCGTACTCGGGGAGATGGCCTGGCTGGTCGCCGGCCTGCCCGGCGCGGCCCTGGTGAGCGACCTCGGCGCGATGGCGGTGTCGAGCTGGGCGGCGGTGCTCTGCGTCGGCGCGGCCCGCCGGCATCCGGTCAACCTGCGGCGGTTCTGGGCGTTGCTCGCCGTCACCATGATGCTCGCCGCGCTCGGCCGTACGGTGTGGACGGTCGAGCGGCTCGGCGGGATCGAGCTGCCCCACACGCCGCTTGTCGGTGGGCTCTTCACCGCCGGGATCGTCACCGGCACCGCCGCGTTGCTCTTCTCCCGGGCCGGCGGGCGCAGCCTGGTCGGACAGGCCCGTACGCTGCTCGACGGGGTGATCGTCGCGCTGGCCCTCATCCCGGTCGGCTGGGTGGTGGTGTTCCGCGACCTCGCCGACTCCGACGTGTCGGATCCGCTGCGCACGTTCGGGCTGCTCTACCCGATGTTCGACCTGATGCAGCTCACCATCCTGGTGGCGGTCGCCGGGCCGGGCCGCCCGATGTGGCGGGCGCTCACCCTGATCGGCGCGGGCCTGGCCATCCGGGCCGGCGCCGACGCGGTCTACGTCTCCCTGGTCGCGCACGGCAACTACGCGCCGGGGCATCCGGTCGACGTCTGCTGGCCGTTGAGCTACCTGCTGGTCGGCCTGGCCACCGGCCACCCGCCGCCGGGCGGCGGGGAGGGGGAGGACGACGCCGCCGGCGAGTCGCCGCTGCCGCCGTGGTGGCGGGTCGCCTTGCCGTACCTGCCGGTCGGCGGGGCGATCGTGGCCGTGATGCTGTCCCGGCGACCCACCGGGCAGACCCCGCACCTGGTCTTCGTCGGCATGATGGCGCTGCTCGGGGTGCTCGCGCTGCGGCAGGGGCTGGCCGCCAACGAGAACCTGCGGCTGGTCGCCCGGCTGCGCCGGCTGGCCTACTCCGACCAGCTCACCGGCCTGCCCAACCGGCTGACCTTCATCCGGCGGCTGCGCCGCGCGCTGCGCCAGGGCGGCCCGGTCGCCGTGGTGCTGCTCGACCTGGACGGCTTCAAGCAGGTGAACGACCGGTTCGGGCACGCCGCCGGGGACCGGCTGCTCACCACCACCGCGGAGCGCATGCGGGACGCGATCGGCCCGGACGGGATGATCGCTCGGCTCGGCGGCGACGAGTTCGCCGTGCTCGTCGCCGGGGACCGGCCGGTGCCGCCCGAGCGGCTCGCCGTCCGGTTGCTCACCGCCCTGGAACCGCTGCCCGGCGAGGAGGACCTCGGCGTCCACCCGTCGGCGAGCATCGGCATCGCCGAGTACGGCCCGCAGCACAGCTCGCACACCGACCTGCTCCGCGACGCCGACATCGCGATGTACGCGGCGAAGGCGGCCGGCAAGTCCGCGTACCGGACGTGCACGCCGGAGCTGCGCGAGTCGGCGGTCAGCCGGGCCGAGTTGATCGCCGACCTGCGCCGCGCGGTCGACGAGGGTCAACTGCTGATGGAGTTCCAGCCCATCGTCGACCTGGCCACCGGCACGGTACGCAGCGCCGAGGCGTTGGTCCGCTGGCGGCATCCCCGGCTCGGCGTGCTCACCCCGGCGCGGTTCCTGCCGCTGGCCGAGGAGACCGGGCTCATCCTGGCCATCGACCGGTGGGTGATCCACGAGGCGTGCCGGGCCGCCGCGACCTGGCGGGAGCGCGCGCCCGAGGTGACCGTGGCGGTGAACATCGCCGCCGCCCACCTGTGCCGACCCGACCTGATCGCCACGGTCACCGGCGCGATGGGCGCCGCCGGCCTGCCGCCCCGGGCGCTCACGCTCGAACTCACCGAGTCGGCGCTGATCGAGGGCAGCGAGGCGGTGCTCGACCGGCTGGCGCAGCTCCGTGACCTGGGCATCCGCATCGCCATCGACGACTTCGGCACCGGTTACTCCTCGCTGAGCTACCTGCACCGGATCCCCGCCACCGAGCTGAAGATCGACCGTTCCTTCGTGTCCCGGTTGGATGCCGGCGACGCCCGCGCGTATGCCACGGTGGAGATGGTCAACCGGCTGGCCGGCGCGTTCGACCTGGCGGTGGTGGCCGAGGGGGTGGAGACCGGCGCGCAGCACGCGGCGGTCACCGCGATCGGCTGCCGGCAGGGTCAGGGCTGGCGGTACGGCCGTCCGACCGCCCTGCCCGACCTGCTCCCCACGCTTGTCCACGAAAAGATCTCCTCCGGGTGACTTGACCCTCACGCTGCGGGAGGCGGGAGCCTTGGCGGTGGAAGGGAGGGGAATCATGGCGTACACGGTGGGACACGTGGCGCGGGCGGCCCGGGTGACGGTCCGCACGCTGCACCACTACGACGAGATCGGGCTGTTGCGGCCGAGCGGGCGCACGCCGGCGGGCTACCGCCGCTACGACGACGCGGACCTGGACCGCCTTCAGCTCATCCGCTACTACCGCGAGCTGGGTTTCCCGCTGGACGAGATCGCCGGCATCCTGGACGACCCGCACGCCGACCCGGCGGCGCACCTGCGCCGGCAGCACGAGCTGCTGTCCGGGCGGATCGGCAAGCTCCAGGAGATGGTGGCGGCGATCGAACGCGCGATGGAGGCGAGAAAGTTGGACATCAGGTTGACGCCGGAGGAGCGGTTCGAAGTGTTCGGGGACTTCAACCCGGACGACCACGCCGAGGAGGTCCAGCAGCGCTGGGGTGACACGGAGGCGTACCGGCAGTCGCAGGAGCGGGCCAGCCGCTACTCGAAGGAGGACTGGCTGCGCAACAAGGAGGTGAACGAGGACTGGGGGCGGCGGTTCGCCGCGCTGATGGAGTCGGGCGCGCCGGCCGACGGCCCGGAGGCGATGGCGTTGGCCGAGGAGCACCGGCAGCTCATCACCGAGTGGTGGTACGACTGCCCGCTGGAACTCCACACCGGCCTGGCCGACATGTATGTGGCGGACCCGCGGTTCACCGCGTACTTCGAGGCGATCCGGCCCGGGATGGCGGCCTTTCTGAACGAGGCGATCCACGCCAACGCGATCAGCCGGGCCTGACGCCGGCTGGGCGCCCCGAGTCGGTGGCACGACGACCGGCCGGGGGTTCTCAGCCGGACGCCGACCAGGTCACGGCGAGCGTCCGGGTTGTGGCCTCGACCGCCGTGCGGCCAAAGGCCGGTGGAGTGGATGCCGGGACCCAGGCCGCGCACTTGACCAGTCTGCCGAGGGCCGGGGCCGCCCAGGTCGGAGACGTGTGCCTGGGTCACCGCCGGCCCTTCGCCGGCCCTTCGCCGGCCCTTCGCCGGCCCTTCGCCGGCCCGGCTGACCGAGGTGGAGCTGCGCGAGCTTTGCCTACAAACTTGATGGCGCGAATGGATCAGCATGGCGACCGTGCTGCCGCGCCGTTTTGCGGGAGCCGATGGCTGACATGCCGATCCATCTACGCCATCAAGTTTGTAGGCGGCGCGCAGGTCTCCGTCGCCCGTCGTTCGTTGTCGCAGCCGCAGCCGCAGCCGCAGCCGCAGCCGCAGCCGCAGCCGCAGCCGCGCTAGACGAAGACGTCGAGCAGGAGGACGCCGAGGAAACCGACCACCGAGATGATGGTCTCCATCACCGACCAGCTCTTGATGGTCTGCCCGACGGTCAGGCCGAAGTACTCCTTGACCAGCCAGAAGCCGGCGTCGTTGACGTGCGAGAAGAACAGCGACCCGCAGCCGACCGCCAGGGCCAGCAGCGCCACCTCGGGGCCCTGGAGCGTGGCGGCCAACGGCGCGACGATGCCGGCGGCGGTGATCGTGGCGACGGTGGCCGAGCCGGTGGCGACCCGGATGCCGACCGCGACCAGCCAGCCGAGCAGCAGCGGCGACAGGTTGGCGCCCTCGGCGGCGTCGGCGACCAGGTTGCCCACACCGGCGTCGACGAGCACCTGCTTGAAGCCGCCACCGGCGGCCACGATCAGCAGGATGCCGGCGATCGCCGGCAGCGAGCCGCCCAGGAAGCCGGAGACCTGGCTGCGGCTGAAGCCGGTCCGGTAGCCCAGGAAGATCATGGCGAAGATGACGCCGGCGAGCAGGGCGACGATCGGGGTGCCGATGATGTCCAGCGTCTTGCGGCCGGCGGTGCCCTCGTCGAGGGTCAGCTCACCGATGGCCCGCAGCAGCATGAGCGCCACCGGCAGCAGCACGGTGACCACCGCGGCCCAGAGCGCCGGCGCGCGGCGTGAGCGCGGCCCGACCGGCTCGTCGATCGACGCGCCGGGACGGCCGGCGCCAGGGTTGATCAGGTCGTCCTCGGTGACCAGGTCGCCGTCGGCGTCGGCCCGGCCGTCCCCGGGACGGGTCGGGCTGCGATCGGCGGCGACCGCGATGTCGCGGCGGGTGGGCAGCAGCGCCTCCGGCGCGGTGGCCGGCACGTACCGGGCGATGAAGTTGCCGAAGACCGGGCCGGCGATGATCACCGTGGGGATCGCCACCAGCAGGCCGAAGGCGAGGGTCTGACCGAGGTTGGCGCCGAGCGCGTCGATCGCGACAAGCGGGCCCGGGTGCGGCGGCACCAGGCCGTGCAGCACCGACAGGCCGGCCAGCGCCGGGATGCCGATCTTCATCAGCGGCACGTCGACCCGGCGGGACACCAGCAGCACGATCGGCACCAGCAGCACCACGCCGACCTCGAAGAAGAGCGGCAGGCCGATGAGCGCCGCCACACCGGCCATCGCCCAGGGCAACGCGCCGCCGGTGACCCGGGCGACCACCCGTTCGACGATGCCGTCCGCCCCGCCCGACTCGGCCAGCATGCCACCGATCATCGCGCCGAGCGCGATCAGCAGGCCGACCCCGCCGACCGTGGACCCGACCCCGCCGCTGAACGAGGTGACGATCTTGTCGGCGGCGACGCCGGCGACCACGCCCAGCACCGCCGCGCCGAGGATCAGGGCCAGGAACGGGTGCACCTTGCCCCACGCGATGAGCAGCACCACCGCGGCGATGCCGAGCAGCGCGGCGAGGACGAGTTGGGTGTTGCCGGCGTTGGTGAGTGGTTCCGCCGGTGCGGCGAGCAGTGTTACCACGGCGATCACGACCTCTGTTCGGTCAGCGGGGAGGAGCGGTGGGAGGTGGCTCCGGCGGCAGGCTCGGGGCCAACCGTCGCAGCGACGCGAACGTGGGCACGAGCGCGTCGTACAGCTCGGAGAAGAGCGGGAGCAGCGCACCGTACGTGGCGGCGGCGGCCGGGTCGGGGCGGACCGTCTCGTCGATCTGGACCAGGTCGGCGGCGACCTCGATCGAGGGGATCAGACCGAGCGCCTGCATGCCCAGCAGCGCGGCGCCGAAACCGGACCCCTCGTGCCCGGCCGGGAAGCGCACCGGCATGCCGAGCGCGTCGGCGAGGATCTGCCGCCACAGCGGGCTGCGGGCGAAGCCGCCGCTGGCGCGGACCTCGCGTACCTCGTTGCCGGCCGCGCGGACCGACGCCAGGACCAGCGCGAGCTGCTGGCAGACCCCCTCCAGCGCGGCCCGCACCAGATGGGGGCGGCCGTGGCCGTGGGTCAGCCCGACGTACGCGCCGCGGGGCAGCGCGCTCCAGTGCGGGGCACGCTCGGAGAGCAGGTACGGCAGCATGATCAGCCCGCCGGAGCCGACCGGCGCCTGCGCGGCCAGGTCGAGCAGTTCCTCCTCGGCCTGCTCGCCCAGCTCCGGGGCGAGCGCGTCGTGGGCCCACTGGAGCACGATCCCGCCGTTGTTGATCGCGCCGCCGACCACCCAGCGGTCCTCGGTGAGCGCATAGCAGAAGACGCCGCCGAGCGGGTCGACGCCGGGGCGTTCCACCATCACCCGCATCGCGCCGCTGGTGCCGATCGAGCAGGCGACCACGCCGGGCCGCACCGCGCCGAGCCCGAGGTTGGCGAGCGGCCCGTCGCCGGCGCCCACCACGAGCGGGGTGTTCGCCGGCAGGCCGGTGGCCCGAGCCGCCTCGGCGGTCAACCCGGGCAGCACGTGGGTGGTGGGGACGAGCTGGGGCAGCTGCTCCTCGGTGATGCCGGCGATGCGCAGCGCCTCGGTGTCCCAGGCCAGCCGGTGGATGTCCATCAGACCGGTGGCGGAGGCGACCGAGTGGTCGGTGACGAGCGCCTCGGCGAGCCGCCGCAACACGAGGTCCTTGATGCCGACCCAGTGGGAGACCCGCTCGTGCAGCTTCGGCTCCTGCTCGGCGAACCAGACCAGCTTGGGCAGGGGTGCCATCGGGTGCACCGGGGTGCCGGTACGCCGGTGCAGGCCCAGCCCGGACGGCGCGGCCCGGAGCCGCTCGGCCTGCGCGCTGGCTCGGGAGTCGGCCCAGGTGATCGACGGGGTGAGCGGGTTGCCCTCGGCGTCGAGCCCGATCAGGCTGTGCATGGCGGTGCTGAACGACAAGCCGGCGATCGGCGCGCCCAACTCGTCGACGACCGCGCGGATCACGCCGACCACGGCCTCGTAGATGGCGTCCGGGTCCTGCTCGGCCCAGCCCGGGTTCGGCTCCTCAAGCGAGTAGCCGATCGAGTGGCTGGCCAGTTGCCGCCCGTCGGTGTCGAACGCGACCGCCTTGCTGCTCGTGGTGCCGATGTCCACACCCACCACGACGGTCGGGTCGCCCACCGATGCACCTCCACTCGTCACCGGGGGCCGCGTACGCCCCGCCCCTGCGGCTGACGTTACCGACGAGTCGGCCCGCCCGCATGGCGAAGCGACGCCCGGCGGGAAGCGGGTCAATCAGCCGTTCGGTCTAATCGGCGACTTTCGCGTGTCTTTGTACCCCCGCAGTGCCGTTGATAGGGATGAACACCCCGAATGGTGGGCTCGCGCGGCGGAGGAGTCGGCGTGGCGATGACTGATTCGACGGGTTCCACATGGCGTTACCGGTGGGCGCACCGGCAGAACGAGCGGCGGCAGCGGGTCTTCCGTGCGGCCGACGAGGCGTGGCGCCGCCGCGACGACCAACTGCGGCGGCTGCGTACCCTCGCGGTGTCCTTCCACGGCTCGGTCCGGGCCGGCGACGGCCTGCCGATGGAGCTGGCCCCCGGCGAGGTGGTCTTCTGGACGCTGCCCGCCGCGCAACTTGTCGAGGTGCGGCACACTGCCGTGCTCCCGGCCCCCGAACTGCTCGTCGACCCCGACCCGCCGGTGCTGCGCCCACGCCGCCCGGAGGGGGTCAGGGTGGTCGACGCCGGGCTGGCCGTGCTCACCAACCGGCGCCTGGCGCTGCTCGGCGGACGCGGCCGGCGCGACTGGGCGTACGGAAGGATGACCGGGCTGTCCCACGACCCGGCCGCGCCGGTCACCCTGATCCAGGTGCTGGACCGACGGCGTACCTCAGGGTTGCTGCTGCCCACCGGCGCGGTGGCCGACTTCCGGTTCACGCTCACCCTGGCCTTCGCCGACGCGATCGAGCAGCGCCCCGCGGTCGTCGCCGAGCTGGACGAGCTGATCGAGGAACACGCGGAGCTGCGCCCGCAGCGACCGGCCGTGCTCACCCCGGCCCAGGCCAGGATCTCCACGCTGGTGCCCGGTGGCCGGCGGACCATCGCGGTCGGCGTGGCGCTCACGCTTGCCGTGCCGGCGATGCTCGTCGAGTCCGACCCGCCGACGCGGGCCGGGTCGGAGCGGGCCGCCGCCGCCACCCCGGCGACCACCGGCACGCCCCCGCCGCCGGTGGTCGCCCCCGCCGTCCAGGTGCGGCCCAGCACCAGCCCGGCGCCCCGTGGCACCCGGTCCGCGTCGCCGCGCGACGACGACCGGCAGCCCGTCGCCGAGCGGCGCTGCGGCGCCCCGACGAACCCCTTCGGGTACGACTACTGCGGCGGCGACCGGATCCGCAAGCCGGCCGCCGGGGTCTGCGAGTGGTTCGAGTGCGTACCCGGGTTCTGGTCCGGTCGGGGCTGGCTGGTGCAGTGCCGCGACGGCACGATCAGCCGGACCGGCGGGCAGCCCGACGTGTGCGCCGGCCACCAGGGACTGCGCCGCACCGTGTGGAGCTGAGGGGTAAGGCGGGGGCCCCGCTTAACGCTTTTGGTATAGGCGGGGCCCCCGCTTAGCACCCCGGACGCGCAGCGGCAGCAGGCCGGCCAGGACCAGCACGGCGCCGACCGGTAGCAGGTCCAGGTCCACCGCGATCGCCACGAACCCGACCAGCACCAGCACCGGCGCCCACACCGGCAGCAGCCGCGTCGCCGCCGCCCGGCACAGCAGCACCAGCAGGCCCAGCTCGAACAGCACCGGCCCGCCGAACAGCACCACGTCCGGGGTGGCCACCGCGTCGGCGAAGCGCGGGAACAGGTCGCCGAGGATCACCCAGACGAACGCGGCGGCGCCGACCAGGCCGGCCAGCGCGGCCACGTCGTCAAGCGTCCGCAGCCGGGTCGAGCGGGTACGCAGCAGGCCGTGCAGCCCGACGATCAGCGCGGCGAACCCGAGCACGCCGAGCAGGAACTGGCCGTGCCCGATGTTCCACGCCCAGGCGCCCTTGTCGCTGTGCCCGTCCAAGTAATCGACTCGGCGCAGCAGTCCGTAGCCGAGCAGCAGCAGCGCGGCGGTCACCGCGACCGGCCGCAACCATCGGTACGCGGGACCGGTCCGGGAATCGAGGAGGCTCATTGCCTCAGCCTGTCCGTCGTCCGTCCGCGGGACAACCGGGAGTCGCCCGAACGCTCCCGGAGGAAATCAGTCGTGTCCCGTAGGGGTGCTCGGTTAGCGTCCGGCCGTGTCCCGCGCCGTGACAGTGGTCCTGGTCGACGACGCCGGCCGGCCGCTCGGCGCGTTGCCCCCGTTCGAGGTGCCGGACCCGTGGTGGCAGCAGGTCGCGTCGATCGTCGACGGCGTCCGCCGGCGGCACGGCGTCGACGTGGCCGTGCTGCGGCTGCTCGACGCCGATCGTCCGCACCCACCCGGCGGCCACGTCCGCTACCTCGCCCAACTCATCGGGGCGCCGGCCGGGCCGGGAGCGGCGGGCGGCGTACCCCTGGAACCGGCGACCGTGGACCGCGCGCCGCATCCGCTGCGCCAGCCGTGGGCGCAGGTCGGCGGCCCGGCCCGCAGCGTCGCCTGGGCCGTCGACGAGCTGCGCCGCCTCGGCCGCCCGGTGACCGCCGTGGCGCAACAGCGCACCTGGAACCTCTCCGCGATCTGGCGCCTGGACACCCCCGAGGGCCCGGCGTGGCTGAAGCAGCTCCCCACCTTCGCCCCCCACGAGCCCACCGTCCTGACCTGGCTGACCACCCGCTCGCCCCTCCGCGCTCGCCCCGTTGATCAAGGAGTTGGTGTCGGAGCTGATCTTCCAGGGACGCGAACTCCTTGATCACCGAGGAGGGGATCGAGGCCGGGCCGGTGGTGCTGGCTGTGGGTGAGGAAGGGCGGGTGCTCCTGGGGGACGTGCCCGGGGAGGACCTCTACGGGGCGGGGGAAGGGGTGCGGGCGGGGGTCGCGGCGGCGCACCACCGCGTGCAGCTCCGGAGCGTGGGGGCGGTGGACCGGCTGGTCGCGGCGGGCGTACCCGATCTTCGGGGGGTGGGGCTCGGTGCGTGGGTGCGGGAGCGGCTGGCCGGGCACGACGTGACGGTGGCCGCGAGGCTGCTCGATGGGCTCGACAAGCGGCTCCGGCGGCTACGCGACTGCGGCCTGCCGGACACGCTTGTGCACGGCGACCTGCACCCCGGCAACGTGCGCGGCGACGACGCCCGGCGGGTGGTCATCGACTGGGCGGACGCCTTCGTCGGCCACCCCGGCTTCGACATCCTGCGCCTCACCGAAGGTCCCGACGCGCCCGCCGCCGCGCGGCTGGTCGACGAGTGGGCCGACCGGTGGCGGGCCGACGCGCCCGGCTGTCAGCCGCGCCGGGCGGTCGACCTGCTCCGGCCGGTCGCGCCGCTGCGGCTGGCCGCCGTGTACGCGATGTTCCTCGCCGGCATCGAGCCGAGCGAGCACCCCTACCACGTGCACGACGTGCCGGCCGCGTTGGCGCAGGCCGCGGAGTTGGCGCAGGCCGCGGACGCGGCGTGACGCTAGACCCGGCGTACCGGGATCCACAGCTCCGCGTCGGCGGTGCCGCCGCCCTCGGCGATCCGCACCTGCGAGATCTCCGGCCCGGGCCGGATCTCGTACGGATTCGACGGGAACCACTGGGTGAACACGTCCCGCCACAGATACTGCAACGCCTGCGGGAATGCGCCGGAGCTGCGGAAGACCGCCCAGTCGCCGGCCTCCACCGGCAGGCTGTCCAGATCGTCCGGCACCTCGGCGCCGGTCACCACCCCGTGCCAGTAGTCCAACTCGGTGCCTTCCGCCCGGTCACCGGCGAGGTCGTCGCTGACGTTGACGATCCCGCGCGGCTCCTGGTCGGACAGCGCCTCGATCCGGCGTACGGTCTCCGGGTCCACGCTCTTGACGAACGCCACGATGTGCGGGTTCATCCCCTCGTGGACCAGCGGCACCCGGGCCTTGCGGCCGGCGAGCCGGAAAGCGTCCTTGGTCACGATTCGGTAGTCCATGCTGATACTCCCTTCGACGACGAGCCGGAAGGACATCCGGGGCTGGGACCGCAGCACCGACCCGTCGCGCCGCGTCTGCGCCGGGCCGACCCCGTGCACGGCCCGGAACGCGCGGGCGAACGCCTCGTTCGAGCCGTACCCCCAGCGGACCGCCACGTCGAGCAGCGACGCCCGGTCGGCGAGCACGTCGGCGGCGGCCAGGGTGAGCCGGCGGCGGCGCACGTACTCCGACAGCGGCATCCCGGCCAGTGCCGAGAAGAGCCGCCGGAAGTGGTGCTCAGACACGCACGCGATCCGGGCCAGCTCGACCACGTCGAGCGGCTGGTCGAGCCGCTGTTCGAGGTGGTCCATGGCCTGGTTGAGCCGATCCAGCACCCGATGCTCCTTCCTGATGACGCCCTCGACGTTAGGGAGCCGGCGGGCCTCCGACCCGACCTCGCCGGACCCGTTCCGGTCGGCTGGTCCTCGGCTGGCGGCAGTGTCGCATCATGGCATCGTGATCATGCGGAAGCGGCACCACCGGAAAAAGAAGAAGGACCGCGGGTGCGACTGCGACCTGCCCGACTGCGACGGGCCGGGCTGCTGCGACCTGGGGCTCTTCTCGACGCTGCTGACCCTCGGCTCGGTGACCGCCGGCGTGGTGCGGACGCCGGCGGTCGACCGGGCCGGGCGGGCCGCCATCCTCGGCTACCGGCGCTGGCTGTCGCACCGCTGGCCGGGGACCTGCCGCTACACGCCGACGTGCAGCGCGTACGGGCTGGCCGCGGTGGAACGGCACGGGTTGGCGGTGGGCGGCCGGATGGCGGCCGACCGGGTACGCCGCTGCCGCCCCGACGTCCCGCGCGGCACCCACGATCCGCTGCGCTGACCGCGCTCGCCCTGCGTGCCGCGCTGTTCCGCGTGCCGCGCTGGCCCGCGTCCGGCGCTCGCCAGTTCGGGGAAGCGGTGGTATCCCGGTGTCGTTGATGCCGCCGTATCGCCGAGTTGGTGTCGGGCCGGTTCAGGGGAGTGCGGTGGGGCCGCCGAAGACGACCGGGACGCCGGGGGAGTGGAGCACGCTCACCGGCGGCCCGTCCGGCGCGGGCAGGCCGGCGGCGGTGACCAGATCGTCGTCCAGGTGCAGCAGTTCGGCACGGTGCAACGGCCACTGCGGATGCCAGTTCGGCAGGTGCCGGGTGCGTCCGTACGCCCGGGTGTGCAGGCCCCAGCGCGCGGTGAGGAAGTGCTCCAGCGGCGTCGGCTCGGGGATCGGCGGGCCGACGCGCACGGTCATCCGGCTGCTCGCGCCGGCCGGGCCGGGCCAGCGGCGGCGGCAGCGGTAGGTGAGCGTGTCGCCGGCGCGGTCCAAGCGCATCGCCGACCACTTGTAGGGCAGGCGCAGGCCGATCTGGGCGACAAGCACCGGCACCAGCCGGGAGGCGTCGAGCGAGCGGAACACCACCGCCCGCCGGCCGGCGCCGTCGACCGAGTAGAGCCGCACGTTCGTCTCCCAGAACGTGCCGAAGAACGGGACGCCCGGCCCGGAGCCGAACCCCACCCCGACCATCCGGAAGCCGATCAGCCCGACGTAGGTGAGCCCGTCGATCGTGTCCGGGCGGGTGCCGGCGGGCAGCAACGGCGCGACCCGCTCCGGCGGCGTCGCCCAGTGCAGGAACGTCAGGTCGTGCCAGCGCTGCGTCAGCCAGGACCGGCGGATGGCGCGGACCGGCGCGTGCTCGACCGGCTCGATCTCCACCGTGTTCACTCCGGCCGGTGGCAGACCGCCTCGACGTTGTTGCCGTCCGGGTCGCGGACGAACGCGCCGTAGTAGGTGGCGTGGTATTCCGGCCACACCTTCGGCGCGTGCAGCACCTCGGCGCCGGCGTCCACCGCGGCGTCGTGGAACGCGTGCACGGCCGCCCGGTCCGGCGCGGTGAACGCGATGTGCAGCGGTGCCGGGACGGCGTCGGCCGGTGCCGGCTCGACCCAGAAGTCGGGCGCGTCGACGCCGTAACCGATCGGGCCCGGCTCCATGATCCGCCGGCCGCCGAGCGGGGCGAGGACCGCGTCGTAGAAGGCGCCGCTGGCCCCCAGGTCGCGCACCGCTATGGAGAAGTGGTCGAGCACGTCGCCTCCCTTGTGATGGTCAATGCCCGTCAGGCTACGAGCCACCTACGACACTCCTGCGCCGACACCCGGATCTTCACCGGAAGGTCGCGCCGCGTCCGAAAAGGATTGGTCACCGACGGTAGGATGCGGATGACACAGTCCGAATCACGGGGGACACATGTTCGAGCGACTGGGCAGATTCGTCGTCGGCAAGGCCTGGTGGGTGATCGGCGGCTGGCTCCTCGCCGCGATCGCGATCATTGCCACCAGCCCGTCGTTGAGCGACATCACCTCGGCCGACCAGGAGAGCTTCCTGCCACACTCCTACGAGTCGGTGCAGGCCACCGAGCTGGCCAGCAAGGCGTTCCCGCAGGCGGCGACCGCGACCGCCACCATCGTGGTCAAACGCGGCGACGGCAAGCCACTCGCGCCGGCCGACGAGGCGCGCGTCGGGCAGCTCGCCCAGGCGCTCAAGGCCCGCAACATCCCGCAGACCTCCGGCTATCTCACCGGCCCGCAGGCGGTCGCGCCGGACAAGTCGGTGCAGATCATCTCCGTCGGCCTCGACGCCGACGCCCCGGACGATCCGGGCCTGCTCGACGCCGTACGCGACATGCGCGCCGCCCTCGGGCCGGACCTGTCCGGCAGTGGCCTGACCGCTGGAGTGGCCGGCGACGTGGCCAGCTTCGTCGACAACGAGGACACGTTCAACTCGGCGTTCGCGATCGTCGGCGTGGCCACCATCGTCCTCATCATCGGTCTGATCTTGATCATTTTCCGTAGCCCGATCGCCGCGCTGCTTCCGGTGGTGGTGATCGGCGTGGTGATGTCCGTGACCACCGGGCTGGTCGCCGCCGCCGGCAAGGCGTTCGACCTCAACGTCAGCCAGGACCTGCAGACCATCCTGCTGATCGTGCTGTTCGGCATCGGCACCGACTACATCCTGTTCCTGCTGTTCCGCTACCGCGAACGGCTGCGCGCCGGCGACGACAAGCGCACCGCGATGATCGTCACGGTGCAGCGGGTCGGCGAGGTCATCACGTCCGCCGCGGGCGCGGTCATCGTCGCGTTCCTGGTGCTGCTGCTCGCCTCGCTCGGCTTCTTCGGCTCGCTCGGTCCGGCACTCGCCATCGCCGTCGCCGTCATGCTCGTCACCTCGCTGACCCTGATCCCGGCGATCGTGTCGCTGCTCGGCCGGTGGGTGTTCTGGCCGTCGAAGGCGTGGCAGCGGACGCCGAAGGCGAGCCTGTCCCGGCGGCTCGGCACCCTCGTC
The DNA here is from genome assembly GCF_029581215.1 of Micromonospora sp. WMMD975. Classification (NCBI taxonomy): domain Bacteria; kingdom Bacillati; phylum Actinomycetota; class Actinomycetes; order Micromonosporales; family Micromonosporaceae; genus Micromonospora; species Micromonospora sp. WMMD975. Next base: position 135,092 of record NZ_CP120739.1, read on the forward strand.
GGCCGCCGGCCCGCCGTGGTGGCCGCGGCCTCCGGCGTGCTGCTCCTCGCGCTCGCCGCCGGGGTGCTCGGCTACAAGGCCGACTACGACTTCAGCGCCGGCTTCCCGCAGGACACCGAGTCGGCGCGGGCCGCCAAGGACCTCCAGCGCGGCTTCGCGGCCGGCGCGCTCGCGCCCACCGAGGTCTACCTGACCACCGGCAACGGCAGCCCCCTCACCGACCAGCAGGTGAACGACTTCGCCGCCGCGTCGGCGAGCGCGCCGGGCGTGGCCCGGGTGCAGCCGGCGGAACGCAGCACCACCGACCCGAGCGTCGTTCGGATCAACCTGCTGCTCGATGAGAACCCGGTCTCCAACGAGGCGATCAGCCTGGTCCGCGACGAGCTGCGGGACGACCTGCACGCCAAGGCGCCGCAGGGCACGAAGGCACTCGTGGGCGGCCCGACCGCGATCTTCGCCGACATCAACTCGGCGAACAACCGCGACCTGTCGGTGATCCTGCCGGTGGCTGCCGGCCTGATCGCGCTGATCCTCGGGCTGCTGCTGCGCAGCCTCGTCGCACCCGTCTACCTGGTGATCGCGGTGCTGCTCAACTTCGCCGCCACGCTCGGCGCGACCGTCTACGTGTTCCAGGGGCTCCAGGGCAACCCGGGCGTCACGTTCCAGCTGCCGATCATCCTCTACCTGTTCGTGGTGGCGATCGGCACGGACTACAACATCCTGATGATCGCCCGACTACGCGAGGAAGCACGGGAGGGCAACGAACCGCACGAGGCCGCCGCCATCGGCGTGGAACACGCCGGCCCGACCGTCGCCGCGGCCGGGCTGATCCTGGCGGGCACGTTCGGGGTGCTGATGCTCGCGCCGATCTCGTTCCTCCAGCAGATGGGCTTCGCGGTGGCCATCGGGATCGTGCTGTCCGCGTTCGTCATGTCGATGTTCTTCGTGCCGGCGTTGACCGGGTTGATCGGGCACAAGGCGTGGTGGCCGGGCCACGGCGACGAGCGGCGCAACGGCGGCGGTGGCGGCGGTGGGGGTGGTCGGCGCACCGAGCCGGAACCGCTCAGCCGGGCCCCGGTCTGACAGGTGGTCCGCCCCGGCGAGTCAGCTCTCGCCGGGGCGGCATCCCCGTGCTTCAGGCGCGGCCGAGGACGCCGGCGAGCACATCCACCTGGGCCGGGTCGTCGGCGTAGCAGTAGAGGACGAGTTCGTCGGCGCCGAAGTCGCGGTACGCGGCAACGGTGTCCGCGAGTTCGTGCGGATCGGAGATCGGCACGCCCCAGTCGTCGCGGCCGTAGTAGGCGGCGACGGCCGAGCGGGCCGGTGCGAAGGCCGCGCCGAGTGCCACGTTCACCTGACAGACGAGCCGGGGCTGGCCGCCGCGCCCGGCGACGGCCCACTCGTCGTGGACCGTGCGTACCAACCTGCCGGCCCACGCGAGCGGTGCCGCGCAGAGGAAACCGTCACCGTGCCGGGCGACCCGCCGCAGCGCCGCGGGCGCGAACGCGCCGATGAGGACCGGTGGCCCGGCCGGCGTCTCCGGTCGCGGGCCGATGGTCGTGCCCCGGAAGGTCTCGCCGCGCCAGATCCGGCGCAACTCGGTGAGCTGGGCCTCCAGCAGCCGGCCCCGGGCGGCGAGGGGCGTGCCGGCGGCGGCGTGATCGTCCTCCCGGCCGCCGAGGCCGATGCCGAGCGTGAACCGACCGCCGGACATCACGTCCAGCGTGGCGACCTGCTTGGCCAGCAGGGCGGTGGCGCGCAGCGGGCCGAGCAGCACTTCCGTCTGAAGCCGGATCCGCGACGTGGCGCCGGCCAGCACGGACAGCGCGACGAGCGGTTCGGGATTGTGGTAGGCGAGCCGGTCGAGCAGGGCGAGCGTGTCGAACCCGCACGACTCGGCGCGTCGTGCCCAGTCGGTGAGGCGGCGCGGATCGCTGATGGGGAGGCCGAGACCGAGTTCCATGGTTGTGCTCCTGGAGATGGGCAGCGTGCAACGACTGTCGCCCTCTCCTCCCGCACGTGGGGGCGGGTCCCCGGCCCTTACTGCGACACATCTCTTGAGCCGGGAATTGGAGTTCCGGTGCAAAGGCTACCGCGCGCTCGGCCGTCGTCACGTGCTGCTGTTTCGCGCGTTTATTGGCGGTTCGGGGTGTCGTCATCCGGCGAGATCGCCGTTGTGGTTGAGTACGCCCGGTACGCGGTGGCCCACAGCCAGGGAGACGGGATGACCGACGGCATCCGAGAGATCGAGGTCAAGTATCGGGTCACAGAGCCCGCCGCGCTGATCCGGGCGCTCGCCGTCCGAGGAGTCGACCTTTCAGCGGCATCGCACCAGGACGACCAGGCATATGCGGCAAACGGTTGGAGCTACGGGCAGAGCAAGCAGGGCAGGGCCTTCGCCCGGCTGCGTACCCAGAACGGTCGGCATCTGTTCTGCGTCAAGACGCCGCTCGACAACGAACTCGCCTGCCAGGAACACGAGACCGAGGTGCTCGGCCGCCGCGAGATGCACGCGGCGATCCTGGCCATGGGCTTTTACCCGACGGTACGGATCGTGAAGACCCGCCGTACCGCCCGGCTCGACGACATGGTGCTCTGCCTGGACGAGGTGGACGGGCTCGGAGCCTTCTTCGAGATCGAGGTGATGGACAGCAGCGGCCAGCCGGCGCGGCAGGTGCAGGCGGAGTTGGATCGGTTCGCCCGCTCCCTCGGTGTTGAGTTGGAACGCAGCACGGAAAGCTACGACTCACTGATCAGGTCAGCGTCGGCGGTCGCGGTCTGAGCATCCGACACATCGGCGTGGGTTCGCCTTATCTCACCGAGCAGCGCGGCGGCGATCTGGCCCGGGAGTTGCTCTCCGACGTCGTGCACGTGCACCCGGAAGCCGGCCTCATTCAGCTCGGTAGCCACCTGCGCGTACAGGTCACGTTCCTGCCGGCCCACCTCCGGTCCGCCCCGATGAAAGCGGCTGTGAATTCCGCGCTCCGCCGCGCGAGTCCGGGACCGGGTCGGGTCACCGGTGAGGATGATGGTCAGATCAGGGCGATCGGCATGGCGGTTGAGTAGCCAGATGTAGTCGATTTCGACCCGGTCGAGTCGTTGCAGCACCAGCGAGGTGGGCAGGTAGCGGTCGCAGACGACGACCTTCCCGGCCCTGAGGGCTGGCCGGATTTCCGTCTCCAGGTGATGGTAACGATCGGCGGCGACGAGGCACGCGAGCGCCAGGCCGTGGTACTCGTCTGTGCCGTGACGGGCCGTGTGGCCGAGCGCCGAACTGCTCGGTTCCTTCGTTGGGTGCACCGGCCAACCTTCATCGGCGAGGAGCCGGACGAGCAGCGCAGCGATGGTGGTTTTCCCAACTCCGCTCGGACCGTCGACAACGACGAACAGGCCGGTCACGACCGCACCAGCCGATCATGCTGAGCCCGAGCCAGCTCGACCAGCTTTTGCCGAACGTATGCGACCGCTACCTCACCGAACTGGAGGTTGACCGAGAAGTTGAACTCATCCCGCTCCCGCATTGCTTCGTCCAGTCCGTTGTCGGTGAGGTCGACCGCGGCGTAGTCCAGGAGCCGCTCCGGGTCGTAACGGCCGGTAGCGAGCAGCCGGTTCCACTCGGGTGTACCCGGATATGGGCGGAACTCGAAGACGCTGGCCCGGAACCGACCCGGCGCGTCATCGGTGATTTCCCACAACTCGTGGACGTGCCGAACCGTGGCGTCCAACTCCTCGCGGGTCTCGGTCGGCAAGCCGAGAATGAAGTAGCCCTTGACTCCGATGCCGGCCTTCGTGAGTCGGCGTACCACCTGCCGTGTCAAGTCCGGGTTGATCCGCTTGCCGATGTGGTTCAGCACCCGCTCGCTACCGGACTCGATGCCCAGAGCCACCTCGCGGCAGCCGTTAGCCGCCAAGGTCTCGACAAGCGCGTCGTCGGCGCGGGCAAGGACGTTGATCCGGCCGGTCGCGTCCCAGATGTACCGACTGCCCACGTCGACCTCGGTGAAGGCCGCCATGCAGCGGCGGATGAACCGTTCGTAGCCGAGGAAAAGGTCGTCGACGAACCGGAAGGCGGTCACCCCGAAGCTGGCATGCAACTGGTCCATCTCAGCGACGATGTTCATCGGGTCCCGGGTCCGAATGGTCACATCAGGATTCGCGCTGACCGCCGCGCCGCAGAAGGAACAGTCGTATGGGCATCCCCGAGCGCCCACCATTGCCGCTTCCAGAGGACCGCCCGCCGGTTGGTAGGGGTCGGCGGCGAAGAATCGGCGGTCGACGAAGGGCAGCGCGTTGATGTCCGGCGCCAGGTGTCCCATCGAGCCGGGCATGCCGCCCGTCACCGGCGTTCGGAGAATCGGGTCGCGCCACATGACGCCGGGCAGTCGCGACCGGTGGCCGCGGTCGTGCAGCAGCTCCACGACTCGGCTCTCCGCCTCACCCACGACGAGCGCTTCAAGCTGGCGGAACCGATCATCCCCGATGACCGCCTGCGGCATGGCCTTGGCTTGGTGACCGCCCACCATCACGTGGATGGCCGGATCGATCCCCGCGGCGATGCGGGCGCTCAATTCGTAGGTCGGCGCCAGGAGATTGAAGCCCGCCCAGCGTGGTGCCGCTTCGTCGATGATTCCGATGATCTGCTCGATGCCGAGACCCGACGCCTCACCGTCGAGAACCCCCACGTTGAAGCCATCAGCCGCTGCAGCCGTGGCGATGTATCCCATCCCCAGGACCGGCAGCGTGAAGTCATTGACCCGTGGCCGCAAGGCGTAGTCTCGCAGCGGCGCGTTTACCAAGAGCAGATCGAGCGGGGCCCCCGACCGGCTGCCGAGGATCGGTTGTTCACACTGCTCCGACCTGCCGGCATCCGAAAGCGAGCGTGAGGAGGGTGTACGCGCCGAGTTGGTCACCGGTCACCCGCCGCCAATGTGCCGCGAACGTCGAGTCGTCAGCGGGCCAGGCGGTGCCAGGGTCGGCGTGGCGGGCCCAGGTGCGCACGGCCAGGTCGCCGTAGGGATAGAGGGTCCAGTCGTTGCTCCAGTCGGCCACGGCAGCGCCAGCGCTCCACGGCCCAACACCGGGGATGGTCTGAAGCTCCTTGACCAGGACCGATGGGGCAAGGCCCGTCCACTGTTCGGCACGTGCCATGAATGCCTCAGCCGCGTGCCGCAGTGGTCGGCGCTTGAAGGCCATCCCACTCTCAGTGAAATCACCATCGCTCAGAGTTAGCACATGCTCCGGGGATGGGAAAGCGCGGATGTCCGTCTCATCGGATCGTGCGACGGTGGGTCCGAAGCGGTCGCAGAACTCGCGATAAAGCTTCCGTGCCTGCCCAGCTCGAATGACCTGACGGACGATGGCGGTGGCCAGTGCGTCCCAGAGGCTCGGGTTTCGGAGCCTAGCTACGTCACCGAGCTCTGCCAAGGAGGCGTCAAGGACCGTGGCCTGCGACCGGGCCGATAAGGAAAGCCGGAAGACCTCTGTGGCCGGCGTCGGGTCATCTCCCGAGAGCGTTGTCCAGGTCAGTTCCTGCCCATGCGCCTCGACCAGCCAAGACGTTTCGTTGTCCGCGGTCAGGAGGCGCACGTGGCGACCATAGACGGACCGCCACCCCGGGTGGTCGGTCATGAGTGAGTCGAAGCCCACGCCGCCTCCTACCGGCTGACAACTTGGCGATTGTGTCAGCTCGATCAACGACCGGGGTAATGGCTCGCCGGCCCCTGTCATCTGTTTACGCCGCGATTGTCCGGGCGGCGGCGTACGTGTCAGCAGGCAGCGCATGCCCCAGCTCCCAGAGAATCCGCATCGGCCGGTCGCCACTGTGCTCCTGGTACGTCATCGGCCCGGCGTACAGGTACGGCGGCGCGCCCAGGTCGCGGTCACTGACCCGGGTCTCCCGCACGAACAGGTGCACCGTCGACCCCTGCGCGACGTGGTTGACATACCGCCGCCCGGTCGCCGAACCCGCCGAGGTCGTGCTCTGTGACTCCCACTGGAACAGCCGCTCGGTGATGGCCCGGTCCGCGTACATCGTGGTCGGGGAGTAGTGCTCCGCCGACTTCACAAGCGTGACGAAGAAGAGATCGGCCTTTTCCGCAGGCAACCACTTCACCCCCTCACGCAGCGAACCCGGATTCGCCATGCCGAAAGCAGCGCACGCCTCGTTCCGGCTGTAGCGTGCGTGCACCCGCAGCGGCACCCGCTCCGCAGCCGGCCGCTCGGTAACCCGATGAATCCGATCGCGCAGCACAGCCGCGACCTGCCGCAGCTCCGCGCAGCGCGCCGGCTCCGCCCACAGCCGCTTGAGCCGCGCATCGCGCTCGGCCAACGGCACCGCCGGCCCCCAGAGGCTGAAGTGCAGCATGTCCAACAGCCGCCCACCAGCGGGCGATTGACCCGCTGCCACCTGGCAGACGAGGTCCAGCCGATCGACGTCGTCCACGTGCAGCATCCGACCGATGGCCCGACCGAGGTCACGATCATCCGGGCCGCCAAGTGCAGGATCGAGACCGGCGAGGCGGCGCAGTCCCGCCCAGCCGCCAACAGCAGACGACCGGTACACGTCCTCGATCTCCAGGCCGGTTTCCCGCAGGAAGTCGGACAGGCTCACATCACCGAGCTGCCGCAGCTCCGCCGCCAGCGCGTTCTTCGACGTCGGCAGCGCCGATTTCAGGTTGGCGAGCACGATCTCCTTCGCCACCCGGTCCAGCTCGATGTGGCAACCGCTCGGCAGCGACGGGAAGTCCTCGCGTACGGCCGCCTCGACGGCCCGCCGGCTCACCCCGGCCAGCGCCCGCCACCGCATGTCGAAGCGGAAGTTGGCGTGCTGGCCGCCGATGAAGTCGAGCACGGTCAGGCACGGCTTGTCGTCGTCCAGCCGCAGCCCGCGGCCGAGCTGTTGAAGGAAGATCGTGGCGCTCTCGGTGGGCCGCAGCATCAGGATCGTGTCGACCATCGGCAGGTCGACGCCCTCGTTGAACAGGTCGACCGTGAACAGCACCCGCAGCTCACGCTTACGGAACCGGTCGATAAGCGTGTGTCGTTCGCCGCGATCGCGCGTCGATGTCACCGCCGCCGCCGGTACGCCGTGCCTGGTGAACCAGTCGGCCATGAACTCGGCGTGCCCGATGCTGACGCAGAAGCCGAGCGCCCGCATCCGCCCCACGTCGGCGATCCGGTGGACCGCTTGCAGGATGAGCCGCGCCCGGGCGTGGTTGCCGGTGTAGACGCCGTCGAGATCGGCCTTGTCGTAGCCCTGCCCGCGCTTCCACCGCACCCGCGTCAGATCCACCTCGTCGTGCAGCCCGAAATATTGGAACGGCGCCAACAACTGCCGCTCCAACGCCTCCCACAGGTGCAGCTCCACCGACGCGCGACCGTCGAACCACCGGCGCACGTTGCCGCCGTCGCTCCGGTCGGGGGTCGCCGTCAATCCCAGGAGTACGCGCGGCCGAAGCCGCTCCAGCAGCCGCGTGTACGTGGGTGCCTCGGCGTGGTGGAACTCGTCGACGATCACCATGTCGTACGCCTCGGGGTCGATCTCCTGCCGGTGCAGCGACTGGATCGAGGCGAAGATGTGCCGTGCCTGCCGTGGCCGCTCGCCGCCGACCAGCATGTCGCCGAAGCTGCCGTCACCCACGACCTGACGGAACACGGATCGGCTCTGCCGCAGGATCTGCTCCTGGTGCGCGACGAAGAGCAGCGAGTCGACGTGCCCGTCCCGCTGAAGCCGGCGGTAGTCCAACGCCGCCACCACCGTCTTGCCGGTGCCGGTCGCCATCACCACCAGGTTCCGCCAGCGCCCGTGGACCACCCGCTCGGCGTCGAGGTCGTTCAAGATCTCCTGCTGGTACGGGAACGGCCGGACGTCCAGGTTCGCGATCTCGGTTGGTGCCTCGTCGGCGCGCTCCCCGCGCAGCGCGACGCGCAGCCGCTCGGCATCCCTGGCCGGGTCGTACGTCTCGAACGCCGAGTCGTGCCAGTAGTCGGCGAACGTCGCCTCGAAGGTGTCGATGACGTGCGGCTGCTCCAGGTTCGAGATGCGTACGTTCCACTCCACGCCGTCGACGAGCGCGGCCTTCGACAGGTTGGACGAGCCGACGTACGCGGTGGTGGTGCCGTTGTCGCGTCGGAACAGCCACGCCTTGGCGTGCAGGCGGGTGGTCCGCGTCTCGTAGGACACCTTGACCTCGGCGCCCAGCTCGGCGAGCCGATCGAGCGCTCGCTGGTCGGTGGCACCCATGTACGTGGTGGTGATGACCCGGACGCGGCCACCCCGGGCGATGAGATCGGTGATCGCCGGCTCGATGATGCGCAGCCCGTGCCATTTGATGAAGGCGCAGAGCAGGTCGACCGCGTCCGCCGAGGCCATCTCGTGGCTGACCTCGTGCCCGATCCGCGGTTGGTGCCGGCCGTTGACGAGCAGCGCGCCGGTGGACAGCGGCGTGGAGGGGCGGATCGGGAAGACCGGCGTGGCCGGCGGGATGGGTGGGGCGGCGATGGCGTGCAGCAGGCGTTGAGCGTCGGCCACCTGGTCGTCGGTGCTGACGGCACGAGGCTCGGCCTGCGCGATGTGCGCGGCGATGCGGTTCGCCAGGTCCACCTGCCGGGCGAGCTTGCTCTCCCCGCCGCCGACGGCGAGTAGCGCACGTCGCGCGAGGGCGGCGAGGTGGCGGGCGAGTACGTCGTGCGAGTCGGCCGGGTCGAGCTTCTCGTCCTGGACGAGCGAGCGGTCAACGCCCTGGAGCCATTCGGAGAGATGATGCGTTATAAGGCTTTCGTAAATGCCATGCTTAAGCTTCCTCACTGAGCCAAGCTACCAAGTAATGCGAGAGTGGGTAGCAGAGGCATATGGCAAATGTCCGTTTCGGAGTCAATGTGCAGCTATGCGTTGCTTCAGTTGACTCTCTCCTTTGGGGAGCTCATTCGACCGAGGCTCATATTATGTCAATAACCCGACACTAAAAAGTCCCTTGCTCCTTAGGTGATTGATGGCGATACGACGGTCATTCATGGTTGAACCGCGTCATGCCCTGCCGCTTACCAGCAGAAACGGGCAGCCTGGGTGCAACGCTCGCTTGAGGGCTTCTACGGTAGGTAGCGAGGCATTGGCAAATGTCGCGGGTAGACATTGTGCATTCTAAGATCCAGGTCCCGCCAGCAGGACCCTCTGAGGTAAGGTCAGGACAACCTGTGGGAGGTGAAGCGAGTGTTGGTTCCTCGCGTACGACTTCATTCCACTTTGGGTGCCTCCACTCTGCGCGGCTGCGGCGGAAATTCTTGTAGCTTGCTTAGAACCTTCAACCGGAAACGGTCTTCTCAGGCAGAATTCCCGCGTCTCGCAAAATGAGGAGATGAGATTGACCTAAACCTTGCAAAGCGTGCTATCCGCCACTTGGTCGACGTCAAATTGAATAGATATTAGCGTGGGTGGGAGTCCGATCGTGAATACTGATACTGGCGAGAAGCAGCCTCTTGACATGCACACTCGCATGACGAGATCTCGCTTGTACATTCTCATAGATTCCTTCGAAAGTGACTTGAGACGCAATATAGTAAATTACGTTTTAGACCACAATTCTGAAGAGGCTGCCCTGGGCGCGGCGTTCGAGAGGGTTGCAGCACGTCGGGATTCCGGAGATGCGGAATCCACCATGTCGATCGTGGAGTTCCTCCATCTGCAGGAAGCGTATGACCTGCTGAACCAACATCGAGATTCCCTTCCAGCGGAACTCGGCAGGGAGCTTAGAGGAAATGTAAGAAACTTGTCTGACTTGGTCGGAATTCGAAACCGGGTAATGCATTCGCGCCCGCTCTCTCCGGGAGATGCAGAGCGGGCGGTAAGTATCTGTCGGCTGTTTGTTACTCGATATTGGCAGTCAACAAAAGAGACGCTAGACCATCTTGCGGCCGACCCACACTGGGAGCCTTCATTCTCGCTGACTAGTAAAAGCTCGGAGAAGGTTCTCCACAATCTTCCGCTCCCCGAGTATGACGAAACGGGACTTGTGGGAAGAAATTCTGATTGTCAGAAAATAATCAAACTTCTGCTCCGGCGTCGGGAGCCGATAACGACGATCGTAGGCGAAGGGGGAATCGGAAAGACTGCTGTCGCCCTTGAAGTCGCATACAGCATCCTGGACCATACCGATTCACCCTACGAGTGTATACTCTGGACCTCTCTAAAGACAGAAAGGTTAACCGCAGATGGTGTAGTACAAATTGCTGGAGCAGCGCGGGATGTTACGGGAGCTGCGCAGAGCTTAGGTACTGCGATTGACGAAAGTTTTACGGGTGGCATTCGAGAGCTCGCCAGTGCACTCGATGGTATCGACACTCTCCTCATAATCGACAATTTGGAAACGGTCAGCGGTTCTGAAGTCGTTGCTCTATATGACTCTCTTCCTGAGAGTGTGACCTATCTCTTCACTAGCCGGATCGGCGTAGGTCAGTTTGAAAGACGCATACCACTTGAGCCCTTGCAGGGTCGAGACGCCGAGATGCTGTTTCGGAACTTCTCGCGCTCAAGAGGAGTGGATCGACTAGCTGTACTTTCCACAGAGACGGTGGCCGAAGTAGTCTCTAGACTTCGTTACAGCCCTCTTGCGATCAGATGGTATGTGTTATCAGTTGAAGTTGGCCGTCAGCCTCTTGAAGCTCTCGCCAATCAAGAAGAGCTTCTCGCTTTTTGCGTCGAATCTGTATATCGCTCACTCGCTGAGGACCCAAAAATTGTGCTCGCAATGCTATTCGCTTTAGATAGAAGTGCCACATATGACGAGCTGGTGGTTTTTGCGGAAATTAGCCCAGACAGACTTCGACGTGCGGTTCAATATTTGCTAAGCGGTTCGATGGTTTCACTTGAGTCGGATATTGAGAATCCGCTCGTATCGCGTGTGCGACTAACAGAGGCGGCGCGGCAGTTTCTGCGAAAGATCAATCCCCCCAACGGAGAGTTGCTCGACCGGACGGCCAAACAGGAGGCCGATTTTCGTAAGTCCGAAGAGCTCCGTAGGGCCGATGAGCAAACACGGCAACTGGCTCCTAATGTAGTGCGGGTACGCTCCAGCCTCGACGCCCCGACGGCTCACCTATTGCGCCTTGCTCTCTTTGCGTCTCGGCGCGGAAATATTGAACAAGCGTTGGAACACCTCGATAGAGCTCGTACTCTAAACCCTGAGTATTGGGAGGTGGACCGGGTGGAGGCATTTATTCATTCAGCTCGTGGACAGGTCGACCAAGCAACAGCAATGTATCGTTCGGCCTTGCGTAGGGCAGAGAACGAGGAATCTCGCGCGATAGTGTCGCACTTTTTTGCCGGTCACCTCGCCCGGAAGGCGCATGATCCCGATCAGGCGCTTGAATTCGCCAAAAGGGCCCATGAGCACTTTGGTTCTTCGGACACGGGTCAACAGTTAGGAGTAATCTTTGTTTGGTCCCGGAGGTTCCAAGAGGGGCAAGAGCACCTCGAATCCGCGCTTGAACTTGCGACTGGGCGCAGTCGACTAATTACTCTTACAGCTTTGGTCGAGTCCTGGCGCAGGTGGGCTGAGTTCCTGATGGATCATCATCGACAGTTCGCAGACGCGGCCAATAAATCATACGCAGGGTTTAGTCTAGGGATTCGCGAGCTTAGGTCCGGCGTGGTTGATCTGAGGCTTGCGGCCGCTGTTTTAGAGAGCGCGGCAATGTTTATTAAGTCGGTGACTGCCAGTGGGGTCTCGGTCAACGACTACGAGCGGCAACTTAAGGAGGTGCTTGGAACGGTCTCGTCTCAGAAAGTGGTATTCTGCGAAACGGCCCCCTGGAAGTACTTTCCAGGTTATGTGGGTAAGCTCTACCGAAGCAGTGCATTGACAACACAACTCCGCATCGTATGCGAGCCGCTGATGGTTCATATCGACGGCGGTAAGCCAACTAGCCCTGATGTGGATTCAGTTAGGATAGGGAAAGTCTGCCAATGGAAGCAGACGTACGGATTTATCGAGCATGCCGACTATCCGAGTAATGTATTCTTCCCCGCTACGGTTATTGAGGGGTTGCCTGAGCGGGACCAAAGGTACACCCTTGCAGGACAATTCGTCCGCTTCACGGTAGAGGATGCTCGTGCGACCGACCGCGTTCGAGCGAATTGGGTATCTCTGCGCGTAGTTGAAGATTCGGGTTGGCTGTCTGAATAGGGGTCATAAGTAGAGTGCACCGTCTAAGGGCGCCTGTTTTGTTCCGGGCAGGCCTCAGGATAGCTCACTGAATGGTTTCCAGGCCTTCTCTTTCGCTTGCGTCCGGATGGACTCTAACCTCCTACGAAATTCTTCGGCAAGCGTCTGTGACGTCATCAGCAGGGGCACGGCAGCGATGATCATCTTTAACTCCCGTGCCTCGCGAAGCACTGTCCAGCCCTCATCGGAGATTACGTCGACTCCGTAGGCCTTTGCGAGTTGGCCATGCGCCTCGCTGGTCCCGAAGCGTGCCGCGCCCACTGCGACCGCCGCCAGATCAACCTGCCATGGGCCGATGCAGGTGGCATCGAAGTCGCAAAACGTTACCCGGCCCATCGGGCCCCGCAACAGGTTGCCGACGTGGGCATCTCCGTGGACCAGTACCTGTTTTGAACGTTGGTTGAGGGCGGCGACCTGCGGTTCCAAGCGGTCACACCACGCCACGAGGTAGTCGTGGTCCGCAGGACTCAGCCCATCAGCATCCGACAGCCGCCGCCGCGCGTCACCGACCGGGTCCCATTCCGGCAGGGCGAACGGTGGCGTGCCGAGAGCGTGGAACTCCCTCAAGGCCGAACCCAGGTCTCTCGCCGTTGGGGCTGGTTGGCATGGTGGGACGTAGGTCCACACAGTGGCAACCAGTTCACCGACTTCGACTGGTTGCTCGATCTCCGGGGCCAGCCGGATCGTTGGCGCGTCGATCTCGGCAAACCACCGGGCGAGCCGCACGACCTTCGCGACGCGGTCTCGTAGGCGATGTGTGCGGGCGATTCGGATGACAAGGCTGGAGCTCGGTAGGGCAAACACGGCATTGTTCGTCAAGTGCAGCAGCCGAGCATCATCGGCTGGTACGCCAAGACCGGCCGTGATCTCGCGCATCGCCTTGGTCATCGCCTCTTGCGAGAAGCGTCCGCTCATACCGTTGCCGCAGCCCGTGCTTTGAGTACGTGCTCAAACTCGGCAACCGCAGAAAGCCGGCGATGCTGTTTGAGGTCACGGCGCAGATTGACGACTCGGTCGATCACGCGGCGCGAGGTCAGCACTCCGGACTGCTCGACTACGCGCGCACCGACGGCGACGGCCCGCTCGGGCTCATCGGCAAGGAAGAGGGCGCTACACAGTCCGATCTCGTTGAGCACCATGCTTCGCACGTTTGCCGGACCGAGGGCGGCGATTGCACCCTCCACGCTCTGCACGGCCTGTTCGGCATGTGTGCCGGCCTGACGAGCGATGTCGCGGTACACGCGACCGTATTGGGCAAGAAGCTCGCCACGGTCGTAAAACGCCAACCACGCTGGTTCCCGCGCGGGTTCGATGCGCTCGAACTGTTCACTAGTGCCGTGGCCACGAACGTTCAGGGTGTCGGTTGACACGCCGTCCGGCCTGTCGGCCGGGCGGCGTTATGCCGGTCAGGCTGTGGCGGTGGCAGAACTTGTACGTGTGCGGCGGCTGAGTGATCAGGAAGGCCAGCAGCTGCTCAGGATCACTCGCCGGGGAACCGGCTCGGCGATCCGACTGCGACGGGCGATGGTCGTGCTCGCCTCGGCCGGCGGGAACACGGTGCCGGCGATCGCCCGCCTGGTCCAGGCCGATGAGGACACGATCCGGCAGGTCATCCATCGGTTCAACGAGATGGGGATGGCCAGCCTGGACCCTCAGTGGGCGGGTGGCCGTCCCCGCCAGATCAGTCCTGACGAAGAGCAGCTCATCGTCGAGACGGCCAACACCCGCCCCGAAAAGCTGGGGCGGCCGTTCACTCGGTGGAGCATCCGCAAGCTCGCCGACCACCTGCGCGTGCACTCGACTCGGCGAGTCCGGGTGGGGCGGGAACGGCTACGGCAGATCCTGCACCGACACCGGATCAGCTTCCAGCGGACCAAGACGTGGAAGGAGTCCAACGACCCGCAGCGCGATGCCAAACTCGCCCGGATCGAGTACGTCAGTGCCCACTTCCCGCAGCGGGTGTTCGCCTTCGACGAGTTCGGCCCCCTCGTGATCCGCCCACAGGCCGGCACCGGGTGGGCGCCCGCGGGCCATCCGCACCGGCTGCCCGCGAACTACCACAAGCTGCACGGCGTCCGGCAGTTCCACGGCTGCTACTCCGTCGGCGACGACCAACTCTGGGGCGTCGTGCGCCGCCGCAAGAGCGCCGCGAACACTCTGGCCGCGCTCAAGTCGATCCGCGCTGCCCGCCCGGACGGGGCACCGATCTACGTGATCTTGGACAACCTGTCCGCGCACAAAGGCCTCAAGATCCGCACGTGGGCGGCCCGGAACAAGGTCGAACTCTGCTTTACCCCGACCTACGCCTCCTGGGCCAACCCGATCGAGGCCCAGTTCGGGCCGCTGCGCACCTTCGTCATCGCCGGCTCGAACCACCCCAACCACCCCGCCCTGACTCGGCGGTTGCAGGCCTACCTGCGCTGGCGCAACACCAACGCCCGCCACCCCGATGTCCTCGTCGCCCAACGTCGAGAACGCGCCCGCATCCGCAGCGAACGCCAACGACGCTGGGGCCAACCCGCCGTCCGCGCAGCCTGACCCCAACACCGCGAACCTTCGTGGTCAAGGCACTAGCCCGGCCGAGGGTGCCCAAAGCGCCCTGATGGTCCCCGAGCGCGGCGACCGACGCGGCCTCCGCGCCGCAGAGCAGAGCACTGATCGCTGGCGTAGCGCGTGGCCCAAGTTGGGCCTGTGCCAGTTGTAGGGTCGCCAGGGCGTCCCGATTGTGTCGCAGGTGCTGCAACTGCTTGGCCTGCGAGTAGCGGATCAGCGCGGCCAGTGGTCCGTCGTCAACGGTTATCGCAGCCCGCTCAGCGGCAACAAAGTGCCGCTGAGCGTCCGAGTGCCGGCCCGCATCGAGCGCGGTCCAGCCAGCCAACTGACGAGAGGCCGCCACCGCAGCCACCAGGCCGGGTGTCAAGCCGGCCGGGTGGGACCAGCCGAGCATGCGGTACACCGACTCCGCGAACCGCGCGATCTCCCGATAGAGCAGACCGCCACCACTCTCACGGTCCACCGTTCTGTATAGGTCCAGCACGGCGTTCACTCGCGCCACGTCGGCACTACCGATTCGACGAGGTTGGACATCGCCAGTTACGCCAACCAGCCCGGCACCCGCCGCCACAGCGGCGATGCCAGCCAGCAGTGCTCGCCTGCCCCCGTCCGGCCCCACGAGACTCGAATGGGCCGAGGTGTCAACCACGATGTGTGGACCACTGGCGAACCAGAGACGTGCCGGTGGAATCCGGAGCAGTGTCGCCCAGTGCGCCAGCCGGTCCAGGTGCACAAGCGCCGGCCCGTTCTCGATCCGGCTCAACTGCGCCTGCGTGATCCCCAACCACCCCGCCACCACGCTCTGCGGCAGCGGGCTCCGTCCGTGGTACGGGTGATTCCGGTACGCCCGGATCACCCGCCCCAGGTGCCGTCCGACCAGCGCCATCCGCACCGGCTCGTGCTCCCAGAACGACTCCGGCACCACCGGCGGCACGCTGAGTCGATCGCGTTCGGCGGCCTGGCAGGGCGCGCACCGGCCGCTGTCGTTGTCGCGGGCCAGGCGTCCGCCGCAGTGGGGACAGTTCGCGTGTGTCACCGGCAACCTCGCTCCACGCGGGTGGCTGTGTCCGAAATCGAGCCTAACCATTCAAACCGTTCCGTGGCGTGTCGGTATGCATGTCACGCATACCGACGCCGCCGAGCGTGACGGTAACCGCCCGCATACCGAGCGTGCATGCCGTCGACGATCACGAGGACATACGGCCACCGGCCACCAAGGTCGACAGTCGGCGTATGGTCCGGGGCGGGTGCTGGGCTCCGGTGGTGCCGCGTCCCCCGACAGTGGCGGCCCGCCGACCCCGCCCGCCCCGGCGCCACTCCACGACACCCGCCCCGGAGGCGCCCACCGATGCCCGCCGTACCCGCCGACGAACGCACGCCGACCACCGAGACGCGACACACGACCGACGAGGCGGCCGACCGGTTCCGGGCGGCGGTGGAGGACCGCTGCCCGGGGTTGCTGCCGGAACGGGACGTCCCGCTGCTGCACGCCTCCCTGCTCCGGCTGCTCGACGGCGGCGACGACCACGCCGGGCGCTCGGCGTTGCTGCGGGCGCTCGGGTCCGCGTACCGCAGCTTTGGGTTGCGGTCCTGGCACGCGGCGGCCATCGGCGCCGCGTTGCTGGCCTCGCCCGGCGTGCGCTGGCGGCGGGCCTGGCGGCTGGTCGAGCGGACCGCGGCCCGGGTGGGTGACGGCCCGGCCTGGTGGGCGGCCGAGGTGATCGGCCACGACCGCGACGTCGACGGCGTCGCGGCGCTGACGGTACGGCCGTGGCGGCGCCTGCCGTTCCGGGCCGGGCAGGCGGTGCCGGTGTGCACGCCGCGCCGGCCGGGGCGGTGGCGGTGGCTGTCGCCGGCCAACGCGCCGCGTGCGAACGGCACCGTCGAGTTCCACGTCCGCGCGCTGGCCGGCGGGTCCGTGTCCGGCGGTCTGGTCCATGAGGTACGCCCCGGCGAGCTGCTCCACCTCGGGCCGCCCACCGACTCCGGCCTGGAGTTGGTCGACGGCGCCGACGATGTGCTGCTGGTGGCCGGCGGCACCGGGTTGGCGCCGCTGCGCGCCCTGGTGGAACAGGTCGCCGCCACCGCGCACCGCCGACGGGTCACGCTGATCGTCGGCTCGCGCACGTTCGCCGACCTGTACGACGCGATCGCGCTGGACATGCTGCAACAGGCCCACGACTGGCTGACCATCGTGCCGGCGTTCTCCGCCGACCCGGAGGCCGAGCCGGGGGAGCGGGGCACCGCGCTCGACCTGGCCGCCTACCACCACCGTCCCGAACAGCACGTGTACGTGTGCGGGCCGCCGGCCATGCTCGCCGCCGCCCGGCGCTGGTTGCCGATCGCCGGCGTGCCCGCCGACCGTTTGCACCTGCCCACGCTCGGGTGCCGCTGAGGGTCGGACCGCAGCGACGAAAATGCATTCCGCAACTGCACCAGGACAGCGTCCTGATTGGAAGTTCCACCGATTGTGCGGGCGCGGGACACATATCGGCATGGCGACAGGGTGCACCCACCCCGGGGCTGGTGATCAGGGAAGACGCCTCCCTATTCTGGCTCGATAGAGGGATTCATCTATTTCCTGCGGGGGTTGTGGAATGGCTTTTCTTTCCGCGTACCGAATGGTGTTGGCCGCCGTCCTCGGCGGCGTCGTGATCGCTCCCCTCGGTGGCTTTCCCACGCCGGGGGTCGCCGCCGCGAACCGCGAGATGACCGACTACCTCGCGGCCCACCCGGGCGGCGTGCCGGTCGGCGCCAACGAGATCAGCTACGGCGACGGGGCGCTCCTGGTCACGCTGCGCGCGCCCGCCGGCACCTACGCGACGGCCGACTGCCCGCTGGGCTGGTACTGCTTCTACGACCGGCCGGACTTCGGCTATCCCCGGGGCAAGCTCTCCGACTGCGGCCGGCAGAACCTCGCCACCTGGCAGTGGCAGTTCCGGGTGGCGTCCGCGCACTACAACATTCCCAGCGGATCGGTCACGTTCTACTACAACCAGACCGCGTTGTTCACGGTCAGTGCCCGCAGCCGGGTGCTCGCCGACGCCGGGCCCGACCGGGACTGGGCCAACTACGTCAACCGTCCCTGTTAGCCG
Source organism: Micromonospora sp. WMMD975 (assembly GCF_029581215.1). Lineage (NCBI taxonomy): Bacteria > Bacillati > Actinomycetota > Actinomycetes > Micromonosporales > Micromonosporaceae > Micromonospora > Micromonospora sp. WMMD975. Next base: position 152,958 of record NZ_CP120739.1, read on the forward strand.
GCTTCGGGTCGGCGCACGGACTGTCGACGATGGTGTCGGTCCACCGGCTGTCCACGAACAGGTAGTAGGCGAGCGTCTCGTCGCCGGCGCCGATCTTCTCGTGGCTGAGCAACCGGCCGGTCCGCTCGTCGAACTGGAGCGTCTCCCGCTGGCCCTCGCCGTTGTCGGCGCTGAGCGCGTGCCCGTCCCGGCCGGCCCGGTCGGGGTAGCTGCCACCGTCGATGATGCCCTCGGTCTCGGCGAGCAGCCACCGCAGCGCCTCCCGCTGCGCCCGGGACAGGGGCCAGAACTGGTGCATCTCGGCGACCAGTTCCAGCGTGCCGGCCGCGTTGCGCAGCTCCGGCGGCTTCCGCTCCAACAGTTCGGCGACCTGCGCACGCAGCCTGGCCAGGTGCTCCGACGGCGCCGGTGGCGCGCCGGTCAGCTCGCCGCGGCCGAGCGTGGAGACCTTCGGCCGTGACCGACGGCCGTGGTCGACGACCTGGACGGTACGCCGGCCGGTCCTCTCCCGGGTCCACCAGAGCCGCTCCTCCCGAAACCGGTCCAGCCCGTCCGAATGGGGCCTCAGGTCGTCCGGGGACCACACCCGCAGGCAGGTGAAGGCGTACCGGCCCGGGCTCACCGGCGCGAACGACGGCGGGACACGCTCGTCGCCACGGCTCGTCGGCGGCGTCTCGGTCCGAACGGACGGGAGCGCCGGCGGGGTGACGTTCCGGTCCGACGAGCCCTCCGCCGCCACGTACGGCACGAGGCAACCGCCGAGCACGACCAACGCGACGTAGACCATGATCCGACGCCTGCCACCGATCCTGGCCCGGTGCCGTGCCCGCGTACCCGGCGTGTGTCCCGGGCCCGGAGGCAGGTGATAGTCCGGCCCGTCGACCCGCGGCCAGGCCACGTCCGGCGGCCGGGGCGCATCGACAGTTGCGACCGGCGGCCGGGGCGCGTCGACAGTTGCGGCCGGCGGCGTCAGCGTCGGGTGATGCTCCGCGCGGTGGGCGTCCAACGCGGACGCGGCCAGCCGCAGGCACCACGACGGGCCCGCCGGCCCCAGGTTGTCGTACGTGATGGCGACGAGCGCGTGGACGGCCAGCGACAGCCGGTACTGCGTGCGCCACTCCGCTCGCCAGCCGCTCCGCTCGGCGTACGCCGTCCCGGCCTCGTAGGTGAGCCGTACGAGATCGGCCAGTGCCCCCGGCAGTTGGCTCGGCGTGCGCGGATCCGGCCGGACCAGATATCGCAGGAGAGCGTCCGCCTGCTTACGCGGCAGACCGGACGGCCACTGTCCGTCCGGGTCGCGCCGCGGCGCCACCGAGGGAAGAAGCAGCGACAGGAGCAGGACGACCGGGTCGCGGGTCAGCGAGGCGCGACTCTCGTACGACTCCAGGTCGACGAGGACGAACCGGCCCGGGTGGAGCCCACCGTCGACGGACTCCGGGATCAGCACGTTGCCACCATGCAGGTCGCCGTGGGCGAAACCCCGGAGGTAGCGGATGGACAGGTCGCCGAAGAGCCCGCCCGGCTCGGCCAGCCGCAACGGATTCGGCAGCATCTCGCCGTCGATCTCCAGCCAGTCCCGGTCCAGGTCGCCGAACCCGAGCCGGTCCACGGCCGACCGGACCGCCCCCAGCGCCTTCGCCGCCGTCAACTCCCGACGGACGTACGCGCGCACGGTGGTGACGTCGGTGGACGGTCCGTGGTCTCCCGCGGGACGGTTCCAGTCCAGGTGCAGGGAGCTGACCACCTTGCCGAGGGCCTCGACGAGGACATCGTCGTCCTCGATCCGGTCCATCGGGGTCGCCCGGTCACCGCCGTTGGCGACGTCCTGGAAGGAGAGGTGACGACCGTCGCCGACCGGATGCCATCCGACGTGCCGCCCGACCATGTGCCGTTCGGCGAAGCCGCCGCCTTCCCGCTTCGCCAGGGCGTGCCGGTCCGACTCCGGCGGACCATCCGCGTCCGCCGGGTGCACCTTGACCATTTTCTTGTGATCTCCGGTGCGTCCCTGGCCGGTCGGCCTCGCCAGGCTGATCGGAAACAGGTAGGCGTCGGTGTAGCCGCGCAGGGGCGCCGCGTGCGGCAGCACAGCGGCGACGCCGCCTTCGTCCGCCGCCAGTTCCCGTAGCGCCGCCCGCACGCGCGGGTCCTGCGGCAATGATGTCGGCGCGACGTCGAGACCTTCGTCCATCGTGGTCGTTGAGCCTTCTGAGATGAGGGTTGAGTGTCGGCTCAAACTACACTAAGTCCCGCGAAGCGGCTGCTAACTGGTTCATTGGCACAAATGACTATCATCGGTAGGGTAACGACTGCCGAGGGGTGACCTGGGTCGGGAGAGTGACGTGACGGACCGGACTGATTCCCTGCTCAGGCGACGTCAGACCGAGCCGGGCATGATGTCGATGCTCCGGGCCATGTCGGTCTGTTACTCCCGGGCCCAACGCCTCGACGGGCTGCGCACGTCGGTCTCCGCCGGAATCGCCGGCGCCGGCGCGACAGTCGCCTTCACCGGCGTGTCGACCACAGTCGTCACCGCGCTCGGCGCGCTGTGGGCCGTGACCAACGCGCTCGGGCTCGCCTCCTGGTCACGTGGACAGCTCCGACGGGCCGCCACCATCCAGGAGATGTTCGACGTTGATCTCTTCGGCCTGCCGTGGAACGAGGTGGCAGCCGGGGAACGGGTCACCGCCCCCGAGATCAGCCGGCTCGACCGCGCGTTCCGGGGCACCGAGCGCTACCTACGTGACTACTACGAGATCCCCGACCTGCCCGCGCCCTACGACGTGCTCGCCTGCCAGCAGCAGAGCCTCGGCTGGGGTGCCCGGCTGCGCCGCCGCTACGCCCACACCGTGCTCGCCGTCGTGGCGGCCTGGGCGGCGACCGGCGTCGTCTACGGGGTGCTGGCCGACCTGACCGTGGCACACCTGCTGCTCGCCTGGTTCGTGCCGTCGCTCGGCGCGCTGCTGCTCGGCGTCGAGATCTACCGGGGGCAGCGCGACGTCGCCGCCGAACGCGACCGGGCCATGACCATCGCGCAGGGTCACGTCACCTCGGCCGCCCGCAACCCCTCCGCGCGCGCCGGTGACCTGCTCACCGTGGCCCGGCAGGTGCAGGACCTGCTCCTCCGCACCCGCTGCACCCAGCCCCGCGTGCCGAACTGGGTCTTCCGCCGATTCCACGCCGCCGACCGGGTCGACTTCCAGTCCACCATGGCCGGACTCGGCCAGGTGCTCGTCGCGCCGGCGCCCGCAACCCGACTCGACGGGTGAACGGGACCGCATCACACGCCGGTCGCCGGTACCGTCCCTCGGGTGCCGCACACCGAAGACCTGCTGGCCGGATTCACGCCGGCCCAGCCGTACACGAAGGATGTCGTCCTGGGCGCGCCCGCCGCGCCCGGCGTGCACCTGGTGCTCGACGGCGGCGTGGTCGCCTACGTCGGCTACACCGGCAACCTGCGCGCCCGCCTGCGGCAGCACCTCACCGGCAACCGCGACTCGTCGGTGCTGCACGAGCAGGTCGGCCAGCTCCTCGACACGCCGGGCCGGGCCGCGACCCGCGACGACATCGCCGGCTGGCTGGGGCGGTGCGAGGTCCGCTGGCAGGAGAGCGACAATCCCGAGGGTACGAAGGAGGCGCTGGTGCTGGCGTTACGTCCCCGCTTCAACCGCCAGGTGCCGAGGTCGCGCTGACTGATCGGAGATCTACTTCAGTTCACGAAAGACTGAGGGGGTCGGCGGTCGAGCACTGGCTATTCTGAGTGCTCGATCCGTGACTCTGAGGAGTTGGTGATGGCTGGTCGATGGCAAGCGGAACCGGCCGCGACATTCGCCCGGCGGCTCGGGCGGTCCGCCGCCGAGCTGGACATCCCGGATGCGTGACCTCCTGCGGACGGCGTCCGCGCGACCACTGAGCCTGCCCGAGTACGAGGCCGACTTCTACGCCACGGTGGAGACCGTGGACGGCGTGATCCTCAAGACCGAACGGCTTCAGACGTTCCGCGAGCCGGGCAGCCCGAGCTGGGAGGCGTTCGCCGCTGGCCGCTGGGACGAGGCGTTGCGGATCGCCGCCGAGCCCAACCCCGAGCTGGCGCAGTTCTTCGCCCGCCTCGACGGGATGAGGTCCGGGCTGCACCGCCTGCGGATCGTGGAGCTGCCCCTCACGCCGTACCTGATCTGGGAGCTGAACTTCCTCCGCTTCCGCGCCGAGGCGGGGGAGCGGATCGGCGTGCTCGACGTGGAAGCCGTGTCAGACCTTGAGGCGGATCATGGCCGGGTTCCGGAGCTGATGGTGGCCGGCAGCCGCGCCGTCTACGACGTTCGTTACGACGACGCGGGGGTTCCGGTCGGCGCGGAGAAAATCGTCGAACCCGAGATCGTCGAAGTCTGCCGGGCACAGGTCCGCGCGTTGCTCGACCGCGCCGAGCCGTTCGACTCTTTCTTCCGCCGGGAGGTCGACGGCAGAACGCCTGCGGCCGTGCACCAGTAATCAGCGCCATGGCGGGGTGGCGCAAGCCCGCTAACGCTGCTGCGGGCGCGCCTCTCGCAGCGCGTCGACCACCGCCGCCCACCGGCTCGGCGTCATCTCGTCCGGCGCCCGCAGCACCTCCCCGTCGTGCACCACCACCCCCGCCTCTCGCAACAACCGCAGGTTCGGCGCATAGGCGGGATGCGCGGCCAGCGCGGCCTTGACCCGGGGAAACACGTGGACCGGCAGCCCGGTGCCGAGCAGCTCGTTGAGGATGCCCAGGGCCAGCGTGTCGCTCGCCCCCGCGGCCCACTTGTTGAGCGTGTTGAAGGTGGCCGGCACGACCGCGGCGGCGTCGGCCGGCGGGTGTGGCTCGGGGTCGCCGGGGCGACGCCACTCGACCCGTACCTGATGACCGGTCTGGTCGGCGAGCGCGTCGCGGTCGAGCCAGCTCGCGGCGGTCGGGGTGGCGATCAGGCAGACCCGCCAGCCGTCGGCCGCCAGCAGCTCGGCGAGTTCGCCGATCCGCTGGGCCGGGGGAGCGGCACAGACGATGAGGTAGAGCACCGGCGCTTCATCACTCATGCCCGCAGTCTTACCCGGCGCGTGTTAAGAAGGGGCCCCGCCTATACCGAATGCGTTAAGAAGGGCCCCCGCCTTGCACGTGGTGGAGAGTGTGCTGCGCGATGTGCGCGAGGGTGCGCACCGGGGGGTGGTGGTCGACTCGCCGCCCGGCGCCGGCAAGAGCACCCTCGTGGTGCGCGCCGCCGTGGAGACCGCCGCCACCGGTGCGCCGCTGATGATCGTGGCGCAGACCAACGAGCAGGTGGACGACCTGATCGACCGGCTCGGCCGGAAGGCGCCGGAGCTGCGCGTCGGCCGGCTCTCCGCGACCGACTACCAGCCCACCGGGCGGGTGCGGAACCACCCGGCGGTCCGGGTCGCGGCGAAGGTCGCCGACCTGGGCGGGCCGGCGGTCACCATCGGTACGGCGGCGAAGTGGGCCACGGTCACCGAGGGGAGCTGGCCGTGGGCGATCGTGGACGAGGCGTACCAGATGCGCGCGGACGCGCTGCTGCGCGTGGCCGGGCGGTTCGAGCGGGCGCTGTTCGTCGGCGACCCGGGGCAGCTCGATCCGTTCTCCACCGTCGAGACCGCCCGCTGGACCGGCCTGACCTGGGATCCGATGCAGTCGGCGGTGGCCACGCTGCTGCGGCACAACCCGGAGTTGCCGGTGCACCGGCTGCCGGTGTCGTGGCGGCTGCCCGCCTCCGCCGCCCCGGTGGTCTCCGCCGCGTTCTACCCGTTCACCGGGTTCCGCGCCGGCACCGGGCCGGCCGACCGGGCGTTGACGTTCACCGAGACCGGCCCGGGTGACGGCTACGACGCCTCGGTCGAGCTGGCCGCCGCCACCGGCTGGGCGTTGCACGAGCTGCCCGCGCGGCACACCGTGCGTACCGACGCGGAAGCCGCCGCGGCCTGCGCGGAGCTGGCGTTGCGGGTGTTGCGGCGCGGCGCGGTAGCGGTCAGCGAGGCCGCGCCCGGCGGCGCGCCGGTGACCGCGGACCGGATCGCCGTCGGGGCCGCGCACCGCGACCAGGTCGCGGCCATCCGGTCCCGGCTGGGCGCGGCCGGCGCGGGCATCACCGTGGACACCGCCAACCGCCTCCAGGGCCGGGAGTACGACGTGACGATCGTGCTGCACCCGCTCTCCGGGCGGCGCGACGCGACCGCGTTCCACCTGGAGTCGGGGCGGCTGTGCGTGTTGGCGTCCCGGCACCGGCACGCCTGCGTGGTGGTGGCCCGGGCCGGCATCGGTGAGCTGCTCGACGCCTACCCGTCGACCGAGCGTGTGCACCTGGACGTGCCGGTGAAGTTCCCGGACGGCTGGGAGGCCAACCAGACGGTGCTCACCCACCTGGACGCGCACCGGGTCTGAGTACGGACACCTGGGTACGCGCACGGGTCGGAAGCGACGGGCGGGCCGGCCGGGCGGTCCGTTCGGATCTTCCGGCGGGGGCGGGCGGTGGGCAGGATGGCCGGGTGCATCCTTACGACCCGTACCAACAGCAGCCGCCGTATGCCGCGTACTACCCGCCGCAGCCAGAGGAGGACGGGATCAACTGGTCGACGGTCCTCTGGGTCGCGGTGCCGGCGCTGCTGGTGATCCTGTGCTGTGCCGGGTGCGTGGTCTCCGGGTTCGCCGGGGGGTTCATGGAGGGCTTCCAGGAGGGCTACTCGTCGTCGTAGGCCGGCGGGTCGCACCCCGACGGGCGCGGCTGGCGGCGGTGCGTTAGACAGGGATCATGACCGCGAGTGTGCTGACCTGGCTGGGTGGGGCCGTGGTGGCGGTGGCCGCCGGGTTCCTCGCCACGCTGCTGCCCCGGCGCCGGGCCCGGGACCGGAGCCGGCGGGTCGCCTGGTCGTCGGCGCGGGCGGCGATCGACGACGCCGCCGTCAGCCGGGACGCGGCGACCGCGCCGGTGCCCGAGGCGGAGCGGCTGCTGGCCCGCGCCGAGATGCTCGCCGCCGCGCGTGGCGGCGGCGCGGACGCGGCGCGGGAGGCGGCCGAGCACGCCCGCCGCGCCGACGACCTGTGGCGGGCCGGCCGGTGAGGGTACGCCTGGAGGTGCTGCGCTGGTCGCTGCTCGTCGTCGCGGCGGTCGTGCTCGTGGTGTTTTTGGTGGCGCAGCGGCAGAGCGTCGAGGTCAGCTACGGGCAGTCGCCGTCGACCGCCTCGCTGCCCGCGGAGGGTTCCGCCGGGGAGTTGAGCGACGCCACCGTGCCGTCGGTGGCGGAGATGACCGCGATGGTGGCCGCCGATCCGGTGGTCCGCCTGCCCGGCGCGGTCGCGCGCTGGGACGAGGCGCGGGTCCGGGCGGCGGTCGGCGACACCCGGATCCTGGTCGCCCCGCCGGGGCTGGACGAGGCGGAACGCCGGCGGGTGAAGGACGTGGAGAACGCCGAGATCCGGATCGTCGGCACCGAGGTCAGCGGCGGTCTCTACCTGGCCACGTCGGACGACCTGCCGAGCTGGCGGTCACAGTTCGCCACCGGCGACGTCACCAGCCAGATAGTCACGCTGCTCGCCGCGTTGCACAAGCAGCCGACCCCGCCGGACCGCGACGACCTGCGCTGGCGGGACCCCACCGCCGCCGAGTTGGCCCCGGTGACCGCCGCGCTGCGCGCCACCGGCCGGTACGCCGCTCCCGGCGCGACGCTGCCCCGGCTGCCGGAGAAGACCGCGAAGGAAGCCTTCCCCGGCGACGCCTGGTTCGTGGCGCTCCCGATCCAGCCGTACGGGGCGCCGTTGCCCGCGTACGGGCCGGCGCTGCACCGGCTCGCCCCGGACCGGCCGCTCGTGGTGATGTACGGCGGCTGGATCGAATACCACGGCCCGGGCGCGGCGGAGTTCGCCGAGGTGGCCGGCGCGAGTTTCTACGCGCAGTACGCCGGCCGGCTCAGCCGATACGACTATCCGCAGCTCAATGTGCTCGGCGCGTACCTGGCCCGGGTCACCGACGTGCGGTACGCGGGGCTGTTCGACAGGCCGCTGCCGTACCGGCCGTTGGATCCGCTGCGGGTGGCGCTGCCGGCGCTGCCGTGGCTCTTCGCCGGCTGCGTGGCCGGGTTCGTGGTGCTGTCGATCCGCACCGTGCGCGGCGCCGGCCGGGGCCGACCGGGCGATGTCGGGCCGGGCGGCACCCCGGCCCGACTGGCCGGGCTCTCCGCGCTGGCCGTGGAGTTGTCCCTGCTCACCGACGCGCGTACCGACCCGGCGCTGGTGCGGGGCGTCGGCCGGCTGCGGTCCGCCCGGTCCGCGTTCGACGACGGGCTGCCCGACAAGCACGTACGCGGGCTGCTCGCCGGCGCGGAGGCCGAACTGGACCAGGTGGCCCGGGACGTGCGGATGCCCGGCTACCGGCCGGACGTCTACCTGCGGGGGAGGCTGTCATGACCGCGGTCGCGCGCCGGCTGCTCGGCCGGCTGGTCGGCAGCGCGTTCGGTCGGGCGGTGCTCGCCTGCCTGGTGCTGGCCGGTTGGGCGCTCTGGTCCGGTGGCCTCTTCGACGGGCCGGTCGCCCGGCAGGTGCGCGCCTCGTCGGTCTACGCGGCGCCCGGCGTCGACGTGGACCGGGCCGCCGCCGAACGGGTCATCGGCAACCGGCGGCTGGTGGTGCTGATGATGGCGCCGGGGGCCGACCTGCGCGAGGTCTGCGACGACACCGAGCGCGCCACCGGGGGCACGCTGGTGCTGGCGATGAGCCGCGACGACGACGACTGGGACACGTACGGCTGCTCCCGCGTCGGCGGCGACGGCCCGCGTGACATCGGCCGCTCGATGGTGGCGGAGACCGTGATCAGCCAGGGGGCGGACGCGTTCGTGGACCGGCCGGTCGAGGCGCTCAAGGTGATCGTGCTCAACTACGACCGGCTGGTCCGCACCGGCCTGATGCCCGACGGCGGGCGGACCATCAGCCCGTCGCTGCCCCGCTACCTGCTGGCCGGCGGCGCGATCGGTGGCGTGGTGGCCGGCGCGGCGGCGCTCTGGTTGGGTGGCCGGCGAGCCGGTCGGCTGGCCGACGCGCGGCGGGCCGGGCGGGACGCGCGTGCCGACGAGCGGGCCGCGCTGAGTGCCGCCACCGCCGTCCTGGCCCAGCAGATCATCGACCTCGACCGGGCCGGCGGGCCGGGCGGTCGGGCGTACCGGCGGCTGGCCGGCGACTACGTCGGGCTGCTCGACGAGGTGTCCGAGTCCGACGGCGACGCCGTGGGCCGGCTGCGCGAGCGGGTCGAGACGTTGAGCCGGCGGGCCGCCGACCTCGCCGCCGAGCCACCGGCCGCGCGAGCGCCGCGCCAGCGGACCGGCCGGACGGTGGCGAAGACACGCGAACGGGGCCGGCGGTGACCCGCCGACCCCGTCACCGGTGCGTCGTCAGCGACCGGCGCCGACCACCGTGGCGGCCGGCCAGCTGTCGCTGAAGACCTGGGCGGACGTCGCGCTGCGGGCCGCGAAGCCGAACAGCGAGTCGACCCGGGCGGCCTCGGCGGAGCTGGGGTACGGGTTGGTGCAGCCGGTGCCGGCGGAGCCGCCGGACATCAGGATGGCGCAGTTGCCGTTGTAGTTGTCCGGCAGGCCGAGGATGTGGCCGATCTCGTGCGTCATGATGCGCAGCGGGGAGTACTGCTGGGCCTGGTAGTAGTCGATGACCACGCGGCCGTTGCCCAGGCTGGTGCGCTGGGCGTACGACCCGCCGCCGTAGGTGTAGTAGATCATCAGGTTCGACCCGCACTGGGCCATGTTGATGTTGTTGGTGTAGTTGTTCCAGATCGATGCCGCCTGCACCGCGTAGCTGGCGAACGGGCCAGCCTGGCTGGTGTTGTAGCAGACGTTGCGGACCGCGGCGGAGGCCGGTGCCGGGTTGACGGCGACCGCGCCCAGCGCCGTCAGCGTCACGGCCGCGAGGGTGGCGAGGATCCGGGACAGCTTCGGCGTACGCATGGTTCACACTCCTGGGGGATGGGGGGTGTGCGGGAACGCCGACAGCCTATAGATAGGGATCCGTCGATATCAAGTGTTACAAGGAGGGGCCCCCGCTTAACGTCTCCGGTATAGGCGGGGGCCCCGCTTAACACCTCAGGTGGCGGCGTGCGGGTCGGCCGCGTTCAGGGTGGCGACGACCTGGTCGTAGTCGCCGCGCGCCTCCGCGTGGCGGAGGAACTTCACCCGCTCGACGTGGATCTCGGTGGCGTCCGGCTGTGCCTCCAGCAGCGCCACCACCTCGGTCACGAACTCGTCCAGTGGCATGGCGAACTCGCTGCTCTCCTGGCCGGGCAGCAGCCCGGTGCGCACCGCCGGCGGCACCAGCTCGACCACCCGTACGCCGGTTTCGGCGAGCTGGAGCCGGACCGACTCGCTGAGCATGTGGATCGCGGCCTTGGAAGCGTTGTAGCTCGGGGTGACCCGCAGCGGCACGAACCCCAGGCCGGACGAGACGGTGACGATGGTGGCGTCCCCGCGTTGCCGCAGGTGCTCGACGAACGCGCCGATCAGCCGGATCGGACCGAGCACGTTCGTGGTCACCACCTCCTCGGCCGAGGCGAGGAACGTCTCGGGCGAGCGCCAGTCCTCGACCCGCATGACGCCGGCCATCGCCACCAGAACGTTGAGGTCCGGGTGCCGGGCCAGCACCGCCTCCGCCGCCGTGGCGATGCTCGCCGGGTCGGTGGTGTCGATCGGGACCGTGTCCAGGTCGGGGTGGGCCGCGGCGATCTCGTCGAGCAGTTCGGTACGCCGGCCGCCGACGATCACCGTGTTGCCCCGGTCGCGCAGGGCGAGCGCCAGGGCCAGGCCGATCCCGCTCGTGGCGCCCGGGATGAAGATCGTGTTTCCGGAGATGTCCATGTGATCAGCATGGCCCAGCCGCCGTGGTCGGTGCAGAGATCAGCGATCGAGGGATCGCGGATCCCTGGATGACGCGGCCGGACGGCGGATACTCGGACCATGGACCGCGTTGCCCTGGCCGACTTTCTCCGTCGCCGCCGAGAGGCGCTGCGCCCCGGCGACGTGGGGCTGCCGGAGGGTGCCCGACGGCGGGCGCCCGGGCTGCGGCGGGAGGAGGTCGCCGCGCTCGCCGCGATGTCCACCGACTACTACAGCCGGCTGGAGCAGCGGCGCGGCCCACAGCCGAGCCCGAACCTGCTCGCCGGGCTGGCCCGGGCGCTGCGGCTGACCGGCCACGAGCGCGACTACCTGTTCCGGGTCGCCGGGCACAGCCCGCCCGAAGCCGTCGCCACCGCCACCCACGTCGCCCCGGCGCTGCTGCGGGTGCTGGACCGGCTGGCCGACACGCCGGCGCTGATCCTGTCCAACCTGGGTGAGACGCTCGTGCAGAACCCGCTTGCCGCCGCGCTGCTCGGGGACAACTCCGGCCACACCGGGCCGGCCCGCAGCGGGATCTACCGGTGGTTCACCGACCCGGGGGAGCGGCGGCGCTACCCGGCCGAGGACCACGACCGGCAGAGCCGCGCCCAGGTCGCCAACCTCCGCGCCGCGTACGGGTCGATGGGTCCGCGGTCACGCGCCGGTGAACTGGTACGGGTGCTGCGCGCGGCCAGCGCGGAGTTCGCCGAGCTGTGGGAGCGGCACGAGGTGGCCCAGCGCTTCGCCGACCACAAGACGCTCATCCACCCGGAACTCGGCCCGATCGAGCTGGACTGCCAGGTGCTCTTCACCGAGGACCAGTCGCAGGCGCTGCTCGTGCTGACCGCGCCGCCGCGCAGCGAGGGCGCGGAGAAGCTCCGGTTGTTGGCCGTGCTCGGGCACGAACGCTTCCCCGTCTGAGCGGTGCGACGCCCCGTGCGGTGACCCGGGCGTGCGTGCGGTAACCCGGCCGTGCGTGCCACGCCCCGGGGCGTCCCATGCCGCGACCCGGGCACAGGAACGCTATTCACGCCGCCGGGAATCCCCGATTTTGCTGTCAACCTCCCGTCACGCCTGGTGTTCAACTGATCTTTTCCGGTCGATAACGTCGACCCACTGGGCGTCGACGAAGGGCCGACCATGAACGACAACGGACACCCGTTCGATCGCCGGCGACTCCTCGCCGGCGCGGCGGCGGCCTCGGCGGTCACCCTGACCGGCCTGACCGTCGCCTCCACCACCGGCACCGCGGCGGCGGCTCCGGCCCGCACCGGAACGCCGTTGCTCACCCGGGACCGGATCGCCGCCGCCGTGCTGCGCTCACCCGGCGGCTCCGCGTCGGCGGTCGGCGTGCAGGCCGACTTCCACGCCCGGCTCGCCGTGTGGCTGGCGTTCTGGTCGGCGAACTCGCCGCGCACGTGGAGCGCGCCCACGCAGGTGGTCGCCCGGATCGAGCCGGCCGGCGACGCGCTGGTCCTGCACGCGATCCGCTACCGACGCGACGACGAGACGTACGCCGGGTTCGCCGCCGCCCGGCGCGACGCCGCGCACCTGGCCACGCTCGCCAGCCTGCACCACCACTTCCCGAGCGTGCGGGTCCGGCCGGACGGCACGATCCGGGTCGGCGACGGCCCGGCCGGGTTCACCGGCGCGCCGGAGCAGATCGCCTTCGCGGTCGCCGCCTGCCGCGAGCTCTGGGGCGACGCGGCGGCCACCGCCGGGCGCTGGCCGGAGCACGCCGGCCGGGTCCTCGCCCGCGCCGGCCAGCCCGCCGACGCCGCCTCGCACGCCGGCTGGGCGGCCTTCACCCGGACCAGCCTGCGTCGCGGGCTGGGCACCGAATCGTACGAGTGACCGGAGGTAACACGATGGCCCGCAACGAGTTCCGCTTCGTGGTCGACGGCGTCGACCTGACCGCAGACCAGCAGACCCTGATCGCCGGCGAGATCCAGAAGGCCGGCCTGGCCGCCCTGCGTACCGCAAACGCCAAGCTCGTCAACCCGCTCACCCTCGGCCACGGCAACCTGAAGCTGCGCCCCGAGTGGTACGGGCTCTGGGTGCTCGACGGCGTGCTCGCGCAGGATCTCGGCCAGAAGATCAACGACATCGGGTTCTGGATCCAGCGGTGACCGACGTCGCCCCGCCCGCCGGCCCGCCGGAGCGGATGTGCCCGAGCACCCCGGCGTCCAACGCCACCGTGTTCCTCGGCATGATCACTCCGGCGGGCCGGGTGGCCTACGTGACGCCCGCGGTGCCGGCCGAGGTGGCGCTCGCCGGTGTCGACGACTCCGCCGGGCCGATCGAGTCGCGGGTGCGGCTCGCCGGCCCCTGCGTCACCTCGTCCTGCGGTTTCTGGACCGGCTCGCACTGTGGTCTGGGCGCCCGGATGGCCGCCTCGTACGCCGAGACCGCGCCGCCCGCCGAGGAGACGCTGCCGAGGTGCGCGATCCGGCGTACCTGCCGGTGGTTCGCCGAGCAGGGGCCGGCGGCCTGCCCGGCCTGCTCGCACGTGGTCACCGACGCCCGCCTCCCTTGACCGGCCGTTCACACTGGACACAACTCCCGTCACAGACGGATGGAGGACGTCATGCGCTGGCTCATCGTCATTCTCGTCGTCGTGGTAGTCCTGGTAGCCCTGGCGATCTGGCGCCGACTGCGACGCAGTGCGGCGGACCCGGCCGGCCGGGTCCGCGACCTGGCGGCGTCGGCCGAGGCGCGCCGCCGGCTCGACGACCACCGCAACCCGACCGACGGCAGCAACCTGCGCAGCACCGGAGGCGGCAGCCTCTGACGCCCACCGCGGTGTCGGCGGCCCTCGGGTGTCGGACCCGTCGGCTAGCGTCGGGAGGCCATGGAGCCGCGGTCGCGCGAGGAGATGATCGGCCGGGAACACCCGGCGGGGCTGCTGCGCGCCGAGGTGACCCGGGTGATCGACAGCCACGGCGGCCTGGTCCTGGTCACGGGCGAGCCGGGCATCGGCAAGACCACCCTGGTCTCGGCCGCAGCCGGCGAGGCCCGCGGGCGTGGGGCGTTGGTGTTCGGCGCCGCGTGCTGGGACTCCGACACCGCCCCCGACTACTGGCCCTGGTTGCAGGTGCTGCGCCGGTTGGCCCGGTCCACCGACGATCCGCCCGCCGCGCGGGAGGCCGCGGCGGCCGGGCTGGCGGCCCTGCTCGGCGAGCACGGAACCGCCGCGGACGACGCGATCGTCGACCGCGCCGGCCCGCCCGAGGACGGTGAGCGGGCCGAGTTCGTCCGGCACGACGCGGTGACAAGCGCGCTCGTCACCGTCGCCCAGCACCGACCGGTCGTGGTGGTCCTCGATGACCTGCACTGGGCCGACCCGGCGTCGCTGCGGCTGCTCCAGTTCGCCACCCAGCACACCTGGTTCGAGCGGCTGCTGCTGATCGGCACCTACCGCGACGCCGAGGTCGAAGCCGGCGACCACCCGCTGCGGCCACTGTTGCTGCCGTTGACCGCGAAGGCCACCACCGTCACGCTCGCCGGCCTGGACCGCGACGAGGTGGCCGCGCTGATCAGCCGCACCGCCGGCCGGGAGCCCGGCGCGGGCCTCGTCGACGAGGTGCACCGACGCACCGGCGGCAACCCGTTCTTCGTCGAGCAGACCGCGCGGCTCTGGCACACAGGTGGTCTCGCCGACACCATCGCACCCGGCGTACGGGAGGCGGTGCGCCGCCGGCTCGACCAACTGCCCGCCCCGGTGGTCGAAACGCTGACCGTGGCCGCCGTGCTCGGCCGCGAGTTCCACCGGCAGACGCTCGCCGCCTGCGTACCCGGTCCGGCCGCGCAGGTGGACCGGCTGCTCGACCGGGCCGCCGCCGCTCGGCTGGTGCTGGCCCGGGGCGGCGGCCGGTTCGCCTTCGTGCACGACCTGGTCCGGGAGACGCTCTACGACGGGCTGTCCGAGGACGAACGGCGCACCCGGCACGCCGCCGTGGTCCGGGCCGTCGACTCCGACCCGCTCGTGGGCCGGCTCATCCCGGCCGACCTGGCCCGCCACGCCTGGCTCGCCGGCGCGGAGCTGGACCCGGCACGCGCCGGTGACCTGCTGGTGGCCGCCGCGCGGGACGCGAGCGGCCGGCTCGCCGTGGCGGAGTCGGTGCGGCACTTCCGGCGGGCGCTCGACGTCACCGACGAGCCGGTCCGGCGGGTCCGGGTGCTGCTGGAACTGGCCGGGCTGCTGCATCACTCCGGGACACCGGGGGAGGCCGAGCCGCTGCTCGTCGACGCCGCCACGCTGGCCCGAGGGCTCGACGAGCCGGTCCTGCTGGCCCGGGTGGCGCTCACCGTCCACGGCCAGCACGCGGCCACCCGCCGCCGGCTCGACGCCGACGCGCTGGTCCGGGAGGCGTACGCGGGGTTGATCGGCCCGCCCGACCCGGAGCGGTCGACGCCGGCCCTGGTCACCGACCTGATCACCGCCACCGAGACGCTGGCCCGGCACGGCCGCGACGACGAGGCGCTCACCTTCAGCCTGTGGGCCCGCCACGACACCACCTGGGGGCTCGGCACCGCGCCGGAGCGGGCGGTGGTCACTGCGGAGATCCGGGAGGTGGCCCGCCGCGGCGGCGACCGGGAGACCGAGCTGTGGGCCACCTCGCTGCGCTGGGTGGCGCTGCTTGAGCTGGGCGATCCGGGCTACCGGCACGAGTTGAGCGCCTTCGTCACCGGGTGCCGCGCGGGCGACGTGGCCCGGCAGCGGATGGCGGCGGCCGTCGACAGCGGCATCATCGCCGCGTTCCAGGGTGACTTCGCCGCCGCCGAGGCAAGCTATGCCGAGCTGGACGGCTACGGCGAGTGGGAGCACTCCGAACACGCCTTCATGGCACACCACCTGCGCTGGTCGCTGCTGGTGCTGCGGGGGCGGCTCGCCGAGGCTGAGGCGCTGCTCGACCGGCCCGGCCCGGCCAACCACCCGCAGGTGGAGTTGCTCCGGGGGATCACCGCCGCCGAACGTGGCGACGCGGCGACCGTACGCCGGATCATCGGCGGGATCGAGGCCGCCGGGACCGCGTACCCCCGCCCGGTGTCGACGCTGTGGCTTCGGTTGCGGGCCCAGGCGGCGGCGGTGGACGGCGACCCCCGCCGATGCGCCGAGGCGCGGACGGCCCTGGCGCCGCACCGCGGGCGGTGGCTGGTGGCGTTGTTCGGCTGCGACATCGGCGGCCCGGTCGACCTCTGGCTGGCCACCGTGGACGCGGCGGAACGGCGGTGGGACGACGCGGTCGCCGGCTACGCGGCGGCCCGGGACGCCGCCGACCGGCTCGGCGCCCGACCCTGGTCGGTGCTGAGCCGGGCCGGTCTGGTCCGGGCGCTGGTCGGGCGGGGCGGGCCGGGCGACGCGGCGGAGGCGGCCCGGCTGCGGGCCGAGACGGTGGCGCAGGCGCGGGCGCTGGGCATGGCCCAGGTCGTCGAGCGACTGGTCGAGGCGTCCGCGCCGGGCATGGCCCAGGTGGTGGAGCGGCTGGTCGAGGCGTCCGCGCCGGGCGTGGTTCGGGTGGAGCGGCTGGCCGCGGCGCCGGTGGAGCGGCTGGTTGCGGCGACGACGCAGGACCGGCTGGCTGCGGCCGGGCACCAGGTCCACGACGGGACGGGTGGGCAGGCGGGTGCGGGTGGGCCGGAGTTCTGCCTCGACGGGTCGGTGTGGCGGCTCGCCTACGCGGGCGCGGTGGTGCACCTCCCCGACGCGAAGGGCCTGCATGACCTGCGGCTGCTGCTGAGTCGACCGGGTGTGGACGTGCCCGCGGTCGAGCTGCTCGACCCTGCGGCCGGCGTGGAGTTGGTCGCCGCCCGCCGGCTCGGCGCCGACCCGGTGCTCGACGACGAGGCGAAGGCGCGCTACCGGCAGCACCTGCGGCGGCTCGACGACGAGATCGACCGGGCTGCGGCGCGCGACGACACGCGGCGGCTGGCGGCCCTGGACGCCGAACGCGCGGCCCTGCTCGACGAGCTGCGTGCCGCCGCCGGGCTGGCCGGGCGCACCCGTCGACTGGGCGACCAGGCCGAACGGGCGCGTAAGGCGGTGACCGGCCGGATCCGGGACACGCTGCGGCGGATCGAGCAGCGGCACCCGGCGCTCGCCGCCCACCTGCGCGAGTCGGTTACCACCGGTGGCACCTGCCGCTACCTGCCGGCCGAGCCGGTCCCCTGGCAACTCTGACCGCCCGCCCCCACCCAGCGAAGGGGTGGCCGGCGTCTTGATCGACACCATCTCGGCGAGGTGGCGGTAACCAAGCCCGCTCGACCCC
The DNA here is from genome assembly GCF_029581215.1 of Micromonospora sp. WMMD975. Lineage (NCBI taxonomy): Bacteria > Bacillati > Actinomycetota > Actinomycetes > Micromonosporales > Micromonosporaceae > Micromonospora > Micromonospora sp. WMMD975. The sequence continues at coordinate 170,114 of NZ_CP120739.1, forward strand.
GCCACCTCGGCGAAATGGGGTCGATCAAGCGCGGGTTCCCGCCTGTCGGGAGCATGTTCCTGCCGCTTGGACGACTGAAGATCTGGCCGGACAACAAACCCTGGTCGCCCCGCCTCCGCGGCGTTACGCCGAGGTGGCGGCGTCCGCGCCCGGCGGACCCCGCCACCGTAAATAGGTCAGCGGCGGTTGTAGCGGCGCATGGTAAGCGTGCCGAACGCCACCACGAAACCGGCACTCCACAGCAGGAGCCACATCGTGTTCGTGGCGTCCGTGGAGCCGGCCATCACGGCCCGGACCGAGGCGACCAGATGGGTGATCGGATTGACCTTGACGAACGCCTGCAACCAACCCGGCATGGTGGCCGGCTCGACGAACACGTTGCTCAGGAACGTCAGCGGGAACAGCACCATCATGCTGACCCCCATCACCGACTTCTCGCTGCGCAGCACCAGGCCGAAGAACGTCCACACCCAGGAGAACGCGAACGAGAAGATCACCAGCAGGCCGATCCCGGCCAGCACCCCGAGCAGGCCGCCGTCCGGGCGGAACCCGAGCACCAGCCCCACCCCGAGGATGACGACGGCGGCCAGGATGTAGCGCAGCACGTCGCCGAAGATCATGCCGACGAGCGCCGCCGGCCGCCACACCGGCAGGGTACGGATGCGGTCGAAGACGCCCTTCTCGATGTCGTTGTTCAACCCCACCCCGGTGTACATGGTGATCATCACGACGCTCGTGACCATGATGCCGGGCAGGAAGAACTGGAGGTACGCCCGCGGGTTGTCGGCGAGCGCGCCGCCGAACAGGTACGTGAACATCAGCACCATGATGATCGGGAACGCGGTCACGTCGAACAGCTGCTCCGGCACGTGCTTGATCTTCAGTACGGCCCGCCAACCGAACGTCAGCGACGCGGCGAGCGCGCTCGGCCGGGCCGGTCGTTCGGCGGGCGCGAGCACGGTGGCCAGCGCCTCGGTGGAGGGCACGTAGACGGAGGGCGCCGGCCCGGTGGTGGTCACGGTGTCGCTCATCGGGCTGCCTCCAGCTCGTCGTCCCGCTCGTCCGCCTCGACGGCCGGGTGGTCGGTCAGGGCCAGGAACACCTCGTCCAGGCTCGGCTGGCCGAGGGAGAAGTCGTCCACCACGATCCCGGCCCGGGCCAGCTCGCCCAGCGCGCGGGAAGCCTGCTCGCCGGCCTCCAGGTCGGTGCCGTCCTCGCCGACCCGGGCGGTGAGCGCCACCGGGTCGGCCGCGAGCTGCACCGGCACGTTCAACACCGTCCGCAGCACCTGCTCGGCCCGGGACCGCTGCCCGGCGTCCCGCAGTCGCACGTGGACGGTGCCGGAGCCGACCGACGACTTCAACTCGCCCGGGGTGCCCTCCGCGATCACCCGGCCGTGGTCGACCACCGCGATCCGGCCGGCGAGCTGGTCGGCCTCGTCCAGGTACTGCGTGGTCAGCAGCACGGTGGTGCCGTGTGCGACCACCGCCCGGACGATCTCCCACACCTGGTTGCGGCTGCGCGGGTCCAGCCCGGTGGTCGGCTCGTCGAGGAACAGCAGGTCCGGCGTGTTCAGGATGCTCGCCGCGATGTCGATCCGCCGCCGCATCCCGCCGGAATACTTCTTCACCTGCCGGCCCGCCGCCTCGGTCAGCCCGAACGCGGGGAGCAACGCCTCGGCCCGCGCCCGTGCGGCCGGACGGCTCAGCCCGAGCAGCCGGCCCAACAGGACCAGGTTCTCCGCGCCGGTCAGGTCCTCGTCGAGCGAGGCGTACTGGCCGGTCAGGCTCATCCGGGCGCGGACCGCGTCGGCCTCGGCGACGACGTCGTGGCCGAAGACCCGGGCCGTGCCGCCGTCGGGGCGCAGCAGCGTCGCCAGCACGCGCACCGCGGTGGTCTTGCCGGCGCCGTTGGGCCCGAGCATCCCGTACACGGTGCCGGCGGGGACCCGCAGGTCCAGCCCGTCGAGCGCCCGGGTCGAGCCGAACGACCGGACCAGGCCGTCGGCCTCGACGGCCAGGCCGGTGTTCCGGTTACTCATGATCTATACCTCTCTCCGTGGGTGGTTCTCAGCAGGCGTACGGGCGTGCCGCGCGACCCTCGCGCAACGCCAGCCCCCACCAGCTCAGCTCGTCGAGGAGCAGCCGGACGTCCTGCCGGAGCCGTTCCTCGGCGTGCCCGGTGGGCTCGCCGTCGAGCAGGTCGAGGCCGACCGTGTCCCGCACGGTCATCGCGTGCAGCGCGGTGAAGACCGTCCGGAGCTGGTCGACCGCGTGCAGACCGAGGGACCGGCAGCCGTACGACACGAAGCCGACCGGCTTGGCCTGCCACTCGTCGTACGCGACGTCGATCGCCTGTTTCAACGAGGCCGGGAAGCTGTGGTTGTACTCCGGGGTGACCACGACGAACGCCTCCGCCCGCGCCACCTCCCCGGCGAACTCCCGCATCGCCGGCGTGCGCGCGGCGGGCAGTGCGGCCGGGAAGGCGTACCCGGCCAGGTCCAGCTCGTGCACGACGAGCCCGGCGCGGCGACGGGCCTCGGCGGCGAACCAGCGACCGATCCGGTCGCCGACCCGACCTTCCCGGGTGCTGCCGATGATCACGGCGAGCCGCAACGCTGTCATGCCGCCCTCCCTGGCTGCCGGCCTCACCCATCAGGCGCCAGAAGGCCCGCCAGATCCGATCTGGCGGGCCTTCGGTCAGGGGTGGCTGGTTCGATCGGCGGCATGAGCGAGGTACGCATCGTCCGATGGAGCGCCGACGACCTGGCGCTGCTGCGGGCGCTGAACAGCCCCGAGGTGCGGGCGCACACCGGCGGTGCTCCCCGGGCACCAGGGTCGGGGTTTGGCCACCGCCGCGGTGCGCGCGGTGGTCGAGGCCGCCTCGGCGGTTGGCGATCGCCGCCACGCGCACGCCTACCCGTCGGTGGACAACCCGGCGTCGAACGCGGTCTGCCGTAAGGCCGGTTTCACGCTGCTCGGCGAGACGGAGTTCGAATACCCGCCGGGCCACCTGATGCGTTCGAACGACTGGCGGACCGATCTGACGCGCTGACCGGTCAGTGCGCCCCGTCCAGCCGGGTGCGCTGCTCGGCGGTCAGTTCCAGGTCCACCGCGCCCAGGGCCTCGTCCAGTTGGGCCACCGAGGAGAAGCCGACGAGCGGGATCGCCGGCAACTCGCCGCCCATCAGCCAGGCCAGCACGACCTGGTTGACCGTGGCGCCGGTCTCGGCGGCCACCGCGCGCAGCGCCGCCAACCGGGCCGGGGTGCCTGGTAGCGCGTACGCCTCGCTGAGCCGCTCCGGCTTCGCGTACGCGCCCTTGAGCAGCGGTGAGTACGCGACCAGGGTGAGTTGCGGCTCGGCCCGCAGATAGCTGGCCAGGTCGGGGCCGACCCAGCCGACGTCGCCGTCCGGGTCGAGGTCGCTCGGCAGGTCCACCCGCGGCGGCAGGTAGCTGCGGTGATGTTGCAGCACCTCGTATCCGGGCAGGCCGGACGCGGCGGCGAGGGCCCGGGCCCGTTCGACCCGCCAGGCGCGGTGGTTGCTCGCGCCGAGCAGCCCGACCGTGCCCTCGGCGACCAACCCGGCGAAACCCTCGACGGTCTCCCGCAGCGGGACGGTCCGGTCCTCGATGTGCGCGTAGAGCAGGTCGATCCGGTCGACGCCGAGCCGTTCCCGGCTGCGCTCGGCGGACTCGCGGATCACCTTCGCCGACAGCCCCTCCGGGTTGTCCAGGTAGCTGGTGCCGGGGGCGAGCGGACGGGCGCCGAGCTTGGTGGCGAACACGATCTCGTGGCCGACCCCGCGGCTGCGCCGCCAACGGCCGAGCAGTTCCTCGCTCTCCCCGCCCTGCCCGCCGTTGTGCCAGAAGGCGTAGTTGTCCGAGGTGTCGACGAACGTGCCGCCGGCGGCGACGTAGCGGTCGAGGATGGCGTACGAGGTGGCCTCGTCGGTAGCGGTGCCGAACAGCATCGCGCCGAGACTGAGCACGCTCACCTGGCGGCGGGTGGCCGGGTCGGTGCCGATGGTGCGGTAACGCATGGAAGTTCCTCCCCGTCGGAGCGTTTCCGCCACCCTGCCCCTTCGAGCGCGCGCGAAGTCAAACCCCGACCAACGGCCGGTCGACCAGAGAGTCGCCGGAGGTCGAGCGCTGGTAGAGCACCAGGTGCCGGTCCCGCCGGCGGCGCACGAGGCCGGAGCGGAGCAGCACGCCCAGGTGGTAGGAGACGGTGGCCGGCGCCAGGTGGTGCCGCCGGCTCAGCTCACCCGTGGAGCGCGGCACGTCCAGGTCGGCGAGGATGTCGGCCCGGCTCACACCGACCAGGTCGCCGAGGCGTCCCCGGCGGCCGGACGGCGGCGGACCGGCAGCCGGGTAGGTCAGCACGGCGTCCCGGGCGTCGCAGAGCTGCACGGTGACCTGCGGCCAGGCCAACACCGAGGGGGTTACCACGACCTCGGTGTCGGACAGCGTCGTCTCGGTGCGGAACCGGCTCTCGACCGTCAGCGTCCCGGCCGTCCAGTGGATCGTCGGATGCAGGTCGTCGAGCAGGCTACCGACTCCGCCGGCGGCCATCCGGGTGGCCCGCTCGGCCAACTCGGCGTCCAGCAGCGTGCGCACCTGCGGCCACCGGTCGGCCAGGGCCTCCTGCCAGAACCGGCGCAGGCCCGCCGCCACCCGCGTGGCGAGTGCGCCGTCGGCCACCGCGGTCCGCACCGTCGGCGGCACCGGACGGCGGCCGTACCGGGCCGCGACCTGCGCGGCCACCTGCTCGGCCGGAGTGGCCGCGATCGCCGCGAACTGTCTTTCCAGGACGGTCGCCGAGGGGCCCGACTCCGGTTTCGGAGTGAGCAGATCCGGCATGTAGCCGGGCTGGCCGACCGGGGTGAGCAACTGCGCCACCAGCGCCGTGTCCGGGTGGCGCAGCGCGGCGCGGGCGACCGGGCCCGGGTCGCCGTGGACCGGGTGCCCGGACCGGGTCAGGGCGACCCGCATCCAGTGCGTCGCCTCGGCGACCGGCGAGGCGGCCAGCCGGAGGCGGGCCAGGCTGAGGCCGTCCAACCGCGCGACCATCACGCTCGGAGCGTACCGGGGAGCCGGCCGGCGCGGGGGCGCCGTTCGAGCAGGATCGAATCAGTACCCCTCGATGGAGGTGTCGGCTGCAATGGCAGGGCGCACGCCGGCCGGTCGTTCGAGGAGGACCGGGATTCGGCGGGTCGGATCTGACGAGGGCCGGCCCGCCGCGGGGCGCGGAGGAGGGGCCGCGTCGGCCCCTCCTCCGGCACTGCTCAGCTCGGCACGTAGTCGAACGTGTCCGGGTTCGGGCCCTGCCGACCGGCTTCGCCCTTGTCCAGCGCGGTGAGCCGCTCCATCGCGGCGTCGTCGAGCGTGAAGTCGAAGATGCCGGTGTTCTCCTCGATCCGCTTCGGCGTGGTCGACTTCGGAAAGACGATGTCGCCGCGCTGCACGTGCCACCGCAGCACCACCTGGGCCGGGGTTCGACCGACCTGCTCGGCGAGGTCGACCACGGTCGGATCGTCGAGCACCTTGCCCTGCGCGATCGGCGACCACGCCTCGGTGAGGATGTTGTGCGACAGGTCGTACGACCGCACCTCCTCGTTGCCGAAGTAGGGGTGCGCCTCGACCTGGTTGACCGCCGGCACCACGTCCGCCTCGGCGGCCAGCCGCTCCAGGTGCGCCACCTGGAAGTTGGACACGCCGATCGACCTCACCCTGCCGTCGCGCTGAAACTCCTCGAGCACCTTCCAGGTGGAGACGTAGTCGCCGTCGTAGAGCGTGGGCAGCGGCCAGTGGATCAGGAACAGGTCGAGGTAGTCGAACTTCATCTCGCGCAGCGACTGCTCGAACGCCTTCCGGGCGTCGTCCGGGCGGTGGAAGCCGTTGTTGAGCTTGCTGGTGACGAAGACGTCGCCCCGGTCCAGCCCGGAGGCGCGCACCGCCTGCCCCACCTCGGCCTCGTTGCCGTACATCTGCGCGGTGTCGATGTGCCGGTAGCCGATCTCCAGCGCCGTGCCGACCGCCCGGGCGGTGTCCTTGGGGTCGATCTGGAACACCCCGAAGCCGAGCTGCGGGATGGAGTTGCCGTCGTTGAGCGAGATGTCCGGAACGCTGATGCCCATGTCGTGTCTCATCTCCGATCGTTCGGGGGGCCCGGAAGCGCTTCCACGTGGCGGCTCCCGGGCCGTGCCACCCGTTGTACCTACCCGATCGGGGGGCATCCTCACGTCTGAGACGTCCGTCACCCCCAGATCGCCCGCGCCCACTCCGGGTGGTCGACGAACGGATTGCGGTTGCCCTGCCAGCGCTCGTAGATGCGCTGGTTGCGGCGCTGTTCGAAGGCGTCCGGCGGGTCCTGGTCGTGCCAGGCCAGCAGTTTCGTCAGCCGCCCGAGCCGGGGCGTGCTGCCGTTGGCCACCGAGTCGTTCGGCTCCAGGTCCGGCCAGCCGTCGTCGCCCTCGTACCGGATCGCCATGTAGAGGATCATCCGGGCGACGTCGCCCTTCACCGCGTCGCGCGGCTCGAACGAGTCGGCGTCGGTGTAGCAGCCGGGCGCCTGGGCGACCGCGCTGCCGCCGGTGTCGAAGTCCTTGTTGCCGCGCGCCGAGTTGACCGACACGTCCTCCGGTCGCAGGTGGTGCACGTCGGTGCCGGGCCCGGTGGCGGTGCCGAAGTCACCGTGCGACTTGGCCCAGACGTGTTCCCGGTTCCAGTCGTCAGCGCCGCCACCGTTCGCGTTCTTGCTCTGCGAGCGTCCGCTGTAGAGCAGGATGACGTTTGCCGGGTTCGCCGGGTCCTGGTCGGTGTCCTTGAGCGCCTCCCACACCTGGTCGTAGGTGAGCCGGGTCTGCGTCCTGATGATGCTGTGCAGGGCGGTGCGCAGCGCCGGACCGGTCTTGCCGGTCGCCGCCGCGTAGTAGGCGCTCGGTGAGGTGGTGCCGCTCGGGGCCGGGCTCGGCGTGGCGCCGCCGCCCAGGCTCATCGTGGAGGGGTTCTTCAGGCCGCCGTGACTGAAGTAGGCGGTCAGGGTGCCGGTGGCGGTCACCTGCCGGCCCCGCAGGGACGGGTTGGTCAGCAGCCCGAAGTTGCTCCGCCAGGCGGCCGTGACCTGCACGTACAGCATCCGGCCGGTGCTGGTCTCGCCGGCCTGGTCGGCGATCGCGATCGCGGTGTCCGCGGTGTAGCCGGACGTGATCACCGTGGTCGTGGCGGTGGGTTGGCCGATGACCCAGCCGGTGACGGTGGCGGTGCGGCCGTCCTGGGCGGCGAGCGCCTGCGCCACGGTCAGGGTGGCTGCCGCCGACGCCGCGTTGGTCACCACGAGTGGGGTGGTGACGGTGACGGTCAGCACGACCGCCGTGATCAGCCGCCCGGGTCGCGAGCGGGTGATGCTCCTGATATTCATGATCGGCAATATAGTGGGTGTCGGGTGAACTCCGGGAGATCAGGGCGACAACTCTCCGTCCCGACCGGCGTCGAACAGCACCGGCCACGGGCGGGCCGCCGGCGCGATGAGAGCCGGCCCGACCGGCGTCTCCGGCGCGGCGAGCACCTCGGCGGCGAGTCGACCGAACATCGGCGCCGCCGGGTGCGCCGCCCGGCTCGGCCAGGCCGCGGATATCCGCCGGACCAGCGGCGTGCCGGTGAGCGGTCGCCAGGCGATACGCGGCTCCCGGCGCGCCAGCGCCGCCGGCTCGACGGCCACCGCACCGCCGGCCAGGAGCAGCCCGAACAGGAACTCCGGGTTGCGCGCCGGGCGTACCCGGGGCGGGACGAAGCCGTGCTGCCGGCACACGGACAGCAGGTGCTCGTGCCAGCCGGGCGCGGTCGCCGGCGGCGCGGTGACCAGATCCAGCCCGGCCAGGTCGGCCAGCGCCACTTCGCGGGCCCGGACCAGCGGCGACACCCGGGGCAGCATTGCGCCGACCGGCACGTCCACCGGCTCGCCGAACCGCAGCCCGGCCTCCTGGACCGGATGGTGCAGCAGGCCGACGTCGAGCCGTCCCTCCGCCAGCATCCGCCGCTGCTCGGCGCTCGCCAGCTCGTGCAGGTCCAGGTCGAGCCCGGGAGCGCGGGCGGCCAGCCCGTCGAGCAGCGCACGCAACGTCACGGCCGGGGTCTCCGGGGGTACGCCGGCGCGCAGCACCCCGAGCGTGCCCCGGCGCACCTGGTCGGCGAGGTGGCGCAGCCGACGTTCGCCGGCGAGCAGGTCGTCGGCCTCTCCGAGCAGCAACTGCCCGGCGGTGGTGAGGCGGACCTGCCGTTGCGACCTGTCGAACAGGGTGGCGCCCAACTCCTGCTCCAGCCGCCGGATCGACTGGCTCAGCGGCGGTTGCGCCATGCCGAGCGTCTCGGCGGCGCGGCCGAAGTGCAGCTCGCGGGCGACCACCACGAAGTGCCGCAGGTGTCGCAGCAGGTCCACCTGCGCCACCCTAGCTCCGCGCTGGTTACCGTGTCGGGGTGGATGCGGCGGAGCGGGTCGGGGAGATCTTCGAGCGGGCCGGGTTGAGCGGCTGCCTGCACGTCGCCGACGTGGACGACCCGGCGCGCGAGGTGGCGCTGCGGGCCGACGAGCGGATCGTCATCGCGTCCGTCTTCAAGATCCTGCTGGTGCTGGAGTTCGCCCGGCAGGTCGCCGCCGGCCAGCTCGACCCGACCGAGCGGGTGCTCGTCACCGCCGCCGACCGGCTCGGCGGTTGGGGGGTGGCCGGATGCGCCGACGACGTCGAGGTCTCCCTGCGTGACCTCGCGTACTTCGCCATGTCGGTGAGCGACAACACGGCCGCCGACCTGCTGCTGCGTCGGGTCGGCCCGGACGTGCTGCCGATGCTCGCCGCGGAGCTGGACCTGCCGCGTACCCGGCTCGTCGGTGGCCCCCGGCAACTGGTCGAGACGATGCTCGCCGACGTGGGCGCGCGTACCGAGGCGGACTTCGCGCGGATCTTCCCCACCCTGCCGCCGGCGCGGGTCCGGACCATGCGGGTCTTCGACCCGGAGCACACCTCGTCCAGCACCGCCCGGGAGTTGACCCGGCTGCTCGGGCTGGTGTGGCGGGACGAGGCCGGCCCGCCCGCCGCCTGCGCGATGGTGCGGGAGCTGATGGCCCGGCAGCTCTTCTGGACCCGGCTCGCGGCCGGGTTCCCGCCCGGGGTCCGGGTCGCCGGCAAGACGGGCACCCTGCCCGGCCTGCACCTGGAGGCCGGCGTCGCGGAGTATCCCGACGGCCGCCGGTATGCGATCGCGGTGCTGGCGCGCACCGAGCGGCTGAGCACCCGCCGCATCGACGCGGACCTGGCGATGGGGGAGACCGCCCTCGCGGCGGTCGAGTCGCTGCGCTGATTGCCGGCCGGGCGGTCCCGGTTCAACCGCCTCTGAGCTGCGGTGATATCGCACCAGATATCGATCCTTGCGTCGCTTGATCTTGGACGGCGGCGGCGGTCGGGTGGTGGGGTGGGCCTACCGCACCACCGATCCCGAACGGGGAGGACGACCCATGCCCGAGAACCACAAGCCCGGCTACGCCCGCCGCCGCCTCCTGCGCGACACCGCCGTCGGCGCCGCCGCCGTCACCACCGCCGGCCTCGTCGCCGGCGCCCCGGCCCGGGCCGCCACCACCACGACCGCCCCCGCCACCGGGCCCGCCGGCCGACCCCGCCCCGGCGCGGTGAGCTTCCGCTGGTGGGGTACGGCCGGCTGGCGGATCGACATCGGCAACCGGACCGTGCTCGTCGACCCGTACCTGAGCCGCTACGACACCGGCCTGTTCGGCAGCGGCTTCCGCCCGAACACCCGGCTGACCGTGGCCGCCGACGTGGTCGACCGGCTCGCCGACCGGGCCGAGAACATCCTGGTCACCCACACCCACTGGGACCACTTCAACGACGTGCCGCACATCGCCACCCGGACCGGCGCCCGGGTCTTCGGCACGCTCACCGCCTACCACCTGGGGCTGGCGTACGGGGTGCCGTCCGGGCAGCTCGCCCCGGTCAAGGGCGGCGAGGTGCTCGACTTCGACGGCTACACGATCGAGGTGGTCGGCTCGCTGCACAGCCGTAACCCCACCTGGTCGATGGCCTTCCCCGGCGTCCGGGTCAGCCAGCCGCCCCTTCCGCAGACGATCTCCGACCTGCCGGAGGGGGACACGCTCGCCTACCAGATCCGGGTCGACGGCGGGCCGGCCGTGTTCTTCATGGGCGCCAGCGACCTCGACGAACGCAAGCTGACCGGGCTCGCGCCGGACGTCGCGATGATCGCCTCCGCCGCCACCACGTCCGTCGCCGACTACGTGCCCCGGCTGATGGCCGCGCTCGACCACCCGAAGATCGTGGTGCCGGTGCACTGGGACAACTTCGAGACCGAGCTGGTCAACCCGCCGACTGTCGCCGCCACCGACCGCGCCCGCCTCGACGCCCTGATCGCCGAGGTGCGCCGGGTCTCACCGCGCAGCCGCGTGCTGGTACCCGAATACCAAACCGCATACCGGTTCTGAGCCGCGCTCAGTCGGCGGTCAGGTCGCGCAGGGCAAGCACCGACTTCCAGTTGCGCGCCGTCGCCACCACACCCAACCTCTTCTCCAGGTACGCGGTGGTGAACTTCGTCCGCCCGTAGTTGCCGGCCGGGTAGTGCAGGTGCACCTCCCGGCCGGTCACCGCGTATTCCAGGTCCTCGCCGGCCGGCACCGCCAGCTCGCCGACCCGCGCCGGCTCGGGCGCGGCGGACAGGAACGCCACGAGCACCCGGGTCGGGTCGTCCTGACGCCCGGCGTACGGGCTGGCAGCGACCACGGCGGCCAGCTCCCCGCCGTCGCGGACCAGGACCGGCACCCGCAGGCCCAACTCGTCGGCGAGCCGCTTCGCGATGCCCTCGGCCAGGGTCTCGGCGCGGGCCGGCGGGCTGGTGAAGACCACGTTGCCGCTCTGGAGGTAGGTCTTGACGTCGGTGTGCCCGAGGTCGGTGACGACGCGGCGCAGGTCCGCCATCGCCAGCCGGGTGCTGCCGACGTTGACGCCCCGCAGCAGGGCGGCGTAGCGAGCCATGGCCGCCAGCCTAGATCAGGCCGACGCCAACCGGGCGTAGACGTCGCCGGAGCGGCCGGCCGGCCGGTGCGTCTCCAGCAGCCGCACCAGGCCGGCGGCGTCCAGCCACTCGTCGGCGGCGAAGCGCATCGTCTCCACCGGCGAGTAGTTGTAGCGGTAGCCGCCCGCCCGCGCGCCCAGCCGCTCCACGAGATCGAGCGCGGTGAGCGCGGCGTCGTGCGCCGGTGGCAGGTACTCGAAGGAGAGCCCGCGCACCGGCCGGCTCAGCCCGGCCAGCACGTCGACCTCGAAGCCCTCCACGTCGACCTTGCAGAACGCCGGTACGCCGTGCCGGGCGATCAGGTCGTCGAGCGTCACCACCGGCACCTCGACCGAACGGTCCCACCGCACCCCGGCGAAGCTCGGGTCGGCGGTGACCGAGTCGATCCAGGACGACGACATGGTGGACACCGTCGGTGTCGCGGACGACAGCTCCAGCCGGGCCTGCCCGGGCCGGGCGCCGACCGCGGTCGGTTCGATCACGACCCGGGCGTCCCGCCCGAAGGCCAGGCGCAGCACCCGCAGGCAGTCCGGCTGAGGCTCGACCGCGACCACCCGCGCGCCCAGCCGCCGCCAGGTGCGTACCCGCCCGCCGACGTGGGCGCCGATGTCGAAGCCGAGGTCGCCGGGGGAGAGGAACCGGCCGTAGAGGGCCCGGGCGCGCCGGTGTTTGGCCGGCTGACCGTGGTAGATGGCCAGGGACCTGGTGATCCCCCAGGCCCGTGCGAGCACCGTCACGGCGTTCCTAACTGTGAGTCCTGGACTGCGGTCCGAAGGCCCGCAGGAACCGGTCGCGGAACGCCTCCATCGGCCACACCGGGGCGTCCGGGCCGGGGTTGAGGCCGTCCTGCCAGCGCCAGCCGGAGATCTGGTCGAGCACGGCCGGATCCTTCGCCACGATGGTGATCGGCACGTCCTTGCCGGCACCCTCGCCGGTGATCGCCCGGGCCGGCTGGTGGTCGCCGAGGAAGACCAGCACCAGGTCGTCGTCGCCGTACCGCTCCACGTAGGAGACCAGGGTACGCAGTGAGTAGACGATCGAATTCCGGTACGCCCTGCGGGTGCCCTCGTCCGCGCGGTCGGCGTGGTTGGTGCCCTGGAAGACCGACCCGTCGCCGAGGGAGTCCCAGTCGACGAGCTTCGGCACCGGCGTCCACGGGATGTGACTGGAGAGCAGCGGGATCTCGGCCATCACCGGGGCGTGCCCGGGCGTCCGCTCGGCACGCTGGAACGCCTCGAGCGTGAACTGGTCCGGCGGCGAGGAGAAGCTGAACGTCGGCCCCCGGTAGCCGAGGTCGTCTGCGCCGTAGACCTGGTCGGCGGCGAAGAAGTCGGCCTCCGGCCAGGCCCGGGTGAGGGCCGGCATGACGAGCGAGGTGCGCCACCCGGCGCGCTTGAACGCGCCGTTGAGCGTCAGGTGGTCGCTGTGTACCAGGTTGGTGTAGCGGAGCTGGTTGTCGGCCCGGATGCCGGTCATCAGCGTGGCGTGGGCCAGCCAACTGCCCCCGCCCGTGGTGGACGAGGTGAGGAACGCGCTGCGGCTGCCGTAGCCGGCCGCGCCGAGCCGGCGGGTCCCCTCGTCCAGCGCGGCGTCCACCTGAGGGGCCAGCTCCGGGTCCTCCACCGCCACCCGGCCGTAGCTCTCCACGAACGCGACCAGGACGTCCTTGCCGCGCAACCCGGTCAGCAACTGGTCGCCGGGGGTGTTCCGGAACGGGTCGCCGGCGAGTTTGGTACGCAGCCGCTCCTGGTCGTGCAGGCCGGCGTTCACCTGCCGGCCGCGGTCGTACACGCCGGTCGCGACGGTGTCGGCGGCGACCGGCAGCCCCGGCACGATCTGCGCGCCGAGCACGGCGCAGGCGACCCATGCGGCGGCGAGCGCGGCGGCGGCGCGGGCGCTCACCGCCCGATGGCCGGCCACCACCCGGGCGAGCCGCCGCACCGAGATCGTCACCAGCACCGGTACGGCGAGGACCGCGACCACGGCCACCGCCACGGCGCCCACCTCGGCGGCCGACCCGTACGACTCGGACAGGAACTCCGCGCCGGCGGCGAGGAAGGCCCAGTCGGAGATCAGGTCGAAGGGGCGGTCCAGGACGGTGGAGAAGCCCAGATCGGTGATCTTCAGGACGAGGACCAGGCCGAGCAGCACGCCGAGCACCGTGGCCACGATCCGGCGCGGTCTCGGCGGCAGCACCAGGAGCAGGGCGACCGCGACCAGCCCCTCCACCGGGATGCGCAGGAACGCGGCGGGGGTGAGGTCGTTGACGTCGGTCGGCGCGACGAGCGCGACAAGCACGAGCCCGGCGGCCAGCGCGGTGGCCGCCACGGATCGGATCCGGCGGCGCCGGCCCTCCACGTCGGCGGCCTGGCTCGCGGCGGCGTCGGTCGTGGCGGCGTCGGGCGTGGTCGGGGCGTCGCCGGTCGGGTGGTTCGGCTCGGGCGTGGTCGGGGCGTCGCCGGTCACGAGCGTCGCCCGCCGACCTCGGCGCGGCCGACGAGCACGGGGGCGTCGGGCTCCCAGCCGGACCGGCGAGCCGCCGACACGGGAGCGCGCATCGCCGCCGGGCGCACGACCTCCGGACGCACGACCTCCGGACGGGCGGCTGCCGGGCGGGCCGCCGCCGGGCGCGCGACCTCCGGGCGCGCGACCTCCGGGCGCGCGACCTCCAGCCGGGCGACCGCCGGGTGAGCGGTCCCGGCGCGGTGCCGCCACAGCCAGAACACGTCGCGGCCGAACGACTCGACGAGAAGCGCGAGCGCGCCGGCGAGCACCGCGACGGCCAGCGGCGCCGGCAGCACCCCGGCCGCCACCACGGCCAGCGCGATGCCCTGGGTCGCGGCGACGGTCTTGCGCCAGTAGCGGGGTGGCAACGAACCGTGCAGCCAGGGCAGCGCCCAGCCGGCCGCGACGAAGGCGTACCGCATCGCGCCGATCACCAGCACCCACGGTCCCACCTGGCCGGTCACGTACGCGCAGAGCACCAGGACGAGGAAGGAGTCGACCTCCATGTCGAACCGGGCGCCGAGCGCACTCACCGTGCCGGTGCGCCGGGCCACCTGCCCGTCGACCCAGTCGAGGGAGAGCGCGACCGCGGTGAGCCCGACCAGCACCGGAACCGCGATCGGTCGGCTGAACGAGTCGACCACGAGCGCGGTCACGCCGCCGGCCAGCGTCGCCCGGCCCAGCGTCACCCAGTCGGCGGGTCCGAGCCGGTCCGCGCCCGAGCGGCGCCGGCCACGGTCGAGCACGGCGAGCAGCACCATCCCGTAGACGAGGCCGGCGGCCCAGCCCGCCCGGCCCAGGCCGACGGTGCCGGCGAGACCCGCCAGGACGCCCACCTGGAGGATCGTCCCCGCGAATGGATCAGTCCGAACCACTGACACTGTGCCTCCGAGTTGCGCGCCCACGACCCACTGGTCTGTACGAAGAACATGCCCGAACGGTTCGGTCTGATGCCGAAAAGCCACGATCCCCCGCGGGATGCGGCTTCCTTCGTTTGCACGTACCTACGTACTAGCGTAGCTTTGGGTCATGGCGAGCGTGGAGGAACGGTTGGCGGCCCTCGAAGCCCAGGTGGCCCGGCTGGTCGCCGGCCGGGCGACGGCGCCGGACCCGGCGGCCGGCGAGGCCGACCCGGCGGAAGTGTTCTGGGCGCTCGACGGGCTCAAGCGGCGGCTCCCGACCGACAGCGCCGGCGCGGTGCTCTACACCGGCACCGTGCGCACCGCCGACCGGCACTACGACTGGCAGTACGGCGCCGGCGTCGACGACCTGCTCGACGGCGACTGGCCGGCGCTGGCCGGCACGCTCACCGCGCTGGCCCACCCGGTCCGGCTGCGGCTGCTGCGCGAGATCCTCGGCGGTCGGCACGGCACCGCCGAGCTGGCCGACCTCGACGGCCTCGGCACCACCGGGCAACTCCACCACCACCTGCGGCAGCTCGCCGCCGCCGGCTGGCTGCGCAGCGGGGCCCGCGGACACTACGACATCCCAGCCGAGCGGGTGGTGCCGCTGCTCGCCATCCTCACCGCCGCCCGCCGCTGACCGCCCACCCACCCCCGACGGAAGGCAGCACCATGCGTACCCCGACCGTCCTCACCGCCGTCGCCGGCCTCGTCGCGGCGGCCGTCGCCACCGGCCTGATGCCCCGCGCCCCGGAACTCGGCCCGCGACAGACCGGCGACGCCGACCTGGCCGCGACCGTCCGCGCCGCCGTCGACGACCCGCGGGGTTGGCGCGGTCTCGCGGTGGCCTCGATCGAGAGCGGTCGGGTCCGCGTCGCCGGCCTCGGCGACCGGGCGCCCGGTGGGCCGGCCGTCGAGCCGGGCACCCCGTTCGAGATCGGCTCGGTCGGCAAGCCGCTCACCGGCATGCTCCTGGCCCGCCGGGTGGCGGCCGGCGCGGTCCGCCCCGACGACCCACTCCGCACCGTCCTGCCCGAGGTGACCGGCCCGGCCGGCGAGGCCACCCTCGCCGAGCTGGCCAGCCACCGTTCCGGGCTGCCCCGGCTGCCGACCGGCCCGGCCGCGCTGGCCCGGAACTGGTGGGCGTCGGTCACCGCCGGCAACGCGTACGCCGGTGACGACGTGGACCGGGTCGTGGCCGACGCCGCCGGCACCGAGCGGGACGGCGAGCGCGGCACGGTCTCGTACTCCAATCTCGGCCCGTCGCTGCTCGGCCAGGGACTTGCCGCGCAGGCCGGCGTCGGCTACCCGGAGCTGGTCCGGCGCGACGTGCTCGGCCCACTGGGCATGACCGCCACCGTCGTCGCCACCGACCGGGGCCAGCTGCCCGCCGGCCGCGCCGAGGGCGCCACCACCGGTGGCCGGCCCACCGCGGAGTGGCTGGGCGCGGGCTACGCCCCGGCCGGCGTCGGCGTCTGGTCCACCGCCGAGGACCTGGCCCGGCTCACCGCCGCGATGCTCGCCGGCACCGCGCCCGGGGCCGACGCCGCCACCCCCCGCTTCGCCGACGAGGGCGGGCGCCGGATCGGCTACGGCTGGTTCACCAGCCGGTACGGCGACCGGGAGATCGTCTGGCACAACGGCGGCACCGGCGGCTTCCGGGCGTACGTCGGATACGACCGCACCGCCGGCCGGGGGATCGTGGTGCTCGCCAACACTGCCCGCGACGTCGACGCGCTCGGCCTGCGGCTGCTCGGTGTCCGCGGTGACGCGGCGAGCGAGTCGACAGGTCTGCCCCGCTGGATCGGCGCGATCCTGGCGCTGGCGTTCACCTTCCTCGGCGGCCTGTCGCTGTGGAGCACCGCCCGACGCGGGCCGGACCGGCTCACCCTGCTCTCCGCCGCTGTCTGGGCGGTGCTCTACCTCGCCCTCGGCCACCGGCTCGGCGACTGGTCGATCGTGCCCGGCTGGCTCTGGCCGCTGGGAGCGGCGCTGACCGGGGTCGCCGCGGCGCTCGCGGTCCGTCGCTGGCGCGGATTGCCGGCCGTCGCCGGGGCGCCGCCGTGGCGACGGTGGACCGGCGTGGCGCTCTCCGCCGCCTTCGCCACCCTGGCCGCGGTGATCGTCACCTGAGGACCGCCACGGGTCAGGACACCTCGCGGCGGAGGGTACGGATCAGCCCGGCGACCAGCGGCAGGAGCACCCAGACCGCCAACGAGACCCCGAGCCGGCCCCACTGCCCGGCCGTCACGTCCGACCCCAGCAGCGGCTCCATCGTGGAGGTGGTGTCCAGCCAGCGGGCCGGCTCCCGCAGCCCCTCGATCATCGCGGCCAGCACGCTCCACACGGTCGGCAGCAGCAGGTAGGTGACGATCGCCAGCGGCGTGCTCAGCAGCAGCAGACCGAATCCGGCGCCCAGCAGCACGTTCGCCACCTGGAACACCGCCGCGTACGGCAGCATCTGCCAGTCGAACGCCCAGGCGCCGGCCCCACCGGTGGCCTTGGCGGCGAGCGTGCCGGCGGCGGCGACGGCGAGGCTGACCAGCACCGAGCCGAGCGCGGCCAGCACCACCGCGGCGAGCTTGGCGACGATCACCCGCTCCCGGCGTGGCACCAGCGCGAACGTGGTCAGCGCGGTGCGCTGGGACCACTCGCCGGTGATCGAGAGGATGCCCAGCACCGGCAGGAGCAGCCCGACCGGCAGCAGCGACGGCTCGAAGAACGCGGCGAACGTCTGTTCCGGCGCGTCGGTGACGAAGAGCTGCACCACCACGATGGCGACCGCGATCAGCCCGATCGTGATCAGCAGCCAGCGTCCGGCCCGGGTGTCGGCGAGCTTGCGCAGCTCCACCTCGGTCAGCCGGGCCAGCGAGGGGCCGGCGGCGGCCGGCTCGTGCCGCGCCTGGGCGGCGGGGGGAGCGGTGGTGGTGGCGGTGGTCATCGGACGGCCTCCTTGGTCGACGAGCCGGCGGTGAGGGTGAGGAAGAGTTGCTCCAGCCCGCCGGTGCCGGCGGGCCGCAGCTCGGTGAGGACCAGCCCGGCGTCGGCCGCGGCCTGACCGACGGCTCCCGGCTCGGCGCGGACGACGAAGCCGCCGTCGGTGCCGGCGGTGGCCGGCAGCGCGGCCCGGTCCAGGGTGAGGCGCAGGGCGTGCTGGTCCCGGGCGCGGACCAGGGTGCCGGCGCCGGCCAGCAGCTCGTCCTTGCCGCCCTGGGCGACCACCTGGCCGCCGCCGATCACCACCAGCCGGTCGGCCACCGCCTCCACCTCGCGCAACAGGTGCGAGGAGAGCAGCACGGTGCCGCCCCGGTCGGCGTAGTCGCGCAGCAGGCCGCGCATCCAGTAGATGCCCTCCGGGTCGAGGCCGTTGGCCGGCTCGTCCAGGATCAGCACCCGGGGGTCGCCCAGCAGCGCCACCGCCAGGCCGAGCCGCTGCCGCATGCCCAGGGAGTACGCGCCGACCCGCCGCCGCGCGGCGGTGCCGTTCAACCCGACCAGGTCGAGTTTCGCCGCGACCTGCTCCCGGTCCACGCCCATGGTGCGGGCGGCCAGGGTGAGCGTCTCCCGGCCGGTGCGCCCGGCGTGCTGGGCCGAGGCGTCGAGCAGCACGCCGATCTCCCGCCCCGGGTTCGGCAGCTGCCGGTAGGGCCGGCCGGCCACGGTGGCCCCGCCCGAGCTGGGCGGCGTCATTCCGCAGATCATGCGCATCGTGGTGGACTTGCCGGCGCCGTTCGGGCCGAGGAAACCGGTCACGGTGCCCGGTTCGCACCGGAACGTGACGTCCTCGACGGCGACGTGCGGGCCGTACCGTTTGGTCAGGTGGTCGACGTCAATCATGCCGAGAAGCCTGCCGGGGCCGCCCGGCCGTTCGCTGCGGCCGGCGGTCGGTGCCCGTACCGACCTCGGTTCACCGTAGGCGTCGACTTTGGTAGCTGGGCGCCGGTCCGGTCGGCTCCCTAGCATTGGGCAGGTGAGCAGCGCCGTCGCACCCGATCATCCCTGGCTCCTGCCGGGCTCCCTGGTGCCCGCCCGGTCCGCCCGCCGGACCCCGCGGGACTGGTTCGTCGACGGCCTGCTGTTCCTGATCTCGCTGGGCTGGGTGCTCATCGCCCACGAGGACGCGGTCAGCGGCAGCCCGGACTTCGCGTTGAACGCCGGGCCGGACTGGCTGATCGGGGTGGACCTGGTCGCCGGCCTGCTGGCCACCGGCGGGCTCTGGCTGCGCCGCCGCTGGCCGGTGGGGCTGGCGGTGGCCACCGCGCCGCTGACGCTCTTCTCGATCACCGCCGGCGTGGTGCTGCTGGTCGTGCTGTTCACCGTGCTGGTGCACCGGCCGCTGCCGATCGGGCTGGCGCTCGTCGGCTGGAACGTGGTCACCGCGCTGCCCTACGAGACGCTACGCCCCTCCCCGGCGCTGCCGCCCTGGGCTGCCGTGGCCTGGACCGCACTGTTCATCGGCGTCGCGGTGGCCTGGGCGCTGTTCGTCCGGGCCCGCCGCCAGTTGGTGGTGTCGCTGCGCGACCGCGCCGAGCGGGCCGAGGCCGAGCAGCAGCTCCGGCTCGACCAGGCCCGCCGGCTCGAACGCGGCCGGATCGCCCGGGAGATGCACGACGTGCTCGCCCACCGGATCTCGCTGCTCAGCCTGCACGCCGGGGCGCTGGAGTTCCGCCCGGACGCGCCCCCGGAGGAGGTCGCCCGGGCGGCCGGTGTGATCCGCGCCAGCGCGCACGCCGCCCTGCAGGACCTGCGCGAGGTTATCGGGGTGCTGCGGACCGAGGTGCGTGCCGAGGCCACCCCGGAACGGCCGCAGCCGACGCTCGGCGACGTGCCCGCGCTGGTCGCCGAAAGTCGTGACGCCGGGGTACGCGTCAGCGTGGTCGACGAGGTGACCGAACCGGCCGCGGTGCCGGTGGCGATCGGGCGCAGCGCGTACCGGATCGTGCAGGAGGGGCTGACCAACGCCCGCAAGCACGCGCCGGGCGCGGTGGTGACGGTCCGGCTGTCCGGCGCTCCCGGCGACGGGCTCGCGGTCGAGATCAGCAACCCGTGGCCGGTCGGCGGGCCGGTCACGTCGATCCCCGGCACCGGTACCGGGCTGGTCGGGGTCGCCGAGCGCGTCACCCTGGCCGGCGGCCGGCTCGACCACGGACGGGACTCCGACGGCAACTTCCGGCTGACCGCCTGGCTGCCCTGGACGATCCCCTCATGAGTCCGGTGCGGGTGTTGATCGTCGATGACGATCCGCTGGTCCGGGGTGCGCTGTCGATGATCCTCGGCGGCGTTCCCGACCTGGTCGTGGTGGGCGAGGCCGCCGACGGCTCGGAGGTGCCCGCGGCGGTCGCCGCGCACGCCCCGGATGTGGTGCTGATGGACATCCGGATGCCCCGGGTGGACGGGCTGATCGCGACCGAGGCGCTGCGGGCAGCGGCGGACCCGCCCGAGGTGCTGGTGCTGACCACGTTCGACGCCGACGAGCAGGTGCTGCGGGCGTTGCGGGCCGGGGCGAGCGGTTTCCTGCTCAAGGACACCCCGCCGGCCGAGATCGTGGCGGCGGTGCGCCGGGTCGCGGCGGGGGAGGCGACGCTGTCTCCGGCGGTGACCCGCAAGCTGATCGCGCACGTCACCGGCGCCGCGCCGGCACCGGGCCCGGATCCCAAACGGGATCGGGCGATGCGGCTGCTGGACGGGTTGTCCGAGCGGGAACGGGAGGTCGCACTGCTGCTGGGCCGGGGGCGGACCAACGCGGAGATCTCCGCCGAGCTGTTCATGAGCGTGGCGACGGTGAAGGCGTACGTCTCCCGGCTGCTCGCCAAGCTCGACCTGAACAACCGCGTGCAGGTGGCGCTGCTGGTGCAGGACGCCAACCTGCTATGACCCCACCCGCACCCCCACCCGCACCCCCACCCGCACCCCCACCCGCACCCCCACCCGCACCCCCACCCGCACCCCCACCCGCACCCCCACCCGCACCCCCACCCGCACCCCCACCCGCACCCCCACCCGCACCCCCGTCCCACCCCCGCTGCCGGGTTGATCATGAAGTTGGCGGCACCGTTTGTCCGTTTCGTCACCGCTAACATCATGATCGGCGTGGTCGGGTGGAGATCTTGGAAGGAAAGTGCCCCTTGAGGGGCCGGGAGCTTCCAAGATCTGCGACCGGTACGAACGATCCCAGAGGCCGACCTCGTCCGCGGTGATGGTGCTCGGGCCCGAGGAACTGCTCACCGCGGGGCGCGATTGAACTGTCGCCGGTGTCCGGCCGTACCAGTGGGCGAGGATGTGGTGCGGCCGGTCCGCCGCACCGCTGCCGAGCTGCGGGAGGCCTGCCGTGCGAGTTGGTGAGCAGTCGAGGGATCCCATCGACCAGATCCTGGGCGACGTGCCGGTACCGGCGTCGTTGACCCCCGAGGACGTCCGCCTCGCGGTGCGGGCGGTGGTGGTGCACGCCGCCGAGGAATGGCCCGCGGGGCCGAAGTGCCGCAACGACGGGGCGGCGTTCCCGTGCCGGTTGCACCGTTGGGGGCGTCGGGTGCTGGAGACACACGGTCTCAACGAGCGTCAGATCGACGCGCTGATCCGGCACGGCAACCCGTTCGTGCACGTGCCGTTCCCGTTCGTGCTGAGCGGCCCGTCGGCCCGACCCGGCGCTGGCCCGTCGGCCCGACCCGGCGCCGGCCAGGTGGCCCGACCGGGCCCCGGCCAGGCTGCCCGACCCGGCACCGCGCAGGCGGCCCGACCGGGTTCGCCCCAGACTGCCCGGCCGGGCGTGGGTCAGGCGGCCCGGCCGGGCACCGCCGTTCCGGTCGCCGGCCAGGCGCCACGCGGCCCCGTCCCGCGAGTCGCCGCGCCGCCGGTACGGCCCGGACCGCGTCCCGCCGCCGGCCGGCCGGCACCCGCCACTCGCCCGAGCTGGCCCCGGGCGAGTTGACCCCGCCGCTCGACCGGGGTGTTAAGCGGGGCCCCCTCCTATACAAAAGGCGTTAATAGGGGGCCCCGCCTTGTCAGTTGACCCCGCAGTCGGAGGCCGACCAGTCGGTGGTGTTGGCCAGCCCGTCCTGCTTGTTCTCCCGGCGCGAGTCCACGTGCACGTGGTCGCCGTGGTCCGGGTAGCCGGGTCCGAAGATGCCGCTGAAGCCCTGGTCGCGGGCCGACCGGGCGACCTCGCACAGCGTCCGGCTGCGTGAGGTCAGGTCGGCCGCGTCGCCGTACAGGTGCTGGCTGCCGGCGGCGCCGCCGACCTGCCGGTTGCAGGCGACACTGCGGAATCCGCTCGTGACGTAGAGCGGTTTGTCGCCGAGGCTGCGGCGCAGCGCCTCCAGCTTCCACATGGTGCGCAGCGCGTTCGTCCGGGTGGCCGACGACGAGAGCGGACCACCGCTCCACCCGCCCTTGCCGCAGCCGTTGTCCAACTCGGCGTAGCTGAAGTGCTTCGGCGTGCAGTCGTCGTCCTGCAGGGCGTAGATCTTGGCGTACGTCTGCGGGCCGGCGATGCCGTCGACCCGCAGCCCGTACGCGGCCTGGAAGCGCTTGACCGCGGCGGCGGTCTCCGGGCCGTACTGACCGTCGATGTGGACGATGTCGCCGTACCCGGCCCAGCCGGCCACCCGGATCTGGAGCTCGCGGACGTCGGTGCCCGATCGTCCCTGGGTGAGGGTGCGGGGCCAGGTGTAGCAGCCGTCGGCGTGGGCCGGCGGCGCGGCGACGGCGGTCGCGACGGCGGCCCCGGGCAGGGCCAGCGCGAACGCGACGGCCGCCCGCTTCAGGGTGTTGACGCGCACAGGAGCCTCCCGGTGTGAAAGTGGATTCCTCCTCACCGTGACACCCCGTGAGCGCTTTCGTGGCGATAAGCGGAAATTGTTCTCATTCGGCGAGGGCGGGAGGGGCGGGTAACGTCAGCTCCCGGGCCCGGACCGACCCGGGCGGCGACCCTCGCGCGGGGAGGTGGGCGTTGGCACGTGGCGGCGTGTTCTGCGTCGAGGGGCAGTGGCACCGCGACCTCAACGAGCGGGGGTCCGTCCTGCCCACACTCGAACTGCTCGAACGGCTGGGCCGGATCCGCTACATCCACAAGGACGCCGCCACCCGGGACGAGCTGTTCTACTTCCTCGACCGCTGGCTGCTGAAGCAGTACGCGGACCACCGGGTCGGCTTCTTCGCCATGCACGGCGAGCCGAGCCGGCTCTGCCTCACCGACTGGGACTCGGTCGAGCTGTCCGACGTGGCCGAGCGGATGGCCGGTCGCTGCGAGGGGCGGCGTCTCTACTTCGGCAGCTGCTCGGTGCTGCGCGCCTCCGACGCCACGCTCCGCGGCTTCCTCGACGTCACCGGCGCGGCGTTGATCTGTGGCTTCACCCGCGACGTGGACTGGGTCGAGTCGGCCGCCTTCGAGACCGTGCTGCTCGACGTGCTGGCCAACGGGCAGCGGCACAACGCCGCCGAGCTGCGCATGGGCTCCGCGCACTGGGCGCCGCTCGCCGCGTACCTCGGTTTCCGGGTGATCTATGCCAACGGCCGTGCCTGGCGGCCCACCGCCCGCCCGCGCGTGCCCGAGCAGGTCTCCCCGCGCCGGGCCGCCGCCCGTCCGCGCTGAGATTCGCCCGCCGGCCTGGTAGAACCGTGGGATGCCACGCAGCATCGCGCGCAACACCCGGGTCGACCGGGACGCCCTGACCGAGTTCCTCCGCCCCCGGCACCGCGTCGTGCTCATGACCACCCGCGCCGACGGCCGCCCCCAGTCCTCGCCGGTCTCCTGCGGCGTCGACGCGGAGGGACGGCTCGTCATCTCCACCTACCCGGAGCGGGCCAAGGTGACGAACATCCGCCGCGACCCGCGCGTCTCGGCGTGCGTGCTCTCCGACGACTGGGACGGCCCGTGGGTGCAGGTCGACGGCGTGGCCGAGGTGCTCGACCTGCCGGCGGCGGTGGAGCCGCTGGTCGACTACTTCCGCAGCATCTCCGGCGAGCACCCGGACTGGGACGAATACCGGGCCGCCATGGTCGCGCAGGGCAAGTCGCTGATCCGGGTGACGATCGAGTCCTGGGGTCCGATCGCCACCGGTGGGTTCCCGGCCCGGCTGGCCGACTGATCAGTACGCGGCGGTGAACCGCGCGTTGCCGAACCTCGGGCTCTCGATCTCGTCGACGACCGCCACGGCCAGGTCCTCGTAGGTGAGCACCGAGCGGCCCTGCGCGTCGGTCACCGGGTGGTCGGTGCCGGTGCGGTAGTGCCCGGTCCGCTCGCCGGGGTGGAACTCCAGCGGTGGCGGTGAGACGTACGTCCAGGTCACCCCGTCGGCGCTGGAGCGGTAGAACTCCAGGGCGTCGGCCTG
This sequence comes from Micromonospora sp. WMMD975, assembly GCF_029581215.1. Taxonomy (NCBI): domain Bacteria; kingdom Bacillati; phylum Actinomycetota; class Actinomycetes; order Micromonosporales; family Micromonosporaceae; genus Micromonospora; species Micromonospora sp. WMMD975. The sequence continues at coordinate 193,943 of NZ_CP120739.1, forward strand.
ACCCTCGGCCGAGTCGCGGTAGTCGGCCGGGAAGTCCGGTTCGTCCAGATAGCGGGTGCCCGCCGGAGTGAGCAGCGTCGCGCCACCGCCGACGTGGATCACCCGGGGCGGGTCGGGCAGGTCGCGCAGCGTGTCGACGAGCGTCCGGGCGGCGTCGCGCCACAACTCGCGCTCACCGCCGCCGATCGCCACCACCAGCACGTCCGCGCCCTCGGCCAGCTCGCGTACGCTCCGCGCCGAGGTCGCGTCGCCGGTCACCGTGCGGACGCCCGGCGGCAGGTAGCCGACCGCCTCCGGCCGGCGGACCGCCGCGGTGACCCGGTGCCCCCGCTCGACGGCCTCGGCGGCGATCCGGGAGCCCGCCGTCCCACCCGCGCCGAACACGACGATGTCGCTCATGTCTCACAGGCTAGGCAGCGGACCGCCGCCCGGGTGCCGTTCCGCCGAACCGGCCGGGGGCGGTCAGTCGACGAGCGCCGAATAGACGAGCTGGCGCAACTGGCTGCGCAGCGGATAGACGCTCGACGGCATGAGCTGGGTGAAGAGCAGCGCGGTGACCTCCTCCACCGGGTCCACCCAGAACGCGGTGCTGGCCATGCCGCCCCAGTAGTACTGGCCGACGCTGCTCGGCACCCGCGCCGGGACCGGGTCCAGCACCACGGCGAAGCCCAGCCCGAAACCGATCCCGTCGAGGACGGTCTCGGCGAAGCCGTCCGGCGAGAACGAGGCGAGGTCCCGGTTGCCGGGCAGGTGGTTGCGGGTCATGAAGCTCAGCGTGCGCGGGCCGAGCAGGCGGACCCCGTCCAGCTCGCCGCCGCGCAGCAGGAACTGGGTGAAACGGTGGTAGTCGGCGGCCGTGGACACCAGCCCGCCGCCGCCGGAGTGCCAGCCCGGCTCCGCCAGCGCGGCCCGGCCGATCTGGTCGGCGCGTACCGCCTGGCCGGTCGCCGGGTGCGGGGTGTAGAGCGCGGCCAGCCGCTTGGCGTCCGCCGCGTCCACCCACCACCTGGTGTCGGTCATCCCGAGCGGACGGAGGATCCGCTCGGAGAAGAAGGCGTCGAGCGACTGGCCGGACACCACCTCGACCAGGCGGCCGAGCACGTCGGTGGAGACGCCGTAGTTCCAGCTCGTGCCGGGCTGGAAGAGCAGCGGCAGCCGGGCCAGGCCGGCGGACGCCGCGGCGAGGTCCGCCCCCGCCGGCACGCCCAGGTCGAAACCGGCCGCCCGGTAGAGGCCGTCGACCACCGAGACCTGGGCGAAGCCGTACGTCAGGCCGGCGGTGTGGGTGAGCAGGTGCCAGATCCGCACCGGCTCGGTCGCCGGCACGGTGTACGGCTTGAGCACCGAACCCTTGTCGTAGACCCGGACGTCGGCGAACTCCGGCAGCCAGCGGCTGATCGGGTCGGTCAGCTCGAACCGGCCCTCCTCCCAGAGCATCATCGCGGCGACCGAGGTGATCGGCTTGGTCATCGAGTAGATCCGCCACAGCGTGTCCGCCTCGACCGGCGTGCCGGCCTCCCGGTCGCGCAGCCCGTACGCCGTGGAGTGGGCGACCTCGCCGCGGCGGGTGACCACGATCTGCCAGCCGGCGAGCCGGCCGTCGTCGACGTAGCGGGCGAAGTGCTCGTCGATCCGCGCCAACCGGGCGGGATCGAAGCCGACACGGCCGGGATCGGTGCTCACTGCGACGCTCACGCAGCGAACCTACCCGCCGGTACGCCTGGTCGGAAGTGTCGGCCACCGGCACTAGGGTCGACGGCATGCCGGAGCCGGTCGAGGACGCCACCTACCGCCAGCAGGACTGGTACGCCGAAGAGTTGGTCGACAGGCACTTCGTGCGGTGCGAGTTCTTCGACGTCGACCTCACCGAGGCGGCCACCCGAGGCGCCGTCTTCACCGAGTGCGTCTTCGGCACCGTGGCGTTCAACGCCTCCCGGCACACCGACTCGGCGTTCACCCGCTGCACGTTCACCCGGTGCAACCTGTTCGAGGCCGAGTTCACCGGCTGCAAGCTGGTCGGCAGCAGCTTCGACAGGTGCGACATGCGCCCGCTGCGGGTCGACCGGGGCGACTGGTCCTTCGTCGCCCTGCCCGGAGCCGACCTGCGCGGGGCGCGGATCACCGACGTGCGGATGCGTGAGGTCGACCTGTCCGGCGCCGACCTGACCGGCGCGGTGCTCACCGGGGTCGACCTGTCCGGCGCCCAACTGCGCGGCGCCAAGCTGACCCGCGCCGACCTGCGCGGCAGCGATTTGTCCGGGCTCGACCCGACCACTGTCGAGCGCGCCGGGGCGCGGGTCGACGTCGAGCAGGCCGTGGCGCTGGCCCACGCACTCGGCTTCCAGGTCGGCTGAGTTCGCCGGGACAGCGGCGTCGCCTCACCGGCTTGCCGCCTCGTCGCCTCACCGGCTTGCCTCGGCGCCCGCCGTCCGCCGCCCGCCGCCCGCCGCCCGCCGTCCGCCGTCCGCAGCCCGCCGCCTCGGCGAGGGGGCGAGGGTTTTCGCCGGACCGACGCGCGGCAGGTGCCGGCCGTCGGGAAAATTGGCCCGCGCCGACGACTTCTCGAAGATCGAGGCGTGTGTCATCCTGCCCTGCGGTGGACCGCGTTGACGGCCGCCGGCTCCGGCAGCCGAGGGAGGGGCGGTGGCTGAGGACGAGATCACGCAGGCCGGGATCCGGGTGGGTGGCTGGCTGCCCGACGTGCCGGTCGAGCCGCCCGCCACGCCGCCGCCGCCCGCCGGCCCGCGTCGCCTGCCCGGAGATCCGGACCTCGCCGCGACCGAACCCGAGCCGACCGAACCCGAGCCGACCCGCTCTCCGCCCGTCGGTCCTGCGCTTGTCGAACCCCCGCTCGTCGGCCCTTCTCCGATCGGACCTCCGCTCGTCGGCCCGGCGGCCGGCGGTGCCGCGTCGAGCGACCCCGGGCGCGGGCTGAGTGGCGGCCCCGGGTCCGGGCTGAGTGGCGGTGCCGGGTCCGGGCTGAGCGGCCCTGGTTCCGGGCACGCTCCGCTGGTCGGGCCGGCTCCGATCGGGCTCGACGTGGTCGGTCCGGCACCCGGCCGGCGGACGCCGGGATCCGGTCGGGCCGTCTCGCGGGAGGCCCCGGCGCGGCCCCGGCCGGCCGGCGGTTACCCGTTCAAGGACGGCGGCGGGCGACCGGCGACACCCGGCCGGCACACCGCCCCGGAGAGCCTCCGGACACGGCTCGTCGGCCTGACCGGCCCGCTCGCGACCCGGCTGCGCGCGGCATCCAGCCGCCTGCCGCGCGGTCGCCGGCCCGCGGCCCGGCCGGCGTCCGGGACCGCGTCCACCCGCGTCGGCGCGGCCCGGGTCCGGCGGCGGCGCCGGCGGGTCCTCCTGGCCACCGCCGCGCTCACCGTCTCGGTGGTGGCGCTTGCCTACTCCGCCCGGTCACCGGCGCCGGAGCATCGTCGGAGCACCGCGCCGGTCGCGGCGCCGACGGTCTCGACGCAGCCGCCGACGGCGGCGCCCCCCACCGTCGTGCCGGTCACCGGCGACCCGGCCCTGCCCGGCGGGCCGCTGCTCAACCTGGACCAGCAGTCGGTGCCGCCGTCGGTGTCGCTCACCCTGCTCGGCACGCGGGACTGGCGGCACTGGGGTGGCAGCGGCGCGGACAGCGTCCAGCGCAAGCAGCGCGGCACCGGCGAGATCGAGGACCCGGGCGGCGAGCGGCTGGAACACAACGCGGGGGTGTCGGGTCTCAGTTGGACCGACGGGACCCCGGTGGCACGGCAGGAGGGCACCCGGGCGGGCGTCTTCCAACGCGGCGCCGGGAAGAGGTTCACGCTCGCCGTGGCCGGCAGCGGAGACCTGCGGACCGTACGCCTGTTCGTCGGCGTCTTCTCGGCCGGGGCGCGGCTCGACGTCTCGCTCTCCGGCGGTGGCGACCCGGCGGTCCGGGAGGTGGCGCTCGCCCGGGGCGACCAGTTCTACCAGTACGTCGTCCACTTCCGGGCACCGCGCGGCGAGCGGCTGCTGATCAGTTGGCGGGCGCTCTCGGTGACCGGCGGGCAGAACGACGGGGTGTCGTTGGAAGCGATCACGGTAAGCTGACCGCCGGCTCAGCTACCTCTTGGTAACGAACTGGAAACGCCCGTCGGTTCACATATGGCGCAAACGGCCGGCCGGTGACAGCGTGAAGCCCGTCGCGCTCCGCCGCTTCCGGCGTCGCCGCGGGACACGAAGCGGAGGGTGTGGTGGGCGAGGAGGACCGTTCGCGAACCGGCCCCGGCTCGCACCGAGAGGGCCGCCCGCGTACCCGGTCCGCGTTGCGCCGGCTGCGGCGCCGGCGGCGGCTGATGCTGGAGGGCCTGGCCGCGTTCCTCTGCCTGGCGGCGCTCGTGGCCTACCTCGGCACCGAGCGGCACGACTCGCCGCGCGAGGAGAACGCGATGCTGCCGGTGGCGCCGACCGGCCGGGTCGGGCTGCCGAGCGAGGGCGACGCCGCGGTCGCCACCCCCGGCCTGCGACCGCGGCAGCGGACGCCGTCGCCGAGCCCGTCACCGTCCACCGCGCCTCCGTCCACGGTGGCCCCACCGACCGTCGAGGTCAGCCGCGCCGAGGTGCCTGCCCTGGTCGACCTCACCGCTGTGGGCGCCGTCGACTGGGTCCAGTGGGGACTGCTCGGCGCCGACCGGACGGTCCGCAAGAAGGGCGGCTCCGGCGAGATCCGGGACGAGGGCGGCCGGGGCAAACGGGTGAGCTACCGCAACAACCCGGAGGAGTACGCCTGGCGGGACGGCGTCCCGGTGGCCTCGGACAGCGGCACCATGTCCGGGGTCTACGCCTGCGACCGGGGCAGCAGCTTCCGGCTGACGGTGGCCGGTAACGGCCAACCGCGCACCGTGCACCTCTACGCGGGGCTCTGGATGGCCCGCGGCCGGCTCGACGTGCGGGTGACCGGTGGCCCGGTGAGCACGATCCGGATGGAGGACCCGCACACCGCGCTCACCGCCGACTTCACCCTCCGGTTCCGGGCGCCACGCGGCGCGAAGCTGCTGGTGAGCTGGACCGTGGAGGAGTCGCTCGGGCAGTGTGGCAACGTCAGCCTCCAGGCCGTGGCGCTGCGCTGACCGCACACGGGGCCGTCGCGCCGGGACAGTTTGTCCGTCGTGGGCCGGGCCGGGCGGCGTACCTTTCCGATGTCCCGTCCCACCATCCTTTGTGGAGGCTTGACCGATGAGCCGCCTCGCGCCCGTCGCCCCCGCCCGCCCTCCCGCCGACGGCGGCGTGTTGCGGGAGATTCCGCTGCCGCCCTACGTGACGGTCGAGGACGTCCAGTTCGCCGTGCGGGCGGTGGTGGTGCACGCGCCCCGGACCTGGTCGGGCGGGACGATCTGCCGCAACGACGCCAGCCCGTACCCGTGCCGGCTGCACCGCTGGGGGCGGCGGGTGCTCGCACTGCGCGGGCTGCCGCCCGCCGAGATCGACGCGCTGGTCGAGCGCGGCGACCCCACCGCCGAGCCGCACCCCTACCGCCCCGGCGCCTGAGCGTCGGTCCGCCGGTCTCAGGGGCGTGGAGTGACCACCCGTTCCGCCGCGCCACGCCCGCCCGCCCCCGGGCGCAGGACCAGCGGCGCGACCAGGGCGGCAAGCGCGCCACCGAGCAGCGGGAAGACGATGAACACCCAGAGCTGGCGCAGCGCGCTGCCGCCCTGGAACAGGGCCGGGCCGAACGACCGCGCCGGGTTGACCGAGGTGCCGTCCAGGGTGAGCCCGACCAGGTGTGCGGCGGCCAGGGCGAGACCGATCGGCACCCCGGCGAACGCGGCGTGTTCGCCGCGACCGGTCACCACCAGCACCACCAGGACGAACAGGAACGTCAGCACCGTCTCCAGCACGGCGGCGCCACCCAGGTTGATGTGCGCGCCGTACCCGTTGGTGCCGAGCGCGCCGGTCTGGTCGACCACGTCACCCCATCGGGTGAGGGCCCAGATCACGAACGCGGCCACCGTCGCGCCGGCGAACTGCGCGATCCAGTACGCCACCGCGCCCAGCGGGGAGATCTTCCCGGAGAGCAGCACGCCGAGCGTCACCGCCGGGTTGATGTGGCTGCCGGAGAGCGGTCCCATCGCGTAGACGAGCGCCAGCATGGTGAAGCCGAAGGCCAGGGCGACGACCACCACACCACCCTGGACCCGGGCGAAGACGGCGCTGCCCACGCCGAAGAAGATCAGCAGCAGCGAGCCGATGAACTCGGCGGCGTACCTGCGTGGGTCGTCCATGGCCCGAGCTTATGGACCGGCCGGCCGGCCGGTGGGAAAACGCCAGTTCACGTCGGCCGCGGCCGATCACGTTGCTCTATTTGACGGATCCACCGGCAGGGGGCACCGTGGGTGGTGAGGGGCCGGTCCGACCGCCCCGCTTCCGTGCGGCGAACGGCGTTTCGTCCGCTTCTGCCGGTCGCGAGCCGACCGCGTGGGCCGAGTCGCCCGCGAATTCTCACCAGCCACGAGGAGTTCCGCCATGCTGACCATGACCGACAACGCCGTTCTGGTGATCCGTGACCTCGCCGCCCAGCAGGACCTGGCCGACGCGGGTGGGCTGCGTATCGCCGCCGACACCGACGCCGGCTCGCTCTCCATCGAGTTGGTGCCGCAGCCCGTGCAGGGCGACCAGGTGGTGGACACCGAGGGGGCGCGGATCTTCCTGGACTCCGACGCCGCCGAGCTGCTCAACGACACCTCCGTCGACGCGGTCGTCGACGACGAGGGCGTCGTCCAGTTCGGTTTCACCGAGCAGGACTGACTCAGCCGGCGCGGCGGGACTCCCCGCCGCGCTGCGGCCGGCCGGCACGCCCCCGCTCCAGGATGTCCTGGTCGGCCCGCCAGGAGCCGCGCGGCTCCCGGTCGGTCCGGGCCAGCGCGGCCAGCACGTACGCCAGGTGGTGCGACGTGCTCCAGGCGATCCAGGAGGACTCCGAACCCGCCCCGGCACCGCGCCGGGCCCGGCGCAGGACCTCGTGGTCGCCCCAGGAGAAGCCGGCGCCGGCCGCCGGCCAGTGCGGCGCGGCCACGAGCGTGCGGCACAGGTCGGCGAAGCGCTCGTCGCCCCGCCCGCCCCGCCGGCACCAACGGTAGATCCACCACGCCCCGCCCGCCGTCCAGCGCAGCGTCGGCAGCCGGTCGCCCGGGGCGTCCGCGCCGCGCGCCGCGCAACCCACGCCGTAGTCGCCGTACCCCAGCCGCAGATCGGCCAGGCGCTGCCAGAGCAGCCAGTCGTAGCGGTCCAGGCGAACCGGCTCGTCGGTCGGGAGTCGGGACAGCGCCGGCGGCATCCCGCCCGCCGCCACGGTCACCGAACGCCAGGCGTGCCGGCGGGCCCACTGGGCCGCGCGCCGCACCCGTGGCTCGGCAATCCGGACGTCGGCCAGGCAGCACACGTCACCCGCGTCCAGCAGCAGGTCACACTGCTCCGGCACCAACCCGGTCGACCGCCACACCCGCTCCACGGCCGTGGTGGCGGCATCCGGGCCGACCCGGTCCGGGCCGGTGCGCAGCCGGATCACCGCCCGCCCCGCCCAGGCCCGGGCCGCCGCCCCGTGGGCCGCCAGCCGCCGGTCACTCTCCGCGAGGCCGATCACCGGCACCACGGGTACGCCCCAGCGCACCGGATCGTGTTCCGGGGCGTCCGGCAGCGCCGACACGTCCACCGCGGGCACGACCCCGGCGGGCAGTCGCCCGAGTGCGTCGACCGTGCCCGGATCGTTCGCGAGGACGTCGACGACCGGTGCGAGCAGCGCGGCGACGGTGTCGTCGAGGTGGGTCAGAGCTTCCAACTCACCCCGCCGGCCGGACAGCACGGGACGGTAGACCGGGTCCGGCGGTCGGCCTTCGGGTGCGAGGACCATACTTCAATGTAGCGGTTCGATTGCTCTGTGTCACCAGCCGCTCGCGCGGACGGCGTGGATGACATTGACACGTCGAGTGTCGCGGTGGTGGCATGGTCGGGCGGGCACGGCCGGGCAGGACGGGCAACCACCACTCCTGAGCCGACCCGTGCCACGGGTCGGCCCGCCTGGAAGGCCAACCCATGACCCCGCAGTCCCGCCTCCGGTCCGCCGCGGCCCTGGCCGCCGCCGCGACCGCGTTGCTCGTCGCCGGTCAACTGCCCGCGCTCGCGGTCGACGACCCACCCGCGCCGGTGACCGGCAACGCCACCCACTTCGACGGACTCGGCTCCCCGTACGGCGGCTGCGGCCTGCCGCAGTCCGAACTGGACGCGCCGGACTTCGTCGCGCTCAACGTCTATGACATGCCCGGCGACTACACGTCCTATCCGGTCCGGCCGCTGCCGCCGGCGCAGGCGGACCGGATCGGGCTGTGGAACAACGGCCTCAACTGCGGCCGGTTCGTCCAGGTGACCATCGGCGACCGCTGCACCGGCACCAACGACGGCGCGCCGGGGCAACCGTTCTGCCGCAACGGATCCTGGGTCGCCGACGGCTACAACGGGGCGACCCTGACCATGGTGGTTGCCGACTCCTGCGGCGACGGCAACGCCTGGTGCCGGGACGACCGCAACCACCTGGACCTGTCCACCGGCTCCCTGAACCGCTTCGCCCGCGACGGCGTCCCGGTCGGTGACCTCTATCCGAACCACTGGAACAACCGCCGGGTCTCCTGGTCGTTCGTGCCGGCGCCCGACTACTCCGGCGACATCCGGATCGCGTTCCTGCGTGGCGCGCAACGCTACTGGCCGGCCATCGCGGTCTCCCACCTGGCCAACGGCATCCACGGGGTGGAGTACCTGTCCGGCGGCGTGTGGCGGGCCGCCACCATGAACAGCGACATGGGTCAGGCGTACGTGCTCGGCGCGGACGGCACCGACTTCCAGATCCGGGTGCGGGACGTCACCGGCGAGCTGATCAACGGCGGCCGGGTGTACCGGTTCTCGCTGCCGTCCTCGTGCGGCGGCACCTGCTCGGCCGCGTACACGCCGGTCGCCTACACCACGTCGGACGGCTCGACGGGGTCGCCGACCGCGTCGCCCAGCCCGACCGTGTCGCCCAGCCCGACCGTGTCGCCGAGCCCGACCATCTCGCCCAGCCCGACGGTTTCGCCGAGCCCGACGCCCACCGGCACGCCCCCGTCCGGTACGGGGTGCGCGGCGACCTGGACGGTCACCGGCGCGTGGGCGGGCGGTTTCCAGGCCGAGGTGACCGTGCGCAACACCGGCACGTCCGCCGCCACCGGATGGAGCAGTGAGGTCGTCTTCGCCGGCGGGCAGCGGTTGGTGAACGCGTGGAACGCCGCCGCGACCCAGACCGGCGCGCGGGTGACCGCCACGAACGCGGCCTGGAACGGCGCCCTACCGGCCGGCGGTTCCACCAGTTGGGGCCTGGTCGCCTCCGGCGACAACCAGGCGCCGTCCGAGCTGCGGTGCACGCTGCAGTGAGAACGGCAGGGCCGGGTACGGAGATCGCTCCGCGCCCGGCCCCCGGCCCTCCGGCCCCCGATCGTCACGTCAGTCGTCGTCGCGATCGTCGCCGTGATCGTGGCCGTGGTCGTCGCTCCGGTCGTCCGTGCCCCGGTCGTCGCGTCCGCTGTGGTCGTCGCGTCCGCCCCGGTCGTCGGCGTCGGGCCGTAGCCGCTCGGCCGCCAGGACCGCGCCGGTGCCCCGGTCGACCTTGACCTCGTGCCGCCATCCGTCCCGGACGACCTTCACGCTCCACGCCGGACGGCCGTGCTCGGTCTCCGCCTCGATCTCGGTGACCCGGCCGCCGCCGGTACGGGCCAGCGCCACCTCGGCGGCCCGCTGCCGGCTCACCGCGCGGCCGGCCGCCGGGGCGGTGCCCGTGCCGTCGTCGTCCCGGCCCTGCCGGGCCGGGTTGTCCTCACCGCTCGTGGCGGCCGGGGCCGACCCGTCGTCGGCCGTCGCCGCACGGGCCGGATTGTCGTCGCCTCTGTTCGTCGACCGGGCCGGATCGTCCTCGGCCCCGTTCGCCGACCGAGCCGGGTTGTCGTCGCCGGGCGCCGTTCCGGCCGAATCGTCGTCACCGACCCGGGCCGGGTCGTCCGCCACCGTCACGGCGGCCGGTGTGGAACGCCCGCTCGACCGGTCCGCCGCGGTCACGCCGAGCGCCACGCCGGTCACCGCCAGCACGGCGACCCCACCGGCCGCCGCGAGCACCAGGGAAGTGCGTCGCATGGTCACCACCTTTCCTCGATTCCTGCCGTCGACGATGCGCGCCGGGCGGTGAGCGTCGCGCTAGCCGAAAGACAAGGCGGGGTTAAGGGCTGCCGGCGGCGGACCGGAGGACACCCCTTCGCGAGGTCGATCATCCACTCCCCGACCGCTGGAGATCTGACCGGTAAACTGACCCAGCTTGCACCCGTTTGGCCGCCTTGATGCCCGCGGTGCTCGGGAGACGTCGGTCGGCCGGACGCCAGTTCGGTGAAGTGGGGGTATCCGACCACCGGCGATGCCACCACTTCACCGAACTGGTGTTGATCATGGCCGAAACGACCGCCGGCCGCCCTTGCGCGCACGAGACCCGGCCGGAGAGTAGACCACCGTGCGGCCGGTTGCCCGTTTTCACGCCTGCGCGGCGTCCCGAAGAGACCAGGTGACTTGGTATGAAAACGCCCCTAGAAGGGCCATTCCGCACCAAGATCTCACCGACCCCGGAAGCACGACGCGCTCCGTCACTCGATAACCGCCCCCGCCCCCACCTGCGTGATCATGAAGTTAGCGGCGCCTAGGGAGAGCTTGAGTTCAAGAGGCGGGGGAGCGGGAACGAGTCAGCCGCAGCGCGACACGGCGGGACGGTCAGTGCGGACGCGCGACGTCCAGCCGGAGCACCACCCGGGCCCCGCCGCCCGCGTTCGTCGACAGCTCCAGCCGGCCGCCGCCCGCGCGGGCGGCCCGCTCGGCGATGTCCAGGCCGAGCCCGGTCGACCCGGCCCGGCTGGCCCCCCGCCGCACCGGGCCGGGCGGCAGCCCCGGGCCGCGGTCGGCCACGGTCAGCGCCGCCTCGTCATCCTCCGCCGTGAGCCGCACCGTGAACGGGGTGCCGTCGGGCGTGTGGGCGAACACGTTGCCCAGCAGCGCGTCCACGGCGGCGGCCAGCTCGTCACCGCCCAGCCGCACCGGCAGCGGGCCGGGAGCGAGGTCGAGCGTCACGACCCGGCCGGTGTCCTCCGCGAGCACCGACCAGAACGTCACCCGTTCGCCGACCACGGCCGCCGCGTCGCAGCTGCCCCCGGCCACCGCCGTGCTGCGCCACCGGGCCTGCCGGATCACGCCGGTCACGGCCCGTTCCAGGCCGTCGACCGCGGCGGTCAGGCGGGCGGCGTCGTCGTGGTCCCGCAACGACTCGGCCTCCAGCCGCAACGCTGTCAACGGGGTACGCAAGCGGTGCGACAGGTCGGCCACCTGCTCGCGTTCCTCGCGCAGCAGCACCTGGATCCGTTCGGCGAGGTGGTTCAACGCGCCGGCGACCTCCCGCAGCTCGGCCGGCCCGGCCGGTTCGACGCGGGCGTCGAGTTCGGCGTTCGCGAGCCGGTGGGAGACGGCGGACAGCGCCGAGATCGGCCGGACCAGGGTGCCGGCCAGCCGGTCGGCGACCACGAGGCCGACAAGCACGAGCAACGCGCCGAGCAGCGCCAGGACCAGCCAGGCGCGGGTCACGCCGGCGGTCAGCTCGGCCGGGGGGACGACGGTACGAATGACGCCGGTCCCCTCCGGGCGACCCTGCACCGCGACGACCACCTCCCGCCCGGCGTCGGACTCGACGGTCAGGCTCTGCCCCCGGGCGGCCAGCGCGACCGCCGGGGTGCGCGGCGCCCGCGCGCCGAGCACGGTTCCGTCGGCGAGGTAGACGCTCACCTCACGGCCGGTGTCGGTGGCGAGCTGGTCCACGGTCAGCCCGACGGTCTCCGGTGCGGCCGTGCCGACGACCGCGACCAGGCGCTGCACGTCGGCGGTGGCCCGGGCGGTCGCGCGGTCCGCGGCGACGGTACGCACCAGCACCGCGAGCGGCACCAGGAACGCGATCATGACGAGCACCCCGACGGCCGCGACCAGGAGGGTCAACCGGCCCCTCACCCGTCGCCCCCCGGCACGTCCAGCCGCACCCCGACGCCGCGCACCGTGTGCAGGTAGCGCGGCGCCTGGGCGCTTTCGCCGAGCTTGCGGCGCAACCAGGACAGGTGTACGTCGACGGTCTTGTCGGCGCCGCCGTACGGGATCCGCCAGACCTCGGTGAGCAACTCCCGTTTGGTGACGACCTGCCCGGGCCGGCCGGCCAGATGATGCAACAGGTCGAATTCGCGGGGGGTCAGCTCCACCGGCGCGCCGTCGAGCGTGACCTGGCGTGCGCGCCTGTCGATCCGCAGCCCGCCGACCACGAGCGCGGTCTCGGTCGCGCCGCCACTCGCGGCGCGTCGCAGCACCGCGCGGACCCGCGCGTCCAGTTGGGCGGCGGTGAACGGCTTCACCAGGTAGTCGTCGGCGCCCGCGTCGAGCAGGCGGACGATCTCGACCTCGTCGTCGCGGGCGGTCGCCACCACGACCGGCACCGCGCTTACCGCGCGCAGCATCCGCAGCAACTCGCCGCCGTCCAGGTCGGGCAGGCCGAGGTCGAGCACGACCAGGTCGGGCCGGTCGTCGAGGGCGTCGCGCAGCCCGTCCAGGGCGGTCGACGCCGCCGCGACGGCGTGCCCGAACTCGCGTAGGGCGCGCAGCAGCGGAGTGCGGATGGTCAGGTCGTCCTCGATGAGCAGCAGGCGCGCCACGCAGGCAGAGTAGCCCCCGTCGGGGACGCCGCCGAGGCTCCTTAACCGGACCTTAGCCTCGCCCGGAGACCCGCCCAACCCGGTCGCGGGGCACACTCGGGGCATGGACCGCCGTACCCTCCTCGCCGTCACGGGCTGGTTGGCCACCACCGTCGCCGCCACGCTCGTCGGGTTGGCCGCCGTCGACCTGGTGGGCGCGGGCATCACCGGTACGGCCGGTGGGGTACGCACCGAGCGGGACGTGGCGCGGGCGCTCGCCGTACCCGATCCGGGTGTGCCGAGCCCGACCGGTGCGAACCCGGCGGCGACGACGGCCGGCCCGCGGTCGGGCGCGCCGGCCGCGACCGGCGCGCGGCGGGACTTCGTGACGCCCGGCGGCAGTGTGCTCGCCGAGTGCGTGCCCGGCGGGGTCCGCGTGGTGACCTGGTCCCCGGCGCCCGGATATCGGACGAAGGACGCCGAGGCGGGGCCGGACGATCACGTCGAGGTGCGCTTCGTGGGCGGCGGTCAGGAGTACGAGCTTCGGCTGCGGTGCCGCGGCCAGGTGCCGACCCGAGACTCGGACGACTGACGTTTTCGCAGCTCACGGCCGTTGACTGTCCTTGATCGGACAGTGCTGTCAGTGGTTGGTGGGTGGTGCGCCGGCATAGCTTCGGAAGCAGGAGAGTGATCGGCGCTGATCGCCTGGCGCACCACGGACGCCTTCCGCCGGCGTCCGGTGGGAGAGGGGACCACGATGTCCAGCCCCAGATCGAGGAGGGGAGCGACCGGCCAGCCCACCCCGAGCGTGCCGGAGGTCGCACGGGTCGACACCGAGATCAACTCGAACGGGGCGGCCGGACTGCCGGCGACCGCCCGCGTCCTGTTCGCCGTGGTCGACGCGAACGGCACGCTGGTCCGCGGCCTCGGCGCCACGTCGGCCACCCGGCTCGCCGCCGGGATGTACCAGGTCGCCTTCGACCAGGACGTCGCCCGGGCCGCGTACGTCGGCACGGTGGGTCCGGCCACCGGCGGCGGGCTCGCCCAGCAGGGGGTGCTCACGGTGGCGCCCCGGGCCGGCATCGCCAACGCGGTCTTCGTCGAGACGCACGCGGCCAGCGGGCACGCGGACCGCCCGTTCCACCTGGCCGTGCTCGCCTGACCCGGCACAACGAGCGCACGGCGCCGCACGACCGTCAGGTCGTAGCGTCGCCGCGCTCTGGCCGTCTCCCACCGTCGCAGCCGTACGGCGGTACGTCAGCGGGGACCTGGCTCGACCGGCCCAGCCCGCGCCGGTCTGTCGACGGCAGTTGCCCGTCCGGAGCGGATCCAAACCTGGCCGGCGTGGGGAATTCCGCCATCCGTCACTCCCGGCGTGGCGGGCACGCGAACGGGGTATGACCGGGCCATGGAGCATTTCACGATCGCGACCGTCGCCGAGAAGAGTCCCGACTTCCGCCGCGTGCTCTGGACCGGGGAGCACACGCAGCTGGTCATCATGACCATCCCGCCGGGCGGCGAGATCGGCGAGGAGGTGCACGAGGGCATCGACCAGATCCTCACCTTCGTCAGCGGCACCGGCGAGGCGCGGGTGGCCGGGGAGAAGCAGGAGGTCGTCGCCGGCGACCTGGTGGTCGTGCCGTCCGGCACGAAGCACAACTTCGTCAACACCGGGCCGAACCCGCTGGTGCTCTACACCGTGTACGGGCCGCCGGAGCACGCCGACGGCGCGGTGCACCGGACGAAGGAGGAGGCGGACGCCGCCGAGGAGGCGGGCAAGGACGAGCCGCCGACGTCCTGACGCGCTCGTGCGCGCTCGTGTTTTCTCGTGTTAAGAAGGGGCCCCTCCTCTACCGAAAGCGTTAAGAAGGGGCCCCTCCTTACACCCGGCGCCGGTGTTGAGGACGACGACGCGCTCGCCGGGGCGGATCCAGCCGCCGGCGCGCAGGTGCCGGGCGGCGGTCAGGCAGGCCGCGCCCTCCGGACACAGCAGCAGCCCCTCCCGGGCGGCGAAGTCGCGCAGGTCGGTGAGGATCTCCGCGTCGTCCACCGCGATCGCGGTGCCGGCGCTGTCCCGGAGCGCGCTCAGGACCAGCTCGTCGCCGAGCGGAGCGGGCACGGTGATGCCGAACGCGACGGTCTTCGCGTCCGCCCACGGGGTGGCCCGCGCCTCGCCGGCCGCGAACGCGCGCACGATCGGCGCGCAGCCGGTGGACTGCACCGCCACCAGCCGGGGCAGCCGGTCGGAGACCCAACCCAGCTCGCGCAGCTCGTGCAGCGCCTTGTGGATGCCGATCAGCCCGACACCGCCACCGGTCGGATAGATGATGACGTCGGGCACCTGCCAGCCGAGCTGCTCGACGATCTCGTACCCCATGGTCTTCTTGCCTTCGAGCCGGTACGGCTCGCGTAGTGTGCCGGCGTCGAAGATCCGTCCGTTCGACCCGGCGATCAGCCCGGCGATCTCCCGGCCGGCGTCGTTGATCAGGCCGTCGACCAGCCGCAGGTCGGCCCCGGCGGCGACGCACTCCTGCCGGCAGATGGTGGGCGCGGCCAACGGCATGGCGATGGTCGCGCCGATGCCGGCCCGGGCCGCGTACGTCGCCCAGGCCGCCCCGGCGTTGCCGTTGGTCGGCATGGCGATCCGCTCGACGCCCAGCTCCCGGGCCCGGCTCACGCCGACCGCCGCGCCCCGGGCCTTGAACGACCCGGTCGGCATCAGCCCCTCGTCCTTGACGATCAGCTCGTCGACCCCGATCTCGTGGCCGTACGCCGGGGCGTGCCACAGCGGCGTCCAGCCCTCGCCGAGCGTGGTGACGAATCGGGGATCGGCCACCGGCAGCAGCTCCCGGTAGCGCCACAGGTCGGCCGGGCGGAGCCCGAACTGCTCCGGGGTCACCGTGGCGGCGACCGTGGCCAGGTCGTAGCGGGCCAGCAGCGGGGAGCCGCACCCGCACAGGTTCTGCAACTTGTCGGCGGGGTGTTCCAGTCCGCAGCGCGGGCACTCCAGGTGCGTCAGGTGCACGGTGGTCCTCAGCTCGCGTCGATGCTCAGCCAGTGCCGGCTGCGCCGGCCCGGCTCGTAGGGGGAGTCGAGGCGCTTCGCCACCACTCCGGGTAGCCCCTGCTCACGGGCGGCCCGCAGGGCGTCCGCGCCGACCCCCGGGAACCACGGCGGAGTCTGCCAGTGCGGGCCGGCGAGCGCCAGCGAGTCGAGCAGCTCGCGGCGTTGCGCGTACGGCACGTCCAGGCTGGTCACGCCCTCCAGCCAGAGCAGGTCGACGGCGAGGAACTGGCCGTCCCGCTTGCTGGGCGGCTTGACCCGCCCGGCCGGGTCGATGCGCACCAGCACGCCGTCGAGCACCACCTCGGTGGGTGCCAGCTCCTCGGCCATCGTCCGCAACCAGGGGTACGCCCCGGTGATCTCCGCGTCGTCGCCGTCGAGCAGCCGCAGTCGGCCGCCGGAGACGTACGCCATCGCCCGCACGCCCGCCCAGCGCGGCTCGTACCCCCAGGCGTCGGCGTCGCGCGGCAGCCGCCGGCCCTCGGCGGGTCGCATCGGGCGGACCAGCTCGGGCATCGGTGTCCAGCCCGCCGGCGCCGGGTCGGTGCGCCGGACCATCCAGTCCCGGCCCCGCCCGCCGGTGGCGAACAGGACGTACCGCCCTTTCGTGCGCCGCCCGTCCAGCACCACGACCACCTCGTCGTCGCGCCACTTCTCCGCGCGGTAGGTGCCGGTGTCGTGCACCGTCATCCGCCCGCCGCCGTACTCCCCGGCGGGGATCTCGCCGTGGAACGTCAGGTATTCCATCGGGTGGTCCTCGGTGTGGACGGCGAGGTGGTTACGGCCCGGGTCGCGGGGCAGGCCGCGCGGCACCGCCCAGGAGGCCAGCACGCCGTCGTGCTCCAGCCGCAGGTCCCAGTGCAGGCTGCGGGCGTGGTGCTGCTGGATGACGAAGCGGGGGGCGCGCCGCGCGGCCCGCTTCCGGGCCGGGGCCCGTTCGGGCACCGGTTCCGGGGTACGCGCGGCGTCCCGCTTGCGCCGGTAGTCCGCCAGCCGGTCCGCCATCCCCGCATTCTCCGTCAGACCCGGCCCGCCCGCCGGAATGCCGGCGACGATCACGGGTAGAACGGTCGGCATGGACCTCGACCAACCCACCCTCCCGCTCCCGGGCGACGTCCGGATCCCGCTGCTCGGTTTCGGCACCTGGCGGGCCACCGGCGAGGACGGTTACCAGGCCGTGCTCGCCGCGCTGGACGCCGGTTACCGGCACCTGGACACCGCCACGATGTACGGCAACGAGAAGGAGGTCGGGCGCGCGGTCGCGGAGAGCGGGCTGCGCCGGGAGGACCTCTTCATCACCACGAAGCTGCCGCCGGACCGGGTGGGCCGGGAGCGGGAGACCATCGAGTCGAGCCTCGCCGCGCTGGGTGTCGAGTATGTCGACCTGTGGCTGGTGCACTGGCCGCCGTCGGCGCCGGGGGACAGCATCCCGCTGTGGCGGGAGATGCTCGCCGCCCGCGACGAGAACCTGGCCCGCGCCGTCGGGGTGAGCAACTACTCGATCGCGCAGCTCGACGAGCTGATCCAGGCCACCGAGGAGACGCCCGCGGTCAACCAGATCCGCTGGAGCCCGTCGCAGTACGACAGGCGGACGCACGTCGCCCACCGGGACCGGGGGGTGGCGCTCGAGGGCTACAGCCCGCTCGCGACGAGCGACCTGTCCGACCCGGTGCTGGTGCGCATCGCCCAGGCGCACGACGTCTCGCCGGCCCAGGTGGTGCTGCGCTGGCACATCGACCACGAGATCGTGGTCATCCCGAAGTCGGTCACGCCGGAGCGGATCCGGGCCAACGCCGACGTGTTCGGGTTCTCGCTGACCGCCGAGGAGATGCGCGACATCGACGCCCTCGCCGGCTGAGCCGGCACATGGTGCGGGGCGCGGTCCGCACGGACCGCGCCCCGCACGTCCCGGTGTCAGCCCCGGGCGCAGGTGGTGCCGTTGAGGGTGAAGCTGCTCGGCGACGAGTAGCTGCCGTTCAGGTTCCCCTGGTAGCCGAAGCTGGTCGACGCGCCGGGGGACAGCGTGCCGTTGTAGTTGAGGTTCCGCGCGGTCACCGCCGAGCCGCTCTGCGTCACGGTGGCGTTCCACGAGCTGGTGATCGTCTGCCCGGAGGGCAGGTTGTAGTTCATCGTCCAGCCGTTGATGGTGCTGTTGCCGGTGTTCTTGACCGTCACGTCGGCGGTGAAGCCGCTGTTCCACGTGTTGGCCTTGTAGGTCACGGTGCAGGCGGCGTTGCCCGACGGCGGCGGCGTGGTCGGCCCGTTAGTGGGCGGCGGGTTGTTGCCGCCGAGGTTGACGCTCTGCGAGAACGAGGTGACCGCCAGCCCGACGCCGCCCTGCCACGGCTCGAAGCCGGCCTGGACGCTGGTCAGGTACCAGTCGTTGGTGATCGCGCCCCGGTTGCGGGTGTCGTTGATGAACGCCATCGCGTCGAAGCTGTAGCTGGAGACGGCGGACGACGACACGTACGAGATGACGTTGTTGGAGCCGTTGCTGCCCCGCCAGACCTCCCAGTTCCGGCCGGCGATGTTGGTGTTGCCGACGGGGGAGCCGATGGGCTGGATCGAGCCCTGCCGGTTGAGCCAGATCATGATCTCCATCTGGTTCACGCCGTCCTTCTTGGGCGACGGGTCGAGCCAGATGTCGTACGCGGCGTCGTAGGTCGCGCCGCCGACGTAGTTGAAGCTGATGCTGCTCGGCGCGCTGCTGATGTTCTTGACCTGGGCCGGCAGGTTCGTGCCGGGGGAGCAGTTGGTGTAGTGGCAGCCGAAGAAGATCGACGGGTAGGAGACCGGCGCTCCGTTGGTCGGCGCGGAGCCGTCCGCCCGGGTGATGGAGAAGCCGGACGAGGTGACGTTGATGCACTGCTGGGCGCTGGTGCCCCAGCGGTTGTTCTGGACCACGTACCGGCCGCCGACCGTGGTCGAGCCGTACTGCTCGCAGATCTGGGTGTCGGCGGAGGCGCTGCCGCCGAGGGCGACGGCGACGACGGTGCCGGCGACCAGAAGACCGGCCGCGGCGAGGGCCCTGAGTGGACGCTGCATGATGCTCCTTGGGTCGGCGCGAGGGGCGCCGGTCGGTCGGTGGGATACGTGCGGGAGCGCTCCCATGGACCGCCATAGATTTACATGTTTGAAACTCCGCCGCAAATGAACCGGTTAAGATGAGGGTTTTACGCGACACGAACGGGCGGGCGAACCAGGGCCGACCGGCACTTCCGCCGCCCGGTTGCGGCGAGTAGTGTCTTGCCTCCGACGCGTTCCGACCCCCCTCCGGAGGCGTACCCCACGATGGGTGGTTCTCCCCTGCGCATCCTCGTCGTCGGCGCCGGCATCGCGGGCCTCGCCGTGGCCCGGGCGCTGCGCCTGGCGGGGTTCCGACCGGACGTCACCGAGCGGCTGCCCCCCACCGAACGCGTCGACACCGGTCTCTACCTTCCCGGCAACGCGGCCCGCGCGATGCGCCGGCTCGACCTGGACGGTCCGCTGCGACCGCTCGGGCAGGTGATCCACCGGCAGCGCTTCCTCGACGCCGACGGAGCGCCGCTGTGCGAGGTGGACCTCGACGCGCTCTGGGCCGGGGTGGGCGAATGCCGGGCCCTGCCCCGCGCCGAACTGCACCGGGTGCTGCTCACCGGCGCCGGCGGGGCCGTCCGGCACGGCGCCGAGGTGAGCACCGTCGAACCGCTGCCCGGCGGCGTCGCGGTCGGCTTCACCGACGGCACCGGCGGGGAGTACGACCTGGTCGTCGGCGCCGACGGGCCGCGCTCCACGGTGCGCGCCCTGGCCGCCCTCGGTGGGCCACCCCGTCCCGCCGGGCAGGTGATCTACCGCGCCGTGGTACGCGGCGGCCCACCGGTCGCCGACTGGACCGCGCTGCTCGGCCAGCGGGCCGGCTTCCTGACGGTGCCGCTCGGCGCCGGCCGGCTCTACTGCTATGCCGACGAGGCCGGCGCCACGGTGCCGGCCGACCCGCGGGCCCGGATGCACGAGCTGTTCGACGGCTACGGCGGGCCGGTGCCCGAGGTGCTCGCCGCGCTGGAGACGGTGCACGCGGAGCGCACCGAGGAGGTCGAGCTGGGGCGCTGGTTCCACGGACGGGTGCTGCTCGTCGGTGACGCCGCTCACGCCACCGCGCCGACCCTCTCGCAGGGGGCGGCGATGGCGTTGGAAGACGCCGTCGTGCTCGCCGAGTCGCTCAAGGCGGCCGGCAGCGTCGAGGCCGCGCTGATCGCGTACGAGAGTCGCCGTCGGCCGCGTACCCGCTGGGTGCGGGACCGGACCCGGGACCGCAACCGCACCCGCGACGTGCCGCCGGCGCTGCGCGACCCGTTACTGCGCGGACGCGGCGGGCGGATCTTCGGGGAGCACTACCGGCTCCTCACCGGCCCGCTGTAGGAGACCGGAGATCGTAGCCGCCCACCCCCGACGGCGGGGTCACCTACCGGGGACTATCCTCCTTGCGGATGACGGCTGCGCCGATGACCAGCGCGCCGAGCGGGACAACCCAGAACCGGAGGCCACTCGTGACCACCGTCGCACCCAAGCCGGTCGTGACCCGGCCCTGGCCGGTCCGCGAGCCGGTCAAGGGGTCGGCCATCGCGCGGCTGCTGCGCACCACGGACGCGAAGCAGATCGGGATCATGTACATGGTCACCGCGTTCGCGTTCTTCATGATCGGTGGCCTGATGGCCCTGATCATGCGTGCCGAGTTGGCGCGACCGGGGCTGCAGTTCCTGTCGCCCGAGCAGTACAACCAGCTCTTCACCATGCACGGCACGATCATGCTGCTGTTCTTCGCGACGCCCATCGTGTTCGCCTTCGCGAACTACGTGGTGCCGCTCCAGATCGGCGCGCCCGACGTGTCGTTCCCCCGGCTCAACGCGTTCGCCTACTGGCTCTACCTCTTCGGTGGCACGCTGGCCGTGGCCGGCTTCGTCAGCCCCGGTGGCGCGGCCGACTTCGGTTGGACGGCCTACACGCCGCTGAGCACCGCCGAGCACTCGCCCGGCGTCGGCGCCAACATGTGGGTCGTCGGCCTGGCCATCTCCGGTCTGGGCACCATCCTCGGCGCGGTCAACCTGATCACCACGATCCTGACCCTGCGCGCCCCCGGCATGACCATGTTCCGGATGCCGATCTTCACCTGGAACATGCTCGTCACCAGCCTGCTGGCGATCCTGGTCTTCCCGCTGCTGGCCGCCGCGCTGTTCGCGCTCGCCGCGGACCGGATCATCGGCGCGCACGTGTACGACCCGGCCACCGGTGGGCCGATGCTGTGGCAGCACCTGTTCTGGTTCTTCGGGCACCCCGAGGTCTACATCGTCGCGCTGCCGTTCTTCGGCATCATCACCGAGATCATCCCGGTCTTCTCCCGCAAGCCGATCTTCGGCTACAAGGGCCTGGTCGCCGCCACCGTCGCCATCGCCGCCCTGTCGATGAGCGTCTGGGCGCACCACATGTTCGCCACCGGCCAGGTGCTGCTGCCGTTCTTCAGCTTCCTGAGCTACCTGATCGCCGTGCCCACCGGCATGAAGTTCTTCAACTGGATCGGCACCATGTGGCGGGGCCAGATCACCTTCGAGACGCCGATGCTGTTCGCCATCGGCTTCCTGGTGACCTTCCTCTTCGGTGGCCTGACCGGGGTGCTGCTGGCCAGCCCGCCGATCGACTTCCACCTGCACGACTCCTACTTCGTGGTGGCGCACTTCCACTACGTGCTGTTCGGCACCATCGTGTTCGCCGTCTTCGCCGGCATCTACTTCTGGTTCCCGAAGATGACCGGCCGGATGCTCGACGAGCGGCTCGGCAAGGTCCACTTCTGGCTGACCATGATCGGCTTCCACACCACGTTCCTGGTGCAGCACTGGCTCGGCGCCGAGGGCATGCCCCGCCGCTACGCCGACTACCAGGCCGACGACGGCTTCACCACGCTGAACATGGTCTCCACCATCGGCGCGTTCATCACCGGCATCTCGACCCTGCCGTTCATCTGGAACTGCTGGAAGTCGTACAAGACCGGCCCGGTGGTCGAGGTCGACGACCCCTGGGGCCACGGCAACTCGCTCGAGTGGGCCACGAGCTGCCCGCCGCCGCTGCGCAACTTCGACCGGATGCCGCGGATCCGCTCCGAGCGGCCGGCCTTCGACCTGAAGTTCCCCGAGCTGGCCGCCGGGCACAGCGTGGCCGGCCCGCCCGAGGGCGGTGCCAAGCCGCTGAGCAGCGAGGTCAATGGTGGCGCCAGCTACCAGGAGGACACCGCGGGCAACCGCGACCAGCGCTGACACCGCTCCGCCCCGAACGACGCGACGGGCGCCGCACCCCTTCCGGGTCGCGGCGCCCGTCGCGTTCTCCCCCGCGGGAGGTAGTGCTTGATCGACTCCATTCCGCCGAGGTGGTGGGGTCGAGCGGTGGGGGATACCGCCACCTCGCCGAAGTGGAGTCGATCATGGTGCAGCAGCGGCGTCTGTTTCCGGTCGGACCTCGGGCGGTCGCAGATCTTGGACTTGGGGCACTTCCGATACCACCCCGAAACCGGCATATCCTGGCGCCATAAGTCCAAGATCGAAGAAGTGGCCGACCCGTACCCGCCCGA
The DNA here is from genome assembly GCF_029581215.1 of Micromonospora sp. WMMD975. Lineage (NCBI taxonomy): Bacteria > Bacillati > Actinomycetota > Actinomycetes > Micromonosporales > Micromonosporaceae > Micromonospora > Micromonospora sp. WMMD975. Next base: position 216,338 of record NZ_CP120739.1, read on the forward strand.
CTTCCCGGCGGCAACCGCGCGCGGTCAGGAAGGTGGGGCGTGGGTGGTGAGGAACTGGGCCAGGCGGTCGCGTAGGTCGACGTCGCCGCCCGCCTCCGGGACGACCAGGTTCACCCCGTGCGCGGCGGTGGGCGCCAGCACGAGTTGCCGGACGGTGGTGGGCGGAGTGGCGTCGTAGAGCCGTCGGGTCGACTCCGCGAAGCTCGTCTCCAACTCCCCGACCCCGTAGAAGACCGGCGAGGTGATCTTCGGGACGGCCGCGAGGGCGTCGGCGTCGCCGTAGCCGGCGGGCGGGGAGAGCGCGACGACGGCGACCGGCGTGGGGTCGAGGGTCGGCGCGGCGGCCAGCACCGCGCTGCCGCCCATCGACCCGCCCGCCAACACGACCCGGCTGGCACCGTCCGCCCGCAGCGCGTCGGCTGCCGCGGTGACCTGCTGGGCCAGCGACACCCCGTGCGCCCGCGAGCCCTCGGAACCGGCGAAGTCGAAGGCGAGCACCCGGTAGCCCCGGTCGGCCAACTCCCGCCCGTACGGCAGCCACTGGCACACGTCACCCGCGGCCATGTGCGCCAGCACCACGCCGGTGGGGCCGGAGCCGAGGAGGACACCGCCCAGCTCGGCCTGGATCTCGTCGCCGAACACCACCTGTCTGCCGCTGCCGGCCAACGCGGGACAGCCGACGCCGACGCCGAGCCCGGTCGGCTCGGGTGCCGGTGTGGCCTCGACGCAGGCGGCCGACGCCGTGACCAGGGCGAGTGCGACCAGGCGGGACACGATGCGCTGCACGGCGAGTTCCTCCCGAAGGGGCGTCTTGGGAACGCTCCCATCGTCACCCGCACTCCCCACCCAGCGTGGCCCCACCCCCGCACACCGTGTCGAACCTGTGACCAGCGGATGCTGCCGGTCGGTGGAGCGGCTCAGGGGGTGACGGACGCCAGGTCGGGTTCGGAGGTCGCCGCGGACCGGGCGCGGCGGTGGCGCAGCTCGACCGGCAGCACCGCCAGGGCCACCAGGACGCCAACCGCGCCGGTCACCGCGAAGCCCCAGGCCGGCGCGGACGCGTCGATCACCGCGCCGGCGAGCGGCGCGCCCAGGGCGATGCCGACGGTGACGGCGGAACCGTGCAGGCCCATGGCCATGCCCCGGACGCCGGCCGGGACCAGCCGGCTCACCGCGTCCGCGGTGGAGGCGATGGTGGGTGCGCAGAGTGCACCGGTCGGGATCAGCGCGAGGCAGAGCAGCCACCAGTGCGACCCGCCCAGGCCCACCGGGATCGTGGTGAGGCTGAGCGCCGCCATCAGCGCCAGCGGCGGGACCGAGCGACTGACCGCGCCGTAGGCGAAGCCGCCGACCAGGGAGGCGACCGCCCAGGCGGCCAGCACCGCGCCGGTCCAGCCGACCTCACCGCCGGCGCGGAGCACCGCCACCACGGCCACGTCGGTGCCGCCCAGCACCAGGGTGGCGGCCAGGCTGACCGCCAGCACGGCGAGCAGGCGCGGGGTGAGCCACTCCCGGCGGGGCACCGGGCGTTGCGGCCCGGCCGGCTCGTCGGCCGCCCGGGTCGGCGGATCCAGCAGCCAGAAGCAGACGCCGGAGGCGACGATCCCGGCACCCACCGCCCAGAGCGTGAGGCGCGGTGTGACGGCGGTGGCCAGGGCCACCGCGAGGGCCGGGCCGACCATGAACGACAGCTCCACCGACATGGAGTCCAGCGCGTACGCCGGACGGCGTTGCTCCACCGGGACCAGCGCGGCGATCGACTGGCGGACCAACGAGAAGACCGGCAGGGCGAGCAGCCCGGCCAGGAACGCGGTGGGCAGCAGCACCGGGTAGGACAGGGTGGGTGCGGCAGCCCAGAACACGGCCTCGGCGACCGTGGTGAGCAGCAGCACCGGCCGCAGCCCCCGGCGGTCGACCAGCCGGCCCAGCAGCGGGGCGCCGAGCGCGGCGCCGACGGTCGCGGCGGCGCCGACCAGGCCAGCGGCGCCGTAGCCCCGCCCCAGGTCGAGCACCACGTAGAAGGTGAGCGTCACCCCGACCGCGGTCAGCGGGATGCGGGCCAGCACCGACACCAGCAGCAGCGACCGCAGGCCGGGCAGGGCGAGCGCCTCCCGGTAGGGCTTCATGTTCACGACGGCCGTACCTCCCGCGCCATCCTGGGCGTCGGGTACGACAGTGGCAAGTGATTACCCGGTCAAGCGGTCCTGATCACAGGCTCACCCACCATGGTCACCCCGGCGCCGTCGAGCGCGCGCAGCGCCACGTCGAGCGTCTCCGGCGCGACGGCGGCGGTCAGGTCCAGCAGCACGGTGGTGCGGAAACCCTCCCGCGCGGCGTCCAGCGCGGTCGCGCGGACGCAGTGGTCGGTGGCGATGCCGACCACGTCGACCCGGTCCACGTCGTGGCGGCGCAGCCAGTCGGCCAGGCCCTCGCCGTCGGGCGCGTGCCCCTCGAAGCCCGAGTACGCCGCCGCGTGCTCGCCCTTGTGGAAGACCGCCTCCACCCGGCCGGTCTCCAGCTCGGGGTGGAACTCGGAGCCGGACGTGCCGACCACGCAGTGCCGGGGCCACGAGTCGACGAAGTCCGGCGGGTCGCCGAAGTGCGCGCCCGGGTCGATGTGGTAGTCCTTCGTCGCGACCACGTGGTCCCACCGGCCCGGGTCGGCGGCGAGCAGCCGGGAGATGTCGCCGGCCACCCCGGCCCCGCCGCCGACCGCGAGGGAGCCGCCCTCGCAGAAGTCGTTCTGCACGTCCACGATGATCAGGGCGTTAGCCATCTGGTCGATCCTTCCTCAGGTCGCGGGTACGACGGTCAGCGGCACGGCGGGGTCGCCGCCGGAGAGCTTGAGCCCCTCCCACGGGATGGAGATCAGGCACTGCCGCAGGTGCTCCCGGGACTCGTCCAGGGTGGGCAGCGGCACCGGTTCGCCGGACACCACGTACGAGTGTTGGAGCAGCCGGTCGTTGGGCTGCCGGTCGGGCACCCCCTGCGGGACGACGACCTCCTCGGTGGCGGTGCCGGTCGGCTTGTGCCGGCGGACGGCCACCTTCCGGCCGCCGATGGTGGCCTTGTGCTCGGAGCGCTTGACCACCGGCCGCCCCTCCACCTCGACCAGCTTGTAGACCAGCCCGGCGGTGGGCGCGCCGGAGCCGGTCACCACCGCGGTGCCGGCGCCGTACATGTCGACCGGCTCGGCGGCGAGTGCGGCGATCGCGTACTCGTCCAGGTCACCCGAGACGATGATCTTGGTTTCGGTGGCGCCGAGCGAGTCGAGCAGCTCGCGGGACTGCTGGGCGATCACCGCGAGGTCACCGGAGTCGATCCGGACCGCCCGCAGCTCCGGACCCGCCACCGCGATCGCGTTACGGATGCCCTGGGCGATGTCGTACGTGTCGACGAGCAGCGTGGTGTCCTTGCCCAGCGTGGCTACCTGGGACGCGAACGCCGCCCGTTCGTCGTCGTGCAGCAGGGTGAACGCGTGCGCGGCGGTGCCCGCGGTCGGGATGCCGTAGCGCTGCCCGGCGGCCAGGTTGGAGGTGAACCGGAACCCGGCGAGGTAAGCCGACCGCGCGGCGGCCACCGCGGCCTCCTCGTGCGCCCGGCGGGACCCCATCTCGATGAGCGCGCGGCCCCGGGCGGCGGTGACCATCCGGGCCGCCGCCGCGGCGATCGCGCAGTCGTGGTTGAGCACCGACAGCACGAGCGTCTCCAGCACCACGCACTCGGCGAACGTGCCCGACACGGTGAGGATCGGCGAGCCGGGGAAGAACAGCTCGCCCTCGGCGTAGCCGTCGACGTCGCCGGTGAAGCGGTAGTCGGCGAGCCACTGTGCGGCCCGCTCGTCGACCACCCCGGTGCGGCGGAGGTAGTCGATCTCGGCCGGGTCGAACCGGAAGTCGCGGATCATCTCGATCAGCCGGCCGGTGCCGGCGACCACCCCGTAGCGGCGGCCGGCCGGGAGCCGCCGGCTGAACACCTCGAAGACGCAGCGCCGGTCGGCGGTGCCGTCGGAGAGCGCGGCGCTGACCATGGTCAGCTCGTACTGGTCGGTCAACAGCGCGGGGCGAAGGGTGCTCACCACCCCAGCCTAGAGTTCAGGCCGGATCCGTGCCCTCGTGCCCCGGCATCGAGCGCAGCGCGGCCCGCAGCTCGCCGCGTCGGGCGACGCCGAGCTTGCTGTAGACGCGCTGCAGGTGGTTCTCCACGGTGCGGGTGGAGAGATAGAGCCGGGCGGCGATGGCGCGGCTGGTCAGCCCCGCGGCGGCGAGGTGGGCGATCTCCCACTCGCGGTCGCTGAGCGCGGGGCGGAGCAGCCGCAGCGCCGGCGTGGAGATCTCGTCGCAGCGGCGCAGCAGGTCGGCGAGGCGTTCCCGGACCGGCCCGGGCTCGCCGGCGCGGGCGTCCCGCATCCGGTGCAGCGCCATCGCGGTCGCCTCGGCTGCCCAGACGACCAGCTCGCGGTCGGCGAAGCCGTCGGCCACCGCGAGCAGGTCGTCCGGGGAGCCGTGGGACGCGGCCCGGCCGTATCTGGCGACAAGCGGCGGCAACACGCCGTCGACCTGCTCGGAAAGCTCGGCCAGGCGCTGCGCCACCGTGCGCCGGCCGCCGTCGGTGCAGGTCGGCCCCACCGGCGCGGCGGCCTGGTCGAACCGGACCAGGTCGAGCAGGACGAGCAGCTCGTGGCCGGAGAGGCCGTCCTCGCGCAGCCGGTCGGCAAGCGCGCAGAGGTGCTTGGTGGCGCCGGGCAGGTCGCCGGCCGCCGCCTGCGTCGCGCCCCGGGCCTGTTCCAGCCACGGGTAGAGGACGGCCATCCCGGGCGCGTGCGTCCGGTCCGCCTCGGCCATCGCCTCGGTCGCGTGCTCCGCGTCCCCGCACAACGCCGCGGCCTGGGCGCGTTCGGCGTGCGCCAGCCCGGCGTACACCCGGCTGGTGGCGAGCACCGCGCAGGCGCCCAGGCTGGTCTTGAGCGCGTCTCCGCCGCGCCCGCGCAGTCGCGCCGCGTACGCCTGGAGGATGGCCAGGTAGCCGGTGCCGAGCCGGAAGTCGCCGGCGCCGGCCAGGTCGGCGAACTCGTCGGCGACGATCGCGTCGATGCCGGCCAGGTCGCCGGAGAGCGCCAGCCGGGTGCCCCGGGCCAGCTCCATGGCGAGCTGGAGGTAGGGCATGTCGGACCGCCAGCACGCCGCCTCGGCCTGCACCCGGGCGATCGCGGTCGCGCTGCGGTGGTATCGCCCCTGGGCGGCCTGGAGGTGGGCGAGGGTGCAGCGGGCGAGTTCCCGGGCGGCCATCGGGGCGGCCGGGCGGTCCAGCACCTCCTGGGCCAGCCGCACCGCGACGTCGATGTCCATCCGGTGCAACCGCATGATGGCCTCGAAGGCGCGCACCCGGGCCCGGTCCGCGGGGTCGGTCAGCTCCGCGCCGCGGGCGGCGATCTCCTCCACCGTGGACTCGCGGTTGAGCCCCCAGTAGCTGACCATGCCCCGGACGGTCAACCAACGGCTGCGCCGCCGGTCGTCGCGGATCTCCCCGGCGACCTGGTCGAGCACCCGGAGCGCCTCCTCCGGCCGGTCACCGAACATCAGGATGGTGGCGAGTAGCTCCGCCGCGTCCGTGCCGCCGCCGGCCTCCAGCGCGGCCCGGGCCAGCCGGGTGGCAAGCGGCACGTCGTACCGGCCGAACGCCTGCACGGCCGCGTCCAGCAGCAGCTCCACGTTCTGCGCCGTACCCGAGTCGAGCCGCCACACCGCGACCCGGAGCAGGTCGTCCCGACGGCGCTTGCCGACCTGTTCCAGCAACCCGGCCAGGGTGGCCTGGAGCCGGCGGGTGCGGCTGACCGGGCAGTGCCGGCGCATCACCTCGCCGTAGAGCGGGTGGGCCAGGCGGACGTCGAGGCGCCTGTCGTCGCGGACCATGGCGATGAGCCCGCGCTCCTCGGCCACCTCCACGTCGGTCGGCTCGACCGCCTGCTCCAGCAGGTGCAGCCCCAGCGGCTCGCCGAAGGCGACCAGCTCCACCACCGCCCGGACCCCGGGGGTGAGCTGGCCGATCCGGGCGTCGATCAGGTCGGTGAGGCTGGGCGCCAGCTCCAGCCGGCCGGTCCACTTCCAGATCCCGTACGTGCGCCGGAGCTCGTGGTCGGCGGCCAGCACCAGCTCGCGCAGCAGCAGCGGGTTGCCGGCGGAGAGCCGGAACAGCCGGTCGGAGGAGCCGGCGTCGACCGGGCCACCGAGGATCGCGGCGAGCAGCCCGGTGGTCTCGCCACGGTCGAGCGGACCCAACTCGACCAGGTCGGCCAGGTCGTCGGTCCACAGGGCGCGGATCGGCAGCGGGATCTGCTCGCCGTTGCGCAGCGTCCCGATCACCCGGGCGTTCTCCGCGCGGGCGATCAGGTGTACGAGCGCCGCCGAGGGCGGGTCGAGCAGGTGCGCGTCGTCGATGGCCAGCACGATCGGGCGGCCGGCGGCCTGCTCCTGGAGCAGGTCCACACCCCAGCGCAGGATCCCGGCGGGGGAGAGGCCCTGCGGCTGGGCGGCGGGGAGCATCTGGACCAGCCCGCCGAAGGGCAGGGCGGCCGTGGTGGCGCTGGCGGCGACCGACCAGATCGCGTACCGCTCGGGGGAGAGCGCGGCCACCCCCTCCCGCAGCAGGCGACTCTTGCCGACCCCCGCGTCGCCGCTGAACAGCAGCCCTCGGCCGTCCGGGCCGCCGATCGCCGACAACAGACGGTGGAGTTCATCCGTTCGGCCGACGAACTTCCACCTGCTCATCGACGCAGCATATCGATGATGATCCGGTCGTGCGCGGATGGTCACGCAGCGAAGTTGAGTAATTCGCCCGTTATTCGTGAGTAGCAGATGTGTTCGGTGTCGGATGCGCGACACCCGTACGCTTCGGACATCCCTGCCAGGGAAAATCCCCGCGACCGGGTCCGGCCCGGTCGCCTCACCGGGAGGCCGCCTGATGAAGCCGGGTCCGCTCCCTGCGGTCGACGTGCCCGATCCGGGCGGGCGCGCCGACCCACCGCGGTGCGTCCCGCTGCCCATCCGGCTCGGCCTGACCGAACCCGGGCCGGGCGAGCCGCTCGCCGTCGTCGTGGCCGGCCCGGCCAGCGCGGGCCGGCGTGAGCTGATCGCCGGTCTGCTCGGCACGCCGGCCGGGACCCTGGTCGTGCCGAGCGGCAGCCACCTGCTTGTCAACCACGCTTCGGTCGCCACCCGGGCGGCGTACGTGCCGGGCTACCGCCAGCCGCACGCCTACAGCCCCGACCCGCTCGCCGCCGGCCCCGCGCTGGCCCGGCCGCCGCGCCGGGTCGAGCTCAGCCTGCCCGAGGTGCTGCTGCGGCACTTCGCGGTGCTCGACGCGCCGGACACCACCGCCCTCGGCGTGGCCGGTGGCCGGGTGCTGCGGGACGCCGTGGGCCGGGCCGGGGCGTTGCTCTTCGTGATCTCCGCCGACCAGACGTTCAGCGCCGGCGAGCTGCACCTGCTGGCCGAGGTGGCGCACGCCCGGGTCACGGTGTTCTTCGCCGTCACCCCCGGGGTCAGCGGCGGGGTGGCGGCGCCGGACGGCGGGACGGCGGTGGGTACGGGGGTGTCCGTGCCGTCCGTCCGGCTCGGTTCCGCCGGCCGGCTCGGTTCCGCCGGCCGGCTCGACCCGGTGGTGGTCTCCATCGCGGCCCACCGCGCGGCGCTGCTGGCCGCGGTGCCGGCGCTCGCGGCGGCCCAGTGGTTCCCGGCCCGCCCGGCGGGGCTGCCGCACCTGCGCCGGGCGCTTGTCGGCTGGGCCGTGGACGAGGGGCTGCGCCGGGCCGCCGCCCGCCCGCCGGAGCCGCCCGGCACGCACGGCCGGGTGCCGGTGCTGGCCGGCGTCGACCCGGCCGATCTGGGCGACCGGCTGGACCGCCAAACCCGCTCCTGCGCCCAGCGGATCCGCCAGCACCTCGCGCTGGAGCTGGCGAACATCCACCTGCGGGTGGTGCAGGAGATCGTCTTCGGGGTCGGTTGCGCCGGGCTGCCGCAGTTGCTCGACCGTGAGCTGGAGGCGTTGTCGATGCTCGCCACCGCGCAGTGCGACGAGGCGGTCCGGAGCATCCTCGACGACGCCGCCGCCCGCACCTTCGGCGGTCCGCTCGCCGAGGGCGTACGCCGCCGGATCACCCACGCCGTGCGCGGGGGCCTGGCCGACCACCCGGACGGTCGGGAGCTGGACCGGGTACTCCTGGTCACCAGCACGGCCGGGGTCGCCGCGCTGTCCGGCGCCGGGGCCCTGGACGCCCTTGCCGGCCTGCCCGGCGCGGAGCGCGACGAGGTGCTCCCGCCGATCGGCGTGGCGCTCAACGGCGGCTGCTGGCAGCACTGGCGGGCACCCGGCAACGACGACCCGAACGTCGCCCGGTCCTGGGCGCAGCGCGCCCTGCGGGAGGTCGAACTCGACGTGTCCCGCGAGGTGTCCCGCCGCTTCGAGGTGATCCGGCTCTCGCTTGGCGCGGTGCTCGCCGATGCTGTCGACCACGGCATCCTGCTCGCCTGAGCCGGGGGCCGTCGTCGCCGGTCCCGACCCCGTGTCCGCGGTCCCGGCGGGCGATCCCGGCCGCCGCGCCGTTCCGATTCATCGGATCCCCGGATCCGGTGGCACGATGGGGGGCATGGCGGCTCCACAGGTTGCGCCGGTCGAGACGCCGGACACCGACGAGGTGCCGGTCTCCGACCGGCCATGGGTGACGATCGTCTGGGACGATCCGGTCAACCTGATGACGTACGTGACCTGGGTGTTCCAGAAGCTCTTCGGATACAGCCGGGAGAAGGCGGAGCGGCTCATGCTGGACGTGCACCACAAGGGCAAGGCGGTGGTCTCCAGCGGGGCCCGGGAGCGGATGGAGCACGACGCGGCGCAACTGCACGCGTACGGACTGTGGGCGACGGTGGAGAGATCATGAGCATGTTCCGTCGCCGGGGCGACCGCTACGTGGCCAGTTTCGCCGTCGACGAGGTGCGGGTGCTGCGCAAGGTCGCCTCCGAGGTGGTCGGCCTGCTCACCGACGGGTTCGACCACGGCGACCCGGTGGTCGGCCGGCTCTTCCCCGAGGTCTACCCGGACGACGACGCCGGCACCGCCGAGTTCCGCCGCTACACCGAGGGTGACCTGAAGACCGCGAAGATCGACCAGGCCGGCGCGATCCTCGCCGCGCTCCCCGACGGCGACGACGGCGGTGAGGTGCGGCTGGACGCGGAGGCGGCGGAGGCGTGGCTGCGGGCGCTCAACGACGCCCGGCTGGCGATGGGCGTGCGGCTGGAGATCAAGGACGGCACCGACCTGGGTGAGGAGCTCGACGACGCGGTCGCCACCGACCCGGCTTCGTCCCGGGTGTTCCAACTGTCGGTCTACGCCTATCTCGGATATCTCCAGGAGTCCCTGCTCAACGCGCTCATCGACTGAGTGGTGACGGTCGCCACCTCGCCGCTCGCCAGCGCCAGGCGCTAGGCTGGTCGGCGTGCTGAGCATCGACCGGTCGATCATCGACGCGATCGTGGCGCACGCGCGTCGGGACCATCCGGACGAGGCGTGCGGCGTGGTCGCCGGTCCCGTCGGCAGCGACACCCCGACCCGGCACATCCCGATGGACAACGCCGCCCGTTCCATGACCTTCTACGAGTTCGACTCGATGGAGCACCTGCGGGTGTGGCGCGAGATGGACGACCGCGACGAGGAGCCGGTCGTGATCTACCACTCGCACACCGCGACGGAGGCATACCCGTCCCGCACGGACGTCTCCTTCGCCGGCGAGCCGGGCGCGCACTACCTGCTCGTCTCGACCCGTGAGCCCGACGCCGAGGAGATCCGTTCCTTCCGGATCGTCGACGGCGTGGTCACCGAGGAGCCGGTCGAGATCGTGGACGCCGCTGTGGACCCGAACGCCGTCCAGTCCTACATGTTCGGGCAGAGCCCGGCGACGGTCGACTACGAGTGTTCCGGCCGCTGACCCCAGCACCGGCACGCCCTTCCCTTTCCGTCACCCGGCACGACCCTGAACGAGGAGTACGAGACACCATGGCCATCGAGGTTCGCATCCCCACCATCCTGCGCAGCTACACCGGCGGCGCGAAGGTCGTCGAGGGCACCGGCGACACGCTCGCCGACCTGCTCACCGACCTGGACTCCCGGCACGCCGGCCTGCGCGGACGCCTGGTCACCGAGGCCGGCGCGCTGCACCGGTTCGTCAACGTCTACGTCAACGACGAGGACGTCCGCTTCCTCGGCGCGCTCGACGCCAAGCTGAACGACGGCGACAGCGTGACCATCCTGCCCGCCGTGGCGGGTGGCGCGTTCGGCTTCGCCGCGGCAGCGGCGATCGCCTCGCACAGCGCCGCGGCAGCGGCGATCGCGTCGCACGCGGTCTCGGCGCGCGCCACCGTAACCCGCTAGGGGAGGCCCGCCATGGCGCGGTACGACAGCCTGCTCGACGCCTGCGGGGGCACGCCGCTCGTCGGCCTGCCCCGGCTCTCCCCGACGGTGCCCGACGGCGCGCCGCCGGTGCGGCTCTGGGCGAAGCTGGAGGATCGGAACCCGACCGGGAGCATCAAGGACCGCGCGGCGATGTTCATGGTCCGCGCGGCCGAGGAGGCCGGCCGGCTGCGTCCCGGTGACACCATCCTGGAGCCGACGAGCGGCAACACCGGCATCTCGTTGGCCATGGTGGCGAAGCTGCGCGGCTACCGGTTGGTCTGCGTGATGCCGGAGAACGTCTCCACCGAGCGGGTGCAACTGCTCCGGATGTACGGCGCGGAGATCATCTTCTCGCCGGCCGCCGGCGGCTCGAACCAGGCCGTCGCCACCGCGAAGCAGATCGCCGCCGAGCACCCGGACTGGGTGATGCTCTATCAGTACGGCAACGAGGCGAACGCCCGCGCGCACTACGAGACGACCGGGCCGGAGCTGCTGCACGACCTGCCGGGCATCACCCACTTCGTGGCCGGGCTGGGCACCACCGGCACGCTGATGGGCACCGGTCGCTTCCTGCGGGAGAAGGTCGACGACATCCAGATCGTGGCGGCCGAGCCGCGGTACGGCGAGCTGGTCTACGGCCTGCGCAACATCGACGAGGGCTACGTGCCCGAGCTGTACGACGCCGGGGTGCTCTCCCGGCGCTTCTCGGTAGGCACCCGGGACGCCGTGCTGCGCACCCGGCAGCTCGTCGAGGTGGAGGGGATCTTCGCCGGCTTCTCCACCGGCGCGATCCTGCACGCCGCGCTGGCCGTGGCGCACGAGGCGGTCCGTGACGGCCGCCGTGCCGACGTGGCGTTCGTGGTCTGCGACGGCGGCTGGAAATACCTGTCCACCGGCGCGTACGGCGGCACGCTCGCGGACGCCGAGGACGCGCTCGACGGTCAACTCTGGGCCTGACGGCCCGCGGTGGTCCGGCCGGTGGGGACGCCCCCTCCGGCCGGATCGCCGTGTTGTCCCGGATCCGGACGTGTATGGGTGTCACGTTGATGACAACTTCCGGTAGATGATTCTTGCCCGACCGGGCTGCCGCGTAGGCTGCGCAGCGTGGCGAGCGCGTCGATGGTGATCAACGGCGGGGCGGCTGCCGACGCGTCGACTACCCACCGTGAGATCGAGGCAACCGGATGCGACTGACCGTCCTCGGCTGTGCCGGCAGCTTTCCGGGCCCCGAATCACCCTGCTCGGCCTACCTGCTCGAAGCGGAGGGATTCCGCCTCCTGATCGACTTCGGTCCGGGGTCGCTCTCCACGCTCCAGCGTTACGTCGGGTTGCACTCGCCCGACGCCGTGCTCCTCACCCACCTGCACTGCGATCACATGCTCGACGCCGTGTCGTACGTGGTGGTGCGCCGGTACGCCCCGGACGGCCCCTACCCGCCGCTGCCGATGTACGCGCCCTCCGGCGCGCCGGACCGGCTGGCCACCGCGTACGGGCAGGAGGACGCCACGGTCGACGACGTCTACCAGTTCTACGGCCTCCAGCCCGGCACGTTCCCGATCGGCCCGTTCACCGCGACCGTCGACCGGATGAACCACCCCATCGAGACGTACGGGGTGCGGCTGGAGCACGACGGCCGGGTGTTCTGCTACTCGTCGGACACCGCGCCCTGTGAGGCGCTGCTGCGCCTGGCCCAGGGCGCCGACGCCTTCCTCTGCGAGGCCAGCTACCTCGACGGGATGGACAACCCGCCTGACCTGCACCTGACCGGCCGCGAGGCCGGCGAGGCGGCCACCAAGGCGGGGGTGGGCCGGCTGCTGCTCACCCATCTCGTCCCCGCCTGGGGCAGCGAGTCGCACACCGTGGAGTCGGCGGCCGGGGCGTACGCCGGGCCGATCGAGGTGGTCCGGGCCGGCGCCGGCTACGACGTCTGACGACGCGGTCGCGGGCCGGCGGGCACCGGCAGGCGGTGCGATCGGCGTACCACATAGGGTGCAGGCATGGCGCGACCTGACGGGCGGCGGCCCGACCAACTCCGACCGGTGACCCTGACCCGCGGCTGGAGCACCCACCCGGAGGGTTCGGTGCTCGTCGAGTTCGGCGCGACCCGGGTGCTCTGCACGGCGAGCGTCACCGAGGGCGTGCCCCGCTGGCGCAAGGGTTCCGGGCTCGGCTGGGTGACCGCCGAGTACGCGATGCTGCCCCGGGCCACCAACACCCGCTCGGACCGGGAGAGCGTCCGGGGCAAGATCGGCGGCCGGACGCACGAGATCTCCCGGCTGATCGGTCGCAGCCTGCGCGCCTGCGTCGACCTCAAGGCGCTCGGCGAGAACTCGGTCGTGCTCGACTGCGACGTGCTCCAGGCCGACGGCGGCACCCGCACCGCGGCCATCACCGGCGCGTACGTCGCCCTGTACGACGCGGTCACCTGGCTGGCCGAACGCAAGTCGCTCACCGGCCGGGTGGAGAAGGTGATGCACCGCTCGGTGGGCGCGGTGAGCGTCGGGGTGATCGGCGGCGAGCCGATGATCGACCTCTGCTACGCCGAGGACGTGACCGCCGAGGTGGACATGAACGTGGTCTGCACCGGCACCGGTGACTTCGTCGAGGTGCAGGGGACGGGCGAGGCCGGCGTCTTCGCCCGCGACCAGCTCGACGCCCTGCTCGACCTGGGCGTGGCGGGCTGCCTGGAACTGGCCGACGCGCAGCGGAAGGCGCTCAACCTGTGACCGACACCAAGGTGCTCCTGGCCACCCGCAACCGTAAGAAGCTCGTCGAGTTGCAGCGGATCCTGGACGGCGCGCTCGGCGCCCACCGGGTCGCCCTGCTCGGCCTCGACGACGTCGAGGAATATCCGGAGCTGCCGGAGACCGGTCTCACGTTCGGCGAGAACGCGCTGATCAAGGCGCGGGAGGGCTGCCGGCGCACCGGCCTGCCGACGATCGCCGACGACTCCGGCATCGCGGTGGACGCGCTGAACGGCATGCCCGGCGTGTTCAGCGCCCGCTGGTCCGGCCGGCACGGCGACGACCGCGCCAACCTCCAGCTCCTGCTGGACCAGGTGGGCGACGTGCCGGACGAGCATCGCGGCGCCGCGTTCGTGTGCACCGTCGCGTTGGTGCTGCCGGGTGGCAAGGAACACCTGGTCGACGGCCGGCAGCCCGGGCGGCTGCTGCGCGCGCCGCGCGGCGAGGGCGGCTTCGGCTACGACCCGATCTTCCTGGGCGACGGGCAGACCCGCACGAACGCCGAACTGACCCCCGAGGAGAAGGACGCGGTGAGCCACCGCGGCAAGGCCCTGCGCGAGCTGGCCAAGCTGATCGCCAAGGTGCTCCCACCCACCCCTTAACCACCCGCCGCAACCGCCCCGCCCGCCCGCCCGCCGGCCGCGCCCGCCGCGCCCGCCCGGCCCTGATTCACGGAAAGCGTGGCTATTCGCGCGTGGATAGCCACGCTTTCCGTGAATCTGCGCGGGGTCCAGCGCGGGAGGCTCAGCGGAGGGGGCCCAGGTGGTGCTCGATTGCGGTGCGCAGGGCGGGGGTGGCGACGACGGTGCGCGCCGCCTCCATCAGCGGGGCCAGGAAGACGTCCGGGCCTGGGGGGCCGATCGTGTCGCCCAGCACGTCCAGGGCGGCCCGGCCCGCCGGGGACGGCTCCAGCGGCGCGCGGAGCTGGAGCCCGCGTACCGCCGCCAGCAGCTCCACCGCGAGCAGGCTGGTCAGGTTGTCCAGCACGGTACGCAGCTTCCTGGTGGCCGCCCAGCCCATCGAGACGTGGTCCTCCTGCATGCCGCTTGTGGGCAGCGAGTCGACGGAGGCGGGCGCGGCCAGCCGGCGGTTCTCCGCCACGATGCCGGCCGCCGTGTACTGGGCGATCATCAGCCCGGAGTTCACCCCGGCGTCGGGGGAGAGGAACGCGGGCAGGTCCCGGTTGCGGGCGACGTCGAGCAGCCGGTCCACCCGCCGTTCGGCGATCGCGCCCACCTCGGAGGCGGCGATGGCCAGGTAGTCGGCGGCGAAGCCGAGCGGCGCGCCGTGGAAGTTGCCCGTCGACTCGACCCGCCCGTCCGGCAGCACCACCGGGTTGTCCACCACGGACAGCAGCTCCCGGCCGGCCACCACCTCGACGAAGTCGAGCGTGTCCCGGGCCGCGCCGGCCACCTGCGGCGCGCAGCGCATCGAGTACGCGTCCTGCACCGCGTGGGCCAGGTCGTCGCGGTGCGAGTCCATCACGCCCGAGCCCTGGAGCAGCAGGTGGATGTTCGCGGCCGAGGCGGCCTGACCGGGGTGTGGGCGGATGGCGTGCAGTTCGGGCAGGAACGGCCGCTCCGAGCCGAGCATCGCCTCGATCGCGAGCGCCGCGGTGACGTCGGCCATGGCGAACAGGTGCCGCGCGTCCCGGACCGCCAGCAGCAGCATGCCGAGCATGCCGTCGGTGCCGTTGATCAGCGCCAGCCCCTCCTTGGCGGCCAGCTCGATCGGCGTCAGCCCGGCCCGGCGCAGCGCCTCGGCGGCGTCGAGCCGTTCCCCGGCCGGGCCGAGCACCCAGCCCTCGCCGAGTAGCACGAGCGCGCAGTGCGCGAGCGGCGCCAGGTCGCCCGAGGCGCCGAGCGAGCCGTGTTCCGGCACCCACGGGGTGATCTCGTGGTTGAGCAGGTCGACGAGGGCCTCGGCGACGAGCGGGCGGACGCCGGAGCGGCCGAGCGCGAGCGAGCGTACCCGCAGCAGCATCATGGCGCGCACCACCTCGCGGGGCATCGGCGCGCCCACCCCGGCCGCGTGCGAGCGGATCAGCGCGTGCTGCAACTCGGCCCGCCGCTGCGGCGCGACGAACGTGTTGGCGAGCGCCCCGAACCCGGTCGAGACGCCGTACACCGGGCGGCCGGCGGCCTCGATGCCGTCCACGATGGACCGGCTGGTGGCCATGGCCTCGACGGTGGCGGGGTCGAGCACGACCTTGGCGGTGCCGCGGGCGACCGCGAGCACGTCGGCGGGGGAGACCCCGGTGGGCAGGATGGTGACGGTGGTCATCGCGGCACTCCGTTGTGCAGAACCTGGCGGATCAGTGGCACCCCCGGCCGGTAGGCCAGGTGCAGGTGGGTCGGGGCGTCGAGGATGACCAGGTCGGCCCGGGACCCGGGGGTCAGCCGGCCGACGTCGGTGCGGCGCAGCGCCGCCGCACCGCCGGCGGTGGCGGCCCACACCGCCTCCGCCGGGGTCATCCGCATCTCGCGTACGGCGAGCGCGACGCAGAACGGCATCGACGAGGTGTACGACGAGCCGGGGTTGCAGTCGGTCGCCAGCGCCACGGTCACGCCCGCGTCGAGCAGCCGGCGGGCGTCCGGGTAGGGCGACCTGGTGGAGAACTCGGCTCCGGGCAGCAGCGTGGCGACCGTCTCCGCGCCGGCGAGCGCGTCCACGTCGGCGTCGGACAGGTGGGTGCAGTGGTCCACGCTCGCCGCGTCGAGTTCCACTCCGAGCCGCACACCCGGTCCGGGTCCGAGCTGGTTGGCGTGCAGCCGGACGCCCAACCCGGCGGCCTGCCCGCAGGCGAGGATCGCCCGGGCGTGGTCGGCGTCGAACGCGCCACGCTCGCAGAACACGTCGATCCAGCGGGCGTACGGCGCGGCGGCGGCCAGCATCGGCCCGCACACCAGGCCCACGTAGTCGTCCGGGCGGTCGGCGTACTCGGCGGGGACCACGTGTGCGCCCAGGAACGTGGTGTCGTCGGTGAACTCGCCGGCGATCCGCAGCGAGCGGGCCTCGTCGGCGACGGTCAGCCCGTACCCGCTCTTGATCTCGACGGTGGTGGTGCCCTGCCGCAGCATCTCCGCGCGCAGCCGGCCCACGGCGGCACGCAGGTCGTCGTCGGAGGCGGCGCGGGTGGCGCCCACGGTGGTGCGGATGCCGCCGCCGGTGTAGGGCGCGCCGGCCATCCGGGCGGCGAACTCGGCCGCCCGGTCCCCGGCGAAGACCAGGTGGGCGTGGCTGTCCACGAAGCCGGGCAGCACGGCCGCGCCGCCCGCGTCGAGCCGCCGGTCGGCGGCGGGCGCGTAGCGGGCCGGACCGACCCAGGCCACCTGCCCGTCCTCGATCAGCACGGCGGCGTCGCGCCGGACACCCAGCGGGTCGCCGTTGCGGCCGTCGTTGGTGACCAGCTCGCCGATGTTGTCCACCAGCAGGCTGCCGATCATGAGAGCACCGCCGCGATCGCGTCCCGCAACTCGGTGGGGACGTCCACGGTCAGGTGCCGGCCGTCGGCCACCACGGTCCGGCCGTCCACCACCACCTGCGTCACGTCGGCGGCGGTGGCCGCGAAGAACACGCCCACCGGTGGCACCCCGGCGGTGCGGGCGCTGTCCAGGCGTACCGTCACCAGGTCCGCCCGGTCGCCGACGGCGAGCCGGCCGGCGTCGCCCCAGCCGAGCGCGGCGTGGCCGGTGACGGTCGCGGCGGCGAGCAGTTCGGCGGCGTCGAAGTGCCCGCGTTTGCGGGTGCGCAGCCGCTCGTTCAGCTCCACCGCGCGGGCCTCCTCGAACAGGTCGACCACGGCGTGGCTGTCGCTGCCCAGGCTGATCGGGCTGCCCGCCTCGGCGATCCGCCGGGCCGGTCCGATCCCGTCGGCCAGGTCCCGCTCGGTGGTGGGGCAGAGGCAGACGCCGGTGCCGCTGTCGCCGAGCAGCGTGACGTCGGCGGCGGTCGGGTGGGTGGCGTGTACGGCGGTGGTGTGCCGGCCCAGCACGCCGTGGTCGGCGAGCAGGCGGGTCGGGGTGCGGCCGTGCACGGCCCGACAGGCGTCGTTCTCGGCCGGCTGCTCGGAGAGGTGCACGTGCAACGGCAGCCCGTGCCGGTCGGCCCAGCCGGCGACGGTGGCGAGCTGCCCGGCCGGCACCGCGCGCACCGAGTGGATCGCCGCGCCGAGCCGGACGTGCCCGTCGGCCGGGCGGAACGCGTCGACCCGGTCCGCCCAGCGCAGCGCGTCGCCGTCGCCGAACCGGCGCTGCGGCCCGACCAGCTCCGCGCCGTCCACGCCCCCGGTCAGGTAGGCGGCGTCCAGCAGGGTGAGCCGGATCCCGGCGTGCGCGGCGGCCTCCACCAGCGCGGCGGACATCGCGTTCGGGTCGTCGTACGGGGTGCCGCCGGGGCCGTGGTGCAGGTAGTGGAACTCGCCCGCGCAGGTGATCCCGGCGAGCGCCATCTCCGCGTACGCGGCCCGGGCCAGCGCCAGGTAGGAGTCGGGGTCGAGGCGGGCGGCCACCGCGTACATCAGGTCCCGCCAGGACCAGAAGTCGCCCCGACCGGCGTGGGTGCGCCCGCGCAGCGCCCGGTGGAACGCGTGCGAGTGGGCGTTGGCCAGGCCGGGCAGCGTCAGCCCGGGCAGCCGGGTCGCGTCCACCGCCACCCCGGCGGCCGGCGGACCGCCGCCGGTCAGCGGCGTGACCACGGTGAGCCGCCCGTCCGTCGCCTCGATCAGCACGTCCGCTGTCGGCTCGGCGTGGTCGGGCAGCCAGGCGTACTCGGCCAGCCAGCGGGTCAGCGGCATGCCAGCTCCTCCAGCACCCGGGCCAGGGCGGCCACCCCGGCCGCGCAGTCGGCGTCGGTGGCGGACTCGGCCGGGGAGTGCGACACCCCGGTCGGGTTGCGCACGAACAGCATCGCGGTCGGCAGGTGCGCCGCAAGCACCCCGGCGTCGTGCCCGGCACCGGTCGGCAGCACCGGCGCGTCGAGCAGCGTCGCCAGCCGCCGCGCCAGCCCGCCGTCGAACGCGACGAGCGGGGTCGTCGACTCCGGCGTGCAGGTGAGCGCCGTGCCGTCCCGGCGGGCCCGCTCGGTGGCCTTGGCGCGTACCGCCTCGACCAGACCGTACAGCGTCTCCGCCTCGGCGGCCCGCGCGTCCAGCCAACCGGTGACCCGGGACGGGATCGCGTTCGTCGCGTTCGGCTCCACCGACACCCGGCCCACGGTGGCGTGCGCGTCGCGCAGCCGGGCCTCCTTGTTCGCCGCGAGCACGGTGAACGCGAAGGTGAGCATCGGGTCGCGGCGGTCGGCCATCCGGGTCGTACCGGCGTGGTCGCCCTCGCCGGTGACGTCGAACCGCCACCTGCCGTGCGGCCAGATCGCGGACGCCACCGCGACCGGCGCGTCCGCGTCGACGAGCGCGCGGCCCTGCTCGACGTGCAGCTCCACGACGGCCGCGAAGCGGCCGAGCAGGACCGGGTCGGCGCCCGCCGGCCGCTCGCCCAACGCCTCGGCGAAGGTCACCCCGGCCTGGTCGCGCAGCCCGGCCGCGCGGTCGATGTCGATCTCGCCGGTGAGCAGCCTCGACCCCAGGCAGGGTACGCCGAACCGCGCGCCCTCCTCCTCCACGAAGGCGGCCACCACGATCGGCCGGTCCGGGGTGACCAGGGCGGCCCGCAGCTCGTCCACGGCGAGGAACGCGCTGACGATGCCGAGCGGCCCGTCGTACGCCCCGCCGTGCGGCACCGAGTCGAAGTGGCTGCCGGTGAGCACCGCGTCGCCGGCCGCCGGGTCGCCCCACCAGGCGAACAGGTTGCCGTTACCGTCCTCGCTGACCGGCATGCCGCGCCGGTCCGCCTGCTCCCGGAACCAGCCCCGCAGGGCGCGTTCCGGCTCGCTGAGCGCGTACCGCAGGTAGCCGCCGCTGCCGCCGTCCCGCCCGATCGGGGCGATCTCGTCCCACAGCTCCCGGAACCGGTTAGGAAGGGGCCCTTCCGCTACCGAATGCGTTAACAAGGGGCCCCTCCTTGCTCCGCCATCGGGGTGCGGACGCCGGTGCGCGCGGCGACCTCGCGGGCGTCGTCGTAGCCGGCGTCGACGTGCCGGATCACGCCCATCGCCGGGTCGTTGGTGAGCACCCGCTCGATCTTCTGCCCGGCCAGCGCGGAGCCGTCGGCCACGCAGACCTGCCCGGCGTGGATGGACCGGCCGATGCCCACCCCACCGCCGTGGTGGATGGACACCCAGGACGCCCCGCTCGCGGTGTTGACGAGCGCGTTGAGCAGCGGCCAGTCGGCGATCGCGTCGGAGCCGTCGGCCATCGCCTCGGTCTCCCGGTAGGGGCTGGCCACGCTGCCGCAGTCCAGGTGGTCCCGGCCGATCACCACCGGCGCGCTCAACTCGCCCGAGGCGACCATCTCGTTGAACCGCACCCCAGCCTTGTCCCGCTCGCCGTAGCCGAGCCAGCAGATCCGCGCCGGCAGGCCCTGGAACGCCACCCGCTCGCCGGCCATCCGCATCCACCGGGCCAGGGATTCGTTCTCCGGGAACAGGTCGAGGATCGCCCGGTCGGTGGCGGCGATGTCGCGCGGGTCGCCGGAGAGCGCCGCCCACCGGAACGGCCCCTTGCCCGCGCAGAACAGCGGCCGGATGTACGCCGGCACGAAGCCGGGGAAGTCGAACGCCCGCTCGTACCCGCCGAGCTTCGCCTCGCCGCGGATCGAGTTGCCGTAGTCGAAGACCTCCGCGCCCGCGTCGAGGAAACCGACCATCGCCGCCACGTGCTTCGCCATCGACGCCCGCGCCCGGTCGGTGAACTCGGCCGGCTTGGCCACCGCGTAGTCCCGCGCGTCCGCGAGTTCCACCCCCTCCGGCAGGTAGGACAGCGGGTCGTGCGCGCTGGTCTGGTCGGTCACGATGTCGATCTCGACGCCGCGCGCCAGCAGCTCGGGGAAGACGGTGGCCGCGTTGCCCACCACGCCCACGCTGAGCGCCCGCCGGTCCCGCTTCGCGGCCAGTGCGCGGGCGACCGCGTCGTCGAGCGAGTCGGCTATCTCGTCGAGGTAGCGGTCGTGCGCCCGCCGCTCCAGCCGGGACCGATCCACGTCCACGATCAGGCAGACGCCGCCGTTCATGGTGACCGCCAGCGGCTGCGCCCCGCCCATCCCGCCGCACCCGGCGGTGAGGGTGAGGGTACCGGCCAGCGTGCCACCGCTGGATTGCTGCCCGTCGCCGTGGGCGCCGGCGAGCTTTTCGGCGACCGCGGCGAACGTCTCGTAGGTGCCCTGGAGGATGCCCTGGGTGCCGATGTAGATCCACGAGCCGGCGGTCATCTGCCCGTACATGGTCAGGCCCAGCGACTCCAGCCGACGGAACTCCGGCCAGGTGGCCCAGTCACCGACCAGGTTGGAGTTGGCAAGCAGCACCCGCGGCGCCCACTCGTGGGTCCGCATCACCCCGACCGGCCGGCCGGACTGCACCAGCATCGTCTCGTCGTCGCGCAGCTCGGTGAGCGTCCGCACCAGCGCGTGGTAGGACGGCCAGTCCCGGGCCGCCTTCCCGGTGCCGCCGTAGACCACCAGGTCCTCCGGGCGCTCGGCCACCTCCGGGTCGAGGTTGTTCATCAGCATCCGCAGGGCGGCCTCCTGCGGCCACCCCTTCGCGGTGCGTACGGTGCCGCGGGCGGCGCGGACGGGCTGGTGCATCTCGTACTCCTCTCAGCCGAGGAACAACTGGCGGCGGGCGGCGGACGACTCGAACGCCTCGAGCCGGACCTGAGCCTCGGCCGGCGCGGCGTCGCAGATCGCCTGGAGCACCACCATGGCCAGGGTCATCGGGGCGGTGTGCAGGTCGAAGACGAGGTCGGTGCCGACGGCGGCGGGCAGCACCACCTCGGCGTGGTCGGTGGCCGGGCTGACCGGGGAGTCGGTGATCGCCACCACCGTCAGCCCGGCGTCGCGGGCCTCGCGCAGCGCGTCGAGCGTCTCCCGGGGGTAGCGGGGCAGCACGAACGCGAGCAGCGCGGTGGCGCCGGCCGCGACGGCCTGGTCGAGGCGGTCGGCGAGCAGGCTGCCCCCGTCGTCGAGGACCCGCACGTCCGGGTGCACCTTCGCGGCGAAGTACGCGAAGTATGCGGCAAGCGGCGCGGCGGCGCGCAGCCCGAGCACCGGCAGCGGGCGGCTGGCCGCGAGGAGCTTGCCCACCTCGGCGATCCGGTCGGCGTCGGCGAGCTGGGCGGCGAGCCGGTCGAGGTTGTCCATCTCGGCGTGCACCGCCCGTTGCAGCGCGTTCCCGGCGGCGGCCGGCTGGGCGGCGCCTGGCGCGTTCAGCTCCCGCAGCCGGCGGCGCAGCGCGGGGTAGCCGTCGTGCCCGAGCGCCATGGCGAACCGGGTCACCGACGGTTGGCTGACGCCTGCCAGCTCGGCCACCTCGGCCGCGGACAGGTAGGCCGCCGCGCCCGCGTGCCGCACCAGGCAGTGCGCGATGCGCCGCTGGGTCGGGGTGAGCCGGACGCCGTGGAAGAGGTCGAGCAGGCGATCGGCGCTGGAGGCACCGCTTTCATTCACGGAACGACTCTATGCATGAAAACTTTCACCTGGCAAGGCCGGTCGCTTCGGAACTGTTTTCCCTGCTGGGAGCGGCGCGCCCGGACCGGACGGGGAGTGAGCACCCTTTGACCGCTTGTGCAGGGTGACAGGGGTCTATAGCGTGCACCTGTCTTGTCTCGCTTCCACGGGGGTTGCCGTGACTACACGGTCGATGCATGCTGTCCACGTCAGATCGAGTCCCACCCAGGGCGGGCGACTCTCCGAGGCGCGGCAGGCAGATCAACGGCCTCTCGCCCAGGCGGTCGCCGGGTCTTCCGATCAGGTTGAGGCATTCCGCACCGATGGCCGGCAGGCCATGTGGGCGTCCGATGAGCGCATCGGGGCGGGCAACCGCCCCGCCGTGGCGCGAGCGCTCGCCGGGGGACGGGCCGCGTAAGCGGCGGCAGGCCGGGGCCGGCACCGCACCGAGGGTGTCGAAATGCGGCCACCTTTCCTCGTCGCACGGGTCTTTTCGAGACAACGTCAAGAGGTCGGTGACGGTTCTCTCGACGGTTTTTCCTGAATGCCTGAGCGCATGTGAAAGTCACCCGTGGGTGTTCTTCCTGCGCCAAACCTGATTGGAGTGGTAAATGAAAATCGCGCGATGGGCTGTGGCGGCGACGGTGGCCGCCGGCGGTGCCGCGGTGATTGTTCCGGCAACCATGTCGGCGGCGGCGGACACCCCGCCCTCCATTGAGGAGGACTTCAACTACCCGGGCGCCGACAAGATCCTGGCGGACCACGGGATCAAGCTGTTCAGGGGCGACGGCCACATCATGTGGACGGCGACCCGGCCGATCGACGACGACCAGCCGTGCGCCGTGGGTGAGATCCAGGTGGAGCAGATCCCCGACGTCTCCGGGTTCTACCACTGCTTCAAGGTGCTGGGCGCATCCGGCTATCTCACCCTGGAGATCCCGGGGACCTTCGGGATCCGGGCCGGCAACGAGACCGTCGAGGCGACGGCGAAACTGCCGGACGGCGACAAGAAGTTCACCATCCCGCCGAACCGGCCGGTGCCGATCGACCCGGGCGAGGGCGGTAACCTGCCGCAGGCCATCCTGGTCGAGCTTCGGGTGAACTGACCGGGCGATACAAAATGATGGGCCGTCGCCAATTGGTGGCGGCCCATCATTGCGTCCGACCGGGCCTTGTGGACACTGCTGCTGATCGATAGCATTCCGGCTGTCTTGTCTCGCTTCCACGGGGGTTGCTGTGACTGCACAGTCAATGCGGGCTGCGCTTTTCAAAAATCATCGACTGTCACCCGGCTGGGTGCGACGCGTCGCCGTCGCGACGGCGGCGGTGCTTGTCGGATCGTTCATTCAGGCGGCGCCGGCAAGCGCCGAGGACGAGGAATATCCGTGGGACCCGGCGGTGGCCCGGGAGGTGCTCGTCACCTACGTGACCGAGGGCACCCCCTCGGTCAAGCGCGCCGCCGCCGAGATGCTGCTGGCCGACGATGCCGCGATACGTACGTTCCTTGAGGGCGGGGTGGACGAGGCGTGGGCCGCCGACGCGCGTGCCGCGGCGGAGTCGCTCGCCTCGATGGACGGTCCGGCGATGCGGGCCGGCGCACTCCAGGCCCTGGCCGGATCGCCGGCTGACGTCCAGGCGTACGTCGACGGGGGCTGGCGCGCGCCGTGGGCCGCGGACGAGCGGGTACGGGCCTACCGCCTGCTCGAATCCGGCGGGCCGACCATGCGGGCCGCCGCGCAGAAGGCGCTCGACGGCACCCCGGAGCAGCTCACCGAGTTCCTCGCCGAGGGGCGGGACGCGGCGGCGGTCGCGGACGACCGGCTGGCGGCGACCCAGATGCTCACCGGCGGGGCCAACAACTCCGGTCCGGTGCTCGACACGGCAGCCGCCCAGGCACTCCAGGGCTCGGCCGACGACCTGCGGGAGTTCATCACCGCCGGCCAGTTCGTCGCTCGCGCGCGGGACAAGGAACTGGCTTCCATCCGCAGCCTGACCGAGCAGGCGAAGCAGGCCAGCGAGACCACCGCCCGGGAGTCGCTCGCCGCGACGGAGGCATCGAACCGGGCGGCGAACGCGGCCGAGGAGGCCAAGAAGCAGGCCAAGATCGCGGCGGACGAGACCGCCGCGGCGGGCGGGGCCGCGGCCAAGGCGTCGGCCGCCGCCGGTCGGGCCGCCGACGCGGCGGACGGTGCCGCCGACGCCGCTCGGGACGCGGTGAGCGCCTCGAACGCCGCCATGCGGGCGGCGCGGGTGGCGTCCGACGCCGCCCGGAAGGCGACCACCGCCGCCTCCCTGACCGCGCAGGCCGCCGCGCGTGCGCAGCGGGCCGCGGCGGATGCCCGGACGGACGCGGGCAAGGCCGCAGCGGCTCGGCAGGCCGCCCAGCAGGCCCGGGACGCGGCCCGCAAGGCGCGCGAGCTGGATCAGGTGCGGGCACAGCGGGACCGTGCGCTGGCCCAGGCGAAGTCGGCGAGCACCGCGGCGAAGGGCGCGAGCGCCAACGCGGACGCGGCGGCGGCCGAAGCGCGGAAGGCGGGCGCGCAGGCCGGCGTCTCCGAGGCGCAGGCGAAGCGGGCGCGGGACGCGGCGGCGCGGGCGCAGGCGCAGGCGGCTGCGGCGTCGCGAGCGGCGGATCGGGCGTACGCGCTGGCGGTGGCGGCGGCGAAGGCGTCGGATGAGGCGTTCGAGTTCGCGCGGCGGGCGGCGGCGCATGCGGAGGCGGCGGCGGACGCGGCGGAGGCTGCGGCTGCGGCGGCGGGTGACGCGGCGAAGGCGGCGGCGGAGTCGGCGAAGCATGCGGCGGCTGCGGTGGAGGCGGCGAACACGGCGGTGGAGGCGGCGAACAAGGCTGTCGAGTTGGAGCGGCTGGCGCGCGAGGAGGATGACGCGCGGTTGGCGGAGTCCACCGAGCAGGGTGTGTTGGCGGCGCAGGACGCGCAGGCGTTCGAGCAGGCGAAGAACGCCGCCGTGGGTGACGTGGTGGCGTGGAACCGCAAGTTGCTGTGGGACACCGCGGAGGAGGACCGGATCGACCCGGCCACCCGTCAGCTGCTCAGCGAGGCAACCGCGTCGGGTGCCACCACCGCGGTCATGCTCGACCGGGGCCGGCGCGCCGCGATCAACCTGTTGACCAGCGGTGGCGAGCACACCAAGGCGTCGGCGTCGGAGGCGCTGACCGGCGGTGAGGTGGAGCTGCGGTCGTGGTTGACCGATGGCCGTCGGGTCGCGGTGGGTCAGGATGATCGGGCGCGGGTGTGGCATCTGGTCGACACGTTGCCGGACGGGAACGAGAAGACGGCGGCGCAGGCGGCGTTGGCCGGTGACGACGCGGCGGTGCAGGCGTTCCTGCGGACGCGGAACTATGCGGGTAAGTCGACGGTTGATCGGCAGGCGATCTACAAGATTCTGGAGACGTCCGGCCCGACGGTGACGGCGGCGGCGGAGCGGGCGTTGGCGGGGACGGCCGCGGAGCGGCACGAGTTCCTGCGTTCGGGGCAGTATTCGGCCCGTACCTCGGACGAGCGGCTTGAGGTCTACCGGACGATGGATGCCGGTGGGCCGCAGGTGAAGGCGGCCGGGCAGGTGGCTCTGGCGGGGCCGCCGTCGTACATCTCGTATTTCCTGACGGCGGGCCGCTACCAGGCCGCGCAGCGTGATCAGGAGCAGGTCGCGCACGTGGCGGCGGTGCAGACGTTGATCGCGGAGGCGCAGCGGTACGCCCAGTCGGCGGTGTCGGACGCGGCCGAGGCGAATCGGGTCGCGGCGGTGGCGGCAGGTAAGGCGGCGGAGGCGAAGACGTACGCCGACCAGGCGAAGGCGTCGGCGGACAAGGCCGCGGAGTACGCCAACGACGCGAACACCTCGGCGGTCGCGGCGAAGAACTCCGCGGACCAGGCGGCCCAGTCCGCCACCACGGCACGCAACGCCGCGAACTCCGCCCAGGCCAGCGCCAACCAGGCCGCCCAATCCGCCGCCACGGCGGGCGCGGCAGCCAAGCGGGCCCGCCAGGACGCCGCGGGGGCCGCGCAGGCCGCCCGGGACGCCCGGCAGGCGGCGAAGCAGGCCGGCGCCGACGCCGCCGCCGCGAACCAGGCGGCCCGGGAAGCGGAGCAGATCTACAACACCAAGCTGAAGGAGTGGGAGGCCGCCCAGCGGAACACCGCGCCGGGCAGCGCCTGGGACGGCAACGGTACGGCGCTGGAGCAGCACCGGACCTGGAGCTGCATGGTGCAGCCGTCCCAGCTCACCGCGGAGTGCGCGAAGGTCTACGTCGACTTCGCCGACGCGCTCGTCCGGCCCGGGAAGTGCACCACCGCCGGGCTGAACACCGGGCCCGGCTGCGAGATGGTCGACGACATCAAGGAGTTCGTCAAGGACAACCCCGACCTGATCCTCGACGTCGTGCAGCTCGTTCTCGCGGTGTGCGGTCTGGTGCCGGCGTACGGCGAGGCGTGCGACGGGGTGGACGCCGGCATCTCCTTCGCCCGGGGTGACTGGGTGGGCGGTGTGCTCTCCGGTCTCAGTGCGATCCCGATCGCCGGTTGGGTGCCGGCCGGGATCAACATGGGTCGGCTCGGGGACAAGTTCCGCGACGCGTGGCGGGTGTTCGACGAACTCGCCAAGAAGTGCGACAACGTGCCGAACAGTTTCACGCCGGGCACGAAGGTGCTGCTCGCCGACGGCAGTCGTAAGGCCATCGAGCGGCTGCGCGTCGGCGACGAGGTCCGCTCGGCGAACGCGCTCGTCGGCGTCTCGGCGACCGGCCGGGTGATCGAGACCATCAAGGGCTCGGGCACCAAGGTGCTGGCGAAGGTCACCATCGACACCGACGGCGACCGGGGCACCGCGACCGAGACGCTCACGGCCACCTGGAACCACCCGTTCTGGACCACCGACGCCAACGCCTGGGTCAAGGCCGGCGAGCTGAGGCAGGGGCAGTCGCTGCTCACCGCGGACGGGCGCCACGTCGAGGTCGACAAGGTCGAGACCCGTACCGAGCGGACCACCGTCTACAACCTCAACGTCGCGGACCTGCACACCTACTACGTCTTCGCCGGCAACGTCCCGGTGCTCGCCCACAACTGCGGCAAGATCGATCTCGATCACGGGGTCGCGGGCGCACACCCGAAGGACCACGTGGGGAAGACCGACGCCGAGATCACGACGCGTGCCGACACGGACCCGAAGGCCAAGGGTGTGGCGTCCACCCTCAACGGCGACACCTACCAGCAGACCGTGGACGCGGTTGTCGCCGACAACATCGACAAGATCAACAAGTGGGCGGCGAAGTCGCAGTCCGGCGCGGAGATCGAATACACCAAGCGGTTCAGTTACCCTGTGGGCCGGGTCGCGAAGAAGGGTGAGACCACACCCAAGGACGCGTACACGGTCACGCTGGTCCTCAAGCGGATCGACAAGGGCTACCAGGGACACAAGGGCGCCTGGGTGGTGAAGACCATCAAGGCGTTCTAAGCAGAGGACACGGTGGGGGTCTGAGCTCCGTGCGCGAGTGGGACGCGGCACCCGAGGCGGTCGCAAGCGACGTCGTGGCGTCGCTCGGCCGGTGCGACCGGGAGTTGGGCGACTTCGCGACCGGCGTCACGCTCGACTACGACTTCGGGCCGGACAGTGGTCTCTACCCCCACCTGATCCTCAGCACCGAGCAGGACGGGGTGCAGCAGGCGGACATCCGTAAGACGATCCGGATGCCGATCTCGCTGCACCCCTTCCTGAGCAACGAGATCTCCATCCGTCTCACCCTCGGCTTCACCCCGTCCGCGTGCCATGTCACATCGGTCATCGAGGTCCACCTCGACCAGCCGATGGGGACCTTCGCCGCCGGCTCGCACACCCTCCACCGCCGAGCGTCCGAGGGCCTGACGCTCGCGGAGGCGTTACGGGCGGCGGAGGCGCACGTCCGCGACCTCTACCGGGTGGCGACATTCCCGGAAACGCTCGGGCTGCCGCCGCGCGGATGAGCAGCGTGGGCGGACCAGCCGCCGAGCGTCCTCTCGGTAGTATCCGCACGGCGGGCGAGCGGAGGAGTGGGGATGCAGCCGGAAGGTCCGTACAGGTTCACCGAGGTGCTCGGGGAGTGCCAGGTCGGCCGGGGCTGGGCGGCGCTCGACGGGCAGGACCGGCCGGTGACCGTGGCGACGCTCGACGGCGCCGCGGCCGGCGACCAGCGCTGGCGGGAGGCGTTCACCAACGCCGCGAACGTGCTGGCGCAGACGCCCGGCGGCCACCGCTACGTCAACGCCGACTTCACCGCCGACCAGCCCTGGGTGGCGTACCCGTCGGAGGCCACGACCGCCGCCGACCGGCTGTTCCAGTCGCTCGGCATGGACTACCAGCGCATCGCCACCGCCGACATTCTCCCGCCGCCACCGCCGGTCTCGGCGCCGCCGCAGCCGGTCTCCTCCCCGCCGCAGCTGCCGTGGAGCCCACAGCCGTGGGCCATGGCCCCCACGCAGCCGGTTTCCGGTGCGCCGTCGTCAGGTGTGCCGGTGTCGCCCGGCATGCCGGTGCCGGCCGCCCCCGCCCCGGCCACCGCCCCCGATCCGCTGGTGGCGACCGGCGGCCCGCGGATCACCCCGGTCCCGCGTCCGCCGCGCAACCGGACCGGCCTGTGGATCGGCGGCGTGGTCATGGCCGCGGTGCTGGCCGGCGGCGCCGGGCTGCTCGCCGGCCGCGCGCTCGCCGGTGACGGTGAGCCGGCCACCCCTTCGGCCAGCACCTCCCCGGCGCTCTACGAGGCCACGCAGTATTCGTTGAACAAGGCGAAGTTCGACGCTGGCCTGATGCCGCTCGCCGAGCCCTGGCTCGACGACATGGGCGGCTGCGCGATCAACACGGAGAAGAGCGGCCCGGCGCTCGCCGCCGGCGAGAAGCAGCACGTCTTCTGCCGCTATCTGGGCGTGTCGCTGCACTTCGCGGCGTACGAGTCGGCCGAGAAGAAGGAGGCCGCCCGGGCCTTCCGCCAGCAGATGGGCATCATCGGTCGGGCGCTCGCGCCCGGGATGCGGGAGGCCGCGCAGGTCACCGGCGGCACCAGCAACGCCCCCGGCAGCTACGTCGAGTACGCCGGAAACGGCCAGGACGGGCGTCCGGTCTGCGGCATCTGGTGGGGCCGGGACGACAGCGTCGCCGCCATCTACATGGAGACGCCGTGCGGGGCCGGGCTCGGCGGCAACTGGGACGCCCTGCGCGACGTCTGGCACCGCCACAGCTAGAGGCTAACGCGGCCGGGCGCCGTTCGGCGGCGGCACCAGGCAGACGTCACTCCCCTTGGT
Organism: Micromonospora sp. WMMD975; assembly: GCF_029581215.1. Lineage (NCBI taxonomy): Bacteria > Bacillati > Actinomycetota > Actinomycetes > Micromonosporales > Micromonosporaceae > Micromonospora > Micromonospora sp. WMMD975. The sequence continues at coordinate 245,372 of NZ_CP120739.1, forward strand.
GACGCCCGCCGCCAGGTCGAAGCGGACCACGCGCGCCCCGCTGAACTGCCGCTCGGTGACCGCCACACCACCGCCGCCGAGCCGGACGATGACGTCCCGGTTCGCCCCGTCCGCCCAGTCGGTGGCCTGGAAGAGCCAGATCCGGGACCGCCCGGCCAGCAGCGTCGACACCGTCCGGTTCGGGCAGCCGCCGGGACCGGCCGCGACCACGTAGGCGTCCGCCGGTGGGCCGTACCAGGCCAGGGCGTTCCAGGAGACGGAGGTGGCGAGCACCAGGTCACCGGGGCGCCGCTGGGCGTCCAGGTGGCGTAGCGCGGTGCGGTAGTCGGCCGCGTTGGCGCCGCCGCCCTGGGCGAAGGCCCGCGCCGGGTGCACCGTGGCCACCACGTCGGTGGCGAGCTGCGGCACGGCCAACGCGAGCAGGAGCAGCGCCCCGACCGCCCACCGGACCCGGCCGGGCAGCCCGGGGCGGGCCACCGGCGGCGCGACGGCCAGGCTGGCCAGCAGCAGGCACGCCGGCACCGCGTAGAGCGCCAACCGGCCGTTGAACGGGTAGACCGAAACGGCCGCGCCGGCCAGCCCGGCCGTCAGCGGCACGAGCAGGACCAGCACCGCCGCGCCGGAGAGCCGGCGGCGGCCCACCGCCGCGCCGAGAACCAGCAGCGGTACGACGACCCACGCCGACCAGGCCACGAACGGCACGGTGGCCAGGCTCCGGTAGGTCGCGGTGAACCAGTCCACGGTGGCCGACAGGTCGGTCAGCGGATGCGCCGGATAGATCGACTTGCCGCGCCAGTAGGCGGCGAGCTGCGCGTCGTCCAGCCCCGGGGCCAGGAGCAGGACATACACCACGAGCACCATCACAGCCCAGGCCGGCGCGGGCGCGACGAACCGCCCCAGCTCCCGCCACCGGGACGCCCAGGTGCGGCCGGCGCGGGTGAGCCCTCGCGCGGCGAGCAGCACGCCGAGCGCGCCGGCGACCGGGATGGACAGCGTGCTGAAGACGGCCGCGACAAGCGACACGGACCAGAACAGGGCCGCGCCGGCCCAGGTCGGGGCGCCCCGGCACAGCAGCAGGGCCAGCCCGACGAGCAGCGTGACGCAGAACGCCTCGGCGCTGTACTGCTTCAGCTCGTTCGAGTAGCCGATCAGGAACGGGGCGACCGCGACCAGCAGCAGCGCCGCCAGGGCGGCAAGCGGCGGCAGGAGCCGCCGGCCGAGCCAGGCCACGAGCGGCAGCAACGCCAGCCCGAACAGCAGCGGTACGAGGCGAAGCGCCCACTCGCCGTCGCCGAGGCTGTCGAGTGCGAGCCGTTCCAGCCACAGCCAGCCGGGCGGCGCGGACTGGCTGAACGCCAACGGCCGCAACAGGTCCAGGTAGCCGCGTTCGCGCAGGTTGTGCGCCACGTACAGCTCGTCGCTCCAGAGGCTGCGCACGTACGCCCACTGCCGGATCCGCAGCCCGGCGCCGAGCACCATGAGCAGGCCGGCGATCGGCCAGTATGGGGACTGGCCCAGCCGGGCCCACCCGCCCGCCAGGCGGGCCACCGGACGCGCCCGGTTCGGCACGGGCAGCGGCGACGCGGGGGAGTACGCCGCGGGGAGGACCGCCGCCGGGGGGCGCGTCACGGACACGGCGAGACGCTACCAAAACACCGTTCGCGTTCAGGTCCCCCGCGTGACCGTACCGGCACCGTCCGGCATCGGCGACCCGACCAGCCGGGCGGCCTCCCGGTGCCGGCGCTCCGGCCGCGGGAGTCCGACCAGGAACTCGGGGAACATGCGGAAGAAGGTCCGGGCGGAGCGCAGTTCCAGGCTGTGCGCCCGGGACCAGCGCAGCGAGTTGGTCGCGCGGGCCCAGTGGTGCGTCCACCGCACGTCGCCGCGTACCGCGACCGCCAGGCCCCGCCGCCAGGCGCGCAGACCCAGCTCGTGGTCCTCGTAGTAGAGGAAGAACCGCTCGTTCCACCCGCCCAGCGCGGCGACGTCGGCGGTCCGGCCGGCGACCGCCGCGCCCATCACCCAGGCGACGTAGCGCGTCTCGCCCGGCGCGACCACCTGCCGGTACGAGGCGTGCAGCCGGGACAGCGGCCAGACGTTCCGGTTGCCGAGCTTGGCGGTGGCGTACGGGAATCCGCGCCCGTTGGCCTGCGGTGTGCCGTCGGTGCCGAGCAGTTGCGGCGCGACCAGCCCGCCGTGGACGTCCAGGTGCCCGGCCAGCACGGGCAGGTCGTCGGCGCGTACCTCCAGGTCCGGGTTGGCGAACAGGACGTAGCGGCCGGTCGCCTCGCGTAGCGCCACGTTGTTGGCGCGGGCGAAGCCGACGTTCGCCGGCAGCCGGATGACCCGTGCGCCCAGCTCGGCGGCGACCGCGGCGGAGTCGTCCGCGGAGGCGTTGTCGACCACCAGCCACTCGTACGGCTGCCGGTCGCGCCAGCAGCGACGCAGCGTCCCGGCCGAGTTGTAGGCGACAGTCACCACGGTCCACTGGTGCGTCATCGGGCCTCCCGGGCGGTGAGAAAGCCGCGCAGCGACGCGAAGCCGAACCGGCTGCCGGCCCACTGTCGGCGGGCGGCCGGCGCCTCGACCAGCCCGCGCCCGACGCCGCGCAGGAACGGCCGCAGCAGGCCCTGCCGGATCCGCCGGGCGGCAAGCGCGACGTGCGCCAGCGCGAGGACCGGCAGCGCGACGAGCAGCAGCGGCCCGGTGAACGTGCGCGCCGCCACCAGCAGCCGGTTACGGGCCAGCAGGTACGCCCGGAACCCGGACAGCCCGTGGTCGCCGGACACGCTGTGCCCACCGGCGTGCGGCAGCACCAGGTCCAGCCCGCGCGTGCGCAGGCCGGCGGCGTAGAGCCGGAACGCCAGGTCGGCGTCCTCGCCCCAGGCGAACAGGTGCCCCCAGAAGCCGTCGAACCGGCGGAACAGCGCGGTCGGGAACACCGCCGCCCCGCCGGACGGGCCGAGCGGGGCCCGGCCGACCGTGGCTGGCCGGTCGATGAAGAGCGACAGCGGGTTCAGGTCGATGCCCACGTACTCGCCGCCGTGCATGGCCAGGCCCACCGCGATCGGGCCGTCCGGGTGCGCGGCGACGGCGGCGCAGATCCGGGCCAGCGCGTCGTCGGGCAGCCACACGTCCGGGTTGAGCAGCAGCACGTGGGACGTGTCGACGGTCGCCACGGCCCGGTTGCAGCCGGCCGCGAAGCCCGGGTTCGACCCGTCGGGCAGGTAGGCGTACCGGCCGGCGGGCAGGTGACCGGCGACGACGTCGGCGCACCCGTCGGCCGGCTGGTGGTCGGCGAAGACGAACCGGACCGGCAGGTCGCCCGCGGCGCGTACCCAGGTGGGCAGCGTCTCGGCGAGCATGCCGGCGGACCGGTAGAGCACGGTCACCACCGTCAGCCCGTCGAACGGCGTCCCGGTCACGTCGTGGTCCTCCCCAGCCGGTGCAGGATCACCAGGCCGGGCACCAGGCTCAACCAGGTCGGATAGATCAGGGGGTACAGCTCGTAGACGCCGAACAGTGCGAAGTAGACGACGAACGCCCGGGCCAGTTGCCCGGCCGGCGCGGCGGAGAACTCGAACCACCGTTCGGTCCCGCCGACCGCCAGGCCGAGCACGGCCAGGAAGACCGCCGCGCCGAGCGGACCCCAGTCGAGCAGCGGGATGGCCACGAAGGTGGCGGTGTTCATCAGGTACGGCTGGCTGAGCTGGGCGGTCAAGCCGTACAGGTCGGCCTTGCCGACGATCGGCTCGACCCGAGAGCCGAGGAACGTCAGCGAGTAGGTGCCGTGCCGGGGCTCCAGGTGCGCCCGCTGCGACCAGACCCGCCCGAACGTCTCGGTGGAGGAACTCAGCGACAGGTCGAGCGACCCGGCGCTGCTGGTCAGCGCGTTGCTGCCGTACCGGGCCCGGAACTCGGTCTCGAACGCGCCGGTGCCGGCCATGGTGCGCTGCCCGCCGAGGAACACCGCCGCGCCGAGCGCCACCGCGCCGATCAGCAGCACCACGGGCGTCCGCGCGGCCAGGAACGCCGCGGCCCGACCCCGGGTACGCCGCACCGACAGCGCGGCGATCAGCGCCGGCGCGATGCCGACGAGCACCGAGTTCTTGCTCGCGCCGAGCGCCGCGCCGACGGTGAAGACCGCGGTCAGCGCGTAGTAGAGCGGCAGCGCCGGCCGGCGTCCGGACAGCGCGCGCAGCAGCGAGACGGCCATGCCGAGCGTCCACGCCTCGGACAGCAGGCCGACGACCAGGTTGGACTGTTCGCGGAGCACCTGCCGGGCGGCGTCCGGGTTGTCGGCGAGCAGCGGCGGCAGGGTGCCGCGGAAGCGGACCGCCGCGGTCACCACCGCCACGCCGAGCAGCACGAACAGGTACGCCCGCATGCGCCGCTCGGACGGCCAGGACAGCTCCGGGCGAGACGGTTTCGGCCGGGGCAGGTCCGGCGGCGGCCGTCCGCCGTCCCGCCGCTCGACCAGCCGCCGCCCGGCCGCCCACGCCAGCAGGAAGACGGTCACGTAACCGGCGAGCACCGGCAGCACCCCGCGACCCGCCCACGAGTCGTACGGGCCGGGCAGCACCCGCACGGCGAGCAGCGCGGCGGTCCACACGGTGGCGCACGCGGCGAGCGCCCACATCCGGGCGCGGGCGGCAACCGACGCGCCGACGGCGAACGCGAGCGTGACCGCCGCCCCCGCGTCCCAGGTCGCCAGCAGCAGGGCCACGCCGAGCGTGAACGGGAGCGCGACCGACCAGAGTCGACGTTCAGCCGGCGGCACGGGAAACCGTCCGGTAGAGGTCGAGCCAGTCGTCCACGCAGCCGGCGAAGGAGTGCCGGGTCGCGTAGTCCCGGGCCAGCTCGCGGCGACGCTCGTCCCACGCCTGCGGCCCGGTGGCCGTGCGCACCGCGGCGGCCATCGCCGCCGGGGTCGGCTCCGCCTGGTACGCGAGCACGCCGTCGCCGGCCGCGGTGACCTCGGCCAGGCCACCCACCCCGGAGTGCACCACCGGTACGCCGAGCGACATCGCCTCCAGCGCGCTGCGCCCGAACGCCTCCACCCGGGACGGCACCAGCAGGCAGTGGATCCGGTGCAGGAAGGGCGCCGCGTCCACCCGCCCGATCAGGTGCAGGTTCGGCCGGGCGGCGAGCGGAAGGTCGCCGGCACCGGCGACCAGGAACTCCACGTCCGGCAGCGCCGCCGCGACGGCCGGCAGCAGGTCCGCACCCTTCTCCCGTTCCAGCCGGCCGAGGAAGCCGACCCGGACCGGCTCGTCCGGCGCGGGCCCGGGCCGGTCGGTCGCCTCCGGCCAGATCGCCGGCAGCGGGTTCGTGATCACCCGCACGTCCCGCACCCGTCCGCGTACCCGCAGCTCCCGGGCCTCGAAGGCGGAAACCGCGACCGTCGCGTGCGGCCGGAGCCGGCGCAACATCAGGTCCGTGGCGATGTTCGCCTGCACGGCCGCCTTCGCCCGCAGCGACCCCGCCGCGTCGCGATACTGCCAGAGGCTGTTGTGCAGCGTCACCACGAGCGGCGTGCGCCGGCCGCGCACGCCCAGTCCGGCGCGGGCGTGCATGGCGGCGGAGAGCAGGTGCGCGCTGACCACGTCCGGCCGCAGTTCGTCGACGAGCGCCCGGATCCGCCGCGCGTAGCCGAGGTCGACCCGCCCGGCGGCGGCGAGCGGCAGCCACCGCACGCCCGCGGTCCGCAGCGCCGCCGCCACCTCGTCGTCGCCGGTGGCGGCGACCACGTCCACGCCCCGGTCGGCGAGCGCCGGCAGCATCTCGGTCAGGAAACGCTCGGCGCCGCCGAGCTGCCGCCGGCCGGACCCGCCCGTGGTGCAGACGAACAGCACCCTCATCGGGCGGCCAGGCCTTCCAGCGCGCCCCGGGCGACCGCCCGGCGGGCGCCGCCGCCCACCGCGGCCCGCGCCAGCACCCCGACGGTGTACGCGGAACAGGCGACGGTGCCCCGCCACCCGGCCAGCTCGCGGCTGGCCCGGATGAACTCCCGGGTCTGCCGGCGGGCGATCTCCTCCGCCGGCCACCGGCGCTTGGCGCTGGCGTCGTCCTCGTGCCTGACCACGGCGTCCGGCAGGTACGCCAGGCGCAGCCCCAGCCGGCGGACCGCCCAGCACAGCCGCAGGTCCTCCGAGTAGAAGAAGGACGACTCGTCGACGCCGCCGATCCGCTCCAGCGTCTCCCGCCGGATCGCCACGAACGGCCCGGAGAGCCAGTCCCCCCGCTCCGGCGGCGCGACGATCCGCAGCCTCGGGGCGACGAGGCTGAGCCCGGTGGCGTGCGCCACGCCGGCGCGAACCGTCAGGAACCGGCCGGCGGCGGTCCGGTCCACGCCGTCCACGTCGAGCACCTTCGGGAACGCGGCACCCACCGCCGGGTCGTCGAGTTCCGCGGCCAGCCGCTCGACCGCGCCGGGGCGTACCTCGATGTCGTTGTTGGACAGCACCACCCGGGAGCGGGTGCTGTGCTGGACGCCGAGGTTCATGCCCCGGGCGTAGCCGAGGTTCGTCTCCGAGCGGACGTAGGTGGCGCCGGTCCCGGCGCACATGGCCCGCAGCGCGTCGGCGATGCCGGCGGCGCTGCCGTTGTCCACCACCACCGTCTCCGCTTCGGCCGGCAGGGACCTGAGACAGGCCCGGGTGCGCTCGAAATCTTCCCAGGTCAACACCACGATTGAGACGTCCACCGCTAGGCCATCCGAGTGACGAGGAGGGGCGTGGCCCGGCGCAGGCGCGCCCGGGTCCGGAGCGCGTACACGACGTAGGCGACCGAGGCGGCGACCGCGGCGCCGAACGCGCCGGCCCACGGGATGAGCAGAACGTACAGCACGACCGACACCGACATGGTGACCAGGGCCACGGCGGTGGTGGCCCGCTCGCCGGCGCGCTTGAGCAGCGCGGCGCTCCACGTCTTGCCGGCCGACAGCGCCAGCGTCCCGGGCAGCAGGAGCAGCCCGAAGACCCAGGCGTGCCGGTAGTCGGGGGAGAGCACGCCGAGCACCGCCAGGCCGGCCACGGCCAGCACGGCGATCGGCGTCGCGCCCCTGACCACCTCGCGGCCGTGGTCGCCGATGGCGTCCGGGTCCCGCTCGGCCAGGATCCGCTGGGCCCGGACCACGGCGCCGGACTGCGCGAACTCCAGCGCCGCCACGGCCAGCGCGAAGACACCGAGCGGGCCCGCGCCGGCGAACCGGGCCACCAGGACCTGACTCAGCCGGTACGTCAGCATCTGCGCACACACCCCGACGTGCAGCCGGCCCACGGCGAGCAGGTCGGCGCGGTAGTCGCCGCGCCCGGCGCTCGCTGTCGGAACCGGACCGGACCGCCGCGCCCAGACCAGCACCGCCACCGCGAGCACGGTCGCGGTGGCGAGCTGCACGCCCAGCCACAGCTCGCTCCAGTCCCCGCCGTCGAGCCGGCGACCCGACCAGAGCAGCGCGTACCCGGCGACCAGCACGGCCCCGCCGGCGGCCCGCACGGCGTAGACGAACCAGAACCGGCGCAGCCGCAGCCCCAGCGCGCCCGCCGTGTTGAAGACGGTGAGCGCGCACCCGGCCGTCACACCGACCGGGTGGCTGCCCAGCCCGGCCAGCGTGGTCAGCAGCGCCGCCGCCAGCGCGGTGAGCCCGAGCGACCCGGCGACGATGCCGACGATCCACAGTCGACCCCGGGACATGATCCAGCCGGCCGGGCGGGACAGCAGGAACGTGTCGACGGACAGACCGCCGAGCGCGCCGCCCACCGTGGCGCTCACCATGTTCGCGGCCAGCTCCCCCCGCTGGGCCGCCGGCAGGGTCACCGAGACCAGCGCGGCGAGCCCGGTCAGGCCGAGGGAGGCCAGATAGAGACGCTCGGGGGAGACGTAGCGTCGTACCACGTCGTCCTCCCCCGGGATGCGATGTCGCCGGCCTGTTCTACCCGACCGGCGCGGCCCGCCGCAATCGGCCGTCGGCCGGCGACCGTCCGCCCGGTAGTCTGCCGCCTCATGGACCTCGCCCGCGTGCTCCGGCGTTCGTGGCCGATCGTGGTGGCGCTGGCGTTGCTCGGTGGCGTCGGCGCGGGCGTGCTCGCCGGGCGTCGCGAACCCGTCTACCGGGCGCAGACCCGGCTGCTCGTCACGTTCGCGGCCGACGGGTCCGCCGCGCCGCAACCCCCGCCGTCCGAGGAGGTGGCCGACCAGCTCATGCAGCGGCGGGTGAAGACGTACGCCACCATGATGAACACGCCGCGGCTGACCCGCCCGGTGATCGACGCGCTGCGGCTGCCGTACCCGCCGGACGACCTGACCGACCGCGTCGTCGCCTGGTCCACCGTGGACACCCTGACCGTCGAGGTGGCCGTGACGGACCGGCGGGCCGACACCGCGGCGGCGATCGCCAACGCGCTCGCCGCCGAGCTGCAACGGATCGCCCGACGCGACCTGCCGCCGGCCGGGCTGGGGCTCAAGGCCCACGTGGCGGTGGTGACGCCCGCTGTCGCGCCGCGTCGGCCGGAGCGGGTGTGGTGGCCGCCGTACGCCGCCGGTGGCGCGCTCGGCGGACTCGCGATCGGCCTCGCCCTGGCCCTGGCCCGGGCGAACGGCCGCGCCGGTACGCCGATCGGCGCCGACGCCCGTGCCGTGTGGACGGCGGCGCGGCCGGCCGTGCGGCGCCGGCCGGTCGGCCCTGCCCCGGACGGCGGCCCTGCCCCGGACGACCCGGCTCAGGACGACCCGGCTCAGGACGACGGGCGGGTGTCCCGTCCGGCGGTGAAGGAACGGCAGGCGTCGTAGTCCGGCAGCAGGCCCGCCGCGCGGGCCTGCGCCAGGCTGGGCGCCGCCGCGTCCCGCGCGGAGAGCAGCGGCGTCGCCGCCGGCCAGTCGATGGCGAGGTCGGCGTCGAGCGGGTGCACGGTGTGCTCGCCCGCCGGGCGGTAGGTGGTGGAGCAGAGATAGCTGAGCGTGGCGTCGTCGGTCAGGGCGCAGAAGCCGTGCCCCAGCCCCTCGGCCAGGTAGACGGCCCGCCGGTCGACGTCGTCCAGGCGTACCGTCTCCCACCGGCCGTAGGTCGGTGAGCCGACCCGGACGTCCACCACCACGTCGAGCACGGCCCCCCGGACACAGGTCACGTACTTCGCCTGGCCGGGCGGGACGTCGGCGAAGTGGACGCCGCGCACCACGCCGCGCGCGGACACCGAGAGGTTGCCCTGCGCCAGCCGCAGCGGGTGTCCGACCGCCTCGGCGAGCCGGTCGAAGCGGTACCACTCGACGAACAACCCGCGCGGGTCGCCGTGCCGCACCGGGGTGACCTCCCAGGCCCCCTCGATGCCGAGCGGCCGGATCCTCACGACCCGCTCCGAGGCGCCGGCGGCTCGGCCAGCAGGCCCAGCAGATAGCTGCCGTAACCGCTGCGGGCCAGCGGAAGCGCCAGGCTCCGCAACCGCTCGTCGTCGATCAACCCGGACCGCCAGACGACCTCCTCGACACAGCCGATCTTCATGCCCTGGCGCTCCTCGATCACCCGGACGAACTCGGCGGCCTGCATCATCGAGGTGAACGTGCCGGTGTCCAGCCACGCGGTGCCCCGGTCGAGCACGGTGACGGTCAGCTCGCCCCACTCCCGGTAGGTCTCGTTCACCGCCGTGATCTCCAACTCACCGCGGGCGCTGGGGGTGAGCTTGCGGGCGATCTCCACCACCCGGTGGTCGTAGAAGTAGAGGCCGGGCACCGCGTACCGGGACCGGGGACGGTCCGGCTTCTCCTCGATCGACAGCACCCGACCGGCCGCGTCGAACTCGACCACGCCGTAGTCCGCCGGGTTCGCGACCGGGTAGGCGAACACCCGCGCGCCGGCCGGGTCGCCGTGCCGCGCGAGCTGGGAGCCGAGCCCGACGCCGTGGAAGATGTTGTCGCCGAGGATCAGCGCGACCGACTCGCCACCGATGAAGTCCGCGCCGAGCAGCAACGCCTGCGCGATGCCCTCCGGGCGGGCCTGCTCGGCGTACACCAGGCGCAGCCCCCACTGGCTGCCGTCACCGAGCAGCCGCTCGAACTGCGTGCGGTCCTCGGGCGTCGTGACGATCAGGATCTCCCGCACCCCGGCCATCACCAGTGTGGACAGTGGGTAGTAGACCATCGGCTTGTCGAACACCGGCATGAGTTGCTTGGAAACGGCCCGGGTGATCGGCCAGAGACGCGACCCGGTGCCGCCGGCGAGAAGGATTCCACGCACTCGCGGAGACTACCGTCGCGTAAGCTCTCACACCCGTGAGGATCCTCGTCACCGGCGCCGGTGGGATGCTCGGGCGGGACCTGGTGACGGTGCTGCGCGCCCGGCCGGACCGGTCCGTCACCGCCGCCACCCGCGCCGACCTCGACGTCACCGACGCGGCGGCGGTGCGGGACGCCGTCGCCGGGCACGACGTGGTGGTCAACGCCGCCGCGTGGACCGATGTGGACGGCGCCGAGACCCGCGAGCGGGACGCCACCGCGGTCAACGGGGACGCGGTCGCGCACCTTGCCCGGGCCTGCGCCGCGACCGCCGCCCGACTCGTGCACGTCTCCACCGACTACGTGTTCGGCGGTGACGCCACCGGGCCGTACCCCGAGGACGCGCCGACCGGCCCGGTCAACGCCTACGGGCGGAGCAAGCTCGCCGGGGAGTGGGCGGTGACCCGGCTGCTGCCCGAGGCCGGCTACGTGGTGCGTACCGCCTGGCTGTACGGCGCCCACGGGCGCAACTTCGTCACCACCGTGCTGCGGCTGGCCGACGAACGCGACCGGATCGACGTGGTCGACGACCAACGCGGGCAGCCGACCTGGTCGTACCGGCTCGCCGAGCGGCTCGTCGCGCTCACCGACGCGGCGCTCGCCGGCGACGCCGCCCCGGGCGTCTACCACAGCACCGCGGCCGGCGAGACGACCTGGTACGGCCTGGCCCGCGCGGTGTTCACCCTCCGGGGCCTCGACCCGGACCGGGTCCGCCCGACCACGAGCGACCGTTTCCCGCGCCCGGCCCCGCGCCCCCGCTACAGCGTGCTGGCCCACGGCCGGTGGGCCGCCGCGAAGCTGCCACCGGCCGGAGACTGGCGCACCGACCTGACCGAGGCGCTCAGCGGCCGGCACCCCGGAACACCTCGGTGACCGTCCGCAACACGATCTTGATGTCGAGCCAGAGCGACCAGTTCTCCACGTAGTAGTTGTCGAACCGCGCCCGGTCCGAGATCGGCGTGTCCCCCCGCAAGCCACTGACCTGCGCGAGGCCGGTCAACCCCACCGGCACCCGGTGCCGCATCGCGTAGGCGGGGTAGGCAACGGAGAACTTCTCCACGAAGTACGGGCGCTCCGGCCGCGGCCCCACCACGCTCATCTCACCGCGCAGGATGTTCCACAACTGGGGCAGTTCGTCGAGCGAGGCGCGACGCATGAACCGCCCGATCGGGCCGATCCGCCGGTCGTGCGCGATCGACCAGGTGGTCCGCGACTCGTGCTCGTCGGCCGGCCGCATCGTTCGGAACTTGACCACCTGGAACGGTCGGCCGTAGCGGCCGACCCGCTCCTGCCGGAAGAAGATCCCCCGACCGCCGTCGAGGAACGTGGCGACCGCGCAGAGCAGCAGCAACGGGCTCAGCAGGACGAGCGCCACCACGGCGAAGACCACGTCGGACGCACGCTTGACCATCCACCGCGGCCCGCTCAACGTGGTGTCACCGATCTTCACGATCGGGATGGCCCCGATGTGGTCCGGGTGCCCGCCCTGCGACCGGGACCCCCACAGGCGCGGCACCGCCCACAGGTCACACCGCGAGCTGGCCGGCCGGAGCAACGCCTCCATCAGCTCCGACTCGGAGCAGTCCGGGTCGGCGATGACGAGCACCTCGCACTCCACCACCGTGACGAGCTTCTCCACGTCGGCGAGCGTGCCGATCAGCGGCAGCGACCCGGGTTTCTGCCGGGACGGGACGTCCACCGCGCCCACGAAACGCAACCCGTACTGCGGGTAGCGCCGCAGCAGCCGGGCCAGCTCGCCGCCGATCGGCCCGCCGCCGACCACTATCGCGTTGTGCTCCACCCAGCGACGCCGGCGGGCCAGCAGGACGATCCGGGTGTTCACCGCCCGCCCCACGACCACCAGGCCGGCGGAGAGCGCGACACCCCGCATGAAGCCGCTGACGTAGAGCACCGAGTCGTGTCGCAGCGCCGCGATGATGGCCACCACCGCGCCGGAGGCCAGCAGCCGGCCGCCGAGGCTTGGCAACTCGTCCAGGATGCTGATGTGCCGGCGCGGCCGGTAGAGCCCGCCGGTGGCGAAGAACCCCACCGTGAGCGCGGCGTTGACGAGCGTCCCCCGCCAGTAGGTCTGGGCCAGCAGCAGCGGGGCGAGCAGCGCCGCGACGTCGATCGGGGCCGTCACCATCCAGGCCCGCAACCGGCGGGTACGCGTCGAGGCCCGGGACCCCGCGTACGGCAGCACCGTGGTCGTGTCCATGCTGCCGGTCACCGCCGCGGCGCCCGTCGACGACGCGGCCGGATGCTCGAACGCCGGTAGGCGTGCCATGGTCGAACCTCCCCCGGGACGCCCCCTACTTCCCGCTGGCCGCGAGGATGTCGGGGACGGAGTCGCGGCGGACCGCCTGGAACAGCGTCCGGGCGCGGGTCGGATCCGGGAACACCACACTCTCACTGCCGACCCGGCCGGTGCCCTTCACCGGGCAGGTGAAGAACGTCAGGTTGCCGCCGCGCAGCCCGCGCATCTCCATCGCCAGGTCCACGAGCGACAGCGACTTGTCGACCGCGACCGAACTGGACGTGGCCCGCACGAACGAGTTGAGTTTGGCCGGGTTGGTCAACACGCCGCCGGACGCCGCCCGGTCCAGGATCGCCTTGATCACCTGCTGCTGGTGCCGGATGCGGGCGAAGTCGCCGTCGGCGAAGGCGTGCCGCTCCCGCGCGTAGTCGAGCGCGGCGGCCCCGTCCATCCGCTGCCGGCCCGGCTCGAACGTGCGCGTGCCGATCAGCGAGTACTTCGTGGTGAAGCCCTTCTCCACGTCGACGTCGACGCCGCCGAGCGCATCGATGATCTCCTTGAAGCCGGCGAAGTCGACCATCGCCACGTTGTCCACCCGCACGCCGCTGAACTTCTCCACGGTCTGCACCATCAACGGCACCCCGCCCCAGGCGTACGCGGCGTTGATCTTCGCGTCGCGGCCACCGCGACCCTCCTTCGACCGCGGCACGGCGGTCCAGGTGTCCCGGGGGATCGAGATGAGCTGGGCGCTCGCGCGGTCCTTCGGCAGGTGGGCCAGGATGATGGTGTCGCTGCGCGAACCGCCGGTGCTCTCCGGATCGCGGGAGTCGCTGCCCAGGATCATGATATTCATCGCGCCCCTGACCTCGACCTGCGGCCGGGACTCCTCGGGGACACCGATGAACGCGTCCACCCGGTCGATCGAACTGTTGACCGACCGGTAGTAGAGACCACCGGCCAGCGCGCCGCCGCCGGCCAGCAGCGCCACCACGAGCAGCGCGATCAGGACGATCCGCCGGCCCCGGCGGCGCCGCGGCGCCGGCTCCTCCACCGGCCCGTCGCCCTCCACATCGGAGGTCTGCGCCGGAGCGTCGGGATCGGCGAACGGGTGGCGATCGGACATGCCGAGGATGCTACTGATTCGCGTTCCCGCGCGGGGACCCTCGTCGCCGTCGCGCGCGCCCGCCGGTCTTAGCTTTCGCTTAGCCAGCTTGTCCGGCGGCCGGGCGGTCCGGCAGCATCGGCTGGCGTGACCGACGGCAGCGCACCCCACCCACCGACCCCCGCCAGCGACGGGACCCCGGCCGGCCACCGGATCCCGCCCCGGACCCGCCGCCGGCTCGTCGCCGCCGGCCTGGCCACGCTCGCCGCCGTGGTCGCGGTCACCCTCGCGGTACGCGGCGGCGCCGCCCCCGCCTGCGCCGCCCCACCCCGGGCCGCCCTCCCGCTCGCCGCCCCACCCGTCGGCGGCGCCACGCACACCGGCAAGGCCACCTTCTACGACTCGAAGGGCGCTGGCGGCAACTGCTCCCGGCCCGCCGCGCCGGCCAACCGGCTGTACGTCGCGCTCGGCCCGAGCGAGTACGCGGCCGGCGCCTCCTGCGGCGGCTTCCTCGACGTCACCGGCCCCCGCGGCAGCGTCCGGGTGCTCGTCATGGACCAGTGCCCGGAGTGCGCCGCCGGCCACCTCGACCTCTCCGCCGAGGCGTTCGCCCGGATCGCCGACCCGGTGCAGGGTGTGGTGAAGGTCAGCTACCGGGCCGTGGTGAACCCGTCGCTACCCGGCCCGCTCACCTTCCGCCTCAAGGAAGGCTCGTCGCAGTGGTGGTTCGCCGTCCTGGTCGGCGACCACGGCAACCCGCTGCGCTCGGTCGAGGTCCGCCAGAACGGCTCGTGGCGCGCGGCGGACCGCCAGGACTACAACTACTGGCTGATCCCGTCGGGCGCCGGCCCCGGCCCGTACTCGATCCGGGTCACCGACGTGTACGGCCACCGCGCGACCGCCACCGGCATCCGGATACGCCCCGGCCAGGTGCAGCGCAGCGCCACCCGGATGTACGGCGCGGGCGCGGCGACCACGACCCGCTCGGCGAAACCGTCCCGCTCCCCGTCACCCCGCCCGCGCCCCAGCGCCAGCGCCTCGGCGTCCCCGTCCCCGTCCCACCCCACCCCGGCGGAGACCGCCGCCCCCCTGGACGCCGCCGCCCCGATCACCCCGTCCACCGTCCCCACCGCATGCGGCTGACCCGCCCGGACGCCAGCTCGGCGAAGTGGCGGTATCCGGCCGGCAAGGATGCCACCACTTCGCCGAACTGGCGTCGATCCTCGTGGAGAACTCGGGGCCCGGCGGGGAAACATCAATAAGGACGGCGGTCGCTCCAGAGGCCATCCGCCTGCCTACCCGTCATCAGGCCGCTCTGCTTCGACGCCGATCCAACTCGCCGCGCACCTCGTACGTCGAAAACGTGTCGCCGGACGCGAAGTCGTCCCGCGACTGACGCAGGTCCGCCAAGGCTTCGTCGTCCAACGACAGGTCGAGCGTCTCGCGCATCAATTCGTACTCGGCTACCGAGATCAGCATTACGTCGGCGTGCCCATCGCGGGTGACCATGACCTGGTCATGCTGGCTGGCGACCCGGTCGGCAATCTCGATGATGCGGGTCGTGGCTTCCGTGAGAGAAACGGACTCCATGCCAGCCATCCTACCGACCGTTCGGATTCTGATCAGCCGTCGGAGGGTTCGGCCGGCATCGGGAGGTCCAGCCACATGAGGATCTCGTCGCGGGAGTCGGTGGAGGAGAGGCGGAGGGCGGCGGGAAGGCGGCCCACCTCGCGGTAGCCGAGGCGGCGGTAGAAACGGTCCAGGCCGAGGCCGTCGCGGACGGTCACGTGCAGCGCCTCCACGCCCATCGCCCGGGCGACTCGCTCGGCCTCGCGCATCAGCGCCGCGCCGTGGCCGCGCCCCTGGGTGTCGGGGCGCACCATGACGCGCTTGAGCACCCGCCAGTGCGTCTTCAGGTGGAACCGGTTGTCGACGATGACGAGGACGGCGACGAGCCGGTCACCCTCGAAGCCGGCGAGCAGCCGGTCCGGCCCGTCGGCGACCTCGGCGAGGGTCGACGCGGCGACCGGGCGCACCTCGGCCGCGGTCACCGGCGCGACGAAGCCGACCGCGCCGCCGGCGTTCGTCGCGTCCACCCAGAGGGCGACGAGCTGTTCGCGCAGCTCGGTGGTGAGGTCGGGGTCGAGTACGAAGCGCAGGTCCACGCCCGCCATCCTGCGGGCAGCGAACCGGTGGCGACCCGCGTTCGTGACGCGGGTGACACCGCTGATGGTGCGGGAGGGGGGTTTCGAACCCCCACGTCCTCTCGGACACGGGCTCCTAAGGCCCGCGCGTCTGCCGTTCCGCCACTCCCGCCGACCCGCTGAGTCTAGAGCGTCGCACCGAGACGGTGTGCAGTCCGGCCCGCTGCGGAATGCGCGATGCCGTCGCCCTTGTTGCGGCCCGCGAAGGTGTCCGTCTGGCTGTGGCAGTTCGGGCAGAGGATCCGCAGGTTGGGCGGCCGGTTGTCGAGGAAGTCGCCGTTGATGTGATCGACGTGCAGCGTCAGCGGCCGGGCGCACCAGACCGGGCCGCACCCGCACTCCTCGCACTGCTCCGGCACACCGATGTCGCCCAGCGCCCACTTGAGGCGGGTGCCGGGCGTGCGCCGTGAGCCGACCGGCAGCCGCAGGAGCAGCTGCGAGGAGGAGGTGCGCCGC
This sequence comes from Micromonospora sp. WMMD975, assembly GCF_029581215.1. Classification (NCBI taxonomy): domain Bacteria; kingdom Bacillati; phylum Actinomycetota; class Actinomycetes; order Micromonosporales; family Micromonosporaceae; genus Micromonospora; species Micromonospora sp. WMMD975. Next base: position 261,657 of record NZ_CP120739.1, read on the forward strand.
ACACCACGCTGCCCCTTGTTGTGCGGCTGCCTCGCGAAATGGGAGGTGTCGATGCCGAAGCGTTTGAGCTGCCGGCTGATGTGCGCGTGCGACCCGCCGCTGACCCGCACCCCGAGCAGCCGCATGACCTCGGTGACGTTGCGCGCCCGCGCGGCGGTCGCGGCCAGCAGTTCGGGCGAGCGCGCCGACGGTAACGGCAGCCCCCGACAGGATTAGTCGAGCCCGAGGTCGCGGCGCAGCTTGGCCACGTGGCCGGTGGCCTTGACGTTGTAGAGCGCCCGTTCGATCTTGCCGTCGGGGTCGATCACGAACGTGGAGCGGATCACGCCGGTGACGGTGCGGCCGTACGACTGCTTCTCGCCGTACGCGCCGTACGCGGTCAGCACCGCCCGGTCCTCGTCGGCGACGAGCGGGAACGTGATCGCGTCCCGGTCGCGGAACTTCGCCAGCTTCGCGGGCTTGTCCGGCGAGATGCCCACCACCTCGTAGCCGGCGGCCTGGAGCGAGGCGAGCGAGTCCCGGAAGTCGCATGCCTGCTTCGTGCAGCCGGGCGTCATGGCGGCCGGGTACGCGTACAGGATGACCTTACGGCCGCGCAGGTCGGCCAGGGAGAGCATCCCGCCGTCGTCGGTGGGGAGGGTGAACTCGGGGGCGGCGTCGCCGGGGCTGAGACGGTCGGTCATGGCGGTGACGATACCGCCGCGCCTGCGGCGCTGGCCGGGGGCGACGCGCGGCCGACGGTGATCATTCCCATGCCTTGTTGCAAGGTATTGGCAACAACACCTGACGGGAAATAGGCTCGCCTCCGTGGAAACCCTGGCGATGCACATCTCCAACGGGATCATCGACGGTCCCGTGGCCGCGATCTTCGCGGCCCTCGCGCTCGCCGCGCTCACGTTCTGCGTGCTGCGTGGCCGGGCCGACCTCGACGACCGGCTCGCGCCGATGGCCGGTCTGGTGGCCGCGTTCATCTTCGCGGTGCAGATGCTCAACTTCCCGATCTTCACCGCCGGGGTCAGTGGTCACCTGCTCGGTGGCGCGCTCGCGGCGCTGCTGGTGGGACCCTGGGTGGGCGCGCTCTGCGTGGCCGTGGTGCTCGTGGTGCAGGCCCTGGTCTTCGGCGACGGCGGGGTCGCGATGCTCGGCCTGAACATCACCAACATGGCGATCCTCGGCACCGCCGCCGCCTACCTGCTGATCGCGCTGCTGCTGCGGGTGCTGCCCCGGACCCCCGCCGGCCTGGCGGTCACCGCGTTCGTCTCCGCGCTCGTCAGCGTCGTGGTCGCGTCCCAGGGCTTCGTGCTCGAATACTGGCTGGGCGGCACCACCGACCTCGGCAGCAACCTCGGCGGGCTGGCCGGCACCATGGCCGTCGCCCACCTGCTGATCGGCATCGGCGAGGGCCTGATCACCGCGACCACCGTGGTCACCGTCGCGAAGGTCCGCCCCGATCTGGTGTACGCGCTGCGCGCGCTGAAGAAACCGGCCGCGCCGGTGTCCGCCGTACCGGTCGCCGGAGGTGCCCGATGAGCAAGCGTTCCTGGCCGTTCCTCCTCGGTGGCCTGCTTGTCGCCCTGGTGCTGGCCGGCGTGGTCAGCAACTACGCCTCGTCGCACCCGGACGGGTTGGACTCGTCCCTGCTCAAGGGCTGCACGGTGAACGCCGACGACGAGATCACCGGCGGGAGCTGCCCGGCCCAGCAGGCCCGGGACCACGAGCTGGCGGACAGTCCGCTTGCCGACTACGGCGTACGCGGGATCGGCAACGACTTCCTCTCCACCGGCCTGTCCGGGGTGCTCGGCGTGCTGCTCACGTTCGCGCTCGGCGGCGGCCTGTTCTGGCTGGCCCGCCGCCGCGCCCCCGCGAGCACCACCGGAACCGGCCCGGCGGGCGCCACCGGAACCGGCCCGGCGGAAGACGGCGGAACCAGCCCGGCGGAAGACGGCGGGACCGGCCCGGTGGACGCCGCGACCGGTTCGGCGGCCGGGACGAGCACGTCCCGGTCCACCGGCGACCGCTGAGCCGGGGGCCGACGAATGGGCGCCGGGCACGGGCACGTGCTCTACCGCGAGTCCGGCTCGCCGGTGCACCGCCTCCCGCCGGAGGTGAAGATCACCGCCATGGTGCTGTTCACCGTGGCGGTGGTCGCCACCCCGCGGGAGGCGTACTGGGCGTTCGGCGGTTACGCGCTGCTCGTCGTCGCCGTGGCCGCGCTGGCCCGGGTCGGCCCGCGCTGGCTGCTCGGCCGGGCGTTGATCGAGCTGCCGTTCGTGCTGTTCGCGTTCGCGCTGCCGGTCCTCGGTGCCGGGGAGCGGGTCGAGGTGGCCGGGCTGAGCCTCTCCGTCGACGGGTTGCACGGCGCGTTCAACATCCTGGCCAAGGGCACGCTCGGCGTACTCGCGTCGCTCCTGCTGGCGGCGACCACGACGACCCGTGACCTGATCCTCGGCCTGGACCGGCTGCGGTGCCCGCAGATCCTCACCCAGATCGCCACGTTCATGCTGCGCTACCTGGAGGTGCTGGTCGGGGAGGCCCGGCGGATGCGGGTGGCCCGGGTGTCCCGGGGCGACGACCCGCGTTTCCTCTGGCAACTGCGCGGCTTCGCGGCCGGCGTCGGCGCGCTGTTCCTGCGCGCGTTCGAGCGCGGCGAGCGGGTCTACCTGGCGATGGTCTCCCGGGGCTACACCGGCCGGATGCCGGCGGTGTGGCAGGGGGCGGGCGCGGCCACCGCCGGGCAGTGGGCGGTCGCCGCGACGGTCCCGGTGATCGCGGCCTCCATCGCCGCCGCCGCGCTCGTCCTGCAATGATCGGGTACGTGCAGCAGCCGCCCTCCCTGGACGTCCGTGGCGTCCGGTACGCGTACCCGGACGGTCACCTCGCCCTGCACGGCGTGGACCTGACCGTGCCGCGCGGCGACCGGGTGGCGCTGCTCGGGCCGAACGGCGCCGGCAAGACCACACTGGTGCTGCACCTCAACGGCATCCTCACGCCGACCGAGGGCACGATCGAGGTCGGCGGCCTGACGGTGACCCCCGACCGGGGCACGCTCGCCGAGGTGCGCCGCCGGGTCGGCATCGTCTTCCAGGACCCGGACGACCAGCTCTTCCTGCCCACGGTGGCGGAGGACGTCGCGTTCGGCCCGGCCAACCTGGGGCTGCGGGGGGCGGAGCTGTCCGCCCGGGTCGACGAGGCGCTCGCCGCGGTGGGGATGGCCGAGCACCGGGACCGGGCGCCGCACCACCTGTCGTTCGGGCAGCGGCGCCGGGTGGCGGTGGCGACCGTGCTGGCCATGCGGCCGGAGATCCTGGTGCTCGACGAGCCGTCGTCGAATCTCGACCCGGCCGCCCGGCGGGAGTTGGCGGAGGTGCTGCGCGCGCTGCCGGTGACGCTGCTGATGGTCACCCACGACCTGCCGTACGCGGCGGAGCTGTGCCCCCGCGCGGTGATCCTGGACGGCGGCCGGATCGTCGCCGACGCGCCCACCGCCGAGCTGCTCGCCGACGAGGCGGTGCTGGCCGCGCACCGCCTGGAGCTGCCCTACGGCTTCGCGCCCCGGCCGGCCTGAGCGAAGGGCCGGGTCGCGCGCGCGGCCCGGGCGGCGGTGCGCAGGCGGAGCAGGCCGGCGGCCAGCGCGCCGGCGCCGGTGGCCAGGGCCACGGCGACGAGCACGCGGACCAGGGCCGGTGGGCCGGCTGCCGGGGGCACCGACCGGGACAGCACGGCGAGGTTCGCGATCCCGGCGAACAGGGCCAGGCACGCGCCGGCGAGCGCCAGCGCGAAGTCGGCGGCCGGCCGGCGGGCCAGCGCGTACCCGCCGGCGGCGAGCGCGCCGAGGCCGGTGAGCAGCGTCCACACCTGGCCGGTGACCAGGTCGGTGAGCACGCCGCCGGTGCCGGGGGCGCCGCTGTCGAGCGCCCGGGCGACGGTGAGCGCCACGGCAGCCGCGCCGCCCACGGCGAGCAGTCCGCCCACCGCGCGCAACGCGCGGACGCCGGCGGCCGTGCCGGCGGGCACCACCCCGGCCGCGCCGAGCACCAGGAAACCGAGGGTGACGGCGACCCACCACGGGTACGGGTCGGGCGGCGGCGCCCAGTCCAGCGTGCCGCGTACCTCGGTCGGGGTGTCGCCGGCGCGCAGCGGCACGGTCCAGTCGCGGACCCGCTGCTCGCGGCCGGGGTCGGCGGCGACGGCGGCGGGTGGCCCGTCGCCGCGCCAGAGCGTGCGCTGGTCGTGCCAGCGGTAGGTCGGCCCGTCGTCGATCCGTCGCCAGGCCGGCGCGGCGGCCGGGTCGGCCTCGGCCGGCAGGGTGGTGTCCCCGGCGATGGTGCGGTTCAGCCAGGTGGCGGGGGAGCGGCTGTTCTCGTACACCCCGCCGGGGCCGATCCGCAGGTAGGGCTCGCCGGAGTAGCCGAGCACGGTGACGTCGGCGCCGGTGCGGTTGGTCAGTTCCAGCCGCGCGCCGGCCTCCACCATCCGGGCGGTGAGCCCGGGCCGGTGCGGGGCGACGCCGGTGACGGCGGCCCGGTAGTCGGTGCCGTCGGGGGCGTCCGCACCGTGCGCGGCGGCCGGCGCGGCGAGCGCCAGCAGGGCGGTGGTCGCGGCGGCGGCGACCAGCCCGGCCCGGCGCAGCGGTGCCCGGATCACTTACCGGCCGCCGCCACGGCCGCCTTGATCCCGTCCGGGCTCTTGTCCTGGACCTCGGTGCCGTTGACCTTGATGGTCGGGGTGCCGGTCACGCCGGACCTGCTCGCCTCGTCGGTGACGTGCCCGGTCCACGACGTGTAGGTGCCGTCCCGCACACAGGAGCCGAAGTCGTCCCGGTTCAGCCCGACGCCCGCGCCGATGTCGATCAGCTCGTCGTTGCTGAGCCCGGCGCTGCCCTCCGCCGGCTGCCGGGCGAAGAGCTGGTCGGTGAACTCGCGGAACTTGCCGCCCTCGGCGGCGCAGCCGGAGGCGGCCGACGAGCGGGTGGAGTATTCGGTGGTGGAGAAGCGGTTCAGGAAGGCGACCGGGTGGAACACCACCTTCGCCTTGCCCTCGCTGACGAGCTGGTTGATCGTCTCACCGTTGACCTGCTGGAACTGCTTGCAGACCGGGCACTGGTAGTCCTCGTACAGGTCGATGGTGACCGGGCCGCTGCCCTCGACGATGCCGGTGCCGGCGTCGTTGGCGCCGGGCGGGGCGGTGAAGTCGTCCGACTTCTGGGCGGAGTAGACGGCCCAGCCGATGCCGCCGGCGATGACGAGCACAAGCACCGCGGCGATCGTGGTCCAGAGCGTCCGCTTGCGCCGCTTCTCCCGGGCGATCTGCTCGCGCACCACCCGAGCGGCGTCCCGGCGTCCCTTACGGCTGCTCATCGTCGTCCTCCACGGTTTCGCCCGCCAGCCAACCGTCCACCGAGAACGGGGTGCGGGGCCAGATCAGCAGGAACCCGGCCAGTGCCAGGAACCCCAGGTCCCGGAGGATCTCCGGGAGGTAGCTCGGCGCCTGGCCGGCGCCGAGTTGACCGCCGCTGCCGAAGCACCCGCAGTCGATGGCCAGGCCGCGGGCCCAGGCGGAGGCGATGCCGGTGACGAAGACCACGAGCAGCGCCGCGGAGACGCCGGCGCTCACCCGGGTGGCCAGCCCGGCGAGCAGGAGCAGGCCCAGGGCCAGCTCCACGAACGGCAGCGCCGCCCCGATCACCGTGGCCACGTCGTACGGCATCACCTGGTACGCGTTCACGGCCCGGCCGGAGGCGGCCAGGTCACCGACCTTCGTGGCGCCGGCGACCAGCCAGACGGCGGCCAGCCCGAGGCGGGCCGCGAAGCCCAGCCAGGGGCGCAGGGCCGGCCAGCGCCCGGCCCGGGTGGTGGAGGGGGTCACAGTCATTCGTCGTCCGAGCGCCACGGATGGTTCCCGCTATCCGGCGAGCGTGTCGCCGACGGCGTCGACGAGTTCGTCGCGGGCCCGGGCGACCCGGGAGCGGATGGTGCCCACCGGCACCCCCTCCACGTCGGCCGCCTCGGCGTAGGACAGGCCGAGCAGTTGGGTGAGCACGAACGCGGAGCGTCGTTCGGCGGGCAGCCGGCGGACCAGGTCGGTGGCGCCGAGCTGCCCCGCCGGGTCCGGGTGTGGCCGGTCGGTGGCGGCCTGGGCGGCGAGCCGCTCGTCGAGCCGGCGGCGGCGCACCACCGTACGCAGGTGGTCCGCGCAGGCCCGGCGGGCGATGCCGAGCAGCCAGGTGCGGGCGGTGGAGCGGCCCTCGAAGCCGGGCAGCGCCCGGAACGCCCGCAGGTAGGTCTCCTGGGTCAGGTCGTCGGCAGTGTCCGGGTCGACCAGGGCGGCGGCGAAGCGCCAGACCTCGGCCTGGGTGGCCCGGACGAAGGCGGCCTGGGCGTCCGGGTCGCCGTCCCGGGCGGCCAACGCCCAGGTGGTGGCCGCCTCCCGCGCAGCCGCGGACCCCGCGCGGGGGCGGTCGGTGGCGGTGTCGCGCGGGGCGGGGATCACGACAGACGAGGTTACGCGGCGTACCTGTGTGACACAGGGTCCTTCGGCCCATTCCGTGTTCCGGCACACGCCGGGAACTTTTTCCGCCCGCCGGCCGACCACCCCCGTATGACCTCCGACCAGGTTCGGCGTGGCGCGCGGCGCCGCGCCGATCGGGCATCCGCAATTTTCGGCGGAGGTCGGCTCGCCGGAAACGGCACCGTTCGGGAACCATGGCGGTCATGACTGCTGCCGTACGCCGCCCGCCCGGGGTGCTCGCCGCCCGCTCCGGGACCGTCGCCGGGCTGCTGCTCCTCCTGACCACCCTGCTGCTCGTCCCGGCCGGCCCGGCCAGCGCCCACGCGGTGCTGGTGAGCAGCAGCCCCGCCGCGTCCGCCGTGGTGCCCGAGGCACCCGCCCAGGTGGTGATCACCTTCAGCGAGAGCGTCCGCAAGGTGCCCGACAAGGTGCGGGTGATCGCCCCGGACGGTTCCCGGGCCGACCGGGGGGAGCCGACGTTCCAGGGCGCGGAGGTCACCATTCCGGTGGACCCGTCCGGCGGGCGCGGGACCTACCTGGTGAGCTACCGGGTGATCTCGGCCGACAGCCACCCGGTGTCCGGCGCGTTCACCTACTCGGTCGGGGCGCCGTCGGAGCCGCCGACCGACACCGGCTCGGACAACCGGGCCAACCCGGTGGTCGAGAACGCGGTCAAGGTGGCGAAGTACGTCGGCTACGTCGGGTTGCTGCTGCTGTTCGGTCCGGCCCTGGTGCTGGCCGCGCTCTGGCCGCGCCGGTTGTCCCGGCGCGGGCCGGCGCGGCTGGCCTGGGCCGGGCTCGGCGTGCTGGCGGTCGCCACCGTCGCCGAGCTGTTGCTCCAGGTGCCCTACACCAACGGCGGTGGGCTGTTCGACGTCACCTCCGCCGGCCTCGGCGACGTGCTCGGCAGCGCCTACGGCACCACCCACCTGGTCCGGCTGGGTCTGCTCGCCGCGGCGGCGTTCCTGCTCCGCCCGCTGTTCGCCGGGCCGGTCGGCCGCACCGACGGGATCATCCTGGCCGTCCTGGGCGGGGCGACGCTGTTCACCTGGCCGCTCGCCGGCCACCCGGCCGCCTCGCCGGCGCCCGCGGTCTCCGTGGTGGTGGACGCCATCCACCTGGGCGGCATGGCGGTGTGGCTGGGCGGACTGGTGATGTTGGCGGCCTTCCTGCTGCCGCGGGCCGACGAGCGGGAGCTGGGCGCGATCCTGCCGATCTGGTCCCGCTGGGCCGCGCTGGCGGTGGCCGCGCTGCTGCTCGCCGGCACCGTGCAGGGCCTGATCGAGGTGGCCAGCCCGAAGGCGCTCGTCGACACCACGTACGGGCGGCTGCTGCTCGCCAAGATCGTGCTGTTCGCGCTGGTGATCGGCGTGGCCGCGTACTCCCGGGCGCTGGTGCGGCGGCGGGTCGCCGCCGGCCGGCCGGGTGCGATGCGACGCGCCGTGGTGGCCGAGCTGGTGATCACCGCGGTGGTGCTGGGCGTGTCGGCCACGCTCGTGCAGACCACCCCGGCGCGCACCGCGTCCGCCGACGTGGCGGGCGCGCCGGCCGGCTATTTCTCCACCACGCTGAGCAGCCCGCTCTATTCGCTCCAGGTGGAGGTGGACCCGGCCGAGACCGGCAACAACTCGATCCACCTCTACGCCTACACCACCGACAACCGGCCGCAGCCGGTGCAGGAGTGGAAGGTCACCGCCGCGTTGCCGTCGGCGGGGATCGAACCGATCACGGTGCCGCTGCTGCCACTGAGCGACAACCACGCCACCGGCGAGATCAGCCTGCCGGCCCGGGGTGACTGGCAGCTCCGCTTCACCGTTCGCACGTCCGACATCGACCAGGCCACGGTGACCGCCACCGTGCCGATCAAGTAACGGAAGGTCCCATCTGATGATCCGTCTCCGGCGCCCCGCGACCGCCGCCGCGCTGACTCTCGCCGCCGCCGCGGCCGTGCTCGGCCTGGCCGGGCCGGCCTCCGCGCACGTCACGATCAACCCCAAGGAGGGTACGCAGGGCGGCTACGGCCGGTTCGCCTTCCGGGTGCCGAACGAAAGTGACACGGCGTCGACCGTCAAGGTCGAGGTGACCCTGCCGGACAACGCCCCGGTGGGCTCGGTCTCCACCATGCCGGTGCCGGGCTGGACGGTGGCGGTGGAGAAGCGCAAGGTCGACCCGCCGCTCGAGGTGCACGGCAGCCAGCTCACCGAGGCGGTCTCCAAGCTCACCTACACGGCGGCGGCCAACGGCGGGGTGAAGCCGGGCGAATTCCAGGAGTTCCCGGTGTCGATGGGGCCACTGCCGCAGGTCGACACCATGGTGTTCAAGGTGCTCCAGACCTACTCCGACGGCAACGTCTCGCGGTGGATCGAGGAGCCCGCGCCGGGCGCGGAGGAGCCGGAGAACCCGGCCCCGGTGCTCGCGCTCGCCGCGGCGGCGCCCGCGTCGGCGGGCGCGAGCGCGCCGGCCACCGCTGCCGCCGCCGATGACGACGATGACGACGACGGCGACTCCGGTGCGGGCACCGCGTTCGGGGTGGCCGGTCTGGTCGCCGGCCTGGCCGGCCTGGTCCTCGGCGGGCTGGCCTTCGCCCGTACCCGGCGGGAGCCGACCGCGAAGTCCTGAGTGAAACCCGCACGACCGGCCCGGCGGATCCGTTCCGCCGGGCCGGTCGCGTTCGGTGGGCCGGGTGCGGTGGATGTCCGGCGATCAGGCGATCGGCCTCGGTAAGGTCGGCCGGGTGGTTCGGCTACCGAGAGGAACGACGCGAATGCGTTTCGTGCGCACGATCGCCGGCGTGCTGCTGCTGGCCGCGGGAATTCCGGCACTTCTGGCGGGCGTCGGGCTCCGGCACGTCGCCCGGCACGCCGATCCGGCCGACGGCTTCGCCGCCCGTGCCGGCGGGCTGGAGCTGGCGCTGCGCGGCGAGCTGCGGGGCGGCTGGTTCTCCGGTGTGGTGTGGGCGCTGCTGGCCGGCGGGACGCTGTTGACGGTCCTCGCCGTGGCCCTGCTGCTGCGCCCGCACCGGCCGCGTGAGGTGGTCTTCGTGGTCGAGCCGGAGCAGGTGCCGGTGTTGGCCGGGCGGCTCGGGATCACCTCGCTGCCCGAGCTGGGCCGGCAACCGGGTCCCCGGTCCGCGCGGGAACGGCACCTGGCCGTCGTCGGCGCGCCCCCGGAAACGGCGGGCCCTCCGCGCTGCCGACGCGGAGGGCCACCGTCACCGGGGGATTCGGTGTAGTTGGGGCAATATTACCCTCGAACGTCATCTTTCACGAGGTCTGTACGGTTAACGACCTTCTCAGCGCGCCGGCGGGCCGGCAGCACGACCAGCAACAGCAGGCTCAGCAGCACGTACGCGTTGCGGACGACGAAGTCGACCGGATCATCGGTGTGCACCGTCCCGGTGCCCCAGTCCTGGAACGTCACCACCCCGTACACGATCACCATGCCTGTGCCCACGGCCAGCGCGAACAGGCCACGACGCCGTCTCGTTCCCCGGCCGGCGTCAAGCGCCGCGTCCACGAGCACCACCACCGCCGGGATGAACCAGTACAGGTGGTGCGTCCAGGTGATCGGCGAGATCAGCCCACCCACCAGACCGGTCAGGGTCAGGCCGGTCAGCGCGTCCCCGGCCTGCGCCGCGCGCGCCGCCCGCCACAGGCCGAACCCGGCGACAAGCAACACCAGCAGCAGCCACGGCAACCGGCCCGGCTCCGCCGGCGCGGTGATGCGGCTGAGCAGCCCGAACAGCGACTGGTTGCCGGTGTAGTCGGTGCGGCCCACCCGGTCGGTGGCCCACAGCTCGTGGGTCCAGAACCGCCACGAGTCGCCCGGTGCGACCGCCGCCGCCAGCAGCGTGGCCACAGCCGCGGTCACCGTCGCCACCACCGCCGCCCGCCAGCGCCGGGTCGCCAGCAGATAGAGCACGAAGATCCCCGGGAAGAGCTTGAGCGCCGCCGCCAACCCCACGCCCACCCCGGCCCAGCGACGCCCCTGCGGTACGGCGAACAGCAGGTCGGCGAGGATCAGCACCACCAGCAGCATGTTGATCTGCCCGAGCGTGATCGTCTCGCGGGTGCTCTCCACCGCCAGCACCAGCAGCACCGCGACCGTCAGCCCGAACCCGACCGGCAGGCCGTGCCGCCGCAGCACCGGCCGCACCAGCCAACGGGTGGTCACCACCACGCCGGCGAGCGTCGGCAGCACGAAGGCGGCGATGGCGACCCCGAGCCGCAGGTGCGCGAACGGCGCCAGCAACAGCGCCGCGAACGGCGGATAGGTGAAGTAGAGCGCGCCCTGCACCCGGTCCGGCTGGACGTAGTCGTAGAGCGGGTGACCGGCCGACCACCAGTCCATCGCCCGCATGTAGATCTTCAGGTCGTAGTAGTCGTGTCGCAGCGCGGGCAGATAGAGCGCCGGCAGCAACGCGGCGAGCGCCAGCACGGTGACCACCCGCCGGGCCGTACGACCGCCCGCGTCGTCCTGGCTGACGGCGGGTGGGGCGACGGATTCGGCTGGCACGGGGAAACCCTAGCGGTCCACCCGGTCCACCGGGCCGAGGCGCGGGCGGGTCGGCGGCGCGTAGTCTGTTCCGGTGGCTGATCTTCTCGTCTGGATCGATTGTGAGATGACCGGGCTGGACCTGCGCCGGGACGCCCTGATCGAGGTCGCCGCGCTCGTCACCGACCCCGACCTGAACGTGCTCGGGGACGGCGTGGACGTGGTGATCCACGCCGACGACGCGGCGCTCGACGGCATGCCGGAGATCGTGCGCACCATGCACGCCAAGTCGGGCCTGACCGAGGAGGTGCGCCGCTCCACGGTCACCCTGGCCGAGGCCGAGGACATGGTGCTCGACTATGTCACCAGCCACGTGAAGGATCCGCGCACCGCGCCGCTGTGCGGCAACTCGATCGCCACCGACCGGGGCTTCCTGGCCCGCGACATGACCCGGCTCGACGCCCACCTGCACTACCGGATGATCGACGTCTCCTCCATCAAGGAGCTGTGCCGGCGGTGGTACCCGCGGGTGTACTTCGGTCAGCCGCAGAAGGGCCTGGCCCACCGGGCGCTCGCCGACATCCGGGAGAGCATCCGGGAGTTGGAGTACTACCGGCGGACCCTGTTCGTGCCGCTGCCCGGGCCGGACGTGGAGACCGCCAAGGGGATCGCCGCGCAGCTCTGACCCCCGGGCCGGAACCCGGTGGACGGGCCCGGCCGGGATATGGCTATTATTGGTCCGCGCACCGCCCGGGTCGACCGGAGCGGCGAGCATGGTGGCTGTAGCTCAGTTGGCAGAGCACCGGGTTGTGGTCCCGGTTGTCGTGGGTTCAATTCCCATCAGTCACCCCAGAGAACGAAGCCCCCTCCGGTCGGAGGGGGCTTCGTCGTAGGGGACTGGTAGGGGACGTCAGGCGGTCGGCTCGGCGCTCGGCGTCGCGTCCGCCGGCTCGTACGGCAGGGCGCTGCCCTTCACGTACTCATCCCAGGACATGTTCCAGTCCGTCCAGCCGTTGCCGTTCTTCAGCTTGCGCTCGGTGCCCTTGACCGTGATCGGGTCACCCAGCCGGGTGTTGCTGAACAGCCAGTTGCCGTCCTTCATCGAGACGTTGACGCAGCCGTGCGACACGTTCGTCGTGCCCTGCACGCCCTCCGACCAGGGGGCCGCGTGGATGAACTCGCCGCCCCAGGTGAGCCGCTGGGCGTAGTCGATCTCGGTGCGGTAGCCCTCCTCCGGGCCCAGCTCCTCCATCGTGTCGAAGACCGTGTGCCGCAGCTTCTCGATCACCACCATGGTGCCGCTCGACGACGGGGTGCTCTTCTTGCCGAGGCTCACCAGGATCGTCTTGACCTTCTTGCCGTCCTTGGTGACGGTCATCCGCTTGGTCGCGTTGTCCACGGTCATCACGAACGACGGGCCGATCTTGATGTCGACGGTCAGGTCGGAGCGGCCGTACCAGCCGTCGCCGAGCGGCAGCCCACCCGCCCGCACCGTGTAGGAGACGGTGCTGTTGGCCTTCCAGAAGGTCTTCGGCCGGTAGTGCACCTCGGTCGGGCTGATCCAGTGCCAGATGCCCTCCTGGGCCGGCTTCGCGGTCACCGTCATCCGGCGCTGGAGGTCGTCGCGGTAGTCCTCCGGGATGGCCCGACCGAACTTGACGATCAGCGGCATGCCCACGCCGACGACCTGGTTGTCGCCGAGGAAGCTGCTCACCCGGACCTGCTTGGACGGCTTCGCCATGGTGGTGAACGTGCTGGTGGCGGTGGCCGGCTTGCCGTCGTCGCCGGTGGCGGTCACGGTCGCCGTGTAGGTCTCGGCGTAGGCCAGGGCGGCGGTCGGCTGCCAGCTCTTCCCGTCCGCGGTCATCTCGCCCTCGACCGGCTTGCCGGCGGCGTCCTTCAGCTCGACGGCGGTCTGCTGCGCCTCCGTGGTGGTGAACGTGATCGCGGTGGTGGCCGGCACGTCCTTGGCGTCGGCGGCCGGCTCGCTGATGGTGGCCGCCGCCTTCGGGGCCTTCTCACCACCGTCGCCACCGCCCTGCCAGCTCGACGACTTGTCGCCGCCGCCGGTGCAGGCGGAGGTCAGCGCCATGGCGGCGACGAGCACCGCGGCGGCGAGTGCGCGGCGCCCGCCGCGACGGGCGCTCCCGTCCCGGATCAGTTCGTCCTGGCCAGCTCGCATGTCTTCCTCACAAGTGTGTTGCCGATCCCCATCGTCTGGTCAGACGCGCCGGACCGGCCGCCCGTTGCCGGGAGTGAAGCGGAACACCCCGACGACGATGTAACGATTCTGTTGTCGTCCGGCGCTTCGTTGCGGGGACGTGTCCCGACCGCTGCCCGAGGCAGCGCGTCAGACCACGTTACGCCGCATCAGAACGGTGAGCCCTGACCGCCCTCCGGCACCGGCAGGGCGCTGCCGGCGACGAACTCCTTCCAGGTCATGCTCCACGCCGTCCAGCCGTTGCCCGGCGCCAGCCGCCGCTCGGTGCCCTTGACCGTGATCGGGTCGCCGACCATCGTCCGCCCGAACAGCCAGCGGCCCTCGGCCATCGACACGTTGACGCAGCCGTGCGAGACGTTCCGGCGCCCCTGCACGCCCTCGGACCAGGGCGCCGCGTGGATGTACTCGCCGCCCCAGGTGATCCGCTGGGCGAAGTCGATCTTCGTGACGTACTGGTTGTTCGGGTCCGGCTCGTCGCGGGTGTCGAAGACGGTGGACTCCTTCTTCTCCATCACCACCATCGTGCCGCTGGAGGAGGGGGTGCTCTTCTTGCCCAGGCTCACCGGCAGCGTGCGGATCACCGCGCCGTTCTCCTTGACGGTCATCCGCTTGGTCGCGTTGTCCACCGTCATCTCGAACGCGCGACCGATCTTCGCGGTGGCGCTGCGGTCCAGATTGCCGTAGCGGCCGTTGCTCAGCGGGATCCCGGCCAGCGCCAGCCGGACGGTGAGCGTGGTGCCCGTCTTCCAGTATTCCGGGGCGCGGTAGTAGGCCTGCGTGCCGTTGCCGAGCCAGTGCCAGGCGCCGGGCTGCGGCGGGTCGGTCTGCACGAACATCCGCTTCTGCACCGCGGCCCGGTCCTTCTTCGGGATGCCGGGGGAGAACTCGGCGACCACGGGCATGGCCACCCCGTACGTCTTGCCGCTGAACAGGTAGAGCCCGGAGCCGATCATCGACTTGGGCTTGGCCATCGTGGTGAACGTGCTGGTGTCCTGGTGGGTCGCGCCGCCGGGATCGGTGCCGGTGACCGTGGCGGTGTACTTCGTCGCGTACTTCAGCGGGGCGGACGGCACCCAGCTGGAGCCGTCGCGTCGCATCCGCCCCTTGACGGCCTTGCCGTCGGCGGTGGTGAGCACGACCTTCGACACCGTGCCGCCGCCCGGGATCTTGGCGCTGATCTCGGTGCTGGCTGGCCGGCCGGTCGCCCCGTCGGCCGGACTCACCGAGAGCGCCAGCGCCGGCGCGGAGTCGGACGTGCTCGGCGAGGCGCTCGGATCCGGCGCGGTGGACGAGACGTCACCGACCTGCTGCTGGCCGGGCACGAACGCCGGCTTCTCCTCGTCGCCGCCGCACCCGGTCAGTGTCAGCGTCGCCGTGAGAGCCAGGGCACCCACCATCGCCCCGGCCCGCGCGAACCTACCCATGCCCACCCCTGTCGTAGCGTGCCTGGCGGACATCGTGCCCCATCGACGCTCCAAAGCCGCTCCCCGGACCGTCATGTGAGGGTATTTTGTGTCTTTTTGCCGGTTAAGCTCGACCGAAGGGGTGAGCCCGGTATCGGATTGGAACCCCGTTCAGCGGGCATGCTAAGGTTCTTCCCGTTGTCAGCGAGCGCCGCTAGCTCAACTGGCAGAGCAGCGGACTCTTAATCCGCGGGTTCGGGGTTCGAGTCCCTGGCGGCGCACCAACGAGCAAGGTCCCGATCGGCACCTCCGTGCCCGCCGGGGCCTTTTTCGCGTACCCCCTGGTCGGGTCCGGCCAGGCGTAGCATCGCTTTCGTGATCGAGGAATTCGCCGGTCGGCTGCTGCGCGACCTGGCCCGCCTCGACCCGTGCGTGGCCGTGGTCGAGGTCGGCGAGCAGGACGTCGATGGGCTCACCGACTACAGCCCCGACGGGCATCAGGCCCGCGCCGACCTTGCGGTCTCCGCCCTGCGCGGGTTGGAGAGCATTCCGGGGCGCAGCCCGTTGCGTGCTCATCTCGCCGAACGGCTGCGTGCCCGTGTCGATTTCCACGAGGCCGGGGAAGACCTGCGCGAGTTGCACGTGGCAGCCACCGGCCCGCTCTCGCTCATCCGCCAGGCCGTCGAGGCCGGGGTGCCCGGACGGGACGTCGAGGGCGCGGCCTACGAGGAGGGCTGGGCGCGGGTGGGCGCCCGTCTCGCCGCCATCCCCGCGACCCTGGAGGGGTACGCGGGCAGTCTCCTGCTCGCCGCCGAGCGCGGCCACCTGCCGACCCGGCGTCAGGTGGAACTCGTGGCGCAGCGCTGTCGCGCCTGGACGGACGAGGACGCCGCGCTGGTGGAGCGGTACGGCGGG
Source organism: Micromonospora sp. WMMD975 (assembly GCF_029581215.1). Lineage (NCBI taxonomy): Bacteria > Bacillati > Actinomycetota > Actinomycetes > Micromonosporales > Micromonosporaceae > Micromonospora > Micromonospora sp. WMMD975. The sequence continues at coordinate 277,197 of NZ_CP120739.1, forward strand.
GGCACCCAACGGGTGTCGTTGCGGGCAGCCGCGAAGGGCGCGCGGGACGCGTACCGGAAACTGGGGGTGACGCTGACCGCGGACCTGGGGCCGCGGGCGCGCGACGACGAGGCGTTCGGGCCGGAGCGGTACGCCCTCTGGGTGCGGACGTTCCTCGCCGACGAACCGGATCTCCGCGAGCTCCACGACTGGGGTTGGGACGAGTTCACCAGGATCGAGGCGGAGCTGGTCGCCGAGGCGAAGGTTCTCGGCGGGAGCGTGCCCGAGGTGATCGAGCGACTCGACCGGCCCGACGCAGTGGGTGTGTTGCCCGGTCGGGCCGCGTTCGGCGCGTGGTTGCAGGAGCTGTTGGAGGCCACCACCGAGCAGTTGGACGGCGTGCACTTCGACATCCCCGCGCCGTTGTGGCGTATCGAGTCCCGGGTCACCGGGTCGGCCGGCACCTCCTACACCGGGCCGTCGCGTGACCTGACGCGCCCCGGCCGGGTCTGGTGGTTCCTGCCCGAGGGCCGGGAGAGTTTTCCCACCTGGTCTGCCTACAGCACCGCCTATCACGAGGGGGTACCCGGTCATCACCTCCAGATGGGCCACGAGGCGTACCAGGGCGCGCTCGGGCCGGAGCTGAACCTGCTCGGTGGGCTCTCCGGCTGCCGGGAGGGCTGGGCACTGTACGCCGAACGGTTCATGGACGAGATCGGCTACTACGAACAGCCGGGCGCCCGCCTCGGGCACCTCCTCATGCAGTTGCTGCGGGCGGCCCGGGTGGTGCTCGACGTCGGCCTGCACCTGCGGCTGCCGATGCCGTCCGGCGACGGCGCGCGGTGGACGCCGGAGGCGGCGCTACGACTGCTGCGCGACAGATGCCATCAGGGGCCGTACGCGTCGGGAGAACTCGCGCGTTATCTGGGCCGGCCAGGGCAGGCGCTGACGTACAAGGTCGGTGAGCGGGTGTGGTTGGCGGGCCGATCCTCGTTCCCCGGCGACCGGCGGGCCTTCCACCGTCGGGCGTTGGAGGTCGGCTCGCGAGGGCTGGAACAGTTGGCCCTGGGGTTGGCCGCGTGAGCGGGCTGGTGACTCGGCGGTCCGGATATGCCAGGCCGCCCGGGGCGGACGCGGTCCAGCCGAGGCCGCGCACCCTTTGATCTGACCGTCAACGCTCGCATCCGAGCGTGATCCCCGGTCGGGGCACGGTGAGGGTTCTCATCTACCTGGCCGGCTGCCTGCACGACGCGGTCGACGATCTGCACCGGCTCCGGCGCCGGCGACGCCGCCGGCGCCGGCCATGTCTTCGACCGCTTCCTCGGCTGGGCCCGCCCAACTCTCCGCGAATGATCGATGAGGACAGTCATTCCCTTCAATGCCACTGAGTTGACTAAATATTGACGAGCAGTAATGTATATGCGGGTTCGGCCCGTCCTGGGTCGATCGACGGCGGGAGTTTCTGATGGGTACGCAACGACGGCGCAAACCACGTCCGACCACGGTGATCGGTGTGGCCGGAAGTCTGGTGGCGGGGTTGTTGACCACCCAGGCCGTCGCCGGTCCGGCGGCGGCCGACACCGGCCTCACCCTGGCGGTGGACGTTTCCGCCGCCCGGCACGCGATCAGCCCCGACATCTACGGCATGAACGGCGGTGATCCCGCGCTCGTCGCCGAACTCGGCACGCCCGTGGCCCGCTGGGGCGGCAATTCGAGCAGCCGCTACAACTTCAAGAATCACACCTACAACACCGGCAGCGACTGGTATTTCGAGAACATCGTGGCCGGGCCGGACAACACGGTCGAGGCGTTCGTCCAGCGCAATCGCGACAGCCGGACGAAGCAGGTGGTCACCGTGCCGTTGATCGGCTGGGTGGCGAAGGACTCGCCCTCGTCGCACCCGTTCGCCTGCGGCTTCCCGGCCACCCGCTTTCCCGAGCAGGACTCGTTCGACCAGTGGGATCCCAACTGTGGCAATGGCCGGCACGCCGACGCGAACCTGGTCGGCGCGGTCCCCTCGGACACCTCGATCCCGGCGGACGCGTCGTTCGCCGGGGAGATGGTGTCGCATCTCGTGAACCAGTTCGGTCCGGCGGCACGCGGCGGGGTGTCGATCTACGAACTCGACAACGAGCCGGTGCTGTGGAACTCCACCCACCGCGACGTGCACCCCGATCCGGTGAGCTACGACGAGTTGGGCGGCAAGGGCACGGCGACCGCCGCGGCCATCAAGGCCGCCGACCCGCGCGCGAAGGTGCTCGGCCCGTCCGGCTGGGGCTACTGCGAGTGGGTGGCCTCCGGCGTGGACGGGTGCGCGCCGGGTGCGGACGCGGCGGCGCACGGCGGGCTCAACCTGTCCCAGTGGTACCTGAAGAACATGCGGGACTTCAGCGACGCCCACGGCGGGAAGCGCTTCCTCGACTACTTCGACCAGCACTACTATCCGCAGATCAGCGGGGGTAAGGACCCGGATTCCAACGCGCTGCGGCTGCGCTCCACCAGGTCATTGTGGGACCCGACGTACCAGGACGAGTCGTGGATCGGCGCCGGCGGGGTGAACGCGCCGCCGTTGCAGTTCATCCGCCAGATGAAGGCGTGGGTCGCGCAGTACTACCCCGGTACGAAGGTCGCCATCACCGAATACAACTGGGGTGCGCTCGATGACATCAACGGCGCGCTAGCGCAGGCCGACGTGCTCGGCATCTTCGGGCGCGAAGGGCTGGACCTGGCCACCATCTGGGGCGAGCCGAAACCGACCGACCCCGGCGCGTACGCGTTCCGGATGTACCGGAACTACGACGGCGCCGGCAGCAGGTTCGGGAACGTGAGCGTGTCGGCGGTCAGCAGCGACCAGGGGAAGCTCGCGGTGTACGCCGCGCAACGCTCGTCCGACAAGGCGCTCACCGTCATGGTGGTCAACAAGACGGGCGAGGACCTGACGTCACGGCTGGCGCTGGCCGGACTCCACGGCAGTGGCAAGGCCCAGCGGTTCACCTACGGTCCGGCCGACCTCACCTCGATCGTCCGCGGCGAGGACCTGCGGGTGACCCGTGGCGGCGTCCGCGCGACGTACCCGGCGAACTCCGTGACGCTGCTCGTCCTGCCCCAGCGCCACCGCTGAGCGTCCCACCGCCGCACGCGCACCAGAACGGTTAGGAAGGGCCCCCTCCTATACACAAAGCGATAGGAGGGGGCCCTTCCTAACCTCCGGCCGGAGCCGGGGTTGCCGCCCGTCAGGCCACCGTGCAGGGGATGCCGTTGAGGGTGAACGCGGTCGGCTCGGCGGTGTTGCCGGTGTGCGTGCCCTGGAAACCGATGTCGACGGTGGCCCCGGGCGCGATCGTGCCGTTGTAGCTGACGTTGCGGGCGCTCACCTGCCCGCTGGAGGGCGAGTAGGTGGCGTTCCAGCCCGAGGTGATGGCCTGGCCGGAGGGCAGGGTGAAGACCAGCGTCCAGCCGTTGATCGTCGAGGTGCCGGTGTTGGTGATGCTGATACTGCTCGTGAAGCCGGAGTTCCAGGTGTTCATCGTGTAGGCGACGCGGGGTCCGGTGCCGCCACCGGGGGTGGGCGAGGTGGTGGGCGAGGTGGTGGGCGTGGGCGATGCGGTGGGGGTGACTGTCGGGCTGGGCGACGAGGTGCCGCCGCTGATGCTGGTCACGAACGTCATCACGCTCCGCGCGGGGAGCGTGACGGTGAGGGAGCCGTTGGACATGGTGAGCGCGCTCTGGGGCGCGACGTTCCGGCTCCCGTCGGTCAGCCAGTTCGAGACACTGCCGGACGCGTTGGTGTTCGACAGGGTGAACTGCTGGCTCACCGACGAGGTGTTCTTGTTGACGGCGACGATGACGACGGTGTTGTCATTCCGGTACGCCGAGACGAAGACGTTCGACGTCGGGTTCGCCGTCGCGTCGATCCGCACGTACCCGGGGCGGACGAACCTGGCGAAGTGCGTCATCATCGCACCGCGCTTGCTGATCTGACCGTCCTCCCGCATCGGGCCGTAGCTGCGCCGGAGGTACCACCAGACGTATGCCTGGAACTCGGCGTCCACCATGGCATGGTGGATGTGCTCGCCCACGTCGAGCGCCTCCGGCCAGGCGTCCCCCGAGTTCGCGTTGCTGTTGGGGTAGTAGACCTCGGTCATCCAGAGGTCCTTGCCCGCGCCCTTCTGCTTGAAGAGGGGATAGGGGAAGTTCGAGTACGAGGTGCCGTAGAGGTGCGCCCCGATGATGTCCACGTTGGCGAGCGCCGCGGAGTCGTTGAGAATCGGGTCCGACATGGACTTGACGTACTGGAAGGACTCGGGCGCCATGACCCTGGTGCTGATCGAGCCGGCGTTCTCCCGCAGGAACCGCACCATCTCGGCCGATGTCCACCACGTCCAGTCGTACGCGTAGTCGGGCTCGTTCTGCACCGAGATGCTGTACAGGTTCACCCCGTTGTTGCGCATGTACGCGGTGAAGTCGTTCAGGTGTTGGGCGTAGGCGGCGTACGAGCTGTACCGGAGGCGCTTCGCGTTGGTCTGGCTGCCGCGGGTGAAGGTCTCGATCATGCTGGCGGGGGGATTCCACGGCGACGCGAAGACCGTCGCGCCGAGTTCCACCGCCCGCTTCGCCGTCGCCAGGTCACGGCTCCAGTCCGACTGGTTCTCGCCGACCGGAATACGCAACATGGAGAAGCCCAGACGGCCCTCGCCGACGCCGAACGCCGTGTCCCGTTGGGCGGCCGTCAGGTCGCCGATCCAGGCCGCGTGGGCCATCGCGCCGAAGCCTCGGATCGTCTGCCGCGTTGCCGACGGATTGATGTTCGCCGCCGCCGCCGAGGCTTCCGTGGCTCCCATGAAGGTCGCGACCGCCGCGACCGGCACGGCGCCCATCGTCGTCAGGACGGTCCTCCGGCTCAGCAGCCTCCGTTCCCCGCTCCCTTGTTGTTGCTGATCGTGCGTCATGTCTCGTCCTCCTGGTTGCTGGTGGTGGTAGAGGCCCGGTCGGGCCCGGCCACGGTGTCGGTGGTGGTCTCGGCGTGTGCCGAGCTACCAGGTCAGCGGCAGGGTGCCGATGAACCGGGTGAGCGCCCCGGCGAGGAGCTGGTCGTCGCGCCGGGAGGGGTGCCAGTCGCAGCCCAGCTTGTCCAGGCCCAGGGCGTTGTCGTCGTAGTAGAGCGAGCGGACCCGGGCGTCGCCCCGGTCGGCGCGGGCCCGGACGATCTGCTGGATCGAGGAGGCGAGCGGCGTGTTGGACAGGTCCGGGTAGGTGAGCACGATGTACGTGTCGGGGCCGTACCGGGCCCGCAGTTTGTCCAGGAAGCCCAGGTACGCGGTGCGGAAGTCGGCGGCGAGCTGGTCGAGGGTGGTCCACCGCTCACCGGCGTTGAGGGCGGTGGAGAAGTCGTTGATGCCCAGGCCGACGACGACAAGTTGCGGCTTCCAGGTGCCCGGGTTCTGCCACGTCGTGCTGTTCCAGAGCGCCTGCAGGTCGGTCTCGTAGTGGGTGCGGAAGTTGTCCGCGCCTCCGCCGTTGTAGTTGCGCACCATGCCCAGGCCGGACCAGGCGATGAGCTGGTAGTCGGCGTTCAGGCTCTGCGCGGTGAGGGCGCCGAAGGTGAGGTCGGCGTTGGAGTTTCGGGTGACCCCGCCGTTGGCGGAGCAGTCGCGGGTCGTCGACATGTTGCCGTAGCCGGCGGTCCACGAGTCACCGATGAACTCGATCTGCCGGCTGCGGGCGGCCGGCTTGGCCAGGATCGCGCCGCCGGGGGCGGCGACGAGACCGCCGAACTCGCCCGCGGCCCACGGGCTCTCCGTCCGTTTGACAAGTCGTACGGTGTGGTCGGCGTCGGCGAGGTTCCGGACCCAGTAGGTGGTCTGCCCGGGGGTGACCAGGGTGGCGACGGTCGTGCCGTCGATCTGCACGGCGTAGTCGTTCTGGCTGTCGTTGAGGACGATCCCGACGCCGGTGCCGCGAAACCGTCCCTCGAAGTAGATGCCGGGCCAGGTGTACTGGACGCTGGTTCCGGCCGCCCTGACCCGCCCGACGGTGCTCGTCTGCGCCAGCGCGCCGGAGGCCGGCGGTGGGGCGGTGGTGGGCGGAGAGCTGGTGGGCGGAGCGCTGGTGGGCGGAGCGCTGGTGGGTGGGGTGCTGGTGAACGAAGTGGTGGGGGTCGGGCGTCCGGTGCACGTGACGCCGTTGAGCGCGAAGTCCGTCGGCACCGGGTTCGACGTGTTGTTCCACGAGCCGCTGAAGCCGAACTGCGTGCCGGCCCCGGTGCCGAGGTTGCCGTTCCAACCGGCGTTGGTGACGGTGACCCGGCCGCCGGACTGGGTCACCGTGCCGTTCCACGACTGCCCGACCACCTGCCCGGCGGTGAACGACCACGTCAACCGCCAACCGGTGAGCGGATCGCCGAGGTTGGTGACGTCGACGTTCGCGCCGAAGCCTCCGGGCCACTGACTGGTCACCGTGTAGGTGACCCGACAGCCGGCGGCGGCCTGCGCGGAGACGGCGGTGGTGAGTGCGCCGGTCGCGGCGACGGCGGCGGTGGTGCACACCGCCACCGCCAACCGCAGTCGGGTACGGGTGCGTGGCATCTGTGGTCCTCCGGACGATGGGACGGCGGTGGCGTTACGCGCCGGCGCAGGTGATGTCGCTCGGCGCCGGTGAGCTGTTGCCGTTGCCGAGGAAGCCGAAGCTCGTCGACCCGCCGGCGTTGAGGGTGCCGTTGTAGGGGGCGTTGCGCACGCTTACCGAGCCGCTGGCGCCGGTGGCCACGCCGTTCCACACGTTGTTGATGCTCTGCCCGCCGGCCAGGGTCATCCGGACCGTCCAGCCGGTGATGGCCGTCGTGCTGCTCACGGTCACCTCGCCCTGGAAACCGCCGGTCCAACTGCTGACGAGCCGGTAGGTGGCGGTGCAGGGTCCCGAGGGGTCCGGCGGCGGGGTCGTGGGCGGCGCGGTGGTGGGCGGCGCGGTGGTCGGGGGTGCGGTGGTGGGCGGTGCCGTGGTGGGGGGTGCGGTGGTGGGCGTGCCGCCGTCCGGGGCGACCGCTCGTCCGGTGGCCGGCGAGATCATGCCGGCGCACAGGCCACGGCCGGCGAGGTCGCTGACGATGCGCGGGATGGCCGCGATGGTGTTGGCCGGCCAGTCGTGCATGAGGATGGACTGGCCGGCCTGGAGCCGCCGGGCGTTCTGCACGATCTGGTCGGTGCTGGCGTTGTTCCAGTCCTGGGAGTCCACATCGGCGTTGATCTCGGTCAGCCCGAACTGGGCCTCGACCGCCCGCAGCGTCCCGTTCGACTCCAGGTACGGCGGCCGGAACAGCTTGGGCGCCGTGCCGGTGGCCTGCTGGATCACCTGCTGGGTCTGGGAGATCTCCGAGGTCATCTGCGCCTGGCTGAGCTGGGTCATGTGGGGGTGCGTCCAGCTGTGGTTGCCGATCCACATCCCGGCGTCCCGCTGGGCCCGGACCAGCGCCTGGTTACCCTGCGCGTTCTGGCCGACGTTGAAGAAGGTCGCCCGTACCCCGGCGGCCTTGAGGGTGTTGATCAGCGTGGTGGTGTTGCCGGGGGTGGGCCCGTCGTCGAAGGTCAGCGCCACGTAGCCGGTGCACGCGGCGGCCATCGAGGGCGCGGCGGTGACGGCCAGGCCGGACGCCACCGCGGTCAGGAGCGCGGCGGTGGTGGCGACCACGGCCGCCGTTCGTCGCACGGGTCGGGTCGGGCTGGTCGAGTCGGTCGCGGCAGTCGTTCGTCCGGGTGGGAAGGATCTCATCGGTGTCGTCTCCGCTGGCGGTCGAGGTGCTGCTCGGCGCCGTGCGGATCGAGTTGCCCGGAGTCGGTCCGCGCCGTGTCCCGTCGAGGCGCGCCGGTGGAAAAAGGCGGCGGGCGACCTCGGCGACGCGCTGGCAGCGATGTCGTGTCGGTGGACACGATGCGCCGGCCGGCAGCTCTCGTCGGCTCTGAACGCACCATGTCGTACGGCCTGTGGGCCAGCCCGGCTCCGATGCGATTATGCCTACACGATTCGGTGATCGTCAATGAGTCGCGTCAGCGCGGGCCACGCTCCGCCCGCGACGACGGAAGGTCAACCGGCCGGCACGCCCGGCGCGAGGAACGCCTCCACCGACGGCCCGTCGCGCCGGCTCCGCACCGGCCCGCTCGGTCGCGCTCGCCAGCACCCCCGCCAGCAGCCGCCGGACGGACCGGTCCCCGACAGAGCACCGGGATCGGCGGCCCCGCGCCCCTACAGTCCCCACCATGACGTGGACGGTGCGATTCGCGACCGGGCTCGCCGTACCGCTGGCGGCCCTGGCGTTCGGGACGGCGAGCGCCGCCGCCGACGACGGCGGCCTCGGCCTGGCCCTGCGACCGGCCCAGGCGGACTACCGCGCCGGCGACCAGGTCCGCCTGGACCTCACCGTCACCAACTCCACCGGGTCGGCGTGCGCGCTGCCCACCAGCGCCGTCGGCACCGCCCAGATCACCGGGGTACGCCGGGACGGGCGCGACCTCACGCCGGTGCTCGCCCGCAGCTTCCACGACGACGGGATCGCCGCCGTCGCCACCGCGGGCCTGGCCACCGTCGAACCCGGCGCGACCGCGACCGTGGCACTGACCGGCGTCCGGCTGCACGACGGCGACGCGCCCGGCGACGTCGTGCTCCGTTCGGTGGCCGCCACCGGAGACGGCGGCGGCCTGGACTCGCTCTGGCCGGTCGGCGCCTCCGGACGGTACGAGGTCACGGCCGGCTACGTGACCCTGCCGGTCACCGGCGTCGCGAACCTCTGCCCGGGCGCCACGGAGCTGCGGACCGCCACGTTCACCGTCAGCGACCGCGGTGCGTCCGGTCGCCGCTGGCTCTGGCCCGCCGCCGGGGCGCTGCTGCTGGTGCTGCTCCTGGCCGCGCTCGTGGTCGTGCTGTGGACGCGCCGGCGGCGGCCGACCGCCGCCGCCGTGGCCCTGCTGCTGGTCGCCGCCGGCGCGCTTGTCGGCGGCGGATCCCGGCCGGCCCGGGCCGACTACACGGTCGACCCGACCGGGGGCGTGCCGATCAAGGGCGTCGACTTTCAGGCCGCGGTCGACGGCTGCCTGAAAGGATTCACCGAGCCGGGCGGGGACCCGTCCGGCGTGCTGCCCCGGCTGAAGGACAGGAAGAGCCCGAAGGTGCGGATCATCCCCACCCCGGGCGGCTCGGGCGCGTTCGAGACCCCGGACAGCGCCGACGGCAAGGGCTCGTCCACTGTCACCTGGAACCCGACCTCCACCGACCCGTACGACGACGGGGTGGCCCGGGACCCGTGCGCCGCGCTCTACCACGAGCTGAACCACGCCGACGACATCTCCCGCGACGCGGTCCCGGCGGGCGAGTGCGGGAGCACCGGGATCCCCACGGCGGAGGTGAAGGCGACGCTCGCGGAGAACCGCTACCGGGCCGCGAAGGGCCTGTCGCCGCGCAAGCAGTACAAGGAAAAGACGCTGCCGAAGAGCCTCGACGAGTGCAAGAAGCCGGCGAAGAAGACGCCGCCGCCGAAGGGGCCGGTGAAGCTCTGCGAGAACGGAGCCGACTGCGGTGGCAGCAACGGCGACCCACACCTGGTCACCTTCGACCGGGTCGCCTACGACTTCCAGGCCGTCGGCGAGTTCACGCTCGTCGCGTCCACCGGCGGCGACCCGCTCGAGGTGCAGGTCCGGCAGGCACCGATGGCCGGCACCCGCACCGCCTCGGTCAACTCCGCGGTGGCGTTCCGGCTCGGCGCCCACCGCGTCGCGCTCACCCTCACCGGCGGCGCCACCCGCGTACACGTCGACGGGACGCCGCTGGCCGCGCCGCCGGACCGCACCGACCTGGCCGGCGGCGGCAGCGTCACCCGCCGCCCCTCCGACACCGGACCCGACGACGGGTACGACGTGACGTGGCCGGACGGGTCCGCGGCGGCGGTGGACCAGATCGGCCGCTACGGCTACCGGGTGCTGGTCCACCTCGCCGACGGCCGGGCCGGGAAGGTACGCGGCCTGCTCGGCGACTTCGACGGTGACCCGGCCGACGACATCGCGCCCGCCGCCGGACCGCCCCTCACCCAGCCCGTGCCCTTCGCCCAGCTCTACCCGGCGTACGCGGACAGTTGGCGGATCACCGCGGACCGCTCGCTGTTCCCCTACGCCGACGGGGAGAACACCGGCACGTTCACCGACCGGAGCTTCCCCGAGCGGGAGGTGACCGCCGCCGACCTCGACCCGGCCCGGCGCGCTACGGCGGAACGGATGTGCCGGTGGGCCGGCGTCACCGCGCCCGGCCCGCTCGCCGAGTGCGTCTTCGACGTCGCCGTCAGCGGGCGTCCCGAATTCGCCGTGGCCGGCGCCACCACCGAACGGGTCGCCCCGCCGGCCGGCACGCCGATCACCGCCGTACCTGTCGCCACCGCCAGCCTGACCCCCGGCGGCGCGCCGCTGACGTTCGCCGGCCGCGCCGGTGACGCCGTCTTCGTCGACGTCACCGCGCCCGGCATCGCCGACCGCTGCTCGCCGTACCTGCTCGTCGACCCGGGCGGCCGGGACATCGCGGGCGGCTGCAACATCAGGGGCGCCGGCTACGTCGACCGCGTCGACCTCACCGCCACCGGCACGTACGCGCTGCGCGTCGCCGCCGCCCCCGGTGACACCGGTCGCGCCGCCGTCCGCGTCTACGTGGCCCGGGACAGCGAGGGCACCCTCGCGCCGAACGGCCCGATGACGACCGCGACGATCGAGCAACCGGGCGCCCGGGCGCGCTACCGGTTCACCGGCCACCAGGGGGACCGGGTCTTCGTCGAGGTGACCGCCAGCACGCTCACCGACCAGTGCTCCCCGCTGGAGCTGCGGGACGCGGACGGACAGTTGCTGAACAGTGGCTGTGTGGTCAACGGTGTCGGCGAGGTCGACGGCACGCTCCTGCCCGCCGACGGCACGTACACCGTGCTCGTCGACCCGGTGGAACGCGGCACCGGCACCGTCACGCTGCGTCTGGTCACCGGCCGGGACCGGGACGGTCCCATCACGGTCGGCGGGCCGCCGGTGGTCGCCGACATCGACCGGCCCGGCGCGGTCACCAGCTACCGGTTCACCGCCGCCGCCGGCACGTCGGTGGCGGTGACCGCGACCGCCTCGACGCTGCCCGACCAGTGCGGCGTGCTGGCGCTGCGCGCCCCCGACGGCAGCACAATCGCCACCGGCTGCGTGGTCAACGGCACCGGCGACATCGCGCCGACAGTGCTGCCGGCGACCGGGGCGTACGCGCTGCTGGTCGACCCGTCCGGGACCGCGACCGGCCAGGTCACGCTCATGGTGCGCTGAGGCCGCCCCTGCCGTCGTGGGCCGGCGCGGGGACTGCTAACGTCTCGTCCCGTTGCCGATGAGCGCCGCTAGCTCAACTGGCAGAGCAGCGGACTCTTAATCCGCGGGTTCGGGGTTCGAGTCCCTGGCGGCGCACAACAAGTAAGGCTCTGACCCGGTGGTTGACGCCGGGTCGGGGCCTTTTTCGTGTACGCAGACAGCCGGTGGGTGCTCGGGAGCCGTTGGACCGTTTCGGTCACGGTAGACGTGATGCCCATGGCGGCCTAACCGGACGTGGTTCCGGTTGGATCGGCGCTGATCATGGTTCGAAGATGCGGGTGGGGCCGGGCGTTCGCGTGGAGTCGGCTCCGCCCTGCTGCCTTGTTGCCCCTAGGCTGACGGCATGAGGGAACCCAGCGCGGACCGGGCCTATGCCACCTCTGACGACCTCGCGGTGTCGGCGGTACTGCCGGAACTGCTGCGGAGCGTGCGGGAGGGCCAGGTCGTCTACCTGAGCGAGCGGGACGAGCCGGTAGCTGCGGTGGTTCCGTTGGAGGTGGCAAGGGCGGGCTTGGCGGCACTCGGAAGGTCCGACGAGGGGACCCGGTGACGGTCCTGCCTGGTAGGCGTTGATGCACCGGCATACGGCAGCGCCGGCGGAGTCGATCCCCGAGGAGATTCGGGCGGACGTGGAGACGCTGTGGCGCTACCACGACATGCATCACGAGTTGCGACCGTGTGACGTGGGGATCGGGCTGGGCAGCCATGACCTCGGTATCGCGGTGATCGCGACGCGGCTGTTCCACCAGGGCCTGTTCCCGTGGATCGTGTTCACCGGTGCCAACGCGCCGACGACGGTGGAGCGGTTCCCGCGCGGCGAGGCGGTGCACTACCGCGAGTACGCGGTCGAGCAGGGCGTGCCGGCGGAGTCGATTCTCGTGGAGCCGCGGGCGACGAACACCGCTGAGAATCTGGAGTTCTCGCGTGCGCTCCTCGCCGAGCGGCAGATCACGGTTCGGTCGGTGCTGATCATGTCGCGGCCGTACCAGCAGCGTCGGGCATATGCCACCTGCAAGCTGATGTGGCCGGAGGTCGACGTGGTGTGCGCGTCGAATCCGTTGGAACTGGACGGCTACGTCCGCAGCATCGGTGACCCGCGGCGAGTGGTGAACATGCTGGTCGGGGACACGCAGCGGATCGAGGTGTACGCCGAGCGCGGTTTCGCGATCCCGCAGGAAATGCCGGACGAGGTATGGGCTGCCTTCGAACGCTTGGTGGCGGCCGGCTACACGAGCCGGCTGATCTGACCACGGCTACCAGCGGGGTTCTCCCGACCGGACGCCCATCCGTTCGCTGAGTTCCACGGCGAGTCGGGGCGGTCTGGGGCGGGTGAGGATGTCCCGGACGAGGTCGCGGGAGAGCCGGTGATAGCGCACCTGGTCAGGGCCGATGACCTCGGCTTCCAAGAGTGCGCCGAGTGCGTCGTCGATGCGGTTCCAGCGGGCGAGCGCTCGTGCGGTCTCGATGGCGTGGCGGACCTGCCGCTCGATGGGCATCGAACCGGTATCGAGGGGCGCGCCGATGGCGATGGCGCGTTGCACGTCGCCGAGTTCCATCGCCACGGTTGTCTTGTGGATCGACACATTGGTGGGCCTGGTCGAGGCGCTGGCCACGGTGCTGAAGGCCAATCCCCGCTGCCGGTGGCTCAACACCACCGTCAAGGAGCGCGGCGAGCATCTGGTCGTCGCCGGGGCTGACGGCAGCACTGTCCTGGCCGCTCATCTGGTCCTCGCTGCCGGTGCCGGGACGACGGGTCTGCTCGCCCCTGCGCTTTCCGAGCAGGTCGACGCCCCTCCGCTGCGGTCCGGGCGAGGCGTGTCGCTGCTTGCCCGCGTCCCGTTCTCGTTGCCCGCTGCCGTGCGAACCCCGAACCGGGGCTTTGCCTGCGGCAGCCACATGGTCCCGCGCGGCGACGGCACCATCTACCTGGGCGCGACGAACCGGCTCTCCACCGAGCCCGACTATGGCCAGCCCGCCACCCTGGACGAGATCGCCACCTTGATCCACGATGCGAGCGCCGCACTCAACACCACCATTTGCGAGGCCGGGCTGGTAGAGGTCCGGGTCGGGCCAAGCTCGGCGCGGACCTCACCGTCGACGGCGAGAAGGCCGTGGTACACGGTGGCAAGCCACTGCGCGGCGCCGAGGTCATCGCCCGAGACCTGCGGACCGGCATCGGGCTCATACTGGCCGGACTTGTCGCCGATGGCGAAACCGTCATCGGCAACGGCACCATGATCGACCGAGGCCACGCGGACCTGACCAGCCGGTTCACCGCCCTCGGCGCCGACATGACCCGCGAGGAGTTCTGACGACAGGGCTTGCTGAGCGAGCACGAAGTCCTCCGCGATGCCGTCCTCGGCGGAGAGGTCGTGCGGCAGGCCACCGCGACCATCGACGCCGTCGAGGCCATCCTGACCTCGTCGGCAACCGATAGCTCCGCCGCGCCTGACCTGCTACGCACACCGCGTCGTCCACACGCTCAGCCCGGCTATCTATTTGAGGTCGCGACTCCATCCTCAAGGTAGACACCGCCACGCCCGATCGCGGCGAGCGCCGCGACAACCCGCCGAGCCAATCTAGGGATCAGCACCTCGCCCAAGCGCTCCGGCTCGACGAACTCGAACCGGTCGAGCTCATCCGGACACAGCCGCATCATTGCAATCTGGTCCGCTGTCACCACCCCGCCGTCGAACACGAACATGAGCCCGCCGTCCCATGGCGGCCTCGCCGGCACCCAGTCGACGCACAGCAGCGCTCCTACAGGCACCGAGAGGCCCAACTCTTCCCGGATCTCGCGCGTGCAGGCTCCGCCGGAGACTCGTCCGGCTCCACCGTTCCGCCGGGAACTTCCCATACGTCTTTGTACGTCGGGTGGACCACCAGCACCCGACCGGCTTGGTCGCGGAGGATCACGCCGGCCGCCGCACGGACCCGCGTCACGCTGGCGATGTAGGAGATGTCAGGTTCGGTCTGCGTCTCGGCCACGCGATCGACCCTACGGGCTCGCCCTTGGCGCATAGCCCCTTATCGAAGGAAGACCGGTGGCGCCCGGTCCGTCGGCTGCCCGCCTCTGCCGGCAACCGCTACTTCGAGCACCGCACCTTCACCACCCCGCGAGACCCGCTACTGCCGCACCACCCGAGAGGCCCTCGTCCGCGTCACCGCGTACCACCTCCCGCGGGATGCCATCTAGGCGGCAGACGAATTGAACCGGGAGAAAACTTCGTGGCCTATCAACCGGGGCCTAACCACTTGCTTCGCGCAGCGCGGCTGGCGCTGCGGTCTCCGTCGGGGTCGGGGCGGCCGATGTCCTGGCAGGAGCTGGCCGACGCGGTCAACGCCTACGCCCACGCTCACACGGGATGCCGCAGCGCCGTGGACGCCCGCTACATCGGCAGGCTCGAACGTGGGGAGCATCGGTGGCCATTTGAGCCATGCCGCACGGCGTTGCAGGAGGTCCTGGGCAAGACGACCAACGCCGACCTGGGGTTCTTCATCATTCAGGGACACGCCCAAGACCCTGAAGTAAGTCCGGAGAAACCGAGACCAGAAGGTACCTGGACATCACCCGCTCCCGGCCCCAGCCCGGCGCGGAGTTCCCGGCCTACGCCCGCCGGCACCGCCTTTTGTGAGCGGCCGTCGGAGCACCCGACGGTCGGCGGTCCAGGCGTAGCACCCCTTCGTGATCGAGGAACTTGCGGGGGAGCGGAGAGGGTCAGGCGGTCCACTCCGGGTCGCGGCCGATGAAGCCCAGCATCCTGGTCTGCGGGTCGCTGTCGTCCTTCACCGGCACGCGCGGGCCATACTGCCCGGACGAGCGGATGATCTCCTCCATCGGCTCCATCCCCGCCAGCAGTTGCGCACAGAAGTCCTGGTCGAGGCGGTCGTCCTGACCGGTGGCGCGGGCCAGGTCCCAGGTGTGCATGAACACGTCGGTGGTGTAAAACTGGTCGATCGCACGGTCCAGCGGCAGTTCGCCGAGGTGCGGGTTCGACAGGCGGCGGTCGGCCGTGGCCGGGTCGTCGAGCAGGGACTGCACGGCGTCGGTGTGGGTCTGCCACGCGCCGACCGGATCGTCGTCGACCGACGGCCCGGCGGGGAGTTGGATGCCGGCGCCGGCGGCCAGGAACGGCGGCAGCCATTCGACCAGGTGGCGTACCACGTCGCGGGCGGTCCAGCCGGCGACCGGCGCGGGCGCGTCCCACGACCGGGTGCCCCGGACCCGGTCGGTGAAGCCGTGGCTGATCTGTCGGTGTCGCTCGGCGGGCCGGTCAGAGAGTGCCATCGGCGAGCATCCCGTCGATCTTGGCGTAGCCCTCGTCGACCCCGACCTCCATGCCGCTGGCGAGCCAGGCGTCGCGGGCCTCGAAGCTGTCCACCAGGGACTGCGCGCGCAGGAGTGTGCGCCCGTCGTCGAGGGGCTCGAACCACAGCGTCTCCAGCGCCACGCCGCCGGGTTGTCCGTCGAAGGTGAACGTCTGGACGATCCGGTCCGGGCGTACGTCGTGGAAGCAGCCGCGGAACGCGTACCGCTGCCCGTCGCGGACGGAGACGTAGCGCCAGGCGCCGCCGGAGCGGGCGTCCCACTCCTCGATGGTGGTGTCCATCCCGTCGGGGCCGACCCAGCGCGCGAACAGCAGTGGATCGGTGTGTGCGCGGAACAGCTGCTCCGGCGTGGCCGTGAACTCCCGGGACATCCGGATGATCGGCACCTTCGGGTCGGCCTCGATGGTGGTTCCGGCGATGGCGCTCATGCCGCGCTTCCCCTCTCGGTCTGGTCGGTCTGGTCCTGGTCCATCTCCGCCAGCACGGCGTCCAGCCGGCGGTAGCGCTCCTCCGCCTGGCGGCGGTAGCGCTCGATCCACTTGTCCATCAGGTCGAAGACCTCCGCTTCCAGCCGCACCGACCGGGGCTGCGGCCCCGCCGGTCGGCTCACCACCCCGGCCTCCTCCAGCACCCTGAGGTGCTTGTAGACCGCCTGGAGTGTCATCGGGTACGGCTCGGCGAGCTGGTTCGCTGTCGCGTCGCCCGCGGTGAGTCGTGCCACGATGTCGCGCCTGGTCGGGTCGGCAAGTGCCGCGAAGACCCGCGACAGCGTGTCCGCCTGCATCGGCGCCTCCCCAGTCTTGAAACCGTCTGGTTGAAACGAACCTACACCCGTTCACCCATCGTGTAAACCGATTGGTTGAAACAGCAGGCGATCGGGTTATCCCTGGCGGGTGGGCCGGATGGTCAGGTCGCCGATCTCGACGTCGTCCGGTTGGTCGATCGCGAAGGCGATCGCCCGGGCGACCGCCGTCGGGTCGATGCCGAGGTCGGCCATGTGTCGCCGGGCCTGCTCGCGCGCCACCGGGTCGGCCGCGGCGTTGTCGATCAGCTCGGTACGCACGTAACCGGGGGAGATCGACGTGGTGCGGAGGACGCCGTCGGTGCTCTCCTGCCGCAGCGCCTCGAGCAGGGTGCGGACCGCGTTCTTCGTCCCGGCGTACACCGCCTGGGTGGGTGTGATCTTGAGCCCGGAGGTCGACACGACGGTGACCAGGTGTCCGCTGCCCTGCCGGCGGAACGTCGGCAGGGCAGCGGCGATGCCGTGCAGGACGCCCCTGACGTTCACGTCGATCATCTCGGACCAGCCCGCGACGTCGAGGTCGGCCACCGGGCCGAGTCGGGCGATTCCGGCGTTGCCGACCAGGACGTCGAGACGGCCGTAACCCGCGACGGCGGTGTCGACGAGCGACGCGAGGTCGTCGGGTTCGGTGACGTCGACGCGGACCGCAGCGGCGGTGCCGCCGGCGGTGGTGATCTCGTCGACCAGGCGGTCCAGCCGCTCGGTGCGGCGGGCGCCCAGCACGACCGTCGCGCCGAGTGCGGCGAGGTGGCGGGCGGTCGCCTCGCCGATGCCGCTGCTGGCGCCGGTGATGGCGACGACCTTGCCGGGAATGGTCATGGCGTGCTCCTCGGTTAGGGTGGACACATGTCCGGTTACCCCGACAAGCCTAGCGGACACGTGTCCGCTTCCGCTCGGAGCGGCGTTCCGCGCCGGGCCGACGCGCAGCTCAACCGGGACCGCATCGTGACGGCGGCCCGGAAGTTGGTGCGCGAGCCCGGCGAGCTGAAGCTCAACGCGGTCGCCAAGGCGTGCGGCATCGGGCAGGGCACGCTGTACCGGCACTTCCCGACCCGTGAGGACCTGCTGGTCGAGGTCTACCGGCAGGAGGTCGACGAGCTGGTCGCCGCCGCCCCGCGGCTGCTGGCGCGACACCCGCCGCTCGACGCGCTCGCGGCCTGGTTCGACCGGGTGGCCGCCTACGCCCGGGTCAAGCGCGACGTGTTCGCCGCCGTGGAGGCGGCCACGTGGCGCGACCTGGCCGCGCACAGCCTCGGGCCGATCGGCGATGCGGTCGAGCTGCTGCTCGCCGCCGGCCGCGCGGCCGGGACCATCCGCGCCGACGCCGAGGCCCCCGACGTCATCGTGCTCATCAGCTGGCTGTCGCGCCTGGACGACGCCGAACTCGACGCCCGCGGGTCACGGCTGCTCGCCATCCTGGTCGACGGGCTCCGGGCACCCGGAACGGGTCAGCCGCGCCGCTTCGGGAGCAACAGCTCCTCGTGATCGAGTTCGCGTTCCAGCACGCGCAGCTCCTCGTCCGGCAGCCGGCCGGAGTCCCGCCAGCGCACCAACTCCTCGCGCTGGGCGTCGATCGTCGTCCGGCGGACCCGCAGCGCCGTCTCGTACTCGGGGGACGTGGGCATCTCGGCCGATCCACTCTGCTGGAGCAGGTCGAGCCGGCCGCGGTAGCGCGCCAGTCGGGCCAGCAGCTGGGTACGGATGGTGTTGACCGCTACCACGCTGTCCGGCTCGTCGGCGGCCACCTCGTCGAGGCGGGCCAGGGCGGCCTCGACCGCCGCCGAGCGGGCCTCGTTGCGTACCCGGGCCTGGTCGGCGGCGTTGGCGCGCAGGCCGAGCATCCGCACGAGCGGCGCGAACGTCATGCCCTGCCCGACAAGCGTCACGAGCACCACCATGAAGGTGCAGAACAGCAGGAGGTCACGGTCGGGGAAGGGCGAGCCGTCGTCGGTGGTGAGGGGCAGCGTGAAGATCGCGGCCAGGCTGATGACGCCGCGCGTGCCCGACCAGCTCAGCGCCACCACCTCGCGGGAGGTCAGCCGCCGGTCGTTGCGGTCGGCGCGGGCGACCTGCCGGGCGCTTCCGGGCTCGCCGGTGTCGCCGGTGTCGTCCTGCTCGGACACGCCACCCAGCCGGGTGTGCAGCGACCGGGGGAGCGACTGGGTCAGCACCAGCCAGGTGGGACGCAGGAGCAGCACCACGCCGACCGACACCGCGACGGCGGTGAGGATCGTCGACGTGTCGTAGTGGCGCAGGCCCCGAACGACCTCGGGTAGCTGCTGACCGATCAGCAGGAAGACGAAGCCTTCGAGGAGGAAGTCGACGAGCCGCCACACCGCGTTGGTCTGGAGCCGGGCGGCCCCGGACCCGAACTGGGGTGTCTGGTGGCCGACGATCAGCCCGGCGACCACCACGGCGAGCACTCCGGAGACGCCCAGTTCCTCGCCCAGCAGATAGGCCACGAACGGTGTCGCGAGCGAGATCGCGTTCGACAGCAGCGGATCGGCGGTGAGCGGTCGCGCCAGCCGCTTCGCCCAGGCGACGGCCGCCCCGACCGCGACCCCACCGGCCGCGGCCAGCACGAACTGCCCGACGGCGGCGTGGAAGGAGAACTGCCCGCCCACGGCGGCGGCCACCGCGACGCTGAGCATCGTCAGGGCGGTGGCGTCGTTCAGCAGCCCCTCGCCCTGGATGATCGTCACCATCTTCGGCGGCAGGTTGACCCGGCGACCCACGGCCAGGGCGGCCACCGGGTCGGGCGGGGCGACGGCGGCGCCGACCGCGACCCCGGCGGCCAGCGTCGCCCCGGCGACGAACAGGTGGAACCCGACGCCGACGACCAGGCCGGTGAGGAGCACCAGCACCACGGAGAGGCTGACCACGATGCGGAGGTTCCGGCGGATGTCCAGCAGCGAGGAGTCGAGCGCGGCGCTGTAGAGCAACGGCGGCAGCACGACCATGAGCACGAGGTCGGGATCGAGGCCGATGTTGGGGCCGGGGAGCAGCGCGTACGCGATGCCGATGAGTGGCAGGAGCGCCGCCGCCGGCAGGCCGGTCCGGCCCGCCACCCACCGGACGGCGACGATCACCGCGACGGCGGCGAGCACGAACAACAATGTCGAGTGGGTGCTCACCTGGTGGCTTCCCCTTGGAGCGGCGCGGGCTGCGGCAGGACGAGCCTACCTGCGTGATCACCTGGACCGCTCGGCGGCGGTCGGGGTGCGACGGAGGCGGGTCGCAACCTGCCGGACATGGCATTGACATATTTCACTGCCCGTCCTAGGGTTCGGCCGAATCGGTTCGACGTCGCGCTGCGGGCGTTCCAGCGGGGCAGCGGTCGGTTCGGATCGTGCCGCGGAGGCGGTCCTCGCCGACGCCACCGGGGCCCGGCTGGTCCTGCCCGGGCAGGCGGGCCAGCGGCGGAGTCCGGGCAACTGAGTCGACCGTGCCGGGTCCGGCGTACGCACCCAGGAGTGGTGCGTGTCGCAGCTCCCCGTACCCGAGCCGGTCCTTTCCCCGATGGCGAAGGAGCCGCAACATGGCAATACGCAGATCCATCTTCGGGCCCGTCGCGGCCGTCGCGATCCTGGTCGCGGCGGTGGCCGGAGCGACAGTGGCCGGCGGGGCGGGCGGGACCGCGTCGGCCGCGACTGTCGACGCGGCCGCGGCGACCGCCGGGTGTGGCAAGGCGCCCACGCTGACGAGCGGCCAACGGTCGATCCAGAGCAGCGGGCAGAACCGCAGCTTCATCCTCCGGATCCCCGACAACTACGACCGGAACCACGCCTACCGGCTGATCTTCGGATTCCACTGGAACGGCGGCACCGCGAACGACGTCGACTCCGGCGGCGCGGACCGGGAGGCATGGTCCTACTACGGGCTGCGGCAGCAGGCGAACAACAGCACGATCTTCGTCGCGCCCCAGGGCAACGGCAACGGCTGGGCCAACCCCGGCGGTCAGGACACCACCTTCGTCGACGACATGATCAGGCTGATCGAGGCGGACCTGTGCGTCGACACGACGCAGCGGTTCGCGCTCGGCTTCAGCTACGGCGGCGGCATGAGCTACGCCCTGGCCTGCGCCCGGGCGAATGTCTTCCGCGCCGTCGCGGTCTACTCCGGCGGGCAGCTCAGCGGGTGCTCCGGCGGTACGCAACCGATCGCCTACATGGGGATCCACGGCATCGGGGACCCGGTGCTCAACATCTCCGCCGGCCGGTCCCTGCGGGACACGTTCGTGCGCGCCAACGGGTGCGCCGCGCAGAACCCGCCCGAGCCGAGGGCCGGCAGTCTGACCCACGTCACCACGACGTACTCCGGTTGCCGTTCCGGCTATCCGGTGGTCTGGGCCGCGTTCGACGGTGGTCACACCCCGGGCCCGGTCGACGGCGGCGGCGACAGCGGCGTCCGGACCTGGACCAAGACCGAGGTGTGGCGGTTCTTCACCCAGTTCGACGGCAGTGGGCCGACGCCGACCGCCAGCCCGACCGCCGGCCCGACCACCCCGCCGCCGGGCGGCACCTCGGCCGTTCGCAACGTTTCCGCCGGCCGGTGCCTGGACGTCAACGGTGCCTCGCAGACCAACGGCGCCGCGGCGATCATCTGGGACTGCCACGGCCAGAGCAACCAGAGCTGGACCGCGACCTCGGCGCAGGAGTTGCGGGTCTTCGGCGGCAAGTGTCTCGACGTCAGCGGCGCCGCCACCGCCAACGGCAGCCCGGTGATCATCTGGGACTGCAACGGGCAGTCCAACCAGAAGTGGCGGCTCAACGCCGACGGCACGATCACCGGGGTCGGTTCGGGACGGTGCCTGGACGTGGCCGGCAACGGTACGGCCAATGGCACGCGAACCCAGATCCAGGACTGCACCGGCGCGGCCAGCCAGCGGTGGGTCCGTTGACGGGCATGTTGTGTGAACGTTAACATGTGATGTCTTAGATATCGATGTAAATCGATTGACTGTGATCGGGAGGCGGATCGATGTTCGGTACAGTAAGTCGTCCACGACGGTCGTGGCGGGCGGTGATGTCGGCTGTGGCAGCATCGGTCCTGGCAGCGAGTGCCGTACTGACCGCGTCCGCCTCCCCGGCCCAGGCGGCGACCGCCATCACCATCAACGGCGGATCCGGCGGACGCGCGTTCGACGGGGTCGGCGCGGTGAGCGGCGGAGGCGGAAACAGCAGACTTCTCATCGACTACCCGGAGCCGCAGCGCAGCGACATCCTCGACTACCTGTTCAAGCCGGGCTACGGCGCGGCGATGCAACTGCTCAAGGCGGAGATCGGTGGCGACACCAACTCCACCTCCGGCGCGGAACCCAGCCACGAGCACACCCGGGGCAGCGTGAACTGCAACCGGGGCTACGAGTGGTGGCTGATGGAGCAGGCCCGGGCACGCAACCCCAACATCGCGCTGGCCGGCCTGGCCTGGGGCGCCCCGGGCTGGATCGGCAACGGCAACTTCTGGTCCACCGACTCGATCAACTACCTGGTGGGCTGGCTGGACTGCGCGGCGACGCACGGGCTGACCATCAACTACCTGGGCGGGTGGAACGAGAAGGGCTACAACACCACCTGGTACAAGAACCTGCGGTCCACGCTCAACTCACGCGGCTACGGCAACGTGAAGATCGTCGCCTCGGACGACTGGGGGTGGGGCGCCGCCGACGACTCCCTGCGTGACCCGGCGTTCGCTGCCGCGGTGCAGGTCTTCGGCAGCCACTACGTCTGCGGCTATCGAGGCGCCCAGAGCAGCTGCCCCAGTTCCGCCAACGCGATCTCGACCGGCAAGCCGTTGTGGGCCAGCGAGAACGGCTCCGACGACTACAACGCCGGCGCGCCGGCCCTCGCCCGGGGCATCAACCGCGGCTACATCGACGGCAAGATGACCGGCTACATCAACTGGCCGGCGATCGCCGCCATCACCCCCAACATCCCCTGGGCGACCACCGGGGTGGCGGTGGCCCAGCAGCCGTGGTCCGGCAACTACTCGATCGGCAAGAGCACCTGGGTGATGGCGCACACCACCCAGTTCACCGCGGCCGGCTGGCGCTACCTCGACTCGTCGAGCGGTTACATCGGCGGCAACCGCAACAACGGCAGCTACGTGTCGCTGAAGTCGACCAACAACAGCGACTACAGCACCATCATCGAGACGCAGGACGCCGGCTCGGCCCAGCAGCTCGACTTCACCGTCACCGGCGGGCTGTCCACCGGCACCGTGCGCGTCTGGGCGACGAACGTCAGGTCGAACAACAGCGCCGACCACTTCGTCCGGGGCAGCGACATCACGCCGAACGGCGGTCGCTTCTCGCTCACCGTCCAACCCGGCTACGTCTACAGCATCACCACCACCACCGGGCAGGGTAAGGGCACGGCGGTCAGCCCGGCCCAGGGCAACCTGAAGCTGCCGTACAGCGACGACTTCGACAGCTACGCCACCGGCCGCGAGGCCAAGTACCTGATGGACCAGCAGGGTTCGTTCGAGATCGCCGGGTGCGGTGGCGGCCGGACCGGGCAGTGCGTCCGCCAGATGTCCGACCAGGCGCCGATCTACTGGACCTCCGGCAAGGCCGAGCCGTTCACCCTGCTCGGTGACCTGACCTGGCGCAACTACACCGTCTCCTCGGACGTGCTGCTGGAGAAGTCCGGCTACGTCCAGTTGATCGGGCGCGGCAACACCTACAACCACCAGGGGCCGCAGAACCTGAACGGCTACTACTTCCGGGTCACCGACGGTGGCGCCTGGTCCATCCGGAGCAACAACACCAGCGGCAACTGGCGCACGCTCGCCAGCGGCAACACGTCGGCGCTCGGCACCGGACGCTGGCACAACCTCTCGTTGAAGGTCAACGGCAGCACCCTCACCGCGGCCGTCGACGGCACCACCGTCGGCACGGTGTCGGACGCCACCTGGGTCGCCGGCCAGATCGGGTACGGCACCGGGCAGGGTGTCACCGCCCAGTTCGACAACCTCTCGATCACGCCGGGCGACGGCTCCAGCAGCCCGACCGGAGAGGTGCGCAGCGCGAGCGCCAACCGCTGCCTCGACGTCAACGGCGTCAGCCAGGCCGACGGCGCGGTCGTGCAGATCTGGGACTGCAACGGCGGACCCAACCAGCAGTGGACGGCCGGCACGAACAACCAGCTCACCGTCTACGGCAACAAGTGCCTCGACGTGCCGGGCACCGCGTCCGGCAGCCGCGCGCGGATCATGAGCTGCAACGGCGGCAGCAACCAGCAGTGGCGGCTCAACGCCGACGGCACCATCGTCGGCGTCGGCTCGGGGCTCTGCCTGGACGTCAACGGCGCGGCCACCGCCAACGGCACCGCGGTCCAGCTCTGGACCTGCAACGGCGGCAGCAACCAGCAGTGGGTACGCGGCTGACCCGCCGCGCGTCGTAGCCCGTACCGTCGCCAGCCCGGCCGCCCGCATCGGCGGCCGGGCTGGCGCGTCCTTCCTACGATGATGGCCATGGATGTGGCGATCGTGACCAACGCGGTCGTGGCCGCAGTCTCGGTGATCACCGTCGGTGTGTCGGCGTTCTTCGCGCTCCGGCAGTTGCGGCTGTCGCAGGGCGCGAACCACACCCTGGTCGCGATCGAGTTGCTCACCCGCGACCGGATGAGTGACGCGTTCCTGGACAGCCAGCAGTATCTGCTCACCGAGCTGAGGACCGCCTGTCCTCCCGGTATGCCGGTGAGTGAGCTGCCCGCCGACGCCCGCAAGCACGTGAACCGGATCGCGCTCTACTACAACGGGTTGGGCCAGATGCTCGCCTTCCAGGTGGTCGAGCCGGCCCTGCTGCTCGGCACGGGCGGATTCCGCGCGCGGGAGGCGTGGGCCGTGCTGGAGCCGTACATCCTCGCCGAGCGCGCGGCGCGCGGTGAGTCGTACCTGTCCAACTTCGAGCATCTCGCGGTGCTGGCGACCGAGACGCCGTGGCCGGTGGCGGTGCGCAAGCTGGGCCTACGTCGGTTCGACCGCTACCCGGCCGACGTGGGTCTACCGCCGGAGCCCGGGCCCGGTCGTCAACCTGGGGTTGACGAAGAGGAGTCGTCAACCTAAGGTTGACGCATGACTGAGATTGAGCCGCTCAAGATGAGCCAACCGGTGCGCCTCGACGAGTTGATCGAGGGCATCAAGAAGGGGCGCACGGACGCGCTCGACCAGCTCGCCGACGCGGTCCTCGTCGCGGACCACCTGGGCGACATCGCCGACCACCTGATCGGCCACTTCGTCGACCAGGCCCGTCGCTCCGGCGCCTCGTGGACGGAGATCGGCCGCAGCATGGGGGTCAGCAAGCAGGCCGCCCAGAAACGCTCCGCCGCCAAGGCGGAGACCGCCGCCGCGCTCGACCCGAACGCCGGGTTCGGCCGGTTCACCACGCGCGCCCGCAACGTCGTGGTCGCCTCGCAGGAGGAGGCGCGGGCGGCCGGCAACGCCGAGATCACCCCCGGGCACGTCGCGCTGGGGCTGCTCGCCGAGCCGGACGGGCTGGCGGCGGCGTTGATCGTGGCCAAGGGCGTACCCCTGGAAATGCTGCGGGAGGCCGTCACCGCGACGTTGCCGGCGAAGGCCGAGGCGGTCCCGGAGCTGATCCCCTACGACGCGCGGGCCAAGAAGGTCCTGGAGCTGACGTTCCGGGAGGCGCTGCGGATGGGCCACAACTACATCGGTACGGAGCACATCCTGCTCGCCCTGCTGGAGGAGGAGGGCGGCGACGGCGTGCTCGGCGGGCTCGGCCTGACGAAGGAGGCGCTGGAGTCCGCGGTGGAGGGCGCGCTGGCCGAGCTGAACCGCAAGCGGGCCTGAAAAACGGGGCCGGGCACACGTCACGGGGGCGCGTGCCCGGCATGCGGGCGTCGTCAGCCGGCGGTCGGGAAGCCGTAGCGGGCGGCGTGCTCCGGGTCGGCCGGGTCGACCTGCCGGATGCCGGCGTCGGCCAAGCGCTTGTTGACCTCGTCGAGGCGGTCCCGGACCAGTCGGGCCTCCTCCTCGGTGACCCGGCCCCGGTGCGGTCGGCCGGCGTGCTCGACCGTGCCGTAGTCGATCTTCTCGGCGGCGCGGCGGGCCTTCGGCGGCTTGACCCGCTCGGCGGTACGCAGCAGCTGCGCCATCGGCACGTCGGTGGCCATCGCGTCGAACTCGCTCGCGGTCAGCACCACCCGGCGCGGCTCACCGAAGCCGTGCCGATCGTGGATCTCCACCACGGCGACGTCCAGCGCCGCGTCGTCGATGCTCTCCACCTCGACCGGGGTGGCGTCCAGCTGCACGGGCCCGGCGACCAGGTCCGGGTGCTCCAGCACGACGACCCGGACCACCTCGTCGTCGGGGGACAGCGCCTGGCCGGTGAAGTCGGAGACGTGGATCGTCTTCTTGCCCATGCGCGGAGCTTCTCCTGTCGTAGGCCGGAATCGGACCACAAGACGCTACCGCACACCTGTGCGAAGGCCCCGTACGCCCGCCACCGGCGTGTGTCGCCCTCCGCGTGTCGTCAGAGGCATTGGAGGCGCCTGTCATGGCGAAACGATATCTGTGTCATCCGGTGGTGAGGCCGCGCCAGGCGGACGTCTCGGCGGGCTGCGCGTTCAGTTCGGCCCAGGAGAGTCGTCGATGGCGGGCCTCGCGGTACTGCGCCTGGACCGGGAAGCGGCCGGCGGAGGCGGCGGCCGGCCAGCTCCGCTCCGGGTCCTGCTGGAATCGGTCATTCGGCTTCTGAGGCATGACCACTACCGTCCCAGAGAAACTTGTCCATGTATGGAAATGAATATGACGGAGGATCGATGTGTTCGGTTCCCCGGTGGTGGGTCAGATCGCGGCGATCGGCAGGCGGACCACGAACCGGCATCCGTCGCTGACGTTCCGCACCTCTACCCGCCCGCCGTGCGCTTCAACCAGCCCGCGCACGATCGCCAGCCCGAGCCCGCCCGAGCCACCCGGCTCGACCGCCGCCGGCGTGCGGGCCGGCTCGCCCCGGAACGCCACGTCGAAGACCCGCGGCAGGTCGTCCTCCGGGATGCCACCGCAGGTGTCCGCCACGGCCAGCCAGGCGGTGTCCACCTCCCGCCCGGCGTCCACCCGCACCGTCCCGTCCACGGGCGTGTACCGGATCGCGTTGAGCAGCAGGTTGCCCACCACCCGGGCCAGTTCCCGCTCGCTGGCGAGCACCGACGGCCAGCCCGCCTCGGGCGCGACCAGCCGGATCCGGCGGGCGGCGGCCAGCGGCGCCGCGCCGGCCAGCGCGTCCGAGACCACGTCGCCGAGCGCCACCGTGGACAGCGTCAGCCGCAGCGCGCCGGCGTTGATCCGGGACAGCTCGAACAGGTCGTCGACGAGCCTCGTCATCCGGTCGGTCTCCACCCGGATCCGGCGGTGGTACTCGGCCACCGTCACCGGGTGGTGGACCACCCCGTCCTCAAGCGCCTCGGCCATCGCCCGCAGCCCGGCGAGCGGGGTGCGCAGGTCGTGCGAGACCCAGGCGACCAGGTCCCGGCGGCCCTTCTCGATCTGCCGCTCCCGGGCACGCGCCTGGTCGGCCCAGACGGCGGCGGCGGCCAGCCGGCGGCCGAACGACCAGCCCACCGCCAGGGTCACCACGGCCGCGGCGGAGACCGTGATCAGCACCACCTGGAGGTCGTGCGGGGAGAGGAACATCGCCTGGGCGACGCCCGCCACCCCGGCGGCCACCGCGGCGACGGTCATCACCAGCAGCACCGAGATGTGCACGGTGATCGACCGGCCGCGCAGCAGCCGCAGCGCCACCGCGCCGGCCATCCCGACCGCGAGCGCGGCGGCCAGCGCCACGCCGAAGATCAGCAGGAGGTCACGCATCGGCCGGCTCGTACCGGTAGCCGACGCCCCAGACGGTGACGATGCGGCGGGGCCGGGCCGGATCGGTCTCGATCTTCTCCCGCAGCCGGCGCACGTGCACGGTCACCGTCGACTGGTCGCCGAAGCTCCAGCCCCAGACCCGTTCCAGCAACTCGGCCCGGCGCAGCGCCCGCGCCGGATGCCGCATCAGGTGCGCCAGCAGGTCGAACTCGCGCAACGTCAGGGTCAGCTCACGGCCGTGCAGGCGAGCCACCCGGGGGCCGGTCTCCACCTCCAGGCCGCCGTCGACGAGCAGCTCCGGCGCGGCGCCGGCCGGCTCGCCGCCGGCCCGGCGCAGCACCGAGCGGACCCGCAGCACCAGCTCCCGCGGGGAGAACGGCTTGCTCAGGTAGTCGTCCGCGCCCAGTTGCAGGCCGAGGACCCGGTCGGCCTCGTCGCCGCGCGCGGTGAGCATCACGATGGGTACGCCGTCCGGCCGCTCCCGCAGCCGCCGACACACCTCCAACCCGTCGAGCACGGGCAGCATCAGGTCCAGCACCACCAGGTGCGGCGGGTGGCGGGCCACGCTGGCCAGGGCGGCGGCCCCGTCGCCGACGTGCTCGACCTCGTAGCCGGCGTGCTCCAGGTAGCGGCAGACCACGTCGGCGACCGTCCGGTCGTCGTCGACCACCAGCACCCGCTGCGCCACACCGCACCTCCCACCCGTGCCGGGAGGCCAGCGTAGCCACGGGCGGGACGGCGATCCATTGCCAGGTTCTTACGGCCGGGAGCGGTCCGGGCCGGTCGGATCGGCGTACGATGATCATGTGCTCGACCGGCGGCTCTCCCTGCACCTGGCGACCCGGTTGGGGCAGTGGCCGGCGGGTCCGGGGTTGCACGTGGTCCGGTCCTACCGCCGCGCCCGCCCGGCCTGGGACGGTCGGCCGCGCCCGGCGGTCGGCGTGACCGCGGGTGACAGCACCGTCCTCTCGGTGCCCCCGCAGCGTGTCGAGGCGGTCCGGGCGCTGGTCCGCGGGCGGCCCCTCGGGGAGTGGCTGCCCGCGCTGCCGGCGACGGTCGGCACGCCGGAACTCACCTGGCACTGCGGTGTCTTCCGCTGGTGCACCCGCCCGGCCCCGCTTCCGGACGTGGGGGAGTGGCTGCCGCCGACGGTGCCCGGCGCCCCGCCCTGGCTGCACCTGTTCGACGCCGACGTGCTCGTGGTCCGGGACGCCGACGGCGCCTACCTCGCCGGTGTGGGGATCAAGCGGCACGACGCGTACGGGCACGAGTTGGCGGTGGGCACGGTCCCGGCGGCGCGGGGACGAGGACTGGCCCGGCGGCTTGTCGCGCAGGCGGCCCGGCGGGTGCTGGACGAGGGGCGGATCCCCACCTACGTGCACAACGCCGGCAACCACGCCTCCGCCCGGGTGGCCGAGGCGGCCGGATTCCCGGACCGGGGCTGGACCTCGTTCGGCGTCTCCCCGCACTGACCGGCGGCGCGGGCGCGGACCGTGGATCCCGGGCCGGATCCACGGTCCGCTGCCTGCTCCCTCCAGGCCCCAACGCTGGTAACGCTAAGTGCATGACCGAAGGCTGTGCAAGGGGGATGGGGCTGTCGTTTTCTAGACTGACCTGCGGATACTTCGAATGGTGCAGTCGTGACGCAGCGTACGGATCAGTCGGTGAGGCCGAGCACCTGCGCCGCCGCGCGACCGTTGGCGTGGCTGGCGCCGAAGGTGGCGACGAAGGCCCGCGCCCCGGCCGGCCGCCACCCGCCCGGCCAACCCATCTCCACCACCGTCACCGGATGCACGGCGGCCAGCGCCTCGACCAGCTCACGCGCCCCGGGCAGCCGGTGCAGGTGCCGCCCGACAAGCACCACCGGTCGCGCCCCGGCGAGCCGGCGCACCTGCGCCGGATCGGTCTCGCCGGCCACCACGCGGGCCTGCTCGACCCCGGGCGCCAGGTGCGGGCCCAACCCCCACGGCACCCGCCCCTCGGCGACCGTCGACGGGGCGTGCACCTGCACCACGAGCGGGATGCCCGGCCCGGAAAGGTCGCCCTCGACGCGGACCGCCCGCAGCGCGGCGGCGTAGCCGAGGCCGTCGACCACCGGAGCCGGTACGCCGGTCGGTCCGGTCCACGCGGCAAACGTGGCGCTCCGGCCGGCGGCCTCCTCCACCCGGGCGCGATCGAGCCGGCCGGCACCGATCGCGGCGACGATCTCGGCGGCGACCAACTCCACCAGGTCGGCGTCGACCCGGGCGCCGATGCAGAGCAGGTCGGCGCCGGCGGCCAACGCGCGTACCGCCGCCGGGCCCACCCCGCCGGCGGCCAGCGCCGCGCCCTGCATCTCCAGCGCGTCGGTGACCACCGCGCCGGTGAAGCCGAACTCGACGCGCAGCAGGTCGTGCAGGACCGCGCGGCTGAACGTGGCCGGACCGTCGCCGGTCAACGCCGGCACCCGGATGTGCGCGGTCATCACCGCCCGGACGCCGGCGTCGACCACCGCGGCGAACGGCGGCAGGTCCCGCTGCCGCAGCACGGCCGGCGACACGTCGACGGTGGGCAGCTCGTGGTGCGAGTCGGCGACCGTGGCGCCGTGCCCGGGGAAGTGCTTGGCGCAGGCGGCCACGCCCGTCGACTGGAGGCCGGTGACCGCGGCGGCCGAGTGGACCGCCACCCGCCCCGGGTCCGCGCCGAACGAGCGGGTGCCGATCACCGGGTTCTCGTCGGCGGTGTTCACGTCGACGGTGGGCGCCAGGTCGAGGGTGACGCCGAGCGCCGCCAGCTCCGCGCCGATCGCCGCGTACACCGCCCGGGTGAGGTCCGGGTCGTCGACCGCGCCGAGCGCGGCGTTGCCCGGGTACGGGCTGCCGGTGGCATGCGCCAGCCGGGTGACGTCCCCGCCCTCCTCGTCGATCGCCACGATCACGTCCGGGCGGCCGGCCCGCAGCGCCGCCGTGGACGCCGCCAGCTGGGCCGGATCGTGGACGTTCGTGCCGAACAGGGTGTGCCCGGCGAGCCCGTCGCCGAGCAGGTCGACCGCCCAGCCCGGCGGGACCGGACCGGGGTACGCGGCAAGCAACGTGCCGAGCGCCAGCCGGCGCAGTCCTGGATCCAGCCCCACTTGTGCCCCTTTCCCTGCCGGATCGTCCGACCTCGGTCGAACCTCGGTGGCCGATACGCTAACGGGCACCCTTCGGCAGGCGTTTCCTGGTGCGGAACCTTACGGAAAATTGAGGACGTTGGCATGAGTGCGACCCGGCTGCCCGGCACCCCCCGACTGTTGCGGGCGCTCAACGACCGCGCGGCGCTGGAGTTGCTGCTCGAGCGCGGGCCGCTGACCCGGGCCCGGATCGGCGAGCTGACCGGGCTGTCCAAGGTCACCGCGTCCCAGCTCGTCGAGCGGCTGGAGGAGCGGGGTCTGGTCGCCCGGGTCGGCGAGCAGGCCGGCGGGCGGGGCCCGAACGCCCAGCTCTACGCGGTGCGTCCGGGCAGCGCGTACGTCGTCGGGGTGGACGTCGGCGCGGAGCGGGTGGTGGCCGCCTGCGCGGACATCACCGGCGTGGTCGCCGGGCGGGTGGAGCAGTCCACGAAGGACACCGACGACCCGGTCGGCGTGGTGCACAACGCCGTCGTGCAGGCGGCCAGCAGCGCCGGCGCGGAGCTGTCCGCGGTCCGGCGCGTCGTGCTCGGCACCCCCGGCCTGGTCGACCCGCAGACCGGCGACATCACGTTCGCGTTCAACCTGCCACGCTGGCACAGCGGCCTGCTCGCCGCGCTCCGCGAGGACCTGGCCACCCCGGTGCTGTTCGAGAACGACGTGAACCTGGCCGCGGTGGCCGAGGCGCAGTCGGGCGCGGCCCAGGGCACCGCCGACTTCGTGCTGGTCTGGGTGGACGCCGGCGTCGGCCTGGCGATCATGCTGGGCGGCCGGTTGCACCACGGCAGCAGCGGCGCGGCCGGCGAGATCGGCTACCTGCCGGTGCCCGGCGTGCCCATCCCGCGCGACGTGTCCCGGCGCGCCAAACCGGCGTTCCAGCAGCTCGCCGGCGCCGACGCGGTGCGCGCGGTGGCCGCCGAGCACGGCTTCGCCACGGCCGACGCGGCCGAGCAGGGCGTCGCGGCGGCCCGGGCCGCCGAGGCCGTGCGGGCCGCCATCGCCGCCGGCGCCGACGGCGGGCCGGTGCTCGACGAGTTGGCCCGCCGGCTGGCCCTCGGCGTGGCCAGCACCTGCGTGGTGCTCGACCCGCCGCTCGTGGTGCTCGCCGGCGCGGTCGGTCGGGCGGGCGGGGCCGCGCTGGCCGAGCGGGTGCAGCGCGAGGTCGCCGCGATCACGCTGGTCCGGCCCCGGGTGGTGACCACGGGCCTGACCGAGGAGCCGATCCTGCGCGGCGCGTTGCGTACCGCGCTCGACGCGGTCCGCGACGAGGTGTTCGGCTCGACGGTCGGCTGACCGCCGCCGCTCCGGCGGTGCCGACGCCCCGCCGCTCCGGCGGTGCCGACGCCCGCCGCTCCGGCGGTGGCGCGGGTCGGCGCGCTCAGATCAGGTCGCGGCGGCGGAACACCGCGAACGCGGCGGCCACCAGCGCGGCCGTCAGACCGAGCAGGACCACCAGACCCGACGGCCAGCCGAGCGTGTACGAGCCGTCGCAGAAGCCGGAGATCCCGGGGCGGCACGCGTTGCCGTCCCAGAACCGCGCCTCACCGGCGAGCCACGCGCCCAGATAGCTGGAGAGCATGAACCGGTCCGGGCGGCCGACCTGGAGGATCTGGAACACCAGTCGCGCGCCCAGCTCCCACACCACCACGTACGCCGCGACCGTGCCGAGCGCCGCCGAGGTGTGCCGACCCAGCGTGGCCATGGCGAACCCGAGCGCCGCGGCCAGCAGCACCAGCACCATGCCGCGCGCCCAGACCGCGCCGAGCGACGCCCAGAACTCGCCGCCCATCCGGCCGGTCA
Organism: Micromonospora sp. WMMD975; assembly: GCF_029581215.1. Classification (NCBI taxonomy): domain Bacteria; kingdom Bacillati; phylum Actinomycetota; class Actinomycetes; order Micromonosporales; family Micromonosporaceae; genus Micromonospora; species Micromonospora sp. WMMD975. The sequence continues at coordinate 309,448 of NZ_CP120739.1, forward strand.
GCCCGGACGCCTGGCCGATCAGCCAGAACGCCCCGAGGTAGGCCACCGACGCCAGCACGGACAGCCCCAGCACGCCGCCCAGCAGCGTGCCGAGCTTCGTGGCGAGCACGGTCCGGCGGCGTGGCCGCCACAGCAGCAGGTTGACCACCCCGCCCGAGTTCAGGTCCGCCCCGATGTAGGACGCGCCGACCAGGAAGCCGAACAGCGCCAGGAACGCGATCAGGAAGTAGAGCAGCGGCTCGGCCTCCTTGCTGAAGACGAAGACGCCGCTGAGATAGTCGGACGCGGTCGGCAACCGGTCGGACTGGGCCGGGTCGATCTGGGCGCAGTCCCGCGGCAGGTAGTCGTTCTCGTCCGGGGCGACCGTGCCCGCCTTGATCCGCAGGCAGCGGTCGAACGTCATCTCCAGCCGGCGCACCTCCTCGGCGGCCTGCGCGTTGGCCCGGCCCAGCTCCACCGGCGTCGGCCGGTGCGACCCGCCGAGCGTGGTCACCACCGTCACCGCGAACGCGGCGGCCAGCAACACCACCATGAGCTGCACGAAGCGCCGGGCGACGAGCCGCTCCAACTCGGCACGGACCAGGTTCACGCGTCCACCTCCCGGCTGTCCCGGGCGTCCAGGTCGATCACACCGTCGTACGCCGGGGCGCCGTCCACCTGCCGCGGCACCGCCACGTGCTCGTGGTCGCCGGTCAGCTCCAGGAAGACGCTCTCCAGATCGGGCCGCAGCGGCACCAGCTCGCGCACCCACAGCCCCTGCTCACCAAGCGTGCGGCTGATCACCTCGGGGTCGACCACGCCGGTCACCACCAGGTGGTCGGGGTTGCCGGTCACCGACAGCCCGGCCCGGCCCAGCAGCTCCGCGGCCTGGTCGAGGTCGGCCACCCGCACCTGCCACTGGTGCTCGTCGAAGCCGGCCAGCACCTCGTGCACCGGCCCGTACGCCACCCGCCGCCCGCGGCTGACGATCGTCACGTGGTCACAGATGAGCTGGATCTCGGCGAGGATGTGGCTGGACAGCAGCACGGTCACCCCGGCCTCGGCGAGCGAGCGGGTCAGGTCGCGCATCTCCCGGATGCCGGCCGGGTCCAGCCCGTTCGCCGGCTCGTCCAGGATCAGCAGCTCCGGGCGCTTGAGCAGGGCCGAGGCGACCGCCAGGCGCTGCTTCATGCCCAGCGAGTAGCCCTTCACCCGCTCCCCGCCCCGGTCCCGCAGGCCGACCCGCTCCAGCACCTCGTCCACCCGGCTGGTGGGCACGCCGCCGGCCAGGGCCAGCAACCGCAGCGTCCGGTGCCCGGTGAAGTTGCCGAAGAACTGCGGGCTCTCCACGATCGCGCCGACCCGCCCGGCCACCTCGGGCAGCTGCTCGGGCGACCGGACGCCCAGCACGTGCATCCAGCCGTGGTCCGGCCGGACCAGCCCGAGCAGGGCACGCAACGTGGTCGTCTTGCCGGAGCCGTTCGGCCCCAGGAACCCGTGCACCTGGCCGGCCTCGACAAGCATGTGGAAGTCGTCGACGGCGACCCGCCGACCGTGGCGCAGGGTCTGGAACGTCTTGCGAAGACCGGCGATCTCGATGACCGCGCTCATCCGCCTTGCTCCCGGCAGGGGTCGGGCATGAGTCGTCCTTCCTCCGGCGGTGACCAACGACACGGCGCCCCACCCTATGGCGGCGCCGCCGCCCGTGGGGGGCGACGGGCCGGTGCGTGGTTGGATGGGGCGGTGACTGGTGACCTGATCCCCGGCGCCGCCGGGGCCCCCGCCCCCTCGACCGTGGACGCGGATCTGGTGGTCAGCCTGGACGGGGTCGGCGTCAGGCGCTCCGGCACCGCGCTGGTGCGCGACGTCGACTGGCGGGTCGAACTGGACGAACGGTGGGTGCTGCTCGGCCCGAACGGCGCCGGCAAGAGCACCCTGCTCAACCTGGCCGCCGGCCGGCTGTACCCGAGCGACGGCGTCGCGCACGTGCTCGGCGAGCGCATCGGCCGCACCGACGTCAACGAGCTGCGTACCCGGATCGGGCTCTCCACCGCCACCCTCGCCGCGCGGATCCCCGCCGACGAGCGCGTCGTCGACGTGGTGGTGACCGCCGCCTGGGCGGTGGTCGGCCGCTTCCGCGAGAGCTACGACCGCACCGACGAGGTGCGTGCCGCCGCGCTGCTGAGCCAGTTCGGGGTCGGCCACCTCGCCGATCGGGCGTACGGCACGCTTTCCGAGGGCGAGCGCAAGCGGGTGCAGATCGCCCGCGCCCTGATGACCGACCCGGAGCTGCTGCTCCTCGACGAACCCGCCGCCGGGCTCGACCTGGGCGGTCGGGAGGACCTGGTCGCCCGGCTCGCCGAGCTGGCGTACGACCCGGACGCGCCGGCCATCGTGCTCGTCACCCACCACGTCGAGGAGATCCCGCCGGGCTTCACCCACGCGCTGCTGCTGCGCGAGGGCGGGGTGGTGGCGCAGGGCCTGCTCGCCGACGTGCTCACCGCCGACAACCTGTCGAAGACGTTCGGCCTGCCGCTCGTCGTCTCGCGGGCCGGCGAACGCTGGACCGCGCGGGCGGGCTGACCGCGTCATGCCGCAGACCCGGATCGCCGTGGTCGGCAGCGCCAACATGGACCTGGTCGGCACCGCCGCCGCGCTGCCCCGGCCGGGCGAGACGGTGCTCGGCAGCGACTTCGTCATGCTGCCCGGCGGCAAGGGCGCCAACCAGGCGGTCGCCGCGGTACGCGCCGGCGCGTCCTGCGTCTTCCTCGGCGCGATCGGCTCGGACTCGTTCGGTGTCACCCTCCGCGCCCGGATCACCGCGGCCGGCGTCGACACCGAGCACCTTCGGGTGGCGTACGGCCCGTCCGGCGTCGCCCTGGTCATGGTGGGCGGCGCGGGGGAGAACGCGATCCTGGTCACCCCCGGCGCGAACGAGGCGTTCCTCGGGCTCACCGAGGACGAGCTGGCCGCCGTACGCGAGGCGGACGTGCTCGTCGCGCAGCTGGAGGTGCCGGTCGAGACGGTGACCGAGGCGGCGCTGGCGGCCCGGTCCGCCGGCACCCGGGTGGTGCTCAACGCGGCGCCGGCCCGGCCGCTGCCGGACGGGCTGCTCGCCGCGACCGATCTGCTGGTGGTCAACGAGCCGGAGGCGCAGGCGCTCACCGGTCGTGGCCGGGACGAACCGGCGGCGCTGCTCGACCTGGTGCCCCGCGCGGTGCTCACGCTCGGCGGCGACGGCGCCTGGTACGTCGACCGCGACCGGGCGGCACAGCACGTGCCGGCGGTGCCGGTGGACGTGGTCGACTCCACCGCGGCCGGGGATGCCTTCACCGCCGCGCTCGCCGTGGCCTGGGGCGAGGGCCGGGACCTGGCCGAGGCGGTGCGCTGGGCGGCGGCGGCCGGGGCGGCCTGCGTCCGCAAGCTCGGCGCGTCCGTGGCGCTCCCACACCGCACCGAGATCGACGCGCTGTTCGGCAGGCGTTGAGCGCGCTGTTCGCCCGGGTGTTAGGCGGGGGCCCCGCTTAACGCCGCTGGTTAAGCGGGGGCCCCGCCTCTACCGAATGCGTTAAGCGGGGCCCCCGCCTTAACCCTCGGCGCGTTCGCCGCGGCGGCGCAGCATGCCGAGGCCGGGGATGCCCGCCACCGCGAGCTTGAGATCACGTGTGACGTCCAGCAGGTCGTGCAGGTCCGGGCCCACCCGGTCCAGGGTGGCCAGGATCGGCAGCACGTCCGAGGTCAGGTGCTCCTTCAACTTCGGCAACTCGTCGACGAGGCGGATCGCCGCGGTCACCTCCTCCGGGCTGAGCTGCTCGACGAAGCGGGCCGCCATCGGCGCGGCCCGGCGCAGCGTCGCCTCGTACGCCGCCAGCAGCTCGCTCGCGGTGCCGGCCGCCGCGTCGGCGGTGGCCACCGTGCCCGCGGCCCGGGTCGCCACCGTGTCCGCCTCGGCCACCACGCCGGCCGCGGCCCGCGCCACCCGATCGGCCTCGCCGACCACCGTGGCCGCGGCTGCGGAGACCCGCTCCGCCTCGCCCACCACGACCGCCGCCGCGGCGGCCACCTCGGTCGCGGTGTCGATCGCGGTGGTGGCGGCGGCGCTGATCACGCCCACCTCGCGCACCGCGGTCTCCGCGTCGGTGAGCACCCGGTCGGTGCGGTCGAGCGTGCCCTCGATCCGGTCGACCACCCCGTCGATCCGCCGGACCAGCGCCTCCACCTCGTCGAGCACGGCGAAGGCGCGGGCGGGCACGGCGGCGAACGCGGCGGCCGAACCGAGGGCCTGGTCCAGCGCGGAACGGGTGAGGCCGACGACGGCGCCGGGCCGGGGAAGTGGGATCGCCATGCCGACAAGTGTGCGTCGCGCCGGCCACCCGTGCCCGGCGGCGCGGCCCGGCCAGGGTCAGCGCGCGGGCCGGGCCACCCGCAGCGCCCACCAGATCAGCGGCGCCTGCATCGGCACCCGCCCGTAGGCGATCGCCCGTTTCACCGGTCGACGCCGACGCCAGTCCCAGGCCATCTGCGCGTTGGCCGGCAGCACCGCGACGAACAACGCCGCCGCGGCCAGGCCGCCACGTCGTCGGGTCGCCGGGTGCGCCACCGCCGCCGCCACGGCCAGCTCGGCGACGCCGGAGGCGTACGTCCAGAAGCGGGCTGGCCCGGGCAGGGCGCGCGGCACGATCGGGTCGTAGAAGCCGGGACGGATGACGTGGGTGACGCCCGCGGTGGCGAGTAGCCCGGCGAGCGCGACGGCCTCGCCTCGGCGGAAGGTCATCGACGGTCCCCCTGCTGTTCGACGGCGCGTTGCACGGCCCGGTAGATCTGCCCGAACCGTAGCGCGTCGGGCGTGCGGACCAGCATCGTCTCCCGCCCGTGTACCTGCACCCACAGCTCGTGCACCCGGTTGCCGCGCTCGTAGGACCGGTCCAGCCACCCGAGCGGCACCTCCAGGAACGGGGTGAGCGCCAGCCCGACCACCACGAACGCGGCCAGGATGATCAGGGCCAGCTTCCAGTTGCCCCGGTCCTGCGCCGCCCAGGCCAGCGAGAGCACGCAGACGAGCGCCACAAGCGGCGGCAGCGACAGCAGCAGGACCAGCACGCCCCGGCCCAGCACCCGGCCCCGGACCGCCGCCGTGGTCCGTCCCCGGGCGTGCCAGACGTACGTGACGTCGGCGAGCGGGACGACCTGTCCGCCGGCGTGGATGGACTGCGAGGTGACCTGTACCGCGTCGTCCCGGTAATAGAGGGTCATGAATCAGCCTAACCACCCGCGCGCCACCCGTGCCGCTGCGTGTTCCACCTGATCGACTCCATTCCGGCGAAGTGGCGGCATCGAAGCGCGTTCGTTCACGCCACCTCGGCGAAGTGGAGTGGATCAAGAGGATCGGTAGGGGCGGTGAGTCGCTCGTGGCATCAGCTCGACAGGGAGCGCGCGGGCATCTCCGACCGGTGGCCCGCGACTGACGGAAGCGCGAATCGCTAGCGTGAGGGGTATGACCGATCAGGAGGCGCGCAACGTCGAGGTGGTCCGGCGCTACCTGCGTACCTTCGTCACGAAGGATCTCACCGAATTGGCCGAGGTGGTCGACGAGGACGTGGAGATCTACGGCTCCGGCACGGCGGTACGCGGCCGTCGCTACCCCGAGGCCGCCGTCTCCTCGCCCGGCCTGACCGTGCTCGACCAGGAGATCGTGGAGATCTTCGCGGCCGAGGACCGGGTGGTGGTCTCGCTGGCGCAGACCTACCGACGGGACGCGACCGGGGCGACCACGGTGCAGAGCGCCTGCAAGATGTACCGGCTGGCCGGCGGCCGGATCGTGCAGTTCTGGGGCGAGCAGGACACCTACGGCCTGCTGCGCGGGCTCGGTCTGCTGCCGGACGAGCCGATCACGTTTTGAGCGGGAGCGGCGGGCACGCGCTCCATGGCCCGCTGCACCGCCCGGTAGATCTGGCCGAAGCGCAGCGCGTCGCGGGTGTGTAGCAGCCGCACCTGACGGCCCTGCCAGGTCGCCCACATCTCCAACTCCCGGCTGCCCCGCACGTACGAGCGGTCCAGGTGTTCGAAGAGCACGTCGGCGAGGGGCCCGACGGCGAGGCCGACCAGCACGGAGGCGCCGACGACGGCGATGGTGACGGTGAGCGAGCGGTGCAGCCAGACGGCGAGCGCGACGCCCAGCACGGCGGCCACCAGCGGCCCGGCCAGCGCGGCACCGATCGCGCCCCGGCCGGCGAGCACCCGCCAGGAGCGGTCACCCCGCCGGTGCCACACCGTGGTCAGCTCGGCCAGCGGGTAGCTGCGGTCGTCGACCCGCAGCGCGGTGGAGGTGACCCGGACCGACCGGTCGTCGTAGTAAGTGATCATGCGTACTCCCCGGGTCGGCTCTCCCACCGCAATATCTACCCCAACGACGCGGGTCGTAAGGTTGGCACGCGACTTCGACGAGGAAGTGAGGGCACCGTGGGCGAGTTCGTCAGGCTGGAAGTGAAGGACGGCGTCGGCACGATCCGGCTGGATCGGCCGCCGATGAACGCGCTCAACACCCAGGTGCAGGAGGAGTTGCGCGCCGCCGCGACGGCGGCCACCGCCGACGCCGGGGTCCGCGCGGTCATCGTGTACGGCGGCGAGAAGGTCTTCGCGGCCGGTGCGGACATCAAGGAGATGGCCGACATGTCCTACGTGGACATGGCGGAGCGGGCCGCCGACCTGTCCGGCGCGCTGGGCGCGATCGCCCGGATTCCCAAGCCGGTCGTCGCCGCGATCACCGGGTACGCGCTCGGCGGCGGGTGCGAGCTGGCGCTCGCCTGCGACTGGCGGATCGTGGCCACCGACGCCAAGCTCGGCCAGCCGGAGATCAAGCTGGGCATCATTCCGGGCGCCGGCGGCACCCAGCGGCTGGCCCGGCTGGTCGGCCCGGCCCGCGCCAAGGACCTGGTGATGACCGGGCGGATGGTCGACGCCGAGGAGGCGTTGCGGATCGGCCTGGCCGACCGGGTGGTCCCGGCCGCGGAGGTCTACGACGCCGCGCTGGCGTACGTGAAGCCGTTCCTGACCGGGCCGGTGCAGGCGCTGCGGGCGGCGAAGGCGGCGGTCGACGGTGGTCTGGACATGGACCTCACCTCCGGCCTGGCCTGGGAGAGCCAGCTCTTCGCGGCGCTGTTCGCCACCGACGACCGGCGGGAGGGCATGGCCGCGTTCGTGGCGAAGCGCAAGCCCGGCTTCACCGGCCGCTGACGCGAGGGCTGTTCACATCTGGCCTACCGGCCAGTAGCGTGTGACTCCGGTCGCGCGACGAAGGGGAGTGGCATGGCGGAACGGGTCGAGGGGCACGGCGGGCAGCTGGCGCTGGCGGCGCTGCGCGCGCACGGCGTACGGGAGATGTTCACGCTCTCCGGCGGGCACGTCTTCCCGCTCTACGACGCCGCGCACTCCGCCGGCTTCCCGCTCTACGACGTCCGGCACGAGCAGACCGCCGTCTTCGCCGCCGAGGCGGTGGCCAAGCTCCAGCGCCGCCCCGGCCTGGCCGTGCTCACCGCCGGCCCCGGCGTCACCAACGGCGTATCCGGCCTGACCAGCGCGTTCTTCAACGCCTCGCCGGTGCTGGTGATGGGCGGGCGGGCCCCGCAGTTCCGCTGGGGCGCCGGCAGCCTCCAGGAGATGGACCACCTCCCGCTCGTCGCCCCGGTCACCAAGCACGCCGAGACGGTGTTCAGCGCCGACGACATCCCGCGGGCGGTCTCCGCGGCGCTCACCACCGCGCTCACCCCGCACCGCGGGCCGGTCTTCCTGGACTTCCCCCTCGAAGCGGTCTTCTCCGTCGGCGACGCCGACCTGCCGGCGGTCACCGCGCCGGCACCGATCGAGCCCGACCCGGACGAGGTCGCGAACGCCGCCGCCCTGATCGCCGGCGCGTCCCGGCCGGTCATCATCGCCGGCTCCGACGTGTACGCCGGTGACGCCGTCGAGGCCCTGCGCGCCGCCGCCGAGGCACTGCGGGTGCCGGTGTTCACCAACGGGATGGGCCGGGGCGCGCTGCCCCCGACGCACCCGCTCGCCTTCGCCAAGGCCCGTCGGATCGCGCTGAAGGGCGCCGACGTGGTCGTGGTGATCGGCACGCCGCTCGACTTCCGGCTCTCCTTCGGCGACTTCGGCGACGCCAAGGTGGTGCACGTGGTGGACGCGCCCAGCCAGCGCGCCGGGCACGTGCAGCCGGCCGCCGCCCCCGCCGGCGACCTGCGACTGATCCTCGGCGCGTTCGCCGAGCACCCCGGCGACCGGGTCGACCACACCGACTGGATCGCCGAGCTGCGCACCGCCGAGGACGCGGCGAAGGCCCGCGACGCCGAGGAGATGGGCGCCGAGACCGACCCGATCCGGCCGGCCCGGATCTACGGCGAGCTGCGCAAGGTGCTCGCCCCGGACGCCGTCACCATCGGCGACGGCGGCGACTTCGTCTCGTACGCCGGAAAGTACCTGGAACCCGCCCAGCCCGGCACCTGGCTCGACCCCGGCCCGTACGGCTGCCTCGGCACCGGCATGGGCTACGCGATGGGCGCCCGGGTCAGCCACCCGGACCGGCAGATCTGCGTGCTGATGGGCGACGGCGCGGCCGGGTTCTCGCTGATGGACGTGGAGTCCCTGGCCCGGCAGAAGCTGCCGGTGGTGATCGTGGTCGGCAACAACGGCATCTGGGGGCTGGAGAAGCACCCGATGCGCGCCATGTACGGCTACGACGTCGCCGCCGACCTTCAGCCCGGCCTGCGCTACGACAGGGTGGTCGAGTCGCTCGGCGGCGCGGGCGAGACGGTGGAGAAGGCCGCCGATCTCGGGCCTGCGCTGGGCCGCGCCTTCGACTCGGGCGTGCCCTATCTGGTCAACGTGCTGACCGACCCGGCCGACGCGTACCCCCGCTCGTCGAACCTGGCCTGACCGCGACGCCGCCGGGCCGCCGACCGGGTGACCGGCGGCGGCTTCGCGGCGCTCAGACCTCGGGGCGGTCCCGGTCGTCCGGGCGGCGCAGCTCCTCCTCACGGCGGCGCAGGTCCTCCTCCCAGCGCCGGAGGCGCTCCTGGTCGTCGTCGCGGGAGCGCTTGTCGAGCGAGGCGAGGAAGTCCGGGTCGTCGTCCGGCGCGAGCGGGCGGCGGGCCGGTGCGGCGGACCCACCGGACGCGGAGCCGGCCGGCCCGGTCGGGCGCTCGCGGCCGGCCACGAACCAGGCGATCGAGCCGACGATCGGGAAGAAGAGGATGACAAACACCCAGACCAACCGGGGCAGCGCCTTGACCTGCCCGTCCTCGGCGGAGAGGCAGCTGATCAGCGCGCCGGCGGCGAGCACGACCTGGGCCAGGAAGAGCAGTACGTAGAGGCGGGCCATGCCCCATGATGGCGCACCGGAAGTGGTCAGTGCACCCTGCCGAGCACGTGCGCCACGCCGAGCAGGGCCAGCCCGACCGCGCCGAGCGCGGTCAGCGGCATCGACAGGCGCGCGAGACGACGCGGGCCGGACCCGGTGGCCCGCCACCAGTCGGCCGCCAGCACGGCCAGCCAGATCACGACCGCGGCCCCGGCCAGCACCGCGTCGACGACGCGGCCGGTGAACGCCGGCCGGAGCTGGAGCAGCAGCACCGCGGTCAGGGTGAGCAGGGTGCGCCGCCAGGCCAGCCGGGTGCGTTCCGGCTGGAGGCCGGGGCCACCGGCGGTCACGTCGTGCCGCCCGGTCCGCGCAGCAGGACGGCCGCGACCAGCAGCAGCGCGCCGACCGCGACGATCAGCGCCAACACGGCCGGGAAGCGGGACGCCGGCAGCTCCTCGCCGAGCCGGATGGCGCGTTCGGTGCGGGCCCAGTGGTCCACCGCCCGGATCGACACGGTCGCGCCGAGCAGCAGCAGCCCGACGGCGAGCGCCTCGCGCAGGTGGGCCAGGGGCAACGGGGGCAGGAACTGCGCGGCGGCCAACCCGCCCGCGACAAGCGCCAGCCCGGTACGCAGCCAGGCCAGGAACGTCCGTTCGTTCGCCAGCGAGAAGCGGTAGTCCGGCGGGGTGCCGACCGAGCGCAGCTCCCGCGGGTCGAACCAGCGCCTGATCGACTCCCACACGACGCCGATTATCCGCTTTGCCCCCGGCCTAGCCTGGACGGGTGACCGATCTTGACGCGCGCGTGCTGCGTGAAACGTACGACAGCCGGATCCGCCCGGAGCTGCCGAACCCGGTGCCCGCCGGGGTGACCATCGAGCGGGACGGCCCGCTGTTCCGCGTCCTCGGCCTGGACCAGCGGGGCTTCCTCACCTACCGGACGCTCGACGGCCTGGCCGGCGCCGAGGTGGACGCGCTCATCGCCCGGCAGGTCGAGTTCTTCCGGGCCCGGGGCGAGGCGGTCGAGTGGAAGCTCGTCGGCCACGACGAGCCGGCCGACCTGGGCGACCGGTTGCGCGCCGCCGGCTTCGTCCCGGAGGACGAGGAGACCGTCGTGGTCGGCCCGGTGGCGCCGCTGGCCGCCGCCGTCCCGGTGCTCCCCGAGGGGGTACGCCTGCGTGAGGTCACCGGCCGGGCCGACCTGGAACGGATCGCCGCCATGGAGCAGGAGGTGTGGCACGAGGACCGCAGTCACCTGGTGATCGGTCTGGAGCGCGAGATCGAGGCCGATCCGCAGTCGATCACGGTCGTGGTGGCGGAGGCCGGGGAGACGGTGGTCAGCGCCGGTTGGGTCCGCTACGAGGGTGACACCGGTTTCGTCAGCCTCTGGGGCGGCTCGACGCTGCCGCGGTGGCGCAAGAAGGGCATCTACCGGGCGCTGGTGGCGTACCGGGCGCGGCTGGCGCAGCAACGCGGCCGGACGCTGGTGCAGGTGGACTGCTCGCCGGACAGCCGGCCCATCCTGGAGCGGCTCGGGCTCGTTGCGGTCACCACCACCACGCCGTACGTCTACACTCCGTGATCATGGACCGGTTGACGGCGGACGAGCAGCTCACCCTCAAGACCGGTGCGTTCGGGGCGGTCTTCCTGGTCTCCAACGCGGTGCCGGGGGTGCTGGGCATGGTGCGGGAGAGCATCGCCGCGTCCGGCGCGCTCGCCGACGTGAGCGGTGTGGTGAAGGAGGCGCTCACCACCGGCCCGCTGCCGCAGTTGCCCCGTGACTCCGAGTTGGAGATCGAGTCGGTGGTGCTGCCCGCGCTGGGCCGGGCGGTGGAGATCCTGCGGGCCAAGTCGCCGGGGGACGTCGAGGCGTACCGGTCGGTGGTGCTGGCGGCGGCGGGCCGGGTGGCGCAGGCGCACCGGGGGGTCGAACCGGCCGAGGCGGCGGCGATCGACAAGATCCGGACGGCCCTGACCGAAGCGGCGTGACGGCGGCCGGGTTACGGTGAGTCGCGTCACTCCGAGGGTCCGGCGAGGCGAACCTACTTGCGGGTAACATCGGCCCGTGGGCAACCGCACAGCAGCCCGTGGTTGACCGATCGTTAAGTAACGCGGGAGGCTGCGCCCGTGACCGGGCGAGTGATCGCTACACCTAAACAGGAGGGTCGTCGAAGCGCGATGAACATCGTCGTACTCGTCAAGCAGGTGCCCGACTCGGGCGCGGACCGCAACCTGCGTGCTGACGACAACACCGTCGACCGCGGCTCGGCGAACAACGTCATCAACGAGATGGACGAGTACGCCATCGAAGAGGCGTTGAAGATCAAGGAAGCGCACGGCGGTGAGGTCACCATCCTGACCATGGGCCCGGACCGGGCGACCGAGTCGATCCGCAAGGCGCTGTCCATGGGGCCGGACAAGGCCGTCCACGTCGTCGACGACGCGCTGCACGGCTCCTGCGCGGTGGCCACCTCGAAGGTGCTCGCCGCCGCCCTCGGGCAGCTCAACGCCGACCTGGTCATCTGCGGCGCCGAGTCCACCGACGGTCGGGTGCAGGTCATGCCGCACATGATCGCCGAGCGGCTGGGTGTGGCCGCGCTGACCGGCGCGCGCAAGCTCACCGTCGACGGGTCCACCCTGACCGCCGAACGGCAGACCGAGGAGGGCTACGAGGTGGTCACCGCCTCGACGCCGGCCGTGGTCTCGGTCTGGGACACCATCAACGAGCCGCGCTACCCCTCCTTCAAGGGCATCATGGCCGCGAAGAAGAAGCCGGTGCAGTCGCTCTCCCTCGGCGACCTGGGCGTGGCCCCGACCGAGGTGGGCCTCGACGGCGCCACGAGCGCGGTGCTGGAGCACACCAAGCGTCCGCCGCGCTCCGGCGGCGAGAAGATCACCGACGAGGGCGAGGGCGGCGTCAAGCTGGTCGAGTTCCTCGCCACCGAGAAGTTCGTGTGAGAGGTCTGGACATGTCTGAGGTTCTCGTCGTCGTCGAAGCCACCCGGGAGTTCGGCGTCAAGAAGGTCACCCTGGAGATGCTCACCCTCGCCCGCGAGCTGGGCGCCCCGAGCGCGGTCGTGCTCGGCGGGGCCGGCGCCGCCGAGGCGCTGAGCGCCAAGCTGGGCGAGTACGGCGCGGAGAAGATCTACGCCGCCGAGGGCGAGGAGATCGACGGCTTCCTGGTGGCCCCGAAGGCCACCGTGGTCGCCGAGTTGGTCAAGCGGGTGCAGCCGGCCGCCGTGCTGCTCGCCTCCTCGCAGGAGGGCAAGGAGATCGCCGCCCGTCTGGCGGTCAAGTTGGACAACGGCATCCTGACCGACGTGGTCGCCCTCGACGCGGACGGCACCGCCACCCAGGTCGCGTTCGCCGGTTCCACCATCGTCAAGTCCAAGGTCACCAAGGGGCTGCCGCTGGTCACCGTCCGGCCGAACTCGCTCAACCCGACCCCGGCCGCGGCCACCCCGGCCGTCGAGCAGCTCACCGTGTCGGTCACCGACGCGGACAAGCTGGCCACGGTCGTCGAGCGGGTCGCCGAGCAGAAGGGCTCCCGCCCCGAGTTGACCGAGGCGTCGATCGTCGTCTCCGGCGGTCGCGGCGTCGGCAACGCGGACAACTTCAAGCTGGTCGAGGAGATGGCCGACCTGCTCGGCGGCGCGGTCGGCGCGTCCCGCGCGGCGGTCGACTCCGGCTTCTACCCGCACCAGTTCCAGGTCGGCCAGACCGGCAAGACCGTGTCTCCGCAGCTCTACGTCGCCCTGGGCATCTCCGGCGCGATCCAGCACCGGGCCGGCATGCAGACCTCGAAGACCATCGTCGCGGTGAACAAGGACGGTGAGGCGCCGATCTTCGAGCTGGCCGACTACGGCGTGGTCGGTGACCTGTTCAAGGTCGTCCCGCAGGCCGCCGAGGAGATCCGCAAGCGTAAGTGACCCTCCGGTCACGAAACGAAGGCCGCCGCCCGGGTCACCGGGCGGCGGCCTTCTCCCACGTGGGGAGCTGATCGGCGGGCCGGGGAGCTGAGCCGGCCCGCCGATCAGCCCGTCAGGGTGCCCCTCAGCAAACTGTCGCCGGAGTGGCGGGCGTTGTTGTCGTACTGCTCGGCGCTGATGTCGACCACCGAGTAGGTGCGCAGGTCCACGTTCGAGGGGATCGGCAGCAGCGCGTCCCCCGAACCGTTGCTCAGCGTACCCACCGAAAGCATCTCCATCGTCTTCGGATCGATCAGCCAGACCTCGTAGTACCCCGGAACGGTGGGGAGATTCGCGACATGCAGATGCAACCGGTTGTCACCGAGCACCCGGGCGTCGCCGGCGGCGTCCCTCGGTGTCGAGCCGAACGCGGAAAGCGGCGCGCTCGCGAGCACCGTCGGCTGCGGCGCCGGCTCATCCGTGTCGGTGCCGAGCACCAAGGCGGTGCCCGCAATCCCGATCACCGCGGCGGCGGTGGCGGTGACCGCGGTGGTCGCCCACCGGGGCCACCGACCTCGGCGCGGACGGGTGGTGGTGGCCGCCGGCCCGTCCGGGTCGCCGGAGCGCGGTGCACGCCGATCGCTCAGCGCGGGCAACTCCTCGGCGGCCCGGACCTCCGCGACGATGTCCGCCCAGAGGTGCTCCGGCGGGTCGGGCAGGTCGGCCAGACCCTGGGTGCCGGCGCCGAGGCCGGCGACGTGCCGGAGCGTGTCCAACTCGCCCCGGCAGTGCCCGCAGGCGCCGAGATGGGTGGCCTCACCGTCCACCGCCTCGCTCTCACCGAGCGCCAGAAAGACCAGCCGGTCGTGGTCCAGGTGCTGCACCGTCCACCTCCCATCTGCGCTTCAGGCTCTGCATGCCACGCCGGATATGGCTCTTGACCGTGCCGAGCGGCACTCCGGTCACGGTCGCGATCTGCTGGTGGGTCAGGTCGTCGTAGAACGCCAGCTCCAGCATCCGACGCTGCTCGTCGGGGAGCCGGGCCAACTCGTCGGCGACCACCAGCCGGTCGACCACCGTGTCGGGGTCGGGGCCGGTGTTCACCGGCTCGGGCAACTGCTTCACCGTCTCGACCACCCGGTTCTCCCGGGCCGCGGCGCGGATCCGGTCGACCACCTTGCGCCGCCCGATGCCGAGCAGCCAGCCGACAAGTGAACCCTTGGCCGGATCGAACGTCTCCCGGCCGAGCCAGGCGGCCACGAACGTCGCCTGGGTCACGTCCTCGGCGTCGCTCCGGTTCGCGAGCGTCGTGGTGGCCAGGTGCAGCACCGCTCGGCCGTATCTGTCGTACGCCTCCCGCAGGGCGGCCTCGTCGCCGTCGCGGAACCGCGTCGCGAGATCGTCCTCGCCCGGCGGCTCGGGGCCCTGCCTCCCCGCCGTCATCGGGCGGCTCGCCTTTCGTGGGGCATGCCGCACTGTAGCTCTCACCGCCCTCGCTCCACTCCGCCGGTGTGACAGGCACGACCCTCGTCACCTCCCCTTCGTCGCCGAGGACCCGGACGGATGCGTCGTACGGCGGAAAAAGAAAACAAATCGCGAGCGCATCCGGTGGCGTCCGGGCCGGCGTAACCCGTTTGCACACCAGGCCTGACGAATCAGTATCAACCACCTGGAGGAAGACAAATGCAGCTCGCCATGTTCCGTCGGGTCGCCGCGGGCGGCGCGGTGGCCGCCCTGACCTTCGCCGGCGTCGGGACCGCCACCATGAGCCCGGCCTACGCCGCCTCGTCCAAGGTCTCCGTGGTCCACGGCATCCCGGACACCCCGGTCGACGTCTACGTCAACGGCGAGAAGACGCTCGACAACTTCAAGCCCGGCGACGTCGCCGGCCCGCTCACCCTGCCCGAGGGGGAGTACGACATCGCCCTGACCAAGCCCGGCGAGGCGATCGACAAGGCGATCCTCACCGTCGACGACGCCGCGGTGCCGGGTGGGGCGAACATCAGCCTCGCCGCCCACCTGAGCGCCGACGGCAAGCCGCAGATCACCCCGTTCGTCAACGACGTGTCCAAGGTGGGTGCCGGCAAGGCCCGGCTGATCGTCCGGCACACCGCCGCCGCCCCGGCGGTCGACGTGCGGGCCGGCGGCAAGCCGGTCTTCGAGGGCCTGACCAACCCGAAGGAGGCCAAGGCCGACGTCACCGCCGGCACCGTCGAGGCGGACGTGGTGCTCGCCGGCACCGACACCGTCGCCATCGGCCCGGCCGACCTGAACCTCAAGGAGGGCACCGCCACCATCGTCTACGCGATCGGCTCCGCCGACGACAAGAACCTGGACCTGGTCGCGCAGACCATCAGCGGGCTGCACTCGGCCCCGGGCGGCGTCCCGAGCGGCACCGGCGGTCAGGCCGGCACCGGCGTGGACACCTGGTGGTACGTGCTGGCGGGCGCCGGCGTACTGCTCCTGGTCGGCGGCGGGGCGCGGGTGGCCACCGCCCGGGCCGGTCGCCGGTGACGGTGCGCAACCGCGGGGCGCTGGCGGCGATGGCCGCCGGCGCCGCCGCGCTCACCGTGGCGACCCTGGTGGCCTGCGGGTCGCAGCCCGCCGACGACGTCGGCGCCGACGAGGCGGCGGCGCTCGCCAGCGGCACGCCCGCCCCGACACCGACGGCGACCACGACGGGAGGCGCGTCGGTGCCGGTGAACGCGGGCACGTTGCCGGCGGGCGGGAAGGCCGTGCCACCGGTACGGCTGCGCATTCCGCCGATCGGGGTCACCGCCACGGTCGACCCGGTCGGCATCAACGAGCGCACCGACGAGTTCGAGGTGCCGCCGAGCGTGGACCAGGTCGGCTGGTACCGCCACGGCCCGGGCCTGGAGGCGGACGCCGGCTCGGTGGTGATCGCCGGGCACGTGGACAGCGCCGAGCAGGGCAAGGGGGCGTTCTTCCGGCTCCGCGAGCTGGACCGGGGGGACATCCTGACCGCCACCGGCTCGGACGGCCGGGACCGCCGCTACCGGGTGGTGGCCCGGGAGGAGTACACGAAGACGAAGATCCCACTGGACCGCTACTTCGCCCGGGACGGCAGCCCGCGCCTGACGTTGATCACCTGCGGCGGGCCGTTCGATCCGAAGACCCGGCACTACCGCGACAACATCGTGGTCACCGCCGTTCCCGCATGAGGCGGCGGACCGCCCGTCCCACCCCGGCGCGGGACGGGCGGTCCGGCCACCGGCCGCCCGCGCGCCGGCCGTTAGGCTGACAGGTGATGGCATACCTGGATCACGCGGCGACGACCCCGATGCTCGACGAGGCACTCGAGGCGTACGTCGCCACCGCCCGCGAGGTGGGCAACGCGTCGTCGCTGCACGCGGCGGGTCGCCGGGCCCGGCGACGGGTGGAGGAGTCCCGTGAGCGGGTGGCCGCCGCGCTCGGCGCCCGTCCCTCCGAGGTGATCTTCACGGGTGGCGGCACGGAGAGCGACAACCTCGCCGTCAAGGGCATCTTCTGGGCCCGTCGCGACGCCCGGGCCGAGCGGATCCGGGTGGTCTCCAGCGCGGTCGAGCACCACGCGGTGCTGGACTCGGTGGACTGGCTGGTCGGGCGCGAGGGCGCGGAGGTCGGCTGGCTGCCGGTGGACGCGGCCGGTCGGCTCGACCCGGAGCGGCTCCGCGCCGAGCTGGCCGCGCACGGCGACCGGGTGGCGGTGGTCACCGCGATGTGGGCCAACAACGAGGTCGGTACCGTCCAGCCGGTGGCCGAGCTGGCCGCGGTCGCCGCCGAGCACGGGGTGCCGTTCCACACCGACGCGATCCAGGCGGTCGGTCAGGTGCCCGTCGACTTCGCCGCGAGCGGGGTCGCCGCGCTCACCGTGACCGGGCACAAGCTGGGCGGCCCGACCGGCGTGGGCGCGCTGCTGCTGGCCCGCGACGTCGCCGCCACCCCGCTGCTGCACGGCGGCGGCCAGGAGCGCGACGTCCGCTCCGGGACGCTCGACACCGCCGGCATCGTCGCGTTCGCGGTCGCCGTCGAGACCGCGGTCAAGGGCCAGCAGGAGTACGCGGCCCGGATCGCCGCGCTCCGCGACGAGTTGGTCGAGCGGGTCCGACGGGCGGTGCCCGAGGTGATCTTCAACGGTGATCCGACGGACCGGCTCCCGGGTAACGCGCACTTCTCCTTCCCCGGCTGCGAGGGGGACGCGCTGCTGCTGCTCCTCGACGCCCAGGGCATCGCCTGCTCGACCGGGTCGGCCTGCTCGGCCGGCGTGGCCCAGCCGTCGCACGTGCTGCTGGCGATGGGCGCGGACGACGACCGGGCCCGCTCGTCGCTGCGCTTCACGCTCGGGCACACGAGCACCGGCGCGGACGTCGACGCGCTCATCGCCGCGCTGCCGGCCGCCGTGGAGCGGGCCCGCCGCGCGGCCGCCCTCCGCACGCCCCGCTGACCCGGATACCCTCGGTGAGGACGAGGGGAGTGGGCCGGTGAGAGTTCTGGCGGCGATGTCGGGCGGGGTGGACTCGGCCGTGGCGGCGGCACGCGCGGTGGAGGCCGGGCACGACGTGACCGGGGTGCACCTGGCGCTGGCCCGCAACCCGCAGACCTACCGCACCGGCGCCCGGGGCTGCTGCACGCTTGAGGACTCCCGGGACGCCCGGCGCGCCGCCGACGTGCTCGGCATCCCGTTCTACGTGTGGGACATGGCCGACCGGTTCCAGGACGACGTGGTGGACGACTTCGTCGCCGAGTACGCCGCCGGGCGTACCCCGAACCCGTGCCTGCGCTGCAACGAGAAGATCAAGTTCGCCGCGGTGCTGGACCGGGCCGTAGCCCTGGGTTTCGACGCCGTGGTGACCGGTCACCACGCCCGGCTCGGCCCGGACGGCCTGCTGCGGCGCAGCGTCGACGAGGCCAAGGACCAGTCGTACGTCCTCGCGGTGCTGACCCGCGCGCAGCTCGACCGGTCGATCTTCCCGCTCGGCGACTCCACCAAGGCCGAGGTGCGCGCGGAGGCCGCCCGGCGCGGCCTCGCCGTGGCCGACAAGCCGGACTCGCACGACATCTGCTTCATCGCCGACGGCGACACCCGCGGCTTCCTGGCCGAGCGGCTCGGCGAGGCCCCGGGCGAGGTGGTGGACGCGCTCACCGGCACGGTCGTGGGCAACCACAGCGGCGCCTACCAGTACACCGTCGGCCAGCGACGCGGGCTGCGCCTGGACCGCCCCGCGCCGGACGGCCGGCCCCGCTACGTGCTCTCCATCACGCCGACGACCAACACTGTGATGGTCGGCCCCGCCGAGGCGCTGGAGGTCTCCTCGGTGCGGGCCACCCGTCCGGTATGGACCGGCGGGCCGCGCCCGGACGGACCGATCGAGTGCGAGGTGCAGTTGCGGGCGCACGGTGACGTGGTGCCGGCCGCGGTCTCGGTGGACGCCGACGGGCTGCACGCCTCGCTGCGCCGCCCGCTCCGCGGCGTCGCCGCCGGCCAGGCGATCGTGGCCTACCGGCCGGACCCGGCCGGCGACGTGGTCCTCGGCTCCGCCACCATCGCCGCTGCCTGACGACGGGCGCGGCGGTCCGCCAGCGGCCTCGTCAGCGAACGGTGTCCCATGCTCAGCGCCCCTGGCCGGACCGGCCGCTCGCTGAACGGACCCCTGGCCACGCTCCCGCCAGAGGGCGCACTGCCGAAAAGCGGGCCCTCGCCGGATGGCGTCCCGCTGGTGGGTGCCTCGCCGGTGGGCGGGCCCGGCCGGAGGTGGCTCCGGCCGGCGTATCGGCTGCCGGACCGTGACCCGCGCCGATCTTCCGGGTGCGAATTTCCGGTGTGGCGGCACGGGCGGAGGGACTCGCTTTCAGGCGCCTAGAAACTTGATGACGTGGATGGGTCACCGCGACGAACGGCGATCGGACTCCCACGGCGAGCGCCTGCCCGGACCTGGGTTGATCACGACGAGTCATTTACGCCATCAAGTTTGTAGGCACTTGATGAGGCATCACGCGCCTATCCGTCACCCACCCCTGACGATGCGCCGCCGTGCCGTGCCTCCGGCCCGCTGACCGCCGCGCCGACCGCTGCGGACGGCACGGTGGATAGGCTTCGGCGGTGACTGATCAGCAGTGGCCCTGGCCGGCCGGGGCGGCGACCGGAATCGGTTCGCTGCCCGGCACCGACATCGCCGAGGCGCAGCGGATCGTTCTCGGCGAGCTGCCCGACCTGCCGCACCTGCCGGAGCTGCCCGCCCGGGGGCCGGGGGCGGACCTCGTCGGCCGCGCCGGCGGCCTGCTCGTCGAACTCCCGGTCGAGCTGTACGCGGCCCGCTGGCGGATCGCCCCGCGCCCCGGCCGGGACCTGCGCCGCGCCCGTGACCTGATGGAACGCGACCTGGACCAGCTCGCCGAGCAGGCCGAGGCGTACGCCGGTCCGGTCAAGATCCAGGCCGCCGGCCCGTTCACCCTGGCCGCCGCGCTGGAGCTGCCGCTCGGTGGTCGGGTGCTGCGCGACCCCGGCGCGGTGCGGGACCTCGCCGGCTCGCTCGGTGAGGGGCTGCGGGGGCACGTGGCGGCGGTGGCCCGGCGGCTGCCCCGCGCCTCGGTGCTGCTCCAGCTCGACGAACCGTCCCTGCCGGCGGTGCTGGCCGGTCGGGTGCCCACCGAAAGCGGCTTCGGCACCCACCGTCCGGTGGAGGCGGAGGTGGCCCGGGGGCTGCTGCGCGGCGTGTTCGACGCGGCCGGCGTTCCTACGCTCGTGCACTGCTGCGCGCCGGACGTGCCGCTGGAGCTGATCCGCTCCGCCGGCGCGGTCGGCGTCGCCCTCGACCTGTCGCTGGTGACCGACCTGGACCCGCTCGGCGAGGCGATCGACGCCGGGTTCGGGCTACTGGCCGGCGCCGCGCCGACGCTGCCGCCCGCGTCCGGTCGGGCACCGACCTCGGCCGAGGTCGCGGATCGGGTCCGCCGCGTCTGGGACCGGCTCGGTTTTCCCCGCCGCCGGTTGGCCGGGCAGGTGGTGGTCACGCCCGCGTGCGGCCTGGCCGGCGCCACCCCGGCGTACGCCCGTGCGGTGCTGGCCGCCTGCCGCGACGCCGGCCGGCGGCTCGCCGAGGAGTGACGTTTTTCCTGTCGTACCCCGGGGGCAGGATGACGGGCATGATCGGACGACTGCGTTCCACCGTGATCGACTGTCCCGACCCGCGCGCGTTGGCGGGTTTCTACGCGGAGCTGCTCGGCCTGCCGCTGATCGAGGAGAGCTCCGAGGGCGACGAATGGGTGGTGCTCGGCGGCCCGCCGGGGCACCAGCCGCGGCTGGCCTTCCAGAAGGCACCAGGTTTGCGTGCCCCGGAGTGGCCCGACCCGGAGCGACCGCAGCAGTTCCATCTGGACGTGACGGTGGACGACATCGAGGCAGCCGAAAAGGCGGCGCTGGCCCTCGGCGCGCGGCGGCTGCCCGGTGGGGAGGAGGGCTTCCGGGTCTACGCCGATCCGGCCGGTCACCCGTTCTGCCTCTGCTGGGACTGAACGCGCGAGGTTCGCCCGGCCGGTGCATGATCACCACCGTGACCTCATCCACCGAACGCCGTGCCGCCGGCTCGCTCTTCGGCCTCGCCTACGGTGACGCTCTGGGCAAGCCGACCGAGTTCCTCACCGTCAGCGAGATCGTCCGGCGCTACGGCCCGGCCGGCCCCCGCGAGCTGGTGGGTGATCCGGCGCTCGTCACCGACGACACCCAGATGGCGCTGGCAGTGGCGTGGGCGCTGCACGACGCGCCCGCGTACACGCCGGAGGCGGTGGAGCCGCTGCTGCGGCAGCGCTTCGTCGACTGGGCGGCCAGCCCGGAGAACAATCGCGCGCCGGGCATGACCTGCCTGCGCGCCTGCGCCGAGCTGAATCGGGGGGTCCGCTGGCAGGAGGCCACGGTCGCCGGGTCGAAGGGCTGCGGCGCGAACATGCGGGTCACCCCGGTCGGGCTGCTCGACGTCGACCTGGACACGCTGGCCGGGCTGGCCCAGCTCCAGGCCGGCCTCACCCACGGGCACCCGACCGGGCTGGCGGCCAGCGAGCTGACCGCGTACGCGATCCGGCTGCTGCGCGACGGCGCGGCACTGCCGGAGCTGCCCGGCCTGCTCACCGCGCGGGCCCGCGCGCAGCGCACGGTCTATCGGGGCGACTGGCTCGATGACCTGTGGCAGCGTCCCGGCGGCACCACGGCAGCCGAGTTCATCGCCCGGGGCTGGGACGACTGCCTGCGGGTGCTCGGCCGGCTGGAGGCGGCGCTGGCCTGCCCCGACGACGGTGGCGACCCGTGCCGGCTCACCGGCGAGGGTTGGGTCGCGGAGGAGGCGCTCGTCACCGCGCTGCTCTGCGTGCTGTGGCATCCGGACGACCCGGTCGGCGCGCTGGCCCGGGGCGCCACCACCGCCGGCGACTCGGACTCCGTCGCGGCGCTGGCCGGCGCGTTCGTCGGGGCGGCGCACGGCATGGCGGCCTGGCCGGCCGGCTGGGCGGGCCGGATCGAGTACGCCGACCAGCTCACCGCGCTCGCCGCCGCGCTCGACTGAGCGGCGTCCCCGGCGTGCGGGATGCCGTCACGCGGTGAGATGGGGAAGCCGGCGGACGCCACGCCACACGTCGGCGTCGCAGTCACCGGCCCGGTCGGCGAAGGCGGTCAACGGCACCGGGATCGGCTCGCTGACGTCCAACCAGCTGTCGTGCTCGGCGTCGGCGTCCCAGCCCCGGGTCGGAATGGACACGTGGTTGTCCCGGTCCGACTTGTCCTGACTGGTGATCTTCAGGACCTCGGCGTCCCGACCGTCGACCCGCAGCACCAGGCAGGGGCGCACCTTCGAGCCGGTGCCGTCGGCGTAGGGCACGTCGGCCCACCAGATCTCCCCGGGACGCGGGACGTCCCGGCCCGGCCGCCCGGCGTCGCGTGGTCGCGGTGGCGCGCCGGTCCGGCCACTGCCGCTCCCGCCGCCGGCACGGCCACCGCGGGGCGTCCTCCCGGGCCGGCTGCCGCCACCGGCGCCCGGTCGCCGGTCACCGGGCCGCCCGCGCCGACCCGTCCGGGCGGGCCGGTCGGCGGACCGACGACGCCACTCGCTCCACAGCCAGCCCGCGGCCACGCAGGCCACGATGACAAGCGCCCAGATCAGCCCGTCGCGCATCCGTACCCCGCCTCTCGTCCGCTTCGGCCCAGCGCCGCCGCCGCGATCGTCGCACGTCCGGCGCCCGCCGGCTCGGCCGGCGCGTCGCACGCCGTCGAGACGCCGGTCGCCTGATCAGAGCCGGTGGCCGGACGGTTGTCACCCCCGACCGCTACGGTTCTCGGGTAGCGCGAGCACGGGAGGTCGACAGCGGTGTCCGAAGACGGCAGCGTGTCCGAAGAAGCGGTTCCCCTGACGATCGACGCCGCCCAACAGGCGGCGGCCGGGGCCGAGCCGACCCCGGAGGCCCGGGAGCGACACGCCACGCTCAGTCAGGAGCTGACCGAGCACCAATACCGCTACTACGTCCTGGACGCGCCGACGATCACCGACGCGGAGTTCGACCGGCAGTTGCGCGAGCTGGAGGCGCTGGAGGCGGAATACCCGGCGTTGCGTACCCCCGACTCGCCCACGCAGCGGGTCGGCGGCACGTTCTCCACCGACTTCACCCCGGTCACCCACGCCCAACGGATGCTCTCGCTCGACAACGCGTTCGCCGACGAGGAGCTGGCCGCCTGGGCCGAGCGGGTCGAGCGGGACGCCGGCGGCCCGGTGCCCTATCTCTGTGAGCTGAAGGTCGACGGGCTGGCCATCAACCTCACCTACGAGAAGGGCCGGCTGGTGCGGGCGGCCACCCGTGGCGACGGGCGCACCGGCGAGGACGTCACGGCGAACGTGCGCAGCATCGAGGGGGTGCCGGCGCGGCTGACCCCGGCCGACGACGTCCCCGAGGTGCCGGAGATGCTCGAGGTGCGCGGCGAGATCTACTTCCCGGTGGCCGCGTTCGCCGACCTCAACGCGAGCCTGGTCGAGCAGGGCAAGGCGCCGTTCGCGAATCCGCGCAACGCCGCCGCCGGCAGCCTCCGTCAGAAGGACCCTCGGGTCACCGCCTCCCGGCCGCTGCGTCTGGTCGTGCACGGCATCGGGGCCCGCGAGGGCTATCGCCCGGCCGCGCAGTCCGAGGCGTACGCCGCGCTCCGCGCGTGGGGGCTGCCGACAAGCGACCGCTGGAAGGTGGTGGACGACCTGGCCGGCGTGGCCGAATACATCGCCTACTACGCCGAGCACCGGCACGACGTCGAGCACGAGATCGACGGCGTGGTGGTCAAGGTCGATCCGGTCTCCATCCAGGGCCGCCTCGGCTCGACCAGCCGCGCGCCACGCTGGGCGATCGCCTTCAAATACCCGCCCGAAGAGGTCAACACCAAGCTGCTCGACATCGACGTCAATGTGGGGCGCACCGGCCGGGTCACCCCGTTCGCCGTCCTGGAGCCGGTCCGGGTGGCCGGTTCCACGGTCGCGCTGGCCACCCTGCACAACGCCCGCGAGGTCGAGCGCAAGGGTGTGCTCATCGGTGACACGGTGGTGCTGCGCAAGGCCGGCGACGTCATCCCCGAGGTTCTCGGCCCGGTGGTCGAGCTGCGTCCGGCCGACGCCCGACCGTTCGTGATGCCGACCACCTGCCCGGCCTGCGGCACGCCGCTCGCGCCGGCCAAGGAGAGCGACGTCGACATCCGCTGCCCCAACTCCCGCAGTTGCCCGGCGCAGCTGCGGGAACGGGTCTTCCACCTGGCCGGCCGCGGCGCCTTCGACATCGAGGTGCTCGGCTACAAGGGCGCCGCCGCGCTGCTCGACGCCGGGATCATCGCCGACGAGGGCGACCTGTTCGGTCTCGACGCCGAGCGGTTGAGCCGGTCGCCGTTCTTCGTCAACAAGGACGGCACGCTCGGCAGCAACGCCACCAAGCTGCTCGACAACCTCGCCGTGGCCAGGGAACGCGAGCTGTGGCGGGTGCTGGTGGCGCTCTCCATCCGGCACGTCGGACCGACCGCGGCCCAGGCGTTGGCCCGGCACTTCCGTTCGGTCACCGCGATCGAGGAGGCCGCGGAGGAGGAGTTGTCCTCGGTGGACGGCGTCGGCCCGACGATCGCCGCGAGCATCAAGGAGTGGTTCGCCGTCGACTGGCACCGCGACGTGGTGCGCAAGTGGGCCGAGGCGGGCGTACGGATGGCCGAGGAGGCGGGCGAGGAGGGGCCGCGACCGCTCGACGGGGTCACCGTGGTGGTCACCGGCACGCTTGCCGGGTTCAGCCGCGACCAGGCCGCGGAGGAGATCCAGAGCCGGGGCGGGAAGGTGACCGGGTCGGTCTCCAAGAAGACCGGCTTCGTGGTGGTCGGCGACAACCCGGGCTCGAAGGCCGACAAGGCGGCCACGCTGAAGCTGCCGATCCTCGACGAGGACGGGTTCCGGGTGCTGCTGGAGTCCGGCCCGGAGGCGGCCCGGGCGGTGGCCCGCGTGGAGGGGTGACCAGCGCCCGCAGCCGGATACCAACTTAATTACGACTGCCACCTATTCGTGACTGTCGCGCCGGGCAAAGCCGGTCGGAGGGCGTTTCATTGGCGTACGGCGCGTGACGACGCGCGCCGGGACCGTTCCCGGGAGGTGCGATGGCGACCGGCGACCCGCGCAACTCCGTCCCGCCGGGGCGGAGCGGGCCGTTCTTCGGCTTCGTCGGCGCGGTCGGCCTTGTCGCCCTGCTCGTCTCGATCGGGCCGCTGGCCGGGCTTCCGGGTCGGCTGACCGAGCTGCCGGTCGCGTTCTGGACGATGGCGGCGCTCGCCGTGGCCTGCGACGCCCGTCCGTTCGTCCCGCCCGGCCGGCGGCAGACCTCGGCGGTGTTCCCCTCCACCTGCTTCACCTTCGCCATCCTGCTCGGCTGGGGGCTCGGCCCGGCGGTGGCGGTGCAGGCCGTGGCCGTGGCCGTCTCCGGTTGGCGGCTCGGCTACGCCGCCTGGCGCACCGCCTTCAACGCCGCCCAGTACGCGTGCGCGCTCGCCGCCGCGTACGCGGTCACCCGGTTCGGCCCGGGCGAGCTGTTCGGCGGCGGTCGGCTGCACTGGACCGACGTGGCGGCGGTGGGCGGCGCCACGGTGGCCTGGTTCCTGGTCAACTACGGCCTGGTCAACACCGCCATCCGGCTGCGGTTCGGGCACCGGTGGTGGCCCGCGGTCCGGCTCGGACTGGCCTACGAGCTGCTCTCCACCGGTTCGCTGCTGTTGCTCGCGCCGGTACTGGTGGCCGCCGCCGCGACCAGCGCGGCGCTGATCCCGCTGGTGTTGGTGCCGCTCTTCGCGGTCTACCGGATGGCCCGGCTCTCCGACGAACGGGAACAGCTCGCCGACCTCGACCCGCTGACCGGGCTGCCGAATCGCAAGGCGCTGCTGACTGAGGTGGCCGAGCAGGTGCACCTGCACGCCGAGCGGGCCGCCCGGGGTGAGCCGGACGCCCACCTGGCCCTGCTGCTGCTCGACCTCGACCGGTTCAAGAACGTCAACGACGCGCTCGGGCACGCGGTCGGTGACCGGCTGCTGGTCGAGGTGAGCGCCCGGCTGATCGACGTCGTCGACGACGGCGAGCTGGTGGCGCGGCTCGGCGGCGACGAGTTCGCCATCGTCGTACCCCGGTTGGCCGGCGTCGGGGCGGCGCGGGAGCGGGCCGACCTGGTGGTTGCCGCGCTCGCCGAGCCGGTGCCGCTGGACGGGCTGCCGCTCGACGTGGGCGGGTCGATAGGCGTCGCGCTCTTCCCCGAGCACGGCGAGGACTTCGCCACCCTGATGCGGCACGCCGACGTCGCCATGTACGACGCCAAGCAGCGCAACGACACCGTCGCGGTGTACGCCCCGGAGTCCGACCACAACTCGGCCGAACGACTGAGCCTCCTGGCCGACCTGCGCCGGGCGCTGGAGTCCCCGTCGCCCGGCGAGCCGGTGGGCGTCCGCGGAGGTGACGGCGCCGCGCTGACGCCGGACCTGCCCACCGCCCGGCCGGCCCACGACGGGCGGGCGGTCCACGACGGGCGGCCGGTCCACGACGGGCGGGCGGTCCATGACGGGCGGGCGGTCCACGACGGGCGGGCGGTCCACGACGGGCGGCCGGTTCGCGAGGGCCCGCCGGTTCGCGATCACGGTCGGGACGGGGTGCGACCCGCCGACGCTCCGGCCCGGTGGCGGTTGCGGTGGCGGCGGGCCCGGGTCGAGGCGCGGACCGACGACGAACTGATCGATCGGATCCTCACCGGCGCCGACCCGATCCGGCGCCGGTCCGCGCGTACCGGCGTTCCCACCGGCCCGGTACGGCCCGGCAGCGAGCCGGCCCCGGTGGCGGCGCCGGTCCCCGACGCCGCATCCGCCCTGGTGGCCGTGCCGGCCGTGGACGCCGCGCCGGCCGTGGACGCCGCGCCGGCCGTGGACGCCGCGCCGGCCGTGGACGCGTCGTCCGCGCCGGGCGCGCACGCCGCGCCCGCCGCCCGAGCGTTCCCCGTCGCCGGTGCGACAGGCGGCGTCGGCGGTGTGACAGGGGATCGCGCGCAGGTGCGCGAGATGGAGGACCCGGGCGAGATCACCATGTACTACCAGCCGCAGATCGCCATCGCGACCGGCGAGGTGGTCGGCGTCGAGGCGCTGCTGCGCTGGCGGCACCCGCGCCGGGGGATGGTCGATCCGGGGGAGTTGATCCAGGTCGCCGAGCAGAGTGCGGTCATGCGGCTGCTCACCCGCCGAGTGGTGGACGACGTGGTGGAGCAGCTCGCCAAGTGGTTCGCGGCCGGGCTCCCACTGCGCGCCGCGCTCAACGTCAGCGTCCGGGACCTGCACACCGGCGAGATCGCCGACCAGATCGCCGACCGGCTCGCCCGGTACGGGTTGCCGCCGGAACGGCTCCAGGTAGAGATCACCGAGGGCGCGCTGATGGCCGACCCCCGGCGGGTGCTCGCAAGCATCACCCAGTTGCACCGGATCGGGGTCGGTATCGCGCTCGACGACTTCGGCACCGGCTACTCGTCGTTGCAGCACCTGCGTCGACTCCCGCTGTCCGAGGTGAAGGTGGACCGGTCGTTCGTGTTGGGGATGGCCGACGACCCGGACGACGCGGCGATCGTCCGCTCGATGATCGAGCTGGCCGGCGCGCTCGGGCTGCGGGTGGTCGCCGAGGGGGTGGAGGACGAGCGCACCTGGCGGCTGCTGCACGCCGCCGGCTGCGACGTGGCGCAGGGTTGGTTCCACGCCCGGCCGATGCCGGCGGAGGAGCTGATCACCTGGCTGTCGCGGTACCGCCCGATCCACCCGGCGCCGGTGGAGGGCGAGGGCCAGGGCGGGCCGGAGGCGGAGGGGGAGTCGAAGGCGTCGACGTGACGGCGGGACAATAGACTCGCTCCGGTCACCACGCGTTATCGTTCACCGTCGTACGCGCGGCCGGCACACCGCAGACGTCTCTCAGACAGCCACGAAGGGGGCACCCGATGGCCGCCATCTCCCGCGAGGAGGTCGCGCACCTCGCGCGACTGTCGCGGCTCGCCGTCACCGAGGAGGAGCTGGACACCTTCGCCGGCCAGCTCGACGTGATCCTCCAGTCGGTCGCGCAGGTCGGCGAGGTCGCCGCGGCGGACATCCCGCCGACGTCCCACTCGGTGCCGCTGACCAACGTGCTCCGCGAGGACGTGGTGACGCCGAGCCTGACCCCGCAGGAGGCGCTGTCGGGTGCGCCCGACGCCGAGGAGCAGCGGTTCCGCGTCCCGCGGATCCTGGACGAGGATGTGGCGTCATGACCGACCTGACGAAGATGACCGCCGTCGAGATCGCCGGCCTGGTGGCGAACGGGGAGACCTCCGCGGTCGACGTCACCCGCGCCCACCTCGACCGGATCGGCGCCGTCGACGACCGGGTGCACGCGTTCCTGCACGTCGACACCGAGGGCGCGCTCGCCGCCGCGCGGGCCGTGGACGAGCGCCGGGCCGCGGGCGAGGAGTTGGGCCCACTCGCAGGCGTGCCGGTCGCCGTCAAGGACGTGCTCACCACCAGGGGCGTGCCGACCACGGTCGGGTCGAAGATCCTGGAGGGCTGGCGCCCGCCGTACGACTCGACGATCGTCGAGCGGCTGCGCGCCGCCGGCACGGTGATGCTCGGCAAGACCAACATGGACGAGTTCGCCATGGGCTCCTCCACCGAATACTCGGCGTACGGGCCGACCCACAACCCGTGGGACCTCGACCGGATCCCGGGCGGCTCCGGCGGTGGCAGCGCCGCGGCGCTCGCCGCGTACGAGGCGCCGCTGTCGATCGGCTCGGACACCGGCGGCTCGATCCGCCAGCCCGGCGCGGTCACCGGCACCGTCGGCGCCAAGCCCACCTACGGCGGCACTTCTCGATACGGGCTCGTCGCGTTCTCCTCGTCGCTCGACACGCCCGGCCCGTGCGCGCGTACCGTGCTCGACGCCGCGCTGCTGCACCAGGTGATCGCCGGCCACGACCCGCGCGACTCCACCTCGATCCCGGCCCCGGTGCCGGACGTGGTGGGCGCGGCGAAGCTGGGCGCGGGCGGTGACCTGACCGGCGTCAAGCTCGGCGTGGTCACCGAGTTCACCGGCGAGGGCGCCGAGCCGGGCGTGATGGCCGCGTTCCGGGAGTCCGTGGAGGCCCTGGCCAAGCTGGGCGCCGAGATCGTCGAGGTGTCCTGCCCGCACTTCTCGTACGCGCTGCCGGCCTACTACCTGATCGCGCCGAGCGAGTGTTCCTCCAACCTGGCCCGGTTCGACGGCGTCCGGTTCGGCCTGCGGGTCGGCGACGACGGCAACCGGTCGCTGGAGGAGGTCATGTCGCTGACTCGCGAGGCCGGCTTCGGGCCCGAGGTGAAGCGCCGCATCATGATCGGCACGTACGCCCTCTCCTCGGGCTACTACGACGCCTACTACGGTCAGGCGCAGAAGGTGCGCACGCTCATCACCCGCGACTTCACCGCCGCGTTCGAGCAGGTGGACGCGCTGATCTCGCCGACCACCCCGTTCGTGGCGTTCCCGATCGGCGCGCGCACCTCGGATCCCTACCAGATGTACCTGGCCGACCTGTTCACCATCCCGACGAACCTGTACGGCGGCCCGGCCATCTCGGTGCCGTGCGGGTTGTCGGACGGGCTCCCGGTCGGCCTGCAGATCATGGCTCCGACCATGGCCGACGACCGGATGTACCGGGTCGCCGCCGCGCTGGAGTCGACGGTCGGCACGTTCACCCCACCGGCACTGTGAGGCAGGAGCAGATGACGACGACACTGCCCGCGTACGACGAGGTCGTCGCGCGCTACGAACCGGTGATCGGCCTGGAGACCCACGTCGAGCTGGGCACGAACACCAAGATGTGGTGCGGCTGCCCGACCGACTTCGGTGGCGAGCCGAACACCCGGGTCTGCCCGGTCTGCCTGGGCCTGCCCGGCTCGCTGCCGGTGGCCAACAAGGCGGCCATCGAGGCGACCATCCGGATCGGGCTGGCGCTGAACTGTTCGATCGCCGAGTGGTGCCGGTTCGCCCGGAAGAACTACTTCTACCCGGACATGCCGAAGAACTTCCAGATCAGCCAGTACGACGAGCCGCTGTGCTTCGACGGTTACCTGGACGTCGAGGTCAACGGCGAGCTGGTGCGGATCGGCATCGAGCGGGTGCACCTGGAGGAGGACACCGGCAAGACGCTGCACGTCGGCGGCGCGACCGGCCGGATCCACGGCGCCACCGAGTCGCTCGTCGACTACAACCGGGCCGGCATCCCCCTGGTGGAGATCGTCACCAAGCCGATCCCCGGCACCGGCGCGCTCGCCCCGGAGATCGCCCGGGCGTACGTGGCGGAGCTGCGCGACGTGGTCCGCTCGCTCGGTGTCTCGGACGTGCGGATGGAGGAGGGCTCGCTGCGCTGCGACGTCAACACCTCGCTGAACCTGCCGGGCGAGGAGTGGGGCACGCGCACCGAGACCAAGAACGTCAACTCGCTGCGCTCGGTGGAGCGGGCGGTCCGGTCGGAGATGCTGCGCCAGGCGTCGGTGCTGGACGCGGGTGGCCGGATCGTCCAGGAGACCCGGCACTTCCACGAGGACACCGGCGACACCACCTCGGGCCGGTCCAAGGAGACCGCCACCGACTACCGCTACTTCCCGGAGCCGGACCTGGTGCCGCTGGCGCCGGACACCGCGTGGGTGGCAGAGCTGAAGGCCGCCCTGCCGGAGCTGCCGCGGCTGCGCCGCAAGCGGATCCAGCAGGAGTGGGGCCTGTCCGACCTGGACATGGAGTCGGTGGTCAACGCCGGTGCGGTCGAGCTGATCGAGGCGACCGTGGCTGCCGGGACCACCCCGGCGGCGGCCCGGAAGTGGTGGCTGGGCGAGCTGTCCCGCCGCGCCAACGAAACGGGCGTGGAGCTGGCCGACGTGGGCGCCACCCCGGCGCAGGTGGCGGAGCTTCAGGGGCTTGTCGACGCCGGCAAGCTCAACGACAAGCTGGCCCGTGCCGTGCTGGAGGGCGTGGTGGCCGGCGAGGGTTCGCCGACCGAGATCATGACGAACCGCAACCTGGAGGTGGTCTCGGACACGGGCGCGCTCACCGCCGCCGTGGACGAGGCGATCGCCGCCAACCCCGAGATCGCCGACAAGATCCGCAGCGGCAAGGTCGCGGCGGCCGGCGCGCTCGTCGGCGCGGTCATGAAGACCACCCGTGGCCAGGCCGACGCGAAGACCGTCCGCGAGCTGATCCTGGAGCGCCTCGGCGCTGCCTGACAAGTGTTAAAAGGGGCCCCCGCCTATGCAGAATGCGTTAAGCGGGGGCCCCGCCTTACCCCCACCCCAACAGGGCGTCAACGGCGACGCCCGGATGGAGTCACCGTGAACGAGCACGTCCTCGACGAGATCCAGCGCCGGGTGCTCTGGCTCGCCACCCGCATCGTCGACGCGGCCAACCACGACCGGGACACCGGCGACGGGGTGAAGGTCGGCGGCCACCAGGCGTCGAGCGCGTCGCTGGTCACCGCGATGACCGCGCTCTGGTTCCAGCACCTGGACGCCGAGGACCGGGTCGCGGTGAAGCCGCATGCCTCCCCGGTGTTCCACGCCATCCAGTATCTGCTCGGCAACCTCGACCGGTCCTACCTGCCGAAGCTGCGCGCCCGCGGCGGCCTCCAGTCGTACCCGTCACGCACCAAGGACCCCGACGAGGTGGACTTCTCCACCGGCTCGGTCGGCCTGGGCGCCGCCGCGCCGCTGTTCGCCGCCGTCACCCGCCGCTACGTCGACGCGCACTTCGGCGCGCGTCCGCACTCCCGGTTCGTCGCGCTGATCGGCGACGCCGAGCTGGACGAGGGCAACATCTGGGAGGCGGTCGCCGACCCGGCCACCACCGGGCTGGGCAACGTGATGTGGCTCGTCGACTTCAACCGGCAGTCGCTGGACCGGGTCGTGCCCGGGGTGCGGATCAACCAGTGGCGCGGCCAGTTCGAGGCGGCCGGCTGGCACGTCGTGGAGGTCAAGTACGGCCGCCGGCTCGCCGAGGCGTACACCCGGCCGGGCGGCGCGGCGCTGCGCGACTGGATCGACCTGATGCCCAACGAGCAGTACCAGTCGCTGTTCGGGCTGGCCGGTCCGGAGCTGCGCACGCAGTTCCTGGACGGCGCGCCGGCCGGGGTGGCCGCGTTCGTCGCCGACATCGGCGACGACGAGCTGGGCCCGCTCGTCACCGACCTGGGCGGGCACGACGCGCAGGCGATGCTCGACGCCTACGCCCAGTGCGACGCGGTCACCGACCGGCCCAGCGTGGTCTTCGCGTACACGGTGAAGGGCTGGGGCCTGCCGATCGCCGGGAACCCGCGCAACCACTCGGCGCTGCTCAGCACCGAACAGGTGGACGCGCTGCGCGCCGCGAACGGCCTGACTCCGGAGACCGAGTGGGACCGCTTCGACCCCGCGTCGGCGGCGGGCATCCGGGCCGGCGAGCGCCGGGAGGCGCTGTCCCGCCCGCCGCGCGAGCGGGCGCTGGGCGTCACCGTTCCGGAAACCACGAGGGTACGCGTCAACAAGCCGGTCTCCACCCAGGAGGTCTTCGGCCGGGTGCTCGTCGACCTGGCCCGGGACCCGCAGGTCGCGCCCTACCTGGTGACCACTGCGCCGGACGTGGCCACCTCGACGAACCTGGCCGGGTTCATCAACAAGACGGGCGTGTTCGCGCCGACCGAGCAACGGTCGTGGACCTCCGACCGGATGCTGCGCTGGACGGAGAGCCCCGCCGGGCAGCACATCGAGCTGGGCATCTCCGAGATGAACCTGTTCCTGCTGCTGGGTCAGCTCGGCCTGTCGTGGGACCTGTCCGGCCAGCCGCTGCTGCCGGTGGGCACGGTCTACGACCCGTTCGTGCTGCGCGGGCTGGACGCGTTCCTCTACGGCACCTACTCGGGCTCCCGGTTCGTGGTGGCCGGCACCCCGTCCGGCATCACGCTGGCCCCCGAGGGCGGCGCGCACCAGTCCACCATCACCGCCTCCGTCGGCCTGGAACTGCCGGGGGTGACGTTCCTGGAGCCCGCGTACGCCGGCAGCCTCGACTGGCTGCTCTGCGACGCGCTCGGTCAGATCGCCGGCGGCGGCGCGCCGGCCGCGACCGCCGCGCCGGCCGAGGACGGGGCGTACTACTTCCGGCTCAGCACCCGGCCGGTGGACCAGGCGCCGTTCGAGGCGGCCCGGGCCCGGCTCGGGGACGCGGTGCTGCGCCGGCAGGTGGTGGCCGGCGCTTACCGGCTGGTCGACGCGCACCAGGCGTACCCCGATCTCGCGGACGCCCCGGTGGTGCAGCTCGCCGCGTCCGGCGCGGTGCTGCCCGAGGTCCTGGCCGCCGCCGCGGAGCTGGCGGAGGAGGGCGTCGCGGCGCACGTGGTGGACGTGACCAGCCTGGACCGGCTCTACCGGGCGTGGCAGCGGACCCTGCGTCAGGGCGTGCGGACCGCGACCGTGCCGAGCGTGCCCGGCGCGCTGCGGTCGGCGTTCGCCGACCGGGTGCCGGTGGTCACCGTGCACGACGCGGCCTCGCACGCGATGGCCTGGCTCGGCTCGGCGGTCGGCGCTCCGGCGGTGCCGCTCGGGGTGGACGAGTTCGGTCAGTCCGGCAGCGTGCGCGAGCTGTACGAGCTGCACGACCTGCTGCCCGGCAGCATCGTCAACGCCGCCCTCGCGGCCTTGGCGCTGCGCTGACCCGCCCGCCCCGCCAGCCTGGCCCGCCCGGCCCACTCCGCCTGCGCAGACCACCGTGCGGCCAGTCCCGGAAAGCGAGAACGCGCCCTTGATCGACTCCATTTCGGCGAAGTGGCGGGGTTGCGGGGCCGAGATACCGCCATCTCGCCGAAGTGGAGTCGATCAAGGGTGAAACCGACCCGGCCGATTCGGGAGCTGGGCCGGGTCGACGCCGGAGTCCTGGTACGCGAGCGGCCTCAGCGGGGGCGGCTGCCGGGCGCCGGGTGGTCCGCCGGGGCCGCGCGGCGCAGATTACGCAGCGCAACCTTGACGTGTGATTACTGAGAGTAAGGACACTGCCTCGGGCGGACGAAGGGTCTTCGGTGCCTTTGCTCTGCAGCCACATCCGCATCATCGCGCTGAGCTGTCTCTATAGAAGCTAACCCATTTATGGTGTCGGGCCGATTGGGTGACGCTGGGTGCCTGCTGCGTGGATGGCTGCAGAGCAAAGGCGCGGACGAGCCCTCCTCCGCTCGAACGCGTATGTTACTCAGGGTGATGGTGTGTGGGGGTCAGCCGGTGGTGGTGGGGGTCGGGCTCGTCGCGTTCGCCGACGGGGACGGCGACGGCGACTCCGGCGCACCCCGGGTGGGCGTCGGGGTGACCGGCACCTCGTCGCCCTTCGCCGGGTCCCGGATCACGTGCCGTTCCAGGTTGACCTGCGACTGCCCGGTGCCGCCCACGGTGATCTCGTCGTACGCCTGGAGCAGCTTCTGCTCGTCGAAGTAGAGCACCGTCATGGTCAGCGGGGTGGGCTTCTCGCCCTCCAGCCCGCGCAGCCCGGCACCGCCGGTCGAGCCCTCCACCATCAGCGTCGTCGGTTGCTCCCCCGGCACCTGCGGCAGCTTCGACACCTGCCGGGCGTGCTTGTGCCCGGAGAGCACCAGCGGCGTGATGCCGGAGAGCGGCCCGGCCGACGCCGGGTCGTGCACGAGCGCGATGTCCACCTTCCGGGGTGACTTCTCGACCGTGGCGGCGAGCTGCTCACCGGCGCCGATGACCTGGTCCGCGACCGCCGCGGTGAGGCCGCTGCCGGCCGGTGAGGTCTCCTTGTCCGGGGTGAACCGGGGGTCCCCGATGCCGGCGATGGTCAGCCCCGCCACGGTCGTGGTCGAGTTGTCGAGCACGACCGCGTTCGGCTGCTGGGCCACCACCGCGGCGGTGCGCGGCGAGTCGTGGTTGCCACGGATGTAGACGTACGGCTTCTTGAGCAGGCCGATCGAGCCGACGTAGGACGCCTCCGGCTCGCTGCCCCAGTCGGTCAGGTCACCGGTGTCGATCACCACGTCGATGCCGAACTGCTCGACCACCGTACGGATCAACTGCCAGCCGGTCGGGTTGAGGTGCATGTCGGAGACGTGCAGCACCCGCGTGGTGCCGGGGGACGGCTGCACCACCGGCAGCGAGGAGACGGTGGTGTAGAGCTTGCTGACGTTGCCGACCAGATGTTGGAGCTGCTCGGCGTACTTGGTGTAGTCGTCGGCGATCCGGCGGGCGTCACCGACGATCGCCGGCGCGTTGACGAGCAGCCCCTCGTACCGCGGCTCCTCGATCGCCTGCGGGCGCACGGTGGCCGCGGCGAGGCCGAGGCTGCCGGCGGTGACGGCGAGGGCCAGCCCGCCGGCCCAGGCGGTGCGCCGGACGTCGCGGAAGACCAGCCCGGCCAGGATCAGGGTGGCCAGCACCGTCGAGGCGAGCGTCTTCAGGCCGAGCCGCATCACCCCGGCGCGGACGTCCTCCACCGCCGACTGGCTGGCCCGGCTGATGCTCGCGGGATCGCCGAGCAGCGCCTCGGTGCGCCCCTGGTCCAGTGAGCCCACCTTGACGGTCAGGTACGCCGGCCCGGTGTGGCTGTCCAGCAGCAGCGCGCCCAGCGGCGGGATGTCGACGGTGGTCCCGCCGTTCAGGGACGGGCTGAGCGTCAGTTCGGCCCGGAACGGGCCGATGTCGGTGCCGACGTGGCCACCGGCGTACGTGCCGACCACGATGCCGCCGAGCGTGACCGCGAGCACGGCCAGCACCACGCCCACCCGGCGCAGGCGGGGGCCGGGCCGCCACGCCGGGAAGCGGCGGGCACGCCCGGTGGCCGGGGACTTCGGGTCTCCGGCGCGCTGCTCTTCGTTCTCCTGGCCGTCCATGCTGAGATTCTGCCTGCCCGTTGGGTGATCTTGGCAAACCTGCCGGAAGTGGATCAGCTCCGGCCCGCGCCGCCGTCGGCGAAGACCAGGCGCAGGAGCCGGTCGTCATCGGCCGCCGGCTTGCCCCGGCCGTCCCGGTTCGAGGTGCTGACCCAGATCGAGCCGTCCGGCGCCGCGGTCGCGGCACGCAGCCGACCGTACCGGCCGGTGAGCAGCTCACGCGGCTGGCCGAGGACGGTCCCGTTGTCGGCCAGCTCGACCAGCCACAGCCGCTGACCGCGCAGGCAGGCGGTGACAAGCAACCGCTCCACCGCGGCCAGGCCGGAGCAGGAGGCGTCACCGGTGCGCCACTGCACGATCGGGTTCACGTAGCGCGCGTCCTCGCCGCGTCCCTCGACCTGCGGCCAGCCGTAGTTGCCGCCCTTGTTGATCTGGTTGATCTCGTCCCAGGTGTTCTGGCCGAACTCCACGGCGTACATCCGCTTGTCCGGCATCCAGGCGAAACCCTGCACGTTGCGGTGCCCCGACGACCACACCGGGGAACCGGCGGTCGGGTTGCCCGGGGCCGGCTTCCCGGCCGGGGTGATCCGCAGGATCTTGCCGCCGAGGCTCTTCGGGTCCTGGGCGTTCTCGGTGCGCCCGGCGTCCCCGGTGCTCGCGTAGAGGAAACCGTCCGGGCCGAAACCCAACCCGCCGCCGTCGTGGTTGCCGGCCTTGGGGATGCCGGTGAGGATCGGCGTCGGCGCCTGGCCGAGTTGCAGCTTGGCGATCCGGTTGTCGTCCTCGGCCGTGTAGTAGACGAACACCGTGCGGTCCCGGGCGTATCCGGGGGACACGGCGATGCCGAGCAGACCGCCCTCACCGCCGGCGGCCACCCCGGGCACCGTCTGCACCGGCCGCACGGCGAGCCCGTCCGGCCCGGACTCCGGGCCGACCTGGAGGATCCGCCCGCTGTCGCGTTCGGTGACGAGCGCCGCGCCGTCGGGCAGGAACGCGATCGCCCACGGCACCGCCAGCCCTTTCGCCAGCACCGTAGCCACGACCTGCTGGTTGGCCCCGCCGGAACTGGCCGCGCCCGACGGCGTCGGCAGGTTGGGCGGCTCGCCGGCCGGGTCCGGCTCGGGCTCGCCGAGGGAGCAGCCGGCAACGGCCAGCAGCAGCGCCGCGCCGGACGCCGCCAGCGCCGTCCGGGGGCGGAGGAAGCGAGGGTACGTCAGACGCGGGCTCACCCGACCCAGCGTAGCCGGACGCGCCGACGGACCGGCGGTGCCGGAGGCCGGTACGTCATCCGGGCGCCTCTCGACGGCGCCGCGCGGTCGGCTGTTCGGCGGTCAGCCGGCCCGCAGGGCGAGCACGGCGACGTCGTCCTCGCGTCGGTCCGCGGCGGCGAGGAGGCGGTCGCAGAGAGCGGCCAGCGGGACCTGCGGTCCGTCGGCGGCGAGCCGCTCGACAAGTTCCGCCTGCCCCTCGTCGATCGGCTGGTCCCGGCGTTCGATCAGCCCGTCGGTGTGCAGCAGCAGCGTGTCGCCCGGCGCGAGGGTCACCGTCCGCCCGGTACGCCGGGGCGGTCGGGCCAGGCCGAGCAGGGGGCCGCGACCCTCCGCCGCCGACACCGTGCCGTCGGCCCGGATCAGCAGCGGCGGCGGGTGCCCGGCGTTGCACCAGCGGACCCGCAGCCCGTCGTCGGCCGGGCGAACCCGGGCCAGCACGGCGGTGGCGACCGTGGGCACCCGCAGCCCGCCGATGGCCCGGTCGAGGTTGGCCACCAGATCCTCGACCGGATCGTCCCGCCCGTACGCGTTGCCGCGGACCAGGTTGCGCAGCTGGCCCATGGTGGCGGCGGCCTCGATGTCGTGGCCGGCGACGTCGCCGATCGCGGCGACCAGCTCGCCGTCGGGCTGGACGAAGGCGTCGTACCAGTCGCCGCCGACCTCAACCCGATCCGCCGCCGGCAGGTACCGGGCGGCCAGCTCGATCCCCGGCACTGTCGGCAGCACCGGCAGCATGCTGTGCTGGAGCACCTCCGCGACGTGCCGCTGCTCGCCGTAGAGCCGGCTGTTGCCGACCGCCTGCCCGGCCCGTACCCCGATGTCCTGCGCGGTCCGGAGGTCGCTCGGGTCGAAGCCGCGCCGGCCCGGCCGGTTGACGAGCGTGACGGTGCCGATCACCCGGTCGCCGACGGCGGTGATCGGCACCGTCAGGTGGGAGCCGATGCCGAGCCGGTCGGCGAGCGGCACCAGCTCCGGACGGGTGGTGCCGCGCGCCACGTCGTCGAGGCCGGCGGTGTCGCGCATCACCGGCCGGCCGGTGCGCACCACCGACCGGATCAGCGACTCCGGACCGAGCCCGGTGGTCAACAACTGGGCGAACAGGTTCAGGTCGGCCTCGCGCCCGGGGTCGCGGTGCGCGCCGGAGACGCCGCGAGGCCGCCCCGCTGGATCGACAAGCGTGATCAGGCACCAGTCGGCGAGCAGCGGAACCATGGCGTGCGCGAGACGATCGACCGCGGTGCCCAGGTCGAGCGTGCCGCCGAGCATCTCGCTCATCCCGGCCAGCATGGCGAGCCGGTCGTGCGCCTCCTCGGCGCGGCGGCGGGCCTGCTCGGCGCCGCGGACCGCGATCCGCAGCCGCAGCTCCGAGGAGCAGGCGGCGGCCAGGTCGGCGAGCGTCCGCAGCTGCTCCTTCGTCCAGGCCCGGGGCTTGCTGTCGATCGCGCAGAGCGAGCCCAGCACCCGCCCGTCCAGGTCGGTGAGCGGCATTCCCGCGTACGCCACCACGCCCAGGTCCTCGATGGCGAGGTTCTGCCGGACCCGGGGGTAGAGGCGGGCGTCGGGCAGCACCATCGGGGCCTCGGTGTCGACGACGTGCTGGCAGAACGAGTGACTGAGCGGGGTCTCCCGGCGAGCCGCCCAGGGCTGCGACAACCCGGTCTCGCCGGGGAAGAACTGGCGGTCCGCGTCGACCAGGGACACCAGCGCGACCGGGACGTCGAGCAGGTCGCCGACCAGCCGGGCAAATCGGTCGAACGCCTCATCGGGCTCCGCGTCGAGGCGGGTCTCGTCGAGGGACCGAAGCCGGGCGGGGTCGGTGAGCGCGGGAATCGGCGCCGCCCTCCGCTCCGGGTCGTCCTGGCTCATCGCCCCCCTGCCCTGCGCCGTCGCGACGCCGGCCGGCGTCCCGCCCCCGATTAAACCCTGTCGCACGTGTGTCCGACCCGCGGCGGGGCGTTCGTCACTGCCTGAACGGCGCCGACCTGCGGGTACGGATATCGTCGACGATCGTGAAGGTATGGATCCCACACCCCGAGGGCCACCGACTGCTCGGTGAGCTGCCACCCGACGTCACCGTGGAAGTGCTCGCGGATCCGGCCCGGCTCCCCTCCCCGCCGGCGGACGTGCGGTTCTGGGTGCCCCCCTTCCTCTCCGGCGCGGACGCCGGAGCGCTCCTGGCCGAGCTGCCGGACGTCGAGGTGGTGCAGCTTCTCTCCGCCGGCGCGGACGCCTGGGTCGAGCGGGTGCCCGAGGGTGTGACGCTCTGCGACGCCCGGGGCGTGCACGACTCGGCCACCGCGGAGTGGGTGGTCACCGCGATCCTGTCCGCGCTGCGCGGGTTCGCGCCGCTGGCCCGCGCCCAGGCCCGCCGGGAATGGGCGTACGACGAGGTGGCCCCGACCGACGAGCTCGCCGGCAAGCGGGTGCTGATCGTCGGCGCCGGCTCGATCGGCGCGGCGGTGCGCGCCCGGCTCGCCCCGTTCGAGGTGAGCTTCACCCTGGTCGCCCGCACGCCGCGCCCGGACGAGCAGGTGCACGGGGTGGCCGAGCTGCCCACCCTGCTTCCCACGGCGGACGTGGTGGTGCTGCTGGTGCCGCTGACCGAGCAGACCCGGGGCCTGGTCGACGAGCGCTTCCTTGCCGCGATGCCGGACGGCGCGCTGCTGGTGAACGCCGCACGGGGGCCGGTGGCCCGCACGCCGGCACTGCTCGCCGAGCTGGCATCGGGACGGCTGCGGGCCGCGCTAGACGTCACCGACCCGGAGCCGCTGCCCGCCGACCACCCCCTCTGGGAGCT
The DNA here is from genome assembly GCF_029581215.1 of Micromonospora sp. WMMD975. Classification (NCBI taxonomy): domain Bacteria; kingdom Bacillati; phylum Actinomycetota; class Actinomycetes; order Micromonosporales; family Micromonosporaceae; genus Micromonospora; species Micromonospora sp. WMMD975. Next base: position 349,164 of record NZ_CP120739.1, read on the forward strand.
GCCGAACGTGCTGCTCACCCCGCACGTAGCCGGGTCGGTGCGGGGCTTGTTGCCGCGTGCGTACCGGCTGGTGGGGGCGCAGTTGCGCCGCTTCGCGGCGGGGGAGGAGCTGGCGAACCGGGTGACCGACGGCTACTGATCGGCGCTGTCGTCGTGGGGTAGCGCCTGGCCGGTGGCGGCGATCAGGCGGGGCAGGTCGGTGGCGCGCACCGCGGGCAGCACCAGTGCCTGACCGTCGTCAAGTCGGGCGATCGCCCGGCCGCGGGGACCGCCGCCCAGCTCGGTCACCCGGTCCCAGGGCACCCGTCGTTGCCCGACGAGGGCACGCAGTCGCAGCTCCCGGGCGTCGGCATCGGTGCCGGCCCGCCACACCCAGATTCCGATCACGAGCGGGACGAGCAGCACCCAGAGCAGCCACCAGCGGGCGGTGGCCAGCGGCAGCGCGCCGATGAAGGCGACGATCGCGGCCACCAGGATGGCCTGGTTGTGGCGGAAGTGGACGGTGTCGGCGCGGCTCACCCTCCGATGATCCCACCCGCCCAGCCGACTCTCCCGCCCGGCCGCCGCACGCCGGTCACGTTGGCGTGTGATGGAGGTCACTAGTGGTGTCGCGTCACCCGTCGCGTCCGGAATCGTTTCTAGGCATGGCCGCATCGGTCCCCGCCGATGCAGCTTGCCCACCCCGGGCAACCCGCACGTCGCACCGCAACCGCACCGCCCCGTGCCCCCTCACGAAGGCGACCGCCGTGCTCGTCATGCCTCCCACCGGTCCCCGCCGGTGGCCCCTCCTGCCCGATTTCGCCGCCTCACTCAGCGGCGCGTTATTCCTGCTGGCAGGCATCGCCGGGCTCGTGCCCGGCCCGGCCGCCGCGGCGCTCGCCGTCGCCGGTGGCTCCGCCCTCGCCTGTGTCCGGCTCGCCTGGCTCGCCGGCGTCCCACCCACGCCGGCAGCCACGCGCCACGAGCGCGCGGTGGGCTGGGCGGGCGGCTCGGCGACCGGGCGGCGGGCGCGCCGGGTGGCGCTGTCCCGGCGGGTCGCCGCGATCCTCGACGCCGCCGTCCTGGTCGCCGGCCTCACGGTCGCGGTGCTGCCGCTGAGCGATCGGGCGCACCGGCTGCCGGTCGCGCTCGTCGGGTTGGGCCTCGCCACGCCGCTCTACGCCACGGCCCTGTTCCGCCTGCCCGGCCGTTCCCGGCTCGCCTGTCGCGAGCGGCTGCGTCGGGCGGTCGACGCGCTCGCTCTCGGCGTCAGCCTGGCCTTCGCCGGCTGGATGCTCCTTCCCGCCGGGCCGGTGCCGCCGGCCGGGCTGGTCGCCAGCGTGGGCGGGGCGGCGACGCTCGCCGTGCTGGTGACGGCCGCGCTCGCCGAACGCCGGCGGCGGCCGGGAGCCGCGCGCTGCCACGCCGGGGCCGGGCTCACGCTCGGCGGGTTGGCGCTGCTCGTGGTGCTGCTGGCGTACGACGCGCCGGACCGCGCCCTGTCGGCCGTCGCGCCGCCGGTGCTGGCCGGCGCGCTGCTCACCGCCGCCGGCGCGCGGCGTACCTCGGCCGGGGAGCGACCGCACCGCGGCGCCGCGCCGGCCGCGTGGCCCCGGCTCACCGCGCCGGCCGGCATCGCCGCCCTGGCCGCCGGCGTGCATCTGGGTACGGTCGGGGAGTTCACCCCGGCGGCCATGGCCCTGGGGTTGTCGATCATTCCGCCGATCATGGTCAGTGAGCTGCTGGCCGCGGCCGACCAGCGGCACCGGGTGGAGCGGCTCGCCGCCAGCGAGGAGTGGCTGCGGCGCCTCGTCGGCGGAGGCGGCGACGCCGGTGAGCCGGCGCCGTTGACCCGGGCCGAGCTGGCGCGGGCGTTGCCCCTGCGCAGCGGCGGCGCGCTGCTCCTGGTGGACCTGCACGACGACCTGGCGCCGGCCGGGCCGGTCCTGGCCGAGGTGGGCCGGCGGCTCCGCGCCGGCTGCGGCGCCCACGACCTGGTCGCCCGCGTCGGCGACGCCGGGTTCGCCGTGCTCACCGACCTCGGGCCGGTGCCGGCGTACGCGCTCGGGCACCGGTTGTTGGCCGCGCTCGCCGAGCCGTACCCCGGTCCGGGCGGCATCATGGTCCACGTGCGGGCCAGCATCGGGCTGGCGGAGACCACCGGCGGCGATCCGGAGGACGTGCTACGCCAGGCCGACCTGGCCCGGCGGCGCGCGGTGCAGCTCGGCCGGGACCGGGTCGAGTGGTACGACGCCTACCTGGAGGAGCAGCTGGTCCGCCGGCTGGACCTGGAGCGGGAGCTGCCCGGCGCGGTGGCCCGGGGTGAGCTGGACCTGGTCTACCAGCCGGTGGTGGCGCTCGCCGACCGGCTGCCGGTGGGCACCGAGGCGCTGCTGCGGTGGCGTAGCCCGGCGTTGGGCACCGTGCTGCCGGCGGAGCTGTTGCCGGTGGCGGCCGACCTCGACCTGCTCGGCGAGGTCGGATGGTGGGTGGTGGACCGGGCCTGCCGGCAGCTCGCCTCCTGGTCGGAGGGGGGCCGGGAGCTGTGGATGGCGGTCAACGTCACGCCGCGGGAGCTGGCCGCGACGGACTTCGTGGCGCGGACGGCGACCGCGCTCGCGGCATACGACGTGCCGCCGGAGCGGCTGGTGGTGGAGGTGGCCGAGCCGGCGGTCGGGCCGGAGCTGCCCACCGTGGTGGCTCGGCTCGCCGGTCTGCGGTCGCTCGGCGTCCGCACCGCGCTCGACGACTTCCGTGCCGAGCACGCCTCGCTCGCCCAGCTCCGCCGGCTGCCGATCGACCTGCTCAAGGTCGGCCCGCACCTGGTCGCGCCGGGCGCCGACGGGCAGCGTCCGCTGATCGACGTGGTGGCGAACCTGGGGAGCCGGCTCGGCGTGGAGTTGGTGGTCGAGGGGCTGGAGTCGGACGGCCAGGTGGCCGGCGCGCGGCGGGCCGGCTGCCGGTACGGCCAGGGCTTCGCGCTGGCCCGGCCGGCGACGGCGGAGCGGGTCGAGGCGTGGTTCGAGGAGTTCCCGTCGCCGTCGCGGTGAGGCGTCGCGGTGAGGCGTCGCGGTGCGGCGGCGCGGTGCGGCGTCGCGGTGAAGCAGTGCGGTGAAGCGGTGCGGCGAGGACGGTTCGCTGAACCGGTTCAGTGGGTGCGGGGTGGTGCGGTGCTGCCGCGCGGTGTGAGGTGGGCGGTCTCGTCCTGCGCGCCTCTCACCTCCGCGCCGGCGATCACGGCGAGGAGTTGCCGGGCGGCGTGCGCGCCGTACGCCGGGATGTCCCGGCCGAGCGCGGTCAGCGGCGGGTGGACGAGCCGGCAGAGCGGCGAGTCGTCCCAGGCCACGATGGACAGGTCGCCGGGGACGGCCAGGCCCATCTCCTGGGCCACGGAGAGCCCGGCAATGGCCATCACGTCGTTGTCGTAGATCACCGCGGTCGGGCGGTTGGCGGAACTGAGCAGCCGGCGGGTGGCCCGCGCGCCCTCCTCGCCCGTGTAGTCGGACCAGACGGTGCTCGCCTCGTCCAGCCCGAGCCGGGCGCACACGTCGGTGAACGCGTCGGTGCGGATCTCGGTGTGCAGCAACGTCGGCAGCCCGCCGACCCGGGCGATCCGCCGGTGCCCGAGCGCGACCAGGTATTCCACCGTCTCGACCAGGGCCGCCGCGTCGTCGGACCAGACGCTTGCCAGGCCGCCGGTGTGTCCGGGGCCGCCGATGACCACGGCGGGCAGTTGCAGCTCCTCCAGCGCGGGCACCCGCCGGTCGTCGGTACGCAGGTCGCAGACGAAGACGCCGTCCACCCGGCGCTCGGCCCACCACCTGCGATAGACCGCGATCTCGGCGTCCTGGTCGGCGACCACCTGGAGGGTCAGCGCGTACGAGCGGGCCGACAGTTCGGCCTCGACGCCGCTGATCAGCTCCATGAAGAACGGCTCGATGCCGAGTATCCGGGCGGGCCGGCACAGCGCCAGCCCGACCGCCTTGGCGGTGGCGCCGGAGAGCGCCCGGGCGGCGCTGCTCGGGCTGAACCCGATCTCGGCGGCGATCGCCAGGATGCGCTGCCGGGTCGCCTCGGAGACGCCGGGTTGCCCGTTCAGCGCGTACGACACCGCGCCCTTGGAGACTCCGGCGCGCCGGGCGACGTCGGCGATGGTCGGCCGCTTCACCGAAGCGTTCCTCCCCTGTTGTCCGGCCCTCGCGGGCGCTTCTCGACCGCCGGGGTGGCCGGCGGGTGTGACGCTACTGCACCGGTGCGCCCCTCCAGGCCGCGGGACTGAACCACACAGTTCGGTACTGGGTGCGGTTCAGTGCTGTTAACCGGCCGTTGACACTGCCAGGGGCGGACCGTACGGTGGCGTCACTTATCCGGTTCAGTCAACGTCTCTCGATATCGGGAGCGTTCCCATTTGGCGCGGAGGATGGCATGAAACGGTCCTGGACGCACTGGGCGCGCACGGCCGCCGTCGGTGCCCTCAGCCTGGTCATGGTCGCCGCATGCAGCGGCAGGAGCACCACCGGCGGCTCGGACGCGGCCGACGGTCAGGTCACCTTGAAGATCAATTTCTGGGGCGACTTCGGCCTCCAGGACCTCAAGACCAAGTACGAGGCCGAGCACAAGAACGTCAAGATCCAGCTCAACTCGGGCGAGTACAACGCCCAGCACGAGGACCTGCAGAAGAAGCTCGTCGCCGGCAACGGCGCGCCGGACATCGCGGCGATCGACGAGGGCTTCATGGTCCAGTTCCGCAGCCAGTCCGACAAGTTCGTCAACCTGCTCGACAAGGGCGCCGGGTCGTACGAGAGCAAGTACCTGCCCTGGAAGTGGAAGCAGTCGCTGTCCGCCGACGGCAAGACGCAGATCGGCCTCGGCACCGACGTGGGTGGCCTGGCCATGTGCTACCGCACCGACCTGTTCTCCGCCGCCGGCCTGCCCACCGATCGCGACCAGGTCTCCGCGCTCTGGCCCACCTGGGACAAGTTCATCGAGGTCGGCCAGCAGTACACCGGCAAGACCAAGAAGAAGTTCCTCGACGCCGGCACCAACCTGTTCAACCCGGTCCTCGGGCAGCAGCAGGTCGGCTTCTACAACGACCAGGAGCAGCTCCAGATGGACGGCGGCCCGAAGGTCGCCTTCGACTACACGGTCAAGGCGGTCGACGCCGGCCTCTCGGCCAACCTGGTCAGCTTCCAGGCCGACTGGGACAAGGGCTTCACCAGCGGAGCGTTCGCCGTGCTGGCCTGCCCGGCGTGGATGCTCGGCCACATCAAGGACACCGCGCCCGGCACCGAGGGCAAGTGGGACATCGCCGCGGTGCCCGGCGGCGGCGGCAACTGGGGCGGCTCGTTCCTCACCATCCCCAAGCAGGGTAAGCACGTCGACGAGGCGTACAAGCTGCTGGAGTGGCTGGTCGCGCCGGAGCAGCAGATCGAGATCTTCAAGAAGGTCGGCAACCTCCCGTCGCAGCCGGCGCTCTACACCGACCCGGCCATCGCCGACTTCAAGAACCCGTTCTTCAACGACGCCCCGGTCGGTCAGATCTTCCCGAAGATGGCGCAGGGCCTCACCCCGCAGTACCTGGGCAAGAAGAACGGCCCCACCCGGGTCGCGGTGGAGAACGTCATCCGGCGGGTGGAGAACAAGTCGCTGAAGTCGGACGCCGCCTGGAACGAGGCGGTCAAGGAAGCCGAGAAGGCGGCCAAGTCCTGACGCCCCACCGGCGCCGGAGCGGGACCTGACCCGCTCCGGCGCCGCCCGCCCACCCGCCTCGGCTCTGGAGTGAACCGATGTCCAGCACCCCTGCCGCGCCCGCGCCGCCGAGCCGCCGACCCGCGCGAGAACGCGATGGGGCCGACGACCGGCGACTGACCTGGCGCAACCGGCTGTACCGCTTCGACATGCGCTACATGCCGTACCTCATGATCGCGCCGTTCTTCCTGCTCTTCCTCGTGTTCGGGCTCTTCCCGCTGCTGTTCAACGCGGTGGTCTCGCTGCGTAACTACCGCCTGGACGACCCGACGTTGCCCTACTGGGCGGGCGCCGAGAACTTCAGCCGGCTCATGGCCGACGAGGACTTCTGGAACGCGCTCTACAACACGTTCGGCATCTTCCTGCTCTCCACCGTGCCGCAGCTGCTGCTCGCGCTGCTTGTCGCCTCGCTGCTCAACCGGAAACTGCGGGCGCAGACGTGGTGGCGGGTCGGCGTGCTGCTGCCGTACGTGACGCCGATCGTGGCCTCCAGCATGGTCTTCAGCGTCTTCTTCTCCCGCGACTTCGGCATGGCCAACTGGGTCCTCGGCCTGCTCGGCATCGGCGGCGCGGACGACCCGATCGACTGGCGGGCCGACAAGCTGCACGCCTGGATCGCCATCGCCACCATGGTCAACTGGAAGTGGATCGGCTACAACGCGCTGCTCTACCTGGCCGCCATGCAGTCCATCCCGCGCGACGTCTACGAGGCCGCCGCCATCGACGGCGCCAACCAGTGGAAGCAGCTCTGGCGGATCACCGTCCCGATGATCCAGCCGATCGTCCTGTTCACCGTGATCCTCTCCACCATCGGCGGGTTGCAGCTGTTCACCGAGCCGATGCTCTTCGACCCGAACGCCCAGGCCGCCACCGGCGGGCCGAACGGTGAGTGGCAGACCATCGCCCAGCTCATCTACAAGGTCGGCTGGAAGGACCTCAACCTCGGCTACGCCGCGGCCATGTCCTGGGCCCTGTTCCTGATCGTCCTGATCGTCGCCGGCCTCAACTACCTGCTGACGAACCGACTCTCGGGAGGTCGTCGGTGACGACACGACGTGTGGTGGCCCGGGCGCCGCAGGACACCCCGGCCGGCCTCTGGACCTACCTGCTGCTCGCGGTCAGCATGCTGTTCGCCGCGTTCCCGCTCTACTGGATGTTCGTCATCGCCACGAGCAACGACGAGGCGCTGGCGAAGCTCCCCCCGGCGATCGTCCCGGGCGACAGGTTCCTGACCAACGTCGACGAGGTCTTCTCCCTCCAGGACGTCTACTTCGCCGCGTCGCTCGTCAACAGCGTCATCGTGTCGACGGTGGTGACCGCCTCGGTGCTGTTCTTCTGTTCACTGGCCGGGTTCGCGTTCGCCAAGCTGCGCTTCAAGGGCAGCAGCGCGCTGATGGTCTTCGTGGTGCTCACGCTCACCGTGCCCAACCAGCTCGGCATCGTCGCGCTCTACATCGTGATGGGCAAGCTCGGCTGGAACGGCACGCTGCTCGCGGTCATCGCCCCCGGCCTCGTCACCGCGTTCGGCGTGTTCTACATGCGGCAGTTCATCGTGAACACCGTCCCGGACGAGCTGGTCGAGGCGGCCCGGGTCGACGGCGCCACGACCATGCGGGTGTACGCCACCATCGTGCTGCCCGCGATCCGCCCCGCCCTCGCCGTGCTCGGCCTGCTCACGTTCGTGGCCACCTGGAACGACTTCCAGTGGCCGCTGATCACGCTCAGCGGCACCGACTTCCCGACCTCCATGGTGGCGGTCTCCGACCTGGCCAGCGGCAACTACGTCATCTACCGTCGGGTGCTGGCCGGCGCGCTCATCGCCACCGTCCCCCTGCTGCTCATGCTGTTCATCGGTGGACGCCAGATCGTCCGCGGAATCATGGAAGGCGCGGTGAAGTCGTGAGCCGTCCCACGCTGCTGCACGAGGGCTGGACGCTGCGGGCCGAGCCCGGCCCGGCGGTGCCACCGGAGATCGCCGGGGCGGCGGTGCCGGCGACCGTCCCCGGATGCGTGCACACCGACCTGCTGGCCGCCGGCCTCATCCCCGACCCGTACCTCGACGACAACGAGAACCGGCTCACCTGGATCGGGCGCACCGACTGGGTCTACCGGACCACGTTCGCCTGGCAACCCGGCGACCGCGCGGACCGGGTGGACCTGGTCTGCGCCGGCCTGGACACGGTCGCCACGGTCACGCTCAACGACGTCGAGGTCGGCCGCACCGAGAACCAGCACCGCGGTTACCGCTTCGACGTCCGGTCGCTGCTGCGCCCCGGCGACAACACCCTGGCCGTACGCTTCGACTCGCCCTACCGCTACGCCGAGGCGCACCGGGACCGGCTCGGCGACCGGCCCAACGCGTACCCGGAGCCGTTCCACTTCATCCGCAAGACCGCCTGCAACTTCGGCTGGGACTGGGGACCGACGGTGGTCACCGCCGGCATCTGGCAGCAGATCGGCCTGCACGCCTGGTCCACCGCCCGGCTCGCGTCGGTCCGGCCGCTCGTCACGGTGGTCGACGGCGCCGGCCGGGTCGAGCTGCACGTCGAGGTCGAGCGGGCCGCCGACGAGCCGCTCACCGTCCGCGCCGCCGTCGCCGGCGTCACCGCCGAGGTCACCGTGCCGGCGGGACAGCGGGCCACCGCGCTGACCCTCACCGTGCCGGACCCCGCGCTGTGGTGGCCGGTCGGGTACGGCGACCAGCCCCTGCACGACCTGGACGTGACCCTGCACGCCGCCGACGGGCGGCACCTGGACGCCGCGTCCCGCCGGATCGGCTTCCGCTCGATCCGCCTCGACACCACGCCCGACGACCACGGCACCCCGTTCACGCTCGTCGTCAACGACGTGCCGGTCTTCGTCAAGGGCGTCAACTGGATCCCCGACGACGCCTTCGGAAACAGGGTCACCCGGGACCGCCTGGCGCAGCGGTTCGGCCAGGCGGTCGACGCCAACGTCAACCTGCTGCGGGTCTGGGGCGGCGGGCGCTACGAGTCGGACGACTTCTACGAACTGGCCGACACGCTCGGGCTGCTGGTGCAGCAGGACTTCCTCTTCGCCTGCGCGGCGTACCCGGAGGAGGAGCCGTTCCGCACCGAGGTCGAGGCGGAGGCCCGGCAGCAGGTGTCCCGGCTCGCCGGGCATCCGTCGCTGGTGCTCTGGACCGGCAACAACGAGAACATCTGGGGCTGGCACGACTGGGACTGGCAGGAACCGCTCGCCGGCCGCACCTGGGGACGGGGCTACTACCTGGAGCTGCTGCCCGCGATCGTCGACGAGCTGGACCCGACCACGCCCTACTGGCCGGGCAGCCCCTGGTCCGGCCGCGACGACCTCCACCCCAACGACCCGGCGCACGGCACCATGCACATCTGGACCGTCTGGAACGACGACGACTACACCAGATACCGCGAGTACGTGCCGCGCTTCGTCGCCGAGTTCGGCTACCAGGGGCCACCCGCGTACGCGACGCTGCGCCGGGCCATCTCCGACGAACCCCTCGCCCACGACTCACCCGGCATGGCCCACCACCAGAAGGCCGCCGACGGGGACCGCAAGCTCCAGCGCGGCCTCGACGCCCACCTGCCGCCGCCCGCCGACTTCGACGACTGGCACTACCTCACCCAGCTCAACCAGGCCCGCGCCATCCAACTCGGCGTCGAACACTTCCGCTCGCACCGACCCGTCTGCATGGGCACCATCGTGTGGCAGCTCAACGACTGCTGGCCGGTCACCTCCTGGGCCGCCGTCGACGGCGACGGCCGACGCAAACCCCTGTGGTACGCGCTGCGCCGCGCCTACGCCGACCGGCTGCTCACCGTGCAACCGCGCGACGGCGGGCTGGCGCTGGTCGCGGTGAACGACACCGCGCAGGCGTGGACCGCGCCGGCCACTGTCACCCGGGTCACCGTCACCGGGGAGCCGAGGGCGAAGACCTCGGTCGACCTCGACGTCCCGGCGTACTCCACGGTGGTGTTGACCTTGCCGGCGGAGCTGGCGCGGCCGGACGAAGGTCGGCGTGAGCTGCTGGTCGCGGAGGCCGGCGACACCGCGGAGCGCGCGCTGTGGTTCTTCGCCGAGGACCGCGACATCGACTGGCCGGCGGCCGAGTGGGACGCGAGCGTCGAGCCGGTCGACGGCGGCCAGCGGATCGTGGTGACCGCCCGCACGGCGTTGCGCGACCTGACGCTGTTCCCCGACCGGCTGGACCCGTCCGCGCAGGTCGACGCGGCGCTGGTGACGTTGCTGCCGGGCGAGAGCACCGTCTTCACGGTGCGCGCGCTCGCGCCGCTGGACGCGGCGGCGCTCACCCACCGCCCGGTGCTGCGCTGCGTGAACATGTAAGGCGGGGCCCCCGCTTAACGCATTCGGTATAGGCGGGGGCCCCTATTAACCGTCGCGTCAGCGTCCGGCCCGCTTCCACGCCCGGTAGAACTCCTTGTACAGGAAGCGCTGTACCGGCGTGCCGGTGGCAGCCATCTGTTTGCCGATCACCCGGGCGCCGATCCACATTCCCGAGACCTTTGGTATGCCCGGCACCGACTCGGCCACGGACGCCACGCCGTTGACGAGTTCCTGCTCTACCGCCGACAACGCGATCTTGCGAAACCCGAGGCGTTCGAGCAGTTGCTTCTTCGCCTCGTCGATGTCCCGTGCCAGGCGTAGATAGTCCTCGTCGGTGACGCACCTGGCGACGGCCGCTCGCAGATCAGCCGCCTTCTGCCGATATTCGCCGATGCGGCTGACGACCAGGTCGACCCACGCGTTGTCGCCCAGCCTACCGGTCTCCGAGGCCTGCCAGAGCCGGCCACCGAGAAGCGGTAGTTCCAGCTCGAGCAGCCGCACCTGATGAGTGTCGCTCTCACTCGCGGCAGTGGCGAGCGACTGGTGGATGCCGCGAATAGCCTTGATGACGTCGAGTACGACTCCCTCGGCCGCGCCCTCGCGGGACAAATCGAAGGTGAGGAGGAAATCTCTTCGGAGGGGGTGTGCCTGGTAGGAAAGGCCGGTGGCATCCGCCCTCGACCGATACTTGAGCCCGCGGGCAAGGGTGGCCGCGACGTAGACCTCCTCCCCAGGCGGGGCCATCGACCGTAGTGGCCCCCGTAGGACGATCGAAGCCGCCCTCGCCCACTCACCGAAAGGATCATCCTCCACACCGTCGGAGGTCGCGATCCGATCGGCGTGATGGCCGGCGACGCGGACGTGTGCGGCCTGGAACGTGGACCACCCGTGGATGCGCCTCGACAGCGAGTTACGGGTGCCGGGCATGGCATCGTCACAGGCGAGTGCCTGCTCGATGAACTGCCCGAGCGCCCGGCTTCCCTGCCAGCTCTGCAGATCCTGAAGAGCGGACTCCTCGGCGGTCCGGGCGGCTTGGCTCTCATCGGCGTCCAGTTGCAGCGGATGGAGCAGCTCGGCCTCTGCCAACGCCCGGAGCAGGAGAGGCTTGGTGCCGAAATCCGCAGCGGTGGGTTGCGCGAGCACCGGATGGGCGACCCACACCCGTTTCATGAAGATCAATGACTGGATCAGCTCGACGAACGCCTGTCGCGCGAACGGATCGCCGGGTTGCCCGTGGCGGTTCTGGGCGGAGACGAAGTCATCGGCACCGATGATCGATGTGACGTCTACGAGGACTTCGGTGTTTCGGTGCGGGAGTTCCGCGCTACCTCCACGAACCACTTGACTGCCTCCGGGCGACCCATGACGGTGCTGGCGAAAGTCGGTTCTGGCTGAGCGAGCGTCTCGATGGACACCGGTAGACGCTTGTTTCCATCGATGTCCGTAGACATTAGACCGACGATCTCACCCAGGCACAAGCCCGCCAAGCCGTCCCAGACCTTCTGCCGCCCGCGGTGGAAGAGGTCGAAGCGCGGTGAGCCCTCGACGAGGTCGGTGAGATCCAGCGCTGTCCGAAGCATGTCGAGCGTCTGTGACGTGGTGCGGGTCTTCAGCCGATATCCGGCCTTGATCATGGCCGACTCGTGACGCGGTGCCTCGGACGTCGAACTGCGTGTCAGGGATGCGACAAGTGCGGGCTCCGGACTGTTGTTGAGCGTGGCGGGTCGACCGTTGACCAGGATCGTGTTGTCGGCTCGGGACGCGTGCACGATCACCGGCGCGCGACCGGTGCCGAGTTCGGGGGCGACGATGAGCGCAGCCACCGGCTCCCGCCGCTCCAGCAGACAGACGACGGAGCAGAACTCGGTGCTCTGCGGTCGGACGAACTCCGCCGTGCCGTCGATCGGATCGATGATCCAGATCCGATCGGGTTCCTCGTCGACGGCGGGCCGCCAACTACCACTACCTGATTCCTCCGCCAGCACGCGGGCCGCAGGATCCAGGGCGCGGATCTTGGCGATGATCATCCGCTCGACTACGAGGTCGGCCTCCGTGAGCAGAGTCTGGTCGGCCTTCTCCCGCACGGCGATTTCCGTGACCCGGGACCGGTAGGCAGCAAGGGTGCTTAGGAGGTCCGTCGCCAGCCCGGACCACAGCTGCTCAAATTTCATCGACACTCCTACCCGCCCCGGTGGGACAAGCCTGCCAACGGAGGCCCCATCCTCCCACCACTTCTCCCGTCTGCGGAAAGGCTCGACCGCGCTCGCCACGGAGGGCTTCGAGAGGACGTCGACACGGTGGTGTGACCCGACGAGAACCGGCGCTGGCGCCAACCAGCCCTGACTCCGTCATCACCGCGAAACCGCATTGTCATCCAGTGCTTCTGCCGACTGTGCGCGGAATTGATTATGGTCACCTGATCAATACCAATGACTGGATGGGAGAACCTTGTTGATGATCGTGCGCTTGATCCGTTCAGGTGTCGCAGCCGCTGCGGCGGCCGGCCTCGCGTTCGCGCTGGTGCTCGCCGGCTCGACCCCGGCGTCTGCCATTTTCGGTGGCACCACCAGCGGGGTGCTCCGCGGCCAGGTCAACATCTGGGCCGACTCCGGAACGAGATACAAATGCACCGGCACCCTGATCGGCCAGCGTTGGGTGCTCACCGCCAAGCACTGCTTCGACGGTGAGGACCCCGACAGGTTCCAGATCTGGACCGGCGACCGCAGACCGAAGTACGGCGAGGGGGTCCCGATCATCGGCTGGGCGCCCAACGACAAGTACGACGTCGCGGTGCTGCATCTGCGGTGGTCCGTGCGCAACGTGAACCTCATCGCGAAGTACAACGCCAACTCGCTCCTGAAGACCGGCATCACCGTCGCGGTGCGGGGCTGGGGTCGGGATCAACCATCCGTGCCCTCGTCGGCGCCGACTCCGTCGCTCCGGGTCTGTTCCCTGTCGGTGGACGGGTCCGCCGTGGACCACATGCGGCTGATCCCCATCGACGGCATTCCGGTGAAGGGAGATTCGGGCGCGGGCGTCTGGGCGGGCGACCGCGTCTATGGGATCTACTACTCGTACGCGCCGGACTATTCCTACGGCTATGCCATTCAGACGTCGGTGGTCGCCGGCTGGATCGAAGGCTTGACGGACATCCCGGGAGTGGGGTGAGGCGAGGTGTCGAGTTCCGGGCTGTCCTGGGATGAGATGGCGGTGGAGACGAGACTGGCGGCGACCGGCTGCACGGGCGTGACGTCGTCCGGCGTGCGAAGGCGTGGCGGTGCGGGCATCCACGGCTTCAGGTTCTGGATAATCTGCTCGTAGAAGTCGTCGATCGCGTGCAACACCGAATCGATGAAGGCACCCCGCCCGCTGCCCCGCTTGGTTCCCGCCGCCGTGCTCTGCGCGACCCGGAATGCCCGCAGCTCACGGGCGGGATCGGTGACCAGCGTGGTGGGCTCGGCGCGGACCTGCCGCAGGAGATCCGTGGCGCCACCGCCCCGGGCGTGCATGACGAACGCCTCGATCCGTACCGTCTCCGGCGCGTCCTTCAGTTGGCGGATGAGCCAGTTCACCCTCGTGGTCGGTCGGCCGGTGCGGGGAGCGTCCACGTCGACGTGGCAGACGATCTGCCCGGCCCGCAGATCGGCGGTGACGTGAAGGTGGCCGACCGCGCCCGGAATCCGGATGCTGCCGGTCAGCGTGCCCGTGGTGACGAGTTGGTTGACGAGCGACTGGGTGCGTACCGCCGGATCGGCGAGGTCACGGCGGCTCAGCGCGGGCGTGACGTCGGTGCCCAACTGCCGGCCGAGGCGCAGGCAGGCGTAGCGGATCAGGGCGTCGAATCGGCCGGCCACCTCCGCCGCGCCGCCGTCGCCGGCCCGCAGCGTTCCCGCCGACACCCCATCTCGTACGGGGACCCAGGCCGGCCCCATGTCGCTGAACTCCAGCGCACCCGAACGGGGGTGCTCCAGGTATCGGATCAGCTCACCCAGGACCCATGCCTGGTCCGGGTCGGCGACGCCGCGGTACTCCTTCTGGATCACCGCCTGGGTCAGGATCTCCGTCCAGGGCAGGTGGAAGAGCGCGACCTTGCGCAGCTTCCGGCGGTCGATAGTGGTCGGATGCTGGCCCGGAACGGGGGCGATCTCGTTGGAGATCGTGATGAGGGCGTCGAAGCCCTGCTCCCGGGCGATGTCCAGGTACGCCTCCAGTTGCTCCGACTTCAGCGCGTTGCTGCCGGTCTTCACCTCGACCAGCGCGGTCCACTGCCGCTGACCCCGCGTGACGCGGACGAGGCCGTCCGGGAAGAGCTGCTGGTTGCCGAGTTTGAACGGCACCTCGATGAACGTCTGCACCGTGCCGGCCGGCGCGCCGAGGGACTGGGTCAGGACCCGCCCGAACTCCCGTACCGCGCTCATCACTGCCAACAGTGCGGACGTCGCCCGGCGTTCCTGCTCCTCCGCGCCATTGATACCGGAGGTGGGGATCAGGCGGGCGGCGAGCCAGGTCTCCTCGGACATGCGATGACTCCTCGTGAAGGCGGTGGTACGAGAAGTTACTCGCGGGCCGGCCCGGAAAGCGGCGTGACCGTTGGCGCGTACGCACGGAAAGAGTTGACCGGTCGGGCGCCGGGCGATCCGGCCGGGCCGGATCGGGCTGCCGGACGGAGACGCCCGCGTCAACGTTTCGGGCCCTGCTGCGGCTTCTGTCCGGTAGCTGACTGCGGGCCGGGCTCTCGCACGATCGGGTGAGCATCGCGTCGGATGGCGCGCCGGGAACATCCCGGTGCCGGGAATCCTTGCCAGTCGCCCATGCGACTACGGTGGACCGGCACGGATTCGTGACCGCCCGCGCACGAGGAGACAGCACCAAGCATGACCCATGACCGGACCGCGACATGACCGAGCGTTATGCGCGGGCTTCCGCGACACCCCGTGACACGCTCGCCATCCCGCTCAGCCTCTCCGAGCTGGAGCAGTATCTGGCCCGAGCCGCCGACCTGCTGCGCGGCAGCATCGATCAGGCGGACTTCAAGGCGTACATCTTCCCGCTGATGTTCTTCAAGCGGATCAGCGACGTCTACACCGAGGAGTACGAGCGGGCCCTGGCGGAGTCGGACGGCGACCACGCGTACGCGTCGTTCCCGGAGAACCACCGCTTCGGCATCCCCACCGGCAGCCTCTGGGAGGACGTGCGCGCCCGCACCGAGAACATCGGACAGGCCCTGGTGACCGCGTTCCGGGCGATAGAGAAGGTCAACCCGGACGTGCTGTACGGCATCTTCGGCAGCGCCGCCTGGACCAACAAGGACAAGCTGCCCGACGCCAAGCTGCGCGATCTCATCGAGCACTTCTCCACGCGGACGCTGAGCAACGCGGTCGTCGCGCCGGACGTGTTCGGGCAGGCGTACGAATATCTCATCAAGCGGTTCGCGGACCAGTCGAACAAGAAGGCCGGCGAGTACTACACCCCGCGCCCGGTGGTGAGACTGCTCGTCGACATCCTCGACCCGCAGGAAGGCGAGACGGTTTACGACCCGGCCTGTGGCACGGGCGGCATGCTCATCGAGGTCATCGAGCACGTGAAGCGCCAGGGCGGCCGACCGCAGACCCTCTGGGGCAAACTCTTCGGCCAGGAGAAGGTGCTTGCCACCTCCGGCCTCGCCAAGATGAACCTCCTCCTGCACGGCGTGCAGGATTTCAGGATCGAGCACGAGGACACGCTGCGTGCGCCGGCCTTCTTCGACGGCGGTCGCCTCACCCAGTTCGACTGCGTCATCGCCAACCCGCCGTTCTCTCTCAAGAACTGGGGCGACGTGGCGTGGGGCACCGACCCGTGGGGCCGCAACCGGCTCGGGGGTGTGCCGCCCAAGGGGTACGCCGACTGGGCGTGGGTCCAGCACATGATCGAATCCGCGGCGCCCGGCACCGGCCGGGTGGCCGTCGTACTCCCGCAGGGTGCGCTGTTTCGCCAGGGCGCCGAGGGGCGCATCCGCGAGTTCGTGCTCAAGGCGGACCTGGTCGAGGCTGTGATCGGCCTCGCGCCGAACCTCTTCTACGGCACCGGCCTGGCCGCGTCCGTGTTGATCCTGCGTCGGCGGAAGGCCGAAGAGCGCGCGGGCCGGGTGCTGTTCGTCAACGGCGAGACGCTGTTCCGGCGTGGCCGTAACCAGAACACGCTCGAACCCGAGCACGCCGACACGCTGCTGCGGACCGTTCAGGAATTCACCGACGCATCCGGCCTGGCGGCGGTCGCCACGCTCGACGACATCAAGGCCAACGGATTCAACCTCAACATCCCGCTGTACGTCGCGCCCGTCGACGACGGCGAGCAACGCACGTTGGAGCAGGCCCTGGCCGACCTCGAAGCGGCCCACGCCGCAGCACGCGAGACACGCGCCGCGCTGGAGGCCGAACTGGCCAAGTGGGGCCTCGGCCCGAAGGAGGTGACGGCATGAGCACCCGCATCACCCAGCGCGAGCTGGAGTCCTACCTGTGGGGCGCGGCCGTCGTGCTGCGCGGCCTCATCGACGCTGGGGACTACAAGCAGTACATCTTTCCGCTGGTCTTCCTCAAGCGGCTCTCCGACGTCTACGACGAGGAGCGCGCCGCCGCTCTGGCCGCCTACGGCGAAGAGGAACTGGCCGACCTGCCGGAGAACCACCGCTTCGCAATCCCCGACGGCGCCCACTGGCAGGACATCCGCGAGGCCGGGACCGACGTCGGCGCGGCGGTCCTGGCCGCCATGCGGGCGATCGAGGCGGCCAACCCGGACACCCTGACCGGCGTGTTCGGCGACGGCGAGTGGGGCAACAAGAGCCTGCTGCCCGACCGGACCGTCAAGGAACTCATCGAGCACTTCTCCACCAAGACGCTCTCGGTGGCGAATCTGCCGGAGGACGAACTCGGTCAGGGGTACGAATACCTGATCAAGAAGTTCGCCGACGACTCCGGGCACACCGCCCAGGAGTTCTACACCAACCGCACGCTCGTGCACCTGATGACGATGATGCTCAAGCCTGAGCCGGGCGAGTCGGTCTACGACCCGACCTGCGGCACCGGGGGCATGCTCATCTCCACCGCCGCCGAGCTGCGCCGCCAGGGCAAGGAGTGGCGAAACCTGAGACTGTACGGGCAGGAACTCAACTACGGGACGTCGGCAATCGCCCGGATGAACCTGTTCCTGCACGGCATCGTCGACGGGGACATCGCGTACGGAGACACGCTCACCAAACCCGCCTTCCTCGACGGCGGCCGGCTGCGCACGTTCGACGTGGTGCTCGCCAACCCGCCCTACTCCATCAAGGCGTGGAACCGGACCGCGTTCACCAACGACCCGTACGGCCGCAACATGTGGGGGGTGCCGCCGCAGGGGCGCGCTGACTACGCGTTCTTCCAGCACATCGCGGCCAGCCTCGATCCGGATAGCGGCCGGGCCGCGATTCTATTTCCTCATGGAGTGCTCTTTCGCCGTGAGGAGGCCGCTCTTCGGAAAAGTTTGGTGAGGTCCGATCTTCTCGAAGCCGTGATCGGGCTCGGAGCCGGACTGTTTTACAACTCACCCATGGAAGCCGTGGTCGTCACGCTGCGCACCACTAAATCTGCGAAGCAGCGCGGCCAGGTGCTCTTTATCAACGCGGTCAACGAGGTCGCTCGTGAACAGGCGCAGTCGTTCCTGTGCGAGCGGCATCAGGAGAAGATCTTTGCCGCGTACGAGACATTCGCTTGCGACGACGGCTTCGCCGCCGTCGCAAGCCTCGACCAGATCGCCAACAGGCAGTACAGCCTGGCGATCCCGCTATACGTTGCCCGCAACGCTACGGCTGATGAGGACTCGCAGAAGAGCGTGACGGAGGCGCTGGCCACGTGGCGAGGTTCAGCTACCGAGGCCGACACGTCGATTGACAGCGTGCTCGCACTGTTGCGGCAGAAGGCGATCCGATGATTCTCAACATGGACAAGAGTAGTTGGAAGCGCGTCACGTTCGGCGATGTGGTCCAGAACCTGAACAGCACTGTCAGGGATGCGAGAGCCGCCGGTATTGACCGCGTGATCGCGATGGAACACCTCGACCCCGGTAAGCTGAAGATCAGTCGGTGGGGCAGCATCGAGGACGGGAGTACGTTCACTCGCCGCGTCAAGCCTGGGCAGACCCTATTCGGTAAGCGCCGGGCTTACCAGCGTAAGGCTGCCTTCGCTGATTTTGACGCCATCACCTCCGGCGACATCCTCGTCTTCGAGGCAGACGCCATGCAACTCCTTCCCGAATTTCTGCCCTTTCTTGTGCAGAGTGATGGCTTCTACGAACATGCCCTGGGAACTTCGGCCGGCTCACTCTCACCGCGGACCAATTGGCGAGATCTAGCCGACTATGAATTCAGCCTTCCTCCCTTGGAGGAACAGCGGCACCTCGCCCGCCTCTTTTGGGCAGTCGAGCGGCATAGGTGCCGGTTGTCAGATTTGGTGCCCTTGCTCACTCGTGGTTACGATGGATGGCTGGTGGATCGGTTATCGAGCTTCCCTACCCGCCTCTTGGGGGAGGTTGTCGAGCTTCAGCAGGGGCGGCCAGTGCCGAGTGAGCTATACGGAAAGGGCGACTTTCCTCTCCTGCGACCTGGTGATATGAGGTCGTCGGGTCGCGTTGAATGGTCTGCATCGTCGGTGCGGATTCCTCAATCTTTTGCAGACAGCTATTCAAGTTGGATTTTGAGGCCGGGTGATCTGGTGATCAACATGACCGCTCAGTCTCTCGAAGGCCGCTTCCTTGGTCGTGTTTGTCGCATGCATGACGTCGCTCTTCTGAATCAGCGCATTGGTCGGCTTTCTTCGCGGCAGGTTAGTAAGGATTATCTTTTCGTCGCACTCCGTTCGCCCGAATTCTGTGAATGGGTAGCTCGTCGAAGCGAAGGCTCCAAGGTGCAGCACATGCATTGGCGGCACATCGAAGACTATCCGCTTCCTTGTCCTGACGATGCGACTCAATGCATGATCGCAAGCGAAGACGAGTCGTGGTCGGTCGCCTCGCGGGCCGTCGAGGCCGAGATGGCAAATGCGGCAAGGCTGCAAGCCAGACTGTCGGCCGAGATTTTCAGGAGGCCCGCGTGATCTTCAATGAGGCGAATACCGTTCGAGACCTCGTGCGGGACCTTGTTGAGTCGCTTGACATTCAATTCGTACCCGGCAAGGAGTTGCCGCGCAGGGAGGAGGAGGTGCTGCTGGAGGGACCCTTTAGGGCGGCGCTGGTCCGCCTGAACCCCGCCATCGAGGCTGACCCGCGACGCGCCGACGAGGTCATCTACCAGCTTCGGGCGATCATCCTGGCCGCCCGCCGTACGCCGAACCCGGTCGTCGCCAACGAGCAGTTCGCCGCCTGGTTGACCGGCCAGAAATCGATGCCGTTCGGCCCGGCCGGTGAGCACGTCACCGTTCGTCTCATCGACTTCGACAACCCGGATCCGAGCGCCAACCAGTGGATCGTCTCGACGGAGGTGACCTACCGGGTCGGGCGGGTCGAGCGCCGCTTCGACCTGGTGCTGTGGTGCAACGGCCTCCCGCTGGTAGTCGGTGAGGCGAAGTCGCCGGTCCGGCCCGCATACTCCTGGATCGACGCGGCGGCGCAGATCGACGAGGACTACGAGGTCAACGTCCCGGCGTTCTTCGTGCCGAACGTGTTCAGCTTCGCCACCGAGGGCAAGGATTTCCGGTACGGCTCGGTCGGTATGCCGGTCGGCCTGTGGGGGCCGTGGCGGGAGGAGACAGACGACGACGCCCCGGCGCGGTCCGGTCTGGCCGTGGTGCGGGAGGCGGTGGAGGGTGTGCTGTCACCGGCGGCGGTGCTGGACTTCCTGCGCTTCTTCACGGTGTTCGCCACCGACAAGAAGCACCGCAAGATAAAGATCATCGCGCGGTTCCAGCAGTTCCAGGCGACGAACCTGATCGTCGAGCGGGTGCTGCACGGGCGGATCAAGCAGGGGCTGATCTGGCACTTCCAGGGTTCGGGCAAGTCGCTGCTCATGGTGTTCACCGCGCAGAAGCTGCGCGCCATGGCGGGGCTGACCAACCCGACCGTGATCATCGTGGTGGACCGGATCGACCTGGACACCCAGATCACCGGCACGTTCAACGCCTCGGACGTGCCGAACCTCGTTTCGACCAACAGCCGCCGGGAGCTTCAGGATCTGCTGAGCACGGGTGCGCGGAAGGTCATCATCACCACCGTGCACAAGTTCGGTGAGGCGCCGGGCGTGCTGGACGCCCGCGACAACATCATCGTCATGGTCGACGAGGCTCACCGTTCCCAGGAGGGCGACTACGGCCGCAAGATGCGCGAGGCTTTGCCGAACGCGTTTCTCTTCGGCCTGACGGGCACTCCGATCAACCGCCGCGACCGCAACACGTTCATGTGGTTCGGGTCCACAAAGGATGAAGGCGGTTATCTGTCGCGCTACTCGTTCCAGGATTCGATCCGGGACGGGGCGACGCTGCCGTTGCACTTCGAGCCGCGCCTGTCGGAGATCCACCTCGACGAGGCCGCGATCGACGCCGCCTTCGCGGAGTTGGCCGAGCAGCACCGGCTCACCGAGGCCGACAAGTCGACGTTGTCCCGGCGGGCCGCCTCGCTGGAGTCGCTGATCAAGTCTCCGGGTCGGGTCCGCCGGATCGCCGAGGACATCGCCGAGCACTTCCGGGCCAAGGTCGAACCGCAGGGGTTCAAGGCGCAGGTGGTCGTCTACGACAAGGAGACGTGCGTCGCCTACAAGGCGGCACTCGACGACATTCTCGGCCCCGACGCCTCCACGGTCGTGATGAGCCGCACCGCTCGCGATCCCGAGGAGTGGAAGGAATACACGCCCGACCGGGATGAGTTGGAGCGCATCACCGCCCGGTTCAACGACCCGGCCGACCCGCTGAAGATCATCATCGTGACGGCGAAGCTGCTCGTCGGCTTCGACGCACCCATCCTCTACGCGCAGTACGTCGACAAGCCGCTCAAGGAGCACAACCTGCTCCAGGCGATCACCCGCACCAACCGCGTCTACCCGCCGAGCAAGACGCACGGCCTGATCGTCGATTATCTGGGCATCTTCGACAACGTCGCCAAGGCGTTCGCCTTCGACGAGAAGAGCGTCCAGCAGGTCATCAGCAACATCGCCGTGCTGAAGAACCAGCTCCGCCCCGCCGTCGAAGCGGCATTGGCCTTCTTCCCCGGCGTCGACCGGACCGTGGGCGGCTATGAAGGGCTCGTCGCCGCGCAGAACGCGATCAGCAGCGACGAGGCCCGCGACGCCTTCGGCGCGGCCTACAGCGTCGTCGCCCAACTCTGGGAAACCCTCAGCCCGGACCCGATCGTCTCGCCCTACGCCACCGACTACCGATGGCTCACCGACGTGTACGAGTCGGTGCGGCCCTCGGACATCGCCGGCCGGCTGGTCTGGCACACCCTCGGTGCCAAGACGCTGGAACTCATCAACGAACACGTCACCGTCGAGGTGCCCCGCACCGACCTCGACACGATCGTGCTCGACGCCCAGGTGATCGAAGACCTGATGACCGGCCGGCGGCCGGACGTCGACCCGGTCGAGGTCGAGAAGTGGATCACCGCTCGCATCGCCAAGCACAAGGGCAACCCGGCCTTCATCGAACTCGGCAAGCGGCTCGCGGCGCTGCGGGAGAAGTATGCCCACGCCCAGCAGGCCAGCCTGGACTTCCTCAAGGAGTTGTTCGCCCTCGCCCGCGACACCGTGGCGGCGGAGAAGGCCGCCGCCCAGATCCCCCGTGAGGACCAGGGCAAGGCGGCGCTCACCGAGCTGTTCCAATCGCTCAAGGGCAACGGAACGCCGGTCATCGCCGAGAAGGTCGTCGAGGAGGTGGACGAGGTCGTGCGGGCGGTGCGCTTCGACGGCTGGCAGGACACCCGGGACGGCGACCGCGAGGTCCAGCAGTCCCTACGCAAGGTGCTCTACATCAAATTCAAGATCCGCGACAACGACGTGTACGAGCGCGCCCTCGGCTACATCCGCGAGTACTACTGAACCCGGGTGCGACGGTCATCGCCCGCCGCACCCGAACTGCTGTCACTGAGCGCGCTTCGCCTGCGCGGTGAAGGCGGTCCAGGCAGCGGGGGCAAAGGTGAGGACCGGACCCACCGGGTCCTTGCTGTCGCGTACGGCGACCAGGCCGGGCAGGTCGTCGGCAACCTCGACACACTCACCGCCGTTGTCTCCGCTGCGGGTGCTCTTGCGCCATCGGGCACCGGTGAAATCAGCCATGGTGAACCTCCTCAACCAGCTTATGGATCAACGTCCTTGATTGTTCCGGATCCAACGCCAACAAGCTGAGGTTCTTCCACACTTTCTCGTACGTCGCGAACTCCTCAGGGCGGTCCAGGTAGAGCGCGCCCGTCAGGGACTCGCTGTAGACGACCGGAGGTTCCGGGGTGGACCGGGTACCCGGCGGAAACTCCAGCAGTACGAAGGCTCCTGCGACCGCGCCGAAGTGCAGGCCGGCGGCGAGAGGAAGGATTCGGATCGAGATACGCTGACGCTCGCTCATGTCGCACAGGTGATGAAGCTGTTCGATCATGGTTGCGCTGTTGCCCACGCCCTTGATCAGCACGGCTTCGGAGAGCACGACCTGAAGCACTGGTGGGGGCGGTAGGCGTCGGGCTAGCAGCTTCTGCCGTTGGAGGCGAGCCTCAACCAGCCGTTCCCGATCTTCTTCGGAAATCTCCAATTGGTGTTGGTAGACAGCCCTCGCGTAACTCCGGGTCTGTAGCAGGCCGGGAACCATGCTGTCGTTGAAGAAGCGAAGCCGGCCGGCGGCCTGTTCCAGGCTCACGTACAGCTCGAACCAGTCGGGGATGGCGTCGCCGTAGGCGTGCCACCAACCCTTCGCCTTCGTCTCGCTCGCCAAGGCGGCCAGTGCGCCGGTCAGTTCCGCGTTCGCGTCGTAGAGCTGGCACATCGCCCGCACATCCACCCCACGCGCCGACCCGAGGCCGCTCTCGATCCGCCACACCTTCTGCCGGCTGCACTCCAACGCCTCGGCCGCCGCGTCGAGCGTCACCCCGGCCTCGGTGCGCAACTGCCGCAGCGCCCGGCCGAGCTGTCGTCGCGGCACCGTGGAACCCATGTCCTCGGCCAACGCCCGCACCTCCGTCCCATTTTGCAACACTCGGAATACCCGCTCCGGAATGCATATCCGTTATGCAGAAATAAGTCAAGAATCGGGGCCGTAGAGCGTTGCGCCAATGCCAATAACGCCAGAGGATGACCAGCGCGAAAGCTCTGTCCTAGCGAAAATCGGAAATGGGAGTGGTGTTCTCGTGTACCTATTCTGGGAATCCCATGGGTGAGCGTTTCGTGGCACACCTGCCGTTCACCGCGTCCGACCTGTCCGCCGCCGGGCACTTCGCCGGCACGCTGGCCCGCTCGGTGAGCTTCCTGTCCGAGGTGGACGCCGGTGAGGTCACCGTCAGCTTCGAGGACGCGCAGGGCGTACGCCATCGGGTCTTCTGCGACCTGCCGCTGCCCGACCGCCGCCGGTGCGCCCGCCGGGTCGACCACGACGGGCCCTGCGCGCCGAGGCCGCCGCGGTGAGCGACGTGGTCGCCTGCCCGGCGTGCGGAGGCGCGGGCTGCCCGCGCTGTCGCCGGCGGGGTCGCCGCCGCGCACAGCTCCTGCTCACCGTCGCCAACCGGGACACCGGCGCGGTCGCCTCCCACCTGGTGACGCCCGCCGACCTCGACCCCCGCGCGAATGCGGCCGGCGACGCGGTGGTCGACCTGACTCCTCGGGTACGCGATCTCGCGTCCGCCGTCGCCGTCGTGCTCGATCCCGAGCCGCTGCGGGTACGCCTGCCGGCGGCCTGGCGGCCCGAACTGCCTGCCACGTACCGGTACGCCCTGGCGGCGGTGGCCCTCGCCGACGCGGCCCGCCGGCCGTGGCGGCTCTGGGTGGGTGGGTCCACCGCCCCGTGCCCGGTGGACCCCGGAGTCCGGCTCGCCCAGCTCTGCCACCTGGCCGACCTGCTCCTGCTCGACCTCGTGGTGACCGTCCGCCGGCAGGGCGACCGTCACGTGTGGACGGTCCGCTACGAGGTACCCGGCTCACCCGTCCGCACCGGGCCGGTGGAGGGCAGCGCCGACCTGACGGCCGCGCTGCTCCGCACCGACGCGCGGGCGGCCCTGGCCGGCCTCACCGATCGAGGGCTCACCGCGCCGGCCGGGCTGCTCGAACCCGGCCCCCGACGGTCCGGTCCGGCGAGCCCGACGTCACCCGGGCCGGTCGGCGAGGTCGCGCGCCGCGTCGTCGCCGAGCTGACCGATGGGCGGCCCGGCGCCCAGGCGGTGTGGCGGGACGGCGGTTGGTGGCACAGCGGCCTGCGGTACGCCGGGTCACCCGGCCGATCGACGGCGCGCGACCGGACGCCCCTGCGCCGGGTCACCGAGCCGCCCGACCCGTCCCGCCTCGGCCGGTCGGGAGTCGGGGCGTCGGACGTCTCGTCCCCGCTCGGCGGGTCGGCCCGCGGCCGGAGCCCCGCGGCGGTGCTTGTCACCGTCACCGACCTGCGGCACCGGGTGGTGCACCTGACCTGGCGAAGTGGCGCCCTGGAGGTCGCCCGCCCGGTGGCCACCACGCCGGACGGCCGGCCGGTGGTGCGGCTACCCGAGCGCTACCGGCTCGGGGAGTGGGCGCGTGTCTTCGGCGTACTCCCGGAGGACCTGGCGGAGGCGGACGGCGGTCACATGATCGACCGCGACCTGCGCGACGGATACGTCAGCCTGCCGTGGGTCGGGGCCGACCCGGTGGGTGAGTACGTGCGCCGGATCGGGGTCGGCCGGCTCGTCGTCACGGCCGCCCGCCCGGAGGTGCCGCCCCTGGTTGACGTTATCCGGCTTGTGCGTGGCCTGGACCTGGCGCTGCACGTCGGGGTGCTCGACCTGCGGCAGCACGCCGGGGACCCGCTGCGCCCGGACGGCCGGTGGTGGTCGGTGGAGGTGCGACCACGTGACGCCCCGGTGCACCCGGACGACCTGCCCACCCGGCCCAGCCTCGCCTCGGCGCTCGACGACTGCCTCACCCACCTGGCCGACGACCTGGGCGAGATGGTGCCGCCCGACCCGGACGAGTCGCTGCCGGTGCCCGGCTGGCCGGCGTGCGAGCCGGCCGCCGACCCGGTGTCCGCGTTGCTCCGGCTCGCCGCCCAGCACGCCGGCCGGGCGGTGACCCTGCGCCTCACCCGCGCCGGCCACACCGTGCACCGCCACGACGGTGGTAAGGAGGGGGCCCCGCTTAACGCATTCGGTATAGGCGGGGGCCCCTATTAACTCAGTTGGGCAGGGCGCAACTCAGTTGGGCAGGGCGGCCAGGCCGGCCAGCAACTCCCACCGCTCGGCGTCGGTGAGCACCGCGTACGCCGGCTCGTCGCGGCGGTCGGTGTCGGCCTCGACCGCCGCGCGCTCCGGCCCGTCGGGCAGCGCGCGGATCTCGTCGGCGGTCAGGTCGGCGGCCCGCCACGCGGCCCGGTGCGCGTCGGCACGATGGTGCCGCAGCGAGCCCAGCCGCGTCACCAGCAGCAGCGCGGGGGAGGCGCCCGCCGGCTCGTACGGCGGGGACATGGCCCGGAACGCCGGCCCGCCGGTGGCCTGACCGTGCGCCAGCACCCGGCCGACCAGGTCCGCGAGCCGCGGCACGATGGTCAGGCCGGGCAACACGCCGGGCAGCAGCGCCCCCCACAGCTCCTCGGCGGCCTCGCCGGTGGCCCGCTGCGCGAACAGCGTCAACTCCCGGCCCAGCTCGGTCAGGTGCCAGGCGCCCTCGTCGTCGCGGACGAAGATGCCCTGCTTCAGCTCTTTTTCCATGCTGCCGGAGGTGTAGACCAGGCCGTCGGCGAGCGCCTCGGCCGGCATCGGCCGGGCCAGTACCCCGGAGAAGAAGCTGTTCTCAGCGCCGAGGTCGCAGCCGCGCTCGGCGTAGAACGCCTCCATCCGGGGGCGGGCCGCCCAGCGGGCGCCCACGTAGACCCGGTCGATCGCCGGTCGGACCAGTCGTGCGTAACTCACCGTCGTCTCCACGTCGCCGGACCCTACCGGCGGCGGGTGTTAAGCGGGGCCCCCGCCTATACCGCAGGCGTTAAGCGGGGGCCCCTCCTTTCACTCCGGGACGCGGCGGTAGGCGCCGTCGCTGGCTGAGGTGGCCATCGAGGCGTACGCGCGCAGCGCGGCCGAGACCGGGCGCTGGCGGTCCGTGGGGGTGTAGGGGCGGTCGCGCTTCTCCTCGGCGACCCGGCGCGCCTCCAACTCGTCGGCGGGCACGTTCAGCTCGATGGAGCGGGCCGGGATGTCGATGACGATCTCGTCGCCGTCGCACACGAGGGCGATCAGCCCGCCGGAGGCGGCCTCGGGGGAGGCGTGTCCGATGGACAGGCCGGAGGTGCCGCCGGAGAACCGGCCGTCGGTGAGCAGCGCGCAGGAACGGCCCAGGCCGCGCCCCTTGAGGAACGAGGTGGGGTAGAGCATCTCCTGCATGCCGGGGCCGCCCTTCGGGCCCTCGTAGCGGATCACCACCACGTCCCCGGCGACGATCTCCTTGGCCAGGATGGCGGTGACCGCGTCGTCCTGCGACTCGTAGACCTTCGCCGGCCCTCGGAAGGTCAGGCACTCCTCGGGCACCCCGGCGGTCTTCACCACGCAGCCGTCCGGCGCCAGGTTGCCGTGCAGGATGGCCAGCCCGCCGTCGGCGCTGTAGGCGTGTTCGCGGTCCCGGATGCAACCGCCGGCGGCGTCGGTGTCGAGCGACGACCAGCGGTTGGTGGTGGAGAACGGCTCGGTGGTGCGCACCCCGCCGGGTGCGGCGTGGAACAGCTCGACCGCCTCGGGGGTGGCCGAGCCGCCCCGGACGTCCCAGTCGGCAAGCCACTGCTGGAGGCTGGGGGAGTGCACGGCGCGCACGTCGCGGTGGAGCAGGCCGGCGCGGTCCATCTCGCCGAGGATGGCCGGGATGCCGCCGGCCCGGTGCACGTCCTCCATGTGGTAGTCGGGCGAGTTGGGGGCGACCTTGGCCAGGCACGGCACCCGCCGGGAGATGGCGTCGATGTCGGCCACGTCGAAGTCCAGCTCCGCCTCGCGGGCGGCGGCGAGCAGGTGCAGCACGGTGTTCGTCGAGCCGCCCATGGCGACGTCGAGCGCGACCGCGTTCTCGAACGCCGGCCGCCCGGCGATCGAGCGGGGCAGCACGGAGGCGTCGTCCTGGTCGTACCAGCGCTTGGCGATCTCGACGGCGGTGCGGCCGGCCTCGACGAAGAGCGACCGGCGCGCGGCGTGGGTGGCGAGCGTCGACCCGTTGCCGGGCAGCGCCAGGCCGATCGCCTCGGTCAGGCAGTTCATCGAGTTGGCGGTGAACATGCCGGAGCAGGAGCCGCAGGTCGGGCAGGCCGAGCGTTCGATCTCGCCGAGCTGGTCGTCGGTGACCGCCTCGTTGGAGGAGGCGATCATGGCGTCGATCAGGTCGATCTTGGAGTGGACGACGCCCTCGACGGCGACCGTCTTGCCGGCCTCCATCGGGCCGCCGGAGACGAAGACGGTCGGGATGTTCAGCCGCAGCGCGGCGAGCAGCATCCCCGGGGTGATCTTGTCGCAGTTGGAGATGCAGACCAGGGCGTCCGCGCAGTGCGCGTTGACCATGTATTCCACCGCGTCGGCGATCAGCTCCCGGCTGGGCAGCGAGTAGAGCATGCCGCCGTGGCCCATGGCGATGCCGTCGTCGACGGCGATCGTGTTGAACTCCCGACCCACGCCGCCGGCGTCGGCCACCGCGTCGGCGACCAGGCCGCCGAGGTCCTTGAGATGGACATGACCTGGTACGAACTGGGTGAAACTGTTCGCGATGGCGACGATCGGCTTGCCGAAGTCGTCGTCGGTCATCCCGGTGGCCCGCCAGAGGGCCCGGGCGCCGGCCATCGTCCGACCATGGGTGGATGTCCTCGACCGCAGCTCAGGCATGGGTACCAGTCTGACACCGCCGGGCCGCCCGTTCCCACCCGCGCGTCCCGTGTCCCAACAGTTGCACACCCGGTGCCCCACGGGAGGCGCGAATCCGGCACAGTTGCACGTGTGCAGTCGTCCCCGGGGATGGTCACCGTCGCGTCGTTGAGCGCTCTCGCCGCGGCCGGCGCCGTCGCGATGCTCGCCGTGTCGGCCCGACGCCGCGGCTGCCCCCGCCGGCAGGCCCACCTGCTGCTCGCCGTCGCCGGTGCGGCCGCCCTGCTCGGCCTGCTCCTCGGCCTCGGCGGCCTGCTCGCCGCCGGCGACCACTGGGCGCACCGGCAGGGGCAGCGTACGGGCTGGGCGACGCTTGTGTCGGTCTCGACCACGCTGGCCGGGCTCGGCCTCGGGGCCGCCCTGCTCCGGCTGCCCGGCGCGGCGGCGACCCGGGCCGCCACCGCCCGACTGCTGCTCGACGGCGTGATCATGGCCACCGCGCTCTGGTTCGTCGGTTGGGTGGCCGTCAGCGCGCCGACCCGACTGCTCGGCGCGGCGGCGCCGGTCGCCTGCCTGCCCATCCTGCTGGCCACCGTCAGCGCGGCGCTCACCGTCGGGCTGACGGTGATCCTGGTGCTCCGGGCGGCCCCGCCGCGCGGCTGGCTGGCCCTGCTCGGCGCGGGGGCGATCGCGGTGACCCTCGGCGGACTGGGCGTGTCGGCCGGGCTCTGCCAGGGCGGCCCGGGCATGCTGGCGGCCGGCGCCGCGGTGGCCGCCGCCGGTCTGCTGGCGGTCGCCGTCGCCGGGCGCCACGCCGATGCGACGCGGTTCGACGTCGACCTGATCCGTCGCGACGGCGAGTACGCCTTCGTGCCGATGTTCGCCATGGCCGCCTCCGCGATGTACCACCTCACCCAGGGCGGCCGGTTCGACGGGTTCGGCATCGTGGCGGGCAGCGCCGAGGGGTTCGCGCTCGTGGCCCGGCAGTATCTGGCTCTCAACGACGTCCGCGGCTACGCCGTCCGGCTGGCCGAGCGGGAGGCGCACTTCCGTGAGCTGGCGCACACCGACCCGCTCACCGGCCTGGCCAACCGGCGCGGGCTGCTGCGTGCCCTGCACCGGTGCGCCGAGACCGGCGTGCCGTGCGTGCTGCTCGGGCTCGACCTGGACGGCTTCAAGAACGTCAACGACATGCGCGGGCACGACGTGGGTGACGCGGTGCTGGCCGAGGTGGGCCGGCGGCTGCGCGGCAACCTGCGCCCGGGTGACCTGGCCGCCCGGCTCGGCGGCGACGAGTTCGCGGTGCTGATGCACGGCTCGGCCGAGCCGGGGCCGGTGGCCGAGCGGCTGCTCGGGGTGCTCGGTCGACCGTACGAGCAGGCGGACGGGCCGGTCTTCCTCTCGGTCAGCATCGGGGTGGCCGGCAGCCCCGGTGACCACGACGTCGAGCTGCTGCTGCGCAACGCGGACCTGGCACTGCGCTACGCGAAGCAGCGCGGCAAGAACCGGATCGAGCGGTACGACGCGACGTACGACCAGTTGCTCAGCCGGCGCACCCGGTTGGAGCACGAGCTGCGTGGCGCGATCGAGCGGAACGAGCTGCGGCTGGTCTTCCAGCCGGTGGCCTCGCTGCCCTCGGTCCGGCCGGTCGGTGCCGAGGCGCTGCTCCGCTGGCACCACCCGGAGCTGGGCAACGTTCGGCCGGACGAGTTCATCCCGCTCGCCGAGGAGTGCGGGATGATCGCCAAGCTCGGCGCCTGGGTGTTGCACCAGGCCTGCTATCAGCTCTCCCGCTGGCTGGCCGACGGGCACGACGTGTGGGTGTCGGTGAACGTCTCGCCGCGCGAGCTGCACGCCCCGGAATACGTGGTCCAGGTCGCCGACGCGCTGCGCGCGCATCACGTACCGCCGCAGCGGTTGGTGCTGGAGGTCACCGAGCACGCGGTCGCCACCGACCTGGACGAGCTGATCCGGCGGCTCACCGCGTTGCGGCTGACCGGCGTACGGATCGCGCTCGACGACTTCGGCGCCGGCTACTCCTCGCTCGGGCAGCTGCGGCGGCTGCCGATCGACATCCTGAAGATCGACCACAGCCTGGTCGCCGAGCACGAGCCGGTCCGGCCGGTCGGCCGCGAGGGGCCGGCCTTCGCCCCGATGGTCGACATCGTCATGCGCCTCGGTCACCAGCTCGGCCTGGAGGTGATCGCCGAGGGGGTGACGAACCCGGCTGAGCTGGCCGCGGTGGTGGCCGCCGGCTGCCGGTTCGGTCAGGGCGCGCTCTTCGGCTGGGGCGTGCCGGCCGAGCACCTGGAGGCGATGCTGGAGGCGGCCACCGCGCCCGGCAACCGGCCCGCCGCGGTCCGGCCGCCGCCGTCGCCCCCACCGGTGCGCGCCCCGTCGCCGCTGCTGCCCAGGCTGCGGAACAATCCGCCCGCTCCGCGCCCGCAGATGGAGGCGTCGCCGCAGGTGGCGCCGGGTGCGGAGGGGGTGCCGGCGGCCGAGGCGCCCACCTCGGCAAACCAGAATGTGGGATCAGTTGACTCATCGCGTGAGATGCGTCAGGCTTAGCCACATGTCGTCGAACCGGTCGCTGCGAGTACTTACCTGAGCGCACTCTCCCACTGAGAGTGCGCTGGCCCCGTGCATCTGCACGTGGGCTTTTTTGTTGCCGTCGGACCATCGCCGGGACGCCCGCGTCCCATCCTGACAACCGCGTCACCCACTCACAGCCGAAGGCCTGAACCGCCATGACGAGACCCACGCCAGAGACCCTCGCCCACTCCGCCCGACGAGCCCGCCCGGGCGCCGGCGCGGCCGGCGACCCCGATCACGCTCCCGCCCCCCGCCCGGGCGCCGCCCCGGCCGGAAACCGGGCCGTCCCGGCCGGCGCGGACACCGCCGCCGCGCCCGTCCGGCAGCCCGCCACCGCGCAGGTCTCCGGCGCCGGCTCGCTCGTGCGGTCGCTGGAGGCGCTCGGCGTCGACGTGGTCTTCGGCATCCCCGGCGGCGCGATCCTGCCGGCGTACGACCCGCTCTACGACTCCACGGTGCGGCACATCCTGGTCCGCCACGAGCAGGGCGCGGGGCACGCGGCCACCGGCTACGCGCAGGCCACCGGCCGGGTCGGCGTGTGCATCGCCACCTCCGGCCCGGGCGCGACGAACCTGGTCACCCCGATCGCCGACGCCTACATGGACTCGGTGCCGATGGTGGCGATCACCGGCCAGGTGGCCCGGCCGTCGATCGGCACGGACGCCTTCCAGGAGGCCGACATCCAGGGCATCACGCTGCCGATCACCAAGCACAACTTCCTGGTGCAGACCGCCGACGAGGTCCCCCGGGTGCTGGCCGAGGCGTTCCACCTGGCCTCGACCGGCCGGCCCGGCCCGGTGCTCGTCGACATCCCCAAGGACGTCCTCCAGGCGGAGGCCACCTTCTCCTGGCCGCCCACGCTCGACCTGCCCGGTTACCGGCCCACCCTGCACCCGCACGGCAAGCAGATCCGGGAGGCGGCCCGGCTGATGGCCGCGGCCCGTCGCCCGGTGCTGTACGTCGGCGGCGGCGTGCTCAAGGCCGGGGCCACCGAGGGGCTGCGCCGGCTGGCCGAGCTGACCGGGATCCCGGTGGTGACCACGCTGATGGCGCTCGGCGCGTTCCCCGACTCGCACCGCCAGCACCTGGGCATGCCCGGCATGCACGGCACCGTCGCCGCGGTCTACGGGCTCCAGAAGGCCGACCTGATCGTGGCGCTCGGCGCCCGCTTCGACGACCGGGTGACCGGCAAGCTGGACTCGTTCGCGCCGGACGCGACAGTGGTGCACGCCGACATCGACCCGGCCGAGATCGGCAAGAACCGGCACGCCGACGTGCCGATCGTGGGCGACGCGCGGCACGTGATCGACGAGTTGATCGCGGCGGTCGTCGCCGAGCGGGCCGCCCACCCCGCGGTCGACCTGGCCGACTGGTGGACCCAACTCGACGACCTGCGCGAGCGTTACCCGCTCGGCTTCGAGGAGCCGGCCGACGGCACGCTCTCCCCGCAGTACGTGATCAAGCGGCTGGGCGAGATCGCCGGCCCGGACGCGGTCTACGTCGCCGGCGTCGGGCAGCACCAGATGTGGGCCAGCCAGTTCATCTCGTACGAGAAGCCGAACACCTGGCTCAACTCCGGTGGCCTGGGCACGATGGGCTACGCCGTGCCGGCGGCGATGGGCGCCAAGGTGGGCCGGCCGGACACCACGGTGTGGGCGGTCGACGGTGACGGCTGCTTCCAGATGACCAACCAGGAGTTGGCCACCTGCGCGCTGGAGGGCATCCCGATCAAGGTCGCCGTGATCAACAACGGCAACCTGGGCATGGTCCGGCAGTGGCAGACCCTGTTCTACGGGGAGCGCTACTCCAACACCGAGCTGGGCACGCACAAGCACCGCATCCCCGATTTCGTCAAGCTCGCCGAGGCGCTCGGCTGCGTGGGGCTGCGCTGCGAGAACGCCGCCGACGTGGACAAGACCATCGAGGCGGCCATGGCGATCAACGACGCGCCCGTGGTCATCGACTTCGTGGTCGGCAAGGACGCGATGGTGTGGCCGATGGTGGCCGCCGGCACCAGCAACGACGAGATCATGTTCGCCCGGGGTGTCCGCCCCGCGTTCGACGAGGACGATATCTGATGACCTTGCACACGCTCTCCGTGCTGGTGGAGAACAAGCCGGGTGTCCTGGCCCGGGTCTCCGGGTTGTTCTCCCGTCGCGGGTTCAATATCGACAGCCTCGCCGTGGGCGAGACCGAGCACCCCGACGTCTCCCGGATCACCATCGTGGTCAACGCCGAGTCCTCGCCGCTGGAGCAGGTGACCAAGCAGCTCAACAAGCTGGTCAACGTGCTCAAGATCGTGGAGCTGGACCCGCAGGTGTCGGTGGCCCGGGAGCTGCTGCTGGTCAAGGTCCGCGCGGACCGCAGCGCCCGCGCCCAGGTGCTGGAGACGGTGAGCCTGTTCCGCGCCCGGGTGGTCGACGTCGCGCCGGACACACTCACCGTCGAGGCCACCGGCACACCGGACAAGCTCGACGCGCTGCTGCGTGACCTGGAGCCGTTCGGCATCAAGGAGATGGTCCAGTCGGGCACGGTGGCCATCGGGCGTGGCTCCCGCGCCATCACCGCCGGCCCGGCGCTGCGCGCCGCCTGATCCGTACCCACCAGTTTTTCGACGGGCCGACGGGCACCGCCGTAGGAAAGGGAAGTCAATGAGCGTTGAGGTTTACTACGACGACGACGCCGACCTGGGCCTGATCCAGGGCCGCAAGGTCGCCGTGATCGGGTACGGCAGCCAGGGCCACGCGCACGCGCTGTCGCTCCGCGACTCCGGCGTCGACGTGGTGATCGGCCTGCCCGCCGGCTCGAAGAGCCGGCCGAAGGCGGAGGAGCAGGGCCTGCGGGTGCTCACCCCGGCCGAGGCGGCGGCCGAGGCCGACGTGATCATGATTCTGGCGCCGGACACCGCCCAGCGTGGCCTCTACACCGAGGCCATCGCGCCGAACCTGGCGCCCGGCAAGGCGATCTTCTTCGGCCACGGCTTCAACATCCGGTACGGCCTGATCAAGCCGCCGGCCGAGGTGGACGTGGCGATGGTCGCCCCGAAGGGCCCGGGTCACCTGGTCCGCCGCCAGTACGTCGACGGCAAGGGCGTGCCCTGCCTGGTCGCCGTCGAGCAGGACGCCAGCGGCAACGCGTTCGGCCTGGCCCTGGCGTACGCCAAGGCGATCGGCGGCACCCGGGCCGGCGCGATCCGGACCACGTTCACCGAGGAGACCGAGACCGACCTCTTCGGCGAGCAGGCGGTGCTCTGCGGCGGCGCGGCGGCGCTCGTGCAGACCGGCTTCGAGGTGCTCACCGAGGCGGGCTACGCCCCCGAGGTGGCCTACTTCGAGTGCCTGCACGAGCTGAAGCTCATCGTCGACCTCATGTACGAGGGCGGCATCGCCCGGATGCGCTACAGCATCTCCGACACCGCCGAGTACGGCGACCTGTCCCGCGGCCCCCGCGTCGTCGACGCCCGGGTCAAGGAGGAGATGCGCAAGATCCTCGGCGAGATCCAGTCCGGCGAGTTCGCCCGCGAGTGGGTGGCCGAGGACGAGGCCGGCCGGCCCAACTTCGCCAAGTGGCGGGCCGAGGGCGCGGCGCACCCGATCGAGGAGACCGGGCAGAAGCTGCGCGCCATGATGAGCTGGGTGGACCGTCCGCTCACCGAGACCGCCTGACCCGACACCCACCGCGCGGCCCGCGACCCGACGCTCTCCCCGGCGTCGGGCCGCGGGCCGCCGTGTGCGCGTGAACGGCGCGGGCCGCGGGCCGTCGCGTGCGCACGTGAACGGCGGATGTCGGGCGTGCGACGGGGCTGTGTGAGGGCACTCACCCCACGGTCCGGGACCCGGAGGGCGGGCCGCGCCCTACCATCCTTGGTGTGGTGCCCTCGCGCGGCACCCGACGGCCATG
The DNA here is from genome assembly GCF_029581215.1 of Micromonospora sp. WMMD975. NCBI lineage: Bacteria > Bacillati > Actinomycetota > Actinomycetes > Micromonosporales > Micromonosporaceae > Micromonospora > Micromonospora sp. WMMD975. The sequence goes on from NZ_CP120739.1 coordinate 383,706, forward strand.
GCACGGATCGGCGCAGGGCGCAGCGCGGCGTCCCGACGCCCCGGGCCAACCGACACCGAGCGTCTACGAGGACCGATGAATCCTGTCGTACTGATCGCCGAAGAACTCGCCCCCGCCGCCATCGAGGTGCTCGCGCACGACTTCGACGTGCGCCACGTGGACGGCACCGACCGCCCGGCCCTGCTCTCCGCCCTCTCCGAGGCGGACGCGGTGATCGTACGCAGCGCCACCCAGATCGACGCCGAGGCGGTCGCCGCGGCGCCCCGGCTGAAGGTGGTGGCCCGGGCCGGCGTCGGCCTGGACAACGTCGAGGTGCCCGCCGCCACCGCCCGGGGCGTCATGGTGGTGAACGCGCCCACCTCCAACATCGTCTCCGCCGCCGAGCAGGCCGTCGCGCTGCTGCTCGCGGTGGCCCGCAACACCGCGAGCGCCAGCGCCGCGCTGAAGGCCGGCGAGTGGAAGCGGTCGAAGTACACCGGCGTGGAGCTTCAGGGCAAGACCGTCGGCGTGGTCGGCCTGGGCCGCATCGGCGTGCTGTTCGCGTCCCGCATCGCCGCGTTCGGCACCCGGCTGATCGCGTACGACCCGTACATCCAGCCGGCCCGGGCCGCGCAGCTCGGGGTGCGCCTGGTCGGTCTGGAGGAGCTGCTGCGGGAGAGCGACTTCATCTCGATCCACCTGCCGAAGACGCCGGAGACGGTGGGCCTGATCGGCGAGAAGGAGCTGGCGATCGTCAAGCCGGGCGTCCGGATCGTCAACGCCGCCCGGGGTGGGCTGGTCGACGAGCAGGCGCTCGCGGACGCGATCGCCGAGGGCCGGGTCGCCGGCGCCGGCATCGACGTGTACGCCAAGGAGCCCTGCACCTCCTCGCCGCTGTTCGGGTTCGACAACGTGGTGGCCACCCCGCACCTGGGCGCCTCCACGAACGAGGCGCAGGACAAGGCCGGCCTGGCGGTGGCGAAGAGCGTCAAGCTCGCGTTGCAGGGCGAGTTCGTGCCGGACGCGGTGAACGTGCAGGCCGGTGGCGTCGTCGCCGAGGACGTCCGGCCGCTGCTGCCGCTTGCGGAGAAGCTGGGCCGGGCCTTCACCGCCCTGGCCGGCGGGGTGGCCGCGAGCGTCACCGTCGAGGTGCGCGGCGAGATCGCCACCCACGACGTGTCGGTGCTCAAGCTCGCCGCCACCAAGGGACTGTTCAGCTCCGTGGTGGAGGAGCAGGTCACCTACGTCAACGCGCCGCACCTGGCCGCCGAGCGGGGCGTCGAGGTCACGCTCGCCACGCCGGCCGAGACCGCCGACCACCCGAACCTGGTGACCGTACGCGGCGCGCTGCCGGACGGCCGTACCGTCGGGGTTTCCGGCACGGTGACCCACTCCGGCGCCCGCGACGTGCTGAAGCTGACCGAGGTGGACGGTTTCGACGTGGAGATCGGCGCGGAGGGCATCCTGGTCTTCCTGCGTTACGTCGACCGGCCCGGTGTGGTCGGCACGGTCGGCACGCTGCTCGGCGAGGCCGGCGTCAACATCGCCGCGATGCAGGTGGCCCGGCGGGAGGCCGGCGGTGAGACGCTGATGACGCTGACCGTCGACCAGGCGCTCGGCGCGGACCTGCTCACCTCCGCGGCCGACTCGATCGGCGCGGTCGCGGCCAGCGCGGCGGACCTGCGCGACGAGTAGTCCGAACAGGACTGATCGGGGCCCGGCCGGTGCGGCCGGGCCCTTCGTCCCTTCCGGAGGGTCAGGAACGGACGCGGGCCGGTGGCGGGTAGACCGAGCCGTCCTGTGCGTCGAAGAGCATCAGGTCGTGCTCGCCGGCCAGCCGCTCGATGTCCAGCAGGACCTGGTCCGGGCACGTCGGGTGCAGGTTCATCTCGACGTGGTCGGCCGTCGCGTGCAGCGGCGCCACCTCCCACGGGGTGTCCGGGCGGGCCGGACGGTCGGGGTAGCGCGCCGTGATGGCCCGGTAGAAGCCGACCACCCGCGGGTCGGGGTGCTGCTCGCTGTGCCACCCGTCGCGGCACTGCCGCACCGCCGCCCGTACCTGTTCCGGTGTCGCCCCGTCCGGCAGGGCCCACACGCTCAGATCGAAACTCACGGCGGACAGCGTGCCATCCCGGGCCGCGCACGTCACTTCTGCCCCGCCCCGGGGATTCACCTGCTGATTGTCGACACGACACCGGGAGGTCCGGTGTGGAGACTCTTGCGTCGAGTTGCGTCGAATCGCTACCGTACCGGTGCGGTGCATGGCTGAGTCGTTTTTCCGGCCCGTCTTCGGGTGGCGCGGTCGGGCGTGCGGCCGGTCGGCCCGCACCCCTCGATTGCGCAAGCCACGCGCATTCGTCGCTGACCGGCCCCCACGGTCGTTGCCGAGACCGCGGGGGCCGATCGCGGCCGACATCCCGGATGCGAGCGCGGGGCGTTCGGCGACGGGTCAGCGGCGGTGGTGCGCGAAGAGCGCCCGGTAGTCCGAACCGTCGCGGAACCAGGCCAGCCCGGCCGGGCCGGCGGCGTAGAGGGCGGTGGCGTAGGCGTCGGCGACCGCCAGGTCGGGGCCGACCACGGTGGCGGCCACCAGCCGGTCGGTCGGTTCGCCGGTGTGCGGGTCGACGACGTGCCCGCGCCGACCGGTGACGCCGGAGGTGCCGACCGCGCCGGCGGTCATCTCCAGCACCAGCGGCACCCGGCGCGCGTCGGTCGGGTGGTGCACCGCGACCCGCCACGGGCCGCCGTGTGCGGCGTGGCCGCGTACGGTCAGGTCGGCGCCGGTGAGCACGGCATAGTCGTGGATGCCGGCGGCGCGCAACCGGGCCGCGGCCCGCTCCACCGCCCAGCCGCCGAGCAGGCCGCCGGGGTCGAAGCCGCCCGGCACCGCCCAGGCGTCGAACCACCCGTCGGTGGCCGCCCGCATCGCGGCGCAGCGGTCCACCAGGTCGGCCAGCGGCGGGTACGAGTCGGGGCTGATCTCGTCGCGGCGCAGCCGGGACACCAGGCTGTCCGGCTGGTTCGGGCCGTAGGTGAGGTCGACGGCGCGCAGTTCGGCGACGGCGTCCCGGAGCGCCTCGCCGACGCCCCGGTGGCCGAACCAGTCGGGCGCGTTCAGCAGCAACGTGTATTCCGCGGTGGAGGTGCTGACGGTGTGGCGGACGCTGATCCGGTCGTAGGGGGCGGCGCCGTCGCGCTCCACCCGGTGGCTGCGGGCGCCGAGGCGCAGGTCAGGCCGGGGCTGGCGGAACGCGGACTGGTCGACCCAGCGGGCCCGGGGTTGCTCGTCCGCCCAGTGTGCCCGCCGCTGGTCGATCCGCATGACACCCGCCCCCTCGCTGGCCGCCGCCACGTCGCGGCGATGCCGGTCCCGGGCGCCCGTCGACCCGGTGACCTGACCCTAAGCAGTGGAGATGACCGCGTCATGAATGCCGGCTGGGAGCATGCTGTGCATCGTATGTCCCGAATGTTGGACGATTCGTACCGGGAGGCGGGACAGCGACGTACCGTTGCGCAGAACGACGAGGTGAGGAGCGCCAGGTGGCACGCATCGCGGTGGTGGCCGGTGACGGCATCGGTCCCGAGGTGGTCGGGCAGGCCCGCAAGGTCCTCGACGCGGTGCTCCCCGGCATCGAGGCCACCGAGTACGACCTGGGCGCGGCGCGCTGGCACCGCACCGGCGAGGTGCTGCCGGACACCGTCCTCGACGAGCTGGCCGGCCACGACGCCATCCTGCTCGGCGCGGTCGGCGACCCGACCGTGCCGCCGGGCGTGCTGGAGCGCGGCCTGCTGCTCAAGCTCCGCTTCGCCTTCGACCAGTACGTCAACCTGCGCCCGTCCCGGCTCTGGCCCGGCGTGACCGGCCCGCTGGCCGCCGTCAAGCCCGGCGAGGTCGACCTCGTGGTGGTCCGCGAGGGCACCGAGGGGCTGTACGCGGGCGCCGGCGGCAGCCTGCACCGGGACACCCCGGCGGAGGTAGCCACCGAGGAGAGCCTGAACACCCGGCACGGCGTCGAGCGGGTGATCCGGGACGCGTTCGCGCGCGCCGGCCGCCGGGAACGGCGCAAGGTGACGCTCGTGCACAAGACCAACGTGCTCACCCACGCCGGCTCGCTGTGGTCCCGGGCGTTCGCCGCGGTGGCCGCCGAGCACCCGGACGTGACCACCGAATACCAGCACGTCGACGCCGCGGCGATGTTCCTGGTCACCAACCCGTCCCGCTACGACGTGGTGGTGACCGACAACCTCTTCGGTGACATCCTCACCGACATCGCGGCGGCGGTGACCGGCGGCATCGGGCTGGCCGCCAGCGGCTGCATCAACCCGGAGGGGCGTTACCCGTCGATGTTCGAGCCGGTGCACGGCTCCGCGCCGGACATCGCCGGCAAGGGCGTCGCCGACCCGGTGGCCGCCGTGCTCTCCGCCGCGCTGCTGCTCGACCAGCTCGGGCACGCCGACGCCGCCGCGCGGGTCACCGCCGCGGTCGCCGCCGAGCTCGCCGGGCGCACTCCCGGGGCGCCGCTGCGCACCGAGGAGGTCGGCGACCGGCTCGCCGGTCACGCCGTAGCCTGACCGGGCCGATCCTCCCGGCGGCCCGGATCCGGGCCGCCAGACCCGTCTCCGGGCCAGCTCCCTCCAATTGGCATCGTCGATGTGCGGGGGCGGAGCTATCCGCTGAACGACCGTTCGGGGTAAGTTTCTGGCACCAGTGACGTCGGCGTGCGATCCCGCGCGCCGTGGGACCCGCAGGGAGGTCAGCGCGATGAGCGGTGGTGACAAGCTCGATTTCGAGATCCGTCCGAATTCCGCTTCGGTATCCGCCGCCGACCGGGCCGCCCTGCTGGCGAACCCCGGTTTCGGCCGGGTGTTCACCGACCACATGGTCACCGCCCGCTACGCCGAGGGCAAGGGCTGGTACGACGCCCGGGTCGAGGCGCGCGCGCCGATCCCGATGGACCCGGCCACCGCGGCGCTGCACTACGCGCAGGAGATCTTCGAGGGCCTGAAGGCGTACCGGACCGGCGACGGGGCGGTCACCATGTTCCGCCCGGAGGCCAACGCGGCCCGCTTCGTCGCGTCCGCCCGGCGGCTGGCCATGCCGGAGCTGCCGCCCGCGACGTTCGTGGAGTCGCTGCGCCGGCTGGTCGAGATCGACCAGGAGTGGATCCCGGAGGACGAGGACGCCAGCCTCTACCTGCGTCCGTTCATGTTCGCCAGCGAGGTCTTCCTCGGGGTGCGCCCGGCCAACGAATACCTCTACTGCGTCATCGCGTCGCCGGCCGGGGCCTACTTCGCCGGCGGGGTGAAGCCGGTGACGCTCTGGGTCTCGCCGGACTACACCCGGGCGGCGCCCGGCGGCACCGGCGCGGCCAAGTGCGGCGGCAACTACGCCGCCTCGCTGGCGGCCCAGGCCGAGGCGATCGAGGCCGGGTGCGACCAGGTGGTCTTCCTGGACGCGGTGGAGCGGCGGTACGTCGACGAACTGGGCGGCATGAACGTCTTCTTCGTCTACGACGACGGCAGCCTGGTCACGCCGCCGCTGGGCGGCACGATCCTGCCGGGCATCACCCGCGACGCCATCCTGACCCTGGCCGCCGAGGCCGGGCACGCGGTGCACGAACGGCCGGTCTCCTTCGCCGACTGGCAGGCGGACGCGGCGAGCGGGCGGCTGCGTGAGGTCTTCGCCTGCGGCACCGCCGCGGTCATCACCCCGATCGGTGGCGTGCGCTTCCCGGACGGCGAGTTCCTCGTCGGCGGCGGCGAGCCGGGCCGCATCACGATGGCGTTGCGCCAGCAGCTCGTCGACATCCAGCGTGGCCGCGCCGAGGACCGCCACGGCTGGGTCACCCGCGTGCTCTGACGGCCGCTCCGTGGCCGGCGCCGCCCCCGGGCGACGCCGGCCTGACGGTCACTCCAGCAGGTGGGCCGGGAGCGCCCGGAGCTGCTCGTCGGTGACGCCGGCGTGGGCCAGGTAGCCCTCGACCGAGCCGTGGCCGGCGCGCAGCTCGGCGAGGAACAGCTCCATCGCCTCGGCGGGGGAGGCCAGGAACGGCGGTGGTGGCTCCTCCGCGTCCGGCAGGGTGGCCCGCACCCAGGCGCCGAACCGCTCGGACGCCGCGGTGCTCAGCGCGTAGTCGGCGACGATGTCGGCGTCCGGCACGCCGAGCACGGCGAGCGTGAGCGCGCAGACGATGCCGGTGCGGTCCTTGCCGGCGACGCAGTGCACCACCACCGGGGCGTTGGCGCTGTCGGCGATCAGGCCGACCGCCTCGGCCAGCCCCGCGGTGCCGGTGCGGGCCAGGTCGGCGTACCGGTCGGCGAGGTAGCGGGCCAGGCTGACGCCGGAGGACTCGTAGCGCCGGGCGGCCCAGTCCTCGTGCTCGGGGTGGATGTGCCGGTAGGTGAGCCCGTCGTAGGCCGGCACCCGGCCGTCGCGCTCGACCTCGGTGGGGCGGCGCAGGTCGATGACCGTACGGATGCCGAGCGCGGTGAACGCCGCCCGGTCGCTGGAGTCGATGCGGTGCAGGGAGTCGGAACGGTAGAGCCGACGGCGCCGGACGGTGCGCCCGTCACGGGTGCGGTAGCCGCCGACGTCGCGGAAGTTGAACAACGCGGGGAAGGGATTCTCCGGTGCCTCCATCCCTGACACGGTAACGGCCGGCGGCGGCATCGGTGTGCCGCCGCCGGCCGGGGCCGGTGCCGGATCAGGTCCGGGGCGGGCCGTCCGGTGGCAGCGCGGAGTGGTTCTCGCCGTAGTAGCCGCCGAGCTTGTCCCGGTAGGTCGGGTCGGCGTGGTCGGCCTCGTCGTACTCCGGGGCGGCCTTGATCTGGTCCTTGTCCCGGTCGACGAAGACCTTCCGCTCATCGTGGTCGACGTGGCCCACGGTGCCGGCCGGCAGCATGACCTTCCGGCCGAAGATCCACGGGCCGGTGTCGACGACCAGGTAGCTGTCGTCGACGTCGTGGCTGGCGCGGTCGATCTTGCCGATGCCGCCGTCGGTGGCCTCGACCTTGTAACCGGTCAGGTCCGCGCTTGCCACCCCGGCCTCGTCCCGGTAGCGCCACGGGTCGAACGCGCCGCCCGGCGCGCCGCCGGCGACCGCGCCGCGACCGTCGTCGACGACCGGTTCGGTGCCGGCGTGCGTGGCGTGCGGGTCCAGTCTCTCCATCTGCCCACTCCCGTCCCGACGGCGGTGGCCGTCCCTGTGACGCTGTCCTCCGACCGGGGTTACCCATCCGGCCCGGGCGCCAACCCGGAGGTGGCGTCCCGGAATGTGGATTACGACTCCCAAAACCCGGCGGAGGTGGCAGAGTACCGATCGTGACCAGCTCCGTCCTGATCATTAGCAGCTAGCGCGCCGGCCTTTCCCCTCGCCGAGCGCGCCGACCTCCCGCATTCGCGGGGGGTCTTTTTGTTGCTCTCCCCAGGCACGAGAAGAGGACTCCGATGACCTTCCAGGTGTACGACACGACGCTGCGCGACGGCGCCCAGCGCGAAGGGCTCAGCTACTCGGTGGTCGACAAGCTGGCGGTGGCCCGCCTGCTCGACGACCTCGGGGTCGGCTTCATCGAGGGCGGTTGGCCGGGCGCGGTGCCCAAGGACACCGAGTTCTTCCACCGGGCGCGCACCGAGCTGAAGCTGCGGCACGCGATCCTGGTCGCGTTCGGCGCCACCCGCAAGGCCGGCCTGGCGGTCGAGGACGACCCGCAGGTGCGTGGGCTGCTCGACGCGCAGACCCCGGCGGTGGCGCTCGTCGCCAAGGCGGACCTGCGGCACGTCGAGCGGGCGCTGCGCACCACCGCCGAGGAGAACCTCGCGATGGTGCGGGACACCGTGGCCTACCTGGTGTCGCAGGGACGGCGCGTCTTCGTCGACGGCGAGCACACCTTCGACGGCTTCCGGCACGACCCGGGCTACACCGCCGCCGTGGCGGAGGCCGCGCTGGCTGCCGGCGCCGAGCGGTTCGTGCTCTGCGACACCAACGGCGGCATGCTGCCCTCCCAGGTCACCGCCGTGATCGCCGACCTGGTCGGGCGGACCGGGGTCGCGCCGGAGCGGCTCGGCATGCACGCCCAGAACGACACCGCCTGCGCGGTGGCCAACACCATCGCCGCGGTCGAGGCCGGCGTGCGGCACGTGCAGGGCACCGCGAACGGGTACGGCGAGCGCCCCGGCAACGCCGACATCTTCGCGATCGTCGCGAACCTCCAGCTCAAGCTCGGCATGCCCGTCCTACCGGAGGGCTGCCTGGAACAGATGGTGCGGGTCTCGCACGCCATCGCCGAGATCGCCAACATCGCCCCCGACACCCACCAGGCCTACGTCGGGGCCGCCGCCTTCGCCCACAAGGCGGGGCTGCACGCCAGCGCGATCAAGGTCGACCCGTTGCTCTACAACCACGTGGACCCGTCGGTGGTGGGCAACGACATGCGGATCCTGGTGACCGAGATGGCCGGCCGGGCCAGCATCGAGCTCAAGAGTCGCGAGCTCGGGCTGGACCTGGCCGCCCATCCGGACGCCCTGTCCCGGGTCACCGGGCGGGTCAAGGAGCTGGAGGCCGGCGGCTGGTCGTTCGAGGCCGCCGACGCCTCGTTCGAGCTGCTGGTCCGCTCGGAGCTGCCGGACGCCGCGCCGGCCCGGCCGTTCGCGCTGGAGTCGTACCGGGTGCTTGTCGAGCACCGCGAGGACGGCGCGGTGGTCTCCGAGGCGACCGTCAAGATCCGGGTACGCGGCGAGCGGGTGATCGCCACCGCCGAGGGCAACGGCCCGGTCAACGCGCTCGACGAGGCGCTGCGGGTCGGGCTGTCCCGGCACTACCCGGAGCTGCGCGAGTTCGAGCTGGCCGACTACAAGGTGCGCATCCTGGAGGGCAGCCACGGCACCGGCGCGGTGACCCGGGTGCTTGTGGAGACCGCCGGCGTCGGCCGGGACTGGACCACGGTCGGCGTGCACCCCAACGTGGTGGAGGCGAGCTGGCACGCGCTCGTCGACGCGCTCACCTACGGCCTCAGTAAGGCGGGGGCCCCGCTTAACGCCTCCGGTAGAGGAAGGGGCCCCGCTTAACACCCGTCGCCCTCACGCCGCCGGCAGGCGCAGCTCGGCCAGCAGCGCCCGGTGGTCGCTGCCGGGCACCGGCCGGGTGTCGACGGCAAGGACCGCGATGCGCCTGTCGACGAGCACGTGGTCGATGGTGACCGGCGGGATCGGATCCCCGCCGTACGGGCCCCAGGTGCCGGCGAGCCCGGCCCCGACCGCGTCGGCGGCGTCGGTGTAGCCGGTCGCGATCAGACGGCGCATCGTGGCGTGGTCGAGCGTGGCGTTGAAGTCGCCGGCCAGCACGCTGAGCCCGGCGGTCGGGGTGGCCGGCGGCTGGGCGCGCTGGTCGGTCCACCACTTCGGCACCGCGTCGAGGGTGTACGGCGCGCCCGGGTGCGCCGACTCCACCCGCAGGGGCGGCGCTCCCGGCACCGTCACGGTCGCGTACGCCTGGGTGAGGAACCATCGCCGGTGACGCCGGTGACCGGGGTCGCGCAGCGGATGGCGGGCGTACAGGCCGGAGCCGGTGGAGCCGACCTCCGGGCTCAACGACCGGTGCGGCAGCAGGGTGGCCAGGCCGAGCCGGTCCAGGTCGGCGGCGAGTTGCGGGGTGAGTTCCTGCACGGTGAGCACGTCCACCCGCTGCGCGCGGACCAGCGCCACGAGCGCCGCCGGGTCGGCCGATCCCAGCCGCAGGTTCGCGGTGAGCAGCCGCAGCGTCGGGCCGTCGGCCGGCGGCCGGTCGTCGGCGACCGCCCGCGGCGCCACCACGCCGACGAGCGCCAGCGCGGCAAGCGCCGCGACCACCGCGGGCGCGCGGCGTCGCAGCGCGAGCGCCAGCACCGCCGCGACCGGCGCCACGGCGGCGACGTACGGCGTGAACGCGGTCGTCAGCACCAGCGGGCCCCGCTCCAGCCCGGCCAGCCGCAGCACCGCCCAGGCGGCCACCGGCCCGACCGTCGCCCAGCAGGCCACCGTCGCCCACCGGCCGCCCCGGCGTGGGGAATCGTCACGCGTGAACACGACGGTGAGGCTACCGACGAAGGGCCTGCGGGCGCTGCCCGTGAACCAATTTCGTGAATGGTTGAGCGCTACTCGCTCGCAATTTATGTCGAGTTTTTTACGGGCGCTGGACATGCGATATCCACTATTGACCGCCCCATTTTCCGGTGTTAGGTTCCACCTGGTTGAGCCATCTCAACTTGCCGTGTAATACCAGCTCAGCAGCGGTGCGACTGGAATTCGGATACCCGATGATCCGCAATTTCGCGCATCCGCCGTATCGCCACGGTCAACCGAGGGGGATCTGTCATGGCTACATTCTTCAAACGCAAGGCGACGGTGGTGGCGCTTGCTGCGCTGGCCCTTACCGTGGCCGGCGGCGGGATCGCGGTCGCCGCGCAGCCCGAGTCGAGGGCGGACCAGTCGGCCCGGGCGGCCGGGCAGCAGCCGACGGTCAGCGCCGCCGAGAAGCAGGCTGCCCGGACCGCCATGCGGGCCACCCTGGCGCCGCCGGCCTCCGGCCAGGTCGCCTGGGCGGTGGTGTCGTCCACCGGGACGCTGTTGCAGCACTCCGGCAACGTGGTGTCCTCGTTCCGGTTCCCGCTCGGGCCGGGCGTGTGGCCCGGGCAGTACCAGGTGCTGCTCGACTACGACGTGAGCCACAAGGCGTACGTGGCGACGATCGGCACCAACGACTCGGCGAACGTCCCGCCCGCCGGCGAGATCTCCGTGGCGCCGCGCCTGCTGACCCCGAACGCGGTCTTCGTGCAGACCCGCACCTCCGGGGGTTCGCCCTCGCCGCGAGGCTTCCACATCGTGGTCACGAGCTGATCCGCTCCGCCGCGCACCGACCCCCGCCACGGTGGGGGTCGGTGTCGTGTTCCGTCCCGGTCCGGCCCACCCCTCCCCGGTTCGCGTCGTTGCCGCCCGGTCGGGGAACTTCTCCCGGTCCGGCCCGCCCCGGGTGGCAGTGGGGCCGATAATCCGACGTTTGTTCCCGGTCCGGCACGGGAAGCAAGCACCGTGACGGACATCTCGGACACCCTGGCCAGCGTGCCCAGCCCGGTCGATGCGGACGCGAGCGGCGTCGAGCTGGACCAGACCCTCTTCGAGGTCAAACGCGTGATCGTCGGGCAGGATCGACTCGTCGACCGCCTGCTCACCGCCCTGATCGCCGACGGCCACTGTCTGCTGGAGGGCGTACCGGGGGTGGCCAAGACGCTTGCCGCGCAGACGCTCGCCACAGTCGTCGGCGGCACGTTCTCCCGGATCCAGTTCACCCCCGACCTGGTCCCGTCGGACATCGTCGGCACCCGGATCTACCGGGCGTCCACCGAGGCGTTCGACGTGGAGCTGGGGCCGATCATGGCGAACCTGGTGCTCGCCGACGAGATCAACCGGGCCCCGGCCAAGGTGCAGTCGGCGCTGCTGGAGGCGATGGCCGAACGGCAGGTCTCCATCGCCGGGCGGAGCTGGCCCGTGCCCGACCCGTTCCTGGTGCTGGCCACCCAGAACCCGATCGAGTCGGAGGGCGTCTACCAGCTACCCGAGGCGCAACGCGACAGGTTCCTGATGAAGGTCGTGGTCGACTACCCGAGCGACGCCGACGAACTGGCCATCCTCTACCGGATGAGCGCCGAGCGCCCCACCGCGCGGCCGGTGCTCGACCCGGCCCGGCTGCGCGAACTCCAACGCCGCGCCGCCGACGTCTTCGTCCACCACGCGCTCGCCGAATACGTGGTCCGCCTCATCCTCGCCACCCGCGACCCGGGACGCTTCGGCCTGCCCGACGTCGCGCCGCTGCTGGCGTACGGGGCCAGTCCCCGGGCCACGCTCGGCCTGGTGGCCGCCGCCCGCGCGCAGGCGCTGATCCGCGGACGGGACTACGTGCTGCCGGAGGACATCCGGGAACTGGCGGTGGACGTGCTGGCCCATCGGCTGGTGCTCTCCTTCGACGCGGTGGCCGACGGCGTCTCCGGCGAGGAGGTGGTGCGCCGCCTGGTCGAGGCCGTGCCCCCGCCCCGGCTGGTGACGGGGCCTGCGGCGTCGACGCCGGACCTGGCGGCGGCATGACCCGCCGGGCCGTCCCCACGCCCGCCCGGCCCGATCCGGTCGCGCCCGCCCGGCCCGGCTCGGTCGCGTCCACCCGACCCGATCCGGCCGCGTACGCCGGAGCTGTTCCCGGTTGGGCCGGCACCCGCCGCGACGACCTCGGCGGCGCCGATCCGCGGCTCGCCGACCTCGCCCCCGACGAGCGGCTGCGCCGGTTGGAGCTGACGGTGACCCGGCGGCTCGACGGCCTGCTGCACGGCCGCTACCGGGGCCTGCTGCCCGGGCCCGGCAGCGAGGCGGCGGGCAGCCGCGAATACCGCCCCGGCGAGGACGAGGTACGCCGGATGGACTGGGCGGTCACCGCCCGGACCACGGTCCCGCACGTGCGGGAGGTCGACGCCGACCGGGAGCTGACCACCTGGCTGCTCGTCGACGCCAGCCCGAGCATGGAGTACGGCACGTCCACCCTGGACAAGCGGGAACTGGCGGTGGCGGCGGTGGCCTGCGTCGGCTTCCTCACCGCCGGAGTGGGCAACCGGCTCGGCGCCCAGGTGCTCACCCCGGACGGGCTGCGCCGGTTCCCGGCCCGCAGCGGGCGTACCCATCTGCTCGGCCTGCTCCGCGCGTTGCTCGGCGCCCCGCGTACCGGCGATCGGCCGGAGCCGGGCGCAACGGGCCGGGCCGGCGACCGTGGCGGGACCGCGGCCCCGGGCCTGGCCGACGGCCTGGCCGGGCTCCAGCGGGTGGCCACCCGGCGGGGGCTGGTGGTGGTCGTCTCCGACTTCCTCGACGAGCTGCCCGACGACCCGGACGCGGCGCCGCCCTGGGCGGTCGCGTTGCGCCGGCTGGGAGCGCGGCACCAGGTGCTCGCCGTGGAGGTGACCGACCCGCGCGAGCTGGAGCTGCCCGACGTGGGGCTGATCACCCTGGTCGACCCGGAGAGCGGGCGCCACCGCGAGGTGTGGACCGGTGACCCGGCGCTGCGCGAGCGGTACGCGCGGGCCGCCGCCGCCCAGCGCGAACAGGTGCGCCGTACCCTGCGGCGGGCCGGCGCGACCCACCTGGCGCTGCGCACCGACCGGGACTGGTGCGCGGACGTCGTCCGGCACGTGCACGAGCAGCGCCGGCTGGCCACCGTGCCGGCCGCCGCCCGTGGAGGTGCCGCGTGAGCTGGCAGTCGCCCGCCCGCCTCTGGCTGCTGCTCGCGGTCGCCGCGCTCGTCGCCGGCTACCTGGTGCTCCAGCGCCGGCAGAGCCGGTACGCGGTCCGCTTCACCAACCTGCGCCTGCTGGACCGGGTGGCGCCGCGCCGGCCGGCGTGGCGGCGGCACGTCCCGGCGGGACTCTTCCTGGCCATGCTGGCGCTGCTCGTGGTCGGATTCGCCCGGCCCGAAGCGGAGGTGCGGGTGCCCCGGGAACGGGCCACCGTGATGGTCGCGGTGGACGTCTCCACCTCGATGCTCGCGAGCGACGTGGACCCGGACCGGCTGACCGCCGCCAAGGAAGCCGGCCGGAAGTTCGTCGACGGGTTGCCGGACGAGTTCAACGTGGGCCTGGTGGCGTTCGCCGGCAGCGCCGCGGTGCTGGTGCCGCCGAGCACCGACCGCGAGGCCCTGCACGAGGGGATCGAGCGGCTCGCCGAGGGGATCACCGGCGTGCAGGGCACCGCCATCGGCGAGGCGATCAGCACCTCGCTGGGCGCGGTGAAGAGCCTGGACGCCTCGGCCGCGAAGAATCCGCCGCCGGCCCGGATCATCATCCTGTCGGACGGCGCGAACACCTCCGGGGCGGACCCGATGGAGGCAGCCGACCAGGCGGTGGCGGCGAAGGTCCCGGTGCACACCATCTCGTTCGGCACGCCCGGCGGATCGGTGGACCGGGGTGGCCGGGCGATCCAGGTGCCGGTGGACGGGCAGACGCTCAAGGCGGTCGCGGAGGCGACCGGCGGCGGCTTCCACGAGGCGTCGACGAGCCGCGAGCTGAAGGACGTCTACGAGGACATCGGCACCTCGGTCGGCTACCGCACGCAACGGCAGGACATCTCAGCCCGCTTCATCGGCTTCGGGCTGGTCCTGGCCATGGGCGCCGCCGCCGGATCGCTGCGGTGGTTCTCCCGACTGCCCTGACCGCACACCCGGGGCGGACGACCCACGACAACTGAGGAGCCAGGCATGGCAGTGCAGACCGGACTCGGCGAGCCGCGCGGCCCGTGGTTCGTCTCGCCCGAGCTGGGCCCGGACGGGCGCGGCTGGTCCGACGTACCCGGATCGGGCGGGCCGGCGGGACGACCGAGCTGGCGCGGCCGGTTGCTCAGCGTGGCGGCGGTGGTGGCGCTCTCCACCGTCTCCGGCGCGGCGGCCGGCACCTGGGCGGCCGACCGGGGCGCGCCGGGCCCGTCGGCGGCGGCCGCCGCGCCGGTGCCGGCCGAGCTGGTCACCGCCGCCGGAAAGACGGTGCCGGGGGTGGTCTCGGTGACGGTCGGGGGACGGTCCGGCGCGGGGGCGTCCGGTTCCGGCTTCGCCATCGACAACGAGCAGCACATCGTCACCAACGACCACATCCTGGCCCGGGGCGGCTCCGGCCCGGTCACGGTGGAGACCTCGGACGGGCGGCGGTTCACCGCCGAGGTGGTGGGCCGGGCGCCGGACAGTGACCTGGCGGTGCTCAAGGTGCCCGCGTCGGCCGGGCTGCCACCGCTGCCGCTGGCCAAGGCGAACGCGACCCGGGTGGGTGAGCCGGTGCTCGCGGTCGGTTCCCCGCTGGGGCTCTCCGGCACGGTCACCGCCGGCATCGTCAGCGCGCTCAACCGGCAGGTCCGGATCGGCAACGGCAGGCACACCGCGGTGCAGACCGACGCCCCCATCAACCCGGGCAACTCCGGCGGGCCGCTGGTGAACGCGCGCGGTGAGGTGGTCGGGGTGAACACCGCCATCGCCACCATCGACGGGACCGGCTCGATCGGCATCGGCTTCGCCATCCCGATCGACCAGGTGCAGCACACCGCCGACACCATCATCGGCCGGGGCGGCTGACCTGCGCCGACAAGCCGGAACTGTCGGATATCCGGCCTGGGAGCATCGGACCATGGAAATATTACGCTGAGTATGGATACTGGCGGAGGTGGAGCAAGCTGTCATCGCGGCCCTCCTGCTGGTGGGCCTGGTCATCGGCGCCGGAGTCGGCGCGTCGTACGCCCGCGCCAAGCGTGGCTGGAAGGACTATCAGACGGTCCGGACCAGCGTGCCGGGCGCGCGGCGCAACGCGTGGGCCGCGATCCGGGGCGTGGCCGTCAAGGCCGCCGTGATCGCCCTGCTGCTGGTCGGCGCCGCCGCGTACGCGGCGTCCGGCTCCGGCGAGGAACGGGCCAGTCCCACCCCGACCGCCACCACGAGTCACCGTCCGGGACGCTAGCCTCGGGGCGTGGACGACGGACTGCGGGTGACCGACCGGCTCGTGGTGCCGGCCGCCGAGCTGCGGGAGCGGTTCTCCCGGTCCTCCGGGCCGGGCGGGCAGGGCGTCAACACCACCGACTCGCGGGTGGAGCTGAGCTTCGACCTGGCCGGCTCGCCGAGCGTGCCGGAGGCGCTGCGGGAACGGGCCCTGGGCCGGCTCGCCGGCCGGCTCGTCGACGGCGTGCTGACGGTGGCCGCGAGCGAGCACCGCGCGCAACTGGCCAACCGGGAGGCGGCCCGGGAGCGGATGGCCGCGCTGCTGCGCGAGGCGGTCGCCCCGCCGCCGAAGGCACGCCGGCCGACCCGACCGTCCCGGGGCGCCAAGGAGCGCCGCCTCGCTGAGAAGAAGCGCCAGTCCCAGCGCAAGCGTGACCGCCGGGTGGACGGCGACTGACCGTGTCGATCCTCGCGCCCGAGTGGACCCGACATCGGGGCCGCCCGGAGGGTTGAGTCGCGGGCGTCGAAGCGCTTCAATGCGTACGGGAGCGTCAGGGCCGTCACCGTTGATCCGTCACGTGACAGGAGTCCCCACCGCATGTCCCGAAACCGCCTGCGCGCCGCGCTGACCGCGCTCGCCGCGCTGCTGCCCGTCCTCGGCCTCGGCCTCGCCCTCACCTCCGCCACCGTGCCGGCCGCCGCGGCCGTCGCCCCGATCCGTGTCATGCCGCTCGGCGACTCCATCACCGGATCGCCCGGCTGCTGGCGCGCCGTGCTCTGGAACCGCCTCCAGTCCACCGGCTACACCGACGTCGACTTCGTCGGCACGCTCGGCCCGCAGGGCTGCGGCACGCCCTACGACGGCGACAACGAGGGCCACGGCGGCTACCTGGCGACGAACATCGCCAACCAGAACCTGCTGCCCGGCTGGCTCGCCGCCACCCACCCGGACGTGGTGCTGATGCACCTCGGCACCAACGACGTGTGGAGCAACATCGCGCCGAGCACGATCCTGGCCGCGTACTCGAAGTTGGTGGACCAGATGCGGGCCGCCAACCCGGCCACCACCGTGCTGGTCGCAAAGATCATCCCGATGAACCCGGCGAGCTGCGCCGAGTGCGGGCAGCGGACCGTCGCGCTCAACGCCGCCATCGACGGCTGGGCGGCGGGGAAGACCACCGCCGCCTCGCCGATCGTGGTGGTGGACCAGTGGACCGGCTTCAGCACCGCCACCGACACGTACGACGGGGTGCACCCCAACGCCGCCGGTGACCAGAAGATGTCCGACAGGTGGTATCCGGCGCTGACCGCCGCGCTGCGCCGGCCGAGCCCGACGCCCACCGGTCCGCCGAACCCGACCGACAGCCCGTCGCCCACGCTCACCCCGTCACCGACCTGGAGCCCGACCGGCCCACCGCACCCGACCGACTACCCGTCCCCGACCCGCACCATGGGCGGCTGCACAGCCACCTGGCGCACCGTGGGGCAGTGGCCGGGCGGCTTCCAGGCCGAGGTGACCGTCCGCAACACCGGCGGGGTGGCGATCCCGTCCTGGGTGGTCCGCTTCTCGTTCCCCGGCGACCAGCAGCTCAACCAGGCATGGAATGCCCAGGTGGCGCAGAGTGGGGCGGCGGTGGTCGCCCGCAGCGCGAGCTACAACGGCGCGCTCGCCCCGGGCGCCGAGGCGACGTTCGGCTTCCTGGCCACCGGCGCGGTCCCCAACCCGCCGCCGACGCCGGTCTGCACCCTCGGCTGACCGCGCGCGTCCGGCCGGCTCCGCCTCGGCGGGGTCGGTCGGCTCGGTCTCGGCGGGGTCGGTCGGACGGGCGTCAGGTCTGATCGGACCGGTCCAGCGCGGCCAGCAGGCGGGCCCGCAACACGGCGGCCCGCTCGGCGAACCCGCGCTGGGCGGTGGCGTACTCGGCCCGGCCCTCCGGCGTCTCCACCTGCACCGGCGGGTGGCCCAGGTCGGCCAGATCGTAGGGGCTCGCCCGCATGTCCAGGGTCCGGATCTCCCGGGCCAGCGCGAACGCGTCCGCCACCAGCTCCGACGGCACCAGCGGGGAGAGCTTGTACGACCACTTGTAGAGGTCCATATTGGCGTGCAGACAGCCCGGCTGCTCCAACTCGTGCTGGCGCTCCCGGGTCGGCTGGAGCACATTGAGCGGCCGGGCCGGCGCGGTGAAGAAGCGGAACGCGTCGAAGTGGCTGCACCGGACGCCCCGCTCCTCGACCACCGCCGCGGTCGCCTCCGGACCCAGCCGCAGCGGCCAGGCGTTGTGCCGCACCTGCTCCTGGTTCTGCCGGTAGACCATCGCCCACTCGTGCATGCCGAAGCAGCCGAACTGCGCCGGCCGGCCGGCGGTGGCGGCCAGCAGCGTACGGATCCAGCCGATCGACTCGGCGCGACGTGCGCGTACCCGATCGGTGTCGAGGGTGAGCCCGGCGGCGCCGGCGGTGTAGTCCGGGCCGAACTCCGCCGGGTCGGCGTCGCGCAGCGTCACGCCCGCGCCCGGATGCCAGCGGCGTAGCTGGGCCGGGCGATGCGAGTAGTAGGTGAAGAGGAAGTCCTCCACCGGGTGCCGTCCGCCGGTGCGGCGGCGGGCCAGGTGCGGCGCCAGCCAGGCGTCCGCCCGCCGCTCGTGGTCGCGCCGGCGGGCCCGCCAGTCGGCCGCGTCGAGCACGGCGGGGGCGAGGGCGGCGGTCACGAACCCAGGGTACGCACCGCCGCCCGGCCCCCGATCAGTCCACGTCCACCCGCACACCGGCGGAGAACACGCCGCTACGCAGCTCCAACTGCTTCGGCGGCTGCGTCCCGGGCACGGTGAACACGAGCGGCAGCAGCACCCGCCGGCCGGCGGCCACCGGTTGGGCGAACACGTCCCGGCCCAGGTTCGCGACCCGGGTGGCGTCCTCGTCGGCGGCCACCCAGTTGCCGCTCGGCAGGTACGCGCGCTGCAACTGCCCGTGCCACGTCTGCTGCTCGGACGTGACGTTGCGCACGCCGACCGTGGCCAGGCAGGGCCGCCCGCCGCCCGGAGCGGTCGGCACGACACCCGTGCCGCAGCTCATCCGGTAGACGGTGAACTCGAACGCGGTCTCCCGCAGCGACACGCCCATCGTCCCGGTGACGCTGCTGCCCACCCACGCGCCGCTCGTCGGCTGTTTGGTGGTGTCCATCGCCGAGACCCGCTGCGTGGCGCTCCACGCCGCCGCGCCCACCACGCCGGCCAGCACCGCCGCCGCCAGGCCCACCGCCACCCAGACCGGCGGCCGACGGCGGCGGGACGCGGGCGTGGGAAGCGCCGGGCGCGGGTAGACGGTGCCCCGGTCGGCCGGACCGCCCACCCGGGCACCGACCGCGTCGGTCGGGCCGGTCGGGCCTGCGCCGGTCGGGCCTGCGCCGGACGTGGCGGCGGTGGCCGTCGCCGGGCCGGTGCGCTGCCGGCGTCGCCGGACCGCCCACCAGATCGCCCCGCCGGCCAGCACCAGCAACGCGGTGAGCGCGGCCAGCAGCACCGGCGGGCGGCGCCAGGCCGGGGCCGCCGCTTGTGGCGCGGTCGGTGCCGTGGCCGCGCCCACCCAGGTCGCCGTGGCGCAGTCGTACGGGCGGGTGCCGTCGGTGCCGTAGACGCAGGCGGGAGCCGTGACCGCGGTGTCCGGACCGGTCACCGCCAGCGCGGTGTGCAGCGTGGTGGTGCTCCGCGCCGGCAGCCGCAGTCGCCAGACGATCGCGCCGCCGCCGCTCACCCCGCCCGTGCCGGTGGCCCGCCCGCCGCCGGTCACCGTGGTTGCCCGGGCGCCGCCCGGCATCTCCTGCCGGACCATCGTCTCGACCATGCCCGTACCGGCGTTGCGGACCTCGATCCGGTAACCCGGCGCCGGGGTGCCGGCCGCGCCGACGGCCACGCTCACCGGCGGCATCGACGGTTGCACCGGCGCCGGGCCGGTGGTCGGCACCGCCGGGGGCACCGCCGGCACGCCGGTCGGGATCGGGGTGGCCGCCGCGGCGGGCCGGGCGGGTGCGGCCACCACGGCCGGTGGTGGAGCCGACGGGACGGGCGCGGCGGTCGCCCGGAGCGCCGCCGGGGTCAGCGCCGGCACGGCGGCGATGACGCCGAGGCAGTTCACCAGCACTGCCAGGGTCCTGTGGTGTCGTCTCGATGCAGGCATACCAACGAACCTCCGGTCCCGAAGCTATGGGCCGGGGCCTGCCGGGCGGGTACGAAGCCGCCATTCCCGCCCGGGCCGGCGGGATCCGGCGTACCCTCGCGCCCTTTTCCGATCGTGCCGGGCGTCACCCGCCGGTGTCCGACGGCAGGCCCGCCGGGCGGGGATAGATTGGCCGGGTGCGTATCGCTCGTTTCGCTCATGCCAAGGGAATGTCGTTCGGGGTCGTCGAGGGCGAGATGGAGGCCGGGCCGCAGGGCCTGACCATCGCCGAGATCGAGGGCCACCCGTTCGGGCAGATCCAGTTCTCCGGCGCCCGCTGGGCGCTCTCCGACGTACGGCTGCTCTCGCCGATCCTGCCCAGCAAGGTGGTGTGTGTCGGCCGCAACTATGCCGAGCACGCCGCCGAGCACGGCAGCGAGGTGCCGAAGGAGCCGCTGCTCTTCCTCAAGCCGTCCACGTCGGTGATCGGCCCGCGGGACGCGATCCGGTTGCCGATCTTCTCGAAGCAGGTCGAGCACGAGGCGGAGCTCGCCGTGGTGATCGGCGCTCCCGGCGCGCGCCGCGCCGACCGGGCCGCCGCCGAGCGGGCCATCTTCGGTTACACCTGCGCCAACGACGTGACCGCGCGGGATCTCCAGCGCTCGGACGGGCAGTGGACCCGGGCCAAGGGCTTCGACTCGTTCTGCCCGATCGGGCCGTGGATCACCACCGGGTTGGACGTCCGTGACCTGGAGGTGCGCTGCGAGGTGGGTCGCAACCCGGAGGAGATGGAGGTACGCCAGCTCGGCCGCACCAAGGACATGGTCTTCGACGTGCCCGGCCTGGTGTCGTACATCTCTCACGTGATGACGCTGCTTCCCGGCGACGTGGTCCTCACCGGCACGCCGGCGGGGGTTAGCCCGCTCACCGAGGGGGATACGGTGACGGTGCGGATCGAGGGGATCGGGGAGCTCAGCAACCCGGTGGTTCCGGTCGCCTGATCCGGTCCGATGGCCCCGTTTTCGCAGCTCAGGTGCGGTTCGGGAGGTTGGATTTGGC
The DNA here is from genome assembly GCF_029581215.1 of Micromonospora sp. WMMD975. Lineage (NCBI taxonomy): Bacteria > Bacillati > Actinomycetota > Actinomycetes > Micromonosporales > Micromonosporaceae > Micromonospora > Micromonospora sp. WMMD975. The sequence continues at coordinate 404,375 of NZ_CP120739.1, forward strand.
CTGTCGGCACGGGAAGGGTAAAGTTCACTCCCGGCGCCGCAAGGGGCCAATGGGGTATGGGGTAATTGGCAGCCCGACTGATTCTGGTTCAGTTAGTCTAGGTTCGAGTCCTGGTACCCCAGCGCAGCCGCGGGTTCGTGAGGATCCCGGCCGCTGGATTCTGGCAGTTGCCGCTGCCGGAGTGCACGAAAGTTCTGGCCCCGTCGTCTAGTGGCCCAGGACGCCGCCCTCTCAAGGCGGTAGCGCCGGTTCGAATCCGGTCGGGGCTACAGCACCGCCAGCCCGTCCCGTTTTCCGGGGCGGGCTGTTCTGTTTGTCCGTGGTGCCGGGGGTGACCCCCCACGGCGGCGCTGAAGCTGGTGCCGCTAGACTACTGCCGCACCGCCCGCGAGGGTTGGTGAAGCAGGAAAAGTGCCTGGCCCCGTCGTCTAGTGGCCCAGGACGCCGCCCTCTCAAGGCGGTAGCGCCGGTTCGAATCCGGTCGGGGCTACGTATCGGACGGCCCGTCTCGCTCCGCGAGGCGGGCCGTCCGCCTCCCCCGCTCTCCCCACCCCCCCGGGGCCCCGCCCCCCGCCGCGTTGATCATGAAGTTGGCGGCATTTTTGATCTCCCTGACTGCCGCCAACTTCATGATCAACGCGGCGGGGGGCGGGGGTGGGGCGGGGTGTGGGTGGGTCAGAGGCCGGAGAGGCGTTGGCCGGCTCGGACCACGGCCATGGCGTGGCGTTCGCCGGGGCGGCGGCCGAGGCGCTCGATCGGGCCCGAGATGCTGACCGCGGCGATCACCCGGCCCGTCCGGTCCCGGATCGGGGCCGAGACGCTCGCCACACCGGCCTCCCGCTCGGCCACGCTCTGGGCCCAGCCGCGCCGGCGCACCTCGGCGAGGGTGCGGCCGGTGAACTTGGACCGGGGGAGCAGCGGCATGACCGCCTCCGGTGGCTCCCAGGCGAGCAGGATCTGCGCCGCCGAACCCGCCGTCATCGGCAGCACCGAGCCGACGGGCACGGTGTCCCGCAGGCCGCTGGCACGCTCGGCGGCGGCCACGCAGATGCGCTCGTCGGCGCGGCGCAGGTAGAGCTGGGCGCTCTCCCCGGTGGCGTCGCGCAGCGCGGAGAGCAGGGGCTCGGCCGCGGTGAGCAGCACGTCCGGCGCCGCGTTGGCCAGCTCGCCCAGGCGTGGGCCCGGGCGCCATCGGCCCTGCGTGTCCCGGACAAGCATCCGGTGGATCTCCAGCGCCTGCGCCAACCGGTGTGCGGTGGCTCGGGGCAGCTTGGTGCGTTCAACGAGTTCGGCCAGGCTGGCGCCGTCGACACAGGCGGCCAGGATGACCACCGCCTTGTCGAGAACGCCGACACCGCTCATACTGTGTCCCACAAGCCGAAATTTACCTCCCAGAATTTAGGATGTCCAGATGGTGGGAGTCACTCAACCGAGGACCCTGGCCGAGAAGGTCTGGGACGCACACGTGGTCCGCGCCGCCGACGGCGAGCCGGACCTGCTCTTCATCGACCTGCACCTGCTGCACGAGGTCACCAGCCCGCAGGCGTTCGACGGCCTGCGCCTGGCCGGCCGCGGCGTCCGCCGGACCGACCTGACGATCGCGACCGAGGACCACAACACCCCGACCGGGTACGACGACCCGGCGTTCCGCGCCCGACGCGGCGACCTGCTCACGATCGCGGACCCCACCTCCCGCACCCAGATCGAGACGCTGCGCCGCAACTGCGCCGAGTTCGGCGTACGGCTGCACCCGCTGGGCGACGAGAACCAGGGGATCGTGCACGTCATCGGCCCGCAGCTCGGTCTCACCCAGCCGGGCATGACGATCGTCTGCGGCGACTCGCACACCGCCACCCACGGCGCGTTCGGCGCGCTCGCGTTCGGCATCGGCACCAGCGAGGTCGAGCACGTGCTCGCCACCCAGACGCTGCCGCAGGCCCGGCCGAAGACCATGGCGGTCAACGTCGTCGGCGAGCTGGCGCCCGGCGTCACCGCCAAGGACCTGGTGCTCGCGCTGATCGCGCAGGTGGGCACCGGCGGCGGGCGCGGCCACATCGTCGAGTACCGGGGCGAGGCGATCCGCGACCTCTCCATGGAGGGGCGGATGACGATCGCCAACATGTCCATCGAGTGGGGCGCCAAGGCCGGCATGATCGCGCCGGACGAGACCACGTTCGCGTACCTGAAGGGGCGGCCCAACGCGCCCCAGGGCGCCGACTGGGACGCGGCGCTCGAACACTGGCGGACGCTGCCCACCGACGAGGGGGCGACGTTCGACACCGAGGTCACGCTGGACGCGAGTCGGATCACCCCGTTCGTCACCTGGGGCACCAACCCCGGTCAGGGCGTGCCGCTGGGCGCGACCGTGCCGGACCCGGAGGAGTTCCTCACCGAGCCGGAGCGGGTCGCCGCCCGCCGGGCGCTGGAATACATGGACCTCACCCCGGGCACGCCGCTGCGTGACCTCGCCGTGGACGTGGTCTTCGTCGGCTCCTGCACCAACGGGCGGCTGGAGGACCTGCGGGCCGCCGCCGACGTGCTGCGCGGTCGCCGGGTCGCCGACGGCGTACGCATGCTCGTGGTCCCCGGCTCCGCCGCGGTCCGGGAGGCGGCCGAGATCGAAGGGCTGGACCAGGTGTTCACCGACGCGGGCGCCGAGTGGCGGTTCGCCGGCTGCTCGATGTGCCTCGGCATGAACCCCGACACGCTGAAGCCGGGTGAGCGCTCGGCCTCGACCTCCAACCGAAACTTCGAGGGCCGCCAGGGCCGGGGCGGGCGTACCCATCTGGTGTCCCCGCCGGTCGCCGCCGCCACCGCCGTGGTCGGCCGGCTGGCCGCCCCCGCCGACCTGTAGAAGGGCAGCCGAGATGGACAAGTTCACCGCACACACCGGCACCGCCGTGCCGCTGCGCCGGTCCAACGTGGACACCGATCAGATCATCCCCGCGGTGTACCTCAAGCGGGTGACCCGGACGGGTTTCGCCGACGGGCTCTTCAACGCGTGGCGGGAGGACCCGTCATTCGTGCTCAACAACCCCGCCTATTCGGGAGCGTCGATTCTCGTCGCCGGTCCCGAGTTCGGCACCGGCTCGTCCCGCGAGCACGCCGTCTGGGCGCTGCGGGACTGGGGCTTCCGGGCGGTGATCTCGCCCCGCTTCGGTGACATCTTCCGGGGCAACGCCCTGAAGGAAGGTCTCCTTCCGGTGGAGCTGGAATTGAAAGCTGTCGAGGAATTGTGGGATCTGGTGGAGTCCGAACCGACCACTCCCATCACGGTCGACCTCACCGCCCGCGAGGTCCACGCCGGTGACGCCACCTGGACCTTCCCGCTCGACGACCACAGCCGGTGGCGGCTGATGGAGGGCTTGGACGACATTGGACTCACCCTCCGCCACGAGGCGGAGATCGGCGCGTACGAGGCCACCCGACCGGCGTTCCTGCCCTCGATCGCCTGACCGCGGACCCCATTTCGCCCCCACCGGCCCGCCGGTGGGGGCGAATCCGTTGCGACACAAGGGGTTTTTTCCACCGAATGTTTGTGTCCAGGCAGCACAGGGCATACGGTGCGCGCAGAATGGCTCGCGTCGAGTCAGTTGCACAATCGGGAGGAAGTCGTGAACAAGGCCGAGCTCATCGAGGCGCTCGCCGTTCGCCTGGGGGACCGGAAAACGGCGACGGCCGCGCTCGACGCGGTTCTCGCTGAGGTCCAGGCGGCGGTCACCAAGGGCGAGAAGGTGGCGATCACCGGTTTCGGAGCGTTCGAGAAGCGCGTTCGGGGGGCCCGAACAGCTCGCAACCCGCGGACCGGCGAGGCGGTGAAGGTCAAGAAGACCTCCGTCCCGACCTTCCGGGCGGGTGCGGGCTTCAAGGAGATGGTGGCCAGCGGCAAGGTTCCGAAGGACACCAGCGCCGCGAAGAAGACCACCGGAGCCGCCAAGACCACGGCGGCGAAGAAGACCACGGCGGCGAAGACCACCGGGGCCGCCAAGAAGACCACGGCGGCGAAGGCCACCAAGACCACCGCGAGCAAGAAGGCCGCGCCGGCCAAGAAGACCGCCGCGACCAAGACGGCCGCGGCGGCGAAGAAGACGACCGCGGCGAAGTCCGCCACGGCCAAGAAGACGACCGCGGCCAAGAAGACGACCGCGGCCAAGAAGACGACCGCGGCGAAGTCCGCAACCGCCAAGAAGACCACGGCGGCGAAGAAGGCGCCCGCGAAGAAGGCGCCGGCCAAGAAGGCCGCCAGCCGACGCTGACCGGACGGCCCACCCGAGGGCGCCCACCGTTCGCGGTGGGCGCCCTCGTGCGTGGGTACGCGTTGACCGGCCGCCGCACCGGCCCGCAGAATCGCCGTGCCGAATCCCCCGCCGGTCACGAGAAGAGGCGCCCGTGCGGCACCGTCACCTCTCCACCCTCACGCTCGCCCTGGGCGTCGCGGTTCTGCTGGACGTGCTGCGGGTCTGGCTCCCGTCGGTCATCACCCTCTTCGGCCGGGCCGCCGAAACTCCCGCCGAGATGTTGGGCGCCTTCGCGCTCGGCTGGTTCGTGCTCGCCCTGGCCGCGCCCACCCTCGTACGCCGGCTCGGCGCCCGCCCGGTCGGCCTCGCCGCGGCCGGCGTGCTCGCCGCCGCCCGGCTGGCGCTGACCGCCGGACCGGGCGGCGCGGCGCAGCTCTGGCTCGCGTGTGTCGGGCTGCTCGCCGGCCTGGTCTGGCTCGCCGCCACCGCGGCGCTTGTGGACCGGCCGGTTCCCGGGCTGGCGCTCGGCCTGGCCGGACAGGCAACCGGGCACGCCCTGCTCGGCACCGAGGATCTGGTCTGGCGCGGCGGGACGAGCGGCTGGACCCTGAGCTGCCTGCTGGTGCTGTCGTTCCTGGCCGCCACCGCGCTGGGGTCGTGGCAACGGCCCGGGACACCGGCGTCGTCCGGGTCCGACCCGGCACCGCCGCCGTCGACGGACGGGCGTCGGGCGTGGTTGCTGTGCGGTCCGGCGCTGTTGCTGGCCAACCAGATCGCGCTCGCCCCGGCGGTATGGGCCGCCGCCTCGGGCACCGGCTCGTCCGGCTTTCCCGGCCTGTCCCACGCGCCTGGCGGCGCCGCGCCGTTCGGCGCGTTCGCAGTCGCGCTGTTCCTGCTGGCCGCCCTGTACCGGCCACCGGCCCGGCTGGCGCGGGTGCTCTGGCCGGTCGCCGTGTTCGCCGGGGCGGTGCTGTTCGCGGCCGGGCGGCTCGTGCCGGCGTACCTGCTCACCGCCGCCGGACTCGGGGGCTGCCTGGCGCTCAGCGACGCGGCCGGGGCCGGCGACCAGGTCACGGGAGCGCGGGCGGCGCAGCGGCGCGGTCGCGCGGCGGTCGTCGGGATGGTGGTCTTCGCGGTGGCCACGGTGGTCTACTACGCCGCCTACGACCTGGGGTACCCCAACGGGTGGGTACCGATCGTCACGGCGGTCCTCGTCGTTCTGGTGGCGCTGGCCGGGCCGCCCTGGTCGCCGGTGGCGCTGCCCGAGCCGGCCCGGCGGTGGAGCACCTTCGCGCTGGTGCTGCTGACCGCGTTCGGGCCGCTGTTCCATCGCCCGCCGCCACCCGCGCCGCGACCGGTGAGCCCACCGGCCGTGATCCGGGTGGCCGCGTACAACATCCGGATGGGTTTCGGCCTGGACGGCCGGTTGGACCTCGACGCGGTGGCCCGGGTGCTGCGCGGGGCGGACGTGGTGCTGCTCAGCGAGGTCGACCGGGGCTGGTGGCTCAACGGCGGCCACGACACGCTGGCGCTGTTGGCGGCCCGGCTGCGGATGCCGTACGTCTTCGCGCCCGCCGCCGACCCGCTCTGGGGCGACGCGGTGCTCAGCCGCTTTCCGGCGCGCTCCGCCCGGAGCCGCGCGCTGGCCGGGCACGGCGCACCGACCGGCGCGCAGGCCCTCGGCGTCACGCTCGACCTCGGCGGTCGCGAGCTGGCCGTGGTCGCCACCCACCTGCAACCGCCACCCGGTCGGGACCCGGTGGAGCAGGCCCGGGAGGTGGCCGCGTTCGCCCGCGGGTACGCGGCCGGCCGGCCGCTGGTGCTCGGCGGCGACCTGAACACCGAGCCGGACGATGCGGCGTTCGCCGAGTTCACCCGCGCCGGCCTGGCGGACGCGCTGGCCGCGGCCCGGCCGCTGTGGACCAGCCCGGCGGACGAGCCGCGCACCCAGATCGACCACGTCTTCGTCTCGCCGGGCCTGACGACCGGCGAGGCGGGCGCCCCGCGCACCGAGGCCAGCGACCACCTCCCGGTCCGGGTCACGGTGGCGCTGCCCGGCCCGCCTGCGCGTTAGGCGGGGGCCCCGCTTAACCGGCGGGGTTAAGCGGGGGCCCCGCCTATACCGAATGCGTTAAGCGGGGCCCCCGCCTTACAACCGGTCGGGGGTGAGGAGGCGGTCGCCGGTGAACGCGAGCAGCCAGCCGCCGCCCTTGGCGGTGGTGAAGTCGTCGGCGCGGCCGGTGAGCCGTTCCAGCGCGCCCGGAATCACCTTGCCCTGGCTGCACACCGCCACCGACTCGGCGGCGTCGGCCAACGCGGTCAGCCGCGCGGCGGCGGCAAGCGCGCACTCCGCGGCCTGCTGGCCCGGCTTCGGCTCGTCCAGGTCGCCGCAGACCTCGATCGGCAGGTCCAGCCGGGCCGCCGCCGGATCCAGCGTCTGCACGCACCGGCGGGCCGACGCGGAGAGCAGGCGCGCCGGGCGGACCAGGGCCACCAGCGGGACCAGCGCCCGGGCCTGCGCCCAGCCCTCGGCATCGAGCGGCCGGCCGTCGTCCGGACCGGACCAGGTGCCCCGCCTGCCGGCGTGCGCGTGCCGGACCAGCAGCACCGTCGCGGTGACCGGCGGCAGCGCCGCGAACGCGCCGATCACCTCGGCGTCGTGCGGGTAGCTGACCCGGCGGGCCGCGGCGTCGACCGGGAACCAGGCCACCTCGTCCACCTCGGTGTCGGGCTGGAAGCCACCGCTGCCGACGGCCCGCATCGACCACCAGTCGACCGCCTTGGCGCGGCCCTCGCTGCGGTAGCGGACCGTGGGCAGCCGCACCTGCGGCACCGCCCGGACGTCGGTCTCCTCGGCCACCTCCCGCACGGCGGCCACAAGCGGGTGCTCGCCGGCGTCCAACTTGCCCTTCGGCAGCGACCAGTCGCCGTACCGGGGCCGGTGCACCAGGCAGATCTCGACGCCGGTGGGACCCGGGCGCCAGACGACCCCGCCCGCCGCCCGGATCCGCACCGGCTCGTCATCGCTCATCGGATCACCGTATGCCGCCCGACCCGTTCAGTCCGCCCGGCCGCCGACGCGGCGCAGCAGCAGGTCCTGGAGGTGGGTGAGCGGCTCGTCGCCGGTACGTCGGCGCCAGGTGCCGTCCGGGGCCAGTTCGAACGCGTCCACCTCCGGGTCGAACGCGGCGGTGAGCACGTGGTCCAGTTCGGCCCGGGCCACCGGGTCGCTCACCTGCACCAGCGCCTCCACCCGGCGGTCCAGGTTGCGGTGCATCAGGTCGGCCGAGCCCATCCAGAACTCCGCGTCGCCGCTGTTGCCGAATCGGAAGATGCGCGAGTGTTCCAGGAACCGTCCGAGGATGGAACGGACCCGGATGTTCTCCGACAGCCCCGGCACGCCCGGACGGAGCGTGCACATGCCCCGGATCAGCAGGTCCACGTGCACCCCGGCCCGGGACGCCCGGTAGAGCGCGTCGGTGATCTCCTCGTCGACGAGCGCGTTCACCTTGAACTGCACCAGACCCGGCATGCCCAGCCGGACGTGTTCGATCTCCCGGTCGATCCGTTCGATCAGGCCGCTGCGGATGCCCTGCGGCGCGACCAGCAGTCGCCGGAAGGCGGTCTGCCGGCTGTAGCCGGTGAGCACGTTGAACAGGTCGGTCAGGTCGGCCCCGATCTCCGGGTCGGCGGTGAGCATCCCGAAGTCCTCGTAGAGCCGGGCCGTCTTCGGGTGGTAGTTGCCGGTGCCGATGTGGCAGTAGCGCCGGATCTGGTTGCCCTCCTGCCGCACCACGAGCGCGGTCTTGCAGTGCGTCTTCAGACCCACCAGGCCGTAGACCACGTGGCAGCCGGCCCGCTCCAGTGTGCGCGCCCACCCGATGTTGGCGACCTCGTCGAAGCGTGCCTTCAACTCGACGAGCACCACCACCTGCTTGCCGGCGGCGGCGGCGTCGACGAGCGCGTCCACGATCGGGGAGTCGCCGCTGGTGCGGTAGAGCGTCTGCTTGATGGCGAGCACGTTCGGGTCGCCCGCGGCCTGCTCGACGAAGCGTTGCACGCTCGTCGCGAACGAGTGGTAGGGGTGGTGCACGAGCACGTCGCCGTCGCGCAGGGTGGCGAAGACGCTGCGTGGCACCTCGCCCTCGGTGAGGCGGGGGTGGGTGGCCGGCACGAACGGCCGGTCCTTCAGGTCGGGGCGGTCGGCCTCGCCGTACACCTGCCAGAGCGCGGAGAGGTCGAGCAGGCCGCGGACCCGCAGCACGTCCTGGTCGTCCACGTCCAGCTCGCGGACGAGCAGCTCAAGCATGTGGTCGGAGATGGAGGCGGCCACCTCCAGCCGCACCGGCGGGCCGAACCGGCGCCGGGCCAGCTCCCGTTCGAGGGCCTGGAGCAGGTCCTCGTCGCGGTCCTCGTCGACCTCCACCTCGGCGTTGCGGGTGACCCGGAACAGGTGGCACTCGACCACCTGCATGCCGGAGAAGAGTTGGCCGAGGTGGACCGAGATGAGGTCCTCCACGGGCAGGAACCGGACGCCGGGCCGGTCCCGGGCGACCCGGACGAACCGGGGCACGTTGTTCGGCACCTTGACCCGGGCGAACAACTCCGAGCCGCCGTCCGGGTCGCGTACCGAGACGGCCAGGTTCAGCGACCGGCCGGAGATGTAGGGGAAGGGGTGCGCCGGGTCGACCGCGAGCGGGGTGAGCACCGGGAAGATGTGCTCCCGGAACCAGGTGCGCAGCCGCTCCCGCTCGGCGTCGTCCAGGTCGCTCCAGCGCAGGATGCGCACGTCTTCCTCGGCGAGCTTGGGCAGCACGTCGTCGACGAAGCAGGCGGCGTGCCGGGTGACCAGGTCGGCGGCCTTCTCGGTGATCAGTTCGAGCTGGGTGCGCAGCGGCAGCCGGTCGCCGCCGCGCACCGGCAGGCCGGCGGAGAGCCGTCGCTTCAGCCCGGCCACCCGGACCATGTAGAACTCGTCCAGGTTGCCGGCGAAGATGGCCAGGAACTTGGCCCGCTCCAGCAGCGGCGTCCGGAGGTCCTCGGCGAGCGCCAGCACCCGCGCGTTGAAGTCGAGCCAGGACAGCTCCCGGTTGAGGAAGCGGTCCTCCGGCAGTGGCTCCGCGGGCGGTGGTTCGTCGTCCGGGCCGGCGACCGGGCCGGGCCCCTCGACCGGGTCGAGGGGATCGTCCAGCCCGCTGGCGCCGGCGGCGTCCGGGTCGGCGTCGAGGCGTTCCTCGGGCGGGCGGGTGGGCCGGAATCGCCCGTCCGGGCCGCGCGTCGGGCGGCCGTTGCGGGGCGCGTCGGGGTCGAGGAGGGGCGGCGGTGGGTCGGCGGGCTCGCGAGGGGTGCTCACCTCTTCATGATTCCCTGACGAGGGTGAACAGAAAATGAACTCCGGCCAGGTCGGTCAGGCCATTGTCGGCAGGGTCACCCGGATGATCTCGCCGGCGGCGTCCCGCTCCACCCGCACCCGCTGCCCGAGCCGCAGCAGGCGCAGCCCGGAGGCGTCGAAGGCGCGGGCCGGGAAGGCCAGCTCGGTCCCGTCGTCGAGCAGCAGCACCCCGCTGCGGGTCGACGCGTCGAAGGTGGCCACCGTGCCCTGCATGCCAGCACCGTACCGGACCGGGACGTCACGCCGGGCCAGCAGCGCGCCCGTGCGCGGACCCACCCCGAGCCCGACGGCGGTGGCCAGGTCGGCCGCGGTGTCCACGTCCCGGCGCAGGCTGGGCCAGTCGCCGACCAGCGGCAGCGCCCCGCTCGCCGCGTGCGCGGCAGCCGATCCGGGCCCGAACCGGGGCGCCAGCGGCACCCCGGCCGGCGCGGCCAGCAACACGGTGCCGTCGCCCGGGGCGTCGGCCGCGAACCCGCGTACCCCCTCGGCCGCGCGCAGCGCCGCGGCCAGCTCGGCCGGGCGCAGCGCGGGCAGGTCCGCGGTGACGCCGGCCACCGCGGCGCGCGGCCCGGCCACCTCCGCGCCGTGCCGGAAGGCCGCGTTGAGCCCGGCCGCCGGGTCGGTCGCGACCCGGGCGCCCGCCGTGGTCACCGCCGCGGTCACCCGCGGGTCGTCGGTGACCACGAGCACCCGACCGACCGCCGGACACGCGAGCGCCGCGCCGACCGTGTCGGCCGCCAGGGCCAGCGCCAGTTCCTCATGGGGTACGCCGGGCAGCGCGCCCCGCAGGCGGCTCTTCGCCGCCCCGAGGCGCTTCACCGGCATCACCACGGTCCAGCTCGGCTCAGGCACGGTGACCATCCTGCCAGCGGGGGCGGTGGCACCCGCACTGGCCGGACCGGGGGCGAGCAGGCATGATTCTCTCCCGGGGCGCGTGGGGCGGAACGAGGAGGCAGGGTGGCACCGCGGAGGCTGGGATTCTGGCAACGGTTCGCCGTGGTGCTGGTGAAGCCGGTGTTGACCGTCTGGACCCGGCGCACCTGGCGGGGCATGGAGCACCTGCGGCGCGACGGCGGCATCATCATCGTGCCCAACCACATCTCGCACGCCGACCCGCTGGTCTCCGCGCACTTCATCCACGACGCCGGGCGCTGGCCGCAGTTCCTCGGCAAGGCAAGCGTGTTCCGGGTGCCGGTGGTCGGCTGGATCCTGCACCGGTGCAAGCAGATCCCGGTCGAGCGGGGCAGCGTCGAGGCGGTCAAGTCGCTGGACAAGCTGATCGCCGCGCTGGACGAGGGAGGCGCCGTGGTGATCTACCCGGAGGGCACCACCACCCGGGAGCCGGACCTGTGGCCGATGAAGGGCAAGACCGGCGCGGCCCGGCTGGCGCTGGCCACCGGCGCCCCGGTGATCCCGGTGGCCATGGTCGGACCGGAGCGGATGTTCGACCCTCGCACGGCCCGGATCGGGCTGCGCCCGCGTACCCCGGTGACGGTGGTCGCCGGGCCGCCTGTCGACCTGGGCCGGTGGGCCGGCGCCACGCCGACCCGGGCGATCCTGGAGGAGATGACGGACACCATCATGCTGCGGATCCGGGATCTGGTCGCGGAGATCCGCGGCGGCACACCACCGCCGCTCTGGCAGCGGCCGGCCCGCACCGGCACGCCGGAGGTCGCCGAATGAGCGGGCACGTCGCGGTGCTCGGCGCGGGGTCCTGGGGGACCGCGTTCGCCAAGATCCTCGCCGACGCCGGGCGGGACGTGACCGTGCTGGCCCGCCGCGCCGCGGTGGCGGAGGCGATCCGGACCGGGCGGCACAACCCGGAGTACCTGCCGGACGTGCGCCTGCCCGAGCGGGTCACCGCCACCGGCGACGCCGCCGAGGCGATCGAGGGCGCCGAGGTGGTGGTGCTCTCGGTGCCGTCGCAGACGCTGCGCGGCAACCTCGCCGAGTGGACGCCCCACCTGGCGCCCGACGCCACGCTCGTGTCCCTGATGAAGGGCATCGAGCTGGGCACCACCAAGCGGATGAGTCAGGTGATCGTGGAGACGGCCGGGGTGCCGGCCGACCGCGTGGTCGTCGTCTCCGGACCGAACCTGGCCCCGGAGATCGCCGCCGAGCAGCCGGCCGCCACCGTGGTCGCCGGCACCGACAGCCGGCGTACGGCGCTGGTCCAGGCGTCGATCCGGACGCCCTACCTCCGCCCGTACACCAACGACGACGTGATCGGCTGCGAGCTGGGCGGGGCGGTGAAGAACGTGATCGCGCTGTCGTACGGCATCGCCACCGCGATGGGCTTCGGCGACAACACCCGGGCCATGCTGATGACCCGCGGCCTGGCCGAGACCGCCCGCCTGGGCGTGGCGCTCGGCGCCGACCCGATCACCTTCGCCGGGCTGGCCGGCATGGGCGACCTGGTCGCCTCCTGCTCCTCGCCGCTGGCCCGCAACCGCACCTTCGGCGAGCACCTGGGCCGGGGCGAGACGCTGGAGCAGGCTCAGGCGGCCACCAGGCAGACCGCCGAGGGCGTGAAGAGCTGCCTGGCCATCCGGGACCTGGCCCGGGCGCACGGGGTGGAGATGCCGATCACCGAGCAGATCGAGCGGATCTGCCACGAGGGGATGGACCCGCGCCTGGCCGTGGACGCGCTGATGAGCCGCACCGCCAAGCCGGAGTCGTACGAGTGAGTGCCGACTGGGGAGACGGCACCCGCAGCGTGCACGCCGGGCTGCCCGAGCCCGCGCCCGGCCGGCCGTTCCTGCCCGGCCCGGTCTTCGCCGCGCCCTACCACCTGGACCCGTGGCGCGGGCCGGCGGCGGCCCCCGACGGGTACGGGCGGCCGGACAACCCGACCCGCCGGCTCCTGGAGGCGGCGATCGGCGAGTTGGAGGGCGGCGACTGCCGGGTCTTCGCCAGCGGCCAGGCGGCCATCACCGGGCTGCTGCTGACCGTGCTGCGCCCCGGTGACACCGTGTTGCTCCCCGCCGACGGCTACTTCCCGGTGCGGGCGTTCGCCACCGACACGCTGGAGCGCGTCGGGGTGCGCGTCGGCTTCGTGCCGACCGCCGGGCCGTACCCGTCGTTCGACGGCGTCCGGCTGGTGTTGCTGGAGACGCCGGCGAACCCCGGGCTCGACGTCGCCGACGTGCCGGCGCTGGCCACCGCGGCACACGCCGCGGGCACGCTGCTGGCGGTCGACAACACCACCGCGACGCCGCTCGGCCAGCGTCCGCTGGACCTCGGCGCGGACGTGGTGGTCGCGTCCGGCACGAAGGCGCTCACCGGCCACTCCGACCTGCTGCTCGGCTACGTGGCCACGCGCGAGGTCGCGCTGCGCGACGCGGTGACCGCCTGGCGGACCACCACCGGCGGGGTGCCAGGCGCGTTCGACTGCTGGCTGGCCCACCGTTCGCTGGCCACCGTCGACCTGCGGCTGGCGCGGCAGAGCGCCAACGCCGAGGCCCTGGCCGGGTTGCTCGCCGGCCGGCCGGACGTCACCGGCCTGCGCTGGCCGGGGCGGCCGGCGGACCCGGCGTACCCGGTGGCGTCGGCGCAGATGCGGCGGATGCCCGGCGTGCTCTCCTTCGACCTGGGCGACGCCGACCGGGTGGCCCGCTTCCTCGACGCGTCCCGCCTGGTGGCCGCCGCCACCTCCTTCGGCGGGCTGCACACCACGGCCGACCGGCGGGCCCAGTGGGGCGACGACACCGCCCCCGGTTTCGTCCGGCTCTCCTGCGGCATCGAGGACAGCGCCGACCTGGTCGCCGACGTGGCCGCCGCGCTCGACGCCGCCACGGGCTGACGCCGGGCCGCGCGCTCCGCTATCGTGACGGGCAGCCACGGCCCGTGCGGCCCCGACCCGAGGAGGTGAGTCCGATCCACAAGCAGAGGACCGGCGCTCCCTCCGAGTCCGTGTCGCCCCGGGGCTGAGGCGACGCCGGGGGCGCCGTCGAGCGTTCCCCGAAAGGCTTGCCATGGCATCCACCGTGTTCACCCCCGACCGTCCCGCCCTCGTCCGCCGGCTGCGCGCCGCCGGTTGCGTCTTCGCCGAGGACGAGGCGGACCTGCTGATCGCCGCCGCCGACTCGGCGCGGGCACTGACCTTCCTCGTCGACCGCCGCGTCGCCGGCCTGCCGTTGGAGCACCTGCTCGGGTGGGCCGAGTTCTGCGGGCGGCGGGTCGTCGTCCACCCCGGCGTCTTCGTCCCGCGCGGGCGTACCGCGCTGCTCGTCGACGCGGCGGTGGCGGTCGCCGGGCCGGCGCCGGCGGTGCTCGACCTGTGCTGCGGCTCCGGCGCCGCCGCGCTGGTGCTGCACGAGCGGCTGGCGCCCCGCTGGCTGGCCGCCGCCGACATCGACCCGGTGGCGGTGGCCTGCGCCCGGCGCAACCTCGACCCGCTGGGCGTGCCGGTCTACCAGGGCGACCTGTTCGACGCGGTGCCCGCCGACCGGCGGGGCCGGCTGGACCTGGTGGTGGCGAACGCCCCGTACGTGCCGAGCGGCGCGGTGGCGACGCTGCCGGCCGAGGCGCGGCTGCACGAGGCCCCGGTGGCACTCGACGGCGGCGCGGACGGGCTGGCGGTGCTGCGTCGGGTGGCCGCCGGCGCGGCCGAGTGGCTGGCCCCGGGCGGGCACCTGGCGGTCGAGGTGAGCGTCGAGCAGGCCCCGACGCTCTGCGCGGTGCTCCGCGCCGCCGGGCTCGATCCGACCGTGGTGCGCGACGAGGAGCGGGAGGCCACCGCCGTGACCGCGCGTCGTCCCGGCTGATCTCCGCGTGGCGGGTGGACCCGCCGGGAACTAACCTCAGGTCAGGCTCGGCGGGGAGGTGGCGGCGGTGGGCAGCGCAGAGGTGCCGGTGGTGGTGGGGCTGGACAACGGCGGCACGAGCAACAACGCCACCGTGCTGACGGTCGACGGCCGGTTCCTGGTGGACGGGCTGCTGGAGATCCCGAGCGAGGTCGGCGCCGGCCCGGAGGCGGCGATCGAGGCCCTCGCGCGGGCGTTCGACGGCGTGCTCGCACACACCGGGGTGCCCCGGGAGCTGGTGCGCGCGGTCGGCCTGGACACGCCCGGCCCGGCGAGCGCCACCGGGGTGATCTCCTCGCGCGGGTCGACGAACTTCGCCCAGCCGGCCTGGCGGGGCTACGACGTGCGCGGCGCGTTGGAGCGGCGGCTCGGCCTGCCGGTGGTGTACGCCAACGACGGCAACGCCGCCGCCCTCTACGCCCACCACGTGCACTTCGGCGCGGACGCGAAGGCACGCTCGTCGGTGTCCGCGATCGTCGGCACCGGCCTGGGTGGGGGCGTGGTGGAGAGCGGTCGGGTGGTCGGCGGCGCGGCCGGCATGGCGGGGGAGTTCGGGCACGTGCACATCCCGCTGGACGGGCTGCTCGAACCGGGGCAGCCGGTGCCGGTCTGTGCCTGCGGCTTCGCCGGTGACGCGGAGAGCGTCGCCTCGCTCACCGCCATCCGGCGCAACCTGTTGCCCTACTGGCTGGCCCGGTATCCCGACCATCCGCTGGCCGCGGAGGACCCCGCCCGGGCCGCGAAGCTGCTGCGCGACCACGGCGAGCGGGGCGACCCGCTGGCCCGCCAGGTGTTCGGCCAGCAGGCCCGGGCGCTGGGGCGGTTGTTCACCATCGCGGCCAACTTCACCGACCCGCACGCGTACTTCGTCGGCGGGGGCGTGGTGGAGGCGGCGCCGGAGTTCCGCGACTGGTTCCTCGCCACCGTCGCGGAGCACACCGTGCTCCGCGACGAGCAGCGCGCGCTCGCCACCTTCGCCCTGGTCCCCGACCGCGACATGGCCGGCGCCCGTGGCGTCGCCATCGCCGCCCTCGACCGGATGAAAGGCGGGGCCCCCGCTTAACGCCTTTGGTAGAGGCGGGGGCCCCGCTTAACACGCGCCGAGCGCGCCGAGCGCGTCGGCCGGCGCGGTCAGGGGCGTGGGGGCGCGGCGGTGAAGGCGGTCCAGGCGGTTGGTGGGAACACCAGCACCGGGCCGGCCGGGTCCTTGGAGTCGCGAACCGCGACCGATCCGGGCCACGGCGCCATCTCGACGCAGGCGCCCTCGTCGCCGCTGTGGCTGCTCTTGCGCCAGCCGGCCGGCGCCGGGGGGTGAGGGCGGTTGGTGTCGTTCATGCGGTCACCTCTCGTTCAGCAGACGGAGGAGCTGGTCCCGACTGGCCGCCGGGCTCAGCGCCACGGTCCGCAGGTGCTCCATGATCTTGGTGCAGGTACGCAGGTCGCCCGGCCGGTCGAGGATCATCTGCCCGGCGACGGTCTCCACCGAGGCGATGATCGGGTCCTCGGGGTCGGCGAACTCCAGGATGTGCAGCGATCCCCGGGTGCCCCGGTGGTACCCGGCGGCCAGCGGGATCACCTGGACGGTGATGTTCGGCAGCTTGGTCATCTTCAGCAGGTGGTGGAGCTGGTCGGACATCACCTGGTGGCTGCCGACCGGGCGCAGCAACGCGCCCTCGTCGATGATGGCGTCGAGGATCGGTGGGTCCTCGCCGGAGATCCGCTGCTGGCGGTCCAGCCGTAGCTGGACGCGTTGTTCCACCTGCTCGTCGCTGAGCGTGTGGGGGCCGCCGCGCATCACCCCGCGGATGTAGTCGGCGGTCTGCAGCAGGCCCGGCACCACCGACGGCTCGAAGTTCGCGATGCCGGTGGCCTCGGCCTCCAGTGCGATGAAGTCGATGGTGCGCCGGTCCAGCAGGTACGAGTAGGAGACCCACCAGCCGGGCTGACGGGCGTCCTTGGCCAGTTGCACGGCCGCGGCGATCTCGTCGGGCTCCACGCCGTAGCAGGTGAGTAACGCGCGCACGGTGGCCGGGCTGACCAGTGTCTGTGCGTTCTCGTAGCGGGACAGCGTGCTCCGGGTGCTGTTGATCTCGTTGGCTGCGGTTTCCAGGGTGAGGCCGGCGGTCTCACGGTGGGTCCGCAGGAGGATGCCGAGCCGTCGGGCCCGGGCGGTCTTCGGCGCCATGCATCGATGGTCGCACATCCGCTGGGAAAACGGGCATGAGAGAAAGCCGATGAGAGTTGCATTCACGGCTGTCCAACTGTCAATCTGTGATGGCGTCCTCACCACCGGTTGTCGTGGCGACGGTGGTGGTGAGCGACCGGAGGGGATGGGGCGCGCGACGATCGGGTTTTACTCCCCCACGACCCGATCGTCGCGTGCCCGTACCGGTCCGCCGAGACGGGAAGGGATTCGCGATGACGGTGACGGCCCGCCGCTCGGGGGACGGAGGTGGCCGGACATGACACCGACCCGGTTCCTCGTGGTCCTCACCGACGTGCGTCCGACGAACGGTCACGCGCGCGACGAACGCAACAGTCCGGAGCGCCGCCGGCAGGTCGTGGGCGCGAGCAGCCGGGAGGCGGCCGACCGGATCGCCGGCGCGTTCATGGCGCTGGGCATGGTGCGGGCCGGCCGGCAACGGGTCAAGGTCATCGCGGTCGGTCGCCGGCCCCGGTACCCGTCCATCTGAACCACACCGGGCCCGACCCTGGAAAACGCGGCGACAGGGTCGGGGAGAGCCGGGCGGCCGGTGGCAGGTCCCGCCACCGGCCGCCCGCGCTGGTTCGCACCGTTACTCCCCGTATAAGGTCTCTTGACCGTTTGCCACGTGCCGCCGCGTCTCGCCGGGTATCGGCCACCGGCTTCGACGACGCACAGTAAGGTCAACCGGGTGAGCGCCACCGGCGAGCACGGCCAGCCGCAGCCGCGACCGATGAGGTGACCATGACCACCCCAGGCAAGACCCGTGTGGCGATCGTCTTCGGCGGCCGCAGCCCCGAGCACGGCATCTCCTGCGTCAGCGCCGGCAGCGTGCTGGCCGCCCTCGACCCGGACGAGTTCGAGGTCGTCCCGGTCGGCATCACCCGGAAGGGCCAGTGGGTGCTCGCCGACGGCGACCCGGCCCGGCTCGCCATCGCCGACCGCAGCCTGCCCGAGATCACCGCCGGCTCCGGCGCCGAACTCGTGCTGCGCGCCGACCCGGCCGTCGGCGGCCTGATGGTGCTCGACCCGGCCCAGGGCCCGGTGGCCCTGGGCGACGTGGACGTGGTCTTCCCGGTGCTGCACGGCGCGTACGGCGAGGACGGCACGATCCAGGGCATGCTGGAGATGGCGGACATCCCCTACGTCGGGGCGAACGTGTTCGCATCGGCGGCGGCCATGGACAAGGAGTTCACCAAGAAGCTCTGCGCCGCCGAGGGCATCCCGGTCGGCCCGTACGCGGTGCTGCGCGCCGGGATGTCGCTGAGCGAGGAGGACAAGGCGCGTCTCGGGCTGCCGGTCTTCGTCAAACCGTCCCGGGCCGGCTCCTCGTTCGGCATCACCAAGGTCGACGACTGGGCGCACCTCGACGCCGCGCTCGCCACCGCCCGGGAGATCGACAGCAAGGTGCTCGTCGAGGGCGCCGTGGTGGGCCGCGAGATCGAGTGCGGCGTGCTGGAGGGCGAGGCCGGCGGCGCGCCCGAGTCCTCGGTGCTCGCCGAGGTGCGGATGATCGGCGACCGCGACTGGTACGACTTCGAGGCCAAGTACATCTTCGCCGACGAGGTGACCGAGTACGACGTCCCGGCGGACCTGCCCGAGGCGGTGACCCGGCAGGTGCGCGACTACGCCGCCCGGGCCTTCACCGCGCTCGACTGCTCCGGCCTGGCCCGGGTCGACTTCTTCGTCACCCCGGAGCTGGAGGTCTTTCTCAACGAGATCAACACGATGCCGGGCTTCACTCCGACGTCGATGTTCCCGCGCATGTGGGCGGCGAGCGGGCTGGAATACCCGAAGCTCGTCAACCGCCTCATCCGGACCGCCCTGCACCGCCGCGCCGGCCGCTGACGGCCGGCGCGGGCGTCAGGCGGAGCAGCCCGAGGGGGCCGTCTTCGCCGAGGGCACCGCGCTGACGATCGCGTCGGAGATCGGGGCCACCCACTGCAACGGCTGATCGTAGGTCTTCGGCACCCGCACCTGGACCGGGGTCTCCCGATCGACGGCGGTCAGCACCGTGGCGTCGGCTTCCTGCACCGGGTGCCAGCAGACCTTGTTGACGGTCCACACCTCGTCGGTGTCCGGGAAGCAACTGGCGGGCAGGTCGCCGCCGGCCGTGGGCGACGGGCAGGGCTTGACCGGCGCGCCACCACCGCAGGCCACGGTGAGCGCCGGGTCGCCGTACGCCGCGTTCTGCTCCGGGCCCGCGGTCACCGGGCGCTGCCCCAGCTCACGCACGGTGTCGGGCAACTGCGACACCAGCGCGCGGCAGAGGACGGCCGGGCGTTGGGCCAGCGCCGGGGCGGGCATCTCGACGGGCGCGCTCGACTGCACCCGGGGGCTGGCCGACGCGCTCGACGCGGCGTCCGGGGACTCCGGGGCGAGCTTGGCGAACGTGAAGCCGGCCACCGCCACGGTCACCGGCACCGCCACCAGGGTGGCCCAGAGCGCGGCGCGGCGGGTGCCGTGGTCCCGGCGCGGGTTGGTTTCCGTCTCTTCCACTTACAGCCGCACCACCGAACACGTGAGGGTGCGGGTGATGCCGGGCACCATCTGCACCTTGCTGACGATGAGTTTGCCCAGCTCGTCGACCGTGTTCGCCTCGGTGAGCACGACCACGTCGTAGGGCCCGGTGACGGCGTCGACCCGCACCACGCCGGCCAGGTCCGCGATCAGACCGGCCACGTCACGGGCCCGACCGACCTCGGTCTGGATGAGGATGTACGCCTGTACCACGACTCGACCTCCGTCCGTCGCCGCCTGGGGCGGCCCGAAGGGTGAAACTACCGTACCGAGCGGGCGTGATCCCTATCGGTCGCCTGGTGAGCGCGGTGAGCGGGCGCACGTCGGTGCGGGGACAGGGGTGGGTCGTGCGGGATGACGGAGCGGGACGAGGGGACGGCATGACAGTCGCGGGTGTCGGAGAGTTCGGGCTGATCGACCGGGTCACCGCCCGGTTGTCGTACGGGGAGAGCTGCCTGCTCGGCCCCGGGGACGACGCCGCGCTGGTGGCGGCACCGGACCGGCGGGTGGTCGCCTCCACCGACGTGTTGGTGGAGGGCCGGCACTTCCGGCGGGACTGGTCGGGCGCGCGGGACGTGGGGCATCGGGCGGCGGCGGCCAACCTCGCCGACGTCGCCGCCATGGGCGCCGCCCCGACCGCGCTGCTGGTGGCGCTCTGCATGCCGGCCGAGCTGGACCCGGCGTGGGCCGAGGAACTGGCCGACGGGCTGGGCGCGGAGGCGGGTCTGGTCGGCGCGAGCGTGGTCGGCGGGGACATGTCGGCGAGCCCGACGCTCACCATCGCGGTGACCGCTCTCGGGGACCTGGCCGGCCGTCCACCGGTGGTCCGTTCCGGGGCGCGGCCGGGCGACGTGGTGGCGCTCGCCGGGCGTACCGGCTGGGCGGCGGCCGGCTACACGGTGCTGTCCCGGGGCTTCCGCACGCCCCGGCTGCTGGTCGAGGCGTTCCGCCGCCCGGAGGTGCCGTACGCCGCCGGGCCGGCCGCCGCGGAGGCCGGCGCCACCGCCATGATCGACGTGTCGGACGGGCTGCTCGCCGACCTTGGGCACGTGGCGGCGGCCAGCGGGGTCGCGATCGACCTGAGCCGGGACGCGTTCGAGGTGCCCCGGCAGATGCGCGACGCGGCGCAGGCGCTCGGCGTCGACCCGTACTCCTGGATCCTGGGCGGTGGCGACGACCACGCCCTGGCCGCGACGTTCCCGGTGGGTACGGCGTTGCCGGCGGGCTGGCGCCCGGTCGGGCGGGTGGGCGCAGGCGTCGGCGTCACCGTCGACGGCGCCGGGTACGACGGCCCGCGCGGCTGGGAGCACTTCCGCAGAGCGGAATGACCAGCTCGGCCGCAGAGCGGAATGACCAGCACTTCCGCAGAGCGGAATGACCGGCTCGGCCGCAGAGCGGAATGACCGGCTCGGCCGCAGAGCGGAATGACCGGCTCGGCCGCAGAGCGGAACGAGCGCAGTGATCTGCGTCCGACCTCGGCGGCCGGGGCCGGACGGGTGCCGGAACCGGTCGTAGCCTGGCAACGTGAGTGAGATCGAGATCCGGGAGCGGCCCTTCGACGCGCCCGAGTCGCAGGCGCTGATCCGGGCGGCGCTTGCGGACCTGGGTGAGCGGTACGGCGGCAGCGGCGACGACACGCCCGTCGAGCCGGCGGAGTTCGTCGCGCCGGTGGGCGCCTTCCTCGTCGCCTACGTCGACGGGCGGCCGGTGGGCTGCGGCGGCTGGCGCAGCTACGGCGCGGACGGGGAGACGGCCGAGCTGAAGCGGATGTACACCGCGCCCGCCGCCCGGGGCCGGGGGGTGGCCCGGTCGGTGCTCGCGGCGGTCGAGCGGTCCGCCCGCGACTCCGGCCGCAAGCGGATCGTGCTGGAGTGCGGCGACCGGCAGCCCGAGGCGATCGCCATGTACACCTCGTCCGGCTACGAGCGGATCCCGAACTTCGGTTTCTACCAGGACGAGCCGGGTTGCCTGTCGTTCGGCCGTACCCTCTGAGGGCCCGCGACCGGCTGACGGCCCGCGACCGGCTGACGGCCCGCGACCGGCGTCAGCCGACGGTGATGCGGATCTCTCCGGCGGCCCGGCGGGCGGCGACCGCCGCCTCGTCCGGCGTCGCGCCCCAGGCCATCAGGTGCCCGCTGCGGTGCGCCGAGGAGCGCATCTCGGGGACGGTCTGCCCGACTTTCGTGTCGACCCGTACGTCGAGCACGCCCGGCACCCGCAGCGCGTCGCGCCGGCCGTCCACCGCGGTCACCCGGCCGGGTGGGGCGACGAGGAACTCGATCGCCGCCGCGCCGGTCGGCCGGGTCGGCAGCGACGGTCGTTCGCCGCGCAGCACCCGCAGGTACGCCTCGATGACGTCCCGCTCGTAGGCGATCGAGATGAGCGCGGTGATCATGTCGCCGGGCATCCGGGCGGCGCACTCGACGAGCGTGGGTACGCCGTCGACCAGGATCCACTCGCTGTGCAGCATGCCGCTGCGGAAACCGGCCGCCGTGGCGAGGCGGGTCGCCGCCGCCCGCAGCGCGTCGTGGTCGGACGGGGGTAGCGCGGACGGCACGGTGTGGCCGGTCTCCACCGGGTGCCGGCCGCCGGCGATCCGCTTGTCGGTCACGTTGGCGAAGAGCACGTCCCCGTCGGCGACCAGCAGCTCGACGCTGTGTTCGGAGCCGACAAGCAGTTCCTCGACGAGCACGCCGGTGGGCAGCCCCCGGTCGGTGGCCTCGGTGGGCGCCGGCGGGTCGGCGCTCGCCGCCCAGCGGTCCGGCAACTCGCCCGGGTCGGTGATCAGCTGCACGCCGAGGCTGCCCGAGCGGCGGGTGGGCTTGAGCACGCACCGGCCGTCGTGCGCGTGGGCGAACCGGGCCGCCCGCGCCGGGTCGTCGACCAGCTCGTAGGCGGGGTTCGCCAGGCCGATCTCGTCGGCCAGCAGCCGCATCCGGTGCTTGTCGGAGAAGACGTCGGCGGCGGCCACCCCGGCGCCTGGTAGGCCGAGCCGGTCGGCCAGCCGGGCGGTGGCGCCCACCGCGTACTCCAGGCCGGGCAGGACCAGCCGGGCGGCGGCCAGGCCGGGCTCCCGGGCGAGCAGGGCGTCGACGTCCAGGCCGGTCTGGTATTCCACCGCCACCAACCGGCCGACCAGGGGCAGGTCTTCGGCGAACCGGGCCAGGTCGCGGCGGCGGATCACGTCCGGTTCCTCGACGAGCACCACGCTGCCGGCCGGCAGTTCCTCGTCGAACCACCGCAGCGAACCGAGCGACGCGCCGACCACCACCAGTTGCTCGCGACCCAGATCGAGGTCCACCGGTCGTTCCTCCCACGGCTCGCGCCAGAACCGGGCGGCCGGCGCAGCAGCACCCTAACCGGCCCGGACCAGCGGGTCGCCGTACGGTTGGTCAGCCGTCGTCGCGGGTCGGACGGCGCGGGACGACAGCCAGAAGCCGCCCGGGGTCACCCGGGCGGCTTCTGGCGATGTCACGGGGGGCGGGTCGTGATCGTGACCCGCGCGCCGGGTCAGGCGCGGGCGACCTTGCCGGCCTTGATGCACGAGGTGCAGACCTGAAGCTTCTTGGTGGTGCCGCCACCGGCCGGGGTGCGCACCGACTGGATGTTCGGGTTCCAGCGGCGGTTGGTCTTCTTCTTGGACCAGGGCACGTTGTGGCCGAAGCCCGGCCCCTTGCCACAGACGTCGCACACGCTAGCCACGGGATACTCCTGGGATTGATACGTTCATGAGGTCGCCGGCAGGCGCTGCACGGACAACCTGGCCAGGTTACCCGATGCCGGGTGGCCCCGGCCAACCCGCCCCCGAGCGCGCCGGACCGGGCGCGTGTCGGTGCGCGCCAGTAGGCTTCCCGACGTGCTGGACACCCTCGACGCCGCCGCGGTGCGCCGCTGGTGCACGAGCGGGCTGGCCGCCCTCCAGCGGCACCAGGGCGAGATCGACGACCTCAACGTCTACCCGGTGCCGGACGGCGACACCGGCACCAACCTGGTGCTCACGCTCACCTCGGCCCAGCAGGCCCTCGCCATGGACCTGGAGACGCTCCCCGACGGCGGGCACACCCCGCACGGGCACGCGCTGCGGCTGATGGCCCAGGGCGCGCTGCTCGGCGCGCGGGGCAACTCCGGGGTGATCCTCTCGCAGATCCTTCGCGGCCTCGCCGACGCGCTGGCACCCGCGCCCGCGGTCCGGGGCCGCCAGCTCGCCGGGGCGCTGGCCGCCGCCGCCACCGCCGCCTACGCCGCGGTCGCCCGGCCGGTCGAGGGCACACTGCTCAGCGTGGTCGCCGCGGCGGCCGACGCGGCCCAGCGGGCGCAGAGCGACGACCTGCCCGCGGTGGCCCGCGCGGCGGCCGTCGCGGCGACCCGGGCGCTGGCCCGCACCCCGGAGCAACTGCCCGAGCTGGCCCGCGCCGGCGTGGTCGACGCCGGCGGGCGCGGGCTCTGCCTGCTGCTCGACGCGCTTGTCGAGACGGTCACCGGGGAGAGCCCGCCGCCCGCGCCGCCCCCGCTCCGCCGGCCCGGGACGGCCGCGCGGGAGACCGGCTCCGAAGGGTACGCCTACGAGGTGCAATACCTGCTCGACGCCACCGACGAGGCGGTGGCGCGGCTGCGCGCCGAGTTGTCCGCGCTCGGTGACTCCCTGGTGGTCGTCGGCGACGGCTCCGGCACCTGGAACGTGCACGTGCACGTCAACGACGTCGGCGCCGCCGTCGAGGCGGGCGTGGTCGCCGGCCGGCCGCACCGGATCGGCGTGACCCGCTTCGCCGACCAGACCGCCCCGACGCGGGCGGTGGTGCGGCCCGACGGCCGGGCCGCCGTGGTGGTGGCGACCGGCGCCGGCATCGCCGGGTTGTTCGCCGCCGAGGGCGCCGTGGTGGTGCCGGCCAACCCGTCCACCGGCGAGCTGCTCGACGCGATCCAGGCCACCGGCGCGGCCCGGGTGGTGGTGCTGCCCAACGACCCGAACACGCAGTCGGTGGCGAGCGCGGCGGCGAAGGAGGCACACGGCCTCGGCGTGAAGGTCAGCGTGGTGCCCACCCGTTCCCCGGTGCAGGCCCTCGCGGCGCTGGCGGTGCGCGACCCGGAGCGACGCTTCGAGGACGACGTGATCGCGATGGCGGAGGCCGCCGGCGCCTGCCGTTACGCCGAGGTCTGCCACGCCGCCCGGGAGGCGCTCACCGTCGCCGGCCCGTGCCGGCCGGGCGACGTGCTGGCCCTGGTGGAGGGCGAGGTGCACCTGATCGGGCAGGATCTGACCGACACCTGCACCGCGGTGGTCGACCGGATGCTCGGCGGCGGCGGCGAGCTGGTCACGCTGCTCTGCGGGGCGGACGCCCCGGCCGGGCTGGCCGACCGCGTCCGCGCCCATGTCGAGCGCTCCTGGCCGTTCGTGGAGGTGCAGGCGTACGAGGGCGGCCAGCCGCACTATCCGCTCCTGCTGGGGGTCGAATGACGAGCGAACCGGCCACGGTGGACACGCCGTTGAAGAAGCTGGTCGGGGAGAAGACCGCCAAGGCGCTCGCCGCCCACCTCGACCTGCACACCGCCGGCGACCTGATCTACCACTTCCCGCGCCGCTACGACGAGCGCGGCGAGCACACCGACATCCGCTCGCTTGACGTGGGGGAGCAGGTCACCGTGCTGGCGCAGGTGCAGCGCACCGCGGTCCGCCCGATGCGCCAGCGGCGCGGCAACCTGCTGGAGGTCACCGTCGGCGACGGCTCCGGCGGCATGCTCACCTGCACCTTCTTCGGCAACCAGGCGTGGCGGGAGCGGGAGCTGCGTCCGGGCCGGTGGGGGCTGTTCGCCGGCAAGGTGACCGAGTTCCGGGGCAAGCGGCAGCTCAACGGCCCGGAATACGTCCTGCTCGGTGAGGGTGGCGACGGCGAGGCGGCGGCCAACGAGGAGGTCGAGGAGTTCGCCGGCGCGCTGATCCCGGTCTACCCGGCCGCCGCCGCGGTGCCGACGTGGGTGATCGCCCGCTGCGTACGGGTGGTGCTCGACACGTTCACCCCGCCGGACGACCCGTTGCCGGCCACCGTGCGGGCCACCCGCAACCTGGCCGGCATCGACGTCGCGTTGCGGGAGATCCACCGGCCGTCCAGCAAGGAGGCGCTCTACCGGGCCCGCCGCCGGCTCAAGTGGGACGAGGCGTTCGCCGTGCAGCTCACCCTGGTGCAGCGTAAGCACCGGGCGGCGGCGTGGCCGGCGCGGTCCCGGCCGGCGAGGGCGGGCGGCCTGCTCGACGCGTTCGACGCGCGGCTGCCGTACGAGTTGACCTCCGGCCAGCAGACGGTCGGGCGGGAGATCGCCGCCGACCTGGCCACCGCGCACCCGATGCACCGGTTGTTGCAGGGCGAGGTGGGTTCCGGCAAGACGGTGGTGGCGTTGCGCGCCATGCTCCAGGTGGTCGACGCGGGCGGTCAGGCCGCGCTGCTCGCCCCGACCGAGGTGCTCGCCGCCCAGCACCACCGGGGCATCCTCGACCTGCTCGGCCCGCTCGGCCGGGCCGGTGAGCTGGGCGCCGCCGACGACGCCACCCGGGTGGAGCTGGTCACCGGTTCGCTCGGCGCGGCGGCCCGGCGGCGGGCCCTGGCCGAGGTGGCGGAGGGCCGGGCCGGCATCGTGCTCGGCACGCACGCCCTGCTCTACGAGGGGGTCGACTTCGCCGACCTGGGCCTGGTGGTGGTGGACGAGCAGCACCGGTTCGGCGTGGAGCAGCGGGACGCGCTGCGCGCCAAGGCCGACCAGCCGCCGCACGTGCTGGTGATGACCGCCACCCCGATCCCGCGTACGGTCGCCATGACCGTCTACGGCGACCTGGAGACGTCCACCCTGTCCCAGTTGCCGCAGGGCCGTTCGCCGATCGCCTCGCACGTGGTTCCGG
The DNA here is from genome assembly GCF_029581215.1 of Micromonospora sp. WMMD975. Lineage (NCBI taxonomy): Bacteria > Bacillati > Actinomycetota > Actinomycetes > Micromonosporales > Micromonosporaceae > Micromonospora > Micromonospora sp. WMMD975. The sequence goes on from NZ_CP120739.1 coordinate 430,422, forward strand.
CCGCCGAGAAGCCGGCCTTCCTCGACCGGGCCTGGCGCCGGTTGCGCGAGGAGGTCGCCAAGGGCCACCAGGCGTACGTGGTGTGTCCCCGGATCGGTGAGGGTCCGGTCTCCGACGAGGAGCCGCCGCGGGAGGACGACAACGGTCGACGCCCGCCGCTGGCGGTGACCGAGGTGGCGCCGCTGCTCGCCGAGGGGCCGCTGCACGGGCTGCGGATCGGGGTGCTGCACGGGCGGCTGCCGGCCGACGAGAAGGACGCGGTGATGCGCGCGTACGCCGCCGGCGACCTGGACGTGCTTGTCGCGACCACGGTGGTCGAGGTGGGTGTCAACGTGCCGAACGCGACCGTGATGATCGTGCTGGACGCGGACCGGTTCGGCGTGTCCCAGCTGCACCAGTTGCGTGGGCGGGTGGGCCGTGGTTCGGCTGCCGGCCTCTGCCTGCTCGTCACCGAGGCGGCCGAGGGTTCGTCGGCCCGGGAGCGGCTGGACGCGGTGGCCTCCACCACCGACGGGTTCAAGCTGGCGGAGCTCGACCTGGAGCAGCGTCGCGAGGGGGACGTGCTGGGCGCGACCCAGTCCGGCCGGCGCTCGCACCTGCGGCTGCTGTCGCTGCGACGCGACACCGACCTGATCCGGGACGCCCGGGCCGAGGCGATCACCCTGGTCGGGGAGGACCCGGAGCTGGCCCGGCACCCGGCGTTGGCGGCGTCGGTCGCCGCGTTGGTCGACGAGGAGCGCGCCGAATACCTGGAGAAGGGCTGACTGCCAGCCTGATCCACACCAGTTCGGCGAGGTGGGGGTATCCCGCGTGGTGTGATCCCGCCACCTCGGCGTACTGGCGTGGATCAAGCGGCGGGGGCGCGCCGACCGGGTGGTCGACGCGCCCCCGCGGGCGACGCTCGTGGCTCAGGCGGTGAAGCTGATCCGGCGGCGGCGGGCCACCACGTACAGCACGGCGCCGGCGGCCAGCAGCAGCGTGGCGCCACCGGCGATGGCGCCCGCGGCCGGGCCGGTCACGGGCAGGCCGCCACCCTGGCCGGAGCAGTCCTCCGGCTGGGTGTACGGGATGGTCTCGGCGTCCTCGGCCACGTCGTACCGCACGGTGACCTTGAGGCCCTTGTGGGCGTCGAACTCGACCGAGGCGGTCTTGCCCGGCTCGGAGACGAGCTTCTTGGTGACGCCCTTCTCGGTGGTGAGCGTGGCGGTGAAGGGCGCCCCCTCCGCCGGGTTCTCCACGATGAAGGTCATCGAGTCGCAGTCCTGGTCCAGCTTGAAGATCGGCTCCGCCGGCTCGGCCGGGGTGGACGGGCTCGGCGGCACGGAGGCGGACGGCGTCGGGGTGGGCTCGGGCGACTCCGGCGACGGCGACACGCTGGGCGACGGCGAGGCGCTCGGCGACGGCGAGGCCGCCGACGGCGACGGCGACGGGCTCTCCACCACCTCGCACTTGCGGCTGGGCCGGGCCACGACGGTGCGCTCACCGTCGTGGGACTGGCGGCCCCGGTCCCAGTGCGCGCCCACGGTCAGCTTCAGCTCGGGGATGGCGCCGGCGAAGGTGTGGGTCTGGGTGCCGGTCAGGGGCCCGTCGCCCTGCTTCTTCAGCTCCGCGCCCACGGCCAGGTCGCCGGTGATCTCGCCGGGCACGGTGGACTCGAGCTTGGTGATCTTGCCGGAGATGTCGCGCTCGCTGCTGATCACCGACCAGGTGACGGTGACCATGCCGTCCTTGGTGGCGCAGTAGCTGCCGGACGGCTCGGGGTGGTGGGCCGCGGCCGGGGCGGCGACGGTGGCCACACCCGCGAGGCCGATCAGCGCGCCGGCGGTGAGGGCGGAGGCACGCCGAAGGTGGAGACGGTTCACGTCTTCTCCTGAGGAGGGGAGGATGGGAGGGGGCGGCGGCGGACGGGCCGAAATCGCGCGTCCGCACGGCAACCGGGGCAGACCCTAGCGAGATCGACACGGCGGGCGTTACCGCGATCGACGGGTCGTAAAGGGTCCGTTATAAATCTGAGATCATTGATATACGCCGGGTCACAGCTCATTGCTCCGGGTGGTCGACCCGCCCGTTCCCGGCGTCGCGTAGCGTCGGGGGATGCGCAGGGACCACCGGTGACCCGGATCGTGGCCGGCACGCTCGGCGGGCGGCGGATCGCCGCGCCGCCCGGCGCCGGCACCCGGCCGACCTCGGACCGGGTGCGGGAGGCGCTGTTCAGCGCCGTACAGGCCGATCTAGACCTGGACGGGGCGCGCTTCGCCGACCTGTACGCCGGCTCCGGCGCGGTCGGTCTGGAGGCGCTGTCCCGGGGCGCGGCGCACGTGCTGCTGGTCGAGTCGGACGCCCGGGCCGCCCGGGTGATCCGGGAGAACATCGCCGCGCTGCGGGCCGCTCCGGCCGCCCGCCTGGTCACCGGCAAGGTGGCCGGGGTGCTCGCGGCCGGGCCGGACGGTGGGGCGTACGACGTGGTCTTCGCCGATCCGCCGTACGCGGCGCCGGACGCGGAGCTCACCGCGATTCTCGCCGCGCTCGTCGACGGCGGCTGGCTCGCGCCGGACGCGCTCGTGATCGTGGAACGGTCCCGGCGCACCGGCCCGGTCGGCTGGGTGGAGGGCATCACTCCGGAGCGCAGTCGCCGCTACGGCGAGACCACCCTTTGGTACGGTCGCCGATCATGAGACGCGCGGTCTGCCCGGGCTCGTTCGACCCGGTAACCAACGGTCACCTCGACATCGTCGGCCGGGCCAGCCGGCTGTTCGACGAGGTGATCGTCGGAGTGCTGGTCAACCAGTCGAAGCAGGGGTTGTTCACCGTCGAGGAGCGGATCAAGATGCTCCGCGAGGTGACCGCCTCGTACGACAACGTCCGGGTGGAGTCGTTCCGCGGCCTGCTCGTCGACTTCTGCCGCGACCAGCAGGCGAGCGTGCTGATCAAGGGCCTGCGTGCGGTCAGCGACTTCGACTACGAGTTGCAGATGGCCCAGATGAACGTCGGCCTGGCCGGGGTGGAGACGCTCTTCATGCCGACCAACCCGCTCTACTCGTTCCTCTCCTCCAGCCTGGTCAAGGACGTGGCCAAGTGGGGCGGCGACATCTCCGCCCACGTGCCGGACCTGGTCCGTGAGCAACTCGTGGCCCGGCTGCGCCCCTGACCCGCGAGCGCGTGAAGGGCGGCGACGCGCCGGCCGGGGGCGGGTGGGACGGGAGTGGTCGGCGCGCGACATGATGTGTGCAGCGCCGAAACCGGGCGCAGGCCGCATCATGGAGGGCGGCCGACGAGGACAGGAGTGAGGTACCGGTGGACCCGCTCGATCGCATCGACGAACTGATCGCCATGGTGGAGCAGGCCCGCTCCGTCCCGATGTCGCGCAACAACTGCATGGTCGACCGTGGCGAGATGATCGCCGCGCTCGACGAGATGCGCGCCGAGCTCCCCGCCGACCTGCGCCGGGCCGCCGCGTTGCTGGAGGAGCGGGACAAGATCATGGAGGCCGGCAAGCGCGAGGCCGACCGGATCATCAGCGAGGGTGAGGCGGAACACGCCCGGCTGGTGTCGGTGAACGAGATCACCGTCTCGGCCGAGCACGAGGGCGCCCGGATCATCGGCGAGGCGCGGGCCGAGGCACAGCGCCTCCGCGAGGAGGTCGACGACTACGTCGACACCGCGCTCGCCAATTTCGAGCAGTTCCTCACCCGGGCGTTGGCCTCGATAGAGCGTGGCCGCGACAAGATGCACGCGCTGCGCGAGATCGGCACCTTCGGTGGGGACGAGGCCGACCGCCCGCTACCCTTCTGAGCGGCGCGCGGGCCGGTCGCCGACAGCCGGCTGCCGCCGGACCAGGGCGGGTGTGCCCCCGGTTCGACGGTCCGCCCGTCTCCCAGGTAACCTTTTTTGTCGGCCTCTCACCGGCCGGAGTCTGACTATGCCCAAACATTCGCCTCGCCAACTCGACCCCAGGGCGCCGCTGGTCCTCGACACGAGGGACCTGCCGCGTCGCCCTGGCGCGTTGCGTGAGCTCCGGCGGGTCGTGACGGCACCGGCGGACCTCGGCGTGGAGTTGATCGGCGTGCCGGAGGGCGCGGACCTCGACCTCGACCTGAGGTTGCAGTCGGTGTCCGAGGGCGTGCTCGTCTCCGGGACCGTCACCGGTCCCGTCAAGGGCGAGTGCGGCCGTTGCCTGCGCGAGATCGACGACTCGGTGGCCGTGAACGTCCAGGAGCTGTACGCGTACGAGGACAGCACCACGGACGAGACGACCGACGAGGACGAGGTGGGCCGGATGCAGGGCGATCTGATCGACCTGGAGCCGGCGGTGCGGGACGCGGTGGTGCTCGCGCTGCCGACCAACCCGCTCTGCCGGCAGGACTGCCCAGGACTGTGCCCCGAGTGTGGGGTGCACTGGGACGATCTGCCCGCCGACCACAGTCACCAGCAGATCGACCCGCGTTGGGCGGGCCTGTCGCAACTGACCCGTACAGAGGAGTAGGAACCGTGGCCGTCCCCAAGCGCAAGATGTCGCGCAGCAACACCCGCGCCCGCCGGGCGAACTGGAAGGCCTCGGTGGTGGCGACCGTTGCCTGCCCGCAGTGCAAGTCGCCGAAGCTGCCGCACGCCGCCTGCTCCGTCTGCGGCACGTACAACGGCCGCCAGGTCCTCGAGGTCTGACCTGGACGCCGAGTGACGCCCCCGACCACTTCTCGGGTGGCGCGCGCACCACGGCTGAAGCCCGGTGCCCCGGCTCCCTCCACCGCCGGTCGTTCCGTGACCGGCGGGCCGTCGGAGCCGGGCACCGCGCGGATCGCCGTCGACCTCCTCGGCGGGGACGATGCTCCCGCCGTCGTGGTTGACGGCGCTCTGCGGGCGGTGCGCACCGACCCTGACCTGCGCCTGCTGCTCGTCGGCCCGACCGAGGTCGCCGACGGGCTGATCGGCGTGCTCGACTCGGCGCAACGCGCCCGGGTCACGGTCCGCCCGGTGCGGGCCGCCGTCGGCATGGCCGACGACCCGACCGCCGCACGCGGCGAGAGCACGGTACGCACGGCGGTGCAGGCGGTCCACGACGGGCTCGCCGACGCCGTGGTCTCCGCCGGCTCGACCGGCGCCACCGTCACCGCCGCCGCGCTCGGCCTCGGTCGCTGGCCCGGGATACGCCGACCCGCTCTCGTCGCCACGCTGCCCGCCGTCGCGGGCCCGGTGGTGCTGCTGGACGTCGGTGGCACGCTCGAACCCGGCCCCGCCACGCTGGCCCGGCACGCCGTCCTCGGCGCCGCCTACGCGGCCGTGGCGCACGCCGTCACCGCGCCCCGGGTGGGGCTGCTCTCCGTCGGCCACGAGGCGGGCAAGGGCGACCGGTTGCGCCGTGCCGCCGACCCCGCGCTGGCCGCCGTGCCGCTGCCCTGCGGGGGACGCTACGTCGGCCTGGTCGAGGGGTACGACATCTCCCTGGGCGCCCGCGCCGACGTGGTGGTGACCGACGGGTTCACCGGAAACGTCCTGTTGAAGGCGATCGAGGGCGCGTACGCGATGGCCGGCGGGCCCCCGGCGAACGGCGGTGTGCCGCGCGCGGCGGCCCTGCTCGGGGTGGCCGGCACCGTGGTGGTGTGCCACGGCGCGGCCGGCCCGGAGGACGTCGCCTCGGGTATCGCGCTCGCCGCCCACCTCTGGCGTCGCGACGCCGCCGGCACCGTCCGCGCGCTGCTCGCCGAGATCCCGCACGATCCCGCACCTGACCGCAACGACACCGAGGTAGCACCATGACCAACGAGAAGCGGCGGCGTGCTCCCGTCGGCCACCTGGAGACGGCGTTCGGGGTGTCGCTCGACCCGGAGCTGCTGGAGCGCGCGCTCACCCACCGTTCGTACGCGTACGAGAACGGGGGCCTGCCCACGAACGAGCGGCTGGAGTTCCTGGGCGACTCGGTCCTCGGCGTGGTGATCACCACCGCGCTCTTCCACAACCACCCGGACCTGCCCGAGGGACAGTTGGCGAAGCTGCGGGCCAGCGTGGTCAACATGCGCGCGCTCGCCGACGTGGCGCGCGGCCTGGGCCCGGACGGGCTCGGCGCGTACCTGCTGCTGGGCAAGGGCGAGGAGGCCACCGGCGGGCGGGACAAGGCGAGCATCCTCGCCGACACGCTGGAGGCGCTGCTCGGTGCCATCTACCTCCAGTACGGCCTGGACACCGCCGCCATCGTGATCCACCGGCTCTTCGACCCGCTGATGGCGGAGTCGGCGGGCCGGGGCGCGGCGCTGGACTGGAAGACCAGCCTCCAGGAGTTGACCGCCGCGCTGGGGCTGGGCGTGCCGGAATACCGGATCGAGGGCACCGGGCCGGACCACCTCAAGACGTTCACCGCCTGGGTCGTGGTGGCCGGTAACCGCTACGGCGGCGCGGAGGGGCGCAGCAAGAAGGAGGCCGAGCAGCGGGCCGCCGAGTCGGCGTGGCGGATGCTCACCGAGCAGGCGGAGGCCGCCGCGCGGGCCGAGGCCGGGACCGCGCCGGAGGATCCGGCGGCGACCGCTCCGGACGTGACCGCTCCGGACGCGGCGGCTCCGGAGGACGCGGAGGCGGGCGCCGGCCGTGCCTGAGCTGCCCGAGGTGGAGACCGTCCGGCAGGGACTGGCCCAGTGGGTCGTCGACCGGCGGATCACCGCCGTCGAGGTGCGCCACCCCCGGGCGGTACGCCGGCACGCGCCGGGCGGCGCGCACTTCGCCGACGTGCTCGCCGGTCGGACGATCACGGACGTACGCCGCCGGGGCAAGTACCTGTGGCTGCCGCTGGACAGCGGGGATGCGGTGATCGGCCACCTGGGCATGTCCGGCCAGCTGCTGCTCCAACCGGTCGGCGCGGCCGACGAGCTGCATCTGCGGGTCCGGTTCCGGTTCGCCGACGACGGGCCGGAGCTGCGTTTCGTGGACCAGCGCACGTTCGGCGGGCTGTCGGTCTCCGCGGGCGGGGCGGATCTGCCGGTCGAGATCGCGCACATCGCCCGGGACCCGATGGACCCGGAGTTCTCCGACGAGGCGTTCGTGGCCGCGCTGCGCCGCAAGCGCACCGAGATCAAACGTGCGCTGCTCGACCAGACGTTGATCTCCGGGGTGGGCAACATCTACGCCGACGAGGCGCTGTGGCGGGCGAAGCTGCACGGCGTACGGCCGGCCGACGGGTTGACCCGCCCGGCGGCGCTGCGCCTGCTCGGCCACGTGCGGGACGTGCTCGGCGAGGCGATCAAGCAGGGCGGCACCAGCTTCGACGAGCTGTACGTCAACGTCAACGGCGAGAGCGGCTACTTCGACCGGTCGCTCAACGCGTACGGCCGGGAGGGGGAGCCCTGCCCGCGCTGCGGCGCCCCGATCCGGCGCGAGGCGTTCATGAACCGTTCCTCCTACAGTTGCCCGCGCTGCCAGCCGCGTCCCCGGGGCGCCCTCCGGGGATGACCCCGAGCCGCCTCGGGGTTGCGCCGGTGTGCTGCGCCGTCCGGTCCCCGGCGGCGCGCCGGAACGTACCCTGAATCGCCCTTTTTCGGTGATCGGTGCGGCCGGTTCCGGCCGCCCGGTAGGGCCAGCCCTATCGGGGAGGAGCCGGGGCCGTTCCCCGATGTCCGGCCCCCGCCGGATGCCTAGCGTCTCCAGCGTCGGCACGGGGCCGACGGCTGAAGGGGGACCCCGGATATGGGCAGGCGACCGGTGACCGTGCGGTTGGCGCGGTGGAGTGCGGAGCATCCCTGGCGGGCCATCGCGCTGTGGGTGGTGTTCGTCGCGGTGTGCTTCGTCGGCGGCAGCGCCGCCGGGCTGAGGGAGGCCAGCAACGCGGACCAGGCGATCGGTGAGTTCGGACGGGCCGAGCTGATCGTCGACAGCGGCGACTTCCACCACCAGGCCACCGAGAACGTGCTGATCACCGCCCGGTCGGGGACGCTCGACCCGGCCGCCGCGAAGGCCGTCGCGCAGGACGCGGCGGATCGGTTGCGGCAGGTCGAGGGCGTGGCCTCGGTGGGTACGCCGGTGTCGTCGCGGGACGGGACCGCGCTGTTGCTGCCGATCACCATGTCCGGCGACCCGGAGACCGCCGCGGACCGGGTGCAGCCGCTGCGGGACGCCACCGCGACGGTGCAGCAGGCCCACCCCGAGCTGCGGGTGGAGGAGGTCGGCGGCCCGTCCATCGACAAGGCGCTCGACGAGACCCTCGGCAACGACTTCAAGCGGGCCGAGCTGCTCAGCCTGCCGGTGACGCTCGCGATCCTGATCATCGCGTTCGGGGCGCTGATCGCCGCCGGCGTGCCGGTGCTCCTCGCGCTCTCCTCGGTGGCCGCCGCGATGGGCCTCTCCACGCTCGCCTCACACCTGGTGCCGGCCACCGACACCACGGCAAGCGTCATCCTGCTGATCGGCATGGCGGTCGGCGTGGACTACTCGCTGTTCTACGTGCGGCGTGAGCGTGAGGAACGGGCCAAGGGCCGGTCCGGCCTGGATGCGGTGGAGATCGCGGCGGAGACCTCCGGGCACGCCGTGGTGGTCTCCGGCACCGCCGTGATCATCTCGATGGGCGGTCTGCTGCTCGCCCAGGACGCGATCTTCTCGTCGCTCGCCGTCGGCTCGATCCTGGTGGTCGCGGTGGCGGTGATCGGCTCGCTGACCGTGCTGCCGGCGTTGCTGGCGAAGCTGGGCCGCTGGGTCGACCGGCCCCGGGTGCCGTTGCTGTGGCGGCTCACCGCCGCGCGCGGCGGCCGGCCCGGGCAGCCCGCCCGCCCCCGGTTCTGGCCGGCCGTGCTCCGGCCCGCGCTGCGCGCTCCGGTGGCCACCCTGGTGATCTCGGTCGGGCTGCTGCTCGCCCTGGCCGCGCCCGCGCTCGGCATGAAGCTCAAGTTCCCCGGCACCGAGGACGTGCCGCGCACCACGGCGGCCATGCAGGCGTACGACCGGCTCGCCGCGGCCTTCCCGAGCAACGGTGGCACCAGCCACACGGTGGCCGTGCGGGCCCCCGCGGACCAGGCCGACCGGGTGCGGGCCGCGCTCACCGGCCTGGCCGGCCGGGCCGCCGCCGACCCGCTCTTCGCGCCGGCCGAGGGGGACGGCCCGGAGATCCAGGTGTCGGACGACCGGCGGGTGTCGGTGCTGGAGATGGCCACCCCGTACGCCAGCCGCTCGGACGAGGCGTCCCGGTCCCTGCACGAACTGCGCGACGACCTGGTCCCGGCCGCGCTCGGGAGCATCCCGGGCGTGGAGTACGCGGTCGGCGGCGGGGTGGCCGCCAGCGAGGACTACGCCGACCACATCTGGGCGAAGCTGCCGGTGGTCGCGGCGTTCGTGCTGGCGTTGACGTTCCTGGTGATGGCGTGGACGTTCCGGTCGGTGGTGGTGGCGCTCACCTCGATCCTGCTGAACCTGCTCTCCGCCGGCGCCGCGTACGGGCTGCTGGTGCTGGTGTTCCAGAGCCACTGGGCGGAGGGGCTGCTCGGGTTCACCTCGATGGACGCGATCGTCGCCTGGCTGCCGCTGTTCCTGTTCGTGGTGCTGTTCGGGCTCTCCATGGACTACCACGTCTTCGTGGTCAGCCGGATCCGCGAGGCGGTCGATCGGGGCGTGCCCAACCGGGACGCGGTGGCGTACGGCATCACGTCCTCGGCCGGCGTGGTCACGAGCGCGGCCATCGTGATGGTCGGGGTCTTCTCGATCTTCGCCACGCTCAGCATGATCGACTTCAAGCAGCTCGGCATCGGCCTGGCGGCGGCGATCCTGCTGGACGCCACGATCATCCGGGCGGTGGTGCTGCCCTCGGTGATGACCCTGCTCGGCGACGCGAACTGGTGGGCGCCGCGCTTCCTGCGCCGCCGCTCGACCACCCCGCCGCCCGAGCCGCCCCCCGCCCCGGCGCCGGAGCTGGTCGCCGTCCCCTGACCGTGGGGGCCGGGCCGTCGGCGGTCCGGCCCCCACCCGGCCTCACGGCAGCGGGCAGGGTTCCCGCCAGGCGTCCAGCCGCCGGTCCTTGCGGATCGAGGCGAAGCCGTAGCCGACCGTGGTGACGCAGAACGCGGCCGGCTCGCCCGCGTACTCGACGTGGAAGACCGGCTTGTGGGCGTCGGCGAACGGCAGCAGCTTCGCGCACACGCGGCGGCGTACGCACTCCTGGTTGACCCCGAAGTCGAAGTCGGGAGCCAGCGCGGCCACCTGCGCCACGTCGTCGACCAGGCCGGGGGAAAGGTCGAACTGCCGGGCCAGCCCGGCCAGCCGGCGGTTGAACAACAGTTGCTCGTCGAAGCCCAGCGGGAAGCCGGAGCGGTACCGATAGCCGTCCACGTCGGACAACGCCGCCGCGCCGAAGCCCTTGCCCCGGCAGAGCCGGAACCGGTCGGCAAGCACCGGCGCCAGCAAGTCCCAGCGCCGGACGTCGAGCCACCGGCTCCCCGGTCGGCCCGGCACGGCCGCGCCGCGCACCGCGGCCGGGAAACGGGCGGCATCGGGGTCGCCGGTCGCGGACGTGCCGGCCCGGACGAGACAGACCAGCCGACGGCCGCGTGCGCGGAGCGAGGCGGTCTCTGCGGAGGTGGTCCGGACCGGATCGAGCAGGAAGACGTCGGCGTCGACCGCGACGTCCACCGGACCGGTGAGCTGCCACTGCCACTTCCAGCGGGTCGACAACGCGGTCGGCCAGGAGGTGGGCGCGCCGGGCGGCACGGTGACCTGCTTTCCGCAGGCGGGCATCGGGGCGACGAGCAGCGCGGTCAACGCCAGCGCCACGCCCCGGCGCGGCCCGCGTCGGCGGACGCGGGCCGGCCGGGAACGCGGCACGGCGTACGCCGGCCGGATCCGCATCGACCGCTCCCCGGACGCGGGCGGCCCGACGCCGCCCCCGACCGGTCAACGAGCGCCGGCCCGGTCACGACGCGCCGGTCAGCGGGGCGTGCCGAAGTCCTGCGTCCAGTACGGCCCGTTGCTGCGCGCCACGCCCACCCCGATCTGGGTGAAACCGCAGTTCAGGATGTTGGCCCGGTGCCCCTCGGAGTTCATCCAGGCGTCCATCACCGAGGCCGGGCTCTGCTGGTTCCAGGCGACGTTCTCGCCGTACGCCCGCCAGGCGTAACCGACCCGGTCGAGCCGCTGGCCGACGTTGCTGCCGTCGCTGCCGTCGTGCGTCATCTTCTTGTGGTCGGCCTGGTCCTGGCTGTGCCGCTGGGCGGCGAGCGTCAGCTTGGTGTCGACGCTCAGCGCCTTGCATCCGGCCTTGGCCCGCTCCTGGTTCACCAGGTCGACGACCTGCTGAAGCTCGGCGCTGAGCCCGCCCGAGGAGGAGGTGGTCCGCGCGGCGGTGCTGCTCGGCGTGCTGTCCCGCTCGCGCTGCCGCGACGGGGCGGTGGTCCGGCTCGGCTTCGGCGCGATCTTCTTCGTCGGGCTCGGCTTCGGCTTGACGGTGGTCGGCACGGCCGACGGGCTGGCCGATTCGGGGACGAGCGCGTCGGCGGGGGGCGCGCTCCCGGTCTGCTCCGGTCCGTCCGGGGCGACGGCCAGCGGCGCGTCGGCGGCGGTGCGTTCGGCCGGACCGTCGCCGTCGGGCAGCAGCACAGCACCCACTCCCAGGCTCACCGCGAGGGTCGCCACGGCGGCGGCCCCGCCGATCACGAGCGGACGGGACAGCCTCCGCTTCTGGCGGTGCCGGCTGTCGTCGACGGGGACGTCGGTCGCCGGCTGCCAGGCTGCCTCGGGCCGGTCCCAGCCGCCGGTCGGCTGCTCCTCGCCGTTCCAGCGGTCCCGCCCCGGCTGCCCGGCGCCGACCGGCTCGAACGGCGCCGGGTGGCCGTACGCCGGTTGCCCGGCGCCGTATCCGGGCTGGGCGTGGCCGTATCCGGCCTGCGCGGCGTCGTACCCCGGCTGCGGGTGGCCGTGTCCCGGCCACGCGGCGGTCCGGTCGTGGTCCGGCCACGCGGCGGTCCGGTCGTGGTCCGGCCACGCTTCGGTCGGGCGGGCGTCGGGCGCCGGGCCGTAGCCGTACCCGCCGGTGTCGCCGTACCGACCGGTGTCGCCGTGTCCGCCGGTGTCGCCGTACCGGCCGGGCCGGGGAGCGGGCGGGTGGGCCGGCTCGTCCCCGAAGAGGTACGACGACTGCGGCTCGGGCCGGCCGGTGGGCCACGCCGGACCGTTGTCGGTCGGGGACGGCTCGGGGCGCCGGGAGGCGTCGTCCGGGTCGATCGGGTCGGTCCAGCGGTACACGCCTGTCCCCTCCACGGGTCGGTGGTAAGCCCGGGTGACGCTACGGGCGCGGTCGAAGCTGCGGCAACGTGGCTAAGAAAGAGTTAAGGCGAAGCAGACGGAAGGGTGAGGTGATCGCGTAATCCCGGGCGTACAGTGAAGGCGTCCGGACAGAGCGTGTCCGTGCCCTTGTGGCAGCCCCCCGACGAGTGGCCCGGCCGACGTGGAGATGATCTACGGCCTGCGTCAACTTGACGAACGAGGGGGGTTCGGCTCAATATGTAGGTGTCGCCAGTCGCGCCCAGCCACGCCCTGATATCCCGGGAATGGCAGCCGCGAACATCATGGGCGCGCGTTGGCCGGCCTTTCCGGCAGCGCATATCGAGGAGTTCAGCATGGCGAAGGCCCTCTACGGCCACGTAGGTGCAGCGTCCGACCGGCGTCTGCTCGACGAGGTCACCCGACTGCGTGCCAGGGTTCAGGCACTGGAGTTCGAGATCACGCGTCTGCGCGCCGAGAACGATCGGCTCGCGGCGGCAGCGGCGGAGGCCGACGACCTCCTCCGTCTCGCCGAGCCCGCGCTGACCTGAGTTCCGGTCGCCGGAAAACTGAATCGCACCACACCGAAAAGCGCGCCGACACTTCAGTGCCGGCGCGCAGCCATGTGCGTACCCGTTCTGCCGCCGACCGCAATTATCGATCTTGTCGGTGGCCCCGGGAATTGCGTCCGGAAATTGTGATCTTGCGATTTCGGCAAGCGACGGCGGCGGTGCGCGACGCAGGCCGGGTGGGTCGCGTGCCGCCGGGGTCCCGGTCCCGGGTTAGTCTGCGGGTTCACCAGGTCCGCGCAGCCGGCGACGGTACGGCGGCCACCGGACGAGGATCGAGAAGGTGCATCTCAAGAGCCTGACGGTCAAGGGCTTCAAGTCCTTCGCCTCCGCCACGACGCTGAAGCTGGAGCCCGGGATCACCTGCGTGGTGGGCCCGAACGGCTCCGGCAAGTCGAACGTCGTCGACGCCATCGCCTGGGTGCTCGGCGAGCAGGGCGCCAAGGCGCTGCGCGGCGGCAAGATGGAGGACGTCATCTTCGCCGGCACCGCCGGGCGGGCGCCGCTGGGCCGGGCCGAGGTCACCCTCACCATCGACAACACCGACGGCGCGCTGCCGATCGAGTACACCGAGGTCTCCATCACCCGCCGGATGTTCCGCTCCGGCGAGAGCGAGTACGAGATCAACGGCGACTCCTGCCGCCTGCTCGACATCCAGGAGCTGCTCTCCGACTCGGGCATCGGCCGGGAGATGCACATCATCGTCGGGCAGGGCCGGCTCGACGGCATGCTGCACGCCAAGCCGGAGGACCGGCGGTCGTTCATCGAGGAGGCGGCGGGCGTCCTGAAGCACCGCAAGCGCAAGGAGAAGGCGCTGCGGAAACTCGACGCGATGCAGGTCAACCTCAACCGCCTCACCGACCTGACCGCCGAGCTGCGCCGCCAGCTCAAGCCGCTGGGCCGGCAGGCCGAGGTGGCCCGGCGCGCCGCCGCCATCCAGGCCAACCTGCGCGACGCCCGGCTCCGGCTGCTCGCCGACGACCTGCACACGCTGCGGACCACGTTGGACAAGGAGATCGCCGACGAGACCGCGCTGCGCGACCGGCGCGAGCAGATCGAAGGTGAGCACGGCGAGGTCCAGGGTCGCCTCGGCGAGTTGGAAGCGGCCCTGGCCGAGGACGCGCCGCTGCTCGCGGCGGCGCAGGACACCTGGTACCGCCTCTCCGCGTTGCAGGAACGGTTCCGCTCCATCGAGCAGCTCGCCCGCGAGCGGCTGCGCCACCTCAGCGCCACCGGCGACGACGAACGCCCCGGCCGTGACCCCGAGCAGTTGGAGGCGGAGTCGCGGCGGGTCCGCGAGCAGGAGGAGGAACTGCGCGCCGCGCTCACTGAGGACCAGGTCCGGCTCGCCGAGGCGGTCGAGCACCGGCAGGAGCTGGAACGGCAGCTCGCCGCCGCGGAGCGGGAGCTGGTGACGGCCGCCAAGGCCATCGCCGACCGGCGCGAAGGGCTGGCCCGGCTGACCGGCCAGGTCAACTCCGCCCGGGCCCGCACCACGAGCGCGGGCGAGGAGATCGAACGGCTCGCCGCCGCGCACACCGACGCACTCGGTCGCGCCGACAAGGCGCAGGCCGACCTGGACGCGGTGGCCGAGCAGTCCACCGAGGCCGACCGGGACAACGCCGACCTGGACGCCCGGCACGCCGAGGCGGTGGCCGTGCACGAGCAGGCCCAGGCGGCGGTACGCAGCCTGACCGACGGCGAGCGCGCCGCCGAGAAGGACGCCGCCACCTGGAAGGCCCGCGAGGAGGCGCTCGCCATGGGCCTGCGCCGCAAGGACGGCGCGGGCGCGCTGCTGTCCCGCGCCGACCAGGTGCCCGGCCTGCTCGGCAGCCTCGCCGGTCTGCTCACCGTCGCCCCCGGCGACGAGGCGGCACTCGCCGCCGCGTTGGGCGGGCTCGCCGACGCGGTGGCGGTCACCGGCGTGGACGAGGCGGTCGAGGCGATGCGACTGCTCAAGATCACCGATGCCGGGCGGGCCGGGCTGCTTGTCGGCAGCCCCGCCGGGCCGGGCATGGACGGTGCCGCCGACGCGCTGCGGCCGAAGCTGCCGGAGAGCGCCCGGTGGGCGCCGGACCTGGTGGAGTGCGCCGCCGGTATCCGTCCCGCCGTGCATCGCGCGCTGCGCGACGTGGCGCTCGTCGACGATCTCGCCGCCGCGGCCGAGCTGGTCGCCGCGAACCCGGAACTGCGCGCCGTCACCCCGGACGGTGACGTGGTCGGTGCGTACGCGGCGGCCGGCGGATCGACCAGGGCGCCCAGCTTCATCGAGGTGCAGGCCGCGGTCGAGGAGGCCCGGACCAACCGGGCCACCGCCGAGCACGCCGCCGCCGAGCTGCGCGAGCAACTGGCCGAGGCACGGGCCGAGGTGACGAGCGCCAAGGAGGCGGTGCAGCACGCCGCCGCCGCCAAGCGGGAGGCCGAGAGCCACCGCAACGCCGCCGCCCGCCGCCTCGCCGAACTGGGCGCGGCGGCCCGGTCGGCCCGGGCGGAGACCGACCGGCTCGGCGAGTCCCGGGCCCGCGCCGAGGCGGCCCGGGCCCGTGACCTGGAGGCACTCGCCGAGTTGGAGGAACGGCTGCGGCTGGCCGAGGTCACCCCGATCGACGCCGAACCGTCCACCGAGGAACGCGACCAGCTCGCCGCCATGGTGCCGCCGGCCCGGCAGAACGAGATGGAGGTCCGGCTCGCGGTGCGTACCGCCGAGGAACGGGTGGCGTCGATCGCCGGCCGGGCCGACTCGCTGGCCCGGCAGGCGACCGCGGAGCGGGCCGCGCGGGAACGCGCGGCGGCCCGGCGCGCGGCCCGCACCCGCGGCGCCCAGATCGCGCGCGCCGTGGTCGGCGGCGCCCGGGAGGCGCTCACCCGGCTCACCGTCTCGATCGCCCGGGCCGAGGAGCACCGCGACGCGGTGGCCCGCGAGCGCGCCGCCCGCGAGGCCGAGCTGTCCGAGGTACGCGGCGCGGCCAAGCGACTCGCCGCCGAGCTGGAACGGCTCACCAGCCAGGTCCACCGGGACGAGGTGGCCCGCGCCGAGCAGCGGCTGCGCATCGAGCAGTTGGAGGCCAAGGCCGCCGAGGACTTCGGCCTGGACGTGGCCACGCTCGTCGCCGAGTACGGCCCGGACCAGCTCGTCCCGCCCACCGACGCGGACGTCGCGCTCGCCGAGTCCGACGGCCGTCCGGTGCCCGAGCCGGTCCGCTACGAACGGCCGGTGCAGGAGAAGCGGGCCGCCAAGGCGGAGCGGGAGCTGGCCCTGCTCGGCAAGGTGAACCCGCTCGCGCTCGAGGAGTTCGCCGCGCTTGAGGAGCGCTTCAAGTTCCTCTCCGAGCAGTTGGAAGACCTGAAGGCCACCCGGCGGGACCTGCTCACCGTGGTCAAGGACGTGGACGAGCGGATCCTGGAGGTCTTCGCCAGCGCGTTCGAGGACACGGCGCGGGAGTTCGAGCAGGTCTTCACCGTGCTCTTCCCCGGCGGGGAGGGCCGGCTCGTGCTCACCGAACCGGAGGATCTGCTCACCACAGGCGTCGAGGTCGAGGCCCGGCCGCCGGGCAAGAAGATCAAGCGGCTCTCGCTGCTCTCCGGCGGCGAGCGGTCGCTGACCGCGGTGGCCATGCTGGTGGCGATCTTCCGCGCCCGGCCCAGCCCGTTCTACATCATGGACGAGGTGGAGGCGGCGCTCGACGACGTGAACCTGGGCCGCCTGATCACCCTGCTGGCACAGTTGCGGGAGAAGAGCCAGCTCATCGTGATCACGCACCAGAAGCGGACCATGGAGATCGCCGACGCGCTCTACGGCGTGACCATGCGCAGCGGCGTGACGCAGGTGATCAGCCAGCGGCTCAACCGGGCCGAGGACGACGGGCAGGAGACAGACGAGTGAGTCGGGAACGCGCCACGGCGCTCCTGGTGGACTTCGACGGCGTGCTGCGCCGCTGGGACCCGGCGGTGGCCGCCGGCGTCGAGCGGGAGTACGGGTTGACCGAGGGCGTCCTCGGTGAGATCGCGATGTCCTGGGGGCTGCTCCAGCCGGTGCTCGTCGGGCAGATGAGCCACGCCGCGTGGATGGCGAGCGTGGCCGACGCGCTGACCCCGTCGGTCGGCGACCCGGCCCGGGCCCGCGCCGCGGTCGACCAGTGGCAGCGCTACCGCGGCGAGGTCGACCCGGACGTGCTCGCGTTCGTCCGTGAGGCGCGGGCCGCCGGCATCCGGGTCGGGCTGGGCACCAACGCCACCGACCTGCTCGACGCCGACCTGGCCGGGCTGGGCCTGACCGACGAGCTGGACGTGGTGGTCAACTCCTCCGCCGTCGGCGTGCACAAGCCGGCGAAGGAATACTTCCAGGTCGCCTGCGCGGCGCTCGACACCCCGCCGGCCCGGGTGCTCTTCGTCGACGACGAGGACCGCGCGGTGGCCGGCGCCCGCGTCGCCGGCCTCTCCGCACACCGGTGGAGCGGGCCGGCCGACCTGCGCTATCTGCGGGCCGCGCTGGCGTACTGAGCCGGTGGCCGCGCCTCAGTCCGGGGCGGGGCTGGGCGGCGTTTTGCCGTGCAGGGCGTCGGTGAGTCGTTGGGCCAGGTCGTCCGGGAGGCTGCCTTTCCCGTCGAGCACCGTTCCGACATAGCCGCGCAGCACCCGGCTGAAGTTGACGTACTGCGGCGAGACCGGCCGGAGCCGGGCGGTCTTGATCGCTTCCAGCAACAGCGGAAGGTACGGGTACTCGTTCTGGATGTCCACGTCCTCGTAGACGACGGCCCGGGTCGCGGCGAAGCCGCCCTTCTCGAAGAGCGTCCGCTGGCTCTGCTCCCCGGTGAGATATTCGATCAGCAACTGGGCCGCCCGGGGCTGTCCGGTCTGCCGGGCGATCGCCAGGTTCTGGCCACCCAGCACGCTCGGCCCGGGCAGGGCCGCGACGCCGACCTTCTTCGCCGCCTCCGTCATCGCCGTCGTGTCCTTCGAGGCGGCCGACGACGGTCCCGACGTCGCGTCGTCACCTGTCAACTTGCGGTACGCGACCGGCCAGTTGCGCATGAACGCGACATGCCCGTCCGCGAACGTCTGCCGGCTCTGTTCCTCGGTCTGCTGCCCGCGCTCCTCGCCGAACGCCACGGACGGCCCGGCGTCGGACGGGGTGAGCGGCTTCAGCGCGGCGGCCAGCCGCTTGGGGTCGATCGAGGCGTTCCCCTGGTCGTCGACGCGTAGGTCGCCGCCGTGCGCCCAGAGGGCCTCCAACGCGTTGACGGTCAACCCCTCGTAGTCGCCGAGCTGGCCGGCGTAGCCGGCGGTGAGCCCGGGCGTCCTCGGGAGCAGCCGGGCCGACTCGGCCTCGATCTCCGGCCAGTCGAACGGGGGTTTCAGCCCGAGGCCCTTGCGGTAGTAGAGCAGCCCGGCGTCGGTGTTGAACGGCAACGCCCACAGCCGGTCCCGGTAGCGGCAGGTGCGCAGCGGCTGCTTGAGGAACACCTCGTCCGGCCGGTCGGCCAGCCCGCCCTCGTCGATCGGGCGCAGGAGGTCCTTCTCGGCGAACGCCGCGGTCCAGGTGACGTCGAGATTGAACACGTCGATTTCCGTGCCGTCGTCCTTCCCGTTCTTCTCGCCACGGTTGACCATCTCGGCGTACTGGGCGTCCGCCGTCTCGGACAGGGAGATCATCTTGGCCTGGTTGCCAGGGTTCGCCGTGTTCCAGAGGTCGATGAGGAACTGCCGCTGCTGGCCCTCGCTGTCGTCTCGGCCGGTGAGGATCAGCAGGTCACCCGGCTCCGGGCTCCTGGGCCCGGCGACCCGCCAGACCAGGACGGACGTCAGCGCGGCCACCAGCGCGCCGCTCATCAACCCGAGCCCGAACGCCCACCACCAGCGTCGCCGGTCGTTCCGTGGCGTCGAGCCGGTGCTCGGCGTCCGTGGCATCAGTCCACTCCCTTCCACAGCGCGATGAACAACCCGTCAAGCGTCGCGTCGAGGCGGTCGGTCCGGGTGTCGTAGCAGTCCCCGCCGGTGCCCTGCGCGAGGCGGTCGAGCGGCGAGCGGGCGCAGGTCGCGTCCGCCACCGCGAGGACGTAGAGCCGCACGTCGGAGAGTTCCGCCACGGTGGGCGCTCGCTGTCCGCTGGTGTCCCTGCCGTCGGTGACCACCACGAGCGCGCGCAACGCCTCGCCGCCGCCGTCCCGGAGTTGGGCCGCACCCTGCTGGATGGCCCGGTGCAGCGGGGTGTCGCCGGCGGGCCGGATCCGCGCGACCTCGGCACCCAGGCTGCCGGCGCCCGCAGCCTTCTTCGGACCGATCGGCACGATCTGCCGGGCGTTGGCGGCCACGGTGGAGAAGGTCAGGAGGCCGAACTCGTCCCGTTCGCCGACCCGCTCCAGCGACCGTTCGACCCCGTCCACGGCCACCCGGAACCGGCTGCGGCGTCGGTCCTCGCTCGGCTCGCGCATCGAGCCGGACGCGTCAAGCGCGACAAGCACTCGCCCCGGCCGGTGCGCGCGCCGGTAGACCTCCCGCACCCGGTCCTGCTCGCCGGCGTTGAGCTCGCTCAGGTCCCGAACCTTGCCGAAGGGCCAGTCGAACATCGCGCCGTGGGTGCGGTCCAGGGGCGTGTTGGCGGACACGCCCAGCGGACGCAGGCCGACCCGGAGCAGCGCCTGTTGGCCCTCCTCCTCGTCGGACAGCCACCGGGCGAAGCTCGACGCCCCGGCCCGGACGGCGGGGCTCTGCACCGCGTCCGGCCAGTGGAGCCGGGTGACCGAGCGGAAGAGCACGTGTGAGTCGGACGGATAGAACGCCTGCAACCGTTCGGGCGCCGGCGGCGTCTGCTGGGCCGGGCAACCGGCGCCCAACGGCCGGCCCTGGTTGTAGCGCACCAGATCCTGCTCGGTGAGGATCACGGCCGGTGCGTCGACCCCCGCGGTGGCGACCGGGGCGGCCACCGCCCGGATTCGCTGCCGGCAGAGCACGGCCAGGTCGTCACCGATCGGGTACGCGCCGGAGTCCAGCGCCCGGTCCACCCACAGCTCGACGTCCTGCCGGGCCGCCGACGGGGACGCCAGCTTCCGCTCGCCGCCGTAGAGCGCGTGGGTGGCCAGGCGGGCGGGTGTCGACACGGCCGGATCTCCGCGTACCACGCCGCTGCCGTCGGCGAAGCGGTGGAACAGCTCCAGCCAGGTTCTACCCATCCGGCGATCGCCGTCGACGGCGCCACCGGCAGCGACCTGAGCCTGCGGTACGCCGAGCACCACCGGCGACGCGGCGATCTCGTCGGTGTCCTCGATCAGGTTCGCATCGACCTGACCCAGCCGGTCCACGTCGTTCTTCGATTCCGGCAGCCACAGGTCCGGGTGCGGCCCGACGTCCTCAAGGTAGGAGTGACCCGGCTGGCCGGGCGGGGTCCAGTTCGCGCCGATGCCGGCCCGCACGTCGTCGGCCGCCGCGGGATAGAGGTAGAGCCGGGCCAGCGGGCAGCCCCGGTGCTGCCGTGCCGACCACTGCTCGAACGCGTCCGCCACCTCACGGTAGGAATCGAGGCTCGTGGCCGAGGTGGCCACCCGTACCATCGGCGGTTGGAAGCAGCCGGCTTCGGCGGCCCCGACCGGGCCGGCGTGGCCGACGGCGCCGCAGAGGAGCGCCCAGAGCGCGAGGGCCGGCACCACGAGCCGGCGTGGCAGCGAGCCGCGGCGGCCCGTCACCACGGCGGCCAGGCGTGCGAGCAGCCCGGGTCGGCGGCCCGGCGGTGGGGGCGGCGGCACCCGACCCGCCCACGCCACCCGGATCACCCCCTCCTTCCGGTAGACCGAGAGCGTGGGCCGCTGCCGGATGCGCGCCTCAGCGACCCGGTCGGTGACGTACTGGTGCAGTTCGTCGGTGTCGATGACCCCGTCGCCGTTGCGGTCGGCCCGGCCGGTGCGCAGCCCCTCGACCACCGCCCGGGTGAACACGCCCTGCCCGTCCCGCTCGAAGCTGAGCTCGGTGCCCGCGCAGGCAGTGATCACCACGTGGCCGCGCGCCTGAAACGGCACGGTCAGGTCGGTGGCGCGTGCGCCCCGGGCGCGTGCGTCGTGGGCGAAGGCGCCGCTGTAGCAGCAGTCGAGCAGCACGACGATCTGCTTCGCCCGGCTGTCCGCCATCTGGTGCCGGATGTCGGCGGCCGACAACGCGGTCGCCCGGATCAGGTGGCTGTCGTGTTCCGAGTCGCGTGCGGCGAAGAACAGGTCACCGCGGGCGTCCTTCAGCCCGTGCGCCGAGACGTGCAGGAGCAGCAGGTCGTCGGGCTTGGCTTTGTGGAAGAAGACGGCGACGGCCCGGCCGATGTCGTGGACGGTGCGGTTACGTGACACGCGAACGTCGTCGAAGGCGCCGATGGCCGGGTTCTCCAGCACCTCGCGGAGGGAGTCCGCGTCCGCCACGGCGCCGGGGAGGGAAGCGAAGTGAGGATCCGTGTACGCCTCGTTCGCGATGATCAGCGCGCGTCTCATCGTTCCGGTGGGAACACCCGGTCGATGAACGCCTCGATCAGCCGGCGCTGCTCGTCGGGGGTGGCGTTCTCCAGGACCAGCTCGTTGTCGCCGATGCGCACCTCGACCCGGCCGCGACCGCGCCGCCGCTGCCAGTCCCCGACGACACGGAGCACTTCGACGACGAGGTCCGCCTGGGCGGTCAGGGCGGCGAGCAGCGTGCCCAGCTCGACGAGTTCGCCGCCCCGGGCGCCGTCCGGCGCGACCGCGGTCGACGTCGCTGGGTGGACCGAACGGACGCCGTCGAGCTGGTGCAACTCCCGGTGCAGGCGGCGGGTGGCTTCCTCGGTCGAGTCGTTGTCGTCGTCGAAGGTGACGAACCGAATCACCACTGTGTCCATTAATCGAAGATTATCAGCCGCCCGCCAACCGGCGGTGACCTTGCGTGCACAGTGGTGGGTACGCGCCGACCTGGCGGTCCGTGGTCACACCCCGGCCGCCGGCGGGTCAGGTGGGGCGGATCAGGAGCCGGTGACGCCGTCGATGCGTTCCCGGATCAGGTCGGCGTGGCCGTTGTGCCGGGCGTACTCCTCGATCATGTGCACGTAGACCCAGCGCAGGCTGATCTCACGGGTGCCTCCGTCGCGCCGGGTGTGCGGGAACGTGTGCTCAAGCGGAAGGTCGGCCACTGCCCGGTCGGCCGCCTCGATCTCCTCGACCAGGGTGGCGAACGCCTGGGCCGGGTCGGCGTCGGCGATGTCGTTGAGGTCGGCGTCCGGGTCCTTGTCGTAGTCGTACATGTCGGGCAGCTCGTGGCCGGCCGCGCGGACGCGGAACCACCAGCGCTCCACGTCGGCCATGTGCCGCACCAGCCCGAGCAGGGTCAGCCCGGACGGCTCGACGCTGCGGGTGCGCAGTTGCTCGGCGGTCAGCCCGGCACACTTGTGCCGCAGCGTGTCACGGTGGGTGTCCAACCACCCTTGCAGCATGGCGCGCTCGTCGGCGACGAAGGGCTCGTGGCGGCGGTCGACGTCGGGTGCTCTCCAGATCATGGCCGCAGATGTTAAGCGGGGGCCCCTTTACAACGCTATGCGTTAACCGGGGGCCCCTCCTTACACCCTCAGGGGACGACGACGACCGGCCAGCGGCCGGTGCGGACCAGGCGGGTGGCGACCGAGCCGACCAGCCTGTGGCCGGCCTGCTCGGAGGAGCCGACCACCACCAGGTCGGCCCGGTGCTCGTCGGCGGCCCGGCACAGCTCGGCGTACGCGTCGCCGCGCCGGCACAGGAACGTCACCGGCAGGTCCAGCTCCTCGGCCCCGCGCCGGCACTCGGCCCGCAGCTCGTCGGCCAGCTCGTCGTGGGTCTGCTGCACCGCGCCGGCCACGATCCCGCTGTACGGGGGCGGCGAGCTGACGAACACCACCACCAGTCCGGAGCCCTGCCGGCGGGCCAGCCCGGCGGCGTAGGCGGCGGCCCGCAGCGAGGTGCGGGTGCCGTCCACGCCGACGAGCACCACCCGGGGCCCGTCGGTGCCCCGCTCGAACGGCAACGGCCGGGCCTGCGGGCCGTACCGCTCACGCTCCGGCGCGTCCATCGCCTCAGTCCCGCCGTCCGGTCCGGATCACCACCGCGTCGTTGCCGGCGGCGACTGTCGACTCCCGCTCGACCTCGGCGGAGACCGGGTCGCGGTTGGTGCGGCGCAGCGGCACCTCCCGGATCAGCACCACGGCGATCAGGGCGAGCAGCCCGAACGGGGCGGCGGCCAGGAAGATGTCACCGGCGCCGTGCCCGTACGCGGACTCCACCACGGCGCGGATCGGCGCGGGCAGCGCGTGCACGTCCGGCAGCGCGCCGCCGCCACCCGAGCTGGCCGCCGGTACGCCCAGCCGGCTCAGTCCGTCGGCCAGGTAGCCGGTCACCCGGTGGCCGAGCAGCGCGCCGAGCGCGCTCACGCCGACCGCGCCGCCGAGGCTGCGGAAGAAGGCCACGACCGAGCTGGCCGCGCCGAGCTCGTGCGTGCCGACGGTGTTCTGCACGGCCAGCACCAGGTTCTGCATGGTCATGCCGAGGCCGAGGCCGATGAGCGCCATGAAGATCGCGAGCCGCCAGTACGGGGTGTCCTGGCGCATGCTGCCCATCAGCGCGAAGCCGGCGGTGAGCAGCGTCGAGCCGGTCACCAGCCAACGCTTCCACCGGCCGGTGCTGGTGATGATGCGGCCGACCACGGTGGAGGCGACGAGCAGGCCGCCGATCATCGGTAGCGTCATCAGGCCGGCCATGGTCGGGCTCTCGCCGCGGCTGATCTGGAAGTACTGCCCGAGGAAGACGGAGGCGCCGAACATGCCGACGCCGACCGCGATGCTGGCGAGCACGGCGAGTGTGATGGTGCGGTTGCGGAACAGCCGCGGCGGGATCATCGGCTCGGTGGCCCGCTGCTCGACCCGGACGGCGAGCGCCCCGAGCAGGATCGCGCCGGTCACCATGGCCGCGCTGGTCCAGGAGATCCAGTCGTACTTGTCGCCGGCCAGGGTGATCCAGATGAGCAGCACCGAGACGGCGGCGGTGATCAGGGTGGCGCCCCACCAGTCGATGGTCACCTTGCGCTTGACCACGGGCAGGTGCAGCGTCCGCTGGAGCACGATCAGGGCGAGCACGGCGAACGGCACGCCGACGTAGAAGCACCAGCGCCAGCCGAGCCAGTCGGTGTCCACGATCACGCCGCCGATCAGCGGGCCGCCGATGGTGCCGACGGCCATCACCGCGCCGAGGTAGCCGCTGTACCGGCCGCGCTCGCGCGGAACGATCATCGTCGCCATGATCACCTGGGCGAGGGCGGTGAGGCCGCCCGCGCCGACGCCCTGCACCACCCGGCAGGCGATCAGCTCGCCCGTCGTCTGGGCCTGCCCGGCCAGCACCGAGCCCAGCACGAAGACCACCAGGGCGAGCTGGACCAGGATCTTCTTGCTGGTCAGGTCCGCGAGCTTGCCCCAGATCGGGGTGGTCGCGGTGGTCGCCAGCAGGGTCGAGGTGACGACCCAGGTGTACGCGGACTGGGTGCCGTGCAGGTCGGTGATGATCCGCGGCAGCGCGTTCGAGACGACCGTGGAGGAGAGGATCGCGACGAACATGCCCAGCAGCAGGCCGGAGAGCGCCTCCAGGATCTGCCGGTGGGACATGTCGACGGCGGTCGCCCGGGTGGGCGCGGTCGCCTGGGTCATCGTGGAGTGCCTCCGAAGGGGGAAGGTGGAGCGTTGCCTCGGGCAACCGTATGGTTTGGTTGCCCAAAGCAACAACCGCGAGTGGCGCGCGTCCTATTCCCGCCGGCGCAGGTCAGAACGTCTCGTTGAACCGGTGCATCAGCCGGGCGAAGTCCGCCACGTCCTGTTTCGGCCAGTCTTCGAGCGAACGCCGGATCTGGCCCAGCCGGGCCGCCCGCGCCCCGTCGAACCGCCGGGTGCCCTCGTCGGTGAGGCTGAGCTGGGCGGCCCGCCGGTCGGTCGGGTCCGGGTCGCGCCGGACCAGGCCCAGCGCCTCCAGGCCGCCGATCTGCCGGCTCAGCGTGCCCTTGCCGATGCCCAGCTTCACGGCCAGGTCGGTGAGCCGGATCTGCCCGGAGCGGCGCAGCCACAGCAGCAGCCCGTAGGCGTTCGGCTCCAGGTTCGGGTGGACCTCGCGGGCGATCTCCCAGGACAGCGCCCGGCCGCGACGCAACAGCGCGGTCAGTTCGTCTTCCACGGCGCGCAGCGGCTCGTCCACGGACCGAGGATAGTCATTCTCCGTCGGTGAGCTGCTGGCGCGCCACCGGCCGCAGCTCGCCCCCGCTCGTGGTGCCCTCGATCACCACGGCGGCCGACCGGCCCCGGTGGGTGAGCGTGGCCACCGCGTTGCCGAAGTAGGGACCGGCCAGCTTCCGCCACCGCACCAGCGGCCGGCGTACGCCGGCCGACCGGGCCAGCGCCCGGGTCGCGCCGGCCGGACCCGGGTTCCAGCCGAGCGTCATCAGCGGACGGATCGCGGCCGGCACCTGGTTGTGGATCGGCGAGCAGGTGAGCTGATGCACGGGCGTGCGGACACCCCGGTCGGCGAACCGGGCCCGGGCCACGTACGAGTGGTGCACGTCGCCGGAGAGCACGCTGATCGACGCCGGGCGCGGATACGCCGGCCCGGCGCCCACCCGGGCGCCGGTGCGCGCCGCGCCGCCGCTGCCCAGCCGGGCGAACAGTTCGCCGAGCGCGTCGAAGGAGCGCCGGAACGCCGCCCAGTGCTCCAGGTCCAGGGCGCGGCGCAACCGCTCGGCCAGCCCGGCCACCCAGGGCCGGTCGGAGTCGGCCAGGCGCTCGTTCCACGCCTCCACGTGGTGGATGCCCGGCGGCATCAGCCACGGCAGCGAGGTGCCCACCACCAGGTGGTCGTAGGCGCCGTGCGCCTGGTCCAGGAACCAGGACCACTCGCCCGGCGGCAGCATCGCCCGGTGGCCCGGCAGCAGCACCCGGCTGGACCGGTTGTCCAGCATGACCAGGCGGGTCCGCCCCAGGTCCAGCGCGTAGCTCCACTGGTACTGCACGGCCCGCCAGCGCTCGGTGTCGTGCGCCAGGTCGGCCTCGGTGTCCACCCGCTCACCGAACTCGTGCAGCACGCCGGTGGCGTCCTCGGCGGCCGTCACCTTCGCGTACACCGGGTCGGCGGCGATCTCGTCCGGGCTCAGGTTGCCCAGGTGCTGGTACACCCAGTAGGAGGCGAGGCCGCTGCGGATCCGCTCGGCCCACCACGGCTGCTCACGCATGTCCGCCCGCCACGACTGCGAGGTGTTCCAGTCGTCGATGACCTCGTGGTCGTCGAAGATCATCACGCTCGGCACGGTGGAGAGCAGCCAGCGGATCTCCGGATCGCGCCAGGACTCCAGGTAGAGCTTCGTGTACTCGTCGAAGCTCACCACCTGGGTCGCCGGGGCGTCCTTCGGTCGCCGCCGGCGTCGCTTCAGCAGCTTGCGCACCGTCGGCGAGGTCTCGTCGGCGTAGACCTGGTCGCCGAGCAGCACCAGCAGGTCGGGCAGCGCGACCTCCTCGGGTGCGGCCATCACCCGCCGGGCGTACGCGTCGAGCGCGTCCGGCGGCAGCTTGCGCGCGGTGGAGTGCTGGGTGGTCTCCCGGCAGGAGCCGAAGACCAGGTTCACCGGCTGGTCGGCGTCGTCGGCCGCGCGGGTGCGGATCACGCTGGGCGGGAAGTCGCTGTCCGGCAGTGGCCAGGCCACCTCGTCGTCGACCAGCACCTCGTAGCGGGTGGCGGCGTCCGGGGTGAGCCCGGTCACCACCACGAGCGCGTAGTGGTGGTCGTACGCGGAGAAGGTGGGCGCGCTGCCGCCCGCGCCGTCGGCCGTGCGGACGGTGACCACCGCGGGCGCGCTCGTCTCCACCCAGATCGTCGCCCGCGTGTCGACGACCCGACGCAGCAGCGGGCCGATGAGCAGGCGGGAACCGGGCACGAGGCTACCTCCGACAAGATCGTTTCGGTCACTTCCTACCCCGGCCGGCGGTTGCGGTACGCCGTCCAGCAGCGAGCGTACCCGCAGGTTGTTCGCGTGCCGAGGCGGTGAGTGGGACGCCGTCGCCGGCATCTGACAGGATTTCGGGCATGAAGGAATACCTCCTCGTCGCCCTCGCCCTGCTCGGCGTGCTCATCATCGGCGGCCTGAGCCTCGTGGTGCCCCGGCTGCGCCGGCGCCCGGAGCCGCCGCTGCCGCGCACGGAGGTCGACACCCGCACCGAGGAGGATCTGGCCGGCCCGCCGGTGGAGGCCCCGGAGGCGGACCTGAGCACCGGCGTGGTGGTCGAGGCGCCGCCGGTCGAGGCGCCGCCACTGGAGGTGCCCGAGCCCACCGCCGGCCGCCTGGTCCGGCTGCGCTCCCGGCTGTCCCGCTCCCAGAACGCCTTCGGCAAGGGCCTGCTCGGCCTGCTCAGCCGGGACCGGCTCGACGAGGACACCTGGGAGGAGATCGAGGACAGCCTGATCACCGCCGACGTCGGCATCGACTCCACCCGGGAGATCGTCGACCGGCTGCGGGAGCGGACCCGGGTGCTCGGCACCCGCACCGGCGACGAACTGCGGACGCTGCTCGCCACCGAGCTGGTCAACGCGCTCGACCCGAGCCTGGACCGGTCGCTGCGGACCACCCCGACCGACGGCGTCCCGGCCGTGGTGCTCGTGGTCGGCGTCAACGGCGCCGGCAAGACCACCACCTGCGGCAAGATCGCCCGGGTGCTGGTCGCGGACGGCCGGAGCGTGCTGCTCGGCGCGGCCGACACGTTCCGGGCCGCCGCCGCCGACCAACTGGAGACGTGGGGCGGCCGGGTGGGCGCGGAGACGGTCCGCGGGCCGGAGGCCGCCGACCCGGCAAGCGTCGCGTTCGACGCGGTCCGGCGCGGCATCGACACCGGCGTCGACACCGTGCTCATCGACACCGCCGGCCGGCTCCAGAACAAGGTCGGCCTGATGGACGAGTTGGGCAAGGTCAAGCGGGTGGTGGAGAAGCACGGCCCGATCGACGAGACGCTGCTGATCCTCGACGCCACCACCGGCCAGAACGGGCTGGAGCAGGCGCGGGTCTTCACCGAGGCGGTGAACGTCACAGGCGTGGTGTTGACCAAGCTCGACGGGACGGCCAAGGGCGGCATCGTGATCGCCGTGCAGCGCAAGCTCGGCATCCCGGTGAAGCTGGTCGGCCTCGGCGAGGGCAAGGACGACCTGGCCCCGTTCGACCCGGCGCAGTTCGTCGACGCGCTGCTCGGGACCGAGCCGCTCGGCCGGGACGCGTAGCCTCTCCCGTGACGAACGACGATCGCGCCTACGCGGGGTGGCGCGACCCCGACCACCCGGCGCCGCGCCTCGGGAGACCGTACGTGACTTCGCAGGAGATCCCGCTGCACGGCGGGAACGTCAGCACCGTGGTGCGGGTGGGCGACACGGTCCGGCGCAACGCCGGCCCGTGGACGCCCTCGGTGCACGCCCTGCTGCGCCACCTGGAATACGTCGGCTTCACCGGCGCCCCGCGCGCGCTCGGCATGGACGAGCGCAACCGGGAGGTCCTGTCCTACCTGGAAGGGGAGTGCGGGGAATATCCGTTGGCCCCGCACTGGGTGACCGACGAGGCCCTGGTCACCGTGGCCACCATGCTGCGGATGTTCCACGACGCCCAGTACGGTTTCACGCCGCCGCCCGGCGCGGTCTGGCGCTCGTTCGGGCCGCCCCCACCGGACACCGAGGTCATCTGCCACCACGACGCCGCGCCGCACAACGTGATCTGGCGGCCCGACGGCACGCTCGGGCTGATCGACTTCGACCTCGCCTCGCCCGGCGCCCGGATCTACGACGTGGCGTACGCGGCGTGGACCTGGGTGCCGATCTTCTCGGACCGGGACTCGATCACGCTCGGTTGGAAACACCCCGACCGGCCGCGCCGGCTGCGCCTGTTCGCCGACGCGTACGGGTTGATCCCGCGGGACCGGCACCGGCTCATCCGCACCATCCGCAAGCGCATCGTCGACCACGTCGAGGGCATCCGGCGGATGGCCGCCGCGGGTGAGCCGGCGTTCGTCCGGATCGTGCACAAGGGCCACCTCCGCCGGCCGATCCGGGACCTGCGCCTGCTCGACTACGAACGTCACCACCTCGAGCACGCGCTGCGCTGAGCAAGATCCACGTTCTTCACACGCCGGAAACAACCCGTCACGTGTCGGAAATCGAGCGGTGTCGGTGCCGGAAACAGCGGCCGACCAAGCTTCCGCGCAACCGGCTGACGGGCGATGCTGCCAGGACTCAGTCGGAGGGAGGAATACGACACCGAGAGGAGGCAGCGTGGAGATCGATACCGGGAACACTGCCTGGCTGCTTGTTTCAACTGCGCTCGTGCTGCTCATGACCCCCGGTCTCGCGCTGTTCTACGGCGGCCTGAACCGGTCCAAGGGCGTTCTGAACATGATGATGATGAGCTTCTCGTCCATCGGGCTCATCAGCATCCTGTGGTTGTTCTACGGTTTCACCGTCGCCTTCGGCGAGGGCGGCAAGTTCTGGGGTGACCTGGGCCAATACCTGGGCACCAAGACGTTCGTCGGCGAGAGCGACATGTGGGGCGAGACCGGTATCCCGCTCTACGTCTTCATCACCTTCCAGATGATGTTCGCCGTCATCACCGTGGCCCTGATCAGCGGGGCGCTGTCCGACCGGGCGAAGTTCGCCGGCTGGCTGCTGTTCGCCTTCGGCTGGGCCACCCTGGTCTACTTCCCGGTCGCCCACATGGTCTGGGGCGGTGGGCTGATCGGCGGCGACATCGGCGCGCTGGACTTCGCCGGTGGGACCGCGGTGCACATCAACGCGGGCGCCGCCGCGCTGGCGCTGGTGCTCGTGCTCGGCCGGCGGGTCGGCTGGCCACGGGAGAGCATGAAGCCGCACAACGTCCCGATGGTCGCCCTCGGCGCCGGTCTGCTCTGGTTCGGCTGGTTCGGCTTCAACGCCGGCTCGGAGTTGACCGCCGACGGGGTCACCGCGTTGGCCTTCGTCAACACCCAGGTGGCCACCGCCGGCGCGCTCCTCGGCTGGATCGTGGTGGAGTGGCTGCGGGACCGTAAGCCGACCCTGGTGGGCGCCTCGTCCGGCGCGGTCGCCGGTCTGGTCGCGATCACCCCGGCCTGTGCGTTCATCACCCCCGCCGCCTCGGTGCTGCTGGGTCTGGTGGCCGGCGCGGTCTGCGCCGTCGCGGTCGGGCTGAAGTACCGGCTCGGCTACGACGACTCGCTCGACGTGGTCGGCGTGCACTTCGTCGGTGGCTGGATCGGCTGTCTCTGGATCGGCCTGTTCGGCACCGCCTCGGTGAGCGAGCTGGTGACCTCCGACGGCCTGCTCGTCGGCGGCAACGCCTCGCTGCTCGGCAAGCAGTTCCTGGGCGCGCTGATCGTGACCGTCTACTCCTTCGTGATCGCGTACGCCCTCGGCTTCGTGATCGACAAGACGATCGGCTTCCGGGTCTCCGCCGAGGCCGAGGTGGAGGGCATCGACGTCGCGGAGCACGCGGAGAGCGGCTACGACCTGTCGCCCACCACGGGCAGCAGCGCCGGTGGCGCGTTCGCCATGGCCGGGCTCGGCGGCACCAGGCCGACCTCGGAGTCCGCCGACGAGGCGGACGAGTCCGCGCCGGTCAGCGAGAAGGTCGCCGGTTAACGTTCCAGGGATGGAGGGGTTGGACATGAAGCTGGTGACCGCGGTCATCAAGCCGTACCAGCTGGACGCGGTGAAGGAGGCCCTGCACGCGCTCGGCGTGGCCGGGCTGACCGTCAGCGAGGTTCAGGGCTACGGCCGGCAGAAGGGGCACACCGAGGTCTATCGGGGTGCCGAGTACACGGTGGAGTTCCTGCCCAAGATCCGGGTCGAGGTGCTCACCGATGAGATCGACGTGGACAAGATTGTCGACGCGATCGTCGGCGCCGCCCGGACCGGCAAGATCGGCGACGGCAAGGTCTGGGTGACGGGCGTCGAGGAGGTCGTCCGGGTACGCACCGGCGAGCGCGGGCTCGACGCCCTCTGAGCACGGAATTCGCCGACGTGACCTCGTTGACCACGGCAACCGGCCCCGGTGGGGGCGGCGTGTCCGCGGTCAACGAGGTCGTCGGCGTCCCCGGAGGCGTCGGTCAGGCGGCCCGGTCCGCCCGGGCCGACGCGTTCGACGCCTGGCTGCGTCGGATCTTCCCGGGCCGGGCCGGCGTGGCGCTCGTCGCGGTGGGCGGGCTGGGCCGCCGCGAGTGCGCCCCCTACGGCGACCTCGACCTGGTGCTGCTGCACGCCGGAGTGCCGGGCATCGACGAGTTGGCCGCCTCGCTCTGGTATCCGATCTGGGACGCCGGGCTGCGGCTCGACCACTCGGTGCGGACCGTCGCCGAGGCGCTGTCGGTGGCCCAGGACGACGTGAAGGTCGCGCTGGGCCTGCTCGACGCGCGGCACGTGGCAGGCGACCCGGCCCTGACCGACCAACTCGCCCGCACCGCCACCGACCACTGGCGGCGCACCGCGATCCGCCAGCTACCCGGGCTCCGCGAGATCACCACGGCCCGCTGGGAGGCCCACGGCGAACTGGCCTTCCTGCTGGAGGGCGACCTCAAGGAGGCCGCCGGCGGGCTGCGCGACGTCGGCATCCTGCGGGCCATCGCCACCGCCGGCGTCACGGACGCGCTCCGGCCGGCCGTCCACGCCGCGCACCGGCGCCTGCTGGACACCCGCGACGCCCTGCACCAGCAGGTGGGCCGCCGGGTCGACCGCCTGGTCGCCCAGGAACGCGACGGCGTGGCCGCCCTGCTCGGGCTGCGACAACCCCCGCTCGCCGTGCCCAACGGCGCCGTGGCCGACGCCGCCGTGCCCGACGCCGGGCCGGGCAGCAACGGGGCCGGCCCCGGCGACGCCGCCCCGCCGGCCGAGGGGGACGCGCTGCTGCGACTGGTGGCCGGGGACGCGCGTACGGTCCGCCACGCCCTCGACGACGCCTGGCGGGCCGCCGACCGGATCCGCTCCGGCCGGCACCGCGCCGCCCCCGGCCGGCCGCTGCGTCGCCCGGTCGCCCGCGACGTCGTCGAGCAGGACGGCGAGCTGGTGCTCGCCCGGACCGCGATCGGGGCCCGACCCGACCCGAGCCTGTCCCTGCGGGTCGCCGCCGCGGCGGCCACCACCCGGCTGCCCATCGCGCGCGCCACCTGCGAGTGGCTGGCCGCCTACTGTCCGCCGCTGCCCGCGCCCTGGCCGCCGGCCGCCCGGGCCGCGCTGATCACCCTGCTCGGCGCCGGTCCCGGTCTGGTGCCGGCCTGGGAGACCTGCGACAGGTACGGGCTGATCGACGGCTGGCTGCCCGAGTGGACCCGACTGCGCAGCCTGCCCCAGCACAACCCGGTGCACCGGTTCACCCTGGACCGGCACCTGGTGCAGACCGCGTACGAGGCGAGCCGGCACACCCGGGACGTGGAGCGACCGGACCTGCTGCTGCTCGGCGCGTTCCTGCACGACATCGGCAAGGGACTGCCCGGGGACCACTCGACCGTCGGGGCCCCGCTGGCCGAGGCGGTGGCCGCCCGGATCGGGCTGCCGCCGGCCGAGGTGGCGCTGATCGGCGCGCTGGTCCGGCTGCACCTGCTGCTGCCCGACGTGGCCACCCGGCGGGACCTGTCCGATCCGAAGACGATCGCCGGTGTCGCCGAACGGGTCGGCGACACCACCACCCTGGAACTGCTGCACGCCCTGGTCCGGGCGGACGCCGCCGCCACCGGCCCGGCCGCCTGGTCGGGTTGGAAGGGCCGGCTGGTCGCCGAGCTGGTGTCCCGGGTGCGCACCACGCTCGACACCGGCGTGGTGCCCGCCCCGCCCGCCCCCGACCCGGCGCTCGTCGCCGGGCCGCTGCCGGTCGTACACCTGGCGGAGGACCGGGTGTCGGTGGCCGCCGCCGACCGGCGTGGGCTGCTCGCCACGGTGGCCGGGTGCCTGGCGTTGCACCGGCTGGAGGTGATCTCCGCGGATGCCGCCACGGTGGACGGGCGGGCCCTGGTCGAGTGCCGGGTGCAGCCGCGTTACGGGCTGGCCCCGGACCCGATCGCGCTCAGCGCCGACCTGCGCCGCGCGGTGGCCGGCGACGTCTCGGTCATCCAGCGGCTGCGCGGCCGGGCGCTCGCGGCCCGGAGCCGGGGCGCCGCGCCCCGCGTCGTCTGGCACCGCGAGGCGGCCACCGACGCGGTGCTGCTGGAGTTGCGCGCCGCCGACGCGGCCGGCCTGCTGTACCGGGTCGCGTGCGCGCTCGACGAGGCCGGCGCCCAGGTGCGCGCCGCCCGGATCTCCACCCTGGGCGGGGACGTCGTCGACGCGTTCTACCTCATCGGCGGCTGGCCCCCCGACGAGCAACGCGCCCGCGTCGAGGCCGCCGTCCTCGCCGCCGTGTAAGGCGGGGCCCCCGCTTAACGCCTCCGGTAGAGGCGGGGCCCCCGCTTAACATCCACGGCGTGCGGTACGCCCGCTGACGTACCCCGGGAACCGCCGCCGGGCCGACGCGCCGGCGGCCCGGCGGCGGGATCCTCGGGCGTGAACCTGCCAGGGTGGACGCGGCGGGACGGTCGGGCCGGGACGGGGGCGTGGACGTGGATCGCGGGCGCGGTGACCGGCAGCGGTGGCTCCTCGACGGACTGCTCGGCCTGGCCCTGCTGGCGATCGGGCTGGCCGGCACCGCGCCGGCCGGGGAGAACCAGGGCGTGCACGCCGGTCCCGCTGCCTACCCGCCGGTCGTGGTGGCGGCGCTCGCGGTGACGGTGCGCCGGCGGTGGCCGCTGCCCACCCTGGCCGTGGTCGCCGCCGTGACCACCGCGTACCTGATGCTCGGCCAGCCGTACGGTCCGATCCTGCTGGCGTTCCTCGTCGCGGTCTACACGGTGGCCGCGCACCGGCCGGTGCGGGTCGCGGCGGTGGCCGGCGCGGTCGTGCTGGCGGCGCTGCTGGCGTACGTCCTCGTCGGTGTGCGTCCGCCCGGCCCGGTCGGTCTCATGCCGGTGGCCGCCTGGGTGGTGGTGCCGTTCGCGGTCGGGGTCACCGTGCGGCTGAGTCGGGAGGCCGCCGCCCGGAGCCGGACCGACGAGGCCCGGCGGCTGGCCGACGCGGAGCGGCTGCGGGTGGCCCGGGAGGTGCACGACGTGGTAGGTCACGGGCTCGCCGCGATCCACCTTCAGGCCGAGGTGGCGCTGCACCTGCTGGCCCGCCGGCCCGAGCAGGCCGAGGTGGCGCTCACCGCGATCAGCCGGACCAGCAAGGAGGCGCTGGACGAGCTGCGGGTCACGCTGACCGTGGTCCGCCGCGAGGAGCCCGCCGACGAGCGCGCGCCGGTGCCGGGCCTGGGCCAGCTCCCGCAGCTGCGCGAGCGGCTGGCCGGCGCCGGGGTGCCGGTCACCGTCGAGACGACCGGGGCGCCGCGCCCGCTGCCGGTGGCGGTGGACCTGGCCGCGTACCGGGTGGCGCAGGAGGCGCTGACGAACGTGCTGCGACATGCCGGGCCGGCCACCGCGACGGTTCGCGTCGGATACGCGCCGGGCGAGCTGACCGTCGAGGTCACCGACACCGGCCGGGGGCCGGCGACCGGGCCGGGCCGGACCGGCGGCTTCGGCCTGGCCGGCATGCGCGAGCGGGTCACCGCGCTCGGCGGTACGTTCAGCGCCGGGCCGGCCGCGCCCGCCGGTTTCCGGGTGTACGCCACGTTGCCCACCCAGGAGGTCGCATGATCCGCGTGCTGCTCGCCGACGACCAGGACCTGGTCCGGATCGGGCTGCGGGCCCTGGTGGACAGCGAGGACGACCTGACCGTCGTCGGGGAGGCCGCCGACGGGCTGGCCGCCGTGGCGCTGGCCCGCCGGGAACGCCCGGACGTGGTGCTGATGGACGTGCGGATGCCCGGTGTCGACGGCATCGAGGCCACCCGCCGCATCGTCGGCGACCCGGCGCTGGCCGGCACCCGGGTGGTGGTGCTGACCACGTTCGAGCTGGACGAGTACGTCTTCGACGCGCTCCGGCACGGGGCGAGCGGTTTTCTCACCAAGGACACCCGCCCGGTCGAGTTGCTGCGGGCGATCCGCCTGGTCGCCGAGGGGGAGGCGCTGCTGTCCCCGTCGGTGACCCGCCGGGTGGTCCGGGAGTTCGCCACCCGGCCGGCCCGGGTGCCGCGCCCGCATCCCCGGCTCGGCGCGCTCACCGACCGGGAACGTGAGGTGGTGGGGCTGGTCGGGGAGGGGTTGAGCAACGCCGAGATCGCCGGCCGGCTGGTGGTAAGTCCGGCCACCGCGCGTACCCACGTCAGTCGGGCCATGGTCAAGCTTGGCGCGCGGGACCGGGCCCAGCTCGTGGTCTTCGCGTACCAGTCGGGCCTGGTCGTCTCCTGACAGCCGGCCGGGTCGGAGCGGAGCGGGAGGCGGCGGGCTACCCTAACGGTGGGCTGGACAGCCGGCCCGGCCGCTGTGCCCGCCGATGACGACAAACGGGATGTTCGCGTGTTTGACACCTTGAGTGACCGCCTGTCCGGGATCTTCACCAAGCTCCGTGGCAAGGGCCGGCTCACCGACGCCGACATCGACGCCACCGCGCGCGAGATCCGGATGGCGCTGCTGGAGGCCGATGTCGCCCTGCCGGTGGTCAAGGGCTTCATCACGGCGGTGAAGGAGCGGGCCCGCGGGTCCGAGGTCTCCCAGGCGCTCAACCCGGCCCAGCAGATCGTCAAGATCGTCAACGAGGAGCTGATCAACGTCCTCGGTGGCGAGGGCCGGCGGCTCCAGTTCGCCAAGAACCCGCCAACGGTGATCATGCTGGCCGGCCTCCAGGGTTCCGGCAAGACGACCCTCGCTGGCAAGCTGGCCCGCTTCCTCAAGGGGCAGGGGCACCAGCCGCTGCTTGTCGCCGCCGACCTCCAGCGTCCCAACGCCGTCGGGCAGCTCCAGGTGCTCGGTGGCCGGGCCGGGGTCGAGGTGTACGCCCCGGCGCCCGGCAACGGCGTCGGCGACCCGGTGCAGGTCGCCCGCGACTCGATCGAGCACGCCCGCCGGGCCGCCCGCGACATCGTCATCGTGGACACCGCCGGCCGGCTCGGCATCGACGCCGAGATGATGCAGCAGGCCGCGAACATCCGCGACGCGGTCCAGCCCGACGAGGTCATCTTCGTCATCGACGCGATGGTCGGCCAGGACGCGGTCCGCACCGCCGAGGCGTTCCGCGACGGCGTCGGCATCACCGGCGTGGTCCTCTCCAAGCTCGACGGCGACGCCCGCGGTGGCGCGGCGCTGTCGGTCCGGGAGGTCACCGGCCAGCCGATCCTGTTCGCCTCCACTGGCGAGAAGCTGGAGGACTTCGACGTCTTCCACCCCGACCGGATGGCCAGCCGGATCCTCGGCATGGGCGACGTCCTCACGCTGATCGAGCAGGCCGAGGCGGCCTTCGACTCCGATCAGAAGGAGAAGATGACCGCCAAGCTGATGGGCGGGGAGACCTTCACGCTTGAGGACTTCCTCGATCAGCTCATCGCGGTCCGACGGATGGGCCCGATCGCCAACGTGCTGGCCATGATGCCCGGCATGGGGCAGATGAAGGACCAGATCGCCGAGCTTGACGACAAGCACTTCGACCGGGTCACCGCGATCATCAGGTCGATGACCCCGACCGAGCGCACCAACCCCAAGATCATCAACGGGTCGCGGCGGGCCCGCATCGCCAACGGTTCCGGCGTCACCGTGATGGACGTCAACCAACTGCTCAACCGCTTCGCCGACGCGCAGAAGATGATGAAGCAGATGGGCGGCATGATGGGCCTGCCCGGCGGCGGCCGGCGCAAGGCGACCAAGTCGCCGAAGAACAAGCGCAAGGGCACGAAGGGCGGCAACCGGCCGCGTACCGGGGCCGGCGCGGCGGCCGGCTTCCCCGGCGGCATGCCGCAGCTCCCGCCGGGCCTGGACCCGGGCGACCTGGCCGGCGGCCAGGGCCTGCCCCCGGGCTTCAAGCTGCCAAAGATCGACTTCAACAAGCTCGGCAAGGGCGGCGACAAGGGCCCGCGCTGAGGCGTGTCGGTGACGGTGGGCGACGCCATCTTCTCCTAGGGTGATGTCACCCCTTGGAAGGAGATGTCGATGACCGTGGCCCCGATCCTGCCGGAGCGGCCCGAGTGGACGGTCGACGACCTGGGCGACCTGCCCAAGGACCTTCCGTACGAACTGATCAACGGAAGGTTGATCGTGCCGTCGCCCACTCTGCTGCACCAGGACATGTGCGTCGAATTGCTGCTCGCACTTCGTGTGAACTGCCCGAAGGAGTTCCAGGTCGGGATCGACCTGTCGATGCGGGTCGACCACCGGAACGAGCCCCGGCCGGACGTGGTAGCGGTCGTCCGGGGGAACGCCGACCGGAGCCCGCTGCCGGTCGAGGACGTGGTGCTCGCCGTCGAGGTCGTTCCGACCGGATGGCACTTCGGCGACCTGTACGACAAGGCGAACGTTTACGCACGCGCCGGCGTCCAGACCTACTGGGTGGTGGACCCGACGCACGAGCGGATCGCGCTCACCGAATACACGCTCGGCGGCGCCGCCCGCGAGTATGAGCAGGTGACCCACACCGAGGACCTGTTCGTCACCGAGCGGCCGTGGAAGGTCTCCGTCGACCTGCCGGCCCTGACCGCGCGCCGCAACGACCTGCTGGCCGGCGCGGACGAGTGATCGGGTAGGACTGTGCACATGGCTCTGCATGTGCGCGGTGTGTTCCTTCCCGACGACGAGGTCCGGGACGCCTGGCTGGTCGGTGACCGGGTCACCTTCGAACCGGTGCCGGGCGCCGAGACGGTGGCCGACGGCGGGTTCGTGCTGCCCGGCCTGACCGACGCGCACTGCCACATCGGCATCGCCCGTGGCGGCGCCCCGATCACCTCGCTCGACCAGGCCCGGGAGTTGGCCCGGATCGACCGGGACGCCGGCGTGCTGGCCATCCGGGACGCCGGCTCGCCGTACCCGTACCCCGAGTTGGAGGACGAGCCGGGACTGCCGCGACTGGCCCGCGCCGGCCGGCACGTCGCGCCGCCCAAGCGCTACCTGCGCGACATCGGTGTCGAGGTCGGCGCGGCCGAGGTGGCCGCGACCGTGGCGGCGCAGGCCGCCGCCGGCAACGGCTGGGTCAAGCTGGTCGGCGACTGGATCGACCGGGGGGTGGGCGACCTCGCGCCGGCCTGGGACGCCGACACCATGGCCGCGGCGGTCGCCGCCGCGCACGCCGCCGGGGTACGCGCCGCGGTGCACACGTTCTCCGAGTCGGCGGTGGCGACGATGGTCCGGGCCGGGGTGGACTCGGTGGAGCACGGCACCGGCCTGAGCCCCGACCTGATCGACCTGATGGCCCGGCAGGGCACCGCGCTGGTCCCCACCATGATCAACATCCGGACCTTCGGCCACATCGCGGACCAGGCCCGGGAGAAGTTCCCCGGGTACGCCGACCACATGATCGCCCTGCGGGACCGCTTCCCCGACGTGGTGCGCGCCGCCCACGAGGCGGGCGTGCCGATCTACGTCGGCACCGACGCGGGCGGCGGCATCGACCACGGGCTCGCAGCCCAGGAGATGCTGCTGCTGCACGAGCGGGCCGGGATGTCCGCCGAGGACGTGCTGGCCGCCGCCTCCTGGCGGGCCCGGGAGTGGCTCGGCTTTCCCGGCCTGGTCGAGGGCGGCCTCGCCGACCTGGTGGTCTATCCCGAGGACCCACGCCGCGACCTGCGCGTGGTCACCGCACCCACCCGCATCATCCTGCGCGGCCAGGTGATCCGCTGACCGGCCTCAGCGTGCCGCGGTGGCAGCGAGGAAGAGGTGCACGGCCAGGTCGGCCAGGTGGGCGGCGGTGTCGTCCACCGGGGCTGACGGCAGCACGATGTGGCTCACCACCAGTCGGACGATGCTGTCCGCGGCGAACGCCAGGGCCGCCGGGTCGGCGTCCGGCAGGTGCCGACCCGCCCACTCCAGCAGCGCCCCGGTCGACTCGGCGAGCACCAGCTCGGACCGGGTGGTCAGATAGGGCAGCAGCTCGTCCGAACCGCCCCGCGCGCTGGTCAGGATCGCCTTGATCAGCGGATTGTCGGCGGCCGAGGCGAGCGTGCGGCCGATCGCCGCGTACGCGGCGGCACGGACGTCGGCGCCGTGCTCGTCGAGCGCGGCCCGGACCTCGCCGACGAACCGGTCCACCTCGTGCCGGGCGAGCGCCTCGGCCAGGCCCGCCTTGGTGCCGAACTCGTTGTAGACCGTCTGCCGGCTCACCCCGGCCGTCTCGGCCACCGCGCCCATCCGGACGCCGTCCCAGCCACCGGCCACGGCCTGTGCCCGGGCGGCCTCGACGATCGCGTCCCGTGCCTCACCCATCGCCGTCGAAGTCTACGGCCGCCGGCGCGACACGGCGGGGGTCGGCTCCCCGGCGCAGCGGCGGCGCGCGCGGCGCATAGGATGTGCGGTCATGGCACGCGTGCTCACTCCCCGTGCGGAGGACTTTCCCCGCTGGTACCAGGACCTGATCGCCAAGGCGAAGCTGGCCGACAACGGCCCGGTTCGGGGCACCATGGTCATCCGACCGGCCGGCTACGCCATCTGGGAGCGGATGCAGGCCGAGATGGACGCCCGGATCAAGGCGGCCGGCGCGGAGAACGCGTACTTCCCGCTGTTCATCCCGGAGAGCTACCTCAAGCGGGAGGCCGAGCACGTCGAGGGCTTCTCGCCGGAGCTGGCCGTGGTCACCCACGGTGGTGGCAAGCAGCTCGCCGAGCCGGTGGTGGTCCGCCCCACGAGCGAGACGGTGATCGGCGAGTTCATGGCCAAGTGGGTCGACTCGTACCGGGACCTGCCGCTGCTGCTCAACCAGTGGGCGAACGTGGTCCGCTGGGAGCTGCGCCCGCGGATCTTCCTGCGTACCAGCGAGTTCCTCTGGCAGGAGGGGCACACCGCGCACGCCACCCGGGACGACGCGCGCGCGTACGCGCGGCGGATCCTGCACGAGGCGTACGAGGACCTGATGGTCAACGTGCTCGGCATCCCGGTCGTGGTGGGGCTGAAGACCGCCCGGGAGCGTTTCGCCGGCGCCACCGCCACGTACACGTGCGAGGGCATGATGGGCGACGGCAAGGCGCTCCAGCTGGGCACCAGTCACGAGCTGGGCCAGAACTTCGCCAAGGCGTTCGACATCAGCTACTCCTCGGCCGAGGGTGGCCGGGAGCACGCCTGGACCACCTCGTGGGGCACGTCGACCCGGATGCTGGGCGGGCTGATCATGTGCCACGGCGACGACAACGGGCTGCGGGTGCCGCCGAAGCTGGCGCCGGTCCAGGCGTACGTCATGATCGTGAAGGACGGGGACGGCGTGGGTGAGGCGGCGGCCAAGGTCCGCGACGCGCTGCGCGACGCGGGTGTCCGGGTCGCGCTGGACGACCGGACCGACACCGCGTTCGGCCGCCGCGCCGTCGACGCCGAGCTGCGCGGCTACCCGGTACGCGTCGAGATCGGCCCCCGCGATCTGGCCGCCGGCAACGCGGTGGTGGTCCGGCGTACGGACGGCTCGAAGGCCCCCACGCCGGTGGCCGACGTGGTCGGCGCGGTGCTTGCCGCGCTCGACGCCGACCAGCGGGCGTTGCACGACCAGGCGCTCGACTTCCGCCGGTCCCGCACCGTCGAGGTGTCGACGCTTGCCGAGGCGATCGAGGCGACCGCCACCGGCTGGGCGATGGTGCCCTGGTCGGCGGTCGGTGTGCCCGGTGAGGCCGAGGCGAACGCGCAGGGCGTGACGGTCCGGTGCCTGCTGCGCGCCGACGGCTCGGTGCCGGACACCGAGGACGAGCCCGACCTCGTGGCCATCCTCGCCCGCGCCTACTGAGGTGTAAGGCGGGGGCCCCGGTTAACGCCTGAGGTAGAGGCGGGGCCCCCGCTTAACAAGTGAGGGATGGTGAGCGTGCGCTTCGAACCCGGCCGGCTGGTCCTGCACCGCAACGTGCGGCATGGGCGGATCGGGTGGGTCCGGGCGGCCCGCGTGGTCTCCGACGACGATCGCGGGCTGCTGCTCTGGGTGGCGCGGAACGCGCCGGTGGCGTACGAGGTGACCGCCGCCGGGCTGGGCATGCGGGCGGTGCCGTTCACCGAGTGGATCACCTCGTCGTACGCGCTGAAGCGCGACACGTGGAACGGGCCGTCGGTGCTGAAGTTCCTGCCCACGGGCGCCGCCCACTCGGTGTGGTGGTTCACCGACGAGCGGGGCCGGTTCCAGAACTGGTACGTCAACCTGGAGGAGCCCGGTGTCCGCTGGGACGACGGCGCGGTGGCCGGCGTCGACATCGTGGACCAGGACCTCGACGTGGTGGTGCACCCGGACCTGACCTGGGAGTGGAAGGACGAGGACGAGTTCGCCGAGCGGCTCGGCTTCCCGGAGCACTACTGGGTGACCGACGAGAAGGCGGTACGCGCCGAGGGGGAGCGGGTGATCCGGCTCGCCGAGGCGGGCGCGTTCCCGTTCGACGGGACGTGGCGTGACTTCACGCCACCGGCGGACTGGAACATTCCGGACGACATGCCGCCCGGCTGGGACCGCCCGCCGGTGCGCTGAACACGTGTCCTTCGTCACCGTCCGGCCCGCCCGGGGCGTACGCGCCGGGTCCGGTGTGAGCGTTCCGGCGCGGATCTGGCAGAATGGTCCGCTGGTATCCGGCGCGCGTCCGGCGCCCTCTAACCCGGGCGCGTCGCCAGTTCACCGAGCAGTCTCCGGCCCAAACCCCACTGTGCCGGTCGGCGCTCACCCGCCACACCGCCCGTACGGGCCGGTGAGATCGCAACAGGAGCGAAACAACTGTGGCCGTAAAGATCCGGCTCCTGCGGATGGGCAAGATCCGCAACCCGCAGTACCGCATCGTCGTCGCCGACTCGCGCACCAAGCGTGACGGTCGCGCGATCGAGTTCGTCGGTGTGTACCAGCCGAAGGAGGACCCTTCGGTGATCGAGGTCAGGTCGGAGCGGGTCCAGTACTGGCTGTCCGTCGGCGCTCAGCCGAGCGAGGCCGTGCAGCGCCTGCTGGAGCTGACCGGTGACTGGCAGAAGTTCAAGGGCCTGCCGGCGCCGCCGCCGCTGAAGGTCGCCGCGGAGCGGGCCGACCGCAAGGCGGCGTACGAGGCCGAGGCGAAGGCCGCCGCCGGTGTGGCGGAGACCCCGGCCAAGCCGGCCAAGAAGGCCGCCAAGGCGGAGGCCCCGAAGGCGGAGGCCGAGGCGCCGAAGACCGAGGCGCCGAAGACCGAGGCGCCGAAGGCCGCGGAGCAGACCGGTGCCGAGTCCGGTGAGCAGGCCTGACATGCCGCTGCGTCCCGCCCTGGAGCACCTGGTCAAGGGCATCGTCGACCACCCGGACGACGTCCGGGTGCGGATGGTCGATTCCCGTCGGGGCAAGCGGCTCGAGGTCCGCGTGCACCCGGAGGATCTCGGCACGGTGATCGGGCGGTCCGGCCGGACCGCCAAGGCGCTGCGCCAGGTGATCGGCTCCATCGGTGGGCGTGGGGTACGCGTCGACATCGTCGACTCGTACTGATGCTTCTCGTCGTCGGTCGGATCGGTAAGCCGCACGGCATCCGCGGTGAGGTCACCGTGGAGGTGCGGACCGATGAGCCCGAAGCGCGCTTCGCCCCCGGTTCGGTGCTGGTCACCGAGCCGGGGGCGGTTCCGGCCGAGCCGGGCGCCTGGCGGGTGCCGCCGGAGTTGACCGTGGAGTCGGCGCGCTGGCACCAGGGCCGCCTGCTCGTCGCGTTCGCCGGCGTGGCGGGCCGGGACGTGGCCGAGGCGCTGCGCAACACGCTTGTCGGCGTGGACAGCGCCGACGTCGACGCGCCGGAGGACCCGGAGGAGTTCCACGACCACCAACTGGTCGGGCTCGCGGTGGTCACCCCGGACGGTGAGCGGCTCGGCGAGGTGGACCGCATCGACCACGCACCCGCCTCCGACCTGCTTGTGGTGCGGCGTCCCGAGGGGCGCACCGCGCTCATCCCGTTCGTCAAGGCGATCGTGCCCGAGGTGGATCTCGCCGGCGGTCGCGTCGTCGTCGACCCGCCCGGCGGTCTGCTCGACCTGTAGCTGGAGCCACCGCATGCGCGTCGACATCGTGTCGATCTTCCCGGACTACTTCGCCCCGTTCGACCTGTCG
Source organism: Micromonospora sp. WMMD975 (assembly GCF_029581215.1). Taxonomy (NCBI): domain Bacteria; kingdom Bacillati; phylum Actinomycetota; class Actinomycetes; order Micromonosporales; family Micromonosporaceae; genus Micromonospora; species Micromonospora sp. WMMD975. The sequence goes on from NZ_CP120739.1 coordinate 473,385, forward strand.
CTCGTCGGCAAGGCCCGCGCCAACGGCACGCTGCGGCTGGCCGTACACGATCTGCGGAGCTGGACCCACGACGTGCACCGCACGGTCGACGACACGCCCTACGGGGGTGGTCCGGGCATGGTCATGCGGCCGGAGCCGTGGGGTGAGGCGCTCGACGCGCTGGCCCCCGACGAGCTGAGCCCGGACGGGCACACGCTGCCCCGGCTGCTCGTGCCGTCGCCGGCCGGTGTCCCGTTCACCCAGGCCATGGCGTACGAGTTGGCGGCGGAGTCGCACCTGCTCTTCGCCTGCGGCCGGTACGAGGGCATCGACCAGCGGGTGCTCGACCACGCGGCGACCCGGATGCGGGTGACCGAGGTCTCGCTCGGGGACTACGTGCTCTTCGGCGGCGAGGTGGCCGTGCTTGTCATCCTGGAGGCGGTCACCCGGCTGCTGCCCGGGGTGCTCGGCAATGCCGGCTCGCTGGACGAGGAGTCGCACGCGCACGGGTTGCTGGAGGCCCCGCTCTACACCAAGCCGGCGACCTGGCGCGGGCTCGACGTGCCCGAGGTGCTCCGCTCCGGCGACCATGCCCGGATCGCCCGCTGGCGGCGCGACGAGGCGCTGCGGCGTACGGCGGCCCGGCGCCCCGACATGGTCGATGCGCTGCCGTCGGAGAGCCTGGACGGGCGGGACCGGGCGGCCCTGGACCGGGGTGGGTTTCCGGTGCCTCCGGAGCGTGTGGCAGAGTAGAGGGGTTGCCGCATCCGTCCACGCCGTGGGCGGCTGCGAGGACCCTCGACCGGGGCCGGTGTCACCGGCCACCACCCGGGGGTCAGAATCACCCGTTCGCGCATCGACTGACGATGCGCCGTGAGCCTCACGAGGACACCGCGATGAACATCCTGGACGCCCTTGACGCCCAGTCGAAGCGCGCCGACCTGCCCGACTTCCGCGCCGGTGACACCGTCAAGGTGCACGCGCGGGTCGTCGAGGGCAGCCGGTCCCGGGTCCAGATCTTCCAGGGCGTCGTGATCCGTCGCCAGGGCGACGGCCTGCGCGAGACCTTCTCGGTCCGCAAGATCAGCTTCGGCGTCGGCGTGGAGCGGACCTACCCGCTGAACAGCCCCGGCATCGACCGCATCGAGATCGTGACCCGTGGTGACGTGCGGCGCGCCAAGCTCTACTACCTGCGCGAGCTGCGTGGCAAGAAGGCCAAGATCAAGGAGCTGCGGGAGAAGCAGCCGGCGAACTGACCCAGCGTTCGCCACGCCGCCCGAGCTGCGCGGATGTCGTATCGACCGGATCGCATTACCCTGGTCGGTACGGGCGCAGCCGGACAGCGCGAAGCGGTCCACTGCCGCCCGTGGGGTCTCCGCGAGGAGACTCCCGGGCGGTAGTGTCGTTTCCGCGGACCGGAGAGTGGCATGGTGCAGATGCTTGACGAGGACGGCACCGTCGATCCCTGGCGCCGGCGGCCCCGGCGCTCCCGCCGGCAGATGCCGCTCTGGCAGGAGTTGCCGCTGCTGCTGATCGTGGCGTTCTGCCTGGCGGTGCTGATCCGCACGTTCCTGCTCCAGGCGTTCTTCATTCCCTCCGGGTCGATGGAGAACACGCTGCTCATCGGCGACCGCGTGTTGGTCAACAAGGTCGTCTACGACATGCGTGACCCGATCCGGGGCGAGGTCGTGGTGTTCCGGGGCACCGACCGCTGGGTCGCTCAGGAGGCGCCGGCCCCGCCGACGAACCTCACCGGCAGGATCGGGCGCACCCTCGGTGATCTGATCGGCGTCAGCCGCCCCGGCGAGAAGGACTTCATCAAGCGCGTCATCGGAGTGCCCGGCGACAAGGTCTGGTGCTGCGACGACGGTCGGGTCGTGGTCAACGGCGTGCCGCTGGAGGAGCAGGCGTACGTCTCCGAGGACTCCCCGGTCGACCTTCCGCCCAACCCGAAGGAGTGCCGCTCCCGGCAGTTCACCGAGGTGGTGGTGCCGCCGGGGCAGATCTTCGTGATGGGCGACCATCGGCTGGTGTCGCAGGACGCCCGGTGTCAGGGTCCGGTGCCGATCGACAACGTCATCGGCCGGGCCTTCATGATCGTGTGGCCGTCGCAGCGGTGGACCAGTCTTCCCGTACCGGAGACCTTCGCGGGCCTGCCCCGCCCGGAGGCCGCGGCGGACCGTCCGGCCCCGGCCGACCCCGACCCGGTGGGCGGAGTCGTGCTGATCATTCCGGTCACGGCCACGCTCACCGTTCTCGCGGGTTCGGGGCGACTGCGCCGTACCCGGGGACGTAGGCTCCTCCCGTGATTGACGAGCAGACCGAAAAGCCGCGCAGCTCCTTCTGGAAGGAGCTGCCCATCCTCCTCGGTGTGGCGATCCTGGTCGCAGTGCTGGTTCGCGCCTTCGTGCTGCAGACCTTCTTCATCCCGTCGCCGTCCATGGAGAACACCCTCAAGATCGACGATCGGGTGCTGGTCAACAAGTTGGTCTACGACTTCCGTTCGCCGCACCGCGGCGAGGTGATCGTCTTCAAGGCGCCCACCGAGTGGAGCGGCAACCCCGACGGCGAGGACTTCATCAAGCGGGTGATCGGTGTCGGCGGCGACCACGTGGTCTGCTGCGACCGCGCCGGTGGGCAGGAACGGCTGATCATCAACGGCAAGCCGATCGACGAACCGTTCGTCTACCCCGGAAACAAGGTGGCCGACCAGGACTTCGACATCACGGTGCCGGAGGGTCGGCTGTGGGTGATGGGCGACCACCGGGAGGCGTCCGGCGACTCGCTGGAGCACTGGCAGCAGTCCGGCGAGGACATCACCGAGGCGACCATCCCGGAGGGTGAGGTCGTCGGGCGGGCCTTCACCATCTTCTGGCCGTTCGACCGTGCCACCTGGCTGACCGTGCCGGAGCAGTTCGACGGGATCCCCAATCCCTGAGTCGGCAGCGGTCCCCGGCGTCTGGCAGGCTGGTGCGGTGACCGTCCACACCCCACGTCGCGCCGCCCGGGTGCTGCTCGTCGACGCGTCCGAGCGGGTGCTGCTGTTCGACGGCAGCGATCCGGGCCGACCGGGGCACCGCTACTGGTTCACCCCCGGCGGCGGGCTCCACCCGGGAGAGTCCCCGGCCGAAGGCGCGGCGCGTGAGCTGGCCGAGGAGACCGGCCTGCGACTGGCCCCGGCCGAACTGGGCGCGCCGGTCTGGTCCGAGACGATCGATTTCCCGTTCGACGGCGTGTGGTACCGCCAGGAGCAGGAGTTCTACCTCGTCCGGGTGCCCGGGTGGGAGGTCGACACCGCAGGCTTCGACGAGATCGAGCGGGCCAGCGTGCACGGGCACCGCTGGTGGGCGGTGGCCGAATTGGCCGCCACCGCCGAGCGTTACTACCCGACCGACCTGCCCGACCGGCTCGGTCGCGTGCTGGCCGGGAGTGACGGATGCTGACCCCGCCGCGCACGGTGGTGCGCCGCGACGGCGGGCTCTACGCGCTGGAGCGGGCCCTGCAACGACGGGGCTTTCGGCACGTGGCGGGCGCCGACGAGGCCGGCCGGGGAGCGTGCGCGGGGCCGTTGGTGGCCGCCGCCGCGGTGCTGCCCGAGGGGCGACGCGGTGAGATCGACGAACTGGCCGACTCGAAGCTGCTCACCCCGGCGGCCCGGGAACGGGTCTATCACGAGGTGGTGGCGCGGGCCCTGGCGTACGCCGTGGTGATCATTCCGGCCGAGGAGGTCGACGCCCGCGGGCTGCACGTGTGCAACCTCGCCGCCATGCGCCGGGCGCTCGCCTCGCTTGCCACCCGCCCGGACTACGTGTTGACCGACGGTTTCGGCGTCGACGGGCTCGACGTGCCGGGGCTGGCGGTCTGGAAGGGCGACCGGGTGGCCGCCTGCGTCGCGGCGGCGAGCGTGCTCGCCAAGGTCACCCGGGACCGGATCATGGTGGACCTGGACGGGCGGTTCCCCGGCTACGGCTTCGCCGAGCACAAGGGCTACATCACCGTCGAGCACAGCGCCGCGCTGCGCGAGCTGGGGCCGTGCCGGGAACACCGCTTCTCGTACGTGAACGTGGCGGCCGTCTCCGGGCGGGATGGGCGGCCTCCCCGCGCCCGTCGACCGGCCTCACCGGAGCCCGGCGCGGCGGCGGCCGGGGCGTCCCCCGAGCGTCCGGACGAGCCGATGGAGCACTCCGGCCCGTCAGGGGGTACCGTCGGCGTGGCGTTGGGCGAGCAGCCGCGACCTCCGGTGTCGGTGGGGGAAGATGTGGTCATGGAAGGCGGAGTGCGATGAGCGCGGAAGATCTCGAGAAGTACGAGACCGAGATGGAGCTGCAGCTCTACCGGGAGTACCGCGACATTGTCCGCCAGTTCTCCTACGTGGTGGAGACCGAGCGCCGTTTCTACCTGGCCAACCAGGTGGACCTGCACGTCCGCAACTCCGATGGCGAGGTCTACTTCGAGGTCGAGATGCATGACGCCTGGGTGTGGGACATGTACCGTCCTGCCCGGTTCGTCAAGAACGTCCGAGTAATGACGTTCAAAGACGTCAATGTGGAAGAACTCGAAAAGCCCGACATCTCGCTTCCCGCAGATTCCGGCTTCGGCGGCTGAGCGTGGCTCAGTCCGCCGGCACCACCACCGTGACGCGCTGCACCAGGTTGTTCGCGAACCCGCCCCGGTTCCACGGCTGCTCCACCGGCTGCGTCCGCCCCGAGGCGTCCGTCGCCCGGGCCCCCAACACATGGCGCCCCGGCGTCGCCGCCCAGTCCACCGACCACCGGCGCCACGCCCACCCACCACCGGTGGGCTCGTCCAGGCACGCCGCCACCCACGTGTCGCCGCCGTCGAACGTCACCTCCACCGACGTCACCGGCCCGTGCCCCGACCAGGCCCGACCGTCCACCGTGCACCGGCCCGCCCGCACCACCCGGGTGCGGGACATGAAGTCGGGAAAGCCGGGCGGACGCACAAGCGCGCGCGGCTCGATCCGGGTCACCGGCACGCCCGGGTCGTCGGCGTCGGCCCGCAGCCGGTAGGCCACCGCGTTCTGGTAACCCTCGAACGGCGCGGTCGTCACCCGGATGTCGCGCAGCCACTTGACATGCGCCATGCCGTACCAGCCCGGCACGATCAGCCGCAGTGGGGCGCCGTGCTGCGGCAGCAGCGGAGCGCCGTTCATCTCGTACGCCAGCAGCACCTCCGCGCGCAGCGCGTCGGCCACCGGCAACGCCCGCTGGTAGTCCTGCTCGACGCCGCGCTCCACCCCGTGGTCGGTGCCGGTGAAGACCACGTCCACCGCGTCCGCGGACAGGCCGGCGTCCCGCAGCAGCGGGGCCAGCGGGGTGCCCGTCCACTCGGCGTTACCCACCGCCTCCACCAGCCAGGGCTGGCTGACCGGGCGCGGGTGCAGCAACGCCCGGCCGTTGCCGGCGCACTCAAGCGTGACCTGGTGGGTGACCCGGGGACGCGCCCGCAGCGCCGCCAGATCCAGCCGGACCGGGCGCTCCACCGCTCCGGACACGGTGAGCGTGTACGCGCCGTCGTCGACGTCCGGGATGTCGTAGTGGATGAGCAGGTAGTGCAGACCCGCCGGGGTCACGTCGTAGCGCAACGCCTCCAGCGGGATGCCGTGGTTGCGCGCGGCGAGCTGAAGCTCCTCGGCGCTGATCGCCTCGTCCGGCCCGGCGACCCGGCCGGGCCGGCTGACATCGTCCACGGTGGTCATCGCCGCTCCAACTCGTCGTAGCCCACGAACTCGAACATCCGCGCGCCCGGCGCCAGCGGTCGGGGCGTGCCGGTGAACCGGTGCGCGCCGACGCCCACGCCGTCGGCCGGGCTGCTCACCGCCACCGGGACGAAGCCCTCCTCGGCGAACCAGGCGCAGATGGCGGGCACCAGGTCCGGCGCCCGCCGGTGCCGGGTCCACAGCACCGTGCCACCGGTGGCGCAGAGCGACGCGCAGTGCCGCACCGTCGAGCGGATGTCGTCGTCGTCGATGTTGCCGAACACGCCGCAGACCAGCACCAGATCCGCCGGCGCCAGGTCGGCGTACCCGTCGGTCACCGCCGCGTCGCCGGTCACCACCTCCACGCCGGTCAGCCCCGCCTCCGCGACCGCCCGGCGGGCCAGCTCGGTGTTGCGCGGATCCAGCTCGACCAGCCGGGCGGTCACGTCGCCGCCGCGCGGATGGGCGGCGAGCACCGGGATCAGGTCGCGGCCCTGCCCGGCGCAGAGGCTGACCGCGCGCAGCGGGCCGGGCGGCGCCGCGTCAAGCGCCTCGACGATCCGCTGCCGCACCTCGTCGAGCCGCCGGGACAACGCGGAGTCGGGCTGGTCGTAGTCGCGGTGCCAGGCGAGCCAGTCCTTCGTCACGCGGCCAGCATAGGCGGACCGGCCGTAGCAGATCCGCCCCGATTTCGGGGGCCGTCCACAACCGGCCGTCGTCCACAGCGGGGCTCCCGCGCGGGCCCGTCACGTCGGGCATGCCCGGCAGAGTGCGCGCCATGAGGTTTCCGACCTGTCCGGCCCTGCTGCTGGTCCTGCTCCTCGTGCCGGGCCTGCCCGCCGAACCCGCCATGCCACCGGCTGGTCCTTCGCCGTACGTAGCTCCGGTGGCGTCCTCGGCGTCGTCGCTGTCCGTGGCTGTGGGACGGGCCGCCACCGGGTCGTCGGGGTCCGCAGGTCCCGTGCCGTCGGCAAAGCTGCCGCCGTCGGCAGGGCCGGCGGCGTCCGCGAGCCCGGCACCGGATGCGGCGGCGCCGCCCACCGTCGCCGGTACGGCGGCGCGCTTCCGGTGGCCGCTACCCGGCCCGCCCCGGCTGGCCCGGCGGTTCGACCCGCCACCGGAGCCCTGGCTGCCCGGGCACCGGGGCGTGGACCTGGCGGCCGAGCCGGGCGCCGCGGTCCACGCCGCGGGCGCCGGGACGGTCCTCTTCGCCGGCCCGGTGGCCGGACGGCCGGTGGTCACCGTCGGGCACGGCGACGGGCTGCGGACCACCTACGAACCGGTCCGACCCCGGCTCGCTGCCGGTGACCGGGTCGACGCCGGCACCCCGATCGGCGAGCTGCTCACCAGGCACCCCGGCTGCCCCGCCGTGGCGTGCCTGCACTGGGGGCTGCGGCGCGGCGACGACTACCTGGACCCGCTCAGCCTGCTCGGGCTGGGTCGGATCCGCCTGCTCCCACTCGGCCCGGCCGGTCCCTGAACCGGCACCCCGGGCCGCTCAGCGTCGGGCGAGCAACGCGGGCAGGCGCACCGCCAGCCGGTCGTACTCCTCGGCGGTGTTGTAGACCTGGCCGCACAGCCGCAGATAGCCGCGCCCGTTCCAACCGGCGACCGACACCTCCGCGCCGAGTCGGGCCGCGATCTCGGCCCGCAACGCCCGGGCGGCGTCCAGCGTCGTCGCGATGCCCGGCGGCAACGGCACGAGCCGCATGGCGACCGCCGGTCCGCCGGGCGCGAGCAGCCGCTCCGGCGCCACCCCCAGTGCGTCCCCGACGACCCGCTGCCCGTACGCGGCAAGCGCCGCGTTGTGCGCCCGGACCCGGTCCACACCGAGGCTACGCAGCGTGAACAGGCCGACCGGGGCGGCCAGCCAACCGGTGTAGTCGAGGGTGGCCTGCCACTCCACCCGGGTGGGAAACCCGCTGCCCTGCTCCCACGAGACGACGAGCGGCTGGATCCGTTCCCGCCACGGCTCCGCCACCACGAGCGCGGCGGTGCCGCGCGGCGCGTACGCCCACTTGTGCAGATTGCCGACCCAGAAGTCGGCGCCGACCGACGCCACCGTGGCCGGCAACATGCCGGGCGCGTGCGCCGCGTCCACAAGCACCGGCACGCCCCGCTCCCGCGCCACCGCGGCGAGCGCAGCCGCCGGAAACAGCCGGGCGGTCGGCGAGGTGAGCTGGTCGACGATCAGCAGCCGGGTCCGGCCGGGGCGCAACCCTGCCCGGACGATCTCGATCACCTCCTCGTCGGTGGCGGTCAGCGGCACCGGCAGGGTCCGGGACACCGCCCCGGTCCGCTCGCACTCCCGCGCCACCGACAGGGCGACCGCACCGTACCCGTGGTCGGTGGTCAGCACCTCGTCACCGGGCCGCAGCGCGAGCGACTGCAACACCACGGCCGCGCCGGCGGTGACGTTGCCGACCAGGGCGGTACCGTCCGGGTCGGCGCCGAGGAAGGTGGCCAGATGCCGCCGGGCGTGGGTGATCCGGTCGACCAGGCCCTCGCTGAAGAACCGCAGCGGATTGGTCTCCATCTCGTCGCGCAGGCGCTGCTGGGCGCGCTGCACGGCGATCGGCACGGCGCCGAACGAGCCGTGGTTGAGATGGCTGACGGACGGATCGAGGGAGAAGAGCAGCCGAGCCCCGGGGATCGGCTCGGGCGGCTGCGGCACCGTCATCCGTCGATCCTAGCCCGCCGTGGATCATCGCCTCGCCGCTTCGGTCAGGCCCGCGGATGCGCCTGCCGGTAGGCCGCCCGCAGCCGCTCGACCGAGACGTGCGTGTAGATCTGGGTGCTCGCAAGCGACGAGTGCCCGAGCAGCTCCTGCACGGCGCGCAGGTCCGCGCCGCCTTCGAGCAGGTGGGTGGCGGCCGAGTGGCGCAGCCCGTGCGGGGTCACCCGCGGCACCCCGGCCGCGTCGGCCCAGCCGGCCACGATCCGCCGCGCGGTGGTCGGGTTGAGCCGTCCACCCCGGGTGCCGAGCAGCAACGCGCCGCCCGAGCCCGGCGTCACCAGAGCGGGCCGGCCCGCGCCCAGCCACACGTCCAGCGCCCGCTGCGCCGGCACCCCGTACGGCACCGCCCGCTCCCGCCCGCCCTTGCCCAGCACGCGTACCACCCGGCGACCCTGGTCGACGTCCGCGACATTCAGGCCGCACGCCTCGCTGATCCGGACCCCGGTGCCGTAGAGCAGTTCGAGCAGCAGCCGATCCCGTAACAGGACCGCGGCTACGTCAGTCGTCGTGTCGGCGTCCGTTGTCGTGTCGGCGCGCGCCGTGGTGGCGAGGTCGGGCGTCCGGGCGGCGGCGCCGAGCGCCGGGGCGTCCATCAGCGCGGCGGCCTGGTCGGCGCGTAGGACGGTGGGCAGTTCCCGGCGGGCCCGAGGGCTGGCCAGCGGCGCGGCGACGTCGGCCGGAAGGAGCCCGGCCCGGTGCGCCCAGGCACTGAAGGTGCGGGCGGCGGCGGCGCGCCGGGCCAGGGTCGTCCGGGCGGTCCCCATGGTCCGCTGCTTGGCCAGCCAGCTACGCAGCACCGCGAGATCCAACCCGGCCAGCTCCGTGCAGCCCATCCGCACCGCGTGGTCCAGCAGGGAGACGAGGTCCGTGACGTACGCCCGGACGGTGTGCGCCGAGCGGTTGCGCACCCGGGACAGGTGGTCGGCGAAGTCGTCCACCGCCTCGCGCATCGGCGTCGGCAACTCCTGGTGCGCGACCTGCGTGCCACGCCGCCGCTCACCCATCTGGGGTCTCCGCCCGTACCCGGCGCGTGTGGTCGCGCCGACGGAGTCGGGTGCTGTGGTCGAACACCGGTCCAGACTACGGGCGGAGCCCGCCCCGCCCCGGGACGACCGGCCCACGCTCGTCAAACAGCGCGATGGCCCCACCCACGGCACCGGGCGGCCAGATGGTGTCGCACGCGAGTCGCGGTGTCGCCGGCAAAATCCGGCGGCTCGATCGCGGTGCCCCGCGACCGCCCCTGCCCGCCGCCGGCCGCCGTCACTGCCCACCGCCGTCGCTGGCCACCGCCGTCGCTGGCCACCGCCGTCGCTGGCCGCCGCCGTCGGTCGCCAGCGTCAGCCGACCGCCGTCGAATTTAGCCGTCTGGGTGCGTTTGTTGCTGCCTGGGCGACAACAAGTGCACCCCAATCCGGAAGACAACCACCCACGCCGAACGAGGGGTGGCCCGAGGGCTCTGGACAGGGGAAACTCGTGTGGCGAAGCGGTCGGTGCCGGTCAGATCGGGCTGGCTTGGCAGGGCAGGGCGTCGCCGCGACGGTGACGCCGGTGCGAGGAGGGACCGGGCGTGGGAGTGGATGCCGTCCTCTACCGGCGGGTGCGGGCCGGGGCGGACCGACGCCGACCGTCGTACGTGTCGATCGAGGTCGTGGCGGACCGGCAGGACGTGCTGCTCGACCTGCTCACGCGGGTCCGGGGCGGCGGGCGTACGCCGCTGCTGGACCGCGTCGAGCCGCTCGGTGAGCTGACCGTGGACGCCGGGCAGGTGCCGCACCTGCTCACCGAGCTGCGCTGCCTGCTGGAGGCGGCCCGGGCGCCGCGCGAGGTCGACCAGATCCGCCGGCTGGCCCGGCTCGCGCACCGGTGCCTGGAGGGCCGCGACGTCGAGCTGCGGTTCGAAGGCGACTGACCCCACCGGTGCGCTCACCGGTCGGCCCCGGCGTCACGCCGGTTGTCGATCGGCGGTGCCGAGGCGTCGGTCGGCGGGGTCGTGTCGTGCCGCGCGTCGGTGGACGGGGGCGTGCCGCGCGTGGCGTCGGTCGGCGGGGCCGTGTCGTGCCGCGCGTCGGACGGCCGGCGAGCGCGGCGTACGTCGTCGGTCGGCGCCAGCACGTAGCCGTCGTCGCGGCGTACCACCAGGGCCAACTCCTCCAGCATGGACAGCTTGCGCATCGCGGTGCGCAGGTCCACCCCGGCCCGCGCCGCGATGTGCTCCAGGTCGATCGTCCGACGGCGGGGCATCGCCTCCAGCACCTGGGCGGCGTCGTCGTCGAGCTGGTCCCGGGGCCGTTGCGGGGCCCGCGCGAGCGGTGCCAGGTCGTACCCGATCCGGCCCACCTCCTCCAGGACGTGCGCCACGTTGGCGACCAGCCGGGTTTCGGGTTTCTCGCGGAGCACCTGGTGCCCGCCCACCGACAGGGCGGAGGTGACCGGCCCCGGCACCACCATCGCCGGACGCTTGAGACCGAGCGCCCGGTTGAGGGTCTGGGTGGCGCCGCTGCGGGCGGCAGCCTCGACAAGCACCGTGCCCAGGGTCGCCGCGGCGATGACCCGGTTGCGGATGAGGAACCGTGGACGTAGCGGCTCCGCGCCCGGCATCCATTCGCTCACCAGCAGGCCGGTCTCGGCGATCCGGTCGAACAGCGCGGCGTTGCCCATCGGGTACGGGCGGTCCAGCCCGCAGGCGAGCACGGCGACGGTACGCCCGCCGGCGGTCAACGCCCCGCGGTGCGCCGCCGAGTCGATGCCGAACGCCCCGCCGGACACCACCGTCCACTCCCGATCGGCGAGCCCGTAACCCAGCTCGGTGGCGACGTGCGAGCCGTAGGGGGTGGCCGCCCGGGCGCCGACCACGGCCACCGAACGCTCCAGCGTCTCGCCGAGCGGCCAGCCGCCGCGTACCCAGAGACAGAGCGGCGGGTCGGTCTCCACATCGACCCGACGGGTGGCCTCGGGCAGCCGCAGCTTGCGGAGGTCGGCGACCCGCGTCGGCCACTCGTCGTCCTCCGGGGTGACCAACCGCGCCCCGATCCGTTCGGCGCGCGCCAGCGCCTCCGCCGCGACCGCGTGGGCGTCGCCGGCCGCCGTCCGGACCGCCACGGCCGCCCGGAGCAGCCGGTCCGGCGCGTCACCGGACAGCAGCAGGTCGAGCGCGGCCACCGGGCCGTGCCGCTTGACCAGTTCGTGCACCGCGCGGGTGCCCGGCTCGGCGAGCCAGGTCAACGCGATCCGGGCCAGCCTGCGGTCGTCGTCCTCGTTCACGTGCCCTCTCCCGTCCTCAATTGGATGGCCTCGGCGATGTCGTGCTCGTCCGGTCGATCCCGCCCGTCGAGGTCGGCGATGGTCCACGAGACCCGGAGGACCCGGTCGTATCCGCGCGCCGACAACGAGCCGGTGTCCAGGCGGCGGCGCAGCTCCCGGGTGACCCGCGCCGGCAGGTGCCACGGCGGGCGGCGCAGGTGGGGGCCGGGGACGTCGGCGTTCACCCGGTGCCCGGTGGGCGTCCAGCGGTCGGCCGCGGCGCGGCGGGCCTCGACCACCCGGGCGGCCACGGCGGCCGACGACTCGTGCGGCGCGTCCGTCCGCAGCAGCTCCGCCGCGCGTACGGGTGGCAGTCGGACCTGCACGTCGACCCGGTCGAGCAGCGGACCGGACAGCCGCCCCAGGTAGCGTCGCCTGGCCAGCGGGGTGCACTCGCAGTCGGTGTCCCCGGACGGCTTCGCGCAGGGACAGGGGTTGGCCGCCAGCACCAGTTGCGTACGGGCCGGGTATTCCGTCGCGCCCCGGGTGCGGGCGACGCGGACCACTCCGCTCTCCAACGGCTGGCGCAACGCCTCCAGCGCGCCCTTGCGGTATTCGGGGGCTTCGTCGAGGAAGAGCACGCCCCGGTGGGCCAGCGACACCGCGCCGGGCCGGGCCAGCCCGGAGCCGCCGCCGACAAGCGCCGGCACGGTGGCGGTGTGGTGCGGCGCCTGGAACGGAGGGCGGCGCAGCAGCCCACCCCCGGGTGGCAGCAGCCCGGCGATCGAGTGCAACGCGGTCACTTCCAGGGCCGCCTCGTCGTCCAGCTCCGGCAGGATCGACGGCAACCGCTCGGCGAGCATCGTCTTGCCGGCGCCGGGCGGGCCGAGCAGGGCGAGGTGGTGACCGCCGGCGGCGGCGATCTCGATGGCTCGTCGCCCGAGCGGCTGCCCGGCGACGTCGAGGAGGTCGGGACCGGGCGGGACGGCGACCGGGGCCGGCTCGGGCGGGGTCAGCAGGGGGGTGCCGTCGCGGACGTGGGCGACGAGCCGGTGCAGGGTGTCGACCGCGTGCACCCGTACGCCGGGGATGACGGCGGCCTCGGCGGCGTTGCCGGCGGGCACCACGACGCGCGGGTATCCGGCCCGGGCGGCGGCGGCGACCATCGGCAGGGTGCCGCGGACCGGACGGACCGCGCCGTCGAGGCCGAGTTCGCCGAGGATGACCGTGGCGTCGAGGGCGACCGGCGGCAACTCGCCGGAGCCGGCGAGGACTGCCACGGCGAGGGCCAGGTCGAACGCGGAACCGTACTTGGGCAGGGTGGCGGGGAGCAGGTTGAGGGTGATCCGGCGGTTGGGCCATTTCTGGCCGGAGTTGACGATGGCGGCGCGGACCCGGTCGCGGGCCTCGTGCAGCGCGGTGTCGGGCAGGCCGGAGATGAGCACGGCGGGCAGGCCCGGGGCGAGGTCGGCCTCGACCTCGACCACGTGTCCGGCCACGCCGGCCAGGCCGACGCTGAGCACCTTGGCGTAGCCCATGTCAGAACGCGCCCCGGAGGTGCTCGACCCGGGCGTGGCCGGCGGCCGGCAGCCGTACGGAGAGCACGTCGAAGCGGACCTCGTCGGCGGTGGTGCCGGTCTCGGCGAGCCAGCGGGCGGCCAGGCCGCGCAGCCGGCGGGCCTTGGCCCGGACCACGGCCTCGGCGGGGGAGCCGAACTGCTCGGTGCGGCGGGTCTTGACCTCGCAGATGGCGAGCACCTCGCCCTCCCAGGCGATGATGTCGATCTCTCCGTCGGGGCAGCGCCAGTTGCGGGCGACCGGGCGCAGGCCGGTCTCGATCAGGTGTCGCAGCGCGCACCGCTCGCCGTAGGCGCCGACGGCCTGGTTCCGGTTCGTCATGCCGGCCAGGATGCGACCGTTCGGCACCTTCGTGGGTGTCTCGTAGGGGCGGCCTGTGGACGACGGCCGATTGTGGACGGACCCGCGATCATCCCGCCGATGTGCTAGGCAGGGCGTCATGGCGGACGGTGATCGCACCGCCGCCCGCGGTACCACATGGGCGGTTTGTGGCTACCAGTTGTGACGTCCCTTTACAGCGGAAGTTGATGTTCCTTACTGTCACGTCGCCGACAGGTAATGAACGGGGGCTCGGATGGACCTGCGTAAGGCGTTGGCGGCACCTTGGTGTGGTGCCGACACGACGACGGCACGCACTCCCATGGTCGAATCCGCGGTGCGGCCACTGATCAGCGATCTTCCGTGGTGATCTACGCACGTCGACATGACCTGACCGTCGTCGCGGTATCGGCCGTCGTCGCCCCTGCCGTACCTGATTGACCCTCACTCACTTTCCCCGCGCACCGCGCGGGTCCTTCGGTGTGCCCATACATGCGCAATGAGGAGTGCTTTGGTGACAAGACGTGGATTCGCCCCGGAGCGGCACCGTCGCGGCCTCACCGCGTCGGTCGTCGCGCTGGCCCTGGTGGCCGCCGCCGGTCCGACCGCGATGCCGTCGCCGGCCCGGGCGGAACCGGCGGCCCCCGAGCCGGCGGCTGCCCCAAAGGCACCCCCGCTGAGCGAGGTCGACGCCCTGGCCCAGGCCGGGAAGCTGAAGGCGCCGGTGGAGGTGACCAGCCTCAGGAACGAGCACTCGCGTGTGTTGGCGACCCCTCGGGGCACCCTGGTGCTGGAGTCCTACGCGGAGCCCCAGTGGACCCGGGGCCGCGACGGCGGTCCGTGGCGGAAGATCGACACACGGCTCGAGCGGCGCGCCGACGGGTCGGTGGCGCCGGTGGCCACGTTGACAGACGTGACGTTCACCTCCGGCGGCGGCGGCCCGACGATCCAGATGCCGCTGGCCGAGGGGCAGGTGTCCCTGTCCTGGCCGGGGGATCTGCCGGCACCGACGCTCGACGGCGACACCGCCGTGTACGAATCGGTGCTGCCGAACGTGGACCTGCGGCTGCGCGCGCTTCGTGACGGGTTTACCTGGGCTCTGGTGGTGAAGTCCGCGCAGGCGGCGGAGAACCCGGCGTTGGACGAGCTGCGGTTCGCGCTGCGTACCACCGGATCGCTCGCCAAGCGGTCCCGGCCCGGCGGCGGATTCGAGGTCGCCGACCGCAAAGGTCGCCCGGTGCTGTCCGCCGGGGGAGCGCTGATGTGGGACTCGGCGGGGGCGGCACCGGCTGACCACGGTGCCACGGGCCGGGCGGCGAAGGAGTTTGCGGCGCAGGACCGGCGTGAGGCGTTGCGGGTGGCGCCGGACCGGGCGCGCAAGGCGGAGATCCCGACCGGGGTCCAGGGGGAGGAACTGGTCATCCGGCCGGATCAGTCGCTGCTGCGCGGCAAGGGCACCGTGTACCCGGTGGTCATCGACCCGTGGAGCACGATCGAGAAGACCCGGTGGGGCTACTCGAGCACCAACAACGCGACCCGCAACGACGGCGTGGCCCGGGTCGGGAAGGATCCCGACGGGTCCGGCACCTACCGGTCCTACTTCTCGTTCAAGCTGACCTCGCTGTCCGGCAAGACGATCCGCGACGCCAAGTTCCTCACCGAGATGACGCACTCGTGGGACTGCGGCAACACGCCGGTGAACCTGTGGCGGACGGCCGACATGGCGACCACCGGCAAGCAGGCATGGTCCGGCCCGAGCTTCTCCAAGTGGCTGGAGGAACGGTCGGCGCACGCGCACAAGCCGTCGGGCGGTGCCGGCTGCGACGACGACCCGCAGCCAGACAAGCCGATGGAGTTCTCCAGCCAGAACGTCATCAACGACATCAGCGCCAACCGCGGCCAGGACATCTACACGCTGGCGCTGTCGACCCGGCAGTCCGACGGGTCATCGGAGTCGACGAGCAACTGGTGGAAGAAGTTCGACCCGGTGCAGACCAAGCTGACGATCGAGTACAACACCAACCCCAACACCCCTACCGCGGCGCAACTGTCGACCCACGCCGGCTACACCGCGCCGGCGCAGGCATGCCTGACCGGCACGTCGCGGCCCGCGGTGCGCTCGGACTTCCCGTGGCTGAAGGCGACGGTGAGCGACCCGGACGGTAGTGGCGGCGGGAGTCTCTCCGGCGTCTTCACGCTCCAGAGGCTGGTGAGCAGCACCTGGACGAACGTGTCCGGCTGGCCGAAGACCGACTCCGGGGTCGCGCCCGGGGCCAAGGCGGAGTTGCAGTTGACCACGAAGACGGTCAACGGCGAGCTCTACCGGTGGCAGGTGCAGACCAAGGACACCCTCGGCGGGGTGTCGGCGAGCGCGTCGCCGTGGTGCGAGTTCTCCATCGACTACTCCGCGCCCGCCTCGACCCCGACCGTCACGGCGGCCGACGGGCTCTATCTGGAGGCGCCACCGCGTGGCACCGATCTCGACTCGCACGGCTCACCCGGCTATTCGGGACGATTCACCTTCTCGGCCAACGGAGCGGCGGACGTCTACGACTACGTCTACCAGGTCAACGGCGGCCCGGAGATGACAGTACGCGCGAGCCAACTGGGAGGCCCGGCCACGGTCTGGGTGACGCCGACCGTGCGTCTGGAGAACGTGGTGACGGTGCGCAGCCGCGACCAGGCCGGCAACCCCTCCGCCGCGTACGACTACGTCTTCTACGCTGGTGACCCGTCTGCCCCGGTCGCCCACTGGGCGATGGACGAGGGCACCGGCACCGCACTGGCCAACAAGATCGACGGTGGGGTCACGGCGACGCTGACGCCGTCGCCGAAATGGACGGACTCCCGGGTGTTGGGCACGCACAAGCAGTCCGGCAAGGACTGGGCGATCGAGCTCGACGGCGTCGACGACCAGGTGGCGACTGCTGGAGCGGTGATCGACACGACCCGCAGCTTCTCGTTCGCCGCATGGGTGCGCGCCGACGCCGTCGCTGGAGTCGTCGTGGCGCAGGCGGGCACCAACAAGAGCCCGTTCGAGCTGCAGTACTACCCGACGAAACAGCGCTGGTGTTTCGTCAGCTACGCCTCCGACACCGCCTACGCGGCTTCCACCCCTTCACCCGCCTGTGCCGCCGACCCGGTACAGCCGGGGGTGTGGGTGCATCTGGCCGGGGTCTACGATGCCGGTGCCAGCAGCCAGCTCGCCCTCTACGTCAACGGCGTTCGCAAGGGCACCGGTGCCACCAGCGTACCGCCGTGGTCCGCGACCGGTCCGCTGTTGATCGGTGCCGGGCGCAACGGGTCGCCGACCGGATGGGTCAAGGGGGCGATCAGTGAGGTACGCGTCTGGAACCGGGCCATCGACCCGGACATCGACCTGGTCGACCTCGTCCGTCCTGTTCGGGTGGGCCAGTGGGACATGGAGGACGACGACCAGGAGGAGCCGCGCCAGGCCGGTGACTCGTCCGGCTATCAGCACCTGCTGAACCTCACCGCTTCGCCGTCGGCTGAGTGGACCGCGGACGGCTTCGACTCCATGGGGTTGAACTTCGACGGTGTCTCGGGTGCGGCCGTGACGGACGGTCCGGTTCTGCGTACCGACCAGTCCTACACGGTGTCCGCGTGGGTCCGCTTCGGCGGGGGACCCGGTGCGCGGACGGTCATCGCGCAGGACGGTACGAACATCTCCAGCTCGTTCCTGAGCTGCCGCACCGACGCCAACGGCTCCAAGTGGTCGGTGATGGTCCGGTCGGGCGACTCGACGGCCGCTTCCGGGCTCTACGTGAACGGCAGCGACTGCGTGGTCAACCAGTGGGTGCACCTAACAGCCGTGCAGGACGTGACCACCAGGACCATCAGCCTCTACGTGAACGGTGCGCTGGTCAAACAGAGCACGCCCGCCTTCGCGCCGTGGCACGGCGCGGGCGGCCTGTCGATCGGACGGGGCAGGTGGGGCGCGCCGACCGACTACTTCAACGGCGACATCGACCGGGTCCAGGTGTGGCAGGGGGCGCTCAGCGCCGCCGAGGTAAATGCCGTGTTCGCCGGATTCTGACCCTGCACCGCCTTCTTCGATCTTCGGTCGGTCCGGGCGCCATACGGACATGAGCGTGGCGCCCGGACCGCCCAGCAACCTCCCGGTGAACACACGTGACCCTTGAAGGGACCCGATGAGAACAGTCAGAGCTGGTCGGCCGTACCGCAATCGCGGGCGGATGCCGGCCGTCAACGCCATGGGGAACGGGGCCCGCCGCGCCCTCACCGTCGGTCTGGTCGCGTTGCTCGCCGCCGCAGTCGGAGGGCAGATTCCCGCGCAGGCGCAGCGCCCAGCCACGGCGCCACACCTTGAGCCGCAGCGGTATCCGTCCGCCCCGCTGCACGCTGTCAAGCGAACCAAGCCGACCAAGGACACCGGCGTCGCGGAGGTGAAGCGGCCCGCACCGGTGTGGCCGACCGCTGCTGCCGCAGACGTGGCGCTGCCGGCGACCGGCACCAGCGACCGGTCGACCCGGGTCGCCGCACGCGCCGGTACCCTTCCGGTGACGGTTCGGCCTGTCGCCGGTCCGTCGACGGCCCGTTCGGCCGCCTCCACTCCCGGCAAGGTGCGGGTGCAGGTGCTGTCGCGCGCTCAGACCGCTGTGGCCGGGGTGAACGGGTTGCTTCTGCGGGTGGGGCGCTCGGACGGAACCCGCTCCGCGGGACAGGTCGAGATCGGCGTCGACTACGCCGCCTTCGCCTCCGCTTACGGGGCGGACTGGTCGTCGCGTCTGCGACTTGAGCATCTGCCCGAGTGTGCGTTGACCTCACCCGCGACCAGGGACTGCGGGCCTGTCGCGTTGGATTCGCGCAACAACGTCCGTACCCACACGGTTTCGGCGACCGTTTCGGCGGCCCCGGTGAGCGGGGCGTTGTCTCCGGCGGAGGCCAAGCGGCTCGGCGTGGCTCCGGCCGCCGCCAGCGCGGGGACGCTCGTCGCGCTGACGAGCGGCCCGTCGGGTGGGGCGGGCGACTTCACCGCGTCCAGCCTCAGCCCGTCCGCCTCGTGGAGCCACAGCGGTGCCACGGGCAGCTTCCAGTGGTCCTATCCGATGCGCACGCCGCCCGGGCCGGGCGGGCCTTCGCCCTCGCTCAGCGTCGGCTACTCGTCCCAGTCCGTGGACGGCCGGCACGCGGCGTCCAACAACCAGCCGGGCGCCTTCGGCGAGGGCTTCGACTACTCTCCGGGCTTCATCGAACGTCGTTACAAGGCCTGCTCCGACGACATGGGCGGCAATGCCAACAACACGGTCAAGACCGGTGACCTGTGTTGGGGGCCGGACAACGCCGTGATGTCGCTCAACGGCAGCTCCGTGGAACTGCTCAAGGGCAGTGATGGCAAGTGGCATCCGCGCAACGAGGACGGCTCGAAGATCGAGCTGGCCACCACGCCTGCCTACAACAACGGCGACGACAACAACGAGTACTGGAAGGTCACCACCACCGACGGCACGCAGTACTGGTTCGGCCGCCACCAGTTGCCGGGATGGTCGTCCGGGAAGCCCACGACGAACTCGGTGCTCACCGTCCCCGTCTACGGCAACAACCCGGATGAGCCTTGCCACGCCGCCACGTTCGCCGCCTCCGACTGCAACGGCAAGCGGCAGGCCTGGCGCTGGAACCTGGACTATGTCCAGGACATCCACGGCAACACCATGTCCTACTGGTGGTCGAAGGAAACCAACTACTACGCCAAGAACAAGGTCACCTCGACCCCGGTCGTCTACGACCGGGCCGGCTACCTGACCCGCATCGACTACGGCAGCGATAACCGGGACAACAACGAGTACGCCGCCACCTCGCCGTACGTCGAGAACGTCCCGGTGCGCGTCGAGCTGACGAACATCGACCGTTGTCTGTCAAACTGCACGACCAGGAATGAGACGACCTGGCCGGACACCCCGTGGGACCAGGAGTGCCTCTCCTCCACCAAGCCCTGCCTCAACGGGTCGCCCACGTTCTGGTCGGCCAAGCGGACCACACAGATCCTGACGAAGGTGCGGAAGGGAAACGCTTACCAGAACGTCGACTCCTGGACTTTCCGGCAATCGTTCCCGGACCCGGGCGACGGCACCCGCGCCGGCCTGTGGCTCGAGGGCATCACCCACAAGGGCCTCAACGGCGGCACCGTTACCGCCCCGGAGGTGACCTTCGAACGAGTCCAGATGCAGAACCGGGTCGACGCGGC
This sequence comes from Micromonospora sp. WMMD975, assembly GCF_029581215.1. Lineage (NCBI taxonomy): Bacteria > Bacillati > Actinomycetota > Actinomycetes > Micromonosporales > Micromonosporaceae > Micromonospora > Micromonospora sp. WMMD975. Next base: position 493,182 of record NZ_CP120739.1, read on the forward strand.
GGGCAGCGACTGGGCCCTCGCCATGAACTGGCACCGGGTCAAGCAGATCAACCTGGAGACCGGCGGCAAGATCTTCGTCACCTACAGCGACCCGGAGTGCGTCAAGGACAGCAAGATGCCCTCGAAGAGCGCGCTGGACAGCAACACGCTGCTCTGCTACCCGGTCAAGTGGACGCCACCGGGGCTCACCGACAAGGTGACCGACTTCTTCCACAAGTACGTGGTGAAGGAGGTCCAGCAGATCGACGAGGTCGGCGGAGCACGGCCGGTGCGCACCGCCTACGACTATCTCAACGACAACGACGAACCGCTGTGGCACTACGAGGACGACACCGGCATCACCCCGGACGACGCCCGCACCTGGTCGCAGTGGCGGGGGTACCCGACGGTCGTCACCTACCGAGGTGAGGGCGCCGACCGCACCAAGACCGAGACCCTGTACTACCGCGGCATGTACGGCGACAAGCTCGTCGGGGGCGGTACCCGCACCACCAAGGTGCAGGGCAGGGAGGGTGGTCCGGCAAACGACTACGAGCACTTCGCGGGCAGCCCTCGCGAATCCATCACCTGGCTCGGATCCACGGTCCTCGCCGCCACCGTCAACGACATGTGGCGTTCCGACCCGCCCACCGCCACCCGTTCCGGCACACCCGTCGCGGAAGCCCGGTACGCCCGGATCGGCGCAACGCACGCCCGCGGGGCTACCGACGGCGGTGTCCGGCGGACCACGACCACCACCAGCTATGACGAATACGGCATGCCGACCAGCGTGGAGGACGGCGGAGACGACACCAAGACTGGTGACGAAGCATGCGTGAAGACCGAGTACGGCCGTAATGCCACGAAGTGGTTGCTCGACCCGGTGCGGCGGACGCATGGCTGGGTCGGCGGGTGCGGCACCAGTCCCACCGCGGAGAACCAGATCACCGCGGACACCCGCTTCAGCTTCGACTCGCTGGCGTACGGTGCGGCGCCGACCGACGGTCTGGCGACCGCGGTGGAGACGATCACTGGGTTCAGCGGCGGTACCCGGACGTACAAGACGGTGTCCTCGGCCACCTATGACGCCTACGGTCGGGTCGACGCGAGCTTCGACATCGCCGGGGAGAAGACCGACACCGATTACGTGCCGGCATCCGGCGGGCCGGTCACGCAGGTGATAACCACGAACCCGCTGTCGTGGAAGAGCATCGTCGATCTCGACCCCGCCTTCGGTGTGCCGATGAAGATCACCGACCCCAACAACCGGGTAACCGAGATCACCTACGACGCCGTGGGCCGCACCACCGCGGTCTGGCTGCCCAACCGAGACCGTGCCATCTACGGGTCTGCGCCTTCGAACAGCTACACCTACACCCTGTCCAAGACGCAACCCTCGGTCGTCACCACCAAAGCGTTGAACGCCCGTGGCGGCACCGACACCTCCTACCTTCTCCTCGACGGTCTGGGACGCCCCCGGCAGGCACAGGAGTCGGCATACGGTAGCGGGCGCATCCTCGCCGACACCTTCTACGACGCCGCCGGACGCATCTACAAGGAGAACGCCGCCTACTTCGACGCCGGTGCCATCGACACCACCGTCGTCAAGTTCCGCGACGACAAGGACGTCCCCAGCCAGACCAAGACCCTGTACGACACGGCCGGACGTCCGATCCACTCACTCCTGCTCGGCACCAACGCCGGCGTACAGGTGGAGAAGGCCCGGACCTCCACGACCTACCACGGCGATCACACCACCGTGACGCCGCCGACGGGTGACGCGGCCACCACGGTGTGGACGGACCTGTACGGCCGGACCGAGAAGCTCTGGCAGTACCACGGTCCGACCGCGACCGGGACCTACGACGAGACCAGCTACACCTACCACCCGGTGGGGCAGTTGGCGACCGTCAAGGACCCGTCCGGCAACACCTGGTCGTACTCCTACGACATCCAGGGCCGGCCCACCTCCACCACGGACCCGGACACTGGCACCTCAACCAGGCACTACAACGATCTGGGTGAACTCGAGCGGACGACCGATGCCCGTCCGGACACCCCGGACGTCTGGTACACCTACGACCGCATGGGTCGGCCCCTGACGACCCGTGAGGGCAGCCTCACCGGTCCGAAGCGGACCGAACTCACCTACGACTCGCCGATCAAGGGCGCGACGAAGTCCTCCTCGCGTTGGATCGGCACCGAGGAGTACCGCAGCGAACTGGTCTCGGTCGACAAGATGGACCGACCCACCCAGACCAAGCTGACCCTGCCCTCCTCGCAGGCCGGTTTCTGCGGCATCGGTGCGGTCACCTGCACCTTCACCTCGAAGGCCAGCTTCCTCGCCGACGGGTCGCCGAACACTCGCACCCTTCCGGCAGCCGGCGGGCTCAGCGAAGAGGTCCTCAACTACCAGTACGACACCACGTACGCGATGCTGGACAAGCTCGCCACCAACTACGGTGACGCCAGCTACTACGCGATCGGGTCCGAGTACACCAACCTGCACGAACTCAGCCTGATCACGCGGTCCACCCAGTTGACGGGCACGAAGTCCGTCCAGACGAAGAACAACTTCGACCCGGCCACCGGCCGGGTCACCAGCAGCTCCGTCCAGCGTTCGGCCGCTCCGGTGCCGGTGGCGAACACCTTCTACGAGTACGACGCCAGCGGCAACATCCTGAAGGTCGACGACAACTCCGGTGCCCGTCCTCGCGACACCCAGTGCTTCGCCTACGACCACCAACGCCGACTGACCGAGGCCTGGACACCGGCCTCCTACGACTGTGGTGCAAAGCCGCAGAACGAGTCGGAGTTGGGCGGCCCGGCACCGTACTGGCAGCAGTGGTCGTTCGGCGCGCCGGACGACCCGAAGGGGCGTGTCGGCAACCGTCTCACCCAGATCGAACGCGGCACACCGACCGGAACGGTCACTACTTCCTATTCCTATCCGGCGGCCAAGGCGGCGCAGCCGCACCGGCTCGACGGTTGGAGCAGGACCGACAACACCGGCACGACCACTGGCTCGTACACGTACGACGAAGCCGGCAACATGAAGAGCCGCCCCGGCAAGTCGGGGCAGCAGACCATGACCTGGGATGTCGAGGGACACCTGACCTCGGTGACAGACAGCACCGGGACCAGTTCCTACATCTATGACGCCAGCGGCAACCGGCTCATCGCGACCGACCCGACCGGAAGCACGCTGTTCCTCGGTGACCAGGAGGTGCGCAAGAACGGCAGCAACGGCCAGGTGAGCGCCACCCGGTACTACGGTTTCAACGGCGAGGTCATCGCCCAGCGCACCGTCACCGGCATCACCTGGCTGGCCAGCGACCACCAGGGAACCTCCCAGGTCAGCATCGCCAACGACACCAACCAGACCATCACCCAACGTCGCCAGACGCCCTACGGCGGCCCGCGCGGCGCCGCGGTCACCTGGCCGAACCAACAAGGTTTCCTCGGCGGCTACCAGGATTCCACCGGTCTGACGCATCTGGGGGCGCGCGAGTACGACCCGTCGATCGGCCGGTTCATCTCGGCCGACCCGATCAACGACGTCGGCAACCCGCAACAGATGCAGGCGTACGCCTACGCCTCCAATAACCCCACCACCTACGCCGACCCCAGCGGCGAGATCATCCCCGAGTACGCCGGAGTCGACACCCCCACGGGGCTGTGCCCTCACTCCATCGATGGTTACGCCTGTCAGGACGTTGTGGAGAAGTACAAGCCACAGTCGACCCGTCGTGACAAGGGCCTGGTCAACAACAAGGTGCTTCACGACGCGGCGGGGGTGGTGTCCTGGGTGCCGGGTCTCGGCACGGGAGCCGACGTGGCCGATGCCGCGCTCTATCTCCACGAAGGCGACACGAAGTCGGCCATCATCACGATGGCTCCGGGCCCGCCGGCCTGCAAGTTCGTGAAACGGGCCTGCAAGTGGGTCAGTGAACAGCTCGGCAAGAAGGCGGAGAAAAAAGCCGTCAAGGTCCTGAGCAAAGAGGCGCTGGAAAAGCTCACGCCGAAAATCAACCCGCGCCAGGAGTTGGCCGAGATGGCCATGCTCAAGGCGGAGGCGCGGGCCAAGGATCTCGCGAAGGTCAAGCCGAAGGCGCCACCCGCTCCCACGAAGAAGCCGGACCCGGGGACGAAGGGCAAGCCCGCAACAAAGAACACCGATGCGCCGCCGGAGAAGTCGTGCAAGCACAGCTTCGCCACGGACACCCCGGTCCTGTTGGCGGACGGAGAGAGCAAGCCGATCGGGGAGGTCGTCGAGGGTGACGAGGTTCTGGCCCATGATCCAGAAACCGGTGCCACCAGCGCAGAGCCCGTTGACGCCGTCCACGTCAACGAGGACGAGGCGTTGACCGATCTGTCGGTCCGTGACGGCGACGGCGAGTTCGTCACCCTGCACACGACGCAGCACCACCCCTTCTGGAGCGAGAGCCGCGACGACTGGGTCGAAGCGGCGGACCTTCAGCCGACGGAGGAGTTGCTGTCGCCGGACGGAGTCGCCGTCACGGTGGCGAAGGTCGACAACTTCAGCGGGCAGCGCACGATGCGCGACCTCACGGTCCGCAGCGTCCACACCTACTATGTGCTTGCCGGCAACACACCTGTCCTTGTCCACAACTGCGGCAACGCGGCGGGTGGTGAAAGCGGGCTGGCTGCCGCCGAGCGGGCTCGTGATCAGGCTGGCTTGAAGCCTGACGGTACGCCGAACCGCCAGTCGCCCATCTATGTCGGAGGCTATGACGCGAAGGGCAATGTGATTGGCACAGGCAATGGCCCTCGAGGTAGCGACATTCATGCCGAGGACATCATCCAGGAGCGTATGCCCGGCGCGCAGATGACTCAGCCTTACGGTTGGCGAAGGAATAAGGCTACGGGAGAGCTGGAATGGAGATCGCATACTGTGTGCCCGAGGTGTCAAGCAAAATATCCTCCTTCCCTGTTCCCGCCCGGTACGCGGGGCGAATCTGGAGGTGTGTGGGGTGACTGAAGTAGGTGCTGGCTTCGTCGGCCTTGCTGAACGGCTGATCGAAGCAACTGATTGGGGTAGCTACCGGCAGCTCGGCGGTGTTTCGGCGGCAGAAATCGGCAAATTTCTAACGTCGCTTCTTAGCTCGGGCCCTGAAATGATCGATTCCGTCGAGGACTCTTTAGAGAACAGAATTGTGCCCCAAGCCAATCTCTGCAGTGTGGCTGAGCCGGCGGTGAGTGTCTTAGCGGCCGCGCTGGCCGACCCCCGGCCGCGTTGGGTCCGAATTACGGTACTTGAATTGATGTTTCTCATTCTGTCCGGTGCGCCAGTTGTTGATGAGGTCGAACGCGGAAACGGTGCCCTACTCGAACGATGTATCGATCGAGTTCGAGAATCGCTTTGGCTGATTGTGCGGGAAGGGCTCACCGATGCAAGCTGCCATGAAGCCGCGCTTGACGTACTCGACATCGCTGATCCGGCGGGGACTGCCGCCAATCTTGTTCGATCAATCCCTTGACATGGCATCGTGACGTTGCGTGGCAGGAGCGTATCACTGGTCGCCTGAGATCGCTTGCGTTGTCGTCACGGTTGTCGTCATGGAAGTGACGAACATTTAGAATCGTCGATCACCAGATGTGCGCCTGGATCCGGCTCATGGCGGACGTCGCACGGCAGATGGCCGGACTTCTGGCTGACGGTCGGCATTGCTGGGCGTGTGCGCGGGGCCGTAGGCCTTTAGCGTGTGCGCGCAGCCCGCTTCGGCCGGGCCGGCTTGATCCTGTAGGGCAGTTTTGAGCCAGTCGGATCTTGGTCGAGGGCCTTGGTCCGGCTGGCTTACTGCTTTGGTGCGCGGTTGCGGCTGCTGCGAGGGCGCTTGGCGGGCGGCGGGCCCCGCTCGTCGTTGCTGGGCCTGCGGAGGAGTTCAGGCTCCTAGGTTGTCGAGACCGTCGGATTTTACCGAGAACTGCCACACGGTGACCCTCATGGTCCGTCTCTCACTGAGGTGCTGGGGGGTGGTGAGGAAGCGATACGTGAACGGACTGCAGAATACTTGGCTGCGGTGCAGTGCTGGCTGTCACCGCAGAAAACGTCTTCGACGTGTTCGAGGATTACGGGATCCCCCTCGGACATCTGGCTATGAAGACCGATGGCCGATGGGTGTGGCCCGCAGATCTTTCACATTATGTGTGTAAGTACAACATTCAGCTTCCGGAGCGTTTCTTGGACTGGATTCGTTCCGTTGATTGGATTGCGCCCGAGCTGTCGCAAGAAGAGCTTCTTGAAGTTGAGGAAGATTTTTTGGGTTGACCAGTAGGTGGTCAGCAGCCCGGAATCGCCCGAGCTGTCGGCGGCTGCCAAGCAGGTGAGCCTGAGCGGCGGTGGCGATCCTCGAATCCGCCGCCGTTCTGGGCGCGCTGCTGTTCAGGGTAGGCGGTTGGTGGAAGACCGTGTTGGCCGAATGGCGCGGCTGGTGGCGGTCGCATACCGTGCCGGTCGTGGACGGACGACGCAGCTACCCCGAGGACCAGCAGGAACCGCGGTGGAGCGACCGCGGGTACGAGTCGGACTGGCGCGCCGCGGGGGAGCCGCGCTACCGCGACGACGACTACCGCACCCCGGAGCAGCGCGCCGGCGAGAGCCGCTACGGGGGTTACTCCGCAGCCGATCCGCTCGTCGACGACACCAGCGGTTGGCGGTCGCAGCGCCCGGACGACCCGGAGGTCTCCGGTGAGCTGCCCGGCCGCGCGGGTCGACGGGCGGCCCGGGAGGCGGCCGGCGCGACCGGCGGTGAGGATCCGCTGTCCCGCAGCGGCGTGGACGCGCTCGGCACGGCGTCGCGCGGGGCGACGAACCCGCTGGCCGACCCGATCCAGGCCGCCCGTGGCGGGGGCACCGACCCGTACGGGCTCGGGGCGCAGGGCGCCGACGCTCTGGCCGGCAATGCCGATCCGGCCCGCCCCGGCCCGCTGGGCGGCTACCCGATCGTGGACACCGGCCGGTCGGCGGAGCCCACCACGACGGGCGGGACGCAGATCTCGGTCGGCGGCCGGACGGATCCCGGCGCGGCCACCCCGCTGCGGGTGGGGGAGCGTCCGACCGCTGCGGCGGATCCGGCCGCGCCGGTGAATCCGCTGGAGATGCCGACCGGCCCGATGCCGGCGGTGGTGCCCCGGACGGACACCCCGCCGCCCGGTGACGGCGTCTACCGGACCCGGCGTCCGGCGCTGGCGGTGCTGCTGGCGGTCCTGGTGCTGGTGCTGGAGGTGCCGGCAGTGCGGGTGTTGCTGCACGGGCTGGTCGGGGACCCGGTGTCGACGTCGCACGTCGTGGTGGGCACGTTCCTGGTGGTCGGGCTGCCGATCTTCGGCGCCGGGCTGTACGGCCTGCGTACCGGTGGGCTGGCGCTTGCCGACGGCAGTCGTGGCTGGCTGCGCCCGCCGACCGCGTACCTGACCGTCGGTCTGGTGCTCTTCGTCGCCGCCGCGCTCGCCGCGCGCTGACCGCGCCGCCCCAAGATCCACGCCGGTACGCCGAGGTGGTGGTATCCGGGCCGCCGTGATGCCGCCACCTCGCCGAGCTGGAGTGGATCAAGCCCACCCCGCGGGCTCCGTACCCCGGGGCCGGGGTACGGGGAGAGCGCGTACACTCGACAACTGGCGACCGCCTCGCGCGGTCGACCTCGCGCGCCCTCTCCACGGTCTTTCCGCGGAGCGGCGGCCTCCCTGGTCCCGGTTCTTCACCCGGGCCCACCCTGGCCGACGACCGGGCGCCAGGCGTCCGGCCGCCGGCTGGACGGACAACCAGGGACACAGTAGGAGTTAGCCACCATGGCCGTCGTGACCATGCGTCAGCTGCTGGAGAGCGGTGTGCACTTCGGGCACCAGACCCGGCGCTGGAACCCGAAGATGAAGCGTTTCATCTTCACCGAGCGCAACGGTATCTACATCATCGACCTGCGCCAGACCCTCGACTACATCGAGAAGGCGTACGAGTTCATCCGCTCCACCGTCGCGGGCGGCGGCAGCATCCTGTTCGTCGGCACCAAGAAGCAGGCCCAGGAGGCCATCGCCGAGCAGGCGACCCGGGTCGGCCAGCCGTACGTCAACCACCGCTGGCTCGGTGGCATGCTGACCAACTTCCAGACCGTGTACAAGCGGCTCCAGCGGATGAAGGAGCTTGAGGCCCTCGGTGACCTGAGCGGCACCGCCGCCGGTTACACCAAGAAGGAGACCCTCCAGCTCTCCCGCGAGAAGATCAAGCTGACCCGCACCCTGGGTGGCCTGCGGGACATGCAGAAGCTCCCGGCCGCGGTCTGGATCGTCGACACCAAGAAGGAGCACATCGCCGTCGACGAGGCCCGCAAGCTGGGCATCCCGGTGATCGCGGTGCTCGACACCAACTGCGACCCGGACGAGGTCGACTTCCCGATCCCGGGCAACGACGACGCCATCCGGTCGGCCGAGCTGCTGACCAAGGTCGTCGCCGCGGCCGTGGCCGACGGTCTGATCGCCCGCTCCGGCCGTGGCCGGGGCGGCGACGAGAAGCCCGAGGCGGGTCAGGTCGGCGCCGACGAGCCGCTGGCCGAGTGGGAGCGCGAGCTGCTTGAGGAGCCGAAGAAGGCCGACGAGCAGCCCGCCGCCGCGCAGCCCGCCGCTGCCGAGCAGCCGGCCGCCGCCGAGGAGCCGAAGAAGGCCGACGAGCAGCCGGCGACCGCCGCCGCCGAGTGATCGCAGCGCCGTGTCCCGCCGTCGCAGGGCGGCGGGACACGGCGGACACACCGGGGCACACCGGCCCGGTTCCGGGTAACCGGCAGCTTGACCAACCCACCGCAGTAGTCACAGACACCGAAGAGAGAGTCATGTCCAACTTCACCGCCGCGGACGTCAAGAAGCTCCGCGACCTCACCGGCGCCGGCATGATGGACTCCAAGAAGGCGCTGACCGAGGCCGAGGGCGACTTCGACAAGGCCGTCGAGATCCTGCGCGTCAAGGGCGCCAAGGACGTCGGCAAGCGGGCCGGCCGCACCGCCGCCAACGGTCTCGTCGCCCACTCCGGCCAGGCGCTCCTCGAGCTCAACTGCGAGACCGACTTCGTCGCCAAGAACGACGCCTTCATCTCGCTGGCCCAGCAGCTCGTCGAGCACGGCGTGACCAGCGGCGCCGCCAACGCCGAGGAGCTGCTCGCCAGCACCCTCGACGGCAAGAGCGTGGCCGACCTGATCCAGGAGCAGTCCGCCAAGATCGGCGAGAAGCTGGTGCTCAACCGCTTCGCCAAGCTCGACGGCACCACCGCGGTCTACCTGCACCGCAAGAGCCAGGACCTGCCCCCGGCGGTCGGCGTGCTGGTGCAGTACGCCGGAAAGACCGACGAGGCGGCCGACGCCGACGCGCGCGGCGTGGCCATGCAGATCGCCGCCATGCGGCCGAAGTACCTCACCCGCGACGAGGTGCCCGCCGAGACGGTCGAGTCCGAGCGGCGCATCGCCGAGCAGACCGCCCGCGAGGAGAACAAGCCCGCGGCGGCGCTGCCGAAGATCGTCGAGGGTCGGGTCAACGCCTTCTTCAAGGACTTCGTCCTGCTGGAGCAGGCGGCCGTGGCCGACAACAAGAAGACCGTCAAGCAGGTGCTGGCCGAGGCCGGCATCGAGGTGACCCGCTTCGTGCGGTTCGAGGTCGGTCAGGCCTGAGCCGCCGCGCCCGGCCGGTGAGCCCGGGCGCACGGAGAACGTCGACGAGGAGGCCGCCGGTGTACGCGACAGGCACCGCGGCCTCCTCGTCGCATAGGGTCGGCAAGGGCAGGTACGCGATGCCCGCGCGATGCGCGGGGAGAAGGGGCGGGGCGGATGACGCAGGTTGTGAGTGACCGGATCCTGGCGGCGGATGACCCGACCGCCCCGCCGCCCGGTCGGTCCCGTCGGGTGGTGCTGAAGCTTTCCGGTGAGGTCTTCGGCGGCGGCGCGATCGGCGTCGACCCGGACGTCGTGCAGGGCATCGCCCGGCAGATCGCCACCGTGGTCCGCCGTGGGGTACAGGTCTCCGTGGTGGTCGGTGGCGGCAACTTCTTCCGTGGCGCCGAGTTGCAGAAGCGGGGCATGGACCGGGCCCGCGCCGACTACATGGGCATGCTGGGCACCGTGATGAACTGCCTCGCGCTCCAGGACTTCCTGGAGAAGGAGGGCATCGAGACCCGGGTGCAGAGCGCCATCACCATGGCCCAGGTCGCCGAGCCGTACATCCCGTTGCGCGCGATCCGGCACCTGGAGAAGGGCCGCGTGGTCATCTTCGGCGCCGGCGCCGGGATGCCCTACTTCTCCACCGACACGGTGGCCGCCCAGCGCGCGCTGGAGATCCGCGCGGACGTGGTGCTGATGAGCAAGAACGGTGTGGACGCGGTCTACACCGCCGACCCCCGGATCGACCCGACCGCGAGCAAGCTCGACTCGATCACCTTCTCCGAGGTGCTGCGCCGTAACCTGCGGGTGGCCGACGCCGCCGCGTTCAGCCTCTGCATGGAGAACGGCCTGCCGATGCTGGTCTTCGGCGCCCAGGGCGACGACACCATCGTCCGGGCCGTCGGCGGTGAGAAGATCGGCACGCTGATCACCGCCTGAGTGGTCCGCCGGACCGGCAGCGGTCCTCTGCCACAGCCCCACAGCACAGCCAACGACGAGCGACAGAAGGAGGCGAGGAGACCGGTGATCGACGACACCCTCCTCGAGGCGGAGGAGAAGATGGAGCGTGCCATCGAGCACGCCAGGGAGGAATTCGGCGGGATCCGCACCGGTCGCGCCAACGCCGCCATGTTCTCCCGGATCGCCATCGACTACTACGGCAGCCCGACCCCGCTGCCGCAGATGGCGTCCATCGCGGTGCCCGAGCCGCGCATGGTGATCATCAAGCCGTACGACAACTCGCAGTTGGCTGCGATGGAGAAGGCGATCCGCGACTCGGACCTCGGGGTCAACCCGAACAACGAGGGCACCCAGTTGCGCATCGTGCTGCCGCAGATGACCGAGGAGCGGCGGCGGGACATGATCAAGATCGCCCGGCAGAAGGGCGAGGAGGCCAAGGTCGCCGTCCGCAACATCCGTCGCAAGGGCAAGGAAGAGCTGGACCGCCTGGTCAAGGACGGCGAGGTCGGCGAGGACGAGGGCCGGCGCGCGGAGAAGGACCTGGACGACCTGACCCAGCGCTTCGTCGCCACCGTGGACGAGATGGTCAAGCACAAGGAGAGCGAGCTGCTCGAGGTCTGAGCGGCCCGCGTACCCGTCACGGCACCGCGTCGCCGCCGTCCGCGACCCGGGCGGCGGCCCGGTGCCGTCGTCGTGCCCGGACGGCGTCGACCCTCGGCGCGTTCCGGGTGCAGTAGGCTCGGCACGATACCCGACCACTACGGGGTGAACGGCGGGAATCGCCCGGCCGTCGGTCGGTCAAACAGGAAGTCTCACGCCGGTAGGGGATGGTCTTGGTCTTGCGTCATGTGGTGGCTTTCGTACCCTCTGCCGGTGCGTGATGTCCCACCCCGACCCCTACGGCAGCGCCGAGCCGCGAGGCTGGGACCGCCCGGCCCCCGCTCTGCCCTGGCCGGAGACCGACCTGGAGCCCGGCCCGTGGCGGCGTCCCGCGCCCGGCCCGGACGGGTACGCCCCGCCCGCTGGCCCGGACGCGTTCGCGCCGCCCGTCGACCGGGAGGCGTACGCCCCGCCGTACCCGAACGGTTCGCCGCGCCGCGACGGGCCGCGGCCGTACGACGGACCTCCGGCCGCGGAGCGTGGTCGGCCGGTCGGGCCGGGGCCCGGCGGTCCCGGCCCGCGGCCCGACGACGAGTATCCGACCGCGCAGATCGCCCCGGTGCGGGACGAGCCGACCGAGCACCTTCCGGTGGTACGCGACGAGCCCACGCCCGAGCCGCCGGCCGGTCGCCGGTCGAAGGGGCGTCGGCGGGCGAGCGCGGAGCGTCCCCCGACGGCCGCGCCCCGGGCGTCGAAGGCGGGGCGCAACCTGCCGGCGGCGATCGGCGTCGGGGTGGGTCTCGGCGCGGCGATCGTGGTGCCGCTCTTCTTCTTCCTGCCGGGGTTCCTCGCCGTGCTCGTCGCCGCCGTGGCCATCGGCATCTGGGAGATGGCCCGGGCGGTGCGGCGCAGCGGCGCCCATCCGCCGCTGGTGCCGCTCGTGGCCGGCGGGGTGATCATGATCGGGCTGGCCTGGTTCGCCGGCCCGGACGCGCTCTGTCTCGGGCTGCTGGTCACCGTGCTGGGCACGATGATCTGGCGGCTGGGCGACGGGCCCGGCAACTACCAGCGTGACCTGACCGCGGCCACGCTGATCACCGTCTACGTGCCCTTTCTCGCCGGCTTCGCCGCCCTGCTCGCCGCCGCGCCCGACGACGGTCACCTGCGGGTGCTCGTCACGCTTGTGGCAGTGGTGCTCTCCGACACCGGCGGGTACGCCGCCGGGGTGGCCTTCGGTAAGCATCCGATGGCCCCGAGGATCAGCCCGAAGAAGTCCTGGGAGGGCTTCGCCGGCTCGGTGACCGCCGCCGCGGCGGGCAGCGCATTGCTGTTGTGGCTGCTGTTCGAGGTGGCGCCGTGGTGGGGCGCGCTGTTCGGGGTGGCGATCTCCTGCGCGGCGGTGCTCGGCGACCTCGGCGAGTCGATGATCAAGCGGGATCTGGGCGTCAAGGACATGAGCAACCTGCTGCCGGGTCACGGCGGCTTGATGGATCGGCTCGACTCGATCCTGTTCGCGGTGCCGACGGCGTACCTGCTGCTCGCGGTCTTCGTGCCGGTGGTGGGTTGAGGGATGGATCACCTCGGCGCCCCCGGGCGGAATGGCCGGTCGGTCACGATTCGGGACCCACGGACGGGTGCGTGCGGCGCGGCGCGTGTCAGACTGGACCCGTCATGACGAGCCTCCCGCTGATCTCCGTAGACCCCGACGCCCGTGGCCGCCGGCCCACGATGCCTCCCCGCCACCTCGCCGACCTGGACCTGTCGGGCCGGCAGGCGCTCGTCACCGAGCTGGGCGAGCCCGCGTTCCGCGCCAAGCAGGTCTCGAACCACTACTTCGGCCGGCTGGTCCGCGACCCGGAGCGGATGACCGACCTGCCGGCGGCGACCCGGGAACGGCTGGCCGGCACGCTGCTGCCCACCCTGCTCACGCCGGTGCGCGAGCTGGCCTGCGACGACGGCGCGACCCGCAAGGCGCTCTGGCGGCTGCACGACGGCTCGCTCGTGGAGAGCGTGCTGATGGGCTACCCGGACCGGGTCACCGTCTGCATCTCCAGCCAGGCCGGCTGCGGGATGGCCTGCCCGTTCTGCGCCACCGGCCAGGCCGGGCTGACCCGCAACCTCTCCACCGCGGAGATCGTCGACCAGGCGGTCTACCTGGCCGGGGTGGCCGCCTCCGGCGCGGTCGCCGGTTCGCCGCCGCGGCTGTCGCACGTGGTGTTCATGGGCATGGGCGAGCCGCTTGCCAACTACTCGCGGGTGGTGGCGGCGATCCGCCGGCTGGTGTCGCCGGCGCCGGAGGGCCTCGGCCTGTCCCAGCGGCACATCACCGTTTCCACGGTCGGGCTGGTCCCGGCCATCCGCCGACTGGCCAGCGAAGACCTCTCGGTGACCCTTGCGTTGTCGCTGCACGCCCCCGATGATGGGCTGCGCGACGAACTCGTCCCGGTCAACCAGCGCTGGAAGGTGTCCGAGGTGCTGGACGCGGCGTGGGGCTACGCGGCCACGACGGGGCGTCGCGTGTCCATCGAGTACGCGATGATCAAGGACGTGAACGACCAGCCGTGGAGGGCCGATCTGCTCGGGCGGCTGCTGGCCGGCAAGTTGGCCCACGTGAACCTGATCCCGCTCAACCCGACTCCGGGCAGCCGCTGGGACGCCAGCCCGAAGCCGGTCGAGCGGGAGTTCGTCCGGCGGTTGCGCGACGCCGGGGTGTCCACCACGGTGCGGGACACCCGAGGTCGCGAGATCGACGGAGCGTGTGGGCAGCTCGCCGCCGCCGAGGACATGGACAGCGACCCACGCGCGGCAACCGCGTAGCGGTACGAGACCAGGAGACATAGTGGCGAGTCAGGGTCAGCGTTTCCGGCGTAAGGCACTCCGCCGGGGATACAAGGTCGACGAGGTGGACGCCTTCCTGGACCGGGTCGAGGCGACCCTCGACGGCCAGCCGGTGGGCGCGCCCGTCGCCTCCCAGGAGGTCCACGACGTCGTCTTCCGGGTCCGGTTCAACGGCTACGACGAGTGGCAGGTCGACCTGCACCTCGACCGGGTCGAGCGGCAGCTCGCCGAGCTGGAGGAACGCGCTGGCGCTCCCGGCGGGCGGGGCGTCGATCCCCGGATGGCCGACCGGCTCGGCCCGCCGATGCGCGACGATCGTGGCCTGTCCCCGGTGTCGCAGCCGCCGATGCCGCCGCGGCAGATGCCGGCGCAGGCCGGTCCGCCCGCCGACCGCTACGGCAACCGCTACGACGAGCCGACCGGCGCGTTCGCCGGTGGCTACGACAACCCGCGCGGCGGCTACGACGCGCCGCGTGGCCCGGCCGGTCCGGGTCCGATGGGTCCGCCGCCGGGCGCGCCGATGGGCCACGGCGGCCCGCCGCCGCGTGGCCTGCCGCCCGGCCCGAGCGGGTACGGCCAGGACCCCGGCCACGGTGGCTACGGTCCGCCGGACCAGGGCCCGGGAGGGTACGGCCCGGAGCCCGGCCAGGGTGCGTACGGCGGCCCGAGTGACAGGTTCGACGGCTTCGAAGCGGGCCGGCACGGTCGCGCCGACATGACCGCGGAGATCCGGATGCCCGAGCGTGACCTGCGTGAGCTGCGCGGACGCGGCCCGGCCGGTCCGCCGGCGCTGCCGCAGCAGGGCTACGGCCCGCCGGATCCGGGCTACGGCCCGCCGGACTCCGGCTACGGCGGTGGCCCCTCGATGACGGGTCCGCCGCTTGTCGGTCCGCCGGCCGCCGGCCCGCCGATGGTGGGTCCGCCGATGGCCGGCCCGCCCGGCAGCGACCTCTACCGGGTCGACCAGATCCGGCGCAGCTTCCAGGTCCGCCGGTTCGGCAGCGGGTACGACCCGGACCAGGTCGACCGGTTCTTCGAGACGCTGCTCGGCGGCATGCAGGGGCGCAACGCGATGCCGGTGAACCCGAAGGACCTCGACACGCTGCGGTTCGGGCTGGTGCCCGGCGGCTACTTCGAGGCGGAGGTCGACGCCGCGCTCAAGGACGTACAGGACATCCTGCTGGGTCGTTGAGCCCGGTGCCGACGGCGAAGGGCCCGCCCCCCGGGGGACGGGCCCTTCCGCGTACCGCCGGCGGCGGGTGTCAGGACCGCAGGCCGTTGCGGCGCAGCACCGCGTCGCCGATGACGATGGCGAGCAGCAGCGCGGCGATCCCGAACAGCCAGATGTCCTCCACCCGGCCTTCCTCGGTGCCGCAGAGCGCCATCAACACCAGGGCCACCGCCGACACCACCGCGCCGATCCGCCCGGACCTGCGGTGCCCGGGCCTGTGCTGATCTGGCGCGGTTACCGGCTCGTCTCCTGCCACTGTCGGTCCTTCCCTCGCGATCGGATCTCCGGTTAGTCTGGCACGCCCCGTGATCGGCCCGCCGCAGGGTCCGGCCGGACGGGACACGGATGACCCGCGAGGGCGACCGCTACGGGCGTCGCGGAACGGCGACCACACTGTCTCCGGTAGCGTCGTGGCGTACGCCTGATGCCTTTTTCGAGGGGGACTACGGTGCGAGTGACCGGTACGGGCCACGCCAGCATGCGGATCGACACGCCCGCGGGCAGCATCCTGTGCGACCCGTGGGTCAACCCCGCCTACTTCGCCTCGTGGTTCCCCTTCCCGGACAACTCGCAGCTCGACTGGGCGACGCTGGGCCAGGTCGACTACCTGTACGTGTCGCACCTGCACCGGGACCACTTCGACGCCAAGCACCTGCGCGACGTGATCTCCAAGGACGCCACCGTGCTGCTGCCCGAGTTCCCCACCTCCGAGATGGAGGACGAGCTGCGGGCGTTGGGCTTCACCAAGTTCCTCAAGGCCCCGAACGAGCAGGTCGTGGAGCTGCCCGGCGGGCTGAAGATCATGATCCAGGCGTTGACCAGCCCGACCGACGGCCCGATCGGCGACTCGTCGCTCTGGGTCGAGTACGACGGCGTCCGGCTGCTCAACCAGAACGACGCCCGCCCCACCGACCTGACCGCCTTCGCCGAGTTGGGCCATGTGCACGCGCACATGCTCCAGTTCTCCGGCGCGATCTGGTATCCGATGGTCTACGAGCTGCCGCAGTCGGCGAAGACCGCGTTCGGCAAGCAGAAGAGGGACCGGCAGTTCGACCGCACCTGGCGCTACATCGACGACCTGAAGGCCGACAACGTCTTCCCGATCGCCGGCCCGCCGTGCTTCCTCGACGACGAGCTGTGGCAGTTCAACGACATCTTCGGCGACGAGGGCAACATCTTCCCCGACCAGTCGGTCTTCCTGGCCGAGTACGCGAAGGTCGGCGGCACCAACGGCATCGTGCTGCTGCCCGGCAGCGTCGCCGAGGTCACCACGTCCGGCACGACCACCACCCATCCGCAGCCGGTCGAGGAGTTCTTCGCGAACAAGGTCGCCCACCTGGAGGAGATGCGGGCACGCAAGCGTCAGGTCATCGAGGCGGAGAAGGCGTCCTGGCGGCACCCCGAGATCGACGTGCTGGGCGAGATGAAGCGGCGGATCGAGCCGCTGCTCGACGAGTCGATCTACCTGGCCAAGGGTGTCGGCGGTCCGGTCCGCTTCGACCTGGTGGGCTACGACGGGGACGACGTCGAGTCGATCGTGGTGGACTTCCCGGGCAAGGAGGTCCGGCCGTACGCGGACGAGAAGGTCCGCTACCGCTTCCGCACCGAGCGGGCGCTTGTCGAGCACCTGCTGCACATCGGCGAGGTGGACTGGGTCAACTCGCTCTTCCTGTCCTGCCGGTTCTCCGCGGCCCGGATCGGCCAGTACAACGAGTTCGTCTACGCCTTCTTCAAGTGCCTTTCCGAGGAGCGCCTCCAGTACGCCGAGGGCTGGTACGACGAGCACGAGCGGGCGGTCGACGCCGAGGACATCACGCTCGACGGCTGGGTGGTGCAGCGGCGCTGCCCGCACCTGAAGGCGGACCTGAGCCGGTTCGGCATCGTCGACGGCGACCAGCTCACCTGCCAGTTGCACGGCTGGAAGTTCGACCTGCCCAGCGGCCGTTGCCTGACCAGCGTCGGGCACAAGGTCCGCGCCCACCGGGCCGACGCGGAGACGCCGGCGCCGGCCGGGGACGCGATCATCTGACGCTTTCGCCCCGCCGTCCGTCCCCGACGCGCGACGATCTCCTGGTGAGGGGGCGGCGTGACGGGGGCGGACAGGGAGCCGGAGTACCGGTTCGGGCGCGGGAGCGAGATGGCGCGGGACGCCTCCCGGGTGGAGGCGTTCAGTGACGCGGTGATCGCCATCGTGCTCACGCTGATGGCGGTCGAGCTGCTCCAGTTCGGTCCGGACGCCCCGGACGACAAGGGGCTGCCGGCCGCGCTCGGGCACGAGTGGCGGGCCTACCTGGCGTACGTGATCACGTTTGCGGTGGTCGGTCAGGTCTGGTTGACCCACCACAACATGTGGCGTTACGTCTGCCGGGTGGACCAGATGCTGCTGGTGTTCAATCTGCTGTTGTTGATGTTCGTGGCGGCCATCCCGTTCACCGCGAACCTGCTGGCGGACTACCTGCGCGGCACGGCCGGCGAACAGCGGTTGACCGCCGCGCTCTACGTCGGCACGGTGCTCGGTGAGGCGTTCTTCTTCAACCTGAGCTGGTGGTGGGCGCGCAGGCGGGGGCTCCTGCACCCGGATCTCGACCCGCGGCTGGCCCGGGCGGTGGCCCGCCGGTTCCGGCTCGGCCCGCTGCTCTACCTGGTGGCGTTCGCGGTGGTGTTCGTCGACCCGATCCTCAG
Source organism: Micromonospora sp. WMMD975 (assembly GCF_029581215.1). Lineage (NCBI taxonomy): Bacteria > Bacillati > Actinomycetota > Actinomycetes > Micromonosporales > Micromonosporaceae > Micromonospora > Micromonospora sp. WMMD975. Next base: position 511,128 of record NZ_CP120739.1, read on the forward strand.
CCTGCTGGCGTACCTGCTGCTCGTCGGCCTCTACGTGATCCGGGGTCCGGGTGACCTCCCGCGCGCCGGCCAGGAGGCCGCCTCGCCGTGAGGTGTTAAGCGGGGGCCCCGCCTATACCGCAGGCGTTAAGCGGGGCCCCCGCCTTACATGTCGGCGAGGATGCGGCGGGCGGCGTTGTGGCCGGCGGCGCCGATCACGCTGCCGGCCGGGTGGCAGCCGGCGCTGCCGGCGTAGACGCCCGGCACGCCTGTGGCGTACGGCATCCGGTCGGTGAACGACGCCGTGTTGTCGACGTGGTGGATGTGCCCGCCGGTGATGCCGAAGTGGGCCTCGATGCCGGGCGGGGGCAGCGGCACCGCGTCCGCGATCAGGTCGCCGACGCCCGGCGCGTACCGCTCGCAGATCGCGACCAGCTTCTCGACGTAGCCGGGCAGCGCCGCGTCCCAGGTCGTGCCGGCCAGCTCGTAGGGGACCGACTGGACGAACAGCGCCGACGAGTGGTGCCCGGCGTCGTCTCGCAGCGACGGGTCGACGGTGGTGTGCAGGTACCACTCGATGGTCGGCTCGTCCGGCAGCCGCCCGGCCCGCACGTCGGCCCACATGCCGCGCAGCGCGGTCATCGGCGACGCGCCGCCACCGCCGACCAGCGAGTCGGAGCCGGGGAGCAGGTGGATGGTGGAGCCGAACGGGCTCGGCGCGTCGGCCGGCAGGCAGGAGAAGCGCGGCAGCCCGGTGAGCGCCAGGTTGAGCTTGAGCGTGGTGCCGGGCCGGCGGACCGCCGCCATCCGCGCGCCCAGCTCCGCCGGGAGCGCGCCGTCGGGCAGCAACCCCATCAGCCGGTACGGGTCGCACGCCCCGAGCACCACGGACGTCGCCACCTCGCGGCCGTCGGCGAGCACCACGCCGGAGGCGGCGCCGCCGTCGAGTGTGATCGCGGTGACCGGGGCGCCGGTGACGATCCGGGCGCCCGCGGCCCGGGCGGCGTCGGCGAAGGTACGCGACACCGTGCCCATGCCGCCCTCGGCGATCATCCAGGTGCCGCCCGCGCCCGGTAGCCGGCACATGTTGTGCACCAGGAAGTTGTGCCCGGTGCCCGGGTCGTCCGGCCCGGCGTTGAGCCCGGACAGGCCGTCGGTCACCGCGTACATGCTGACCAGCAGCTCGGAGCGGAAGTCGAAGCGGGCCAGGTAGTCGGCGACCGAGCCACGGACCAGGTCGACGAAGACCTGCCGCAGCGCCGGCCGGACGTAGCGTTCGGCGGTCTCCTCGACCGGCAGCGGCTCGGCCAGCCAGGCCGGCCCCAGGTCGTCGCGGAGCTGGGCCAGTTCGGCCTGGAGCGCGTCGTCGGCGGCCACGTCCGCCGCCGAGAACATGTCGGTGAGCTGCCGCCGGGTGGCCGCGGTGTCGCGGCCGAAGAGGAGGTACGGCGAGCCGGGCCCGCCGGGCGTGGGCAGGAAGTAGTGCGGGTCGCGCCGGAGCACCGGAATGGTCACGTCGAGCGTGGCGAGCAGCTCCGGCGGCATCAGCCCGAGCAGGTACGACCCGGTGGAGTGGCGCAGCCCGGGCACCAGCGGGAACGGGGTCTCGGTGCGGGTGGCCCCGCCGATCACCCCGGCGGCCTCCAGCACCAGCACGTCGAGGCCGGCGCGGGCCAGCAGGACGGCCGAGACCAGACCGTTGTGCCCGGAGCCGACCACCACGACGTCGGCGCGGGACGGCAGCTCACTCCCGTCGTTCATGGGACCGGAGCCTACTGCCGGGCCGACCCCGGCGGGAGGGTTCGCGGCGGGACGCTACCGTGGCGCGCATGTCCGAGGGTGTCCAGTTCGCGCTTCTGGCGGGGCTCGCCGTGCTCCTGCTCGTGTTCGTGTTGCGGCGTGCCGCCGGCCGCCCCCGGGAGCTGGTCGCCCCGGATCCGGCCACCGGCGGCGGGCAGGCCGAGGTGCTCCGGCTGGCCCGCGCGGGACGGACGGTCGAGGCGGTCAAGCTGCTCCGCCAGCAGACCGGGCTGCCGCTGCTGGAGGCGAAGCAGGCGGTCGACGCGCTGCGGGCGGGCGGCACGCTGCCGGTCGTGCCCGCCGGTCCGGCCGACCCGGACGGTGAGGTGCGCGCCGAGGCGACCCGGCTCGTCCGCACCGGGAAGAAGATCCACGCCGTCAAGCTGGTACGCGAGCACACGAGCTGGTCGCTGGCCGAGGCGAAGCGGTACGTGGACCGGCTCTGACGTCACCCCGCGTTCACCGGGCAGAGGCAGCGGTCGATGCCGACGCGGCGCTACGGTCGGCGCAGAGCCAACCGCCACCCCGGGAGGTCAACCGATGGATCGTCGTACCGTCCTGCGCGCCGTCACCGTGGCCGGTGGCACCGCCTTCGCCGGCAGTCTCTGGGCCGCGGCGGCCCCGGCCACCCCCGCCCAACCCGGCCCCGGCCCCTACGGCGACCTGCTGGCCGCCGACGCCAACGGCCTCCAGGTGCCCGCCGGCTTCACCGGTCGGGTGGTCGCCCGGTCCGGCCAGCGCGTCCCCGGCACCTCGTACGTCTGGCACCCGGCGCCGGACGGCGGCGCGTGTTTCCCGGCCGGCGACGGCTGGATCTACGTCTCCAACTCGGAGGTCCCGCTTGTCGGCGGCGCCTCGGCCCTGCGGTTCGCGGCCGACGGGTCGGTCGCCGCCGCGTACCGGATCCTCAGCGACACCAACACCAACTGCGCGGGCGGGGCCACCCCGTGGGGGACGTGGCTCTCCTGCGAAGAGGTGCCGCTGGGTCGGGTCTTCGAGACCTGGCCGGGCGGCGGCCGGGCGGGCGAGGAACGGACGCGGATGGGGCGGTTCAAGCACGAGGCGGCGGCGTGCGACCCGGTCCGGCAGGTGGTCTACCTGACCGAGGACGAGCCGGACGGCTGCTTCTACCGCTTCGTCCCGGACACGTGGGGCGACCTGCGCACCGGTCGGCTCCAGGTGCTCTGCGCCCGGGACGGGCAGGTGACCGGGCCGGTCACCTGGCAGGACGTGCCGGACCGGGACGGCTTCCCGGCGCCCACCCGCCGCCAGGTGCGCGACGCGCAGTCGTTCGACGGCGGGGAGGGCTGCTGGTACGCGGACGACACCTGCTGGTTCACCACCAAGGGTGACAACCGGGTGTGGGCGTACGACGCGGTGGCGCAGCGGCTCGACCTGGCGTACGACGACTCGCTGGTGGAGACCGGCGCGGCGCCGCTGACCGGGGTGGACAACATCACCGGCAGCGCGGGTGGCGATTTGTACGTGGCCGAGGACGGCGGCGACATGGAGATCAACATGATCACGCCGGCCGGTGTGGTGACGCCGTTCGCCCGGCTCCTCGGGCAGGCCGGCTCGGAGATCACCGGGCCGGCGTTCTCGCCCGACGGCAGCCGGCTCTACTTCTCCTCGCAGCGCGGCACCAGCGGGGCCAAGGCCGGCAGCGGCGGCATCACCTACGAGGTGCGCGGCCCGTTCCGGCGCTGACCCTCGGTCAGGGGCGGGCCGCCAGGTGGGCGGCCCGCCACCGGCCCAACGCCAGCGTGGCCGAATATCCGGCCAGCACGATCACGTGGAACAGGTAGAGCCAGAGCAGCACCGCCACCCCGGCGCCGATCTCGTCGAACCCGCCGAACGGCACGCCCAGGTTCAGCGGCAGCGAGGCGAACAGCACGAAGCCGTGCAGGAAGCCGGAGAGGTTCGCGGCGGTGAACGAGCCCATGCCCAGCGTGGCGAGCCAGTCCGGGGAGGCCGGGCCGACCACCCGGAACACCCACACCAGCACCGGCGTGAGCACCAGCCACACCGCCAGGAACGACAGCACCACGCCGAGCGCGCCGATCCAGCCGCCCTGGCGCACGAGCCGGGTGGTGAGTGGCAACGCCATCAGGATCGACAGCAGCAGCGCGGGGGCGGGCGCGAGCAGCGGCAGCAGCAGCAGCCGGCCGCGCCAGCCGACGAGCGCGCCGGACTCGCCGCGCGGCTCGGCCACCGAGACGAACGCCCGGCGCAGCCCTTCGCCGTAGAGCGAGGCCGGCAGCAGCGACGCCAGGGCCAGCAGCGGGGTCAGCCCCAACCCGGCTTCGACGAGCGCGGCCACCGCCCGGTGCGCGCCGATCTCGGTGGGCAGCGTCTCGATGGCGTACGAGGTCAGCCGGCGTACCCGGTCGGCGCCGGCGAGCAGCCCGGTGAGCCAGATCGCGAGCAGCGCCACCGGCACCACCGCGATCGCCCCGTAGAACGTGATCGCGGCGGCGTGCAGCGACAGGTCCCGGCCCCGGACCGGCCGGAACGCCGCCGAGGTGATCCGTTTCGCCCGTTGCCACCCGTCGCCCATCGCCCCCTCGTTCCCCGTGCGGTGACCGGCCACGCATTACGATCCGGCGTCATGATGATCGCCTCGACCGCGCGGCTCGTGGTCCGGGACTGGACCGAGTCACCCGAGGACCTCGCCGTGGTCTACGACATCTACTCCCGCGAGGAGGTGATGCGCTGGCTGGGCGGCGGCCGAGGGCTGCTGACCGACCCGGGCCAGGCGGTGGAGCGGGTGCGCTCGTGGCGGGAGCGCAACGCCCCGTACGACGGTCGGTGGGGCCTGTGGGCGATCGAGCCGCGCGCGGCGGGCGGCGCGGCCGGCAGCGTCCTGCTCAAGCCGTTGCCCGGTCGCGACGGCGTCACCCCGACCGACGACCTGGAGGTCGGCTGGCACCTGCACCCCGACGCCCAGGGCCACGGCTACGCCACCGAGGCGGCCCGGGCGGTGCTGGCGCGGGAGTTCGCCGCCGGAACGGCCCGGGTCCACGCGGTGGTGATGGCCGGCAACGAGCCGTCGGTGGCGGTGGCCCGGCGGCTCGGGATGACCCACGTCGGGGTCCGCACCGACTGGTACGGCGGGGCCGAGCTGGAGACGTTCGTCCTGAACCGCCCCGTCTAGCCCGTTGGCGGTTTGCCGTCGGCGTCCCTACGGTGGTGGGGACAGGGGGAGGTGGGTGTGGTCGACGGCGGCGACGTGGCGCGTTGGCTGCAACTCCACGCGCCCCGGGGCGGGCCGGACGAGCTGTCGTTCCTGGTGAGCCAGGCCGCGCCGGCCGTCGGCGCCACCGAGATCGTGATCTACCTGGCCGACTACCCGCAGTCCGCCCTCGTGCCCCTGCCCGACGCCGGATCGCCCCGGAGCGAGCTGTCGATCGAGACGACCCTGGCCGGTCGCGCGTACACAAGTCTTCGCGTGCAGCGCGCTCCCGACCACCCGGACCGGCTCTGGGTGCCCCTGCTGCTCGGGTGCGAACGGCTGGGCGTGCTGGAGATCGTGTCGCCGCGCGCCGGCGACCCGGCGCTGGACCGGCCGGCCTGGGAGGTGGCGGTGAACGTCGCCCAGATCCTGGTGAACCGCCAGCACTACGGCGACATCGTGGAACGGATCCGCCGCCGCCTCCCGATGCAGGTCGCCGCCGAGGTCGTGTGGGGACTGCTGCCGCCGCTGACCTTCGCGACCGACGACCTGGTGATCACCGCCATCCTCGAACCGTGCTACGACGTCGGCGGGGACGTCTTCGACTACGCGCTCAACGGTGACGTGCTGAGCGTCGCGCTCTTCGACACCTGCGGGCACGGCATCAAGGCGAGCGCGTTGGCCTCGCTCGTGGTCAGCGCGTACCGCAACGCCAGGCGTACCGGCCTCGACCTGGTCGACACGGCGGTCAGCATCGACAGGTGGGTGCGCGCCGAACACCCACACACGTTCGCGACCGCGCTGCTCGGCGAGCTCGACCGGCGTACCGGCAGGCTCCGGGTCATCAACGCCGGCCACCCGGGCGCCATGCTGCTGCGCGACGGCAGGGCCGTCCGGGTGCTGCCGGGTCCGACCGCGCTGCCGCTCGGCCTGGGCAACCTGTCGGCGCACCGCCGTCCGCGGGTGCACGAGGAGGCGCTGCACCCGGGCGACCGGGTCCTCGCTTACACCGACGGCATCACCGACGCGCGCGGCGCCGACGGGGAGCGGTTCGGGCTGGACCGGCTCGTCGACTTCGTCGAGCGTGCCCTCAACGACCAGCTGCCCAGCCCGGAGACGATGCGTCGGCTGGTCCGCGCCGTCCTCACCCACCAGCGGGACGAGCTCGAAGACGACGCCACCGCCCTGTTCCTGGAGTGGCAGCCGCCGCACCTGCCGTTGCGGCACCTGGAGCGCCTCACGTCGGCCACGGTCGGGTCCAGCCGATGAACCGGGCGAAATACTCGGCTTGGTCGATCTCGCCCGACCTCAGCCCCAGGGCGTCGGCGATCGCGTCGTGCATCAGCACGCAGAGATAGATCGCCAGGCCGGCGCGGTCGTGCGCGTACTCCCGGCGTAGCAGCGGCTCACCTCCCGGATGGAACGGCAGGCGGTGCTGGGCCGGGAGTCGCCGCCGGAGGTGGTGGCGGTGGTCGACGAGGCGGCGCTGCGGCGGGCGGTGGGGGAGCCTGCGGTGATGGTGGAGCAGTTCGAGCACCTGCTGCGGGTGACCGAGCAGCCGCACGTCACCGTGCACGTCGTTCCCGCCGACGCCGGCATGCATGCCGGCCTGGCCGGTCCGTTCATCTTGGCCCGCACGCCGGACGGCGGCGAGGTGGCCCACCTGGACAATGCGCTTCGGGCGCACGTCACCGACCGGCCGGACGACGTGGATAATCTTCGCCGCAGGTGGGAGAGCCTGCGGGGGGAGGCGTTGCCCCGGCGGGCCTCCCGGAAGCTGATCCGGGAGTTGGCGAAGTCATGGACCTGACCGGCGCGCTCTGGCGCACCTCCACCCGCAGCGACAACGGCGGCGCCACCTGCGTCGAGGTGGCCACCAACCTGCCGCACGTCGTGGGCGTGCGGGACAGCACCGACCGCCACGGCCCGCTGCTCAGGTTCCACCCGGGCGCCTGGACGGCCTTCCTCCGCCGCTTCGCCGCCCTCCGGGTGGGCATGGGGTTGGCCGCGACGGACAACGTGTGCGAGCCGGGCGAAGCGGGGCAGCGCCGCTAGGGTGGGCGATAGCACGATTACCTGCCGAGGGGGTGAGCCCGATGGCCCAGGCCGCATTCGCGCCCGAGCCGGCACCGCAGCCCGCCGAGCCGTCGTTCGACGTGCTCCGCTGGCACGACGAGCCGTGGACCGCGCAGCTCGCTCTCGATCTCCTACCGGAGACCAACGGCCCGAAGGTCGAGGTCCTGAGCGGAAGCGTGATCGTGACACCACATGCCGGCTATGACCACCAGGACGCCGAACTGGATTTGGCCTACCTGCTGAAACAGGCCGCCCGACGTGCCAAGCTCTGGCTCTATCTGGAGAGCAACGTCGTGTCGGGCAAGGATCTCTTCATTCCCGATATCGTCATCCTCAACGTGCCCGGGGGTGGACGAACGACGATGGACATCCGCCACGCGGTTCTGCTCGGTGAGATCGTTTCACCGGGTAACCGGCGTAAGGACGTGATCGACCGGCCGCGGGAGTATGCCGCCGTCGGCGTGCCGTACTTCCTCCGGGTCGACCTGCGGAACCGCGTGCCCACAATCGCTCTGTTCGAACTCGTTGACGGCGATTACCGACCGCTGGCCGCCGCGGCGGCGGGCACTGCCTTCGTGATGCGGCAACCGTTCGAGTTCACGGTCGATCCCGGCGATCTCCTGGGTGAGGAGGCATCGGACCAAGCGCGGTGAGGCGTCGGGAAGCGCCCGAGCGGTCCGGGTGACCATGATTCACACCGGTTCGGCGAGGTGGCGGGGTCGGAGGCGCGCGGAGTGCGCCACCTCGGCGAAGTGGAGTCGATCAAGGGTCGGGGCGGGTCGGCTGGCGCGCTGGGGAACAATGGGCGCGTGACCACTCCCCGAGACCTCGTGCTGCTCGGCTCGACCGGCTCCATCGGCACTCAGGCCATCGACATCGTCAGGCGCAACCCGAGCCGGTTCCGGGTGGTCGCGCTCGGCGCCGGCGGCGGCAACGTGGAACTGCTCGCCGCGCAGGCGCTGGAGCTGGGCGTGGACGCAGTCGGGGTGGCACGCGCGTCCGCCGCGCAGGATCTCCAGCTCGCGTTCTACGCCGAGGCGAGCCGGCGCGGCTGGGCCACCGGCGACTTCAAGCTGCCCAGGATCGTGGCCGGGCCGGACGCGATGACCGAGCTGGCGCAGTGGCCGTGCGACGTGGTGCTCAACGGCGTGGTCGGCTCGCTGGGCCTGCCGCCGACGCTCGCCGCGCTACGCGCCGGGCGTACCCTCGCGCTTGCGAACAAGGAGTCGCTGGTGGCCGGCGGCCCGCTGGTCAAGGCCGCGATGACGCGGCCGGGGCAGATCGTTCCGGTCGACTCCGAGCACTCGGCGTTGGCGCAGTGCCTGCGCGCCGGCACCCGGCCGGAGGTCCGCCGGCTGATCGTCACCGCCAGCGGCGGCCCCTTCCGGGGCCGGCGGCGCGAGGAGTTGACCGAGGTCACACCGGAACAGGCGCTGGCGCACCCGACCTGGAACATGGGCCCGGTCGTCACCATCAACTCCGCCACGATGGTCAACAAGGCGCTTGAGGTGATCGAGGCGCACGAGCTGTTCGACGTGCCGTACGCCGACATCGAGGTGACCGTCCATCCGCAGTCGGTGATCCACTCGATGGTCGAGTTCGTCGACGGATCCACCATCGCCCAGGCCAGCCCGCCGGACATGCGGCTGCCCATCGCGCTCGGTATCGGCTGGCCGGACCGGGTGCCCGACGCGGCCGGCGCGGTCGACTGGACCACGGCGCACACCTGGGAGTTCGCCCCGCTCGACGACACCGCCTTCCCGGCGGTGGCGCTGGCGAAGGCCGCCGGCGCGGCGGGGCGCTGCCGCCCGGCGATCTACAACGCGGCGAACGAGGAGTGCGTGGCCGCGTTCGTCGCCGGTCGGCTGCCGTTCCTCGGCATCGTCGACACCCTCCGGCGGGTGCTGGAGGACGCTCCCGACTTCGACGAACCAGGTACCGTCGAGGACGTGCTCACCGCCGAGTCGTGGGCACGGGCGCACGCCCAGGAGATCATCGTCGGGTCGGTGGAAGGAGCTCGATGAGCTATCTGCTCGGGGTGGTGCTGTTCGCCCTGGCGATCCTCATCTCGGTGAGCCTGCACGAGGCGGGTCACATGGTGACCGCCAAGGCGTTCGGGATGAAGGTCACCCGCTACTTCGTCGGCTTCGGCCCCACGCTGTGGTCGTTCCGGCGGGGCGAGACGGAGTACGGCGTCAAGGGCATCCCGCTCGGCGGCTTCTGCAAGATCGTCGGTATGACCCCGCAGGACGACGACGTCGAGCCGGGGGACGAGAAGCGCGCCATGTGGCGCTACCCGGTGTGGAAGCGGACGATCGTGATGTCCGCCGGTTCCGCGATGCACTTCGCCATCGCGCTGATCGCGCTCTGGTTCATCGCGGTGACCGCCGGCCTGCCGAACCCGAAGTTCCCCACCAACGAGGAGCAGTTCCGGGCCGAACCGGCGGTGATCGCGCTCGCCCCGTGCGTGGTGGTGGAAAACGTCAACCGCGCCTGCCAGGCCGGCGACCCGGCCAGCCCGGCCAGCAAGGCCCAGCTCGCCGACGGCGACCGGGTCACCTCGGTGAACGGTCGCCCGATCTCGACCTGGGGCGACATGCTCGACGTGATCCGCGCCACCACGCCCGGCACGGCCACCGTCACCTACCTGCGCGACGGCGCCCAGGGCACCGCCACCGTCGACCTGGCCTCGGTGCAGCGCGCGCCGCGCGACGACCCGAAGGGCACGCCCTCGGCGGTCTCCGCGCTCGGCGTGCTCCTCCAGCCCAGCACCCCGACCCGGGTCGAATACGGCCCGGTCGCCGCGTTCGGCGCCACCGCCGACTTCACCGGCAACATGGCGGTGCAGACGGCGCACGCCATGCAGCGCATCCCGCAGAAGGTGCCGGCGCTGTGGAACGCGATCACCGGCGGCGAGCGGGACATGGACACCCCGATCAGCGTGGTCGGCGCCAGCCGGCTCGGCGGCGAGGCCGTGGAGAACAACGCCTGGCTGGTGTTCTTCATGCTCTTCGTGTCGCTGAACTTCTTCATCGGCGTGTTCAACCTGCTGCCGCTGCTCCCGCTGGACGGCGGTCACATCGCCATCGCCTGGTTCGAGCGCGTCCGGTCCTGGCTGTACGCCCGGATCGGCCGCACCGACCCGGGCCGCGTCGACTATCTCAAGCTCATGCCCCTCACGTACGCGGTGATTCTGGTCGGTGGCGTGTTCACGCTGCTCACCGTCACCGCGGACGTGGTCAACCCGATCACGCTCTTCTCAAGGTGAGTGCCTGAAGTGACCGCTGTCAGTCTCGGTATGCCCCCCGTACCGCCGCCGCCGCTGGCCCCGCGCCGGGCCAGCCGCCAGATCATGGTCGGCTCGGTGCCGGTCGGTGGCGGCGCACCGGTCTCGGTGCAGTCCATGACCACCACCCTCACCGCCGACGTCAACGCCACGCTTCAGCAGATCGCCGAGCTGACCGCGTCCGGCTGCCAGATCGTCCGGGTCGCCGTGCCGTCGCAGGACGACGTCGAGGCGCTGCCCGCGATCGCGAAGAAGTCACAGATCCCGGTGATCGCCGACATCCACTTCCAGCCCAAGTACGTCTTCGCCGCGATCGACGCCGGCTGCGCCGCGGTGCGGGTCAACCCGGGCAACATCCGGCAGTTCGACGACAAGGTCCGGGAGATCGCCCGGGCGGCCGGCGACGCGGGCGTGCCGATCCGGATCGGCGTGAACGCCGGCTCGCTGGACAAGCGCCTCCTGGCAAAGTACGGCCGGGCCACCGCCGAGGCGCTCGTCGAGTCCGCGCTCTGGGAGTGCTCGCTGTTCGAGGAGCACGGCTTCCGGGACATCAAGATCTCGGTCAAGCACAACGACCCGGTGGTGATGATCCGCGCCTACCGGCAGCTCGCCGAACAGTGCGACTACCCGCTGCACCTGGGCGTCACCGAGGCCGGCCCGGCGTTCCAGGGCACCATCAAGTCGGCGGTGGCGTTCGGCGCGCTGCTCGCCGAGGGGATCGGCGACACGATCCGCGTCTCGCTCTCCGCCCCGCCGGTGGAGGAGATCAAGGTCGGCAACGCGATCCTGGAGTCGCTGGGCCTGCGCGAGCGCGGCCTGGAGATCGTCTCCTGCCCGTCCTGCGGGCGGGCCCAGGTCGACGTCTACAAGCTGGCCGAGGAGGTCACCGCCGGCCTGGAGGGGCTGCCGGTGCCGTTGCGCGTCGCGGTCATGGGCTGCGTGGTGAACGGTCCGGGTGAGGCCCGCGAGGCCGACCTGGGTGTCGCGTCCGGCAACGGCAAGGGCCAGATCTTCGTCAAGGGCCAGGTCGTCAAGACCGTGCCCGAGGGGCAGATCGTGGAGACGCTCATCGAGGAGGCGCTGCGGATCGCCGACGAGATGGGCGCCGAGATCCCCGAGGAGCTGCGCGACCTGGTGCCCGGCGCCACGGTCACCGTGCACTGAGTCCGACGTGGGAAGGGCGGCCCCCGGCTGGGGGCCGCCCTTTCCCGTGCCCGCCGGGGTCACTCGGACTCGGCGAGGATGGCGTAGAGCTTGCGCCGGGTCTCGTCGAGGACCTGGGCGGCGCGGGCCCGCTGGTCGTCGGTGCCGGTCGTCATCACCTGCCGCAGGGCGTTCATGGCCTGCGCCCCGGCGTCGCGGATGTCGTGCCAGCTATTGACCGTCTGCTCGGCGAACTCGGCCCACGGCGGGGCCTGTGCCGCCTCGGTCGCCTCGGGTTGCCCCTGGTCGGTGAGGGCGAACCGCTTGCGCCCGCCGTCGGAGTCGGGGGCGGTCGCGATGACGCCCTCGTCCTCCAGCAGTTGCAGGGTGGGGTAGATCGATCCGGGGCTGGGCCGCCAGGCCCCGCCGGTGCGGGAGTCGATCTCCTGGATCATTTCGTAGCCGTGCATCGCCCGCTCGGTGAGCAGGGCCAGCACCGCGCCGCGGACGTTCGGTCGCCGGCCGCGCCCGCGACCACCCCGGCCACGTCCGTGCCCGTGCGGCCCGGGCGGGAACGGCGGCGGCGGGGGTACGGGCGGGAAGCCGAACCCGCCGTGGCGGCGCATCTCGTCGTGCATGGCGTGCATCCGTCGGTGGAAACCCATCGGGCTCTCCTTCTGTTGGAGTGTCGCTGATGCATCAACGATATATCGGCAACGCATCGGCTACAAGACGTCGGGCCGAATCGTCCGGGTGTCCGGTCGGCCCCCGCGCCACCGGGTGCGTCTGGCAGGCTGGTAACCGTGCTCACGATGCCGGTACGCCAACTGGGGGAGTCCGAGCGCCGCTCGGTCGAGCGGCTGCTCGACCTCGACCCGTACGCCGGCGCGCAGGTCGCCGAGCGGGTGGCGGCGCGCGGCCTGGCCTGGTGGCGGGCCGAGGCGCGGATCCTCGGCTACGGCGCCCGACGCCACCTGGAGTCGATCTGCTGGCTGGGCGGCAACCTGACCCCGGTGCTCGCCTCGGAGTCGGCGGTGGCCGCGTTCGCGGAACAACTGAGCGCCGAGGAGCGGCTCTGTTCCTCGATCGTGGGCCGCGCCGACGCGGTGCTCGGGCTCTGGGACCGCCTCTCCGATCACTGGGGGCCGGCTCGGGACGTACGCCCGAACCAGCCGCTGCTGGCCACGGACGCCCCGCCGCCGGTGGCGCCCGACCCGCAGGTGCGTCGGGTCCGTGGCAGTGAGGTTGACCGGCTCTTCCCGGCGGCGGTGGCGATGTACACCGAGGAGGTCGGGGTCTCGCCGCTGGCCGACGACGGCGGTCGCGGCTACCGGCGGCGGGTGACCGAGCTGGTACGCGCCGGCCGGGCCTACGCGCGGTTCGTCGACGGCCGGGTGGTCTTCAAGGCGGAGCTGGCCGTGGTGACCCGGCGCACCGCCCAGGTGCAGGGCGTCTGGGTGGCGCCCGAGTGGCGGGGCCGGGGCCTCGCGGCGGCGGCCATGGCCGCGGTGGTCACCGACGCGCTGGCCCGGGTCGCGCCCACGGTCAGCCTCTACGTCAACGACTTCAACCTGCCCGCCCGCCGGGTCTACGAGCGCTGCGGCTTCCGCCCGGTCGGCACGCTCGCCACCGTGCTGTTCTGAGGCGTCGAACCGGCCGGGCCGGTGCTGCTCGCGTTCGCCCCGGGCCCGTCGGCGGGTAATTCGGTTGAGCCGGCGCGGCCGGACGGTGAGGCTGGAGGCACCGCCCCCACCGATCCGAGTCCGGAGGACTGTTACATGCGCCTGCTCCGTGACCTCTGGACCACCGCACCCCGGCGGATGGCGGCCGTCCTGCTGCTGATCGTGGTGGGCGCCGGTGGCCAGGCCGCCGCCTCCGCGCTGGCCGGGCCGGTGCTCGTGCACCGCTCGTCCGGCTGGTTCGTCGTGCTCGCCGTGGCGCTCGTCGCCGCCGTCGTCACCGACCTGCTGATCGGGCTGATCATGGCCCGGCTGACCGCCGACTGGTCCGCCGACGTACGCCGCCGGCTCTGCCGGGTCGCGCTCGGCCAGGACCTGCCCGCCCTGGAGACCACCCCGGTGGGCGAGCTGCTCGACCGGATCGACAACGACGTCTATCAGGTCGCCGCCGAGATGCGGAACACCGGCGTACGGCTGGCGCAGGGCATCGCCGTCTGTGTGCTCGCGACGGTCAGCGCGCTCGTCGTCTGGTGGCCGGCCGGCGTCGGGATGGTGCTGCTCACCACGCTGCTCGCGGCCGTGCTGCGCCGGCCCACCGCCCGGATCGCCCCGGCCCGGATGGCCGAGGAGGAAGCCTGGTCCGACCTCGCGGCCGTGATGGAGGAGGCGGTGCACGGCCAGGACGACGTGCGTACCAGCCTCGCCCGGCCGTACGTGCTGCGTCTCTACGCCCGCCGGGCGGCGGCGGTGATCGCCCGCGGGGACCGGGTGTTCCGGCTCTCCGGCCGGGTCACCGCGCTCGCCAGCGGCGGCGTCCGGGTCGGCATCGCCGGCGTGGTCCTGGCCGGCGCGTGGGCGCTGGCGACCGGCCGGGTGGACGCCGCCCGGCTGACCGCCGTCTGGTTGCTCGCGATCGCGTTCGGCGCGACCGTCGAGCACATCGCCCGCTGGGTGCCGCACCTGCAACAGGCGTTCGGCGCGTGGGCCCGGGTGCAACTGCTCGCCGGCGCGCGGCAGGAACCGGTCGGCGGGGTCGCCCCCGCCGACGGCGACCTGACCGTGCGCGGGCTCACCTTCCGCTACCCGGCCACCGGGGACGAACGCGGCCCGGCGCTGCGCGACGTGCGACTCCACTTCGCCCGTGGCCGTTCGTACGCGCTCGTCGGGCGCACCGGGTCGGGCAAGTCGACGCTCGCGAAGGTGCTCACCCGGGCGGTGGACGTGCCGCCCCGCACCGTCTTCCTGGGCGACACGGACCTCGTCGACCTGGACGTCGAGGAGCTGCGCCGGTGGATCGCCGTGGTGCCGCAGCGCACCGAGATCCTCGCCGGCACGCTCGCCGAGAACGTCGCGCTGTTCGACCCGGAGCTGCTCGACGCGGCTGAGCGGGCGTTGGCCGAGCTGGGTCTCGCCCGGTGGGTCGCCGAGTTGCCCGACGGCGTGCAGACCCGGCTCGGCGAGGGCGGCCACACGCTCTCCGCCGGGCAGGAGCAACTTGTCGCGTTCGCCCGGATCCTGGTCCGGGACCCGCACGTGGTGATCCTCGACGAGGCCACCGCGCGGCTCGACCCGGTCACCGAGAACCGGGTCCGGCGCGCCACCGAGCGGCTGCTCACCGACCGGATCGGCATCGTCATCGCGCACCGGCTCTCCTCGGTGCGCCGCTGCGACGAGGTGGTGGTGATGGCCGACGGCGCGGTGCGGGAGGCCGGCCCGCTGCGCGAGTCCACCCACTTCGCCGAACTGCTCGCCACCAGCCACGCCGGGGCGTACGCGGGGACCGGCGCGCGGAGCGGCGGCGTGGAACTGCTCGACGCGCCCGGCTGGGCCGACGAGCCGGTCGAGCCGGTCGAGCCGGTCGAGCCGGCTGCCGCGCCGCGCCGCGTCGCGGTGCCGCGCGCCGAACCGCCGCCGGGACCACCCACGCCGCCCGCCCGGACCATGCGGGAGATCCTCCGGCTGGGCTTCAACGATCCCCGGTACGGCCTGGCGGCGGTCGCCCTGTTCGTCGTGATGACGCTGCTCGGGCTGGACGGGGCGGTGCTGCCCTGGCTCTGGGCCGACCTGGTCGGCGGGGGCGACCCGTGGCTGCCGGCGCTGGGCATCGCCGCCGCGCTGCTCGTGGTGCTCCCGCTGCCCTATCTGACGAACGTGTGGTTCCCGCACTGGTGGATCCGGCAGATGCTGCGGATCAGCGCCCGCCTGGTGCACGGGCAGACCGGCGCGCGCCGGGTCAGCGGGCACACCCCGGCCGAGGTGGTGGCGCAGGGCGGCGACACCGACCGGGTGGTGCAACTCGCCGACAACCTGATGGACCAGTTCATCTCGCTCGCCATCGTGCTCACCATGACGCTCGTGACGGGCAGCTTCGTACCGGCGTTGTTCTTCGTCGGCACGATGGTGGTCTCCGGCCTCGCGGCGACGCTGTTCGGGCCCCGCCTGGAGCGCACCGCCGCCGGCACGGTGAAGGCGCGCGCCGCGTTCGCCACCGCGCTGGTCTCGGCGCTCTCCGCCGCCCGCACCGTGAAGCTGGCCGGCGCCACCCGTCCGGTGCTGGACCACCTGCACGGGCTGGACGTGGTGCGCAGCGAGCGGCAGCGGCGGGAGATCGCCATGCAGGTGTGGGCCCGGTCCACCCCGTCGATCGCGAGCGGACTGCTGCCGATCGGGGCGTGGGCGCTCTACCTGACCGGCGGGCTCTCCGCCGGCGCCACCCTGGTCGCGGTCTCCACCCTCGGCGCGGCCCGCTGGTTCGCGTGGACCACCGCGGCGCTCGTCTCGCAGTACCCGTCGGCGCGGGTGTGGACCCGGCGGACCGTGTCGATGACCGGGATGAGCACCTACTCGGCGCCGGTGCCCGGGCTCGACCTGGCCGCCGGCACCGCCCCGGCGCCCGAGCCGCCGCCCCGGCACCCACTGCGCCGGCTGGAACTGGCCGGCTTCGGCGCGCTGCACTCCGACGGCACGCTCGCCGTCCGCGACGTCGACCTGGTGGTCGAGCGCGGGCAGCTGGTGCTCGTGGTCGGGCCG
Organism: Micromonospora sp. WMMD975; assembly: GCF_029581215.1. Lineage (NCBI taxonomy): Bacteria > Bacillati > Actinomycetota > Actinomycetes > Micromonosporales > Micromonosporaceae > Micromonospora > Micromonospora sp. WMMD975. Next base: position 527,293 of record NZ_CP120739.1, read on the forward strand.
GTCGGCGCCGGCAAGTCGTCGCTGCTGCGCGCGCTCGCCGGCATCGTGCACCACGTCGGCGCGCTGCGGTGGAACGGGGAGCCGGTCACCGAGCCGGAGATGTTCCTGCGCCCGAACCAGGTCGGCTACGTCGGCCAGCTACCCCGGGTGCTCTCCGGCACGGTGGCGGAGAACATCGCGCTCGGCCACCCGGTGGACGCCGCCGGCGCGGTCACCACCGCCCAGCTCGACCACGACCTGGCCGCCGCCGGGGGCGGGCTGGGGCTGCTCATCGGGCACAAGGGCACCCGGCTCTCCGGTGGCCAGCTCCAGCGGCTGGCGCTGGCCCGGGCGCTCGCCCCGCGTACCGAACTGCTCGTCGCCGACGACGTGTCCTCGGCGCTGGACGTCACCACGGAGCTGGCGTTGTGGTCGGCGCTGCGCGAGCACGGGGTGACGGTGGTGGGCTCGACCGCGAAGCGGGCCGCGCTGGTCCGCGCGGACCACGTGGTGGTGCTCGTCGACGGCGTGGTCGCCGACCAGGGCACCTGGTCCGACCTGGAGCCGCGCTGGAACCACCTGGCCGGCTGACATCCACCCGGCGCCCTCGTGATCATGAAGTTGGCGGCGACAAAACGGGCGGCGCAGGCCGCCAACTTCATGATCCCCGAAGCGCCGGGCGGGGCGGGTCAGAACGCCCGGGCGTACGGGTCGGGCCAGGCGGGGGTGGCGCCGAGCTTCGCGGCGGCGCGGCGCGGCCAGTACGGGTCGCGGAGCAGCTCGCGGCCCAGCAGCACCAGGTCCGCCTCGCCGCCGGCGACGATCTGCTCGGCCTGCTCGGGCTCCACGATCAGGCCCACCGCGCCGGTCGGCACGCCCGCGTCGCGGCGGATCCGGGCGGCCAACGGCACCTGGTAGCCGGGGCCGACCGGGATGGTCGCCCGGGCAGCCGCGCCGCCGGAGGAGGCGTCGACCAGGTCCACGCCGGCCGCCGCCAACTCACCGGCGAGCACCACGCTGTCCTCCACCGTCCAGCCGCCGTCCGTCCAGTCGGTCGCGGAGATCCGGGTCAGCACCGGCACCGCCTCGCCGACCGCGGCGCGGACCGCCCGGGCCACCTCCAGGGTGAGCCGCATCCGGCCGGCCCGGTCCCCGCCGTAACCGTCCGCGCGTCGGTTGGTGAGCGGGGACAGGAACTCGTGCAGCAGGTAGCCGTGCGCCGCGTGGATCTCCACCGCGGCGAAGCCGGCGTCGAGCGCCCGCGCGGCGGCGGTGGCGAACGCGTCCACCACCGCGGCGATGCCGGCCTCGTCGAGCGCGACCGGGGTGCGGTAGTCGGGCACGAACGGGTCGCCGCCCGGGCCGACAGGTGTCCACCCGCCGTCGGCGTCCGGCACGCCACCGCGCCGCTCCGCCCACGGCCGGTACGTCGACGCCTTGAACCCGGCGTGCGCGAGCTGCACGGCCGGGACCGCGCCCTGACCGGCGACGAACGCGGTGACCGGCCGCCAGGCGTCGACGTGCGCGCCGGACCAGAGCCCGACGTCCTGCGGGCTGATCCGCCCCTCGGGCACCACCGCGGTCGCCTCGCTGAGCACCAGCCCGGCCCCGCCCACGGCCCGGGAGCCGAGGTGTACGCGGTGCCAGTCGGTGGGCAGCCCGTCGGGCCCGGCACTGTACTGGCACATCGGTGCCAGCGCGATCCGGTTGGGCAGGGTGACGCCGCGCAGGGCGAGCGGGGTGAACAGGGCGCTCATCGGATCCTCACTGTCAGGCGGGTACGGGGGCGAGCCGCTCGTGCTCGACCGGTTCGATCAGGTCGCGCTTGCCGGCCGAGTCGTACGCGGCCCGGTCGAGTGTGCCCTCCCGGGCGGCCACGATGGTCGGCACCACGGCCTGTCCGGTCACGTTCGTGGCGGTACGCATCATGTCCAGGATCGGGTCGATCGCCAGCAGCAGGCCGGCGCCGGCCAGCGGCAGGCCCAGCGTGCTCAGGGTCAGCGTGAGCATCACGATCGCGCCGGTCAGGCCGGCGGTGGCGGCCGAGCCGACCACGGAGACGAACGCGATCAGCAGGTAGTCGGTCACGCCCAGGTGCACGCCGAACACCTGCGCCACGAAGATCGCGGCGAGCGCCGGGTAGATCGCGGCGCAGCCGTCCATCTTCGTGGTGGCGCCGAACGGCACCGCGAAGGAGGCGTACTCCCGGGGGACGCCGAGGCGCTCGACCGAACGCTGGGTCACCGGCATGGTGCCGACCGAGGAGCGGGACACGAACGCCAGCTCGATGGCGGGCCAGGCGCCGGCGAAGAAACGCAGCGGGTTGAGCCGGCCGGCGGCCACCAGCAGCACCGGGTAGACCACGAACATCACCAGGGCGCAGCCCACGTAGACGGCCGTGGTGAACTTGGCGAGCGGGGCCAGCAGATCCCAGCCGTACGAGGCGACGGCGTTGCCGATCAGGCCCAGGGTGCCGATCGGGGCGAGCCGGATCACCCACCACAGCGCCTTCTGCACGATCGTCAGTACCGCGCGGTTGAGCTGCACGAACGGTTCGGCGGGCTCGCCGACGAGCAGCGCGGCGGCGCCCACGACGAGGGCGAGGAAGACGATCTGCAGGACGTTGCCCTCGACGAACGCGCCGATCGGGTTGGTGGGCACGATGCCGGTGAGGAAGTCGATCCAGGAGCCGGTGGTCTTCGGCGCGTTGGCGCCGGCCGGGTCCAGGTTGACGCCGCGACCGGGGTCGGTGAGCAGGCCGAGGCCGATGCCGATGGTCACCGCGATCAGCGCGGTGATGCCGAACCAGAGCAGCGTCTTGAGCGCCAGCCGGGCGGCGTTGGCCACGCCACGCAGGCTGACCACGCTCACCACGATGGCGGTGAAGACAAGCGGCGGCACAGCCAGCTTCAGGAGCTGGACGAAGAGGCCGCCGACGGTGTCGAGGGTGCTGGTCAGCCAGGCGAGGTCGTTGGCGCGGGCGAGGAAACCGAGCGCCACGCCGAGTACGAGACCGAGCAGAATCTGCACGGAGAAGGGAAATTTGCGCAGGGCGGAAGCCATGAGGACGGGTCCAAGGTCTGGAGAGGGAAGTGGGCGTCGGGGCGGAGCTATGCCGGACAGACGCCACTTGCCTGCCGTCGAAGGTCGACGTACAGGCGCTCGGTGAGGCACCAGACATTGGTCATCGCCGGCACACGCTACTCCCGCCGCCCCCATACCGGAAGGACCGTTCCCCGTGACACCCCTTACACCCCGCTGGTAAGGCGGGGGCCCCTTTTAACACCCGTCTGTTAAGCGGGGCCCCCGCCTATCGCCCAGGCGTTAAGCGGGGCCCCCGCCTTACCAGCACCACGGCGGTGGCCAGCGCCCACGCGGCGGTTGCGGTGAGCAGCACGCGCTCCAGCACACCCACGAGCGCGCCCCGGCCGACGAGCAGCATGGCCAGCCCGACCGCGCCGGACAGCGGCAACGCCAGCGCCGCGCCGATCGCGGCGACCCGCCGCAGCGCCACGCCCACCGCGGGGCGGCACACCAGCGCCAGCATCGCGAACACCACGGCGGCGGTCGCCGCGATGCTCGCCCCGCCGTGCACCAGGTCGGCCACCGTGGCGGCCTCGAACGGTGGCAGCGGGCAGCCGGCGCTGCACGTCACCGTGCCGGAGAGCGCCGTGGCGACCGCGCCGCCGCCGAGCAGCACGGACGCCGTCCGCGCCGCCGGGGGCAGCGCCCCGGCGAGCAGCAGCAGCGCCGCCGCCAGCGTGAAGATCCCGATCCGGTACGCCCCGGCGTACCCGCTGTCGGTGACCCCGGCCTCGCTGACGTACCCGGTCGGGCCGGGACCCGGACCGGCGACGACGGCGACCGTCACCGCGACCGCCCCGGCGACCACGCAGCCGGCCGCGCCGAGGGCGGCGGCCCGGCGCGCGGCCCGGTCAGTCACGCCCGTGCGGCGTGGTCCAACCGGCCAGGTCCGGACCGAGCGGCACGATCCGGGTCGGGTTGATCATGTCGTGGGTGGCGTAGTAGTGCCGCTTGATGTGGTCGAAGTCCACCGTCTCGCCGAAGCCCGGGGTCTGGAACAGGTCCCGGGCGTACGCCCACAGCACCGGCATCTCGGTCAGCTTCTGCCGGTTGCACTTGAAGTGGCCGTGGTAGGCCACGTCGAAGCGGACAAGCGTGGTGAACAGGCGCACGTCCGCCTCGGTGATCGCGTCCCCCATCAGGTAGCGCCGCCCGGCGAGGCGCTCGGACAACGCGTCCAGCCGGGCGAAGAGCGCGGTGTACGCCTCGTCGTACGCCTCCTGGGAGGTGGCGAAGCCGCACCGGTAGACGCCGTTGTTGACGTCGGTGTGGATCTCCGCCATCAGCGCGTCCATCTCCGGGCGCAGCGCCACCGGGTAGAGGTCCGGCGCGTCCGGGGCGTGGAACCGCCGCCACTCGGTGGAGAGGTCGAGCGTGAGCTGCGGGTAGTCGTTGGTGACCACCCGGCCGGTGAGCGTGTCGACGAGCGCCGGCACGGTCACCCGGCCGGTGTAGTCCGGGTCGGTGGCGAGGTACGCCTCGGAGAGGAAGCCGACGCCCAGCACCGGGTCGAAGCCGTCCGGGTCGAGCGCGAACCGCCAGCCCCGCTCGTCCCGGATCGGGTCCACCGTGCCCAGCGAGATCACCTCGTCCAGGCCGAGCAGGCCGCGCACGATCCGCGCCCGGTGCGCCCACGGGCAGGCCCGGCACCAGATCAGCCGGTAGCGGCCAGCCTCCAACGGCCAGCGGCCCTGCTCGTCCGGGCCGCCGCCCTCAGGTGAGGTGGAGTGCGGGGTGACCCGACCGGTGAAGCGGTTGGGCTGGCGGACGAACGAACCGCCGCCGCTTGTCTCTGCGCTGAACTGGGCCCCGACCATGCCGCCAACCTATCCGCTCCGGGCGCGGATATCCTGGCGCCGTGGCGCCCGGCGTGACCCGGTGGGCGACCGCCGACCGACCCCTTCCCACCCCCGAAGGACGTGCCCGCGATGACCGTGGCCTACCTCGTTGCCGGAGTCCGTACCCCGTTCGGCAGGTACGCCGGCGCCCTCGCCGGGGTCCGCCCCGACGACCTCGCCGCGCACGTCGTCCGCGAGCTGGTGACGCGGCACCCGTCGGTCGACTGGGCTCGCACCGACGACGTGATCCTGGGTTGCGCCAACCAGGCCGGCGAGGACAACCGCAACGTGGCCCGGATGGCCGCCCTGCTGGGCGGGCTGCCGGAGGAGGTGCCGGGCAGCACCGTCAACCGGCTCTGCGGCTCCGGCCTGGACGCGCTCGCCTCCGCCGCCCGCGCGATCGTGGCCGGCGACGCCGACCTGGTCGTGGCCGGCGGCGTGGAGAGCATGAGCCGGGCGCCGTTCGTCATGCCGAAGGCGACCACGGCGTTCGCCCGCACCGCCGAGGTCTACGACACGACCATCGGCTGGCGGCTGGTGAACCCGCTGATGAAGCGCGGTTGGGGCATCGACTCGATGCCGGAGACGGCGGAGAACGTGGCCGCCGAGTTCGGCGTGGACCGGGCGGCGCAGGACGGCTACGCGTACCGCTCGCAGCAGCGGACCGCGAAGGCGCAGGCCGACGGCCGGCTGGCCGAGGAGATCGTCGGCGTCACCGTGCCGGCCGGCAAGCGGGAGACGAAGCTCGTCGAGGTCGACGAGCACCCCCGGGAGACGACGCTCGCGAAGCTGGCCGCGCTGCCCACCCCGTTCCGCGACGGCGGCACGGTGACCGCCGGCAACTCCTCCGGGGTCAACGACGGCGCGGTCGCGCTCCTGGTCGCCTCCGGGGCCGCCGTCGACCGCTACGGCCTCACCCCGCTGGCCCGGGTACGCGGCGCGGCGGCAGTGGGCGTACCGCCACGGATCATGGGGATCGGGCCGGTGCCGGCGACCCGGAAGCTGCTCGACCGGCACGACCTCACGCTCGCCGACGTCGACGTGGTCGAGCTGAACGAGGCGTTCGCCGCGCAGTCCGTGGCGGTGCTGCGGGAGCTGGGCCTGCCGGAGGACGCCGAGCACGTCAACCCGAACGGCGGGGCGATCGCGCTGGGCCACCCGCTCGGCGCCAGCGGCGCCCGGCTGGCGTTGACCGCCGCGCTTGAGCTGCGCCGCCGGGGCGGGCGACGGGCGCTCGCCACCATGTGCGTCGGCGTGGGACAGGGCATCTCGCTGCTGCTGGAGTCGGCCGCCTGACGGTCGGCCTGTGACATCGCCGCAAGTGGATCTCCCGTACCCGGTCCGGCGCGCATAGAGTGGGCTGGACCACATGATCCGCCTCACGGCGGCGACGACCTGGGGGACCGAGCGATGCAGACGCCGGACGGACTTCCCGCCGAGATCGACCTGACCCGGCCGAGCGCCGCCCGGGTCTACGACTACTTCCTCGGCGGGGCGCACAACTTCGAGATCGACCGGCAGTTGGCCGAGCAGATCGCGTCGATGACCCCGAACCTGGCGGCCACCATGCGCGCCGGGCGGGAGTTCCTGCGCCGGGCCGTCCGGGTGCTGCTCGACGCCGGCATCGACCAGTTCCTCGACATCGGCTCGGGCATCCCCACCGTCGGCAACGTGCACGAGGTCGCCCAGGCCGCGAACCCGCAGGCCCGGATCGTCTACGTCGACATCGACCCGGTGGCGGTGGCGCACAGCCGCGAGTTGCTGGCCGGCAACGAGCGGGCCACCGCGATCCTGGCCGACCTGCGCGAGCCGAAGCTGATCCTGGACCAGGCGCGGGCCAGCGGATTGATCGACTTCGACCGGCCGGTGGGCATCCTGCTCGCCGGGGTGGTGCACTTCGTCCCGGACGCCGACCGGCCGGCGGATGTCCTGGCCACCCTGCGGTCCGTCGCCGCCGAGGGCAGCTACCTGGTCATCTCCCACTCCACCTTCGAGGACCAGCCGCAGGAGATGCTCGACGCGCAGCGGCTGTCGGCGCGGACCGCCACCGAGATCACCCTGCGTTCGCGGGCCGAGGTCACCGGCTTCTTCGGCGACTGGACGATCCTCGAACCGGGGGTGGTGCACATGCCGCTGTGGCGGCCCGACTCGCCGTCCGACGTCGACGAGCACCCGGAGCGGTTCGGGGCGTTCGGCGGCGTCGCCCGGCACGACCGCGCCGCCGGGTGAGCCGACGTGCGCGCCCCGGAGCCTGACGGGGGTGACTTCAGCCGGCCCGGCGCCGCCGCGTACGCCGCCGAGTGGGCCCGGGCGGTGCGGCGGATCGGCTTCGTGCCGATGAGCGCGGCCGAGACCGAGCGCCTGCTGGTGTCGCTCACCGAGCGCTTGGCCGGCGCGCTGCTCGCACCCACCTTCTCCGCCCGACCGGCCCAGGAGGTGGGGCGTGCCCTCGTGGAGGCGCACCTCACCGAGCCCGGCGTGCTCGACTGGTCGGTGCAGGCGCTCGGTGACCGGCTGCTGCCCTGGGCGCTGCCGGCCCGGGAGGACGTGCCCGAGCTGCGGGAGCGGATCGCGGCGTTGCAGGGCGCGTTCGCCGCCGGGTTCGCCCGGGCGCTGCGCGACCGGGTGTTCAGCCAGCAGGAGCGGATCGCCCGTTCGGCCTGGCAGGCCCGGGACACCGTCGAGCAGGCGCTGCGGGACAGCGAGGCGCGCTTCCGGGCGGTCTTCACCGGCGCCGCCATCGGCATCGGCATCGCCGGCGTGGACGGGCAGATCATCGAGGTCAACCAGGCCTTCGCGGACATGCTCGGCTACACCGTCGCGGAGATGCGGCGGATGAACGTGTCCGCGCTCGCCTACGCCGACGACGCGGCCGGCATGTGGGAGCTCTACCAGGAGCTGATCGAGGGCAAGCGGGACAGCGCCCGGGTGGAGAAGCGCTACTACCGCAAGGACGGCAGCGTGGTCTGGACCGACCTGGCCGTCTCGCTGATCCGGTACGACGACGGCCGCCCCCGCTTCACCGTCGCCATGATCGAGGACATCACCGAGCGGTACGAGCTCCAGCAGCGGCTGCGTTTCCAGGCGCTGCACGACCCGCTTACCGGCCTGCCCAACCGGACGCTGTTCTTCGAGAAGCTCGGCGACGTCTTCGACGCGGCCGGGCCGGAACAGCGCGTCGGGCTCTGCTTCATCGACCTGGACGGGTTCAAGGCGGTCAACGACAGCCTCGGCCACGACCTGGGCGACCGGCTGCTCCAGGTGGTCGCCCGGCGGTTGCGGGACTGCGTGTCCGGGCGCGGTCACCTGGTCGCCCGGATGGGCGGCGACGAGTTCGTCATCCTCGTCGACTCCGGCGGCGGCCTCGACGACGCGGTGGAGGTGGCCGAGCTGGCGTTGGCCGCGGTCTCCGCCCCGGTGCAGGTCGCCGACCAGCAGCTCGCCGTCTCGGCAAGCATCGGCATCGTGGACTGCCCGGCGGCGGAGACCAACGCCGGCGAGCTGATGAAGGCCGCCGACACCACCCTCTACTGGGCCAAGGCGGAGGGCCGGGGCCGGTGGGCGGTGTACGACCCGGAGCGTAGCGCCGCCGACATCGCCCGGTCCGCGTTGGCCGCCAAACTGCCGGCCGCCCTGGACCGGGGCGAGTTCGTGCTGCACTACCAGCCGATCGTGTCGCTGTTGGACGGCACCATGGTGGCGGTGGAGGCGTTGGTCCGCTGGCAGCACCCGGAGCTGGGGCTGCTCGGGCCGGACCTGTTCATCGGGCTGGCCGAGGAGACCGGCCTGATCGTCCGGCTGGGCGCCTGGGTGCTGCGCCAGGCGTGCCGGGACACCGAGTCGTGGCGGCGGTCCTATCCGGACACCACACCCGTGGTGAGCGTCAATCTGGCCGCCCGACAGGCCGACGACCCGGCCATCGTGGAGACGGTGGCCGAGGCGTTGCAGCACACCGGGCTCCCGGCCGAGCTGCTCCAGTTGGAGCTGACCGAGAGCGCGGTGATGGGCAGCGCGGGCGAGCCGCTGCGCGCCCTGCACCAACTCGCCGACCTCGGGCTGCGGCTGGCCATCGACGACTTCGGCACCGGCTACTCGAACCTGGCGTACCTGCGCCGACTGCCGATCCACTGTGTGAAGCTGGCCGGCCCGTTCGTCGAGGGGATCCGGGACGACGGCGCGGACGCGGTCGCCGACCACCGCGACGAGCGGATCGTCGACGCGCTGGTCCGGTTGGCGCACGCGCTGGAGTTGTCGGTGACGGCCGAGGCGGTGGAGACCGAGGCGCAGGCGGAGCGGCTGCGGGCGTTGCGCTGCGACACCGGCCAGGGCCTCCTGTTCGGCGCCCCGATGCTCGCCGACGCCATCCGCACCCGCCTTGCGGGTTAAGGAGGGGCCCCCGCTTAACGCCTCCGGTATAGGAGGGGCCCCCGCTTAACACCTCGGTTGCGCAGCACCCCCCAGGGGAAAGAGAGAACACGTGAGTTTGAGCGATTCGCAGGCGGTGGTGTCACTGGTCGCCGCGCTGGCGATCCTGGCCGGGCTGGCCGGAGTGGTGGTGCCCGGCCTGCCCGCGCTGCCGCTGTGCTGGGGCGGGGTACTGGTCTGGGCGTTGTTCGGCGACGCCGGTCCGGGCCGCTGGGTGGTGCTCGCCGCCGCCACCGTGGTCGCCGCCGGTGGCACCGTGGTCAAGTACCTCTGGCCGGGCCGGAACCTCAAACGGACCGGCGTGCCCACCCGGTCGCTGCTGGCCGGCGCGCTGCTCGGCGTGATCGGCTTCTTCGTCATCCCGGTGATCGGGCTGCCGATCGGCTTCGTCGCCGGGATCTGGGGCGCGGAGCTGCTGCGACTGGGCAGCAACCGGCTGGCCTGGCCGGCGACCGTGCAGGCGCTCAAGGCGGCCGGGCTGTCCATGCTCGTCGAGTTCATGGCCGGCGTGGTCGTCGCCGCGCTCTGGGTGGCGGGGCTGCTGTTCGCCTGAGGCACCCCGCGCGCCCGGCTCCCCCCGGTGGGGAGGCCACAGACCGGCCGGCGCTCGCGCTCGGCACGGCTGCGGTGCCGGCGCTCGGGTGGGTGCCGGCGGGCCGGCCCGGCCTGAGGGTGCGGCGACGCGGGCGTCCGGGGGTACGGCGGAACGCCGTACATCAGTGAGAGAGAGGTGGACGCCGCGCGTCGCCGCGGACCGGGCGTTGCCGAGCGCCCGGTGCCGGCCCGTCGGGTCGGGCCTGGTCACGCCTCCAAGGATGCCCCCGACCGCCCGGCCCGACAACGCATTTAACCCGGGCGGTATTGACCGTCTTGATCGGCTGGGCGCAAACTGCGAGCACTCGTACGGGGACCCACCCTCGAGGAGGTGTGCAGTGGCCACGACGCCCGCGCCGACCGCCGAACAGCCGATGGACGACGACGCCCGACGACTCGCCGAACTCGGCTACCGGCAGGAGCTGCGCCGCAAGTGGAGCGGCTTCTCCAACTTCGCCATCTCGTTCTCCATCATCTCGATCCTGGCCGGCTGCTTCACCACGTTCGGCCAGGCGTGGAACAACGGCGGCCCGGTCGCCGTGTCCTGGGGCTGGCCGCTGATCTCGATGTTCATCCTGATCATCGGGTTCTGCCTGGCCGAGTTGGTGTCCGCCTACCCGACCGCCGGCGGGATCTACTGGTGGGCGGCGACGATGGGGCGGCCGGTGCACGGCTGGTTCACCGGGTGGCTCAACCTGATCGGGTTGGTCGCGGTGACCGCGTCGGTCGACTACGGCTGCGCCACGTTCCTCAACCTGACGTTGTCGGCGCTCTTCGACGGCTGGGCCGGCACCGGGCACCAGACGTTCGGGCTGTTCGTGGTGATCCTCGCCCTGCACGGCCTGATCAACATCTACGGGCACCACGTCATCGACGTACTCCAGAACGTCTCGGTCTGGTGGCACGTGGCCGGCGCGGCCGTGGTGGTGCTGATCCTGGTCCTGGTCCCGGACGACCACCAGAGTTTCCGCTTCGTGTTCACCGAGCGGTTCAACAACTCCGGCTTCGGCGACGGTGACACCGGCGGGCTGACGTTCTGGTTCTACGTGCTGCCGCTGGGGTTCCTGCTGACGCAGTACACGATCACCGGCTTCGACGCCTGCGCGCACGTCTCCGAGGAGACCCGGGGCGCGTCCAAGGCCGCCGCGCAGGGGCTGTGGCGGTCGATCTTCTATTCCGCCGTGGGCGGCTGGATTCTGCTGCTCGCGTTCCTGTTCGCCGCCACCGACGTGGACGCGATCAACGATGCCGGCGGCTTCTCCGGGGCGATCTTCGAGACGGCGCTGACCCCGTTCTTCTTCAAGACGGTCATCATCATCTCCACCATCGGGCAGTTCTTCTGCGGGATGAGCTGCGTGACCTCGATGTCGCGGATGGCGTACGCGTTCAGCCGGGACCGGGCGGTGCCCGGCTGGCGACTCTGGTCCAAGGTCAACCGCAACGGTACGCCGGTCAACGCCATCATCGGCGCCACGCTGGCCGGGCTGCTGCTCACGCTGCCCGCGCTCTACCAGCGCGGTGGCATCCCGGTCGCGTTCTACGCGGTGGTGTCGGTGGCGGTGATCGGGCTCTACCTGTCCTTCATCATCCCGATCTTCCTGCGGCTGCGGATGGGCGACCGGTTCGTCCCGGGCCCGTGGACGCTCGGCCGCCGCTACCGGCTGCTCGGCTGGATCGCGGTGGTGGAGATCGCGATCATCGCGGTCTACTTCGTGCTGCCGATCGTCCCGGCCGGCGTGCCCGGCAACGCCGACTTCAGTTGGACGGCGGTCAACTACGCGCCGCTGGCGATCGGCGGCGTGCTGCTCGGCGTCGCCATCTGGTGGTACGCCTCGGCCCGCAAGTGGTTCACCGGCCCCCGCCGCACCATTGAGGAGTCCTCTTCCGACGCCCCTTCCTGACCTCCTGACCTCCGGCCTTCTGCGTTGATCATGAAGTTGACGGCGATTGTTGATCTTTAAACAGCCGTCAACTTCATGATCACCCTGCGACTCGGTTTCCGGGTCGGCGCCGCGGAGTGGCCGTGCCAGCCGGCGCGACTGTTGCTGCTCGTCGAGTACCGGGGCGACCGCACGGCGCTGCTGCTCCACCTGGGCACCCTGATGGCCGAGGCGGCGGAGCACCTCGCCCGGCTGAATCCGGGCCACGTGCCGGATCTGCACCACCGCTTCCTCGCCTGGGCGCGGGCGCGTGGCTGACGCCGGCCGGCGGCGTTCCGCGTACCCCAGGGGTCAGGGTGGGGGCTGGCGGTGGGTGAGCGGGAAGCGGAGGATGCGGTCGTCGTCGGCCGCCGGCGGGACGCCGCGCGGCTCGCGGTTGCTCGTGGTCACCCAGAGCGCGCCGTCCGGGGCGACCTCGACGGTACGCAGGCGGCCGTACGTCCCGACCAGCTCCGCCACCGGTACGCCGACCGCGCCGGTGGCGTCCACCGGCACCGTCCAGAGCCGGGTGCCGCGCAGCGCGGCCACGTAGAGCGTGCCCCGGGCGAACGCGGCGCCGCTCGGTGACGCCTGCGCGGGCGTCCACACGACGACCGGGTCGCGGAAGCGTGGGTCGCCGGCGACGCCCTCGACGATCGGCCAGCCGTAGTTGCCGCCGGGCACGATCCGGTTCACCTCGTCCCAGGTGTTCTGCCCGAACTCGGTGGCGAACAGCCGGCCGTGCCGGTCCCAGGCGAGGCCCTGCACGTTGCGGTGGCCGTAGCTGTAGACCGGGGAGCCGGGGAACGGGTTGTCGGCGGGCGTCCCGCCGTCCGGCCGGATCCGCAGGATCTTGCCGTTGCGGCTGGTCAGGTCCTGGGCGCGGGCGCTCACCCCGGCGTCGCCGACGCCGACGTAGAGCAGCCCGTCGGGGCCGAACGCGATCCGCCCGCCGTCGTGGAAGGTGGCCCGGGGGATGCCGCTGAGCAGCACCTGCGGGACGGGCGTCGCGGCCAGCCGGAACCGGACGACACGGATGTCGGTGGCGGTCGTGTAGGCGGCGTACACCAGCGCGTCGCGGCGGTAGGTGGGGGAGACCGCGAGCCCGAGCAGGCCCGCCTCGCCGCCGGCGACCACGTCGGCGAGGCGGGCCACCTGCCGGGTCGGCCGGCCCCGGCGTACGCGCAGGATGGTGCCCCGGTCCCGCTGGGCGACCAGGGCGCTGCCGTCGGGCAGGAAGTCCAGCCCCCACGGCACCTCCAGCCCGGTGGCGACCACTTGCGGGTCGGTCAGGTCGTAGCCGACCGTCGGCGGTCGGGCGGTGTGCCGGGCGAAGCCGGCCGGGCGCAGGTCGACCAGGTCCGGCTGCGGTTGCGGCGCGGCGGCCGGGTGGTCCGGGGCGGCGGTGGGCTGCCGGTCGGCGCGGGCGTCGGTGGCGCTCAGCCCGAGCGCGAGGACGGCGACGACGGCCGCGACGATCCGACCACGCATGTGTCCTCCTGGAGTTTCACCCCCGGTCCCACCGGGGCATTGACGGTGATCCGGTTTGCCAGTAGACCTTGGTCATGGAGGCCCCTGATGAGTAGAACGCCGTTCTCGCTGGAGCAGTTGCGGGTCGCCGTCGCCGAGGGCGAGATCGACACGGTGGTGCTCGCCCTCACCGACATGCAGGGCCGCCTCCAGGGCAAACGGATCCACGCGCCGTTCTTCCTCGACCAGGTGGTGGCCAACGGCAGCGAGGGCTGCAACTACCTGCTCGCCGTGGACGTGGACATGAACACCGTCGACGGGTACGCGATGTCGAGCTGGGAACGCGGCTACGGCGACTTCGCCATGCGCCCCGACCTGGACACGCTGCGCCGGACGCCGTGGCAGCCCGGCTCCGCGATGGTGCTGGCCGACCTGGAGTGGCTGGACGGCTCCGGCCCGGTGGTCGCCTCGCCCCGGCAGATCCTGCGCCGGCAGCTCGACCGGCTGGCCGCGCACGGGCTGACCGCGTACGCCGGCACCGAGCTGGAGTTCGTGCTCTACCGCGACTCGTACGAGGAGGCGTGGCGGCGCGGCTACCGCGACCTGACGCCGGCCAACCAGTACAACGTCGACTACTCGCTGCTCGGCACCGCCCGGGTGGAGCCGCTGCTGCGCCGCATCCGCACCGAGATGGCCGGCGCCGGGCTGACGCCGGAGAGCGCGAAGGGCGAGTGCAACCTCGGCCAGCACGAGATCGCCTTCCGCTACGACGAGGCGGTGGCCTGCGCCGACCACCACGTGATCTACAAGAACGGGGCGAAGGAGATCGCCGCCCAGGAGGGCATGGCGATCACGTTCATGGCGAAGCCGAACGCGCGGGAGGGCAACTCCTGCCACATCCACTTCTCGCTGCGCGACGCCGCCGGGGAGTCGGCGATGCTCGGCGACGGGCCGGCGCACCTGAGCGTGACCGGGCAGCGGGTGCTGGCCGGGCTGCTCGCCACGATGCGCGAGTTCAGCCTGATGTTCGCGCCGAACATCAACTCCTACAAGCGCTACCAGCCGGGCTCGTTCGCGCCGACCGCGCTGCGCTGGGGCACCGACAACCGCACCTGCGCGCTGCGGCTGGTCGGGCACGGGCAGGGGATGCGGGTGGAGAACCGGGTGCCCGGCGCGGACGTCAACCCGTACCTGGCCATCGCCGCGCTGGTGGCCGGCGCGGTGCACGGCATCGAACACGAGTTGGAGCTGCCGGACGAGTGCACCGGCAACGCGTACGACGACCCGGCCGCCGAGCGCGTTCCGGCGACCCTGCGCGACGCGCTCGACCTGTGGCAGGGCTCGACGGTCGCCCCGGAGGCGTTCGGGGACGAGGTGGTGGCGCACTACGCCAACAACGCGAAGGTCGAGCTGTCCGCCTTCGACGCCGCGGTCACCGACTGGGAGTTGGTCCGGGGCTTCGAGCGGCTCTGAGCTGTCCAACCGGCGGTGGGAGGGGAAGCGCGTGGGTGAGGTGATCTCGCCGGTCAGCGGGGAGTCGCTGGGGGAGGTGCCGTCCGCGTCGGTGGCGGACGTGGACGCAACGATCGGGCGGGCCGCCGCCGCGTTCCAGCGGTGGCGGGCGGTGGCGCCGGGCGACCGGGCCCGCCTGCTGCGGCGGTTCGCGGCCGAGGTGGACGCGCACCGGGAGGAGCTGGCGCTGCTGGAGGTGCGCAACGCCGGCCACACCATCGGCAACGCGCGCTGGGAGGCCGGCAACGTCCGGGACGTGCTCGACTACTACGCGGGCGCGCCGGAGCGGCTGACCGGGCAGCAGATCCCGGTGCCCGGCGGGCTCGACGTCACGTTCCACGAGCCGCTTGGCGTGGTCGGCGTGATCGTGCCGTGGAACTTCCCGATGCCGATCGCCGGCTGGGGCCTCGCCCCGGCGCTCGCCGCCGGCAACACGGTGGTGCTCAAACCGGCCGAGCTGACCCCGCTCACCGCGCTGCGCCTGGCCGAGCTGGCCCGGGACGCCGGGCTGCCGGAGGGCGTGTTCACCGTGCTGCCCGGGCCGGGCAGCGTGGTCGGCGAGCGGTTCGTCACCCACCCGGCGGTCCGCAAGATCTGCTTCACCGGCTCCACCGAGGTCGGCACCCGGATCATGGCCGGCGCCGCCGGGCAGGTGAAACGGGTGACGCTGGAGTTGGGCGGCAAGTCGGCGAACGTCGTCTTCGCCGACGCCGACCTGGAAAAGGCGGCGGCCACCGCGCCGTCCGCGGTCTTCGACAACGCCGGCCAGGACTGCTGCGCCCGCTCCCGGATCCTGGTCCAGCGCCAGGTGCACGACCGCTTCCTGGAACTGCTCGAACCGGCGGTGCGGGCGTTCCGGGTGGAGGACCCGGCCCGGGAGACCGCCGAGATGGGCCCGCTGATCTCCGCCGCGCACCGGGACCGGGTCGCCGGGTACGTCGACGGCGCGCCCGTCGCGTACACCGGCTCCCGGCCCGACGGCCCCGGCTTCTGGTACGCCCCGACGGTGCTGCTCGCCGAATCGCCGGCGGACCGGCACTGGCGGGAGGAGATCTTCGGCCCGGTCGTCTCGGTGCTCCCGTTCGACGACGAGGCGGACGCGATCCGGCTGGCGAACGACACCGAGTACGGGCTCTCCGGCTCGATCTGGACCCGGGACGTGGGCCGGGCGGTCCGGGTGGCCCGGGCGGTCGAGGCGGGCAACCTCAGCGTCAACTCGCACTCCTCGGTGCGCTACTGGACCCCGTTCGGCGGGATGAAACGCTCCGGCCTCGGCCGGGAGTTGGGTCCGGACGCGCTGCACGCCTTCACCGACGTCAAGAACGTGTTCATCGGCACCGAGGAGTGATCACAGTGCAGGGACGGCTTCAGGACCGGGTGGCCGTGGTGACCGGCGCGGGCAGCGGCATCGGGCTGGCCACCGTGCGGCGCTTCGCCGCCGAGGGGGCGCGGGTGGTCTGCGTGGACATCGACGCCGACGCCGGCACCCGGGCGGCGCAGGAGGTGGGCGGGGAGTTCGTCGCCGCCGACGTGGCCGACGAGACGGCGGTCCGTGACCTCTTCGACGGCGTGGTGGACCGGCACGGCCGGGTGGACGTGTCGTTCCACAACGCCGGCATCTCCCCGCCGGACGACGACTCGATCCTGGAGACCGGGCTGGACGCCTGGGAGCGGGTGCTGCGGGTCAACACCACGAGCGTCTACCTGTGCTGCAAGCACGTCATCCCGCACATGCGGCGGCAGGGCAAGGGCTCGATCATCAACACCGCGTCGTTCGTGGCGCTGATGGGCGCGGCCACGTCGCAGATCGCGTACACGGCGAGCAAGGGCGGGGTGCTGGCGATGACCCGGGAGCTGGGCGTGCAGTTCGCCCGCGAAGGCATCCGGGTCAACGCGCTCTGCCCCGGCCCGGTCGCCACCCCGCTGCTGCTGGAGCTGTTCGCCGAGGACCCGGAGCGGGCCGCCCGCCGGCTGGTGCACGTGCCGATGGGCCGGTTCGGCGACCCGACCGAGATCGCCGCCGCGGTGGCGTTCCTCGCGAGCGACGACGCCTCGTTCATGACCGCCGCGCAGTTCGTCGTCGACGGCGGCATCACCGGCGCGTACGTGACGCCGCTGTGAGCCGGCGGCCGGGCCGTGATGTCGGCCATGTCACAGTCGGCCGACCTGCGGCCCGGCCCGGCTCGCCCCCGCCCGCCGGTTACGACAGGATGAGCCGGAGGTAACCAGCGCCCGTCGGCTCGTGTGCGTTACGTTGCTCCTCCGTCGGGGTAGTAGGCGGGGACGGTCGGCGTGGACGCGCCGGCCGTCGTGAACTTGGCCGGAGCGGGAGGCTGCATGGGCTCGGCCCAGGGTGGCGGGGATTTCGGTTCATCCCCGGTGGCCGGCGAGGCACTCCCACCGTTGCTGACCGCCGCGTTCGCCGCCGGCGGCGAGATGGGCGGGCTGCTGCGCGGTTTCGACTGGTCCGCCACCCGCCTCGGCACTCCTGACAACTGGCCCGCCGCGCTCTGCCACGCGTTGAGCACCATGCTGGCGTCCCGCGCCCAGATGGTGGTGTTCTGGGGCGAGGAGCACCTGGCCTTCTACAACGACGCCTACCGGCCCACCATCGGTGCGAAGCACCCGGCCGTCATCGGGCAGTCCGCCCGGCTGCACTGGCCGGAGACCTGGGACGTCCTCGGCCCGCTGCTGGACGGCGTACGCGGCTCCGGCGTGCCCTACCGCGGCGAGAACCACCCGTTCGTGCTCAACCGCCACGGCTTCCTGGAGGACGTCTACTTCGACGTCTCGTACGACCCGATCCGCGAGGCCGACGGCACCGTCAACGGGATCTTCTGCTTCGTCAACGAGACCACCGGCCGGGTGCTCGGCGAGCGCCGGCTGCGGACCCTGGCCGAGCTGGGCAACGAGCTGGGCGACGTGCCGAGCACGCTCGAACTGGGCCGGGCGGTGGCCCGGGTGCTCGACGCGCACCGCGCCGACGTGCCGTTCAGCGCGATGTGGCTCGTCGACGCCGACGACGCCCCGGCGCTGGCCGGCTGCTCCGGCGTCGACCCGGCCGTGGTCGCCGGCTGGCCCGGCCCGCCCGTCGACGAGCCGCTGACCGCGCCGCGCTGGATCGCCACCGCCGAGCTGCCCGGCGCGGTGCCGCCGGACGCCGCCGACCAGGCGCTGCTGCTGCCGCTGACCGCCACCCACGAGCCGGCCGGCGCGCTCCTGCTCGGGGTGTCCCGCCGACTGCCGTTCGGCGACGACTACCGGGACTTCGTCGACCTGGTCGCCGCGCAGGTCTCCCGCGCCGTGGGCAAGCAGTGGGCGTACGACCAGGAACGCGCCCGCGCCGCCGAGCTGGCCGCGCTGGACCGCGCCAAGACCAACTTCTTCGCCAACGTCAGCCACGAGTTCCGCACCCCGCTCACGCTCGTCCTCGGTCCGCTGGAGGACATGCTCGCCGACCGCGAGCTGCCCGACCGCTACATCGAGCGGCTGACCGTCATGCACCGCAACGGGCTGCGCCTGCTCAAGCTGGTCAACACCGTGCTCGACTTCTCCCGGCTGGAGTCCGGCCGGCTGGCCGCCCGCTACCAGCCCACCGACCTGGCCGACTACACCGCGCGGCTGGCGAGCACGTTCCGTTCGGCCACCGACCGGGCCGGGCTGCGCCTGGTGGTCGACTGCCCGCCGCTGCCCGCGCCGGTCTACGTCGACCGGGACATGTGGGAGAAGATCGTCCTCAACCTGGTGTCGAACGCGGTGAAGTTCACCTTCGACGGCGAGATCCGGGTCCGGGTACGCGCCGCCGACGGGGCCGCCGTGCTGGAGGTGACCGACACCGGGGTCGGCATCGCGCCGGAGGAACTGCCGCAGGTCTTCGAACGGTTCCACCGGGTCGCCGGCGCCCGTTCCCGCACCCACGAGGGCACCGGGATCGGGCTCGCGCTGGTGCGGGAGCTGGTCGAGATGCACGGCGGCACGGTGACCGCGCGCAGCGTCGTCGAGGGCGGCACCACGTTCACCGTGACGGTGCCGTTCGGCTATGCGCACCTGCCCGCCGACCGGGTGTCCGCGCTCGCCACGGCGCCGCTGGGCGAGCCGGAGCAGGCCCGGCTCCACGTCGCCGAGACGGCGCTCTGGACCGACGAGGTGGCCCGGCCCACCGGGCTGCCCGCGCCGTCCGGCACGTCCGGGGGCGCCGGCCGGATCCTGGTCGCCGACGACAACCCCGACCTGCGCGAGCACGTCAGCCGGCTGCTCTCCCCGGCGTACCAGGTGGTGGCCGTGCCGGACGGCGTGGAGGCGCTGCGGCTGGCCGTGGACACCCCGTTCGACCTGGTGCTGACCGACGTGATGATGCCCCGGATGGACGGCTTCGGGCTGGTCGCCGCGCTGCGCGCCAACCCGCTCACCCGGGGCGTGCCGATCGTGCTGCTCTCCGCCCGGGCCGGCGCCGCGGAGGAGGTCGCCGGTCTCTCGGCCGGCGCGGACGACTACCTCACCAAGCCGTTCTCCAGCCAGGAACTGATCGCCCGGGTCCGGGCCAACGTGGAACTGGGCCAGCTCCGCGGGCAGATCGTCCGCCGGCTGCGGTCACTCGCCGACGCCGCGGTGGCGGTCAACACCGCCCGCTCCACCGCCGAGGTGGTGCGGGTGGCCGCGCGGCACGCGCTCGGCCTGGCCGAGGCGGGCCGGGTGCTCGTCGTCGCCACCGGCGCCCGGCACGAGGAGGACACCGGCGAGGACCTGCCCGCCGAGCCGTCCGTGGTGCTGCCGCTCACCGGCACCACCGGTGAGCGGCTCGGCGAGTTGCGGGTGTGGCGTCGCGAGGGCGGCGGCGCCGAGGGCACGGCGCTCACCGAGCTGGCCCGGCTGGTCGGGGTACGGCTGGAGAACGCCCAGCTCTACGAGGCCGAGCACCGGATCGCCACCACGCTCCAGCACAGCCTGCTGCCGCGTACCCTGCCGCAGTTGCCCGGCGCGGTGGTGGCCAGCCGCTACCTGCCGGGCAGCGCCGAGGTCGAGGTCGGCGGCGACTGGTACGACGTGATGGGCACCCCCGAGGACGACCTGGTGCTTGTCATCGGCGACGTGGTCGGCAAGGGCGTGCGGGCCGCCGCCGCGATGGGGCAGCTCCGCAACGCGCTGCGGGCGTACGTCCTGGAGGGCTACGACCCGGGGGAGGCGCTGACCCGGCTCAACCGGCTGGTCCACTCCACCGGCGGCGGCTCCTTCGCCACCGTGGTCTGCCTCCGCTTCTGCCCACGCGACGGCGAGCTCCGGTACGCCAGCGCGGGTCATCCGTCGCCCCTGCTGATCCGAGGAGAGGACGTGGCCTTCCTGCACGATCGGGCCCTCGGGCCGCCGATCGGGGCGATCCCCGGCGTCACCTACCCGACCGTCGACGGCGAACTCGCCCCCGGCGGCCGGCTGCTGCTCTACACCGACGGCCTGATCGAGGACCGGGAGGGTGGCATCGACGTCGGGCTCGACCAGTTGCGGGTCGACGCGACCGCACGCGGCGCGCACGTCGCCGACCTGGTGGACGCGGTGGTGGAACGGGTCGCCGGGCGGCCCCGGCACGACGACGTGGCGGTGCTCGCGCTGGAGGCGGCCGAGCTGAACCGCTTCGCGTTGCGGCTGCCGGCCGACCCGACCCGACTCAGCATGCTGCGCAAGCGGCTGGAGGACTTCCTCGTCGCCCACGAGGTCGGCGAGACCGACCTGTTCGACCTCACGGTGGCGGTCTCCGAGGCCGCGGCGAACGCGATCGAGCACCCGGTCGACCCGGTCGATCCGGTCATCGACGTCGAGGTCACCATCGCCGACCGCGTGGTGACCGCCACGGTCCGGGACAGCGGCCGGTGGCGGGAGTCGAGCGGGTCGGCGTTCCGTGGCCGTGGGCTGGCGCTGATCCAGGCGCTCGGGGAGATGAGCGTGACCCGCACTTCCGACGGCACCGAGTTGACCCTGCGCCGCCGGTTGACGGACGGGTAGTCCACGACGTGTCCCCACGCGAACGGGAAGGATCAGGCGATCTGACGTAGATCGCTGCCGTAGTCAAAGATGATCCGCATGCGGGCGCCCAGCGCTCGCGCGTACCGGCCCAGGGTCGCAACCTCGTTGGCCTCCAAGTCGCCGTTCTCGATCTGGCTGACCCGGCCGGGCGTGACCCCCATCAATGCGGCAACCTCCCGCTGGGTGAGCCCGAGACGCTTACGCTCCTCGGCCAGGTGGAACGCGCTGACCCACGCCTCGGTGCGGGCGCGCTCCACATCGAGCGCGTCGTCGTCCCCGTCGTGCAACTCGGCACGGATGTCGTCCCAATCATGGAAGTCGCTCATCAGCCCTCCCTCCGCTTCCTCTCAAAGGCGAGCCAGCCCTCGTACGCGACCTCGGCGACCGGGATCGTTTCCTCGTACCATCGAGACCAGTCGCCAGCCTTGTTGCCAGCCACCAACAGCACCGCCTGCGACCAGGGATCAAAGACGAACAGAACCCGAATGGCGACGTCCCGCCCAGATCTCGGTCGCAGCTCCTTGAGATTTCCGATGCTCGACCCCCTGAGCGTGTCCACCAACGGACGCCCCAGGCCCGGACCGGTCTCCGCGAGCATGTCGATCGCTACGTTGACCGACCGGTAGGTCGCCGGATCGGTCTGACGAAGCGAACGCAACCAGTCGCGCACGTCGCCTGTGGTTCTGATCGCCCAAACGACGGGCGGGGCCGTGAGGCATAGGCCAACTATAGCTCGGCCTATACCTTTGGGTGGCATGCGAGCCGCAGCCGGCCTCGGCGTCTGAGCCCGATTCCTACCGGCTAGCTGTCGGCGAGCCAGCCCTGCTCGCCCAGGCCGGAGATCTCCAGCACCCGTCGGACCTGCCGGGACGGCAGCACGGTGAGCGCGGCCGGGAACCGCTGGGAGAGCCGGACCACCGCGTGGATGGCGGCCGAGTCGAAGAACGTGACTGCCCGCAGGTCGAGCGTGAGCTGGTTGGCGGGCTCGCGCAGCGCGGTCTGGAACATGGTGTCGGCGGTCGCCATGTCGACCTCGCCGGTCACCAGGACGCGAAGCCGGTCCCCGTCGCCCTCCGCCGTCACCGAGAAGACGGGCGGTGCGCCCCCTTGATCCACGCAGCAACAATGGCACAGTGCTTGCGCCCCGGCAACAACCTGCCTGGGAGGGCCGTGGCGGGGGTCACCGCGGGGTCCGGCGATAGGCTTGCGGCATGACCGTCCGTGCGCCGCTGACCCCAGGCACGCTCTCCCCGTGGCGGGCGGTCCCCGCCCACATTCCGCGCCCGGAGTACGTGGGCAAGAAGCGCCCGCAGGAGTGGCGTGGCTCGCACGTGCAGACCCCGGAGACGATCGAGAAGATGCGGGTGGCCGGCCGGCTCGCGGCCCGGGCCACCCAGCTGGCCGGCGAGCACTGCAAACCGGGGGTGACCACCGACGAGATCGACCGGGTGGTGCACGAGTTCCTCTGCGACCACGGCGCCTACCCGTCGACGCTCGGCTACCGGGGCTTCCCCAAGTCCTGCTGCACCAGCGTCAACGAGGTGATCTGCCACGGCATCCCGGACTCGACCGAGCTGCGCGACGGCGACATCATCAACGTCGATGTCACCGCGTACCTCGACGGGGTGCACGGCGACACGGACGCCACCTTCTGCGTGGGCGAGGTGGGCGAGGAGGCGCGGTTGCTCGTCGAGCGGACCCACACGGCGATGATGCGCGGCATCAAGGCGGTCGCCCCCGGCCGGCAGATCAACGTCATCGGCCGGGTGATCGAGTCGTACGCCAAGCGGTTCGGCTACGGCGTGGTCCGCGACTTCACCGGCCACGGCATCGGGGAGGCGTTCCACAGCGGCCTCTACGTGCCGCACTACGACAGCCCGCGCCCCACCGACGTGATGGAACCCGGCATGACGTTCACCATCGAGCCGATGATCACCATCGGCACCCACCAGTACGACATGTGGGACGACGGCTGGACCGTGGTCACCAAGGACCGGAAGTGGACGGCGCAGTTCGAGCACACCATCGTCGTGACCGACGGTGGCTACGAGATCCTGACCCTGCCGTGACCGAGACCCCGGCGGCGCTGCGCGAAGCGCACCACGCGGACGTGTCCGGCGGCTGGCTGCGGCCGGCGGTCTTCGGCGCGATGGACGGGCTGGTCACCAACATCGCCCTGATCGCCGGCGTCGGCGGCGGCGGGGTGTCCCCGCACAGCATCGTGCTGACCGGCACGGCCGGCCTGGTGGCCGGCGCCATCTCGATGGGCCTGGGCGAGTACACGAGCGTCCGCTCGGCAAACGAGCAGGTCGCCGCCGAGGTCGCCAAGGAGCGGCGCGAGCTGGAACGGCACCCGGAGGCGGAGGCCCGCGAGCTGGCCGACGCCTGGGTCGCCCGCGGCCTGCCCCGCGACCTGGCCACCCAGGTCGCCGAGGCGGTCCGGCGCAACCCGGAGGAGGCGCTGCGCGTCCACGTCCGGGAGGAGTTGGGCGTCGACCCGGACGACCAGCCCAGCCCCTGGGCGGCGGCGATCTCGTCGTTCGTCTGCTTCTCGATCGGCGCCCTGGTGCCACTGATGTCCTACCTGCTCGGCTTCACCAGCCTGTGGCTGGCGCTCGGCGTCGGCGGGGTGGGACTCTTCGTCGCCGGGGCGGTCGTGGCCCGCTTCACCTACCGGTCCTGGTTGACGAGCGGCCTGCGGCAGTTGCTGCTCGGCGCGCTGGCCGCCGGCGCGACATACCTGATCGGCGCCCTGATCGGCGTCGGCGGCGCCCTCGGCTGACCCTCCCCACCCCCTCCGCGGGATCAGGGGGTCGGGGTCAGGCGGAAGACCTTGATCTCACGGCCGGCGGCCCGTTGGACGTACGTGCGGTAGGCCGGCCACTCCTGCACCAGGCGGTCGAACAGGCGGTCGCGGTCCGCGCCGACGACCTGCTCGGCGCGCACCGGGATCCGGCGCCCCCTGACGTCCACCTCGGCGGCCGGCTGGGCCAGCAGGTTGAACGTCCACGACGGGTGGTGCCGCTGCCCCCAGTTCGAGCCGATCACCACGTAGGCGTCGCCGTCGGGGACGTAGAGCAGGGGATTGCTGCGGGGCTTGCCGGAGCGGCGGCCGGTGGAGGTGAGCACAAGCGTGGGCACCAGGCCGAACGCGACCACCCGCCCCTTCGTCATCCGGCCGATCAGCCGGTCGGCGGGGACGAGCACGCGCATGGTGGTGGCGAACCACTGCTGGTGACCGAGGCGGCGGGTGAGGGATACCAGAGCGGACACCCGCCCAGTGTGCCGCTCCCGCCGGGCCCCGTCACCCCCGGAATCCGGTCGGCCTGTCAGTCGAGGCGGCGCTCGACGGGCAGGCGGGAGCGGGTGATCAGGGCCGCGCCGAGCATCGCCATCAGCGGCACCAGCACCAGCACGGCCATGGTGAGACCGGGCACCGTCACCGGGTACGGGGGCTGCACCGGCCAGGAGTCCGCGTACCGCCTGTTGATCGCGGCCAGGATCACGACTGCCGAGCCGAGCCCGGCCAGGATGCCGAGCGCCGAGCCGAGCACCGCGATCACGCCGGCCTGGCAGAGCGACAGCAACCGGCGTACCCGGGGATCGGCGCCGACCGCCGCGAGCGTGGACAGGTCCCGGCGGCCCTCGGCGGCGGCCAGGCCGGTGGCGACCGCGGCGGCCCCCAGCGTGATCACCCCGGAGGCGCCGGCCAGCAGGAGCAGCAGCGAACGCTTGTTGGACGGCGGGTCGGCGGTCGACACCTGCAGGAACATCGGCGCGAGGTCGGACAGCTCGTCGGTCAGGCGCTCGCGTTGCCCGTCGGTGGGTGGGCCGGTGGTGTCCACCAGATACCCGACCGGCACGGCGACCAGGCCGAGCGCCTCCGCGGCGGCGGGGGAGAGCACGAGCCGGTCCACCGGGAGGCCGCCGCGCAGCGCGTACCCGGGCAGCAGGCGGGCCGTCGTCGGGGTGCCGGCGTCGTGGTTCACCTCCACCCGGACCCGTCCGTTCTCCACCTGCCGCGGGTCGGTGACCACGACGCCGCCCGCGGCCAGCGTCCGGCGCGCCGCCGCCACCTCGTCGGCCGGGGCGTCGGTGAGCGCGGGCAGCGCGGCGCCGTCGTCCACCAGGACCGGCACGAAGACGTCGTTCGGCTCCCGGTCCGGTCGGACACAGCGTGGATCGTCGCGGGCCGAGGACGGCCCGGACTCGAACGGCCCGTACGGGCAGCGCTCCGCGGGCGGGCGAACCGCCAGCGCGACGCAGTAGTCGTCGACTCCCGCCGGCCGGGCGCACTCGGGTGTGGCGATGGCCGTCACGGTGGCGTCCGGCAGCACCGCACGGACCCGTTCGGTGACCGTGCCGGCCGCCGGTGGCGGCGGGCCGGCCTCGCGGTCGTTGAGCTGGAGCAGCACGTGTCCCGGCGGCAGGCCGGGTTGCCAGAGCGCCCGGTCCCGGGCGTCGTCGCTGGCCAGGTAGACGCCGAGCGCGACGCTGCCGGCGACCGCCGCCATCACGGCCGAGATGGCCGGCGCGGCCGACGACCGGTTGCGGCTGGCGTCGCGCAGCGCGAGCCGGGGCGTCAGCGGCAGCAGGCGGCCGGCCCGGGCGAGCATCCCGACAAGGGTCGGAGTGCAGAAGACCAGGCCCAACTCGCCGAGGACGACGCCGGCCAGCACCCCGGTCGGCGAGGACAGGGTGGCGGCGAACGCGGCCAGGGCGGTGCCGGCGACGGTGAGCAGCGCCCCGAGCAACAGCCAGCGGGGGCGCGGCGGGGTCGCCTCGCGCCGGCCGGCCAGGCCGGCCACCACGTCCTGCCGGGCCGCGGTCCAGGCCGGCGCGAGCGCGGCCAACACCCCCGCCAGCACCGCGACCGCGGCGATCGCGGCCAGCGCGGCGGGAAAGACGCGGTACGCGCCGAGGCGCTGGTGCAGCAGGTACTGCTCGACGAGCGGCCGGCCGGCGAACGCGGTCCCGACGCCGAGCAGCAGCCCGAGCGCGGCCCCGCCCGCGCCGAGCACCACCCCGTCGGCGAGCACGATCCGGCGCAGGTGGGCGGCGTCCCCGCCGGCCACCGCGACGAGCGCGAGGTCCCGCCGCCGGCGGCGGACGCCGACCGCGAAGGCCGGGCCGACAAGCAGCACCACCTCCAGCAGGCCCAACCCGCCGACCAGCACCGAGACCCCGGTCTCCTCGACGCCCGGCATCGTCATGCCGTCGGCGACACCCTGCCGGCCGGGCAGCGGGTGCCGGGCGGACACCTGGATGCCCTGCGCGTTCAGGCGGTCGGCGAGCGCCGCATCCACCGTTCCCGGCACGTCCACAAGCCAACTGTCGTAGGTGGACGGACTGTCCGGCGCGACGCCGGCGAACGTCACCACCTCGCCCAGGTAGTCCGGAAATTCAAGCACCCCGACCACCCGGTACGGCGTGCCGTCGGTGGTGCGGACCGGCGCCCCGAGGCGGGTGTCCAGTCGACGTAGCGCGGCCGGACTGACCGCGATCTCGTCCGGGCGGACCGGCACCCGACCCTCGCGCACCGTGGCCAGCGGCCGGGCGAGCCGGTCGGTCAGGTCGAGGGCGCGCGCCTCCATCGACACCGTCCGGCGGCCGATCCGGGTCTCGAACGGCATCCACCACCGGATCCGGGTGACGTGACTGCCGGCGGGCAGAAGTGCCCGCAGTTCGTCGGCGGCGACCGGGCGGGTCCGGGGCGTCGGGTCGCCCTCGGTCGGCCAGGAGTTCTCGCCCCACGCGTCCTGCGTCACCGGGGTCAGGTTGGTCCATTGCAGCTCCGCGTCGGCCGCGCCGAGCCGGCGGTCGAGCCGCTCCGCCCGGGTCAGGTCGGCCATGTCGTAGCTCACGGCGGCGAAGCTGAGCCCGAGCACCGGCAGCGCGATCATCACCAGCACCAGCAGGGTGCGCCGCCGGGACCGGCGGGCCTCCCGGCGGGCGATCCGCAGCGCGGTACGCCACGACCCGCGGGCCCCGGCGAGCCGGCCCGAGATCACCGGTCGCTGCCGCTGAGCAGGTGCTCGATGCCGATCAGCGGGGCGGTCGAGTCGACAAGCACGCCGTCGCGCAGGAAGACCACCCGGTCCGCCCAGCCGGCGTGCCGGGCCTCGTGGGTGACAAGCACCCCGGCGGCCCCGTCGTCCACCCGGCGGCGCAGCAGGTGCAGCACCGCCTCGCCGGCCTGCGAGTCGAGCGCACCGGTCGGCTCGTCGGCGAGGACCAGCCGGCGCTCGCCGACCAGGGCCCGGGCGATCGCCACCCGCTGCTGCTGGCCGCCGGACATCTGGTCGGGGAAACGGTCGGCCTGGCCGGCGACGTCCACCTCACGCAACGCGGCGAGCGCAAGCCGGCGGGCCGCCCGCACCCCGGCGCCGTCCAACTCCAGGGGCAGCGCCACGTTCTCCACGGCGGTCAGGCTGCCGAGCAGGTTGAGGTCCTGGAAGACGTAGCCGATGCGGCGGCGGCGCAACCGGGCCAGCTCGCGGGCCGGCAGCCCGCCCAACGCCTCACCCTCGACCAGCACCTCGCCGCCGGTCGGCCGGTCCAGCCCGCCGGCCAGGGCCAGCAGCGTCGACTTGCCGGAACCGGAGGGCCCCATCACCGCCACCAGCTCGCCGGCCGTCACGGTGAGGCTCACGCCACGCAGCGCGTGCACCGCGGCCTCGCCGGCGCCGTGCATGCGGTGCACCTGGCGTAGTTCCAGCACCCCGCTCATCTCCGTCGGCCTCCCGTTCGTGTCACCGGCGGGCCTCGTCACCGGCCCGGTCCACCGCCTCGGGGTGGGGGACCGGTCGGCCCGGCGTCGGACGGTGGCGGACCAGGCTGGTCTCGCAGTGGTCGAGCCAGCGCACCTCGGCCTCAGCCTGGAAGATCATCGCGTCCAGCACCAACCGCCAGGGCAGATCCTCCGGCTTGTCGCTCGCGTACTTCAAGCGGGTGAACTCCTGGAGCGCGCGCATGGTGGCGGCGCGCTGCGTCTGCACCACCGCCCGGACGTCCACCCCGGGCGTGGTCAGGGCCAGTGCCAGCTTGATCGACAGCTCGTCCCGGGGCCGGTCGGCGCGGCTGATCGGGGTCGCGAACCAGAGCGCCAGGTCCGCCCGCCCGGCGTCGGTGATCTCGTACGGCCGCTGCCCGCTCTCGTTCTCCGGCAGCGGGCGGACCAGGCCGTCGCGTTCCAGCCGGGCCAGTGTCGTGTAAACCTGCCCGATGTTGAGCGGCCAGGTCGACCCGGTCGACTCCTCGAACGCGGCGCGCAGCTGATAGCCGTACATCTGGCCGCGTTCGAGCAGGGCGAGCAGGCCGTGGCGGATGGACATGACCTGGAGTATGCATACCTGGTATGCGGGCCGCAACCGAGGGGCTGCGCCCGGTGACCGGGGGCGCGCTCAGGCCGGCCGGCCCGGGAACGGGACGGTGACCGGGTTCACCCCGGCCGTACGCCGCCAACGGGTCGCCCGCAGCGCGCAGTCGGTGAGCGCGGCGAGCGCCGTGTTCCGGTCGGCACCCGTCGTGTGCGGCATCGCGGCCCGCCAGTGGCCGGCGGTCCGCTCCTCAAGCTCCACCGCCAGCCGCAGCGCCGTCGTCCGGTCGGTCACCGGATAGGGCAGCGCGTAGCCGGCCTGATCCGCGGGCACCTGCCCGGGCCCCTCGGCGAGTTGCAGGAGCAGCGCGTCCCGGCGGGACCGGTGGGCCGCCTCGGCGGCGCGGGCAGCCGTGCGGGCCGCACCGGTCAGGTGCACGCCGATCACCCCGTACGCCCAGATCGCCGCGTATTCGGCGGCGAGCGCGTCGGCGAGGGCCTCGGCCGGGCTCATGCGGTACGAGCTGGGCATGCGCTCACGGCCCTCGCTTCGCTCGGTGCGTTCGCTCATGCTGTGCCGGTTGGGCATGCGCTCACGGCCCTCGCTTCGCTCGGTGCGTTCGCTCATGCCAGCACCTCGACGTGGGTGGCCCGCGCCGCGGCTATCGAGCCGAGCAGCGCGGCCCGCTCGGGCGGCGCGCCAGCACACGCCTTGGCGGCGTTCGTCCGGCCCTGCTGTTCGGCCCGGCGCAGCTCGGCGAGCACGGCGTCGGGCTCGCTGCCCGGCGGGCCGGGCGGGGTGGCCAGCGGCGGGCCGGGCGGGGTGGCCGACGGCGTGCCCGACGGGGCGGTCGACGGGGCGGTCGACGGCGGGCCGGACGGCGCCGGCCGCCCGATCACCCGGCGCAACTCCTGCGCGTGCGCCAGGTGCGCGTCGGCGATTGGGGTGAGCCGCTCGGCCAACGCCGGGGTGGCGGTGGCGGCGGCCCGGTGTCGCGCCTCCAGCGCGAGCGCCTCGGCCACCAGCGGCTCCAGCGCGTCCGGCGGCGACGGCTCGTCGTCCCGGTCGAAAAGATCACAACCGGTCAGCGGCGCGGTCGCGCCGCCCAGCGCCACGAGCCCACCGGCGCGCAGCAGAGCGCGCCGGGAATGCCCGGCTCTGCCCTGGTTGGATGGTGTTCTGCCGATCCCCACCGGACAAGTCAACACCATCGCCGCCGCCGTGTGGGGCAGGGTCCTCGGTGCGCCGCCCGGTCCGCCGCCGCGCCCAAGCGTTACGCTCTGCGCAGCCACCGGGCGCGAACGCCCCGGTGGCGTGCCGGCATGGTGGGTCGACCGCCGCGGCCGGCCCGGGACAACCCGGTCCGACGGGCCGGCGTAACAGCAGAGAGGTGCGCCGAGATGACGCAGCGTGGCCGTGCCACCCGGCCGTCGGGCCCCGTCGGGCGGCCCCGCCGGTCCGAGGGCGCACGCGGCGCGGACCGCGGCGGCGCACCGCGCGGCGACCTCGCCGCTCGCCGGGCCCGCCTGCGCGAGGTGATCGAGCCGGTGGTCAGCGCCGCCGGCTACGACCTGGAGGACCTCTCCGTCTCCCGGGCCGGGCGCCGGCACGTGGTTCGGGTGATCGTGGACGCGGACGGCGGGATCCGGCTGGACGCCGTCGCGGACGTGTCCCGGGCGGTCTCCGCGGCGCTTGACGCGGCCGAGGAGAGCGGCGGGGACATCGTCGCCGGTGAGTACCAACTCGAGGTCAGCTCGCCCGGCGTGGACCGTCCGCTCACCCTGCCCCGGCACTGGCGGCGCAACGTCGGCCGGCTGGTCAAGGTGACCGCGCGCGGCGACGCCGGGGACCGGCAGCTCACCGGTCGGGTCACGGCCGCCGACGACGAGCGGGTGGTGCTGGAGACCGACGCCGGCCCCGCCACCCACCCCTACCCCGAGCTCGGGCCCGGCCGGGTCCAGGTGGAGTTCTCCCGCCTGGACGATCTGGCCGACGCCGATCTCGGTGACGACACCGACGACGACACCGACGACGACGAAGATCTGGAGGACGAGGAGAGGTGAACATCGACCTCGCGGCGCTGCGCGCCCTGGAGCGCGAGCGGGAGATCCCGTTCGACACGATCCTCGCGGCGATCGAGACCGCGTTGCTGACCGCCTACCGGCACACCGACGGTGCCGAGTCGCACGCCCGGGTGGAGATCGACCGCAAGAGCGGAGCCGCCTCGGTCTACGCCCAGGAGCTGGACGACGACGGCTCGGTGACCCGGGAGTGGGACGACACGCCGCACGACTTCGGCCGGATCGCCGCCATGACCGCCAAGCAGGTGATCCTCCAGCGGCTGCGGGAGGCCACCGACGAGGTGCACTTCGGCGAGTACGTCGGCCGGGACGGCGACCTGGTCACCGGTGTGGTGCAGGCGCACGAGACCCGTCGGGAGAAGGGCATCGTCAGCGTCGACCTGGGCAAGCTGGAGGGTGTCCTGCCCCAGTCCGAGCAGGTCCCCGGCGAGCGTTACGAGCACGGCGAGCGGATCCGCTGCGTGGTCGTGCACGTCGCCAAGGGCATGCGTGGCCCGCAGATCACGCTGTCCCGGTCGCACCCGGCGCTGGTGAAGAAGCTCTTCGCGCTGGAGGTGCCGGAGATCGCCGACGGCACGGTGGAGATCGGCGCGATCGCCCGTGAGGCAGGTCACCGCACCAAGATCGCGGTGCGGTCCACCGCGTCCGGTGTGAACGCCAAGGGCGCCTGCATCGGCCCGATGGGGCAGCGGGTGCGCGCGGTGATGAGCGAGCTGCACGGCGAGAAGATCGACATCATCGACTGGTCGGACGACCCGGCCACCTTCGTCGGCAACGCGCTCTCGCCGGCCAAGGCGCTGCGGGTCGAGGTGGTCGACCTGGCGAGCCGCGCCGCCCGGGTAACCGTCCCGGATTTCCAGCTCTCGCTCGCGATCGGCCGGGAAGGGCAGAACGCCCGCCTCGCGGCCCGGTTGACCGGTTGGCGGATCGACATCCGCTCCGACGCGGAGCAGGCGGGCACCGGCGGACGGGGCGGAGCTGATCACGTGCCGGAGCCGGGCGGCGCGATCTCGAGCAGCTAGGGGTAGACTTTCTCAGTGGCACGACGCGCGCTGCCGGAGCGCACCTGTGTGGGCTGCCGGAAACGAGCGCCGGCCAGCGAGTTGTTGCGGGTCGTCGCGGTCGGTGAAGAGGCTGGTCAGACCAGTCTCCGGCCCGATCCGACCCGCAGACTGCCGGGTCGGGGAGCGAACATGCACCCCCATCCGGCCTGCTTCGCGCAGGCGGTGCGGCGCCGAGCCTTCGGGCGGGCGCTGCGCGTCGCCGGGGTCCCCGACCACGGCGCGCTTGCCGAGCACGTCGACGCGCAACCCCCGACGACCGGTCAACCCGACCGGTCGAGGGTCGCTAGCAAGGTAGGACGACCGACATGAGCACACGATGAAGTCGCAGAAATGACCAGGCTTCAAGTGCACGAGTGAGGTCGCTGCGGGTGCTGCCCGCACGACCTCGGAGTGAGGAGTGCAGTGGCAGGAAAGGCCCGCGTACACGAGCTTGCCAAGGAGCTCGGGGTCGAAAGCAAGACCGTTCTCGCCAAGCTCAAGGAGATGGGCGAGTTCGTGAAGTCCGCGTCCAGCACCGTCGAGGCGCCTGTCGCCCGACGGCTGCGGAGCGCGTTCGTGGCGTCCGCCGGTTCGCCGGCGCCCGCCGCCCCGCCGACAGCCGCCCCCAGCGGCCCGGCACCGACCCCGACGCCCACCCCGACCCCGGGCGCACCCCGGGTCTCGGCCCGACCGATGCCGCCCCGGCGACCGGCCGCGCCGACCCCTGGACCGAAGCCCAAGGGCCCGGTCCCCGGCCCGCCGCAGCCGGCGACCCCGGTCGCCAAGCCGGCGAGCGCGCACGACATCGAAGTGGCGGCGGCGGAAGCGCGTGCCGCCGCGCTGAAGGCTGAGCAGGAGGCCGCGGTCAAGGCCGCCCAGGCCGCCCGCCAGCAGCAGCGCGAGACCGTTCGCCGGGAGCCTCCGGCCGAGGGCGGTCCCCGTCCCGGCCCGCGTCCCGGCCCGAACGCCATGCCCCCGCGTCCGGGTTCCCCGGCCGCGCGGCCCAGCGGTCCCGGCCAGGGCCAGGGTCCGGGCGCCCGACCCGGCGGTCGTCCGCCGGCCCGTGGCGCCGGCAACAACCCGTTCGGCATCCAGGGTGGGCAGCAGCGGCCTCCGGCCGCCGGTGGGGGCGGTCCCCGTCCCAGCCCGGCCGGCATGCCGCCGCGGCCCAGCCCCGCCTCCATGCCGCCGCGGCCCAGCCCGGCGTCCATGCCGAGCCAGCGCCCGACCACGGGTCGCCCCGGCGGCCCCGGTGGCGGTCGTGGTGGTCCCGGTGGCGGCGCCGGTCGTCCCGGTGGCGGCGGCGGTGGTTACCGCGGCGGTCCCGGCGGCGGTGGCGGCGGCGGTGGCTACCGCGGCGGTCCCGGCGGCGGTGGCGGCGGTGGTTACCGTGGCGGTCCCGGTGGCGGTGGCGGCGCTCCCGGCGGTGGTTTCCGTCCGGGTGGCGGCGGTGGCCGTCCCGGTGGCGGTGGTCGTGGCCGAGGCGGCGGCGCGGCGGGTGCCTTCGGGCGTCCGGGTGGCCGGCCGACCCGTGGCCGCAAGTCCAAGAAGCAGCGCAGACAGGAGTTCGACAACCTGTCGGCCCCGACCATGTCCTCGGGTGCTCCCCGCGGTCAGGGTCAGGTCGTCCGGCTGTCCCGTGGCGCCTCGCTGTCGGACTTCGCCGACAAGATCAACGCCAACCCGGGTTCGCTGGTCCAGGAGATGTTCAACCTGGGCGAGATGGTGACCGCGACCCAGTCGTGCTCCGACGAGACCCTGCTGCTGCTGGGTGAGCACCTCGGCTTCGACGTGCAGATCGTCAGCCCGGAGGACGAGGACCGCGAGCTGCTCGCGCAGTTCAACATCGACCTCGACGCCGAGGTCGCGGCGGACCGCCTGGTCAGCCGTGCGCCGGTGGTGACCGTCATGGGTCACGTCGACCACGGTAAGACCAAGCTGCTCGACGCGATCCGCAAGGCGAACGTCGTGGCCGGCGAGGCGGGTGGCATCACCCAGCACATCGGCGCCTACCAGGTCCACGTCCCGCACGAGGGCGAGGACCGCGCGGTGACCTTCATCGACACCCCGGGTCACGAGGCGTTCACCGCCATGCGTGCCCGTGGTGCCCAGGTGACGGACATCGTGATCCTGGTGGTGGCGGCGGACGACGGCGTGATGCCGCAGACCATCGAGGCGCTCAACCACGCCAAGGCGGCGGACGTGCCGATCGTGGTCGCGGTCAACAAGGTCGACAAGCCGGACGCGAACCCGGACAAGGTCCGCCAGCAGCTGACCGAGTACGGCCTGGTCGCCGAGGAGTACGGCGGCGACACCATGTTCGTCAACGTGGCGGCGAAGCCCGGCATCGGCATCGACGAGCTTCTCGAAGCCGTCCTGCTGACCGCCGACGCGTCGCTGGAGCTGACCGCTCCGATCGACGGGCCGGCGCAGGGTGTGGCCATCGAGGCGCACCTGGACAAGGGCCGTGGCGCGGTGGCGACCGTGCTGGTGCAGAAGGGCACGCTCCGGGCCGGTGACTCCATCGTCGCCGGTGGGGCGCACGGCCGGGTCCGGGCCATGCTGGACGAGAACGGCAAGCCGGTCGACACGGCCGGGCCGGCACGTCCGGTCATGGTGCTCGGTCTGACCACGGTGCCGGGTGCGGGTGACACCTTCCTGGCCGCCGAGGACGACCGCACCGTGCGGCAGATCGCCGAGCAGCGGCAGGCACGGCGGCGGGCGGCGTCGTTCGCCAACTCCCGTGGCCGGGCCACCCTCGAGACACTCATGGAGCAGCTCAAGGAGGGCGAGAAGACCTCGCTCAACCTGGTGCTCAAGGGCGACGTCTCCGGTTCCGTGGAGGCGCTCGAGGACGCGCTGTTCAACCTCGACATCCCGGAGGAGGTCCAGCTTCGGATCATCCACCGGGGCGTGGGTGCGATCACCGAGAGCGACGTCATGCTCGCGAGCGCCTCGTCCGAGGCGGTCACGATCATCGGCTTCAACGTGCGGGCCGCCAACAAGGTCCGCGAGATCGCCGACCGCGAGGGCGTGGAGATCCGGTACTACACGGTCATCTACCAGGCCATCGAGGAGATCGACGCCGCGCTCAAGGGTCTGCTCAAGCCGGAGTACGAGGAGGTCGAGCTGGGCACCGCGGAGATCCGCGACGTCTTCCGCTCGTCCAAGATCGGCAACATCTCCGGCTGTATCGTCCGGTCCGGCCTCATCCGCCGCAACGCCAAGGCGCGGCTGCTGCGGGACGGGGCGGTCGTGGCGGACAACCTCACGATCAGCTCCCTGAAGCGGTTCAAGGACGACGCGACCGAGGTCCGCGAGGGCTTCGAGTGCGGTCTGACGCTCGGCGGTTACAACAACGTCCAGGTCGGCGACGTCATCGAAACCTTCGAGATGCGTGAGAAGCCGCGCGCCTGAGCGAGCGGTGTGCACGACCGGTCGACGGCCGGGGCCTTCGGGTCCCGGCCGTCGCCGTTTCCGCAGGCTGCGACAATTTCCGCGTGATCGGGTACGCGCTGCTCCTCGCCCCCTCCGCCAACCGCGTCTACGCCGACGCGGCGGCCCGGTTGGCCCGCGCCGAACTGGCCGTGTTCGCCGGTTCGGGCGTGCTCGACACGGCCCCGGCCGACGCCGCGACCACCCGGATCGGCGGGGTGGAGTACCTGACGTTCACCGCGCCCGAGCCCGGCCTCGGCGCCCGGGACCTGGCCCACCTGGCGAACCTGTCGGCGGCGTACGCGCTCTTCGAGCGGGTCGGCGACGACCTGCTCCGGCCGGTGCCGCTGCACCCGCTGGCCCGGTACGACTCGGACCTCGTCACCATCCCCAAGTACGCCGGCAAGACCAACGAGCAGTTCACCCGGCTGCTGCTCAACGTCACGCTGCTCGCCTCGGCCGCCGCGCCGCGGATGCTCGACGGGCAACTCGTGGTGCTGGACCCGCTCTGCGGCCGGGGCACCACCCTCAACCAGGCGCTCATGTACGGCCACCACGGCATCGGCATCGAGCGCGACGGCAAGGACGTGGACGCGTACGCGGCGTTCCTGCGTACCTGGCTGCGTCGCAAGCGCCTCAAGCACACTGCGGAGACGGTGCCGGTACGCCGGGACCGCAAGCTGGTCGCCCGCCGTTTCGAGGCGGTGCTCGCACCCTCCCGCGACGAGCACCGGACCGGCGTCACCCAGCGGGTCACCGTGCTGCACACCGACACCACCCGGGCCCGCGAGGTGCTCCGCCCCCGCTGCGCCGACGTGATCGTCACCGACGCGCCGTACGGGGTGGCCCACGGCAGCCGCAGCGACCAGGGCCTGTCCCGCAGCCCGCTGGACCTGCTGACCGCCGCCGTACCGGTGTGGCGGGAGCTGCTGCGGCCGGGCGGCGCGTTGGGGTTGTCCTGGAACACCCACGTCACGCCGCGGGCGGAGGCGGAGGCGGCGCTCACCGCTGCCGGCCTGCGCGTGGTCGACGGGCCCGGATGGCGTGACCTGTCCCACCGGGTCGACCAGGCCATCGAGCGGGACGTGCTGGTCGCGGTCGCGCCTTAATCGCGTGCCGCGGGTCCGCCAGCCGCGTACCGTTGCTCGCCGTGTATACCGGAACCGCGCTGTTCGACCTGTTGCTCCCGAGTGACTCCCGGTCCCTGAAGGCCAAGCGGTCCTACGTCCGGCCGATCGTCGCCGCGCTGCGCAAGTTCGAGGTCTCCGCCGCCGAGGTCGGCGCGCTCGACCTGCACGGCCGGGCCGAGATCGGGGTGGCGGTGGTGGCCGCCGAACCGGCCCACGTCCGCGAGGTGCTCGACTCCTGCGAGCGGCTGGTCGCCGCCCGCCCGGAGACCGAACTGCTGTCGGTACGCCGTCGCCTGCACGGCGCGGACGACTGACGGCGTCGGCGCGTCGCGCGGCACCCCGGCGGTGCCGCGCGGTGCCCGGCGGGGCGCGGGTAATGTTCTCGGACGTTGGGCGGTCGGGCCCGGCGTCGTCCTCCCGGCCGGCGGCTTCCCGACCGCGGCGTCAGTCGCGCCGGGTGGTGGGAACAGTGATCGTGGAGGTGGGACATGTCGGATCCGGCCAAGGTACGCCGGCACGCGGAGCGCGTCCGTGAACTCGTCGCGTCGGTGGTGCGGAGCCAGATCAAGGACCCCCGGCTCGGCATGATCACGATTACCGACGCCCGGATCACCGCCGACCTGCGCGACGCCACCGTCTTCTACACCGTGCTCGGCGACGCGGCGGCCCAGGCGAGCACCGCCGCCGCGCTGGAGAGCGCCAAGGGCATGCTGCGCAGCACCGTCGGCAAGGCGCTCGGGCTGCGGCACTCGCCGACCCTGACGTTCGTCCTCGACGACGTGCAGAACCAGGTCAAGCACATCGACGACCTGCTCACGGCCGCCCGCTCGGCCGACGCCGAGGTGCAGCGGCTCGCCGCCAAGGCCGCGTACGCGGGCGACGCCCAGCCGTACCGGGTGGAGGAGGACGCCGACGTCGACGAGTCGACGGACGAGTCGTCGCAGTCGTCGACGGACGACGAGCGCGGCGGCGATCGACGGTGACCGCGCCCACCGGTGACGGCGCACCGGTCGCCACCGTGGCCGGCGTGTCAACGGTGGCCGGTGGCGCGGCCGGCGGTGCCGTGTCGACGGCCGGCGTTGGCGCAGGCGGTGTTGGCGCGGCAGGCGGTGGCGTGTCGACGGCGGCCGGGGGTGCCGCGGTTGGCGGCGGTCCCACCGACGCCGAGTGGGGGGCGGCCGTAGCGGCGGTACGCGGGCTGCCCGCCGACGCGCGGGTGCTGCTGATCTGCCACGTCAACCCGGACGGGGACGCGCTCGGCAGCATGCTCGGCTTCGCGCTCGGCCTGAGCCGACTCGGGGTCCGCCACCTCCAGGCGACCTTCCCCGGCCCGCCGGGCGTACCGGAGCCGTTCCGCTGGCTGCCCGGCGTCGAGCTGCTGGTGCCGCCGGACGACGCGTACCCGGAACCGGACCTGGTGGTCTGTTTCGACGCGGCGAGCGAGTCCCGGCTGGGTGACCTGGCCGACCGGCTCGCCACGGCCGGCACGTCGCTGGTGCTGGACCACCACGCCTCGAACGCCGGCTTCGGCGGCATCAACCTGGTGGATCCGCACGCCGCGGCCACCTCGGTGGTCGCGCTGGGACTGCTGGACCGCCTCGGGGTGACGCTCGACGCGGCGATGGCGACCGGCCTCTACGTCGCGCTGACCACCGACACCGGCTCGTTCCGGTTCGAGGCGACCACCCCGGCCGTGCACGAGATGGCCGCGCGCCTGCTGGCCACCGGCATCCGGCCGGGAGACATCTCCCGCCGCGTCTTCGACACCCGCCCGTTCGGCGCGGTCCGGCTCTTCGGCGAGGTGCTCGGCCGGGCCACGCTCGAACCGGCAGCCGCCGCCGGGCACGGCCTGGTCTGGACGTACGCCACCCGCGCCGACCTCACCCGCCACGACCAACCGGCGTACGTGCTGGAAGCGCTCATCGACTCGGTCCGCTGCACCGCCGAAGCGGACGTGAGTTGTGTGGTCAAGCAGTCCGGGGAGGCCGAGTGGGCGGTCTCGCTGCGCAGCAAGGGCGCGGTGGACGTCAGCCGCGTCGCGGTCGGGCTGGGCGGCGGCGGGCACCGGTTCGCCGCCGGCTTCACCGGGCGTGGTCCGCTCGACGAGGTGGTCGCGAGCATCCGCGACGCCCTCCCTCTGAACGTCCTCCCCTCGAACTCCTGAGATCTTGGTACGAATTGGCCCCTCTGGGGACGCTTTTGTACCAAGATCTCCGATCGTTCCGAGTTGATCTCGGTGGCCGCGCGTGGACGTCACGGCTGTCTGCGGTGCGTTGATGTACACATGTCCCAGTCCTGGACTGAGGTGGAGCGCGGGGGAGCGTCAAGCATGTCTGCGGCGCGTTGACGCACTTGGCCATCTTCGACGCGCTGATGTACCCGTGGCGCTCCAGTCGTGGCCCGGGCGGCGCGTGGGTGGAACGATATGGCCGTCTCGGGCGTGCTGAGACGTCCATAGCGTTCCAGTCGTCGCCTGAACGGCGCGCGGGTGGAACGCTATGGCCCTCTCGGGCACGTTGAGGCACCCATGGCGTTCCAGTCGTGGCCCGGGGCGGAGCGCGGGTGGAACGTTGTGGCCGTCTCGGGCGCGTTGAGGCACCCGTGGCGTTCCCGTGGTGGGCCTGGGGGTGTTG
Organism: Micromonospora sp. WMMD975; assembly: GCF_029581215.1. Taxonomy (NCBI): domain Bacteria; kingdom Bacillati; phylum Actinomycetota; class Actinomycetes; order Micromonosporales; family Micromonosporaceae; genus Micromonospora; species Micromonospora sp. WMMD975. Next base: position 565,770 of record NZ_CP120739.1, read on the forward strand.
AGGGGCGTGCGGGAATCCGGTCGCCGTGTGCGGCCGGGTGGGTGGGGTGTCCGGTTCGGGGGTGGTGGGCGGCACTCTGACGGCGGAATCGTCGCGGGGGTGCGGGCGTTGTAACCCGGTGAACGACCGAGGAAGGCCAGCGCGCCCATGCCGCGCGGTCGACCCGCCCCCGGGAATGACGGTGGGCAGCCGGTCGTTACACATTCTCCCGGCCCCCGCGGTGCGGCCCCTGCCCCGCGGACCACGCCGGATCCCCCCGAAACTTTGAGCGCCTGACGGTGCTCGCCCGCGCGCCACCCTCCCCCGGTGCGTGTGTCGACCCCCGGAATGGAGCCCCCTGATGAACACGATCCTGCGCAAGAGCGTCCTGGGTATCGCTGGTCTGGCGTTCACCGGTGGTGTGTTCGCCGGCCCGATCGCCGCCCACGCCGACACCCCCACCCACACCGGCAAGCCCGCCACGGCTGCGGCCGTGGTGCAGGCCGAGGGCAAGCAGTCGAGCATCACCCTCAACGACGAGCAGACCGCCAACGTCAAGGCGATCATCGCCGCGACGAAGAAGGCCGGCCTGCCCGAACGAGCCGCGATCATCTCCATCGCCACCAGCCTCCAGGAATCCAAGCTGGAGAACCTGGGCCACCTCGGCGACACCAACGACCACGACTCCCTCGGCCTGTTCCAGCAACGCCCGTCGAGCGGTTGGGGCAGCCCGGAACAGATCACCAACCCCGAATACTCCACCCTGGCCTTCCTCAAGGGCCTGAAGCAGGTCGACGGCTGGCAGGACATGCCCCTGACCGAGGCCGCGCAGACCGTCCAGGTGAGCGCCTACCCCGACGCCTACGCCCAGTGGGAGAACCAGGCCACCGACCTCGTCACCAAGCACTGGAACAGCTGACACACACACGAAGGCCGGCACCTCCGACCAACGGAGGTGCCGGCCTTCGGCGTTTCGGGGCAATCACGAGGCGTGCCGGTCTTCCCGCCTTACGTCACGGTGGGGACAATCGGGTGATGGATCACTCCCGCGAGCTCACTGTCGAGGCACCCCGGGTCTGGGATCGCCCCGTCGTCTCCGTACCGGTGTTGATCTGCCTCTCTCTGGTCGGTGGTCAGCTGCCGTCGTTCTCGACCGCGGCGAACCTCTACATTCTCGGCACCGGCGGAGGGCTGATCTGGGTCGGCCTGAACAACCGGGTGCCCCGGCGGCCGGCACCGCGCCGGCTGCCGTCGGCGGCGCTGTGGTGGCTGCTGCCGGTCACCGTCTTCGGGGTCTTCGAGGGAGCGACCTTCGTGCTGTCCGTGGGCGATGACTTTCCGACGTTCTCCCGGCTCGCCGACCCGCTGCTGGAGGACCATCTGGTCCGCTCGGCGGCCTGGTTCACCTGGCTGGCCGCGTTCTGGGGACTGGTCCGCCGATGATGCGCGCGCTTGCCATCGGGGGGTTCCTGACCGCGCTGCTGCTGTTCGCGGTCGTCGAGTGGGCCGCGCGCCGGGAGGATTCCCGGATCCCGTCCCTGGCCGACGTCTGCGCCTTCGTCATGCGATACGAGGTGGGCCCGGTGCCGGTGGGCCGGATCGGTCTGTTCGGCTTCTGGTGGTGGCTGGGCTGGCACTTCCTGGCCCGCTGAGACGTCTCCGGGCGACGGTTTGTCCTGTCCGCATCGCGGGAACAGTGGGCAGTATCTGGAAAGTGAACGTTAATTTGGGTGAGAGGCCGGCGCTTCGCGGCGCTGGTCACGGGCGGTGGTGCCACACCCGGCGTCCCCTCCCTCCAGGGTCAGACCGACCCGGGCTCACGCTGCCAGGCGAGCCGCTCCGGTGATCCCGGACCGCTGCCGGGCGCTCAGCAGGCCGACGACTCCCGGTCGTGGCGCGACGGTTGTCGCGACGAGCCGGAACGTCGGGCGCCCGTAGGGCCGCCGTGCCTCGGCGGTCCGCACCCTGGAAGGACACTCACATGCCCAGCAAGCGCAAGCCGCAGACCGAGACCACCACCGACGAGGCGCGCGAGCAGATGCGCCGTGCGCTGCAGACGTCGATGGACACTCGTCAGTGACGCAGGCCGTCCGGCGGTGACGCCGGCTGGTCCCGGCGCCGCACCGCGTCGCCCGACCACGTGCCGACGTCACCGCCGCACGGGTCACCGGAGCCCACGCCAAGGCTGAGCAGCAACCGGATCGTCGTAGGCGAAGGGCCGAGATCACCTCCGGCCGAGCGGCGACGTCCGCAGCGTCGCCGTCGGTGCAGCGCCACCGTCGGTGCAGCGCCGCCGTCGGGTCGGCCGTCCGACGAGGGGCGACGACGTTACCGTCGTCCGGTGCGCCGCATCCTGGTCGTCGGAAGCTCCGGTGCCGGCAAGAGCACGCTCGCCGCTGCGCTGGCCCGGCGGCTCGACCTTCCCCTGATTTATCTCGACCGGCACTACTGGCGGCCCGGCTGGACCGCGCCGCAACCTGCCGACTTCCGCGCCGAGGTGGCCGCGCTGGCCGCCCGTCCGGCCTGGGTGATGGACGGCAACTATGCCAGCACCCTCGATCTCCGGCTGCCCCGTGCCGACCTGCTGGTGCTCTGCGACCCGCCCCGGTGGCGATGCCTGACCCGGGTGCTGCGCCGCCGCTGGGCCCGCCGTGCCGCGCCCCGGCCCGATCTTCCCGACGGCTGCCCGGAGCGGGTCGATCTCGACTTTTTGCGGTACATCTGGCGCTACCCGCGCGACTCCCGTCCCCGGGTGCTGGCGGCAGTCGCCGAGTGCGCCCCCGCCCTGCCGTTCCACCGCCTGCGCGGCCGGCACGACGTCGCGCGCTTCCTGAGTGACCTGAGCAAGCAGCACCGAGTGACCTGAGCAAGCAGCACCGAGCGACCTGAGCAAGCAGTACCGAGCATGTGAGTAAGCAGCCATGAGGCTTGCGTGCCTTACCGAAGTCGTGCCAGGATCGGCGGCGATGAGCACGACCACCGCCCCCGCCCCCGCCGCCTCACCCCGGCGGATCGCCGCGCTCGCACTGCCCGCCCTGGTGGTGCTAGCCGCCGAGCCGGTCTACGTGCTCGTCGACACCGCGGTGGTCGGCCACCTCGGTCGGGTGCCGCTCGCCGCGCTCGCGATCGGCGGCACGGTCATGACGTTGATCGCCTGGATCGGCGCGGTCGTCGCGTACGGCACCACCGGACGGTCCGCCCGCCGGTTCGGTGCGGGGGACCGGGCCGCCGCGGTTGCCGAGGGCGTTCAGGCGTCCTGGCTGGCGCTGACCGCCGGCGTGCTGGTGGCGGTCGCCATGGCGATCGGCGGGGGCGCGCTGGCGCGTACCCTCGTCGGCGGCTCCGGCGAGGTGGCCGACGCCGCCGCCGGATGGCTGCGGATCGCGGTGCTCGGCGCGCCCGGCCTGCTGCTCGCCGCCGCCGGCAACGGCTGGTTGCGGGGGATCCAGGACACCCGCCGGCCGCTGCTGTTCGTGCTCGCCCCCAACCTGCTCTCCGCGCTGCTCTGCCCGCTGCTGGTCTATCCGGCCGGGCTGGGCCTGGTCGGCTCGGCGGTGGCGAACGCGGTCGCGCAGACGCTCTCCGGCTGCCTCTTCGCGGCGGCGCTGGTGCGCGAGCGGGTCTCGCTGCGGCCCCAGCCCCGGGTGATCGTCCAGCAGTTGGTGCTCGGCCGCGACCTGCTGGTCCGGGGCGTGGCGTTCCAGGCGAGCTTCCTGTCCGCGACCGCCGTCGCGGCCCGGTTCGGCGCCGCCGCGGTCGGCGCGCACCAGATCGCCGTACAACTCTGGTTCTTCACCACGCTGGTGCTGGACGCCCTCGCGATCGCCGCGCAGTCGCTGGTCGGGGCCGCGCTCGGCGCGGGTGACGCGCCCGGCGCGCGCTTCCTCGCCCGCCGCGTCGCGGTGCTCGGCGGGCTGTGCGGCGTGGCGTTCGCGGTGCTGATCGCCGCCGGCGCCGGCCTGGTGCCGGGTTGGTTCAGCTCCGATCCGCAGGTACGCGAGCAGGCCATGGTGGCGTGGCCCTGGCTCGCGGCACTCCAGCCGATCGGCGGCGTGGTGTTCGCGCTCGACGGGGTGCTGATCGGCGCCGGTGACGTGCGCTACCTGCGCAACCTGACCATCGTGGCGGCGTTCGGCGGGTTCCTGCCGGCGATCTGGCTGGCCTACGGCCTCGACCTCGGGCTGGGCGGGATCTGGGCCGGGCTGACGCTGTTCGTGGTGCTCCGGCTGGTCGCCCTGCTGCTGCGGCTGCGTTCCGGCGGGTGGGCGGTGGTCGGCGCGGTGCGCTGAACGTCTCAGCAGGGATCGCCGTCACCCGGCTTCCGGTCCGGTCGGGTCCGTGGACGTCGCCGGTAGCGACCGGCGACGGGCGGGTGGTCGGTGGCGGCCGAACCGCTCAACACGAGACCGGCAGGTCGATCGGGTGTGCCGGATCGTAGAGCTTGTCGGGGTCCTCAGGGAACGGCGGGGCGTCCAGGTCCAGCCGGCCCGGCCGGATCAGACCGAGCCGGATGGCGTCGCAGTCCACTCCCCACCCGTAGCTCGACATCCGGTGCAGCCACAGCCCCCGGTCCGACCGCGCCACGTCGTCGGCGCGCGGCAGGTGCCAGACGACCTCGTCGTGCAGCATGATGACCGATCGGCCGGAGCGCGAATCGGGATCCAGGAATCCGTACACCCAGACGACGTTGCTGGTCACCTCAAGTGTCCGGACGCCGAACTCGTCCCGGACGCCCCGGTAGGTGAGCGAGCCCTTGGCCCGGGGTCGGTCCGGGGTGAGCCGGGCGTCCGGGGCCAGCCGGGTCGCGTAGGTGCCGATCGTCGCGGTGGACCAGTCCTCGCGCACCGTCTTCCGGGCGGCCGGGGCGAAGTGGCGCAGTAACGGGGTCGGGTCGTCGCCGGTCATGAACGCCCGGTCCAGCCGGGCGGTAAGCATGGTGGCGCGGACCCGGGCCAGCCCGGCCGACACCTCGGTGGCCGTGAAGCCGTCCGTGGGCCGGGCCGGAGGCAGCGTGATCCCGGCCGCTCCGGCCGGCCAGTTCGCCGCCGGGGTCCCGGCGAAGACACCCGGGTCCGGCGTCGGCGCGGCCGTGGAACCGGTTGCGGCGCCGGCTGCCGGGTACGCCGCGGCGGCGGGCCGCCGGAGCTGCCGGTACCCGTACGCGCCCGCGCCCAGCAGACCGGCCAGCAGGAGCAGGACCCCGGAAGCGGCCACCAGCCGGCGGGCCCGGAGCCGGCACCAGATGCGTAGCCGTACGGCGAGGCTGGGCCGGATCTCCCGCTCCAGGTGGTGCAGCCAGTCGGGGTACCCGTCCCGCCCGGAGGGGTGGGGCTCGGGGGTGGAGCGGTGATCAGTCATCTGGCTTCCCAAGCGGGGCGGGACGAGGGCGCATGATCTTGACAGGTCGGGTGAGCGGGACGGTATCCCCCGGCCGGGCTGATCGTCGCCGTCTGGCAGGCTTGGCGGTCGTGAGCGCAGACGGTCTGATCGTGGTCGACAAGCCCGGCGGCATGACGTCGCACGACGTGGTGGCCCGCATCCGGCGGCTGGCCCGGACCCGCCGGGTGGGGCACGGCGGCACGCTGGACCCGATGGCCACCGGCGTGCTGGTGATCGGGGTGGGTCGGGCGACCCGGCTGCTCACCTACGTGATCGGCGCCGGCAAGAGCTACGCGGCGACGATCCGGCTGGGGCAGGCCACGGTCACCGACGACGCCGAGGGTGACGTGGTCGCGAGCACGCCGGCCGGCATGGTCACCGACGACGCGGTACGCGCCGCGCTGGCGGCGCTCACCGGCGAGATCGACCAGGTGCCCAGCGCGGTCAGCGCCATCAAGATCAACGGCGAGCGGGCGTACAAGCGGGTCCGGGACGGGGAGAGCGTCGAGTTGCCCGCCCGCCGGGTCACCATCGCCAAGCTGGACGTGCGGGCGATCCGCCGGGACACCCCGGACGTGGTGGACGTGGACGTGGACGTGACCTGCTCGTCCGGGACGTACATCCGGGCCGTCGCCCGGGACGCGGGCCTGGCGCTCGGGGTCGGCGGCCACCTCACCGCGCTGCGCCGCACCGCCGTCGGCGGCTTCGACCTGGCCGAGGCGGCCACCCTGGCGCAGTTGGAGGAGCGCGCGCCGGAGGTGGTGAACCTGCCGCTCGACGCCGCCGCGCAGCGGTTCTTCCCGCGTCGGGACGCCACCGTCGAGGAGGCGCGCACGCTCTCCCACGGTGGGCCGCTGGACCCGGCCGGCATCGCCGGGCCGTACGCGGTATTCGGGCCGGCGGGCGGGCTGATCGCTATCGTCAGCGAGCGGGACGGGCGGGCCCGCGCGGAGATCGTCCTGGCCCCGGCCTGACGGCGCGGGCGGCAGGGCCCCGGCCGGGACCGGGCGGGCGGACAGGGGAGGAGCGGCATGCAGCGGTGGCGGGGGTACGAGGCGACGCCCGGCGGTTGGGGGCGCTCGGTGGTCACCATCGGCGTCTTCGACGGGGTGCACCAGGGGCACCAGGCCACCATCGGCCACGCCGTGGCCCGCGCCCGGGAGTTGGGCGTCCGGTCGGTGGTGGTGACGTTCGACCCGCACCCGGCCGAGGTGGTACGCCCCGGCTCGCACCCGGCGGTGCTCACCGAGCCGGCCCGCAAGGCGGAGCTGATCGAGGCGCTCGGCGTGGACGTGCTCTGCGTGGTGCCGTTCACCGCCGAGTTCTCCCGGCTGCCGGCCGAGGCGTTCGTGCACGACATCCTGGTCGAGCACCTGCACGCCGCGCTCGTGGTGGTCGGCGACAACTTCCGGTTCGGGCACCGGGCGGCCGGTGACGTGGCGCTGCTGGAGCGCCTGGGCCGCACGTTCGGCTTCGGCGTGGAGGGCGCCCCGCTGGTCGCCGAGGCGGGCACCGTCTTCTCGTCCACGTACATCCGGTCCTGCGTCGACGCGGGTGACGTGCGGGCGGCGGCGGCGGCGCTCGGCCGACCGCACCGGGTCGAGGGCGTGGTGGTCCGCGGCGACCAGCGCGGGCGTGAGCTGGGTTACCCCACCGCCAACCTGTTGACCCACAGGTACGCGGCGGTGCCTGCCGACGGCGTGTACGCGGCCCGGCTGGTGCGCCGGGGCGGCGACCCCCTCGCCGCGGCGGTGTCGATCGGCACGAACCCGACGTTCTCCGGGCGGGAGCGCCGGGTCGAGGCGTACGCGCTGGACTTCACCGGTGACCTGTACGGCGAGCGGCTGGCCCTGGACTTCGTGGCACACCTGCGTGGGCAACTGACGTACGACGCGATCGAGCCGCTTGTCGCCCAGATCGCCGAGGACGTGGAGCGTACCCGCCGGGCGGTGTCCTGACCGCGCGCCGGCCGCCCCGGGCCGGGGCTGGTAGGCTGACGGGTGACGTCGGCTGACCGACGGGGGCCTCGCGTGCCTGCACGACGCCGCGGGTGCGAGGAACCGGTCCGTCGCACCGGTCACCACGACCGCTCCGACGGACCTCATCGAACCACCCACGAAACAGGGAGAACATGGCGCTCGACCAGGAAGCCAAAGCCAAGATCCGCCAGGAGTACGCGACCGCCGACGGCGACACCGGTTCGCCGGAGGTGCAGGTCGCGGTCCTGACCAAGCGGATCGCCGAGCTCACCGAGCACCTGAAGGTGCACAAGCACGACCACCACAGCCGCCGTGGGCTGCTGCTGCTGGTCGGCCGGCGCCGGCGGCTGCTCAACTACGTCCAGAAGAAGGACATCAACCGCTACCGGTCGCTCATCGAGCGGCTCGGCCTGCGTCGATGACCTGACGGGGGAGTGGCCGCTCGGCTGCTCCCCCGTTCCGGTACCACCGAGAAACCCGGCCGCGACGACCCGAGAGGGAGCCGGTCAGCACCGGTCTCCGGTAGTGGCCCCCGGGAACCCCGGCAGACGAGCCGGCCCCCGGGCGCTTCGATCGAAGACCGGCCGCCTGAGCAGTTCCCGTGTCGTCGGCCGACGACGCGAAGGAGCACCACAGCACATGACCGAGACCAACCTCGGCACCGAATCCCGCACCGCCGTGATCGACAACGGGTCCTTCGGCACCCGTGAGATCACCTTCTCCACCGGCCGGCTGGCCCGGCAGGCCGCCGGCTCCGTCGTCGCCCAGCTCGGCGAGACGGTCGTCCTCTCCGCCACCACGGCCGGGAAGCAGCCGCGCGAGTCGTTCGACTTCTTCCCGCTGACCGTCGACGTCGAGGAGCGGATGTACGCCGCGGGCCGGATCCCCGGCTCGTTCTTCCGCCGCGAGGGCCGACCCAGCGAGGACGCCATCCTCACCTGCCGGCTGATCGACCGGCCGCTGCGCCCGTCGTTCGTCAAGGGCCTGCGCAACGAGGTCCAGGTCGTCGAGACCATCCTCGCGCTCGACCCGCTGCACCCGTACGACGTGGTGGCCATCAACGCCGCCTCGATGTCGACCAAGCTCTCCGGCCTGCCGTTCTCCGGCCCGATCGGGGCGACCCGGGTCGCGCACGTGGACGGCCAGTGGGTCGCCTTCCCGACCCTGGAGGAGCTGGCCCGGGCCACCTTCGACATGGTCGTGGCCGGCCGCACCCTGGCCGACGGCGAGGTCGCGATCATGATGGTCGAGGCCGAGGCCACCCCGAACGCGGTGACCCTGATCTCCGGCGGCGCCACCGCGCCGACCGAGGAGATCGTGGCCAGCGGCCTGGAGGCCGCCAAGCCGGCCATCCGCGAGCTGTGCCGGGCGCAGAGCGAGCTGGCCGAGGTGGCCGCCAAGCCGGTCGCCGAGTTCCCGATCTTCCTGGACTACTCCGACGACGCGTACGACGCGGTGGCCGACGTGGCCCGCGCCGACGTCACCGAGGCGCTCAAGATCGCCGGCAAGGCCGACCGCGAGGAGGCCCTGGACCGGATCAAGGCCAAGGTCGCCGAGGAGCTGACCGGCCGCTTCGAGGGCCGCGAGAAGGAGCTGTCCGCCGCGTTCCGCTCGCTCACCAAGTCCGAGGTCCGCAACCGGGTGCTGCGCGAGCAGGTCCGCATCGACGGCCGCGGCCCGCGCGACATCCGTCCGCTGACCGCCGAGGTCGGCGTGCTGCCGCGGGTGCACGGCTCGGCGCTGTTCGAGCGCGGCGAGACCCAGATCCTGGGCGTCACCACGCTGAACATGCTGCGCATGGAGCAGATGGTGGACACGCTGTCCCCGGAGAACCGCAAGCGCTACATGCACAACTACAACTTCCCGCCGTACTCCACCGGTGAGACCGGCCGGGTCGGCTCGCCGAAGCGGCGCGAGATCGGCCACGGCGCGCTCGCCGAGCGGGCGCTGATCCCGGTGCTGCCGTCGCGCGAGGAGTTCCCGTACGCCATCCGGCAGGTCTCCGAGGCGCTCGGCTCCAACGGCTCCACCTCGATGGGTTCGGTCTGCGCCTCGACGCTGGGCCTGCTCTCGGCCGGTGTGCCGCTGAAGGCGCCGGTCGCCGGCATCGCCATGGGCCTCATCTCCGACGAGGTCGACGGCAAGACGCAATACGTCACGCTCACCGACATCCTCGGCGCCGAGGACGCGTTCGGTGACATGGACTTCAAGGTCGCCGGCACCCGGGAGTTCGTCACCGCGCTCCAGCTCGACACCAAGCTGGACGGCATCCCGTCGGACGTGCTTGCCGCCGCGCTCCAGCAGGCGCACGAGGCCCGGCAGACCATCCTCGACGTGATGCAGTCGGCGATCGAGGCCCCGGCCGCGATGAGCGACTACGCGCCGCGGGTGACCACCGTCAAGATCCCGGTCGACAAGATCGGCATGGTGATCGGCCCGAAGGGTCAGACCATCAACGCGATCCAGGACGAGACCGGCGCCGAGATCTCCATCGAGGACGACGGCACCATCTACGTCGGCGCGACGAACGGCCCGTCCGCGCAGGCCGCGGTCGAGCGGATCAACGGCATCGCCAACCCGACGCTGCCGAAGGTCGGCGACCGGTTCCTCGGCACCGTGGTGAAGACCGCCGCGTTCGGCGCCTTCATCTCGCTGCTCCCGGGCCGCGACGGCCTGCTGCACATCTCCAAGGTGGGCGACGGCAAGCGGGTCGACAAGGTCGAGGACTTCCTCAACGTCGGCGACAAGGTCGAGGTGGAGATCGCCGACGTCGACGCGCGCGGCAAGATCTACCTGGACAAGGTCCGCCCGGAGGGCGCCGAGGCGCCGGCCGCCGGTGAGGCCGCCGGCGGCGAGCGTCCGGCCGGCCGCGGTGGCGACCGTGGTCCGCGTGACCGGGGCGACCGCGGCGGTGACCGCGGTGGCGAGCGCCGCCCGGAGGGTGGCGAGGGCGGCGACCGCCCGCGTCGCCGGACCCGGCACAGCTGATCGACCGACCGGCCCGGGCGACGTACCCGTCGCCCGGGCCGGCACACGGCTCCAGGCCGCGCTCGGCGGGCTGGAGCCGTTCGTCATCCACCCCTTCGCGGCACGGAGAGCAGGTAAGTCGTGAGTTCGTCCTCCCCGGCACGGGCGGTCACCCGCACCCTCAGCGACGACCCGCTCGGCGGCACCGTCCGCCGCACCGTGCTCCCCAGCGGCCTGCGGGTGCTCACCGAGGCGATCCCGGCGATGCGCAGCGTCTCGTTCGGCATCTGGGTGGCGGTCGGCTCGCGGGACGAGACCGGGCCGCAGGCCGGCGCCGCGCACTTCCTGGAGCACCTGCTCTTCAAGGGCACGAAGAAGCGCACCGCGATGGAGATCTCGGCCGAGATCGAGGCGGTGGGCGGCGAGACGAACGCCTTCACCACGAAGGAATACACCTGCTACTACGCCCGCGTGCTGGACGAGGACCTACCGCTGGCCATCGACGTGATGTGCGACGCGGTCGCCGACTCGGTGCTGGCCGCCGCCGACGTGGAGACCGAGCGCGGCGTCATCCTCGAAGAGATCGCCATGCACGACGACGAGCCCGGCGACGAGGTGCACGATCTGTTCGCCCGCGCGGTCTACGGCGACCACCCGCTGGGCCGGCTCATCTCCGGCACCGAGGAGACGGTCACGCCGATGACCCGGCGGCAGATCCAGGGCTTCTACCGCAGCCGCTACACCGCGCCGCGGATCGTGATCGCCGCCGCCGGCAACCTCGACCACGCCGCCGTGGTCAAGCTGGTCCGGCAGGCGCTGCGGGGCACCCCGCTGGACGCCGACCCGGCCGTGCCGGCGCCGCACCGCCCGAGGACCCCGGCGGTACGCACGCAGCCGGCCACCACACTCGTCGAGCCGAAGGAGACCGAGCAGGCGCACGTCCTGCTGGGCTGCCCGGCGATCGACCGCACCGACGACCGGCGATTCGCGCTCGGCGTGCTCAACAACGTGCTCGGCGGCGGCATGTCCAGCCGGCTGTTCCAGGAGATCCGGGAGCAGCGCGGCCTCGCGTACTCGGTCTACTCCTACGCCAGCCAGTACGCCGACAGCGGCGTGTTCGCCGTCTATGCCGGCTGCGCGCCCGGCAAGGTCGACGAGGTGCTGGACCTGACCCGGGCCGAGCTGGCGCGGGTGACGGCCGAGGGCGTCACCGAGGCCGAGCTGGCCCGGGGCAAGGGGATGAGCAAGGGTTCCTTCGTGCTCGGGCTGGAGGACACCGGGTCCCGGATGAGCCGGCTGGCCAAGGGCGAGCTGCTGTACGGCAACCTGATGCCGGTGGACGAGCTGCTGGCCCGGGTGGACGCGGTGACCCTGGCGGACGTGAACGCCCTCGCCGCCGAGCTGCTCGGTCGGCCGATGTCGCTGGCCGTGGTCGGCCCGTTCGACTCCGGCGCCTTCACCGCCTGAGCCGGACCGGCGCAGCGCACCGCCCCGGCTGGGATAGGTTGTGGCCCGTGACTGAGGAGCAGAGGAACGCGGCCCGGGTCGGCGTGCTGGGTGCCCGGGGCCGGATGGGCATGGAGGTCTGCAAGGCCGTCGACGGTGCGTCCGACCTGGAGCTGGTCGCCGCCGTCGACCAGGGCGACGACCTGACCGCGGTGGCCGACGCCGGCGCCGGCGTGGTCGTCGACTTCACCACCCCCGACGCGGTGATGGACAACCTGCGCTGGTGCGTGGAGCGGGGCATCCACGCGGTGGTGGGCACCACCGGCTTCACCGGGCAGCGGCTCGACCAGGTGCGCGAGTGGCTGGCCGACCGGCCCGAGGTGGGCGTGGTGATCGCCCCCAACTTCGGCATCGGCGCGGTGCTGATGATGCAGTTCGCCGCCCGCGCGGCCCGGCACTTCGAGTCGGTCGAGATCGTCGAGCAGCACCACCCGCGCAAGCTGGACGCGCCGAGCGGCACCGCCACCCACACCGCGCGGCTGATCGCGGCGGCCCGCGCCGAGGCGGGTCTCGGCCCCGCGCCGGACGCCACCCGCGACGAGGTGGCCGGCGCCCGCGGCGCCGACATCGACGGGGTACGCGTGCACGCGGTCCGCGCCACCGGCCTGGTCGCCCACCAGGAGGTGCTGTTCGGCACCACCGGCGAGACGCTCACCATCCGGCACGACTCGTACGACCGGGCCTCGTTCATGCCCGGGGTGCTGCTGGCGGTGCGCGAGGTCGGCCGCCGGCCGGGTCTGACCGTCGGCCTGGACGCCCTGCTCTCCTGAGGCCCAACGTAAGGAGGGGCCCCCGCTTAACGCTTTCTGCATAGCAGGGGCCCCCGCTTAACACGCCTGCCGCCGTGGCTCGACGAAAATAGGCGGTCGAGGGGTGGGCCCGGATCCTAGGCTGACGGTCATGATCGATTCTGGGGAGCGCGACCGCCTCGGTCGCCGGGTGACCCTGCGCCCGGTGGGCGACGACAACTGGCGGCCGGTGGCCGACGTGGCCCCGCGCGACGACCAGCGCGGCTTCGTGCCGGCCCTGGCCGCCCGTTACCTGCTGCTCACCACGCACTCGGACGTCTGGAAATCGCTCGCCGTGTACGCCGACGAGACCGTGGTGGGGCACGTCATGTGGGGCGTGGACGACGACGGCTCGCGCTGGATCGGCGGCATGGTGATCGACGCCGCCGAGCAGGGCCGGGGCGTGGGCCGGGCCACCGTACGCACGCTCGCCGGACACCTGGCGCAGGCGGGTCACCCGGTCCGCCTGAGCTACCACCCGGACAACACCGCGGCCGTCGCCCTGTACTCGTCCCTGGGCTTCCACCCTACGGGCGCCATGGAGGACGAGGAACTGGTCGCCGAACTCCCCACCCCGCCCCCACCCCCACCCCCGAGGGGCGATCCGGCCGCCCGTCTCGCCGATCATGAAGTTGGCGGCGATGACGGAGATCGCACATGCCGCTAACTTCATGATCAACGCGCTCAAGGGTGCGGCGGTTAACCCGGGGGCTGGGACGAGGGCTGAACCGCCGCCGGGACGGCGACGTGCAGGCGGAGCTGGGGGACCAGCATGTCGTCCACGTCGAGCGCCCGGGTCGCGCCGTCCGGCTCCCAGCCGGTCGAGCCGAGGAACGCCCGGGTCGCCGCGTCCGCGTCGAACGCCCACGCCACCGCCCGGGTGAACCCGTCGTCGCGCCAGTGCTCGACCGCGGCGGCGAGCAGCCGGCTGCCGTGCCCGCGCCGACCCCAGCGCGGCTCGACAAGCAGGTCGGTCACCGCCGCCAGGCCCGGGGTGAGCGCGTCGGCCGGCTCGCCGGGGGCCAGCGCCTCGGCGTCGGCCGGACCGGAGGCGGCGAACCCCACCAGATAGGATTGCGCCGCCTGTTCGACGGCGACAAGCACCCGGTGCGCGCCCGAGGGCGGCTCCTGCACCGCCGCGCCCCACCGCCGGGCGAGGTACGCCTCGTCCAGGTTGTCGAGCACGTGTCGGGGCAGGATCCGGCGGTACGCGACCCGCCAGGTCGCGAGCTGGATGCGTGCGATCTCGGCGATGTCCTCGGGACGCGCGGGGCGGACGTAGCCTGCAGCCATGGCACGTGAGCCTACGCAGGGCGAGGAGGGTGACGGTGGCGCAGGGTGCCGGCCGCACGGCCGCGCAGGTCGTCGCCGTGGCGGCGCTCGCCGCGGCGGTCACCGTGTTCCTCGCCGTGGCGGCCGTCCGGCACGGCTTCTTCGACCTGCGGGTCTACTACGGCGCGCTCACCTACTGGGCGCGTGACGGCGGGGAGATCTACGACTTCCTGAAGGCCGGCACCCAGTACGGCTTCACCTACCCGCCGTTCGCGGCGCTCGTCATGCTGCCGATGGCGTACCTGCCGTGGGGCGCGGCGATCGTGGTGAGCGTGGCGGCGACGGTGGTGGTGAGCGCCGTGGTGATCTGGTGGCTGCTGGACCCGGTCGCCCGCCGCTCCGGCTGGACCCGGTGGTTCGCCCTCGCGGTCGCGCTCTGCCTGGCCGCCGCGTACGAGCCGATGCGCGAGACGGTCAACTTCGGTCAGGTCAACATGCTGCTGCTGTTCCTGGTGGCGGTGGACCTGCTGCGGCTGCTGCCGGCCGGCAACCGCTGGGCCGGCGTGGGCATCGGCCTGGCCACCGCGATCAAGCTGACCCCCGGCATCTTCGTCGTCTACCTGCTGGTCACCGGTCGCTGGCGGGCCGCCGCCACCGCGGTCGGCTCGGCCGCCGTCGCCACGCTCGTCGCCGCCGGCCTCTTTCCGGACGCGTCCCGGGAGTTCTGGACCGAGGCGCTGTGGAACACCGACCGGGTCGGTGAGCTGGCGTTCGTCTCCAACCAGTCGCTGCGCGGCGTGGTGGCCCGGCTCGACCCGGAGCACCCGAGCACGGTCGCCTGGCTGCTGCTCGTACTCGTGACGCTCGTGATCTGGGGTTGGCGGTGCCGGCGCGCGGCGGCCGCCGGCGACGAGGCCACCGGCCTGGCCCTGACCGGCGCGGTGATGTGCCTGGTCAGCCCGGTGACCTGGGTGCACCACCTGGTCTGGCTGCTGCCGGGCCTGATCCTGCTCGTCGACAACGGCATGGCGGCGCCCGCCCGGGGGCGCCGCCGCCGCGTGCTGCTGGCCGCCGCGCTGATCGGGTACGCGCTGCTGTGCAGCCGGATCGTCTGGTCCTGGGAGAAGGACTTCACCGGCGTGGACGGCTTCCTCGGCAGCAACACCTACGTCTGGATCAGCCTGGCGCTGCTGCTCGGCCTGCCGATCCGCCGCTGGGCGACACCGACCGGCGGCGGCGGGCCGGCCGGATCGGCGGGTCCGGCCGGGTCAGCCGTCGAGCCGGGCGGTGTAACGCAGCTCGCGGAGCAGGACCGGGGCGCGCCCGCCGTGCAGCGGCACCGGATAGGCGGTCTCCTCCCCGTCCGGTGAGTGCCCGGCCCGCTCGTAGAAACGGCGGGCCCGCGCGTTGTCGGCGAGCACCCAGAGCCGATACTCGCGCCAGCCCCGCTCGGCGAGGCCGGCCCGGGCCGCCGCGAGCAGCGCCGGGCCGGTGCCCGAACCCCAGCGCGCCGGCTCCAGATAGATGGCCACCAACTCGCCGTTCGCCGGGTCGAGGTCGCCGCGGTCCTGGTTGTTCCGGTACGGCCCGAACGTGGTGAAGCCGGTGACCACGCCGTCGTCCTCGGCGACGAGCGTGGTGAACGGGTGCTCCGGGTCGGCGGTGCCGAGGTCGCGGCGGCGCTGCGCCCAGGCGGCCGGGTTCAACCGGCGCAGCACCTCCTCCGGCATGATCCCGGCATACCCGGCCCGCCACCCGTGGACGTGCACCCGGGCGATCGCCTCGGCGTCGTCCGGTTCCTCCCGGCGGATGGTGGGCACCTGTGTAGTTGTATGCCCGGACGGGCGACCGGTCCAGCCGCCGCACCCGACGACAATTCCCGCTCGGCGCGTCCGGCGCCGCGCGGCGACCGGGAATCGTCGTGTCGGTGGGTTGGATTAGGGTCGCCGCGATGGCCGTACCGGATTCGCTCTCCCTCGCCCAGGCCCGCCGGGTCGCCCTGGCCGCCCAGGGCTTCGCCGACCCGGCGCCCACCGGCGTGCCCACCCGCCGCCACCTGCGCCGGGTGCTCGACCGGGTCGGGCTGATCCAGATGGACTCGGTGAACGTGCTGCAACGCGCGCACTACCTGCCGCTCTACAGCCGGCTCGGGCCCTACCCGACCGCCCTGCTCGACACCGCGGCCTACCGCCGGCCCCGTGAGCTGTTCGAATACTGGGCGCACGAGGCGTCGCTGGTCCCGGTCGAGCTGCACCCGGCGCTGCGCTGGCGGATGGCCAAGGCGCGCGACGACGCCTGGGGCGGGATGCGCCGGATCGCCCAGGAGCAGCCCGGGCTGGTGGCGTGGGTGCGCGACGAGGTGGCCGCCCGCGGCCCGCTCACCGCGGCCGAGATCGAGCACGACGCCCCCCGCGAGACCGGCAACTGGGGCTGGAACTGGTCGACCGTGAAGCGGGCGCTGGAGTTCCTCTTCTGGGCCGGCGAGGTCACCGCGGCGGACCGCACCACCTCGTTCGCCCGCCGCTACGACCTGCCCGAGCGGGTGCTGCCGGCGGCCGTGCTGGACGCGCCCACCCCGACCGACGCGCAGGCGCACCGTACGCTCGTGGCGATCGCGGCCCGGTCGCTCGGCGTCGCCGCCGAGCCGGAGCTGCGTGACTACTTCCGGCTGCCGGTGGCGGGCGCCCGGGCGGCGGTCGCCGAGCTGGTCGAGGCGGGCGAGCTGATCCCGGTGACGGTGCCGGGCTGGCGACTGCCGGCCTACCTGCACGCCGAGGCCCGGCTGCCCCGCTGGGTCCGGGGCAACACCCTGGTCAGCCCGTTCGACCCGCTGGTCTGGGAGCGGGCCCGGGCCGAGCGGCTCTTCGGCTTCACCTACCGCATCGAGATCTACGTGCCGGCGCCGCAGCGGGTGCACGGCTACTACGTGCTGCCGTTCCGGCAGGGCGAGCGCTTCACCGCCCGGGTCGACCTGAAAGCCGACCGGAAGGCCGGCGTGCTGCTGGTGCCGGCCGCCTGGGTCGAGCCGGGCGCCGACCCGGGGGAGACCGCGGTGGCGCTCGCCGCCGAGCTCTACCGGCTCGCCGGTTGGCTCGGCCTGGACGCGGTCGCCCCACCGGCCGCCGGCGATCTGGCCGCACCGCTGGCCGCCGCGCTGGTGGGCGTGGCCGGTGTACGGTGAGCGCGTGACAAGCGTTGACCGGCCCGCCACCGCGCCCGACCCTTACCGGGAGCCGTCCACGCACGTCGAGCCGTTCCCACACGCCGGTCCGTCCCCGCACGTCGAGCCGTTCCCACACGCCGGTCCGTCCCCGCACGTCGAGCCGTCCCCGCACGGCGGTCCGCCCACGCACGTCGAGCCGCACGGACACGCCGGGCCGTCCGCTCACGCCGAGCTGCACGGGCAGGCCGAGCTGCACGGGCACGGTGAGGGGGCCGGGGCGGCGTGGCCGGCCGGGGTGGCCTACCAGCCGGTCGAGCCCGACCGGTTCACCCGGATGGTCCTGCGCCTGCACGCGCGCGCCCCGCGCTGGGCGGTGCCGCTGGCCGCGCTGGGCTGCGTCGGCCTCGGCATGGCGTACGCGCTGATCAGCGATCCCACCGTAAGTGACCCGGACGCCCGGCCGACCTGCCTGCTCAAGCTCACGACCGGGCTGGACTGTCCGGGCTGCGGCGGCACCCGCGCGCTGTGGTACGTGTTGCACGGCGACCTGCCGGCGGCGGCCCGGCACCACTTCCTCTTCGTCTTCGCGTTGCCGTTCCTGGCCTGGCTCTTCGTCGCCTGGGCCGGCAATCGGGCATTCGGCTGGAGGCTGCCGGAGCCGCAGTTCAGCCCGAAGGTGATCGGCGGCTTCCTGGCTGCCTGGGTGGCCTTCTCGGTGGTCCGCAACCTGCCCTGGGCGCCGTTCCCCTCGCTCTACGTCTGACCGCTCACCGACGCGGCTGCCCCGGCGCCCGGTCGGCGGATGACCTGCTGCCGAGCGCCCTTTAGAGCTGAGTCGTCGGTGCTGTCGCGAACTCGACGTCGTTTCGGCCGGGTGGTCGGGTGGCGCGGTGGCCGGGTAGCCGGACGCCAGCTCGGCGAAGTGGCCGTATCCGGCTGGCAAGGATGCCGCCACTTCGCCGAGCTGGCGTCGATCTTTGACCGAAAATCGCCGCCTACCCTTCCTTTGCGAACGGGCGGAGCCGACCAGCCCATTCACCCGGTCAGACCTCTCGCTTCCGGCATGTGCGGCGCAGAAGTGGACGGCGGTCGAGCGCGGAGGGGCCCTAGCCGTTGACCATGAGGTTGACGTCAAAAAGAGCGCTCTCTCCACCGCCAACTTCATGATCGCCAGGCTCCTGTGCGGCACCGGGGGTGCGGCGTCGGCGTGTGCTTTGACGCGAACTCCTTGATCTACGCCCCGGGACGGCCGGGGTGGGGGCCGTTGGGGTTGGTGGCAGCACGGTTCAGGTCGACGGCTCCGGTCGAGATCTGGGAGGGAGAGGAGTGGACTGCGGCTTTCGGTCACTGATCGACGCCAGCTCGGTGGAGTGGCGGCATCCCCGCCGACCGGATACCGCTACTTCGCCGAGCCGGCCACCGGGCACCCCGGCCACCGCGCACCCCGGCCACCGGCCGCCGGGCCCTCCGGCCACCGGGCCCAGGCCGCCCGGCCACGGGCCACCCGCGGCGGGATAGCGTGCGCCGGCTGGTCGGCCGCGTGCCCGATTTCCGCGCCGGGGGCCGGGCCAACTACAGTCCTCGGCATGCCGGAGATGGTGCAGCCCCAGGTCAAACTGATCGCGTGGACCCAGTTCCAGGCGCCGGACGAGGTGCCGTGGTCGACCGACGCCGACGGCGGGCAGGCGCTCGCCGAGTTCGCCGGTCGGGCCTGCTACCAGAGCTGGAAGAAGCCGAACCCGGCCACCGCGACGAACGCCGGCTACCTGGCGCACATCCTCGACGTCGGCCACCTGAGCGTGCTGGAGCACGGTTCGGTGAGCTTCTACTTCAGCGGCGTCTCCCGGTCGTTCACCCACGAGCTGATCCGGCACCGGCACTTCTCCTACTCGCAGCTCTCCCAGCGCTACGTGCCGGAGCGGGACGCGGCGATGGTCGAGCCGGCGGTGATCGCCGAGGACCCTGAGCTGCACAAGAAGTTCGTCGAGGCGTCCGAGGCGGCGGTGCGGGCGTACACCGATCTGCTGGAGGGCCTGGAGGCCCGCTTCACCGACGAGCCCAACCCGACGCTGCGCCGCAAGCAGGCCCGGCAGGCGGCCCGGGCGGTGCTGCCGAACGCGACCGAGACCCGGATCGTGGTGACCGGCAACTACCGCGCCTGGCGGCACTTCGTCAAGATGCGCGCCACCGAGCACGCCGACGTGGAGATCCGCGAGCTTGCCGTGGAGTGCCTGCGTCAGCTCAAGGGCGTCGCGCCGAACGTGTTCGCCGACTTCGTGATCTCGACGCTGCCGGACGGCACCGAGGTGGCGGCGTCGCCGCACGCCGAGTGACTCGTCGCCCTTCGCCGCCGGGCCACCGGTGGTCGTCCGCTAGGTTGTGAACATGACGCACGACCACTCCGCCGCCCCACACCCGGGGGCGTCACGCCCGTTCGGACGGGTGATCACGGCCATGGTGACGCCGTTCACCCCCGACGGCGCGCTCGACCTGGACGGCGCCACCCGGCTGGCCCGCTATCTCGTCGACGAGCAGGGCAACGACGCGCTCGTGCTCAACGGCACCACCGGCGAGTCGCCGACCACCACCGACGCGGAGAAGGAGACGCTGGTCCGCGCCGTGGTCGAGGCGGTCGGCGACCGGGCCCGGATCGTGGCCGGGGTGGGCACCAACGACACCCGGCACACCGTCGAGCTGGCCGCGCAGGCGGAGAAGGCCGGCGCGCACGGCCTGCTCGTCGTCACGCCCTACTACAACAAGCCGCCGCAGGCCGGGCTGCTGCACCACTTCACCACCGTCGCGGACGCCACCGGGCTGCCGGTCATGCTCTACGACATCCCGCACCGCTCCGGCGTGGCGATCGCCACCGAGACGCTCGTCAAGCTCGCCGAGCACGGCCGGATCGTCGCGGTCAAGGACGCCAAGGGCGACCTGACGGCCACCTCGGAGGTGCTGGCCCGCAGCGACCTCGCGTTCTACAGCGGTGAGGACGCGCTCACCCTGCCGTACCTGTCGGTCGGCGCGGTCGGCGTGGTCGGCACCTCGACGCACTTCACCGGCGCGCTGACCAGGCAGTTGATCGAGGCGTTCGTGGCCGGCGACCACGCCGGCGCGCTCGCGCTGCACCGGCGGCTGCTGCCGCTCTACACAGGTATCTTCCGCACCCAGGGCACGATCCTGGTCAAGGCCGGCCTCGCGGCCCAGGGCCTGCCGGCCGGCCCGGTGCGACCGCCGCTGGTGGAGGCCACCAGCGGCGAACTGGCCCGGCTGCGCGCCGACTGCGCCGCGGCGGGCCTGCCCCTGCCCGAATGATTCAACGACACGACGGACGCCGTGCGACGGCGTCGCAGAATGAGGTGACGCGTGACCGAGGCGCACATCGAGGGTGAGCTGCCCCCGCCGCTGCCGGAGGGCGGCCTGCGGATCATCCCGCTCGGCGGACTCGGCGCCATCGGCCGGAACATGACCGTCTTCGAGTTCGACGGCAAGCTGCTGATCGTCGACTGCGGGGTGCTCTTCCCCGACGTCGAACAGCCGGGTGTGGACCTGATCCTGCCCGACTTCGGCCCGATTTTGGACCGGCTGGCCGACGTGCAGGCGATCGTGCTCACCCACGGCCACGAGGACCACATCGGCGCGGTGCCGTACCTGCTCGCCCACAAACCCGACATCCCGCTCGTCGGCTCCCAGTTCACGCTGGCGCTCGTCGAGGCGAAACTGGCCGAGCGGCGGATCCAGCCCTACACGCTCACCGTCCGGGAGGGCGGCCGGGAACGGCTCGGCCCGTTCGAGTGCGAGTTCTTCGCGGTGAACCACTCGATCCCCGACGCGCTCGCGGTGGCCATCCGCACCCCGGCCGGCCTGGTGCTGCACACCGGCGACTTCAAGATGGACCAGCTCCCGCTGGACGGCCGGATCACCGACCTGGCCGGCTTCGCCCGGCTCGGCGCCGAGGGCGTCGACCTGCTGCTGTCCGACTCCACGAACGCGGAGATCCCCGGGTTCGTCACGCCGGAGCGGGAGATCGGGCCGGTGCTCGACTCGATCTTCGCGAAGGCCAAGGGGCGGATCATCGTCGCCTCGTTCGCCTCGCACGTGCACCGGGTGCAGCAGGTCTTCGACTCGGCGGCCGAGCACGGCCGCAAGGTGGCGCTGATCGGCCGGTCCATGGTCCGCAACATGGGCATCGCCCGCGACCTGGGCCTGCTCAACATCCCGGCCGGTCTGGTGGTGGGGATCGAGGAGGCCACCAACCTGCCGCCCGAGCAGATCGTGCTGATGTCCACCGGCTCGCAGGGCGAGCCGATGAGCGCGCTCGGCCGGATGGCCAGCGGCGACCACCGGCACATCACCATCGCGCCGGGCGACACGGTGGTGCTGGCCTCCTCGCTGGTGCCCGGCAACGAGACGTCGGTCTACCGGGTGATCAACCGGCTGGCCCGGGCCGGCGCCGTGGTGGTGCACAAGGACGTGGCCAAGGTGCACGTCTCCGGGCACGCCCCGGCCGGCGAGTTGCTCTACCTGCTCAACGTGGTGCGGCCGAGCAACCTGATGCCGGTGCACGGCGAGTGGCGGCACCTGCGGGCGCACGCCCGCCTCGGCATCGAGTCCGGCGTCGCGCCGGACCGGGTGGTGCTCTGCGAGGACGGCGACGTGGTCGACCTGGTCGAGGGCCGGGCCAGCCTGGTCGGGCGGGTGAAGAGCCGGTACGTCTACGTCGACGGCCTCGCCGTCGGCGACGTCAGCGAGTCGCTGTTGACCGAGCGCCGGATCCTCGGCGACGGCGGGTTCATCGCGACCACGGTTGTGGTCGACTCGGTCACCGGCAAGGTGGTCGCCGGGCCGACCGTCTCGGCGAAGGGCTTCTCCGAGGACCCGGCCGCGTTCAACCCGGTGGTGCCGCTGGTCACCGAGGCGCTGAACCGGGCCGCCGCGGACGGCATCACCGACCCGCACCAGCTCCAGCAGATCGTCCGCCGGACGGTGGGACGCTGGGTCAACGACGCGTACCGCCGTCGTCCGATGATCGTCCCGACCGTCGTCGAGGTCTGACCCGACCGCTTCGCGCGCCGGCCCACCGTCCGCGGTGGGCCGGCGTCGTCGCTTTCCGGGTACGCCCCGACACGCCGCGTCGAAACCCTGTGCCGCGGTTCAACCGATCGGCGTCCGTCTCCGTACTCCCGGTCGTCCGGCGTGCCCCCGCGCCGGTCGGGAGGAGCGTGGCGGATGGACCGCAGACGGATGACAGCCATCGGCGTACTGGTGGCGGCGGCCGGGCTGACGGCGGCGGTGACCCTGCCGTCGTTCGCCGGTGAGGAACCCCGGCGGGCCGCCCCGACCGCCGACGGCGTCGCCCCGGAGGTGCTGGACGCGCTGGGCCGCGACCTCTCGCTCACCCGCGACCAGGCGGTACGCCGGCTGCGCACCGAACGCTGGGCCGCCGGCACGGTCACCACACTGCGTACCGAACTCGGCGCCGCCTACGGCGGAAGCTGGCTCAGCTCCGACGGCGCCACGCTCAACGTGGCGGTCACCGATGCGCCCGGTGCGGCACGGGTGAAGGCGGCCGGCGCGGTGCCGAAGCGGGTCGCGCGCGGCGTCGCCGAGCTGGACGCGGTGAAGACCCGGCTCGACTCCGCCGGCGCCGACGCGAGCCCGGACATCGCGGGCTGGTACGTCGACGTGGCCACGAACTCCGTGGTGGTGGTCGCCCGGCCCGGCGCGGAGGCCGCCGGTCGCCGGTTCGCCGCCGCCGGCGGGACGGGCGCGGTCCGGGTGCGGACCGCCGACGAGGCCCCCCGCCCGCTGTTCGACGTCCGGGGTGGCGACGCGTTCTTCATCAACAACGCCGGCCGCTGCTCGGTCGGCTTCTCGGTGGTCGGCGGGTTCGTCACCGCCGGGCACTGCGGCCGGCCGGGCGACCGCACCACTGGGTCGAACCGGGTGGCCCAGGGCACGTTCTCCGCGTCCTCGTTCCCCGGTGACGACTGGGCCGTGGTCGAGGTCAACGGCGACTGGACACCGCAGGGTGTGGTGAACGACTTCAACGGCGGCACGGTGCCGGTGAACGGCTCCACCGAGGCCCCGGTGGGCGCGTCGATCTGCCGCTCCGGCTCCACCACCGGCACCCGGTGCGGGGTGGTCCAGGCCAAGAACGCCACGGTCAACTACCCGGAGGGGACGGTCACCGGCCTGACCCGCACCGACGTCTGCGCCGAGCCGGGCGACTCCGGCGGCGCGTGGCTCTCCGGCGACCAGGCGCAGGGCGTCACCTCCGGCGGGTCCGGCGACTGCACCCGCGGCGGGGTCACGTTCTTCCAGCCGGTCAACGAGATCCTTCAACGCAACAACCTGACCCTGATCACCGCCGGCGGCCAGCCGGAGCCCGCGGAACCGCCGGCCGGTGGCGGCGAGACGGTCCCGCCGGCCAGCGCGCCGCCCGCGGAACCGCCGGCCGGCGACGCCGAGTGCACCGGCCAGGTGAACCGGAGCGGCCAGGTCACCGCCGGGCGTGCCCAGGTGCAGCCGGACGGCCGCTTCTTCCGGGTGGCCGGCGGCGCCCAGGAGGCATGCGTGGTGGCCCCGGACGGCGCCCGGGTGGCGCTGGAGCTGCAACGCTTCACCGGCGGCGCGTTCCGCACCGTGGCCCGCGCCGACAACGCTGACGGCCCGGTCCGGCTGACCGCCGACACCCCGGCCGGCGCCTACCGCTACCGGGTCGTCGGGCTGGCCGGCTCCGGCGAGTACACGCTGGCGTTCTCCGCCCGCTGACCGCCGGCCCCGAGACCGCGGCCCCCGATTCACCACCGCCCGGTGGGTCGGGGGCCGCGCCGCGTCTGCGGTCACGCGGCGGCGATCTTGGAGTTGTGGCACCTCGAATGTCAGCAGTGCACCTTTTGTCAACGACCACAACCCCAAGATCGACGGGAAGGGTCAGCGGCCCCCGTCTCCGATGCCGTGATCATGAGGTTGGCGGCGGTGTTGATCTCTGTTGATGTCGTCAACTTCATGATCACCCCCTCTTCCGCTGCTCGTCTGGCCGTCGGGAGGCGTTCCACCCGCCGGCCTGGGGGACGCGAGTGGTGGCAACGTCGAGCCTGATCACCGGCCGAGCCGTCCCGCCACCCCACCGGCCCGACCAAACAGATGATCATGAAGCAGATCGACGGGAAGGGTGGTCAGGCCAGCGCGGCGACCGCGTCGGCGTACGCGGTGCCGGTGCGGACCGCGGCGGCCACCAGCACGGCGAGCTGCGTGGGGGCCACCCCGCAGGACAGGTCGGTGGTGACGCCGGCGACCAGCACCAGCGTCCCGTCACCGGGTTCGTGCACGTAGGCGGCGGGCAGCAGCCGGTCGTGGTTCCAGGCGTTGCAGAACGCGTACGCCTCGGCGCGGCGGCCGGTCGGCAGCCGGCGGGCCGCCACCACCCGGGCGTGCAGCACGTCGCCCTGCCGGCCGAGCCGACGGAACTGGATCGTCGCCTCGCCCCACCGGCCGACGAGCGCGCCGTCCGGCTCCACCGTGTACGGGTCGCCCCGGGCGTCCAGCACGGCGGTGAGCAGCGCCGCGTCGAGCGGGACCGGCTCCTCCGGGTCGGGTGGGCCCGGTTCGGCCGGGTCGACCGCCGGCTCGTCGTCGAACTCGCTCTCGGCGGCCAGCGACACCGGCCCGGCGATCGGCCGTTCGGCCAGCCAGGAGGCGATCCGCCCGGACTGGTGCCCGGTGCCGTTGCGGGCGTCGAAGCTCCCGGCCAGCGCGGTCGCCAGCGCCTGGAGTTGCGCGCCGAGCGTGGCCACGTCCACCTCGGCCGCCGGCCGGGAGCCGTGCCCGGGGCGGTGGATCCGCCGGCCACCGAGGCCGGCCTCCGCGGCCAGCCCGCAGAGCAACGCGCCCGCCGCGGCGAACTCCATTGCGGACAGGTCGTCCGCCGGGCGGTCCAGCCGGGGCAACTGCTCGGTCAGCACCTCCAGCCC
The DNA here is from genome assembly GCF_029581215.1 of Micromonospora sp. WMMD975. Lineage (NCBI taxonomy): Bacteria > Bacillati > Actinomycetota > Actinomycetes > Micromonosporales > Micromonosporaceae > Micromonospora > Micromonospora sp. WMMD975. Next base: position 590,776 of record NZ_CP120739.1, read on the forward strand.
GCGGTGCAGATAGCCGCCCAGCGCGCAGAACCGCAGGTGCGTGGCGAGCAGCGGAAACGCGACCCGTTCCCGGCGGTGCCGGCGGTACGCGCGAACGTGTGCCCGGGCCGCCTCCGCCACCGCGCCGGTGCGCAGCCACGGGAGCATCCCGGCGGTGAGGGACCGTTCGGGCTGGTCGGTGCAGCCCGGCACGTCGACCGGCCCCGGCCCGAGCGCCGCGAGCGCCGCCTCCGGCTCACCCCAGCGGGCCAGCAACTCGGCCCGCCGGGCCGGGGCGCAACCCGGGCAGCCGCCCACCGGGTCCGCCGGATCGGCGGCCGTCCAGCGCGCGTACGCGTCCCGGGCGGCCGGCTCGTCGCCGAGGTGGTCGGCGAGCCGGCAGCGCAGCTCGGCGACCGGCCCGGCGTCCGGGCCGAGTTCCTGGGCGAGCGTGTCCAACAGGGACCCGGCCTGGTCCAGTCCCACCCGGGGGGTGCCGAAGAGCGCCTCCACCGCCTGCCGCTGGTGCCGGCGCAGCCGGACCAGCTCGTCGGGGTGGGCGTCGAGCAGCCCCGGGTGCCGGGCCAGCGTGGCCCGCAGGCGCCGCACCGGCTCCACCGTCCGCCACCGCTCACCCAGGTGCAGGTACGCCTCGACGAGCGCGAACCGCGCCGACAGGGCGGTACGCGGGTCGCCGGTGGCGTCGGCGCGGGCGGCGATCCGCTCCAGCTCGGCGCAGCGCTCCTCGCCGTCGGGCCGGTCCCGGGCGTCGGCGAGCGCGGCGGCCAGCCCCCGGTCGCGGGCCGTGGTCACCGGACCGACCCGCCGGGCAGGCCGGCGACGGCGTCGGCGAGCTGGCAGCCGGTGGTGACGCCGCCGTCGACCAGTCGGTCGAGCTGGTGCGGGGTCACCCCGCGTTCCAGGTCGGTGGTGACCTCGCCGCAGACCTGGGCCACCCCGTCGTCGTTGACGTGCACGTACGCCTTGGGCCAGAGCCGGTCGTGGTTCCAGGTGTTGCAGAACACGTGCAACTCGGGCACCCGGTCGATGCCGAACCGGGGTGCGGCGACGGTGCGTACCTGGAGCAGTTCTCCGGCCGCGCCCCGGCGATGGAACCAGATCAGGTGCCGTTCCCAGCGGCCGACAAGCGCGCCGTCGGGCTCCTGCGCCACCGCGTACCCCCGGTGGGCCAGCACGGCGGCGATCAGCGCACCGCTCAGCGGTTGCAGCGCCTGCGGGTGTCCGGTCAGCGGACCGTCCGGACCGTCCTCGATCTCCGGCGACGCCATCGGGCATCCCTTCTGAGGCGAATAACACAAACGACGGTCCGACCTGTGCTGCGACACGCGGACGCGACCCGGAAAAGCGGCGTTTCGTCGGGTGCCGCCGTTACCGTGACTCTATGGCGGGCCGTACCTCTCAGGCGAGCCGGCGGCGCGGCGCGTCGCCACGTGGCTCCACGAACAACCGTGCCCGCCAACCGGCGAAGAAGGCGGCGCGCAAGCCCGTCCGGCGTCGACCGGCGGCGGGGCCGAGTCCGGCCGCGTTCGTCGGCCGGGCCGTCAACGCCATGTTCATGGGGATGGCGCACTCGGTCGGCTGGGGATTCCGGGCGGTCGGCCGGCAGGCCGCGTCCACTCGGGAGCTGGATCCGGAGCACCGTCGCGACGGCGCCGGCCTGCTGCTGTTCGGCCTGGCCATCCTCGCCGCGGTGGGCATCTGGGGCGGCGGCGCCGGGCCGGTGGGCCGGCACCTGGCCGACACCGTGCGTCTCTTCGTCGGGGCGATCTCGATCGTGCTGCCGGTGCTGTTCATGGTCGGCGCGTGGCGGCTCATGCGCACCCCGGTGGATCCGGAGCACCGCGGGCGCGGCCTGGTCGGCTGGGGTTCGATGCTGCTTGCGACCGCCGCGATGCTGCACATCGGGCAGAACCCGGTCGACGAGGTCCAGCGCGACTACGCCGGCGGCCTGATCGGCGCCGGGGTGGGCGACCTGCTGAAGTCGGCGGTGACCGCCTGGGTGGCCATGCCGCTGCTGCTCCTGCTGCTGGTGTTCGGCCTGCTTGTGGTCACCGCGACGCCGATCAACCGGATCCCGGAGCGGCTCGGCCTGCGCGCCGACCCGGACGCTCCCGAGGACGTCGAGGAGGAGCGGGACGAGGTCGAGGCGCCGCCGAAGCCGGCGCGCAAGCGGCCGGCGAAGCGGCTCCCGCCGCCACTGGACCCGCTGGACCCGGACGACGAGCTGGCCGGCGTCGACCTCCAGGAAACCATCGTGCTGCCGCGCAAGATGCCCAAGGTGCCGGCGAACCGCAAACCGGCCGAGCCGCCGGAGCACTCGCCGCTGCCCACCCGCGCCGAGCAGCTCGCGCTCACCGGCCTGGCCGGCGACTACACGCTGCCGCCGGCCAACATGCTCGGCGGTGGGCCCGCGCCGAAGACCCGGAGCAAGGCCAACGACGAGGTGATCGCGGCGCTGACCGGCGTCTTCGACCAGTTCGGCGTGGACGCCGAGGTCACCGGCTTCACCCGCGGCCCGACCGTCACCCGCTACGAGGTCGAGCTGGGGCCGGGCGTCAAGGTCGAGCGGATCACCCAGCTCTCCCGCAACATCGCGTACGCGGTGAAGTCGCCGGACGTGCGGATCCTCAGCCCGATCCCGGGCAAGAGCGCGGTCGGCGTGGAGATCCCGAACACCGACCCGGAGAACGTGTCGCTCGGCGACGTGCTGCGCTCGCGGGCCGCGACAAGCGACCACCACCCGATGGTGGTGGCGCTCGGCAAGGACATCGAGGGCGGCTACGTGGTGGCCAACCTCGCGAAGATGCCGCACATCCTGATCGCGGGCGCGACCGGCGCGGGCAAGTCGAGTTGCCTGAACAGTCTGCTTGTGTCCATTTTGACCCGGGCCACGCCGGACGAGGTGCGGCTGCTGCTGATCGACCCGAAGCGGGTCGAGATGACCGGCTACGAGGGCATCCCGCACCTGGTCACACCGATCGTGACCAACCCGAAGAAGGCGGCCGACTCGCTGGAGTGGGTCGTCCGCGAGATGGACATGCGCTACGACGACCTCGCCGCCAACGGGGTCCGGCACATCGACGACTTCAACCGCAAGGTGCGCAACGGCGAGATCAAGGCGCCGCCCGGCAGCGAACGGGAGATGCGGCCCTACCCCTACCTGCTGGTGATCGTGGACGAGCTGGCCGACCTGATGATGGTGGCGCCGCGCGACGTGGAGGACTCCGTCGTCCGGATCACCCAGCTGGCCCGCGCCGCCGGCATCCACCTGGTGCTGGCCACCCAGCGCCCCTCGGTGGACGTGGTCACCGGCCTGATCAAGGCCAACGTGCCGTCCCGGCTCGCGTTCGCCACCTCGTCGCTCGCCGACTCCCGGGTCATCCTCGACCAGCCCGGCGCGGAGAAGCTGCTCGGTCGCGGTGACGGCCTGTTCCTGCCGATGGGCGCGTCGAAGCCGGTGCGGATCCAGGGCGCCTGGGTGACCGAGCGCGAGATCACCGACGTGGTCAAGTTCTGCAAGGACCAGCGCGAGCCGGAGTTCCGCCCGGACGTCCTCGCCCCTGCGCAGGACAGCAAGAAGAAGATCGACGAGGACATCGGCGACGATCTCGACCTGCTGGTGCAGGCCGTCGAGCTGGTGGTCACCTCGCAGTTCGGCTCGACCTCGATGCTCCAGCGCAAGCTGCGGGTCGGCTTCGCCAAGGCGGGCCGGCTGATGGACCTGATGGAGACCCGGGGCGTGGTCGGCCCGTCCGAGGGCTCCAAGGCCCGCGACGTGCTGGTCAAGCCGGACGAGCTGGACGAGGTGCTGACCGGCCTGCGCGGCGGCGAGGAATAGACCCGGTCACGAACGAGGGCCCGCCGGAATCCGGCGGGCCCTCGTTCGTGCGGGTGGCGCGGTCAGGCGTTCAGGATCGCGGCGGCGAGGATGAATCCGAGGACGGCGCCGGCGACGCTCGCCGCGGCGGCGTACCAACCGAGCGGCTTGTCGCCGAGCACCGCGCCGACGATGCCGAGGACCAACCCGACCAGGCCGAGGAACGGTACGAAGATCGCGATGGCCGCGAAGACGAAACCGATGATGGTGCAGATCCGGGCGGCGTTGCTGTTCGAGCGGGCGGTGGCGGGAACGTCGGCCATGGTGTCCTCCGTGAGTGATCTTCTCGGTGCGCTGACGATCACCTACCCCGGCGGGCCGGCCGTCCAAACCGGATCACGCATCGATCAGTGGAACAGTTTCAGGCCGACCGCCCCGGCGACCACGAGCAGCAGGCAGGCGATCCGGGGCAGGCTCGCCGGCTCGCCGAGGGCGAGCATGCCGACGAGCGCGGTGCCGACCGCGCCGATCCCGACCCACACCGCGTAGCCGGTGCCGACCGGGATGTCGCGCAGCGCGTACGCCAGGCCGGCCATGCTGCCGGCGAGCGTGCCGGCGAAGACGGCGGTGGGGAGGAGGCGGGTGAAGCCGGCGCTGCGGTCCAGGGCGACCGCCCACGCGGTTTCCAGCAGTCCGGAGAGCACAAGCACGATCCAGGCCATGAGTGTCACCTCTGACGGGCGGGCCCGGCGGTCGGCCGGGCGGTGGTCGTTTCCGCGGGGCGTCGTGCCTGACCGGGTACGCCCACCACTCGTCCGGGGCGGCCGTGGACCGCCGTGGCCGACGCTAGCACCGGCCGGGGCGGCCGGGCGGCGTGGTGACGAAGCCCACCATCGCTGGAGTTCACGCAAACTTCAGGTTGCACGATGGGGGTCATGACCGTGCTCTTCTCCGACGAGGACGTCGCGGCGGCCGTGGACGCCCCGCTCACCGTCGCCGCCATGCGGGACGCGCTGCTGGCCGCGCACCACGGGCGGCTGATCGCCCCACCCCGGGCGTCCGCGTCGCTGGGCGGCGGCCGGATGGTGCTCACCGCCGGCCACCTCACCGGCGAGTGGTACGGCTTCCGCTCGTACGACACGTTCGGGCACCCGGAGAGCGGGCAACTCGTCGTGCTGCACGACGCGACCACCGGCGCGGTACGCGCCATCGCCGTCGGCGAGGAGCTGGGCTCCCGGCGTACCGGAGGACTGGGCGGCGTGGCGGTGGACGCGCTGGCCCGTCCGGACGCCGCCACGCTCGGCGTGGTGGGTTCGGGGCGGCAGGCGTGGACCCAGGTGTGGGCCGCGGCGGCGGTCCGGCCGCTGCGCGAGGTGACCGTGCACAGCCGGTCGGCCGCCCGGCGGGAGGCGTTCGCCGCCCGGGTCCGGGCCGAGCTGGGCGTGCCGGCCCGGGCGGTCGACTCGGCCGCCGCCGCGGTGCGCGACCGCGACCTGGTGGTGCTGGCCACCACGAGCACCGCCCCGGTGCTGGCCGCCGCCGACCTGTCGCCGGGCACGCACGTCAACACCGTCGGCTTCAAGCAGGTCGACCGGCACGAGTTCGGCACCGACCTGCTCGACGCCGCCGACCTGCTGGTCACCGACTCGCCGGGGCAGGCCGCCGCGTACGCGCCGCCGATGCTCGCCGCCGTCGAGCCGTACGCCGGGCGGCTGCGCGACCTGGGCGCGGTGCTGGCCGGCGCGGCCACCGGCCGGACCGGCGCGGACCAGATCTCGGTCTTCTGCTCCACCGGCCTGGCCGGCACCGAGGTGTTCCTGCTCGACCGCCTCGCCCGCGCGTTCACCCCGGCGCGGTGAGAGGGTGACCCTTCTCTACCGCAGGCGTTAACAAGGGCCCCTTCCTTGCACCTGTACCCTCGGATGGTGTCTGACTCCTCTCCGCGCCGGGTGGCGCTGCTGACTCTGGGCTGCGCCCGCAACGAGGTCGACTCGGAGGAGTTGGCCGCCCGGCTGCACGCCGACGGCTGGCAGGTGACCACCGACGGCGAGGGCGCCGACGTGGTGGTCGTGAACACCTGCGGCTTCGTGGAGAAGGCCAAGCAGGATTCGATCCAGACGCTGCTGGCCGCCGCCGACACCGGCGCGAAGGTGGTCGCCGCCGGGTGCATGGCCGAGCGGTACGGCCGTGAGCTGGCCGCCAGCCTTCCCGAGGCGCAGGCGGTGCTGAGCTTCGACGACTACCCGGACATCGCGGCCCGCCTCGACGCGGTGGTGGCCGGCGAGACGATCGACGCGCACGTCCCGCGCGACCGGCGCGAGCTGCTTCCGCTCACCCCGGTCAAGCGCCGGGACGCGGCGGTGTCGCTGCCCGGCCACGGCACCCCGACCCGGGTCGCGCCGGAGACCGACGAGCACACCCCGGCGCACCTGCGGCAGGTGCTGCGGCACCGGCTCGACACCGGCCCGGTGGCCTCGCTGAAACTGGCAAGCGGCTGCGACCGGCGGTGCGCGTTCTGCGCCATCCCGGCGTTCCGCGGTGCGTTCGTCTCGCGTACCCCGGACGAGCTGCTCGCCGAGGCCGAGTGGCTGGCCAAGACCGGCGTCCGGGAGCTGGTGCTGGTCAGCGAGAACTCCACCTCGTACGGCAAGGACCTGGGCGATCCACGGGCACTGGAGAAGCTGCTGCCGCAGCTCGCCGCGATCGACGGGATCGTGCGGGTGCGGGCCAGCTACCTCCAGCCCGCCGAGACCCGGCCCGGCCTGGTCGAGGTGATCGCCACCACGCCCGGCGTGGCCGCCTACTTCGACCTGTCGTTCCAGCACTCCAGCGAGCCGGTGCTGCGCCGGATGCGCCGGTTCGGCTCCACCGACCGGTTCCTGGAGCTGCTCGCCTCGGCCCGCGCGCTGGCGCCGGCGGCCGGCGCCCGGAGCAACTTCATCGTGGGCTTCCCCGGCGAGACGAAGCAGGACGTGGCCGAGCTGGTCCGGTTCCTGACCGAGGCGCGGTTGGACGCGATCGGCGTGTTCGACTACAGCGACGAGGACGGCACCGAGGCCGCCGGGCTGCCCGGCAAGGTCTCCGCCGCCACGGTCAAGCGGCGGTACGACAAGCTCGGCGCGCTCGCCGACGAGCTGTGCTCGCAGCGGGCCGAGGAACGGCTCGGCTCGACCGTGGAGGTGCTCGTGGACTCGGTGGCCGACGACGTGGTCGAGGGGCGGGCCGCCCACCAGGCGCCCGAGGTCGACGGTTCGACCACCCTCGTCGCGCCGGACGGCGGCGGGGTGGACCTGGCCGCGCTGCGCCCGGGTGACCTGGTCCGGGCCCGGGTGACGGCGACCGAGGGGGTCGACCTGATCGCGGTGCCGGACGAGATGATCTCAGCGGCGCCCGGCGCGGCCCGGTGACGGTGGGCCCGGACGGAGCGGGGGAGCGACGTGGGGCGATGTCGGACATGACCGGGGCGGAGCCGACGGTGGCGACGCCGGTGCCGCTGCTCAACGCGGCGAACCTGTTGACCGCGGCGCGGCTGCTGTTGGTGCCGGTCTTCGCGGTCACCGTGGCCGTGTCCGGGATGAGCCACGCCGGCTGGCGGATGGTGGCCTGCCTGATCTTCGTGGTGGCCTCGGCGACGGACCTGGTCGACGGCTGGATCGCCCGCCGGTTCGGCCTGGTCACCTCGCTCGGCAAGGTCGCCGACCCGATCGCCGACAAGGCGCTCACCGGCGCCGCGCTGGTGCTGCTCTCGTGGTACGACCGGCTGCCCTGGTGGGTGACCGTGGTGATCCTCGCCCGGGAGTTGGGCATCACCGCGCTCCGCTTCTGGGTGATCCGGCACGGGGTCATCGCCGCCAGCCGCGGCGGCAAGATCAAGACGGCGTTGCAGATCCTGGCGATCACCTGGTACCTCTGGCCGATGCCGGACGCGCTGGCCCCGGTCGGCCCGTGGATCCTGGGCGCGGCCGTGGTGGTGACCGTCGCCACCGGCTTCGACTACGTCGCCCAGGCGCTACGGCTACGCCGTCCCCGGCGTTGATCGGTGTGACCGGCGACTGAGCCGGCGCGACGCGGGAAGAAGGTGCGGTCATGGACGACACCGACGCGAGGCACCGACGGCCCGCCGGCAGCCCGGCCGCCGCCGTGGTGCACCGCCTGCACGACCGCGGGGAGACGCTGGCCACGGTCGAGTCGCTGACCGGTGGCCTGCTCGCCGCCGCGATCGTGGAGATCGCCGGAGTCAGCGCCATCTACCGGGGCGGCCTCGTCGTCTACGCCACCGAGCTCAAGGCGACGCTCGCCGGCGTACCCGAGGATCTGCTGGCGGCGCGCGGCCCGGTCGACCCGGACGTGGCCGTCGCCCTCGCCGAGGGCGGTCGGCAGCGCTGCGGCGCGGTCTGGGGGCTGGCCACCACCGGGGTGGCCGGGCCGGAGCCGCAGAACGGCAAGCCGGTCGGCCTGGTCTACGTGGCGGTCGCCGGGCCGGACGGCACGCAGGTGCGCCGGCTCGACCTGGACGGTGGCCGGGACCACATCCGCTCGGCCGCGGTGATCGAGGCCCTGCGCCTGCTCGCCGAACAGGTCCGGGTCGTCCGCGAGGGCGAGGCCGTCGACCCGGCGGGCGCCGGCCGGCGATGACCCCGCCGACACCGACACACCCGACCGCGGGCGCATCGGAACGGTCGTTCTGACGGGATTGGACAGGCGGGGTGGGATGTCGTCGCGGCGGTCAGCGGGTACGGTTGCGGGAAGGCTCCGGCGGGCGACGCCGGCGCCGGGGCGGCGACTCGCCGCGCTCGGCGCCGCGCGGCGCGGTCGGGCATGGTGACCCGTTCACGGGGAGGTGCGATGGTCCTGCTACGCCGGGTGATCGGTGACGCACTGCGGGCGCGCCGGCAGGGGCAGCACCGCACCCTCCGCGAGGTCTCGTCCGCCGCCAACGTCAGCCTCGGTTACCTCTCCGAGATCGAACGCGGCCAGAAGGAACCATCGAGCGAGCTGCTGGCGGCGATCTGCGACGCGCTCGGCGCCCGCCTGTCCGAGCTGCTGCGCGAGGTGAGCGACACGGTGGCGCTGGCCGAGCAGATGCCCGGCGTGCTGGTGCCGGTCGCCGACGAGCCCGTCGAGTCGACGTCGGTGGCCACGCCGGCCGTGCGTAAGGCGACGAACCGGGGGGTCCGGCAGGTCACCTCCGACGGCGCGGTGGCCGTCCAGGTCCGGCAGGACTCGCCGCTCAAGGCGACGCTGCGCAGCGCGCGCGTGCGCCCCGCCGAGCGGGACGTGGTCTGCGCCGCCTGACCGTGCCGTCCGCCCATGTCGCCGCTGGCGTCCACGTCGTAATGTTGATCAGGATCGTACGGGTGCCGGAGTGGCGTCCGACTGGGACGATGTAGGCGTGACGCTACTGTGAGGGGACGAGGCGGAGATGGCTAACCCGTTCGTCAAGGGTTGGAAATACCTGATGGCGGCCTTCGGCGCGAAGATCGACGAGCACGCCGATCCGAAGGTGCAGATCCAGCAGGCGGTCGAGGAGGCGCAGCGGCAACACCAGGCGCTGGTCCAGCAGGCGGCGGCGGTGATCGGCAACCAGCGTCAGCTCGAGATGAAGCTGTCCCGGCAGATCACCGAGGTGGAGCAGCTCCAGGGCAACGCGCGGCAGGCGCTGACGCTTGCCGACCAGGCCCGGGGCCGGGGTGACGAGGCCGAGGCCGGGCGCTTCGAGCAGTCCGCCCAGATGCTTGCCACCCAGCTGGTCTCCGGCGAGCAGGCGTTGGAAGACTTGAAGACGCTGCACGACCAGGCGCTGAACGCGGCGGCGCAGGCCCGCAAGGCGGTCGAGAACAACTCGATGATCCTCCAGCAGAAGCTCGCCGAGCGCACCAAGCTGCTCAGCCAGCTCGAGCAGGCCAAGATGCAGGAGAGCGTGGCCCGCTCGCTGGAGTCGATGTCGTCGCTCACCGCGCCGGCCAACACCCCGTCGCTGAACGAGGTGCGCGACCGGATCGAGAGCCGCTACGCCACCGCCATGGGCCGGGCCGAGCTGGCCGGCAACTCGGTCGAGGGCCGGATGCTGGAGATCCAGAAGGCGTCGATCGACTCGGCCGGGTCGGCCAGGCTGGAACAGATCCGGTCGAGCATGGCCGGCAAGCAGGTCGACGGCCGGTCGGAGCGCCCCGCGGTGGGTCCGGCGACCGACCCGGCGGCGACCGCCAAGCTGGACGAGATCCGGGCCAGCATGAGCCGGGAGCGTGGCACCGGGGAGACCACCACCGGCTGACGGACGGGGGAGAGCGATGGCGGACGAGCGGACGCGGCACTTCCGCCGGCTGGGCAAGCTGCGGCGCTCGGCGCGGCGGTGGAGCGTTCTGGCCGGCGGGCTCGGCGGTGCCGCCGCGGTGCTCACCCCGTACGCGGGGCTGGGCCTGCCGGACGCGGCCTGGGCCGGCGCCGCGGGGAGCGCGATCGCGGTGGCGTGCTGGCGTTGGGCCGACCACCGGGCGCTCGCGGCAGTGCCGGCCCCGCCCGCGCTCGACCCGGCCGAGGCCGCCGCCCGATCCCGCGCCCGGCTGGTCGCCGCCGTCGAACGGCTGCCGGTGGGCCCGGGCGTCCTCGCCGAGGTACGCCGGGTCCGCGCCCGCCTCGGTCTGCGCGGCACCGCCGCGGCCGAGCCGTGGGCCCGGCTCGACCGGGCCGCGCTCACCCTCGGCGGGTTGGCCGGCCGGCTGACCGGGCTGGCCGAGCCGGCGGTCCGGGAAGCGGCCGAGGCCGACCATTCCCTACGCGAACTGGCCACCCGGGTGGCAGGCGTGGAAGGCGCGGTGAAGCTCGCCCCGCACGGGCCGCTCGCCGAGGTGCACGCGATGCTCGTCGCCCAGTTGGAGGACGGGGTGGCCGCCTACGAGCGGCTGGTGGTGGCCGCCGCCGGCTACGTGGCCGAGGATGCCCGTCCGAACACCGCGCACCCCGCCGCCGCCCGCCTGACCGAGGCCACCGACATGCTGCACGGCGTGGCCGCCGCCCTGGCCGAACTCCGCACCCCCCAGCCCCGCCCCTCCTGACGCCGCTCCGGCGGCCCGTTCCTCCGCGGCGCCGTTACCTTCCAAGTCACCTGGTCTCGTCGGGACGCCGCGCAGGCGTGAAAACGGGCAACCGGCCGCACGGTGGCCTGCTCTCCGGCCGGGTCTCGTGCGAGGAAGCGCGGGCGGTGATCGTTTGGCCATGATCAACACCAGTTCGGTGAAGTGGGGGCCATCGCCGGTGGTCGGATACCGCCACATCACCGAACTGGCGTCCGGCCTACCGACGTCCAGCCCGCCGGGCCGGGCCGGGTCGGTGAAAAGCTGGGTCAGGGTGGGGTGGTGATGCTGGTGGCGGGGGTCCAGGGGGAGGCGCCCACCACGTTCGTCGCGCGTACCCGGTAGTGGTAGGTGACGCCGCGGGACAGGCCGGTGTTGGTGAAGCCGCGACCGGTCGCCCGGAAGGTGGCCGGTTCCCGGGTGAAGGCCCCGTCGAGGGCGCGCTCCACGAGGAAGCCGGCGCCCGGCCCGGCCGGCGCCTCCGCCGACCAGCCCAGCGTCACCAAGGCGGTGTCCGGGGACGGCGCGCCGACGGTGGCGGTCACGCCCGTGGGCGTGGCCGGTCGGGGCGGAACGGTCACCGTGGCCACCGTGGACCAGGGCGACGCCGCACCCAGATAGGTGGTGCGTACCCGGTAGTAGTAGGTGGTGTCGGGGGCGACGGCCGGATCCAGGTGGGTCTCGCCGACGGCGATCGCCGTGGTGCCCGGCCCGCTGGTGAACGTCGGGTTCGTGGCCCGCTGCACGTCCACGCCGGTGGCGAACGAGTGGTTCGCCCAGCGCAGCGCCACCCGCACCGGCGCTGCCGGCGGCACCACCGCGGTCAGCCGGGCCGGCGGGGCCAGCCGCACCGAGGCCGGCGCGCTGTTCGACCAGGCCGAGCAGCTCACCGCGTTCTCGGCCCGGATCCGGTAGTGGTAGGTGACGCCGGGGGTGACTGTCGCGTCCGTGTACCGGGTCGCGGCGGCGGCCACCGTGATCTCGGTGCGGCCGGCGGTGAAGGCGCTGTCGGTGGCGCGTTGCAACCGATGGCTGGTGGCCGGTGGGCGGCTGCCGTTGCCGGTCCAGGTCAGCGCGATGGCGGGCAGCGCGGTGGCCGACCCCGGCGCCGGGGTGGCGGTCAGCCCGGTCGGCGCGCGGGGCGACACCCGCAGCACCAGTGGCCGGCTCATGCCCTGGTCGCGCAGCCCCGCCGAGCGGGTCTGCCAGCGGTACTCCCAACCCAGATTGACCAGGTGGTTGACCACCACCGCGGGCCCACCGTCGACCGGGCTCACCGGGCCGGCGTCCAGCCGCGCGCCGGCCGGGCGGGTCGGGTCGAGCAGCCGTACGCTGTCGCCGATCCGGAACGGCAGGTCGGGCGGGACCGGGCGCAGCGCCACGATCACGTCTTCCCGGGGATTGACCCGGACGGTGTCCTTCCAGCCCAGCTCGCCCAGGTCGGGCGGGCGGAGCGTGCCGTCCCAGCCGACCCGGTTGACCACCTGCACGTCGACGCCCTCGACGTGCACCGGGTGGGTGCGGTCGGAGTCGCCGACGATCCGCCAGAGCTGGGTGCCGTCCGCGGGCGCGCCCACCGGCACGGTCGGGTCGGTCGCGAACAGCACCTCGGTGGCCGGGTCGGCCGGGCCCAGTGGCAGGACGGCCGGGACGAGCGGTCCGCCGATCGGGTGGCCGACGCCGAGCCGGCCCACCGCCCGGCCGTGCCGGGGCTCGAACATCTGCCCGACCGACTTCACCGCCAGGGGCAGCGTGACCGGGGCGGATCCGCCGAGCGGGGTGAACGTGACCGCGCCGGCCCGCGCCGGGACCAGCGTCGGGCCGGCGGTGCGGGTGCCGAACGCCGGGTCGTACGCCGGTTGCGGCACGATCGGCGGCGGCTGGCTCTCCGCGTACGCGCCGGGCAGCCGGGCGGCGAGCCGCCGCCGGTCGAAGCGCGGCCCCGGGGTGCCGGTCACCCGGATCTGGAGCAGGGTCCGCGTGTTCGGGCCGTAGCCGGGGCGGGTCGGCGGGAGGCCGCCGGTGGCGGTGCGGTCCGGTGCGCCGGTGTGGTGGTCGTAGCGGGGGTCGAACCGGGGCAGCGGCGCGGGGCAGTCGTTGTAGAGGATCAGCGTGCCGCCCGGCGGCACGGTGGAGAAGTCCACCACCACGTCGGCGCGTTCGCCGGGGGCGAGCAGCAGCGCGTGCCCGTCCACGTTGAGCACGGTCGGGTCCTGCCTGTCGTACCGGTAGTCGACCGGCCGGTTCGCCAGCACCACCGGGGCCGGGAGCAGGCCGCCCTCGTTGCCGATCTGGATCAGCTCCGGGCCGGCGGCGGCCGGGTCGGGCACGCCGCCGTCGCGCCCGTCCGCCGGCCAGTCCGCCGGCCGGCCGGGCGCGCGGACCGCCTCGACCATCGGCACCTCGCCGGCGAGCGGGTCGGCCGGCCCGCCGTCGGGCGCCCACATCGGCCCGTCCGAGGCGGCCCGGTAGAGCTGGAGGTTGAGCGCCCGGTCCGCGCAGGCGTTGAGGATCCGGAACCGGTACGCCGTCGGCGTGACCTCCAGGTACGGGTAGGCGACGCCGTTGACGAGCGGGGTGTCCCCGTACGCCTCGGGGACCGCGGAGGGGTGCGGCACGGCCGGGACCAGCGGCGGCTCGTCCGGCTCGGTGGCCGGGTCGTGGTGCGGGCTCGGCACCGGGGCGACCCACGGGCTCGCCCCGCCGTCCGGGTCGTGGGTCCACGGCCCGTAGTCCCAGCGGCCGGTCGGGTTGGTGCCGCTGAGCCGGTACGGGTTCTGCCGGGGCTGGTAGACGTGCGGGTGCCAGAGGCTGCCCTTGGCGCCCCAGCGGTCCCGGTCCCAGGTCGGGTCCTGGGCGGCGAGCTGCGCGTCGTCGGGCACGAACGTCTTGTCCTCGATCACCAGCGGGAGCTGGTCGGCAGGGAGCACGCCGTCGTCCACCAGCCGCTGTTCGGCCGGGTCGGTGAGCAGCCAGAGCGCGAGCTGCCCGGAGTAGGTGGTGAGCCGGGACAGGCCGAGCGTGTTGTCGTGCAGCCACATCAGCCGGCCGCTCTGGTCGTTCGGGAAGTAGAGCGTGGTGGCGCCCGCGCCCGGAGCGGGCATGTCCGGCACCGGAACCACACCCACCCCGACCGGGTACGGGGTGATCTCGCCGGCCGGGGTCACCCACTGCCACGGGTTGCCGGCGCTCGTCCACGCGGTACGCGCCCCGGCCAGGTGCGGCACGGCGCGGTTCTGCGGGTAGGGCGCGGGCCCGTCGAGCGGCCCGGCGCCGGCCCCGTCGAGCGTCTCGTCGACCGGCAGGAACAGTTCGCCGGCCCGGCCGGTGGGGAGCTGGTTGATGAACTTGACCCGCACCGGCCGGCCCCGTCGCGCCACGATCATCGGGCCGAGGTGCCAGGGGCGGTCGGGCGGGCTCACCGTGTTGTGGCCGGCGGCGTCGGTGCCCAGGTTGAGTTGCCGGTAGCCGCGCAGCCGGGTGGCCGGCAGGTCCCGGTGCAGGCGCTGCGCGTACTCCTGGAGGCCGATTTCGTAGTAGTCGCAGCCCGGCCACGTGATGGTGTCGGGCACGGCGACGGGCAGGCGGGCGCCGAGCCCGGCGGTGGCCGGCCGGCCGGGTGCGGGCAGCGGGTCGACGAACTTGCGGATGCCGGTGCCGGGCACCGGCCGGCCGTCCGGGTCGAGCACGGGCAGCGGGCTGGCGGCGGTGTTCGGCACCGGCCCGAACAGGCGCGGCGCGACGTCCGGGTCCAGGCTCGCCGGGTTCGGCGCGGTCGTCCCGGCCGGCGCGGTCGGCGTTGCCGAAGCGGTCGGCGTGGGCGGCTCGGTCGGCTTTTCGTCGGTGGCGCGGGCGGTGGGGACGGTGGGCGCGGTCTCCTCGGCGACCGTGGCGGCCCGGACCGGCCGGAGTCTGCGGAACAGCACCATGGCTCTCCCCGGATCGGGGCGCGCGGCCGTCACCCCGGCGTGGCGGCGTACGCGCTGCTGACGAGCGGTGAGCGGTCCATCGCAGCATGCGACGCCGGAGGGGCGAGAGGGAAGTACCCAATCGTCCCTATCTCGGGGGATGTTAGGCGGTTCGTGGAAGTTCCACGTCACTCGCGTTCCGGCTGGCAGGCCGGGCACCAGTAGGTGACCCGTTCGCCCAGTTCATCCTTGCGGATCGCGGCGCCGCACCGCCGGCACGGCTGGGCCCGGCGGCCGTAGACGTAGCTGGTCCCGCCCCGGCGCAGCACGCCGGTGGTGCTCTGCGTCCAGCGACCCCGGTTGGCGGCCAACAGCCGCTGGGCCAGCGTGACGGTGCCGGCCAGGTCGGGCACCGCGCGCACCGGCGTCCACGGTGACACCCCGCGCAGGAAGAGCACCTCACACTTGTAGAGGTTGCCCACCCCGGCCAGGTTGCGCTGGTCGAGCAGGGCCTCGCCGATGCTCTGCTCCGGATGCTCCGCCAGCCGGCGGACCGCTTCCTGCGGATCCCAGTCCGGGCCGAGCAGGTCCGGGCCGAGGTGGCCGACGAGCGTGCCCTCATCGGCGGTCGGGACCAGCGCCAGCTCGTGCAGGTGGTAGCCGACCGCGACCGCGTCGGGGGAGCGGAGCACCACCCGGATCAGGTGCGCCGGCCGGGCCGTCCACCGCTCGCCCGGCGCGTACGCCCGCCAGGCGCCGTCCATCCGCAGGTGCGAGTGCAGCGTCCAGTCCGTGGCGTCCGGATCTGCCAGCCGCAACAGCAGGTGCTTGCCGCGGCTGGCCGACTCGCGGACGGTCCAGCCGGTGAGGTCGGTGGTCGCGAGCTGCGGCACGCGGAAGTCCGACCCGGTCAGGCGGGCCCCGGCCAGCGCGCGTTCCAGCACGCGGGCGGTGTTCCAGACGGTGTCACCTTCGGGCACGCCACCATTCTCCCCGACCGAACGAAATTCGCGTGTTTCGCTATTTGTACCTATGTTCCGATTCATTCGTTTAACGGCGAGGATCAGGGAGTTCTGAGGAGAATCCCATGGCCCATGTCCGCCGTACCTCAATCGCCCTGACCGCCCTGCTCACCCTGGCCGCCGGCCTGCCCGGCGCCCCCACGCCGGCCCGCGCCGCCGCCCCCGGATCCGAACGCTGGTCCGCCGACCTCACCGTCGCCGGCGACGACGACGTCAACGTCACCTGGCGGTCCGGCCGCCTGCGGCTGGCCGATCCCCACCCCACCGACCACACCCGGCCCGCCGCCGCGGCCGGACCGGTCGCCGAGGGCATCCTGCTCACCGCGCCGCGCGCGCTCGACCACCCCGCCACCCGGGTACGCGCCCAGCTCGCCGCCCGCACCGGAGGCGGCGGCACGGCGACGGCCCAGGTGCGCGGGTGGCGGGCCGGTCGCTGGACCGAGTGGCGGGACGCCGCCGAGGCGATCTTCGACCAGCCGGTCACCCAGGTGCAGGCCCGGGTCGTGCTGACCACCCCGAACGCCGCCGCGGAGGCCACCGTGACCGGCCTGACCCTCGCCGCCGACACCGCCGCCACCACCGCCCCGTCGGCGGTCGCGCTCACCTACCGGGTGTACGCGACCCGGATCGGTCTCGTCGGCGGCGTCACCGCCAACGGGCACACCGTCGGCGTCCGGGACCACTTCGCGGCGCTGCCCTCCCGGCGTGGCCTCTCCCCACGCGGAACCGGCGACTACACGGTCAAGGTCTGCACCACGAACGGAAGCCGCTGCGAGTACGCGCCGGTCTGGGACGTCGGCCCGTGGAACACCCGCGACGACTGGTGGAACCCGTCGGACGTCCGGGAGAACTGGCGGAACCTGCCGCAGGGGCTCCCCGAGGCCCAGGCCGCCTACCAGAACGGATACAACGGCGGGCGGGACCAGTTCGGGCGGACCGTACGCAACCCGGCCGGGCTGGACCTGGCCGACGGGACGTTCTGGGACGGACTTCGGCTCACCGACAACGCGTGGATCAACGTGACCCTGCTCTGGACGGCCGGCGGGATCCGGGGCGTGGTCGGCTCCGGGCCGCTGAACCTGCGTACCGGCGCCGGCACGTCGTATCCGAGCCGTGGCCTGGCCGCCACCTACGCGCAGGTGCCGATCGACTGCTACGTGACCGGGCAGCGGATCGCCGGGCCGTACCGCACCACGACCCGCTGGTACCGGTTGGTGGGCGGGCTGTACGTGAGTCACGCGTACCTGTCCACGACCCTCGGTGGCACGGCGCCACACTGCTGACGGCGTCCTGGCCGATGATCGCCCGCGCCGCGGCCCCGCGCGGCCGGTCCCGGTGTCGGTTCCGCCCGGCCGGGTGTGCCTGCGTGTGCCGGTGGCCGGCTCGCCTGGCCGGGTGTGCCTGCGTGTGCCGGTGGCCGGCTCGCCCGGCCGGTCCGCCTGCGCGGTCCGGGTCGGCTCAGTCGCCGGTCACGGTGAGCACGTCGCCCGGTCTGACGCCGAGCAGGTCGACGGCGCGGCCGGTGCGCACCGCCACCGCCACCAGTGCGGCGGAATCGACGTACACCACCAGCTCACCCGGCGCGGCGTCGCCGAACGTGCGGCCGTGCACGGCCGACCGGCCGCCCACCCGTACCCGGGCCGGCAACCCGTCGAGCAGCGCGGCCGGCGCGGCGAGCTGCACGTTGCCGAAGTGATCGACGGTCACCACCTCGGCGCGGAACCCGCCCGCGTCGGCGTGGACCACCGGCTCGGGCAGCCGGACCAGAGCGGCCGGGTCGACGGCCGGTCCGGCCCCGGCCAGCGGCGCGCCCACGGCCAGCCGGGCCGCCACCGGCGCGAACACGTCTCGCCCGTGGAAGGTGCGGGGGACCGTCGGCGCGAGCCACCACTCCGGGTTGGTCAACTCCACCGCCCCGGTCACCCCGCCGAGCGCCTCGGCCGCCGGCACGAGCAGCCCGTTGTCCGGGCCCACCAACAGCCCGCCGGGTGTGGCAAGCGCGATCCCGCGCCGCTCGGTGCCGACCCCCGGGTCGACCACCCCGACGTGCACCCCGACCGGCAGGTACGGCACCGTCTGCGCCAGCACCGCGGCGCCCCGCCGCACGTCGGCCGGCGGCACCAGGTGTGTCACGTCGATCACCCGGGCGGCCGGGGCGAGCCGGGCGAGGACCCCGTGGCAGGCCGCCACGAAGCCGTCCGCGAGCCCGTAGTCGGTGGTCAGCGAGACACACGGCCCGCTCGCCGGCGGTGGATCGTCCGGCTGGATCGCCATCGGTCCCTCCTCCACGTGTCCGGCAACCCTAACCAGTCCCCGAGCCGTCCTCCGCGCCGTCCCCGCTCACTCCCGTCCCCCACCTTTCTCTTGCTTCCTCCCTCCTTTCCGTCCCTCCCCTTCCTCTTCTCCCTCCCCTTCCTCTTCTCCCTCCCCTTCCGGTGCTGTTCGTCCCGCTGTCCTCCTGTCCCTTCGTCTTGCAGCCCTCCTGTTCTGCCGTCGTCCCGTCCTGCCCTCCTCCTGTTCTGCCGTCCCGCTGTTCGCCCTCCTCATTCACCACCTCTCGTCCATTTCGTCATCCCCGCCCCTTTCGAGCTCCGGAACCACGCTTGATCTCCACAATTCGAGATTCGCGTCCACTAATTGGGATCCCGTAGATCTTGGTACGAAAAGGCCCCCAGAGGGGCCATTTCGTACCAAGATCTCGTAGCCGGCGGGCAGGCGCGCCGAGTTGTGGCGATCGTCGGGCCGATTGGGGCCATCGGGGGTGGGAACAGGTGCCGGGCTGGGTGAAGAGCCATGTGCCCCAGAGAGCCGTGCCTCCGTGCTGCCGTGCCTCCGTGCTGCCGTGCCGGAGACGCGGGGCCGGAGCCTATGGGCAAGCCCGGATCGGCCCGTTCCCTCGGGCAAGCCCGGATCGGCTCGCTTCTTCGGGCAAGCCCGGATCGGCTCGCTTCTTCGGGCAAGCCCGGATCGGCTCGCTTCCTCGGGCACGCGGGGCCGGAGGTTAGGTGCGAGTGACGGAGAGGCGGCCGGGGCGGTCAGCCGCGTAGGCGCAGGCCCCGAGGGGTGGCCCGGAAGCCGGCCGCGGTGAGCGCGTCGCGCAGCGGGGACGAGTGCACCGCCTCGCCGTCGGCGCGTTCGACCGAGATCGCACCGAGCGCGCCGGAGTGCACCGCGTCGGCGAGCGCCTTGCCTGCCGCGCCCAGCGTGTCGGCGTCGTCGGTGAACGAGAGGATCGTCCGCCCGCCCCGTTCGACGTAGAGCACCAGGTCGCCGCCGACAAGCACCACGAGCGCGCCCGCCTTGCGCCCGGCCCGGTGACCGGTGGCCGGTGCCGCGCCGTCACCCGAGTCGACCACACGTTCGGGCCAGGGCAGTGCCGCGCCGTACGGGTTCGCCGGGTCGGTGGCGGCGAGCACCACGGTCGGCCCGCCCCGGCTCCGGCCGCCGTCGGTCCGGCCGTGGTCGGCCGGGTCGGCCAGGGCGCGGATCCGGTCGACGGCTCCGGGCACCGCGAACTGCGCCGCGCCGAGCCCTTCGACGAAGTAGCCGCGTCGGGCCGCCCCGCGTTCCTCAAGCGCGGACAGCACCGGGTAGACCGCCGCGAAGCCACCTGTCACCTGCTCGGCCACGACCGCGCCGCGGGTCACCACGCCGTGCCGTTCGAGCAGCAGGTCGGCCAGGGCGGCGGCCCGGCGGGTCGGGTCGAGGTCGCGGTCGGGCAGCCGGGACCACCGGCCGGCCATGGTCGGCGGGCCGCCGCGGCTGGGCAGCGCCACCCGGCCGGGGCGGCGGTAGCGGGTACGCGGGGCCGACGGCCGGGACCGGTGCGCCCCGCCGGCGCCAAGCGCGGCGCGCAGCGGCGCGAGCGTGTCGTTGGTCAGGTGACCGGCCCAGACCAGGTCCCACACCACGGCCGACAGGGCGGCGTCGTCGGTCGCGCCGACCCGGTCGGACAGGGAGCGGAAGAAGAGCGCCTGCCCGTCGGCGAGCGCGTCGAGCACGGCCGCGTGCGGCGGGGTGAGCGTCAGGGCCTCGTCCGGCGGGGGCAGCAGCAGCGGCGCGACGTCGGCGTACGCGAGTGTCACCCACCCGTCGCCGCCGGAGATCGCACCGGCGCCGGCCCAGAGCACCTCGCCGCTGGCGCACATCTCGTCGAGCTGGGCGGGGGAGTAGTCGGCGACCCGGGCGGGCAGCACCAGGCGTTCCAGCGCCGACGCCGGCACGGTCACGCCCTGCAACTGCTCGACGGTGGCGGCGACCGCCTCGACCCCGCGGGCCGAGGAGCCGACCTGCTGCCAGCGGGGCAGGAACGCGGCGAGCGCCCGGGGCGGCACCGGCTCGATCTCCCGCCGCAGCGCCGCCAGGGAGCGGCGGCGCAGCAGGCGCAGCACCTCGGCGTCGCTCCACTGCGTGCCGACGCTGTCCGGGGCGAACTCGCCGGAGACCACCCGGCCGTTGGCGGCGAGCCGGCGCAGCGCCTGCTCGACCACGAACACGCCGAGCCCGAACCGGGCCGCGCAGGTGGCCGCCGCGAACGGGCCGTGGGTGCGGGCGTATCGGGCGACCAGGTCGCCGAGCGGGTCGGCCACCGGCGTCAGGTATGCCTCGGCCACCCCGACGGGCAGCGCCACCCCGAGCGCGTCGCGCAACCGGGCCGCGTCCTCGACGACCACCCAGCGGTCCTCGCCGGCGATCCGCACCCGCAGCACCCGGCGGGCCGCCGCCAGCTCCGCCGGCCACTCCTCCGGCACCCCCCGCTCGGCCAGCTCGGCCGGACTCAGGTCGCCGACCACCCGGAGCAGCTCGACCACGTCCTCGGCGTCGCGGGGTCGCCGCTGGTCGGTGCGCCAGCGCAGTTGGCGTTCGGTCTCGGCGAGCACCGCCGGGTCGAGCAGCTCCCGGAGGTCGACCCGGCCGAGCAGCTCGCCGAGCAACCCGGAGTCGAGGGCC
The DNA here is from genome assembly GCF_029581215.1 of Micromonospora sp. WMMD975. NCBI lineage: Bacteria > Bacillati > Actinomycetota > Actinomycetes > Micromonosporales > Micromonosporaceae > Micromonospora > Micromonospora sp. WMMD975. Next base: position 611,546 of record NZ_CP120739.1, read on the forward strand.
AGCGCGGCGGCGCGCCGTTCGGCCAGGGGCGCGTCACCTTCGTAGAGGAACGCGCCGACATAGCCGAAGAGCAACGACCGGGCGAACGGGGACGGGCGTTCGGACTCCACCTCGACCAGGCGGACCTTGCGGGCGGCCAGGTCGCGCATCAGCTCGGCCAGGGCCGGCTGGTCGAAGACGTCCTGGAGGCACTCCCGGGCGGCTTCGAGCGTGACCGGGAAGTCGGCGTACTCCCGGGCCACGTCGAGGAGCTGCGCGGCGCGTTGGCGCTGCTGCCACAGCGGCTGCCGGCGGCGCGGGTCGCGTCGGGGCAGCAGCAGCGACCGGGCCGCGCACTCGCGGAACCGGGAGGCGAACAGCGCCGACGTGCCGACGGACTCCTCCACCAGGTGGGCGACCTCGTCCGGCTCGAAGACCACCACGTCCGCGCCGGGCGGCTCCTCGGCGGTGTCCGGCAGCCGGACCACGATGCCGTCGTCGGAGGGCATCACCTGCGCGTCCACGCCGTAGCGCTCGGCCAGCCGGCGGCCGATGGCGAGCGCCCACGGGCCGTTGACCCGGGCGCCGAGCACCGAGTGCACGGCGAGCCGCCAGTCGCCCAGCTCGTCGCGGAACCGTTCGACCACCACCGTCCGGTCGTCGGGCAGCGACCGGGTGGCCGCCTTCTGCTCGCGCAGGTAGGTCATCAGGTTGCCGGCGGCCCAGTCGTCCAGCCCACCGGCGCGCAGCGCGGCCACCGCGTCGGTGTCGGACTGCCGCAGCAACGCGCGGACCCGGGCGCCGATCGCCCGCCCCAGCTCGACCGGGCGGCCGAGCTGGTCGCCCTTCCAGAACGGCATCCGGGCGGCCTGGCCGGGGGCGGGGGAGACCAGCACCCGGTCGGGGGTGATCTCCTCGATCCGCCAGGACGACGACCCGAGCAGGAACACGTCGCCGACCCGCGACTCGTAGACCATCTCCTCGTCCAGCTCGCCGACCCGGGCCGCCCGCTCGGCACCGGCCAGGAAGACGCCGAACAGGCCCCGGTCGGGGATGGTGCCGCCGCTGGTCACGGCGAGCCGTTGGGCGCCGGGCCGGCCGGTCAGCACGTCGGTCGCCCGGTCCCAGACCAGGCGGGGCCGCAGCTCGGCGAAGGCGGTGGACGGGTAACGGCCGGAGAGCATGTCGAGCACCGCGTGCAACGCCGAGTCGGGCAGCTCGGCGAAGGGCGCCGCCCGGCGGACCAGCACGGCCAGGTCACCGAGCTGCCACGGCTCCAGCGCCACCATCGCGACGATCTGCTGGGCGAGCACGTCGAGCGGGTTGCGCGGGTAGTGCAGCTCCTCGATCGCGCCCACCCCCATCCGCTCGGCGACGACCGTGCAGGAGAGCAGGTCACCGCGGTGCTTGGGGAAGACCACGCCGCGGGAGACGGCGCCCACCTGGTGCCCGGCCCGGCCCACCCGTTGCAGCCCGGCCGCGACGCTCGGCGGCGCCTCGATCTGCACCACCAGGTCGACCGCACCCATGTCGATGCCCAGCTCCAGACTGGAGGTGGCGACCACGGCGGGGAGCTGGCCGGACTTGAGCGCCTCCTCGATGTGCTTGCGCTCCTCCCGGGACACGCTGCCGTGGTGCGCCCGGGCGATCACCGCCGGCGCGCCGACCGCCGCGCCGGACTGCGCCATCACCTCGGCCGGCTGCCGCGGCGCGCGCACCGGCTCGCCGCCCCGGGCCACGCGGCTGCCGTCCGGGGCGGTCGTCGCCTCCGACTCCTCGGCGGCCAGCTCGTTGAGGCGGGCGCAGAGCCGTTCGGCGCCGCGCCGGGAGTTGGTGAAGACGATCGTGGAGCGGTGCGCCCGGATCAACGCGAGCACCCGTTCCTCGACCGCCGGCCAGATGGAGGGCCGGCGTGGACCGGGACCGCCCAGCTCGTCCTCCGGCGGCTCCTGCTCGTCGAGGCGGGTCATGTCCTCCACCGGGACCTGGACGCTTACCTCGATGGTCTTGTCGGCCGGCGGCTGCACCACGTCGACCGGCCGGGCGCCGCCGAGGAAGCGGGCGCAGACGTCGATCGGTCGGACGGTGGCGGAGAGCCCGATCCGTTGGGCGGGCCGGTCGAGCAGCGCGTCCAGCCGTTCCAGGGAGAGGGCCAGGTGGGCGCCGCGCTTGGTGCCGGCCACCGCGTGGACCTCGTCGACGATCACCGTGTCCACCCCGCGCAGCGAGTCCCGGGCGGCGGAGGTGAGCAGCAGGAACAGCGACTCGGGCGTGGTGATGAGGACGTCCGGCGGGGTGCGGGCGAAGGCCCGGCGCTCGTCCGCCGGGGTGTCGCCGGTGCGCATGCCGACGGTGATGTCCGGCGGGACGAGGTCGAGGCGGGTGGCGGCCTGGCGGATGCCGATGAGCGGGGTGCGCAGGTTGCGCTCCACGTCGACGGCGAGCGCCTTGAGCGGGCTGACGTAGAGCACCCGGCAGCGCCGCCGGGGATCGGCCGGCGGTGGCTCCTTGCCCAGCCGGTCGAGCGACCAGAGGAACGCCGCGAGCGTCTTGCCGGAGCCGGTCGGCGCGACCACCAGGGCGTTGCGCCCGGCGGCCACCGAGCGCCAGGCCCCCTGCTGGGCGGGGGTGGGCGCGGCGAACGCCGCGGTGAACCACTCCCGGGTCGCCGCGCCGAAACTCGCCAGCACCCCGCCTGCCGGGGTCACCTCGTCCGCCACGCCCCCATCCTGCCGCGCCGGTACGACATCCGGCTCGGCAGCGGGTGGTTCTGTCCGCCCGACGAATTGGCGCGATGAATAGGCCAATTGTTCCGTTAAGTCTTACTTAACTGCTTGCTTGCAAGCTACAACATAAAGTAACTTCACTCGCAACGCGGCGTGGGTGGAGGCGTGGATGACCGTGGAGGACCGTGGGCTCAGCACCGGCACCGACGTGCTCATCCGCAAGGTCGACAGCCGGCTCGCCACGCTCCGCGCCGGCCTGCACGGTCCGGAGCTGGAGCTGGCCGAGGAACTGGCCCGGCGCCTGCGCGAGATGGTGGTCGCCACCGCCCGCTCCAGCGCCGCCGACCGGGCCCTGGTCCGGGCCGCGGTGCACTACTTCGTCCTGCGGCGGGAGAGCCGGGACGCCCGGCTGCCGGTCCGCTCGCTCGCGGGCGCGCAGCGCGTGGTCGACCGGGCGGCCCGTCAACTCAACCGCCCGAACCAGGCGGCGCAGTCCCGCCGCAACGCCGCCCCCTTCCACTGACGGCCCGAACTCCTGGTCGAGCGGGCCGGGGCAGCGAGGTGGGTGGGTTTCGGGGAAAACGGCCCGGCTGCGAGGGAAGTGGCGTCTGATCGGTCGTGCACCCAGCGTGCCCCGGCGCGCTGTCACCTCGACCGGGAGCGCGCGTGCTCGTCCTGCTGATCCTGCACCTGGTGGCGGCCCTGCTCGCGCCGTCGCTGGTCCGCCGGTGGGGTCCGCGCGCCTGCCTGCTGCTCGCGCTCGCCCCGGCCGCCACGGCCGGCTGGGCGGTGGCGCGCACCGGTGCGGTACGCGACGGCGGCGCGGTGGCCGAGACGTACCCCTGGATCCCGCAGTTGGGGTTCGACGTCGCGCTGCGCGTCACCACGCTGTCCTGGCTGATGCTGCTGCTGGTCGGCGGCGTCGGCGCGCTCGTGCTCGTCTACTCGGCCCGCTACTTCCGGGCCGGCTCGATCGGGCTGGGCCGGTTCGCCGCGGTGATGGTGGCCTTCGCCGGCGCGATGCTCGGGCTCGTCGTCTCCGACAACCTGCTCCTGCTCTACGTCTTCTGGGAGCTGACCACCGTCTTCTCCTACCTGCTGATCGGCCACAGCACCGAGCGCCGGTCCAGCCGGTGGGCCGCCGCGCAGGCGCTCACCGTCACCACGCTGGGCGGGCTGGCCATGCTCGTCGGGTTCCTGCTGCTCGGCCACCATGCGGGCGGCTACCGCCTGTCGACGGTGGCCGCCGCGCCGCTGCCCGGCGGCGGATACCTGGTCACCGCGGTGCTGCTCATCCTGGCCGGCGCGCTTGCCAAGTCCGCGGTGTTCCCCTTCAACGCCTGGCTGCCGGTGGCGATGGCGGCGCCGACGCCGGTCAGCGCGTACCTGCACGCGGCGGCCATGGTGAAGGCGGGCGTCTTCCTGATCGCGCTGCTCGGCCCGACGCTCGCCCCGGCCGGGCCGTGGCGGCCGGTCACCGTGGTCGCCGGGCTGGTCACGCTCGTCGCCGGCGGGTGGGCGGCGTTGCGGCAGTGCGACCTGAAGCTGCTGCTGGCGTACGGGACGGTCAGCCAGCTCGGCCTGCTCGCGGTGGCGCTCGGCGCGGGCACCCCGGCCGCGGCGCTCGCCGGCGTCGCCATGCTCGCGGCGCACGCCCTGTTCAAGTCGGCGCTCTTCCTCGTCGTCGGGCTCCTCGACCACCAGGCGGGCAGCCGGGACCTGCGGGAGCTGTCCGGGGTGGGGCGGGCCGCGCCGGTGCTGGCCACGGTCGCCACGTTGGCCGCCGCGTCGATGGCCGGCGTGCCGCCGCTGCTCGGGTTCGTGGCCAAGGAGGCGGTGCTCGCCGCGTTCACCGACCGGCCGTGGGTGCTGGTGGCGCTTGTCGCCGGCAGCGCGCTGACGGTCGCCTACAGCATCCGCTTCCTGTGGGGCGCGTTCGGCACCCGGCCCGGCATGCCGGCCACCGAGGTGGCCCACGCGCCCGCGGCGATGCTCCTGCCGCCGGCGATGCTCGCCGTGGCCGGGCTCGCCGCCGGGTCGGCCGCCGGTTGGCTGGGTGGCCTGCTCGACCCGTACGCCGAACTGTTCGGCCCGGTCGAGGAGCACCTGGCGCTCTGGCACGGGCCGACCGCGGCGCTCGGCCTCTCCGCCCTGGTGCTGGCCGGCGGCGTGGCGCTGCACCTGGCCCGCGGCCCGCTCGCGCCCGCGCTTGCCGCGCTGCGTTCCCCGGTCTCCGGCAGGCAGGGGTACGAGTGGGTGACGCACCGCTTCGACCGGTTCGCCATCCACGTCACAAGCGTCACCCAGCGTGGTTCGCTGCCGCAGTATCTCGGTGCGGTGCTCGTCGTCCTGGTGCTGGTGCCGGGCATGGCGATGGTCACCACCGAGCCGTGGCGGGTCCACCTGGTGCCCTGGGACAACCCGGCCCAGTTGGTGGTCTGCGTGGTGATCGCGGTGGCCGCGGTGCTGGCGGTCGGCGCGCGCCGCCGGCTCACCGCCATGCTGCTCGTCGGCGTGACCGGCTACGGCACCGCGATGATGTTCGTCCTCTACGGCGCGCCGGATCTGGCGCTCACCCAGTTCCTGGTGGAGACCGCCACCATCGCCGTCTTCGTGCTGGTGCTGCGCCGGTTGCCGGAACGCTTCTCGGCCCGTCCGCTGCGTCGCAGCCGTTGGGTGCGGCGGGTCGTCGGGGTCGCCGCCGGCCTGGTGGCGGCCGGTCTGACGCTGACCGCGGCCGGGGCCCGGCGGGCGCCGCCGATCTCCGCGGCCTTTCCCGACCTGGCGGTCACGCAGGGGTACGGCCGCAACGTGGTGAACGTGACCCTGGTCGACATCCGGGCCTGGGACACCATGGGCGAGATCTCGGTGCTCGTGGTGACCGCGACCGGGGTGGCCAGCCTGATCTTCGAGCGGTCGCGGACCGGGCCGCGCCCACGCCGTCCCCGCCCGGCGATGCCGCGCGCCGGGCGTACGGTCTGGTTGCGCGGCGGGCAGACGCTGCACGAGCGGCGGCGCTCGATCGTGTTCGAGGTGGTCACCCGGCTGATCTTCCACACCGTGCTGCTCTTCTCGCTGTTCCTGCTCTTCTCCGGGCACAACGCCCCCGGTGGCGGTTTCGCCGGCGGGCTGGTCGCCGGCCTCGCGCTGACCCTGCGCTACCTGGCCGGCGGGCGGTACGAGCTGGCCGAGGCGGCACCGGTGGGCGCCGGCACGGTGCTCGGCGCGGGCCTGGCCCTGTCGGTCGGCAGTGGCGTGCTCGGCCTGGTGCTCACCGGCGATGTGCTGCAGAGCGTCAAGGTCGATCTGGGGCACACCTACCTGGTCACGTCGATCTTCTTCGACATCGGCGTCTACCTGGTCGTGGTCGGGTTGGTGCTGGACATCCTGCGCAGCCTGGGCGCCGAGGTGGACCGGCACGTCGAGGCCGCCGGCGAGCCGGGCCGGGGTCTCACCGTCCAGCGCGAGGGACAGTCCTGATGCGGGGCGTGGCCGGGCCGACGCTCGTGCTCGTGCTGGCGGTCGGCGTGCTCGTCGCCACGGGTGTCACGCTGCTGCTGGAACGCAGCCTGACCCGGATCCTGCTCGGCGTCATCCTGCTCGGCAACGGGGTGAACCTGCTCATCCTGCTCGGCGGGCGGTCCGGCGCGGCGCCGCTCGTCGGCACCGCCCCGCCGGAGCTGATGAGCGACGCGTTGACGCAGGCCATGGTGCTCACCGCCGTGGTGATCACGTTCGGGCTGACCGCGTTCCTGCTCGCCGTCGCGTACCGGAGCTGGCACACGAGCGGTGACGACGAGGTACAGGACGACCTGGAGGACCGGCAGATCGTCCGGCTGGCCGAGCGCAACGAGGTGGCCACCGCGGACCTCGGCGGCGAGGGCCCGGACGGCGATCCGGAACAGGTCGATCCGGAGCCGGCCCGCCGCCGGCTGCGCCGGGGCGAGGGCTCGTGAGCGCGCGGAGCGGGCCGGGTCCACGAGCGTTGCCGGTACGCAACGGCAGGCGCGGCGCAGCCCCGCGCGCGCGCCGAAGGGCGGCGTGGTGAGCGGGCTGGTGCCGTTGCCGGTGGTGGTGCCGCTGCTCGGCGCGGCGCTCACCCTGATGCTGACCGGGCGGCCCCGGTTGCAGCGCTCGATCAGCGTGCTCTGCCTGGCCGGCGTCCTGGCGGTCGCGGTGGTGCTGCTGGTCGAGGCGTACCGGCACGGTCCGGTGGTGACCCGGGTGGGTGGCTGGCCGGCGCCGGTCGGCATCGTGCTGGTGGCCGACCAGTTGGCGGCGCTGATGCTGGTGGTCTCCTCGGCGGTCACGCTCTGCGTGCTGCTCTACTCGATCGGCCAGGGCCGGGCGGAGACCGGCGAGACCGCGCCGGTCAGCATCTACCACCCCACCTACCTGGTGCTCACGGCCGGCGTGACGAACGCCTTCCTGGCCGGTGACCTGTTCAACCTCTTCGTCGGCTTCGAGCTCCTGCTGGCCGCGAGCTTCGTGCTGATCACGCTGGGCGGCACCGAGGTCCGGCTGCGCACCGGCTCGACGTACGTGGTGGTCAGCATCCTGTCGTCGCTGCTCTTCCTCTCCGCCGTGGGACTTGTGTACGCGGCCACCGGCACGGTGAACATGGCGCAGCTCGCCGGCCGGCTGGACGCGCTGCCGTCCGGCGTACGCCTGGCCCTGCAACTGACGCTGCTGCTCGCGTTCGGCATCAAGGCGGCGGTCTTTCCGGTCTCCGCCTGGCTGCCGGACAGCTATCCGACCGCGCCCGCGCCGGTCACCGCCGTCTTCGCCGGCCTGCTGACCAAGGTCGGGGTGTACGCGATCATCCGCACCGAGACGCTGCTGTTCCCCGGCGGCGACCTGTCCGGCCTGCTGATGGTGGTGGCCGGCCTGACCATGGTGGTCGGCATCCTCGGCGCGGTGGCCCAGTCGGACATGAAGCGGCTCTTCTCCTTCACCCTGGTCAGCCACATCGGCTACATGATCTTCGGGGTGGCGTTGAGCAGCGTGGCCGGCCTGTCCGGGTCGATCTTCTACGTGGTGCACCACATCACCGTGCAGACGACGCTCTTCCTGGTCGCCGGCCTGGTCGAGGAACGGGCCGGCAGCACCGACCTGCGCCGGATCGGCGGGCTGGCGCGGATCACCCCGGTGGTCGCGGTGCTCTTCTTCGTCCCGGCGATGAACCTGGCCGGCATCCCGCCGTTCTCCGGTTTCCTCGGCAAGCTCGGCCTGCTCCAGGCCGGCGTGGCGGCCGGCGGCGCGCTGCCCGCCGTGCTGGTCGGCGCGGGCACGCTCACCAGCCTGCTCACCCTCTACGTGGCGTCCCGGGTGTGGAACATCGCGTTCTGGCGGTCGCCGCGACTGGCCACCACCACCCCGGTGGTCCGGCTGCCCGGTCTGATGGTCGGCGCCACCGCCGCGCTCGTGGCGCTCGGCGTGCTGCTCACCCTGGTCGCCGGCCCACTGTTCCAGGTCACCGTGGACGCCGCCACCGACCTGCGCCAGCGCACCCCGTACGTCCGGGCGGTCCTGCCCCGGGAGGTGCCGTGACCGGCGACGAGCCCCCGGGTCGGGGCGACGCGCCGCCGGCCGCCGACCGGCCGACGGTGGGCCGGGGCGGGCGGTGGCGCGACCAGGCCGTCGCGCTCGGGTGGCTTGTCGTCGCCTGGCTGCTGCTCTGGGGCGACGTCTCCTGGGGCAACCTGCTCACCGGAGTGGTGGTCGGTGCGGCCGTGCTGTTCTTCTTCCCGCTGCCGCCGGTCACCTTCGGCGGCCGGTTACGTCCCGGTCCGCTGCTGGTGCTGGCCGGCACGTTCGCCGCGGAGCTGGTCAGCGCCAGCGTGCACGTGGCGGCCGTGGCGCTGCGTCCCGGCTACCGGCCGCGCGGCGCGATCATCGCGGTGCCGCTGCGGGTCCGCACCGACCTGAACCTGGCGCTGACCGCCGAGGTGATCTCGCTGGTGCCGGGCACCCTGATCCTCGACATCGACCGGGTACGGGGCGTGCTCTACGTGCACGTGCTGGACGTGCGCGGCCCCGAGGACCTGGCCGGCAGCCGCGACCGCGTGCTCACCGTCGAACGGCGCATCGTCCGCGCCGTCGGCTCTCCCACCGAGGTACGCCAGCTCGACCTCGAACCCGCCGATCGGAGGAACCACACGTGACCGCCCTGCTCGCCGTCGCGCTGACCGTGCTGTTCTCAGCCACCGCGCTGCTCGCCCTGGTCCGGATCTACCGCGGCCCGTCCCTGCTCGACCGGATCGTCGGCGCCGACCTGCTGCTGGCGGCCATGCTCGGCGCGGTCGGGGCGGAGGCGGCGGTGACCCGGCACGCCACCACCCTGCCGGTGCTCGTGGTGCTGTCGCTGCTCGGTTTCGTCGGCTCGGTCTCGTTGGTCCGCTTCGCCGTCCGGGCCGAATCATGAGGGTCGTGGCGGACTGGGCCGGGGGGATCCTGCTGCTCGGTGGGGCGTTGCTGAGCCTGGTCGCCGGCATCGGGCTGGTGCGGTTCCCGGACACCCTGGACCGGATGCACGCGGCCACCAAGCCGCAGGTGCTCGGCGTGCTGCTGCTCCTGGGCGGGCTGGCGTTGCGCCTGCGTACCGGCTCGGACCTGGGAATGCTGGCGCTGGTGGCGATCTTCCAGCTCTCCACCGCGCCGGTCGCCGCGCAGATGATCGGCCGGGCCGCCTACCGGTCCGGGCGGATCGACCGGACCCTGCTCGACGTCGACGAGCTGGCCTGAACCGGACCCGCGGTGCGGTTCCCGGCACCTTCAGCGGGCACCCAGCGGGCACCGATAAAATGGCCGCATGATCGACTCTCCTGCCCCGGAGGGCAGCAGTAGCCGGCCGGGTCGTACCCGGCATCTCCCCTCCCCGACGACCCCGGGAGCCCTGAACCTCCCGTGCTGATCATCGTCGGTCTCCTTCTCATCACCGTGCTCACCGCCGCCACCGGCTATTTCGTGGCGCAGGAGTTCGGTTACGTCGCCGTCGACCGCGGCAAGCTCAAACAACTCGCCGACGGTGGCGACCGCGCCGCCGCCCGGGCCCTGGAGGTCACCGGTCGGCTCTCCTTCATGCTGTCCGGCGCCCAGCTCGGCATCACCGTGACCGCCCTGCTCGTCGGTTACGTCGCCGAGCCGTACCTGGGTGCCGGGCTGGCCGACCTGCTCGGCGTCGCAGGGGTGTCGAGCGCGGTGGCGCTGCCGCTGTCGGTGGCGCTGGCCCTGGTCATCGCCACCGTGGTGCAGATGGTCCTGGGCGAGCTGGCCCCGAAGAACCTGGCCATCGCCCGGGCCGAGCCGCTCGCCCGGGCGCTGTCCCGGTCCACCCTGGTCTACCTGCGGATCGCCGGTCCGCTGATCACGCTCTTCGACCGGGCCGCCGTGCGGCTGCTCCGCCGGGTCGGCATCGAGCCGATCGAGGAGCTGCCGAGCGGCGCCACCCCGGCCGACCTGGAACAGATCATCGCCGAGTCCCGCGAGGAGGGGCACCTCGACGCGGAGATGTCCGACCTGCTCGACCGGGGGCTCGACTTCCGGGAGTTGACCGCGGGCGAGGCCATGGTGCCCCGGGTGGACGTGCACACCGTCCGGGCCGACGAGCCGGTCAGCCGGGTCGTCGAGATGCTCGACACCGGTCACTCCCGGTTCCCGGTCCGCGGCGCCGAGGGCGTCGACGACCTGATCGGTGTGATCGGCATCGCCGACGTACTGGGGGTGCCGCCGGCTGAGCGGGGGAGTACCCGGATCGACGCGGTGGCCGTACCCCCGTTGCTGGTGCCGGAGACGCTGCCGCTGCCGACGGTGCTGGACCGGCTGCGGTCCGGGCACCGGCAGTTGGCCTGCGTGGTCGACGAGTACGGCGGGTTCGCCGGCGTGATCACGCTGGAGGATCTGGCCGAGGAACTGGTCGGGCCGATCCGCGACGAGGACGATCCGCCGGAGCGGGCGCCGGCCCGGCAGGAGGACGGCTCGTGGGTGGTGCCGGCCCGCTGGCGGATCGACGAGGTCGTCGACAGCACCGGCATCGAGCTGCCCGAGGCGCCCGAGTACGACACGCTCTCCGGCCTGGTGATGCGGGAGCTGGGCCGGGTGCCCGAGGTCGGCGACCGGCTGGAGATCGCGCCCACCGGTGAGGGCGACGAGCCGTCGTCCGGGCCGCGGGTGCTTGTCGAGGTGCTGGCCGTGGACCGGCACGTGGCCGACTCGGTGCGACTGCGGTCGACCGCCGACGTGTCCGGGGAGGGGGCGGCATGAGCCCCGGGTTCGCGCTGATCTTCTCCGTGGTGCTGCTGGCGCTCAACGGATTCTTCGTGGCGGCCGAGTTCGCGTTGGTCGCCGCCAAGCGGTACCGGCTGGAGCAGTCGGCGGCCGGTGGCGGCCGGGCGGCCCGCGCGGCGCTCGACGGCGTCCGCGAGCTGAGCCTGATGCTTGCCGGCGCCCAGCTCGGCATCACGCTGTGCACGCTCGGCCTCGGCGCGCTCGCCGAGCCGGCCATCGAGCACCTGCTCAGCCCGCTGCTGCACGCGGTCGGCCTGCCGGACGCGGCCAGCCACGTCGTCGGCCTGCTGTTCGCGCTGGGCCTGGTGACCTTCCTGCACCTGGTGGTCGGTGAGATGGCGCCGAAGTCGTGGGCGATCACCGACGCGGAGCGCTCGGCGATGCTGCTGGCGCTGCCGTTCCGGGCCTTCGCCCGGATCGCCCGTCCGGTGCTCTCCCTGCTCAACGGCCTGGCCAACGTGATGCTGCGGGTGGTCGGCGTGCGGCAGCAGGACCAGCTCGCCCAGGTGCACGGCCCGGACGAGCTGCGCATCCTGCTGGAACAGTCCCGGGAGCACGGGCTGCTCGGCGCGGAGCAGCACCAGTTGCTGACAAGCATGCTGGAGTTGCAGGGCACCACGGTCGCGCAGGTGATGGAGCCGTTCGATCGGATCGTCACCGTGCGCCGCGACGACACCGCCGAGCGGATCGAGCACGTGTCGCGGGACAGCGGCCGGTCCCGGCTCGCCGTCCTCGACGCGGGTGGCGAGGTGTGCGGCCTGGTCCACGTACGGGAGGCGGTGCGGGCGGTCACGAACGGCCGGCCGGCCATCGCCGGGGAGCTGATGACTGGCGCGTTCACGCTGCCCGCCGAGGCGTCGGTGACCGAGGCGGTGGCCGCCATGCGGGGCCGGCAGGCGCAGCTCGCGTTGGTGCGCAACGGCGGCGGACCGACCCGGCCGATCGGCTTCGTCGCGCTGGAGGACCTCCTGGAGGAGGTCATCGGCGAGTTCGACGACGAGACCGACCCGATCCCCCGAGGCCGCCGCCTCCGCTGACCACCCCACCCCACCCTCACCCCCGCTCGGCGCAGATTCACGGAAAGTGGGCCTATCCGGCCTCGGATAGGCCCACTTTCCGAGAAACAGGGCGGGTGTGTGAGGGCCGGGGGAGGGGAAAGCGCGGGTGTGCGGGTGACGGGGGTGTCTCGGGGGGGCTTCTGGACCGGGCTCTCGGTCAGCAGCACCCTGAGCAACCCGAGCACCCGGCCCGGTCTGCGGCTGCCGGGACGGGTGACGCTTGCCGCCGAGGGGGAGGACGTCCCGGTCCGGCGTATCCGGCTGGGACTTGTCGCGCAGGTCGAGCCGGAGGACCCGGGCGCGCCGCGCCGGCTCGTGCAATATCACCAATGGACGGTCGCCGGGCGGTTCGTGGTGCCGGCCGGGCGGCGGCGGGCGGTCGACTTCGCCGTGCCGCTGCCCTGGGAGACGCCGGTGACGGTGTTCGGCGGGGTGCCGTTGATGACCCTGCGCACCGGGCTGCGTACCGAGGTGTCCGTCGACCCTGACCTGGACCAGGGCGAGATGGTGCCGGTCCTCATCCATCCGCTGCCCACCCAGCAGCACCTGCTCGCCGCGCTCGGCACGCTCGGCTTCGTGATGCGGCAGGCGGGACTCCAGCAGGGCCGGCTGCCCGGGGTGGAACAGACGTTGCCGTTCCAGCAGCGGCTCGGGTTCTGGGTCGCCCCGCTCTACGCCGGGCCGATCACCGAGCTGGAAGTGATCATGTTGACGAACTCGGCCGGCATGGAGGTGCTGTTCTGGCTGGACCGGCGGCTCTCCCTGGCCGGGGTGACCCACCAGAGCATCAGCCGGTTCCGGGTCTGGCACGCCGGGGCGGACCGGCGGGACTGGGTCTCCACCGTGGATGGCTGGTTGCGGCACGCCATCGACAGGCACGCCGCCGCGGCAGCGCACGCGGACTGGTCCGCCACGATCCGCGAGTCGGCGCACGTCAGCCGCGCTCCCGACCAGCCGGTGGCTCCCGGTTACGGCCTGGGCGGCACAGCCGGCAGCGCCGGCGTAGGCGGCTCCGGCGCCGGCGACGGCACCTGAGCGGCGTGCCCCCGCCGCGACGGGGTGTTAAGCGGGGCCCCCTCCTCTACCAAATGCGTTAAGCGGGGCCCCCTCCTTACACTCGGGCGCGTAAGGCGTGCTGGGCGGCGGGCCACTCCTCGGCGAGCATCGAGTACTGCGCGGTGTCCCGCCAGGAGCCGTCGGGGCGCTGCCGGTGCCGCCGCAGCACACCCTCGCGGGTAGCGCCGAGCCGTTTGATCGCCCGCTGGGAACGCTCGTTGCGGATGTCGGTGTGCCAGGCCACCCGGATCGCGTCCAACTCCTCGAACGCCCGGGTGAGCAGCAGCAGCTTCGCCTCGGTGTTGATGCCGGTGCGCCACCACGGCCGACCCAGCCAGGTGTAGCCGATCGCCAGCGACCGGCGGGCCGGGTCGACCTCGTACCAGGAGGTGGTGCCGACGACGGCGCCCGTCACGGCGCAGCGCTGCACCCAGCACACCTGCTCGCCGCGCTGCTGGGCGTCGAGGTAGGCGGCGAGGATCCGGCGCATCCCGGCGACGTCGGCCGGCTGCGGGTAGCCGAGGTGCCGCCACACCTCCGGGTCGTCGGTGGCCGTGTGCAGGTCGTCGGCGTGCGCGAGGTCGAGCGGCTCCAGCACCACGTGCGCGCCGCGCAGCACCACCGGCTCCAACCAGGCCGAGCGCGCCGGTCGCAGGTACGCCGGCACCGGCGCGGTCACACCGTCGGCCGGCTCGGGTCGCCCCGGCGTGAGGCGCAGCGGCAGCACCCCGGCCCAGTACGGCAGGCTCTCGTCGGCCGGCTCGTCGTTCACCCCGCCGGTGCGCATCCGCACCGAGACCTCGCGCAGCGGCAGCGCCAGCACCGCCGTCTCGGCCAGCTCGCGCCGGTTCGGTGGCCGGCTGTCGGCGGACCGTCCGGCGGCCACCTTCTCCACGAGCGCGGTCATCGCCCGGGCCTTCTCGTCGGCGTCGTCGACGAGGCGGGCGGCGCCGTGCACGACGACGGACCGGTAGTTGGCGCTGTGGTGGAACTGCGAGCGGGCGTAGACCAGCCCGTCGAGGTGGGTGACCGCGACGCAGACCGCCAGCCCGGCCTCGCCCCGGGCGGCGAGCAGCGGCCGGCTGCCGGTGGAGCCGTGCAGGTAGAGCGTGTCGTCGACGCGGACGTGCAGGGTCGGCAGGACGCGCGGCTCACCGTCCACCACGAACGACAGCGCGCAGTGGTACGCCTCGTCGAGCAGCGCGTGGGCGGTGGCCCGGTCGTAGTGCATCCGGTCGCGGGTGCGGGTGGCGGTGGTGCGATGGGTCGGAGGGTACATACGACATCCCGCCTTTGTTCTAGTACAATCTTAAAACTGTGGCAGCACATTATCAGGTGACCGGGTCCACGTCGGCGGCCATTTCGGCGAGCGTGGAATCCGCCATCCGCACCGGCGACCTCGCCCCCGGCGACCCCCTGCCCGCGGTCCGCGCGCTCGCCGCCGACCTCGGCGTCAGCCCGGCCACCGTCGCGCGGGCGTACCAGGACCTGCGGCACCGGGGACTGGTCGCGACCGCCGGCCGGCACGGCACCCGGGTCCGCCCCCGGCCGCCGGTGGCCACCCGCCGCGCCGCGCTGGCGCCCCCGCCGCGACCCGGCACCCGGAACCTCGCCGACGGGCACCCCGACGGACGGCTGCTGCCCCCGCTCGGTCCGCACCTCGCCGCGCTCGCCGCCGAGGTCGACACCCCGACCGGGTACGCGGACGCCGCCGTCCTGCCCGAACTGGCCGCCGCCGCCCGGGAACGGCTCGCCGCCGACGGGGTGCCGGCCGACGAGCTGACCGTCACCGGCGGCGCGCTCGACGGCATCGAACGGCTGCTCGCCGCCCACCTGCGCCCCGGCGACGCGGTGGCGGTGGAGGACCCGGGCTGGGCCAACCTGCTCGACCTGATCGCCGCGCTCGGGCTGCGTACCGTCGGGGTGCCGGTGGACGACGACGGACCGAGCGTGGCCGGGGTGCGGGCCGCGCTGGCCGCCGGGGTACGCGCGCTCGTGGTGACCAGCCGGGCCCAGAACCCGACCGGCGCGGCCGTCTCCGCCGACCGGGCCGCCGCGCTGCGTACGCTGCTCGCCGGCCGCGCCGACCTGCTGGTGATCGAGGACGACCACGCCGCCGAGCTGGCCCGCGTACCCCTGCACCCGCTCGCCGGGGCGACCCCGGCGTGGGCCTTCGTCCGGTCGGTGAGCAAGCCCTACGGGCCCGACCTGCGGCTCGCCGTGCTCTCCGGCGACGAGGCCACCGTGGCGCGGGTGTCCGGCCGGGCGCGGGTCGGCGCCGGCTGGGTGTCCACAGTGCTGCAACGCCTGGTCCTGTCGCTCTGGCGCGACCCGGCCACCGGCGAGCTGGTGCGGCGGGCGGCCGACGCCTACGACCGGCGGCGCGACGGCCTGGTCGCCGCGCTCGCCGCGCGCGGGCTGGCCGCGCACGGGCCGACCGGGATCAACGTCTGGGTGCCGGTGCCCGACGAGACGGTCGCGGTCACCGCGTTGCGCGACGCCGGCTGGTCGGTGGCGCCGGGCAGTCTCTACCGGATCGCCGCCGCCCCCGCCGTCCGGCTCACGGTGAGCACCCTCGACGCCCCCGACCTGCCAGCGCTCGCCGAAGCGCTCACCCGCGCGGTGCGCCCTGTGCAAGGCGGGGGCCCCTATTAACGCTTTCGGTAGAGGCGGGGGCCCCGCTTAACACGCGGGGAGATACGGCGTGGCGGGCGGTGGGTGGGGTAGAACGGTCGGCATGGTCGAGACCGGGAGCGCGCCTGGGGCGCAGGAGTTCATCCCGCCGGAGGCGGACACCATCGCCGCGCTGCGGGCGGCGTCGTCCGGCTGCCGGGGCTGCGAGCTGTACCGGGACGCGTCACAGACCGTCTTCGGCCGGGGTGACGAGCGCGCCCGGGTGGTCCTCGTCGGCGAGCAGCCGGGAGACGTGGAGGACCAGCAGGGACTGCCGTTCGTCGGCCCGGCCGGTCGGCTGCTGCGCCGGGCCGTCGACGACGCCGGCCTCGACCCCGGCCAGCTCTACCTGACGAACGCGGTGAAGCACTTCCGCTTCGAGCTGCGCGGCAGGCGGCGCATCCACCAGACCCCGGACCGGGTGCACATCACCGCCTGCCGCCCCTGGCTGGTCGCCGAGTTCGCCAGGCTGCACCCGGAGATCGTGGTGGTGCTCGGCGCCACCGCCGCCAAGGCGCTGCTCGGCCCGACGTTCCGGGTGACGAAGCAGCGCGGCGAGCTGCTGCCGTGGCCGGCCGCCGCGCAACACCCGGAGGACTTCGCCGGGGTGCCGGTGGATCGCGCCGGCAAGGTCGCCGACGCGCCGACCACCCGGCTGCTCGCGACCATCCACCCGTCCGCCGTGCTGCGCGCCGACAATCAGGACATCGCGTACGAGGGCCTGGTCGCCGACCTGAAGGTGGCGGCCGGGGCGCTGCGCTGAGTCAGCCCGGGCGCTGATCCTCGACGGCTCCGGCCGGTGCTCAACCCTGCTGTCCCGCCTTAGCCGGTCTCCCGGCGTCGGGTGGAGCGCTACGGGTGTCATGACGGCCCGCCGCACCCACCCGTGGGCACGTGGTGCGTGCTACGGGTGTCCAGAGCGGCCTGAGGCGCCCTTAGCGTTACACTCGTGGGCTGGGTGGGGTGTGGGTGGAGCGCTATGGGTGTCTACGGGCGCGGAGGGTGCCCACCAGCGGATGACGTCGGCGCGGTCATGGACGCCGGATCAAGCGAGGCGTCGATGCTTGACCGCGGAGACGAACGTCTCGAAGGTCGCCGGGGCGAACACCAGCGCCGGCCCGTGCTCGTCCTTGCTGTCCCGGACGGCGACGACACCGGGGAGATTGGCCGCTACCTCCACGCACGCGCCGCCGTTGTTGCCGCTCTTGGTGCTCTTACGCCAGTGCGCGTTGCTCAGGTCCATGACGCCGCCGCTTCCCTGATGAGGTCGAGAGACTGCGCTCGGGGGAGCGCTTCGCTAACTATGCGCGCCCAGCGGCCTTCCAGGGTAGCGACTTCACCTCGATCCTCGATGATCTGAGCCCTGACCTGTGCGTCTATGTGCGCTGTGCGGGTGCCGTCAGGCATCTCCGCCAGGATGAACGGCCCTCCCATCCCGGGGTACATCGGCGTAGCCGACGGGACCACGTGAACCCGCACGCAGGGCAACTCGGCGCAGGCGAGGATGTGCTCGCACTGCTCACGCATCAGGGTGTCGTCCTTTCTGGTGCTGGCTGGACGGCGAAGGGCTGCCTCGTCCATGACGGCGATGAGCAAGGGCGGTCGGGACCTGCGAAGGACCGATTGCCGCTCGATCCGAGCTGAGACCAACTCCTCGATCTCGCCCGCGGTCAGCGACTCCATCGCGAGGGTCGCTCTGGCGTACGCCTCGGTTTGCAACAATCCGGGCACCCACACCAGCTCGAACCATCGAAGCTCCAGGGCTTCCCGCTCGATGTCGGCCCAGGGGCGGAACCATGACGGCTCACGTCTCTTGAGCACGTCCGGCCACAGGTCCTTTACGTCCTTGCCGAGGATGGCCGCCACCCGGGAGCGGGCCAGGGGGCGCGGGATGCGCCCACGACTGACCCAGCGCTGTGCCGTCTTGGGGTCGACACCTGTCTGAGCTGCGAGGCTCTCCGCGGTCTCACCCGCTTCGGTCATGGCCGCTATGAGCCCGTGGTTCACCGTGCCCTCCCCAGTGGACGTCCCCGACGTCTCACGAACATACAGCAACGCTGTGTGAGGGTCCTGTCACCGTTCGGCATCGTGTGGGAGGCGAGGACGATGCGGAGGCCGAAGATGACCAGGTGGAAGTGGTTCCAGCGTGATGACGAGCCGGTCGACGTGGTGCAGCCGGCCACGGCGTACCCGGATCGGGCCGGCGCCCACGCGACGCCGCCGTTCGCCGTGATCATGGCCGGTTACGTGCTCGACTTCCATCACCGGCAGCCCTGTTCCCGGTGCGAGGCGGACGGCGGTTGCGAGCGACTCACGCGGGCGTGCGAGACCCTGCGCGCCTGGCGGGACCGGACGGGGACCGATGGTGCTGAACGGCGGTGACATTCTGCTGGTCACCAGGGCGGCGAGCGTGCAGTTCACCAAGCCGATCCGGTTCCGGGTGATCCGGGACGTCACCGACGCGGCGACCTTCGACGGCTGGCGGTGGGTCGAGGGCTACGAGTTGGACGCCAAGGGCGAGGCGGTCCGGCGGCGGCGCATCTTCGTACAGTCGAAGGGGTTGCGGGTGGAGCGCCGGGCCGTCGGGGACGGCCGGGTGCGGCTGCCCGCCCGCTGAGTCAGCCGCGTCCCTGCCAGGTGCAGAGGCAGACCCGGTTGCCGTCCGGGTCGGCGAGCACCCAGAAGTTCGGCGCCTCGGCGTCGCTGACAAGCGTGCCGCCGGCCGCGAGCGCCGCCTCGATGCGCGGCGCGACCTCGGCCGGGTCGACCCATACGTCCGGGTGCCAGCGCTGCCGGGGCTCGTCGCGGCCCGACGCCTGGAACCAGATCGTCGGCAGCGCGCCGGCCGGGTCGCGTACCTCGTCGTCGGAGCTGGCATCGGCCGGTCGCTCCCACGCCAGGACCGCCCGCCAGAACGGCGCCACGGCGGCGTGCTCCGGGCTGTCCAGCCCGAGTTCCAGCCGGGCCAGGCCGGCGGGGGAGGGCGTCAGGCCGGCGTCGGCGGCGAGCGCCGAGATGGTCCGGGCCAGCCGCAGGTCACGGCCGGTGACCCCGCCGACGTCGTGCGACCACAGCCGCACGTCCACGAACGTGTAGCGCAGGTCCAGGTCGGGATGATGGTCGACCCGCTCGGCCTCCGCGCCGACGGCGGCCACCAACGCCAGTCCGGCCGCGAAATCGGGGGTACGGATGCGGGTGTGCAAGGCGCCGAGTAGGTACGTCCACCCGTCCAGCCCGGCGTCGTCGATCTGTGCTCCGGTCAACGTGCCCATCCCGCCATCCTGACGTGCCTCGGGCCGGCCGGCCACCGCCCACACCGGCATGCGGCCCCTGTCCCGGGCGGGTGAGCGGTGCCAGACTGGCCGCCATGGAGCAGCATCTCTACCAGCCCGTCCACGAGGAGTTCCGGGACCTGTGCCGCCGGTTCCTGGCCCGGGAGGCGGTGCCGCACCACGAGCGGTGGGAGGCCGACGGCATCGTCGACCGCGAGGTGTGGCGCAGGGCGGGCGCGGCCGGGCTGCTCGGTCCGGACGTCGACCCGGCCTACGGCGGTGGCGGGCAGCGTGACTTCCGGTTCAACGCGGTGCTCGACGAGGAGATCGTCGCGGCCGGCTGCACCGGGCTGGGCTTCGGCCTGCACAACGACGTGGTGGCGCCGTACCTGACCGAGTTGACCACCGACGACCAGCGCCAGCGTTGGCTGCCCGGTTTCTGCTCCGGCGACCTGGTCACCGCGATCGCGATGAGCGAGCCGGGCGCGGGCAGTGACCTGGCCGGCATCCGCACCACCGCGGTCCGCGACGGCGATTCGCTCGTGCTGAACGGCCAGAAGACGTTCATCACCAACGGGGAGATGGCCGACCTCGTGGTGGTGGTGGTCAAGACCGCCCCGGACCGGGGCGCGCACGGCGTGAGCCTGGTGGCGGTGGAGCGCGGCACCCCCGGCTTCGACCGGGGTCGCCGGCTGGCCAAGGTCGGCCTGAAGGCCAACGACACCGCCGAGCTGTTCTTCGACGACTGCCGGGTGCCGGCGGAGAACCTGATCGGCGTCGAGAACCAGGGCTTCTACCACCTGATGGCCAACCTGCCCCGGGAGCGGCTGAGCATCGCCGTCGGCGCGGTGGCGGCCTGCGAGAAGCTGCTCGCCCTCACGCTGGAGCACGCCCGGTCCCGGGAGGCGTTCGGCCGGCCGATCGGTGCGTTCCAGCACAACCGGTTCCTCCTGGCCGAGCTGGACACCGAGGTCACCATCGCCCGGACGTTCGTCAACCACTGCGTGGCCGAGCACGACGCGGGCCGGCTCTCGGTGACCGACGCGGCGAAGGCCAAGTGGTGGACCACCGAGTTGCAGACCAGGGTCGCCGACCGGTGCGTGCAGTTGCACGGCGGCTACGGCTTCATGCTGGAGCACCCGGTGGCGAAGGCTTGGCTGGACAGCCGGGTGCAGACCATCTACGGCGGCACCACCGAGATCATGAAGGAGATCATCGGCCGCGGCCTCGGCCTGTAGCGAAACCGGGTGCCGGTCGCCCGAGCCGGTGGGGGACGATGAGGCCCCCGCCGTACCCCAGGAGCGCCATGACCACCGACCTGACCGCGCCGGCGCCGCCCCGGCCCGACGTCGCCGGCATCCAGCGGCGTACCCTCCGGCTGCTCGTCTGCACCCAGATCATCGGCGGCGTCGGCGTCGCCATCGGCATCTCGGTCGGCGCGTTGCTCGCGGCCCGGGTCGCCGGCACCGCCCTGGCCGGGCTGGCGCAGAGCGCCGGGGTGGTAGGGGCCGCGCTGCTCGCCGTACCGGTGACCCGGCTGATGGGGGCCCGCGGGCGGCGACCCGGCCTGGTCGCGGCCTATCTGGTCGGCGCGGCCGGCGGGGCGCTCGTGGTGGTGGCCACCGCGACCCGCGTGGTGCCGCTGCTCTTCGTCGGCATGCTGCTGTTCGGCGGCGGCACGGCGGCGAACCTCCAGGCCCGCTACACGGCCGTCGACCTGGCCGCGCCGGAACGCCGCGGCCGGCAGTTGTCGTTGGTGGTCTGGGCCACCACCATCGGCTCGGTGGCCGCGCCGAACTTCGCCGCGCTCGCCGACGACACCACCCGGGGATGGGGCCTGCCGGTGCTGGCCGGCCCGTTCGCCTTCAGCGCCGTCGCGTTCGTGCTGGCCGCCGTCGTACTCCTGATCCTGCTCCGGCCGGACCCGCTGCTCACCGCGCGCCGGCTGGCGGCGGCCGAGGACGCACGTCCCGCCGGCCCCGCACCGGCGGTCACCCGCCGCGGTGGCATGGTCGCCGCGTGGCGGACGGTACGCGGACGGCCGGCCGCCCGCCTCGGCATCGCGGCGGTCGCGGTGGGGCACCTGGTGATGGTCGCGGTGATGTCGATGACCCCGGTGCACCTCGGCGAGTGGCACTCCGACGCGGACGTGCTGCGGGTGGTCGGCATCGTGCTCAGCCTGCACATCGCCGGCATGTACGCGCTGTCGCCGGTGGTGGGTTGGCTGACCGACCGGCTGGGCCGGCGGCCGGTGATCCTCGGTGGCGTGGCGCTGCTGCTGGCCGCGTGCGCGGTCGCCGGCACCGCCGGCCACCACACCGCGCCGCTCTCGGTGGGGCTGGCGCTGCTCGGGCTGGGCTGGTCGGGCACCATGGTGGCGGGCTCGACGCTGCTGTCGGAGTCGGTGCCGACCGCCGACCGGCCCGGTGTGCAGGGCCTGTCCGACCTGCTCATGGGGCTGGCCGGGGCGGGTGCGGCGGCGGTGAGCGGGTTCGTCCTGCGGGCCGTGGGGTACCCGACGCTGACCCTGCTGGCGGCCATCGCGGTGGTGCCGTTGGTGGCGCTGGCGTTGCGGACTCCGGGCGCAGCCGGGGCTTCCGGCGTGGCCGGCGTTTCCGGCGCCGGCGGACATCAAGAGGAGGACTGAACACGTGCGGCTGACCGACTTCTGGGCGCGGCTGGAGGAGGCGTTCGGGCCGGGCTACGCGGCCAGCATCGCCAGCGACCAGGTGTTGTCCCAACTCGGCGGGCGGACCGTCGAGCAGGCCCTGGCCGCCGGTGAGGAAACGCATGTGGTGTGGCGCGCGGTGGTGGCCGCGTATCCCGACCGGGTGCCCGCGCGACTACGCTGAGCAGCCTTTTCGGCGGTTCCGCGTGTCGCTTGCCCAGTCGTACACCTGTTCGGCTATTGTCCACAGCGGGGTGCTCGTCCACAGCTCGCGGCCCGTCGGCTGGTTTTCTGTCGGACCCAGCGCCTAGCGTGTCCCGCGTGACGCGAAGCTCAGGAAAGACGCCGGCGAAGGCAGGGGTGGCAACGATGGCGGCAGGTCCTGACCGGGAGAAGGCACTCGACCTTGCTCTCGCTCAGATCGACAAGCAATTCGGCAAGGGTTCGGTGATGCGGCTGGGGGAGCGGCCCGTCATCCAGACGGCGGTCACGCCGACCGGCTCCATCGCGCTCGACGTGGCCCTCGGCGTGGGCGGTCTGCCCCGGGGCCGGGTCGTCGAGATCTACGGTCCGGAGTCCAGCGGTAAGACCACTGTCGCCCTGCACGCGGTGGCCAACGCCCAGCGGGCCGGCGGCATCGCCGCGTTCATCGACGCCGAGCACGCGCTCGACCCGGAATACGCGAAGGCCCTCGGTGTCGACACCGACGCGCTGCTGGTCTCCCAGCCGGACACCGGCGAGCAGGCGCTGGAGATCACCGACATGCTGGTGCGCTCCGGCGCGATCGACATCATCGTGATCGACTCGGTCGCCGCCCTGGTGCCGCGCGCCGAGATCGAGGGCGAGATGGGCGACAGCCACGTCGGCCTCCAGGCCCGGCTGATGAGCCAGGCGCTGCGGAAGATCACCGGCATCCTCAACAACACCGGCACCACCGCGATCTTCATCAACCAGCTCCGCGAGAAGATCGGCGTCATGTTCGGCTGCATGTCGTACTCGACCAGGGTCACCCTGGCCGACGGCACACAGGAGAAGATCGGCAAGATCGTCAACCAGCGGATGGACGTCGAGGTTCTCTCCTACAACCCGGACACCGACCGGGTGGAGCCCAAGCGGATCACCAACTGGTTCAACAACGGGCCGGCGGAGCAGTTCCTCCAGTTCACCGTTGCCAGGTCCGGCGGCAACGGCCGGTCCCAATTCGCCGCGACCGCCAATCACCTGATCCGGACGCCCGGAGGCTGGCGGGAGGCGGGCGAGTTGATCGCCGGCGACCGGGTGATGCTTGCCGAGTCGCGTCGGCTCAGCGAGCAGCAGTGGCAGGTCGTGCTCGGTTCGCTGATGGGCGACGGGGCGCTGTCGCCGAACCAGCGGGACCGCTCCGGTGTCCGCTTCCGGCTGGGGCACGGTGCCCAGCAGGTCGCCTACCTCGACTGGAAGGTCTCCCTGCTGGGCAACATCAGTCATTCCCGCCGCACCGACGCCCGTGGCGCGAGCTTCGTCGACTTCACGCCGCTGCCCGAGCTGGACGAGCTGCGTCGCGCGGTATATCTCGGTGACGGTAAGAAGCACTTGAGCTGGGACTACCTCAAGGCGTTGACCCCGCTGGCGCTCGCCGTGTGGTTCATGGACGACGGCTGCTTCACGCTGCGCTCCAAGGGCTTGCAGGAGCGGACGGCAGGTGGTTCGGGTCGGATCGAGATCTGCGTCGAGGCGATGGCGGAGGGGACCAGGACCCGCCTGGTCGACCACCTGCGCGACGCGTACGGGCTGGACGTGAAGCTGGTTGCGCGAGGCGCCCGGCAGACCGCGTCGATCATCTTCACCACCGACGCGTCGGCGAAGTTCCAAGAGCTGATCGCGCCCTACGTTCCGGTCGCCATGGAGTCGAAGCTCCTGCCCCGGTTCCGCGGGCAGTGCGTGGTGGAGCCGCAGTTCGTGCCGGAGGAGCTCACCCCGGTGCCGGCGCGGGTCATCGACGTACGGGTCAAGCCCCGTACCCGGTCGATGAACCGTTTCGACATCGAGGTGGAGGGCAACCACAACTACTTCGTCGACGGCGTCATGGTGCACAACAGCCCGGAGACCACCACCGGTGGTCGGGCGCTGAAGTTCTACGCCTCGGTCCGGCTCGACGTGCGCCGCATCGAGAGCCTCAAGGACGGCACCGACGTGGTCGGCAACCGCACCCGGGTCAAGGTCGTGAAGAACAAGGTCGCCGCGCCGTTCAAGCAGGCCGAGTTCGACATCATGTACGGCAAGGGCATCTCCCGCGAGGGTTCCCTGATCGACGTGGGCGTGGAGCAGGCGATCATCCGCAAGTCCGGCGCCTGGTACACCTACGACGGCGACCAGCTCGGCCAGGGCAAGGAGAAGGCCCGCGAGTTCCTCCGCGAGAACCCGGACGTGGCGGCCGAGGTCGAGAAGAAGATCCTGGAGAAGCTCGGCGTCGGCACCGGT
The DNA here is from genome assembly GCF_029581215.1 of Micromonospora sp. WMMD975. NCBI lineage: Bacteria > Bacillati > Actinomycetota > Actinomycetes > Micromonosporales > Micromonosporaceae > Micromonospora > Micromonospora sp. WMMD975. The sequence goes on from NZ_CP120739.1 coordinate 635,724, forward strand.
GGTGCGGGTGACGCCACCGGCGGCCCGGAGCTGCCGCCGGTCGACTTCTGATCCGCTGATCCGTGGCAGGACGACGCGCCCGCACGGGGCGGGGCTGGGATGCCAGCCCGCCCCGTGCGGGTGACGCCACCGGCACGCCCCAGCCCCGCCGTGGGCGCCGCGGTCGCGGGGCGGAGCCCGAACCAGGGGAGGCTCCGGCTCCGCCCCGCGACGAGGCCGAGGTGGCTCGGGAGATCTGTCTGCGGCAGCTCGCGACCCGGCCGCGCACCCGGGCCGAGCTGGCCGGCGCGCTGGCCCGGCGAGGCATCTCCGAAGAGGTGGCCGAGCAGGTCCTCGACCGTTACGACGAGGTCGGCATCGTCGACGACGCCGCCTTCGCGCGGGCCTGGGTGAGCAGCCGGCACACCGGCCGTGGGCTGGCCCGCCGGGCGCTCGCCAACGAGCTGCGCCAGAAGGGCGTCGACGGCGAGGTCGCCGGTGCGGCCCTGGAGGACCTCGACCAGGAGACCGAGGCGGAGACGGCACGGGCGCTGGTGGAGCGGAAGCTGCGCACCGCCCGGGGCGAGCCCGACGCGGTGTTCCGGCGCCTGGTCGGCATGCTGGCGCGCAAGGGCTACCCGGCCGGCGTGGCGATCCGCGCGGTGAAGGACGCCCTCGCCGCGCAGAGCGCCGAGGCGGCCGAGTTCGCCGAGCACATCGACGCCGACGCGTTGGCCGACGCCGAGAACGACCTCGACGCCCGCCGGCACGACTGACCGGCCCGGCGCGTCGACGTCGTGTGGACCGTGGGGAAGAGGTCGTGCCCGTGCTGACGGCGTGTGAAGGGTGTACGCCCGTGCTGACGGCGTGTGAAGGGTGTGCGCCCGTGCTGACGGCGTGTGAAGGGTGTGCGCCCGTGCTGAAGGCGTGCCTGAACGGGGGGCGACGGCGGGACGAGCATCCCGCCGTGCCGCTCACCCCGGCCGAGTTGGCGGCCGACGCCGTGCGCTGCGCGGAGGCCGGGGTGGCGGCCGTGCACGTCCATCCCCGTGACGACGGTGGCGTCGAGTCGCTCGACCCGGCGGTGGTCGCCGCGGCGCTCACCGCCGTCCGGGCGGCCCGCCCCGGCCTGCCGGTCGGGGTGAGCACCGGCGCCTGGATCGTGCCCGACCCGGCCGCGCGCGTCGCCGCCGTCCGCGCCTGGACGGTGCTGCCCGACTTCGCGTCCGTCAACGCCCACGAGCCCGGGGCGGCGGAGGTCGCCGCGGCCCTGCACGAGCGTGGCGTCATGGTCGAGGCCGGCCTCTGGACGGAGGCGGCGGTGGACGCCTGGCGCCGCTGGCCGACACCGACCGGGCGGCTGCTCGTCGAGTGCATGGCCGAACCGGTGGAGGCGGCGCTCGCCGACGCGACCGCGATCCTCGCCGCGCTCGCCGACGCGACCGGGATTCCGGTCGGGCTCGGCGACGCGACCGGGATCCCGGCTCGGCGCGCCGACACGCCCGCGATCGACGCCGGGCCGCCGGACGGGTGCCCGCCGGTGCTGCTGCACGGCGAAGGCCCGGCCACCTGGCCGGTGTTCGCCGAGGCGGTCCGAAGGGGCCTGCACACCCGGATCGGCTTGGAGGACACGCTGCTGCTACCCGACGGCAGCATCGCAGCGGACAACCGCACCCTGGTGCAAGCCGCCCAAGCCCAGCTCACCCCCTGACCCGTTCACCCACCCACCCACCCACCACCCACCCCACCCCGCCCTCTGTCCCGGCGATCATGAAGTTGGCGGCGTAGTTGATCTCCAAAACGGCCGTCAACTTCATGATCGCCGGGGACGGAGAGGCCATCGTGGGTCGGTGATCAAGGGTTTTGTGTCTGGTGGGTGATCGTTCTTGACGTCAACTCCTTGATCAGCGCGGGTTGGAGGACGGGAGAGGGCGAGGGTGGGCTCTGGAGGGAGGGCGTGGCGTCTGAGCAGGCGGAAAAGGTCACGGGGAGGTGACGGGCGGCGAGGTTTGTCCGGCGCTGTCCGGCATATTCTCAGCAATCCGTGACGGGTCAACTTCTCTCCGTCCGGGTGGTTTGATCATGACTCCTTGACCGAACGGCCCCTAGCGACCTAGCCTCGCCATACAGGCTCACTTTGCCCGACCAGCGCAGGCTAAGCGCACAACATAGAACGCGTAACAAGACAGCATCACTTTGGCCAGCTTCACCGGCCTTTGACGGCAGCTCCGGATTCGTCCGGAGCATCCGACAACTGCAACCGGCCGCTGGCGGTGCCCAACGAGGGGCACCGCCGACGGAAAGCTGCCCAGAGCCAGCCGCTCGGGTCGGGCGTCCAGAGCCGCAGGCGCGTCTTCGTGCGTGTCCTGCGGTCGACGTTCAGGGGAGGCGGCCATGGCGCGGCGGCACAGGTTCACCGGCGGTCTGCCACACGGTCCCGGCCGGTCCTCGCCGGTCGTCCGATGCCGGCCGACAGGCGGGTCTCGACCGACGCAGCGACCCCGGTCGCGGCACGCGGAGCCGCGGCCCGCCACGTCACGGCGGACACCCGGCGCGAACCGAACCGGCACGGCAGCGCGGACCGCGGGGGCGGCGTTGGCCGGCACGACGGGACGGTTCGGTGGGACGGCAGTGGCCGGCGCGGCGAAGCGGTTCGACCGGGCGACGGGCGCCGGCGCGAAGCGGTTCGACCGGGCGGCGGGGGTCGGCGCGGCGCGATTCGACCGGGCCACGGGGGCCGGTGTGGCGAAGCGGTTCGACGGAGCGGCGCACCGGTGCGGGGTCGGGCGATGAGCGCCTTCGACGTGATCCTCCTCGTGGTGGTCCTGCTGCTCGTCGCGTTGGTGGTCGGCGCGGTGCTGTTCGGCGTGCGTACGCTCAAGCGGCTCAGCCTGGCCCCCGCGCCGGAGGACCCGGCCTTCATCGCGGAGAAGGACCGGCAGGAGCAGTCCCTGGCCGCGCTCCGCAGCGCCGCCGACGAGGCGAACAGCACCATCGACGTGGCGAAGTCGGCCGCGTCTGCCGCCCGCGCCGAGGCGGCTGCCGCGAAGGCCGAGGCGAAGGCTGCCCGGGCGGAGGCCCGGCGGGTGCTCGACGATGCCCGGGCCGAGGCCGACACCGTGCTGGAACGGGCGCACAAGCAGGCCGAGGCGGACGCCGACCAACTGCGCACCACCGCGCGGCGCAGCGGCGAACGGGAGGTGGCGGTGCTCGCCGCCACCACCCGGGAGCAGGCCGCCGAGGTGGAGCGACGGGCAGCCCGGATGGACGAGCGGGAGCGGATGCACACCGAGGAGGTGGAGCGGCTGGCCGAGCGGGAACGGCAGCTCACCGCCGCCACGGCCGCGCTCGCCGCCCGGGAGGCCGCGCTTGCCGAGCGGGAGCGCGCGCTGACCGAGGTGGAGGAGCAGCGCCGCCGCGAGCTGGAACGGGTGGCCGGGCTGACCGCCGACACGGCTCGCGCCGAGCTGGTCGAGTCGATCGAGGGGCAGGCGAAGCGGGAGGCCGCGCTGCTGGTCCGGGAGATCGAGTCCGAGGCGCGGGGCACCGCCGAGCAGCGGGCCCGGCACATCGTGGTGGACGCCATCCAGCGGGTCGCGAGCGAGCAGACCGCGGAGAGCGTGGTCAGCGTGCTGCACCTGCCCGGCGACGAGATGAAGGGCCGGATCATCGGCCGGGAGGGGCGCAACATCCGCGCCTTCGAGTCGGTCACCGGCGTCAACCTGATCATCGACGACACGCCCGAGGCGGTGCTGCTCTCCTGCTTCGACCCGGTCCGGCGGGAGGTCGGCCGGCTCACGCTGGAGAAGTTGGTGTTGGACGGCCGGATCCACCCGCACCGGATCGAGGAGGTCTACGACCTGGCCCGGCAGGAGGTGGAGGAGCTGTGCCACCGGGCCGCGGAGGACGCCCTGGTCGAGGTGGGCATCACCGAGATCCACCCGGAGCTGGTCACCCTGCTGGGCCGGTTGCGCTACCGGACGTCGTACGGGCAGAACGTGCTCAAGCACCTGGTCGAGACCGCGCACATCGCCGGCACCATGGCGGCCGAGCTGCGACTGGACGTGCCGACCATCAAGCGCTGCGCGTTCCTGCACGACATCGGCAAGGCGCTCACCCACGAGGTGGAGGGCAGCCACGCCATCATCGGCGCCGACCTGGCCCGCAAGTACGGCGAGGCCGAGGACGTGGTGCACGCCATCGAGGCGCACCACAACGAGGTGCCGCCGCAGACCATCGAGGCGGTCCTGACCCAGGCGTCGGACGCCTGTTCGGGCGGGCGGCCGGGGGCGCGGCGGGAGAGCCTTGAGGCGTACGTCAAGCGGCTGGAGCGGATCGAGGAGATCGCGGCCGGCAAGCTCGGCGTGGAGAAGGTCTTCGCCATGCAGGCGGGCCGGGAGATCCGGGTGATGGTCAAGCCGGACGACGTGGACGACATCGGCGCGGCGGTGCTGGCCCGGGACGTGGCGAAGCAGATCGAGGAGGAGCTGACCTATCCGGGGCAGATCCGGGTGACTGTGGTGCGCGAGTCCCGGGTCACCGAGATCGCCCGCTGACGGGTAGACGGAATCGGGCCGGTCGGATCGCTCCGACCGGCCCGATTCCGTCTAGGTCAGAGGGCTTGGCCGGTGCTTTCGGACTGGGAGGCCAGTGCGGCCGGCGGGGTGGGTGCCGGGCCGGTGGTCCGGCGGCCCCGGGAGAGGCGGCGCTCGGCGTACTGGGCCAGCTTCGACAGCGAGTAGTTGATCGCGATGAAGAGCACGGCGATCACCACGTAGACCTGGATCGGGTTACCGAGCACGCCGATGATCTGCTTGCCGATGTTGAGCGTCTCCTCGTAGCTGATGATGAAGCCCAGCGAGGTGTCCTTGAGCACCACCACGAGTTGGCTGATCAGCGCCGGCAGCATGATCCGGAAGGCCTGCGGCAGCAGGATCATCCGGGTGGTCTGGAACGGGGAGAGCCCGATCGCGGCGGCGGACTCGCCCTGGCCGCCGGGCAGCCCCTCCATGCCGGAGCGCAGGATCTCGGCGATGACGACCGCGTTGTAGACGGTCAGGCCGATGACGAGATACCAGAGGTTGTCGAACGAGACGCCGAACTCGGGGAACCCGCGTGCCACGAAGAAGATGGTGATGACGACCGGCAGGCCGCGGAACACCTCGACGCAGACCCGGGTCACCACGGACAGCACCCAGCTCAGCCCGCGCAGGAGGTAGGACAGCGGCGTGGCCAGGCCGGTGAAGCGCCGCCGGGTCAGGCTCTTGAGCTGGATCCGCAGCACGGCGATCAGGGTGCCGACGACGAGCGACGCGACGATGGCCAGCGCCGCGGCGGTCAGCGTGTTCTTCAGACCGAGCCCGAGCCGGTCCCAGACCTGGGAGAAGTTCTCGTTCGAGGGGTCGATCAGCGGGCCCCACAGCTCCATCGAGAGCTGGCCCTTGTCCGACAGCGGCCGGTAGATCAACAGGTACGCCCCGGCCAGCAGCACCACGACGGCGACCAGGCTGCTGATCAGTGTGATCCGGCGCTGGCGCGGGCCCGGAACGTCGTAGAGGACGCTTGTCTGCCGGCTCATCGGGCCACCGCCTGTCGCTTCTCGATCCGGTCCAGCAGGGCGCCGAGCGGCACCGTCATGATCAGGTAACCGACGGAGATGCCGATCGCCACCGGGATGAAGGCGTAGCCGCCGGCGGAGGTGAGCTGGTCGGCGGTCTGGGAGAGGTCACCCACGACGCCGAAGAAGCCGACAAGCGCGGAGTTCTTGATCATCGCGATGATGACCGAGCCGAGCGGCACCACGGACGCCTTCCACGACTGCGGCAGCACCACGTGGCGCAGGTTCTGGCCGAAGGTGAGGCCCAACGACCGGGCCGCCTCGGCCTGGCCGGCCGGCACCGCGTTCACCCCGGAGCGCAGCGCCTCGCAGACGAACGCGGCCGTGTAGAGGACCAGGGCGATCAGCCCGAAGCGAAAGTAGGGCAGGTCGGTGCCGAGCCGGCTGAAGATCACCTCCAGGCCCGGGATCCGCAGGAACTCCGCGTTCGATCCCAGCGCCGGCAGGCCGAACGCGGCGAAGAACAGCACCACGGTCAACGGCATGTTCCGGAAGATGTTCACGTAGGTGGTGCCGACGGCGCGCAGCGGCGGCACCGGCGAGATGCGCAGCACCGCCACGACGGCGCCCAGGACCAGGGCGCCGATCGCGGCGAGTACGCAGATCTGGAGGGTGAGCCAGAACCCGCCCGCGAAGACGTCGAACTTGTCGATGAGCACGTTCACGGGTCGGTTTCCTCCCCACCCTCCGGATCGGACGGATCAGTAGCGGTTGACGGTCGGGGCGTCGCCGAGCGTGGCGCCGAACTTGCCGGCGGTGTCGTCCCACGCCTTCTTCCAACTGCCGTCGGAGAAGGCCTTCTCCAACGTGTCGTTGACGAAGTTACGGAAGTCGGTGTCCTCCTTCTTGACACCGATGCCGTACGGCTCCTTGGTGAAGTTGTCGCCGGCCATCTTGAAGGACTCCTCGTCCTTGGCGATGTAGCCGAGCAGGATGACGTTGTCGGTGGTGACGGCGTCGACCTGCTTGCCCTTCAGGGCGTCGCGGCACTTGTCGTAGGTGTCGAAGAGGACAAGCTGGGAGCCGACGTCCTTGACGTACTTCTTGATCTCCTCGGCCGGGGTGGAGCCGGTGACCGAGCAGACCTTCTTGGCGCCGTCCTTGAACGAGTCCGGACCGGTGATCGCGGTCTCGTCCTTGCGCACCATGATGTTCTGGCCAGCCTCGTAGTACGGCCCGGCGAATGCGATGCGCTCCTTGCGCTTATCGTTGATCGTGTAGGTGGCCGCGACCAGGTCCACGGTGCCGTTCACGATGACGTCCTCGCGGACCTTCGACGGGGCCTCGACGTACTCGATCTTGTCCTCGGGGATGCCGAGTTCCTTCACGATGATCTTGGCGATCTCGACGTCGAAGCCCTCCGGCTTGCCGGACAGGCCCTTCTGACCGAAGCCCGGCTGGTCGAACTTCGTGCCCACCTTGATCGCCTGGGCCTTGTTCAGCCGCTCCATCGTGCTGCCGGCCGCGAAGTCCTTGCTCCCGGCGCCGGTGCCCTCGTCGCCGTCCTTTTCGCCGCAGGCGGCCAGGCCGAGCGCCAGAGTTGCCGCCGCGGCGACCGCCGCCACGCGCTTGTAACGCATCATCATTCTCCTTCTTCCACGAAGCCGCCGGGACGACTCCACTACGGGGACGCTCAGTGCGTGAGGATCTTGGAAAGGAAGTCCCTGGCTCGCTCGCTGCGCGGGTTCTCGAAGAACTCCGCCGGCGGGGCGTCCTCGACCAGTTGCCCGTCGGCCATGAACACGACCCGGTTGGCCGCGTGCCGGGCGAAGCCCATCTCGTGGGTGACCACCACCATGGTCATGCCGTCGCGGGCCAGCGAGGTCATCACGTCGAGCACCTCGCCGACCATCTCCGGGTCGAGCGCGCTGGTCGGCTCGTCGAAGAGCATCGCCTTGGGCTGCATGGCCAGCGCGCGGGCGATCGCCGCCCGCTGCTGCTGGCCGCCGGAGAGCTGCGCCGGGTACTTGTCCGCCTGGTTGGCGATGCCGACGCGGTCGAGCAGGGCCAGGCCGCGCTCGCGGGCGGCGGCCGGCTTCTCCTTGCGTACCTTGATCGGCCCGAGCGCCACGTTCTCCAGGATGCTCTTGTGCGCGAAGAGGTTGAACGACTGGAACACCATGCCGACCTCGCTGCGCAGCCTGGCCAGGGGCTTGCCCTCGGCCGGCAGCGGCTGCCCGTCGAACGTGATGGTGCCGTTGTCGATCGGCTCCAGCCGGTTGATGGTGCGGCACAGCGTCGACTTGCCGGAGCCGGACGGGCCGATCACCACGACCACCTCGCCCCGGCCGACGGAGAGGGACACGTCGTCGAGCACGTGCAGCGGCCCGAACCACTTGTTGACCCCGTCGAGCACGATCAGCGGGTCGCCCGTCGTCACGTCGTCCACCGTCCCTGTCGTCCCTGTCGTCCGTGCCGTGAGGGGGTCGGTCGACCCCCGGTTGGGCAACTGTAGGCGGGGTGACGTGGCAGAACGCAACCGAGATGGTCACGGAGCGGTAACACCGGTCGACGGCGTGCCGGTGCGTCCGAATTCCGTTCCGCCGAAGGCGCGTCCCAGTGGCGGCGGCGCCGGATCGCGGAGATCATGAGGCGATGACCGACACGTTCCGGCTGACCGATCATGCCCGCGGCGGCGGCTGCGCCTGCAAGATCCCGCCCGGCGAGCTGGAGGCGATGGTCGCCGGCCTCGGCCCGAGCGCCGGCACGGCTGACCTCCTGGTCGGCCTGGAGAACGGCGACGACGCCGCGGTGGTCCGGCTGGACGCGCGCACCGGCCTGGTGACCACCGCCGACTTCTTCACCCCGGTCGTCGACGACGCCTACGACTGGGGCCGCATCGCCGCCGCGAACGCGCTTTCTGACGTGTACGCCATGGGCGGCACCCCGCTCGTCGCGCTCAACCTGCTCTGCTGGCCGCGCGAGGTGCTGCCGCTGGAGTTGGCCCGCGAGGTGCTGCGAGGCGGGCAGGACGTGGCGAACGAGGCCGGCTGTCACCTGGCCGGCGGGCACAGCGTCGACGACGACGGCCCGAAGTACGGTCTGGCGGTCACCGGCGTGGTCCGGCCGGAGGAGCTGATCACCCTGGACGCCGGGTGGGCCGGGCTGCCGTTGTCGCTGACGAAGCCGCTCGGCGTGGGCGTGCTCAACACCCGGCACAAGCAGACCGGGGAGCGGTTTCCCGAGGCGGTCGAGTCGATGGCCCGGCTCAACCGGGACGCCGCCCGGGCGGCGGTGGCCGCCGGCATCCGCTGCGGCACCGACGTGACCGGCTTCGGGCTGCTCGGGCACGCCTCGAAGCTGGCCCGGGCCAGCCGGCTCACGGTCGCGATCGACACCGCCGCGGTGCCGTACCTGCCGGGCGCGCGGGAGGCGCTGCGCGACGGGTACGTCAGTGGCGGCACCCGCCGCAACCTCGACTGGGTGACGCCGTGGACCGACTTCGGGGGCACCGACGAGTCCGAGCGGCTGCTGCTGGCCGACGCCCAGACCTCGGGCGGGCTGCTCGTCGCGGGCGAGGTGCCGGGCGGCACGGTGATCGGGGAGCTGCGGCCCACCTCGGACCACCTGATCCAGCTCCGGTGACCGGCGCGGCAGCCCGGGGAACCGGGCACCATACTCGATAAACTGTCACCTTCCCGCCACTGCGGGCAACGTCGCCCAGGGAAATTTTGCCCGGAATGGTCACAGACCGGTAACTTGCCCCCGGCTGAGGCTAAATGCCCCCCACCATCGTCAGTAAGGCCCGATCCGGAGGCCGGTGGGACGAGCGCAGCGAGGAGGCAGCATGACCGAGCTGTGGAACTGGAGAATCAACGGCGGCGCGCCGGTGGAGGTCTACCCGGCGATGGCCGAGGCGCTCGGCCGGGTGGTGATGCCCCTCGCCGTCGCCGACCCGGGCCGGCTGCCCGCGTACGCGGTGGTCTGCGACGTGTGGGAGGCGCCCGGGGCGTACGGGACGGTGGTCGACTGCTACGGCGTACCCGAAAGCCTGGCCGAGCTGCCCGCCATCGCGGCGCTGGCCCGGGTGCTGGGCCGCAACTGCCTGATGCGCGACGACACGCTCGACGCCGGCCGGCACCTGCTTGTCGCCCCGGACGGCACCATCCGCCCGGTGCACTTCGACGTGGTCGAGACCGACGACGGCGAGGTCCTCAGCGACCAGCGGCTCTGCACGCTCGCCGACCCCGGCTGCCGGGGCTGGTCGCGCTGCCACCGCTCCCGGTGGGCGCCGGACTCGGTCGCACCGGCGCTCGCCGCCGCCTGACCGTCGCCGCTGACCGCCGGGGCCTGACCGCTATCGGCTGACCGCCGCCTGACCGTCGCCGGCTGACCGCCGGCGGCGCGTACCGGCGCCACCCGGATACGCTGTCCGGGTCATGACTACCGCAGCCGTGGGCAGCCCGCGCACCTACCAGGTGCGTACGTACGGCTGCCAGATGAACGTGCACGACTCCGAGCGCATCTCCGGCCTCCTCGAGGACGCCGGATACGTGCGCGCCGCCGAGGCCGACGATCAGCCCGACGTGGTGGTGTTCAACACCTGCGCGGTCCGGGAGAACGCCGACAACCGGCTCTACGGCAACCTGGGTCACCTGCGCCCGGTCAAGGCGAAGCACCCCGGGATGCAGATCGCGGTCGGCGGCTGCCTGGCCCAGAAGGACCGCGGCGAGATCGTCCGCAAGGCGCCCTGGGTGGACGTGGTCTTCGGCACGCACAACATCGGCTCGCTGCCGGTGCTGCTGGACCGGGCCCGGCACAACGCCGCCGCCGAGGTGGAGATCCTCGAGTCGCTCGAGGTCTTCCCGTCCACGCTGCCGACGCGGCGCGAGTCGACGTACGCCGGTTGGGTGTCCATCTCCGTCGGCTGCAACAACACCTGCACGTTCTGCATCGTGCCCGCCCTGCGCGGCCGGGAGAAGGACCGCCGTCCCGGCGACATCCTCTCCGAGGTGCGCGCGCTCGTGGACGAAGGCGTGCTGGAGGTGACCCTGCTCGGGCAGAACGTCAACTCCTACGGCGTCGAGTTCGGCGACCGGTACGCCTTCGGCAAGCTGCTGCGGGCCTGCGGCGACATCGACGGGCTGGAGCGGGTCCGGTTCACCAGCCCGCACCCGAAGGACTTCACCGACGACGTGATCGCGGCCATGGCGGAGACGCCGAACGTCTGCCACTCGCTGCACATGCCGTTGCAGTCCGGCTCCGACGACGTGCTGCGGGCCATGCGCCGCTCGTACCGCTCGGAGCGCTACCTCGGGATCATCGAGAAGGTCCGGGCGGCGATGCCGGACGCGGCGATCACCACGGACATCATCGTCGGCTTCCCCGGCGAGACCGAGGCGGACTTCGCCCGCACCCTCGACGTGGTCCGGGAGGCCCGGTTCTCCTCGGCGTTCACGTTCCAGTACTCCAAGCGCCCCGGCACCCCGGCCGCCATCATGGACGACCAACTGCCCAAGCCGGTCGTGCAGGAGCGGTACGAGCGTCTGGTCGCGTGCGTCGAGGAGATCACCTGGGCGGAGAACCGGAAGCTGGTGGGGGAGACCGTCGAGGTGCTCGTCGCCGTCGGCGAGGGGCGCAAGGACGAGCGCACCGGCCGGATGTCCGGCCGCGCCCGCGACGGCCGCCTGGTGCACTTCGCCACCGGCGAGTTGGCCGGGCGGATCCGCCCCGGCGACATCGTGCACACCGCCGTCACGTACGCGGCGCCGCACCACCTCAACGCCGACGGTGCGCCGCTGGCGCACCGGCGTACCCGGGCCGGCGACGCGGCCGAGGCGGGGCGGGCCCCGCGTACCCCCGGGGTGCTGCTCGGGTTGCCGACGGTCGGCGCGCCGGCCGCGCCGCCCGCCGCCACCGGCGGTTGCGCCGCCCGCTGACCCCGCCCTGACGGTTAGGAGGGGCCCCCGCTTAACACCTCGTGTTAAGCGGGGGCCCCTCCTCTACCGAATGCGTTAAGCGGGGCCCCCTCCTTACAACCTCAGCAGGTGGCGCTGTTGAGCTTTACGGTGGCGGGGGAGGCGGCGGTGCCGTTGGCGGTGAAGCCGACGGTGACCGACGCCCCCGCCGCCAGCGACGGCGACCAGCCCGGCGCGGCGGCCGTGACAGTGGTGCCGGACTGCGTGACGGTGGCGTTCCAGCCACTTTGGAGCGTGACCCCGGACGGCCAGGCCCAGGTGACCGACCACGGGTTCACCGCGCCGGTGCCGGTGTTCTTCACGGTCAGTTCGCCCTGGAAGCCGCCGGCCCAGGCGTTGATCTGCTTGTAGCTGGCGGTGCAGCCGCCGCTCGGCGCCGGCGTGGTCGGCGTCGCGGTCGGGGAGCTGGTCGGCGTCGCCGTCGGCGAGCCGGTCCCGGTCGGCGTCGGGTTCGGGTTCCCGCTGCCGGACGGCGGGATCAGGTACGGCTGGAGGATGGACTGCTTGGCCTGGTTGACGGTGGTCCAGTCGTCGTTGGCGATGCCGCCGGTGTCACCCGAGTTCGGGTTCCACGACCAGTAGGTGAAGGACATCCCGTTGACCCCGGTGCCGGTGTAGGCCATCAGGTTCTCCAGCCAGATCTTGTCCTTCGGGTCCTGGAGCGTGGTGCCGAACTCGCCCATCATGATCGGCGCGATGTTCTGCTTGTAGAGGTAACCCCAGTAGTGGTCCCAGATCGCCGGCATGTTCGCCGGGTAGCTGGGGTCGTCGAACCAGGCCTGCCGGTAGACCGAGGTGGCGTACTCGTGCGGGGAGTAGACCAGCCGGTTGGCCACGTTCAGCCGGACCGGGAACTGCCCGGCCTTGGAGAGGTTGCCGCCCCACCAGCCGCAGTCCTCGTCGTTGCTGGGGTCGTTGTCCCAGACGTTCGACAGCCCGCCGCTCGGGCAGCTCACGCCCTCCACGAAGATCAGCCAGTTCGGCTGCACGCCGAGGATGGCGTTACCGGCCCGCTCGGCGGCGAGCCGCCAGTCGCGGGCGGTGTCGCCGCAGCCCCAGCAGGCGCCGGTGGCGGCCGGGTTGGTGCCCTCGGCGTGCGGCTCGTTGTGCAGGTCCGCGCCGATCACCGTCGGGTTGTTCGCGTACCGCTGGGCCATCGTCTTCCAGTCGGCGATCCAGGTCGCCTCGGAGACGCCCGAGGTGTACCAGAGCGGCGACTGCCCGGCCGAGGTCGGCCGGTGCCGGTCCAGGATGACCCGCATCCCCTTGCTGCCCGCGTAGTCGATGACCTTGTCCAGGATCTGCAACGGGGAGAGCCCGATCAGGTCCGGGTTGACGAAGTCGTTGATCCCGGTCGCCGTCGCGCCGGGCTTGATGGAGTCGTTCGAGTACGGGATGCGCAGCGTGTTGTAGCCGAGCCGGGCCATGGTGTCGACCTGGCCGCGCCACGTGTTGCTCGACCACAGGCCGTGGAACGTCTTGTTGTCGGTCTCCATGCCGAACCAGTTGATGCCGGTCAGCCGGACGGTCGCGCCCGTGCTGTCGACGATCTTGTTGCCGCTGGTGTGCAGGTAGCCGGTGCCGGTGCCGCTGGCCGCGGCGACGGCCGGGGTGGTGCTGACGGTCGCGGCGACGAGGATGCCGGCCGCGGCGGTGGCGAGCGCCGTCAGGGCGCCGCCGAGGGCGGTGCGTCGGTGCATGGGTGCTCCACTTCGGATGCCCGCGCCGCTCAGGCGCCGCGGGCGGCAGGACCAGGAGGCCCGACCCGCTCGTCATCGAGTACGCGCACAGCGCGCGCCGGGCCGGTCACGTGGACGGCCACTCGCGACGTTCACCCGGCGACCTCGACGGCGAAGTGCAGCCGTCGACACCCTCGCGCCGGAACCCCTAGCTCCGACGCCCATTCTGATCAGCCCACCCCCACCCGTCAACACGCACCCCCTCCCGCCCCCTGGACGCGCTGATTCACGGAAAGAGTGCCTATCCGGCGCGGAACAGGCACTCTTTCGGTGAATCAGCGGGGGTCGAAGCGGGGTGTGGGTCAGCCCGCCTGTTCGGCCAGCTGGAGGAACTGGCGCTTCGAGGTGAGGGCCTGCTCGGCCTCCCTGATGCGGCGGGTGTCGCCGGCGGCCTGGGCCCGGGTCAGGCGGTCCTCGGCCTCGGCCACCTGGGCGCGCATCTGCGCCAGCAGCGGGTTGTCCTCCTTGGAGGTGCGCCGCCACGCCGAGTCCATCACCTCGCGGACCTTGTCGTCCACGGCCCGCAGCCGGCGCTCCAGGCCGGCCGCCGCCTCGCGGGGCACCCGGCCGGCCTCGTGCCACTGCGCCTGGATCTCGCGCAGCTTCGCCTGGGCGCCCTTCGGGTCGCCGTCCACGTCGAGCGCCTCGGCCTCGGCCAGCAGCGCCTGCTTACGCTCCAGGTTGGCCCGCTGCTCGTTGTCGCGGGCGGAGAAGACCTCACTGCGCCGGGTGAAGAATTCGTCCTGCGCCGCCCGGAACCGTTCCCAGAGCTTCTGCTCGGCCTCCTTGGCGGCACGCGGCGCGGCCTTCCACTGGGCCATCAGGTCCTTGAGCTGGCCGGCGGTGACGCCCCAGTCGGTCGACTCCTTGAGCTTCTCCGCCTCGGCGACCAACTCCTCCTTGACCGTCTGCGCCTGCTTGCGCTGCTGGTCGAGGGAGGCGAAGTGGGCGCCCCGACGGCGGGTGAAGCCGTCCCGGGCCGCGGCGAACCGCTTCCACAGCTCGCCGTCGGCCTTCTTGTCGACGCCGCGGATCGTCTTCCACTCGTCGAGGATCTCCTTGAGCCGGTCGCCTGCGGTCTTCCAGCCGGTCGACTCGGCGGCGAGCTTCTCGGCCTCCTCGACCAGGGCCGTCTTGCGGGCGAGCGCCTCGCCCCGGGCGGCCTCACGGGCCGCCTTGGCCTCGCCGGCCTTCTCCTCGGCGACCGTGGCCAGCTTGTCCAACCGGGCGGCCAGGGCGTCGATGTCCCCGACGACGTGCGCCTCGGGCAGCGACGCCCGGATCCGGCGGATCGTGGTCAGCGAGTGGCCGGCGTCCGCCGCGCCCGAGTTGAGCCGGGCCTCGGTCAGGTCGACCTCGGTCACCAGGTCGGCGAAGCGCCGGGCGAAGTGGGCGAGCCCTTCCTCCGGGGCCCCCGCCTGCCAGGATCCGACCACCCGCTCGCCGTCGCCGGTCTTGACGTAGACGGTGCCGTCCTCGTCCACCCGTCCGAAGGCAGTCCAGTCGCTCATGTGCCCATCCTCGTTCTCCCGGCGTCGAGGGGACAGCCCTCGGCGCCGCCACGGCGCAGCAAACTTTCTCCCGGCATTGTCACAGGTCCGCCCCCGTCCGTGTCGAGCGCCTGTCGTCGACCGTGACCATACGGTGTCGTACGCCCTCGATGGCCGGATCGGCGCGGGGACGCACCGGGACGCCCCGATAGGTTGGGGTCGTGCCCCTGGTCGCCGCCGCCGTCTGCCCCCATCCGCCCCTGCTCGTACCCGAGCTGGCCGGCGCCGCCGCGCCGGAGCTGGACGACCTGCGCGCCGCCGCCGACGCGGCGGTGGCCCGGTTGCTCGCCGCCGGGCCCGAGGCGATCCTGCTGGTCGGTGGTGGCCCGGAGACCGTCCGGTTCAACGCCGCCGAGCACGGCTCGCTGCGTCCGTACGGGCTGGACCGCCACGTGCGGCTGTGGAAGGTCAACTGCGCCGGCGGGGACCGCCTGCCGTTGAGCCTGACCATCGGCGCGTGGCTGCTCGGCCGCGCCGGCACCGGGCTGCCCCGGCTGGCCCGGTCGGTGGCGCACGACGCCACCCCGGCGGAGTGCGCGGCGTTCGGCGCGAGCCTGGTCCTCGACGACGATCCGCGGGTCGCGCTGCTCGTGCTCGGCGACGGGTCCGCCTGCCGGGGCGTCACGGCGCCGGGGTACGACGACCCGCGCGCGCAGGCGTACGACGAGGGGGTCGCCGCGGCCCTGGCCGGCGCGGACGCCGACGCCCTGCGCGGCCTGGACCCGGTGCTCTCCGGCGAGCTGCGGGCCGCCGGGCGGGCCGCGTGGCAGGTGCTCGCCGGCGCGGTCGGCGCGGCGGGCGGCCGTTGGCGGGGCGGGTTGAGCTACCACGCCGCGCCCTACGGCGTTGCCTACTTCGTGGCGAACTGGGAGCGGTCATGACAGTCGTCGCGGTGGTCGGGCCGACCGCGGCCGGCAAGTCGGCGCTGAGCATCGCGCTGGCGCACGCGCTCGACGGCGAGGTGGTCAACGCCGACTCGATGCAGCTCTACCGGGGCATGGACGTCGGCACCGCGAAGCTGACGCCGGCCGAGCGGGAGGGGGTGCCGCACCACCTGCTGGACATCTGGCCGGTGACGGAGCCGGCGAGCGTCGCCGAATACCAGGCGCTGGCCCGCGCGGCGGTCGACGACATCCTGGCCCGGGGCCGGGTGCCGCTGCTGGTCGGCGGCTCCGGGCTCTACGTGCGGGCGGTGCTGGAGCGGTTCGAGTTCCCCGGCACCGACCCGGCGCTGCGGGCCCGGCTGGAGGCGGAGCTGGCGGCGGTCGGCCCGGGTCCGCTGCACGCCCGCCTGGCCGAGGCGGACCCGGAGGCGGCGGCCGGCATCCTGCCCGGCAACGGCCGGCGGATCGTCCGGGCGCTCGAGGTGATCGAGCTGACCGGCGCGCCGTTCACCGCGTCGCTGCCCGCGCCCACGCCGTACTACCCGTCCGTTCAGCTCGGGGTCGACCTGGACACCGCCGCGTTGGACGAGCGGATCGCGCTGCGGGTGGACCGGATGTGGGCCGACGGCCTGGTCGACGAGGTGCGCTCGCTCGTCGGGCAGGGGCTGCCGGCGGGGCGGACGGCCAGCCGCGCGCTCGGCTACCAGCAGGTGCTGCGCTTCCTTGCCGGTGAGCTGACGGAGGCGCAGGCGCACGAGGAGACGATCCGGGCCACCCGGCGTTTCGTCCGCCGGCAGCGCTCGTGGTTCCGGCGCGACCCGCGGGTGCGCTGGCTCGACTCGGCCGCCCCCGGGTTCGTCGACACGGCGCTGCGGATCGCCGCCGGGGATCGGGAATGATGGGGGCGTGGAGTTCACCAAGGGGCACGGCACCGGCAACGACTTCGTCATCCTGCCCGACCCGGACGGCGCGCTCGACCTGACGTCCGACCTCGTCGCCGCGCTCTGCGACCGGCGGCGCGGGCTCGGCGGCGACGGCGTGCTGCGGGTGGTACGCGCCGCGAAGCACCCCGACGGCGTCGCGCTGGCGGGCGAGGCCGAGTGGTTCATGGACTACTGGAACTCCGACGGCTCGTTCGCCGAGATGTGCGGAAACGGGGCCCGGGTGTTCGTGCGTTACCTCCTGGAGACCGGCCTGGTCGCCCCCACGGACGGGACGCTGCCGATCGCGACCCGCGCCGGCCTGGTGCGGGCCCGCGTCGAGGGGCCGGACGTGGCGGTCGAGATGCGCCGCCCCCGCCTCCACGAGGCGGCCACCGCCACCCTGGGTGGCCTGACCCTGACCGGCACGGCGGTGGACGTGGGCAACCCGCACCTGGTGTGCGCGCTGCCCGCCGCGCTGGACCTGGCCGGTCTGGACCTCACCCGGGCCCCGGAGGTGGAGGCGGCGGCGTTCCCGACCGGGGTGAACGTCGAGTTCACCACGCCCGGGGGGCCGGTCGACGGCACCGACGGGCACGTGCTGATGCGGGTCTACGAGCGCGGCTCGGCCGAGACGCTCTCCTGCGGCACCGGGGCCTGCGCGGTGGCGGCGGTGGCGTTGCGCGACGCCGGCCGGGACACCGGCATCGTGTCGGTGGATGTCCCCGGCGGCCGACTCATGGTCACGGTGACCACCGACTCCTGCTGGCTCGCCGGCCCCGCCGTCCTGGTGGCGACCGGCACCCTGATCCCCACAGCCATGCACCCGTAGCCCTCGCCCGCCCCGCCGCGGTGGGCGGCCTTCCGTCCGCCTTGCCGACCTCCGGAGGGTCGCTGCTGGAGATCTTGGAAGGTTCGGGCCCCCATGAGGGCCGTTTCCATCCAAGATCTCGCAGCGGACAGCGCGGCGGTCGGTGTCAGGGGGTGGCGCTGGCGTTGGCAGCGATCTCGGGGAGGTCGGACGGGCCCGGGTCGGCGGCCGGCGGCGGCGTCACGGCCGGGTTCTGGGCGGCGGCGCGCACCGCGGCGGCCACCGCGGGGGCCACCCGCGCGTCAAAGACGCTGGGCACGATCACCGTCGGGTTGATCTTCTCCTCGCCGACCACGTCGGCGATCGCCCGGGCCGCCGCGATCGCCATCTCCTCGGTGAACTCCTCGGCGTGCGCGTCGAGCATGCCGCGGAACACGCCCGGGAAGGCGAGCACGTTGTTGATCTGGTTCGGCTGGTCCGAGCGGCCGGTGGCCACCACGGCGGCGTGCTTGCGCGCCTCCCGCGGGTCCACCTCCGGGTCCGGGTTGGCGAGCGCGAAGACGATCGCGTCCTTCGCCATCGCGGCCACGTCGTCACCGGTGAGCAGGTTCGGGGCGCTCACCCCGATGAACACGTCCGCGCCGCGTACCGCCCCGGCCAGGTCACCGGCGTAGCTCTCCTTGTTGGTGTTCTCCGCCAGCCACTGCCAGGCCGGGTTGAGGTCGGGCAGGCCGCGGTGCAGGGCGCCCTGCCGGTCGTACGCGATGATGTCGCCCACGCCCTGGCGCAGCAGCAGCTTCATGATCGCGGTGCCGGCGGCGCCGGCGCCGGAGACCACGACCCGGACGTCCGCGAGCTGCTTGCCCACCACGCGCAGCGCGTTGGTCAGCGCGGCGAGCACGCAGATCGCGGTGCCGTGCTGGTCGTCGTGGAAGACCGGGATGTTCAGCGCCTCGCGCAGCCGGGCCTCGATCTCGAAGCAGCGCGGCGCGGCGATGTCCTCCAGGTTGATCCCGCCGTACGCGGGCGCGATCGCCTTGACGATCGCCACGATCTCGTCGGTGTCCTGGGTGTCAAGCACCACCGGCCAGGCGTCCACCCCGCCGAAGCGCTTGAACAGCGCCGCCTTGCCCTCCATCACCGGCAGCGAGGCGGCCGGCCCGAGGTTGCCCAGGCCGAGCACGGCCGAGCCGTCGCTGACCACGGCCACCGTGTTGCGCTTGATGGTGAGCCGGCGGGCGTCCGCCGGGTTCTCCGCGATCGCCATGCAGACCCGGGCCACCCCCGGGGTGTACGCCCGCGACAGCTCGTCACGGTTGCGGAGCGCGACCTTGGAACTCACCTCGATCTTGCCGCCGAGGTGCAGCAGGAACGTGCGGTCGGAGACCTTGCGCACGTCCACCCCGTCGAGCCCGGTGAGCGCGTCGACGACCTGGTCGGCGTGGGTGGCGTCGGCGGTGTCGCAGGTGAGGTCGACGATCACGTTTGTCGGGTCGGAGTCGACCACGTCCAGCGCGGTCACGATGGCGCCGGCCTCGCCCGCCGCGGTGGTGAGCCGGCCGATGGAGGAGGCGTCTGCGGGCACCGCGATCCGGATCGTGATCGAGAATCCGGCACTCGGCAGTCGGGTGATGGCCACGAAAATTACTCCTCCGTCGACGCTGAGCGGCTCGACTGGCATTTCTACCCGCCCGGCCGGCCCGACCGGCATCCGGGCCCGCTACCGGTGGGTAGCGCCACGGGCATAACCCGGGTGCGCCAGGCGTTGCCACATGTCAGGATTGCTGTCACGCGCCGAAAATTCCCGGCGATGCACATAACGGACAGGAGACGCAGTTTGCGCGAGCAGGAGACCTTCCAACCCTTCGAGGACGACGAGCTCGACACCACCACCGGTGACTACGAGCTGTCGGAGCGGCAGGCGCTGCGGCGGGTCCCCGGCCTCTCCACCGAGCTGACAGACGTCACCGAGGTCGAATACCGCCAGCTCCGGCTGGAGCGGGTGGTCCTGGTGGGCGTCTGGACCGAGGGCGACCAGTCGGACGCGGAAAACAGCCTGACCGAGCTCGCGGCACTGGCCGAGACGGCCGGCTCGCAGGTGCTCGAAGGGCTGATCCAGCGCCGCAACCGGCCGGACCCGGCCACCTACATCGGTCGCGGCAAGGTCGACGACCTGGGCGCAGTGGTGCTCTCCACCGGCGCCGACACGGTGATCTGCGACGGTGAGCTCTCCCCGTCGCAACTACGCAACCTCGAACAGCGCACCAAGGTCAAGGTGGTCGACCGCACCGCCCTGATCCTCGACATCTTCGCCCAGCACGCCAAGAGCAAGGAGGGCCGGGCGCAGGTCGAGCTGGCCCAGCTCGAATACCTGCTGCCGCGCCTGCGCGGGTGGGGCGAGACGCTCTCCCGGCAGACCGGTGGCAGCGGTCGCGGTGGCGGCGCCGGCGGCGGCGTGGGCGTGCGTGGTCCCGGTGAGACCAAGCTGGAGACCGACAGGCGCCGGATCCGGCACCGCATCGCGCGGCTGCGCCGCGAGATCAAGGGCATGACCACGGTACGACAGACGAAGCGCGCCCGGCGCTCCCGCAACGCGGTGCCCGCGGTGGCCATCGCTGGCTACACCAACGCCGGCAAGTCCAGCCTGCTCAACCGTCTCACCGGGGCGGGCGTGCTGGTGGAGGACGCGCTGTTCGCCACGCTGGACCCGACCACCCGTCGGGCCACCACCTCGGACGGTCGGCTCTACACGCTCTCCGACACGGTCGGGTTCGTCCGGCACCTGCCGCACCAGATCGTCGAGGCGTTCCGCTCGACGCTGGAGGAGGTCGGCGACGCCGACCTGGTGGTGCACGTGGTCGACGGCACCCACCCGGACCCGGAGGAACAGGTCCGCGCGGTCCGCGAGGTGCTCGCCGAGGTGAGCGCCGACCGGCTGCCGGAGTTGCTCGTGGTCAACAAGACCGACGCCACCGACGAGGAGACGATGCTGCGGCTCAAGCGGCTCTGGCCGGAGGCGGTGTTCGTCTCCGCGCACCGCGGGCGCGGGATCGACGAGCTGCGCGCGGCGATCGAACGGCTGCTGCCGCGGCCCGCCGTCGAGGTCCGCGCGGTGCTCCCGTACGACCGGGGTGACCTGGTGGCCCGGGCGCACCGACAGGGTGAGGTGCTCAGCACCGCACACCTGCCCGAGGGCACGCTGCTGCACGTGCGGGTGAGCCAGGCGCTCGCCGCCGAGCTGGCCCCCTACCGCGCCGGGGACCGCCTCACGAGCGAGGAACGGGTGGGCGTCGGGCGGTGAGCCGTCCGGCGTCACCCGCCGGAAACTGGGGTCGTGCGACACTGAGCCCCATGCGGCACGTTGTCTCCTCGGTCACGCTCGCGCTCGGCCTGGTCGGCGCGGTCGTGGCGCCGGCCGGGCCGGCACTGGCGGCGCCCGGCGCGGCCCCGGTCCTGGCTGCGGCTCCCAAGAAGAAGTGCACGGTCTCCGACGACCGCCTTCGCGAGCTGTCCGGCCTGGTCGCCACCAGCGACGGCTACGTCGTCATCAACGACGGCTCCGACGATCCCAGCCGCAAGCGGGTCTTCTACCTGACCACCAAGTGCAAGGTCGACAAGGAGGTCCGATACTCCGGTGACGGACCCCTCGACACCGAGGACCTGGCGCTCGGGCCGGACGGCAAGACGCTCTGGATCGCCGACACCGGCGACAACATCGAGAAGAAGACCCGGCGGGAGCGCGTCGCGGTCTGGACGATGCCGCTGAGCGGGTCGAAGGAGCCGGTCCTGCACCGGCTCAGCTATCCGGGCAAGGAGCCGCACGACGCCGAGGCGCTGCTCGTCGGCGACGACGGTATGCCGCTGGTGATCACCAAGGACCTCTCCGGCACGTCGGAGATCTTCACGCCGACGGTGAAGCTGAAGGCCGGCGCCGACCTCGAGCCGGTTCCGATGAAGAAGGTCGGCGAGTTCACGCTGCCCAGGACCAACACGGAGAACAAGCTCGGCTCGCCCGGTCGGGCGCTCGTCACCGGCGCCGGTCGCGCACCCGACGGCGGCAAGGTCGTGATCCGCACGTACGCGGACGCGTTCGAGTTCGACGTGGCCGGCGGCGACATCGTCAAGGCGCTGACCGGCGGCAAGCCCCGGATCACCCCGCTCGCCGACCCGTTCGGCGAGGCCATCTCCTACACCCCGGACGGCAAGTCGTTCGTCACCGTCTCCGACGGCGGCTCGCTCGACGACGCGGACCCGATCGACATCCTCGGCTACACGCCGTCGACCACCGGGGCGGAGGCGTTGCCCAACGGCGGCAACCCCGAGACCAAGCCGGCCGCACAGAAGTCCTGGCTGGAAGGGCTCTCGCTCGACGAGATCACGTACCTGATCGCCGCGGTCGGGGTGCTCGGCGCGCTCCTGGTCGGCGCCGGCGTGTTCGGCATCCTGCGGGCCCGGCGCAAGCCGGCGCCCGTCGCCGCGGCCGACGCGCCCGAGCGGAGCGGTGAATTCCCGGTGGGCGGCGGCCCCGCGCCCGGCAACCGGCCAGGCGCACCGCCGCGCGGCGGCGTCTACGGTGGCGCCGCGAACGGCAACCGGCCGGCGGCCGGCGGGGTCTACGGCGGTGGCCGGCCCCAGGGAGGCGCGGTCTATGGCGGCGCGCCCCACGGTGGGGCGCAGGGCGGCAGCCGTCCGCAGGGCGGCGGCGGCGCCCAGGGTGGGCGCCCCCAGGGCGGTGGTCGTCCCCATGGTGGCGGCGCCCCCCAGAGCGGGCGCCCCCAGGGCGGGGGTCGCCCCCAGGGCGGCGGGGTCTACGGCGGTGGCGCCGGTCCGGGCGGTGGCGCCGGGGAGCGGGCCGGTCAGGGCGGTGTCTACGGAGGCGGCGGTCCGGGCGGTGCCCGTCCGGGCGGCCGTGGCGGCGGCCCGGGGAGCGCCGGCCACGGGCAGCCCGGCGGCGGGGGCCGGCGGAGTGACGGCGGCCGGGCCGAGCCGCCGCGCCGGGAGCCGGGCCCACGGGACCCGCGCGGCGCCCGCCGCGACGACGGCCACGGAGGGTACGGGCCGGTCTCCGGCGGCCGGGAGCACCGGGGCGACCGCTACTGAGACGACTTTCGTGAGGGGTGGCCGCCGCGGTCACCCCTCACGAAAGTCGGTGGGTCAGATCCGGCGCAGCACCGCGACCACGCGGCCCATGATGGTGGCGTCGTCGCCGGGGATCGGGTCGAAGGCCGGGTTCTGCGGCATCAGCCAGACGTGCCCGTCGCGGCGCCGGTAGGTCTTCACGGTCGCCTCGCCGTCGAGCATGGCCGCCACGATGTCGCCGACCTCGGCATTGGGCTGCTGCCGCACGACCACCCAGTCGCCGTCGCAGATCGCCGCGTCGAGCATCGAGTCGCCCTTGACCTGGAGCATGAAGACCTCGCCCTCGCCGACCAGCTCGCGGGGGAGGGGGAAGATGTCCTCCACGGCCTGCTCGGCGAGGATCGGCCCGCCGGCGGCGATTCGGCCCAGCATCGGCACGTAGGCCGGGGCGGGACGCTGCGCCCGGGCGGCCTCGTCGTCGACGTCGCTCGGGGCCCGGACATCGACCGCGCGCGGTCGGTTCGGGTCGCGGCGCAGGAAGCCCTTCTTCTCCAGCTCCTTGAGTTGGTAGGCGACGCTGGACGGGGAGACCAGGCCGACGGCCTCGCCGATCTCGCGCACGCTCGGCGGGTAGCCGTGGCGCTCGACCCAGGTGCGGATGAAATCCAGGATCCGGCGCTGCCGGGCGGTGAGATCGACCGTCGCCGGGTCGGGGAAGCTGCTGACCACCGGGGTGACCGGGCGCACCGCGGGCTGGACGGCGCGGCTACGGGCGGTGCGGGGGCGACGGGACGCCGGCGGACCCGCCCCGTCGATCGGCTGCGGGTTCTTCTGCCGGCTGGCCCGGTCCTCGGTCACGTCCGTCCCTCCCTGGTCGGCGCTGGGTGCCTCGTCGGCTCGTGGTGCATATGGTCCGACCGTAACGGTAAGATCGGCCTTTTTCAAACATCTGTACGACCTGACGTCGGCGTGTCGCCCCGCGAGTCGGGCGCGGCGAGGGTCAGAGCGGAGCCGGTGCGAACAGCTCCTCCAGCCAGCCCGGGACGGCGGCGGCGTACTCGGCGCGGGCCGGGTCGGCCGGCGGCAGGGCCCGTCGCCAGGACAGCGAACGGCTGACCGTGGTCACGGTCGTCGCCAGGGCCGCCGCCTCCCGCAGGACGGCCCGGTCGTGCCTGTCGGTCCACGCCTCCAGGTACGCGTCCCGCATGCGGAGCAGCACCGGGTCACCGGCGGGCAGCTCGAAGGCGTGCGCGACCGAGCGCAGTGTCACCAGCAGGGTGCCGAACGGGTGGGCGAGGGAGGCGTCCCCCCAGTCGAAGAAGCGTGGGCCGTCGGCGGCGACGAAGACGTTGCCGTCGTGCAGGTCGTCGTGCTGCACGGTGGGCTCGACCCCGAGGTCGGCGAGCCGCCGGCAGTCCCGCGCGTACCGGTCGGCGTGGGCGCGCAGCCGGGCGAGGAACTCCGGCGTGAGCCCGCCGTCCCGGCCGAGCAGCAGCGCGTCGGAGTCGCCCAGCAGGCCGGTGAAGAGCCCCGGCAGTGCCTCCGGCCGGTGGTCGGGCAGGCCGAGGGCGAGCAGCTCACCGGCGTGCGCGGCGCTCGCCCGCTGCAGGTCGGCGTAGACCGGGAGGATCCGCTCCCAGCGGCCCGGATCGGGCTCGACGGCCAGCACGTCACGGAGGGTGGGGCCGCCGTCCGGCAGCAGGGACCAGCCCCGGCCCGCGTCCACCGCCAGCGGGTCCGGCACCCGGCCGGGCGCCAGCCGGGACAGCGCGGCCAGCACGCCCGCCTCGTAGCGGGTGCCGTCGCTGTTGGCCTTGAACCAGGCGTCGCCGTCGCCGGTGGGCACGCGCCACACCAGGGACCACGGGCGTACGCGCTCCTGCACCGGCCCGGTGACCCGCCGGCCGTGCCGGCCGAGCTGCTCCGCCACCCAGTGCGAGGCGGACTCGCGCCACCCCGGCGCGTCCCACTTGATGTCGATCACGTCTGCGCTCACGCCGGCAACCTAGCCCGGTGGACGCCGTCGGGCGAGGCGATTTCGGTCGAACGGGTGTTCCATCCCGATGTGCCGTGACCGGGGGTGGTCGGGGCGCGTTGGGATCGTCGACGGGTGACGCGCCGGACACTCCGGCCAACTTGACCTCGCTTGGGGGACGGCATACGGTCAACCCCTAGATGTAGTAGTGACACGGGCGTAAGTTGCCTACAGGTTGGGTTCGACTACCGAACGCACTCCCATCTCGCGCACCCGGCGACAGTCATCGAAGGATGGCTCCGCCGTGTCGACGCGTGCCCGGGAGCCGGTGGTGGTGCCCGTGGTCGATCAAAGGAGGTTGGGCGATGCGATGTCCGTACTGCCGGCACGCCGACTCCCGGGTGGTCGACTCGCGGGAGGCCGACGACGGCCAGCTCATCCGACGACGGCGATCCTGCCCGGAGTGCGGCAAGCGGTTCACCACCGTCGAGGAGGCGGTGCTCGCGGTGGTCAAGCGCAGCGGGGTGACCGAGCCGTTCAGCCGCACGAAGATCATCGGCGGGGTGCGCAAGGCGTGTCAGGGCCGACCGGTCGACGACGACTCGATCGCGCTGCTGGCACAGAAGGTCGAGGAGACCGTACGCGCCAAGGGGGCGGCCGAGATCCCCAGCCACGACGTGGGGCTGGCCATCCTCGGCCCGTTGCGTGATCTCGACGAGGTGGCCTACCTGCGGTTCGCCAGCGTCTACCGGTCCTTCGACTCGCTCGCCGACTTCGAGCACGAGATCGAGACGCTGCGGGCCGCCGCGCGCGCCCGGGACGGCGCCGACGCGCCGGCGGCCGACGCCGCCGGCGCGATCAGCTGACATTTCTGATTTCCGACAGTGTGAGCAGGCACGGTGGGTGACCGTGCCGACGAGGGGGCGAGGGCGTGACGACAAGCAAGTCACGGAACAAGGCCGGGGCGGGGCTGAAGATCGAGCGCGTCTGGACGACCGAGGGGGTGCACCCCTACGACGAGGTCGCCTGGGAGCGCCGCGACGTCGTGATGACGAACTGGCGGGACGGCTCGATCAACTTCGAGCAGCGCGGGGTGGAGTTCCCCGAGTCCTGGTCGGTCAACGCGGCCAACATCGTGACCACCAAGTACTTCCGGGGCGCGGTGGGGACCCCGGAACGGGAGTGGTCGCTCAAGCAGCTCATCGACCGGGTGGTCGACACCTACCGCACCGCCGGTGAGGAGTACGGCTACTTCGCCTCCCCGGCCGACGCCGAGGTGTTCGCGCACGAGCTGACCTGGATGCTGCTGCACCAGGTGTTCAGCTTCAACTCGCCGGTCTGGTTCAACGTCGGCACGCCGTCGCCGCAGCAGGTGAGCGCCTGCCTCCCGTACGACTCGCTGGTCAGCACGCCGGCCGGGCTGGTCCCGATCGGGAAGCTTGTCGAGGACGGGGCCGTCGGCACCAAGGTGTACGACGCGAACGGTCTGACCAGCATCGTCGCCGTCAAGGCCAACGGGGTGCGCGAGGTTCTCCGACTGCACACCAAGGCGGGTTACACCCTCGACGTCACCCCGGACCACGTGGTCTGGAAGAGCACCGGCGCCGGCACCGGCGCCTGGGTGGAGGCCGGCACCCTCAACCCTGGCGATCAGCTCGAGTGGCACCGCACGTACGCCTACGGCGAGAGCGAGATCGACCTACTGGAGATCCGTGAGGCCGCGCTGGCCGGCTGGCTGCAGTCGGACGGGTTCGTCGGCCAGTACGACAAGGGCACGAACCGGTCGCTGACCATCGAGGCGATGACCGCCAACGACGACGAGCTGGACTGGGTCACCGGCACCCTCGACGAGGTCTTCGCCGACGTCCACCGGCACGAGCGCACCGTGCAGACGCAGAGCGACCAACTGGACTGCCGGCGTACCCGCCTCTACGGCGAGCACCTGCGCCCGTTCGTGGACAAGTGGGATCTGCTCACCCGTGGCGTCGACATGAGCGTGCCGGAGCGGCTGTTCACCGCGCCGCTGCCGGTCGTCGCCGGTTACCTGCGCAGCATCTTCCAGGCCGAGGGTTACGTGTCGGCCCGGGAGAGTTCGACGCTCGTCGCGGTGGACATGGTCTCGGAGAAGCTGATCCGTGGCGTACAGAGCCTGCTGTTGCGGTTTGGGATCTTCTCCCGCGTCTCGCGCAAGCGGGACCCGCGTCCGGACCGCAACGACTGCTGGACGGTCCGGATCCAGAACGACGGCGACCGGGACCTGTTCGCCACCCACATCGGGTTCGTCGGCGCGGAGAAGATGGCCAAGCTCGAACAGAGCTTCGCGAAGGCGGGCCGGCCGGCCAATGGCGTCAAGCGGTTGGAGATCGACCGCATCGAGCCGATCGGCGCGATGGAGGTCTACGACATCCAGACGGAGAGCGGCGAGTTCCTGGCCGGCAACCTCCGGGTGCACAACTGTTTCATCCTGGCCGTCGACGACTCGATGGACTCGATCCTCGACTGGTACAAGGAGGAGGGGCTGATCTTCAAGGGCGGCTCCGGCTCCGGCGTCAACCTGTCCCGGATCCGCTCCTCCCGGGAGCTGCTCTCCTCCGGCGGCAATGCCTCCGGCCCGGTCAGCTTCATGCGCGGCGCGGACGCCTCCGCCGGCACCATCAAGTCCGGCGGCGCCACCCGGCGCGCGGCGAAGATGGTCATCCTCGACGTGGACCACCCGGACATCCAGGAGTTCGTGGTCACCAAGGCGCGCGAGGAGGACAAGATCCGCGCGCTGCGGGACGCCGGCTTCGACATGGACCTGGGCGGCGCCGACATCGTCAGCGTGCAGTACCAGAACGCCAACAACTCGGTCCGCGTCTCCGACGAGTTCATGACCGCGGTGGAGAACGGCGGCGGCTTCGACCTGCGCGGCCGGCTCGACGGCCAGGTCATCGAGACGGTCGACGCCAAGAACCTGTTCCGGAGCATCTCGACGGCCGCCTGGGAGTGCGCCGACCCGGGCCTCCAGTACGACGACACGATCAACGACTGGCACACCTGCCCGGAGACCGGGCGGATCACCGCGTCGAACCCGTGCTCGGAATACCTGCACCTGGACAACTCCTCGTGCAACCTGGCGTCGCTGAACCTGATGAAGTTCCTCCGCGCCGACGGCGGCTTCGAGGTGGAGAAGTTCGTCCGGTCGGTCGAGCTCGTCATCACCGCGATGGACATCTCGATCTGCTTCGCCGACTTCCCGACCGAGAAGATCGGCGAGACCAGCCGCGCCTACCGGCAGCTCGGCATCGGGTACGCCAACCTGGGCGCCCTGCTGATGGCCTCCGGCCTGCCGTACGACTCGGAGCAGGGGCGGGAGGTGTCGGCGGCGATCACCTCGCTGATGACCGGCACCGCCTACCGCCGCTCCGCGGAGCTGGCCGGCATTGTCGGCCCGTACGACGGCTACGCCCGCAACGCCGAGCCGCACAAGCGGGTCATGCGCAAGCACGCCGCCGCCAACGACAGCATCCGGCCGACCGGCACCGTGGGCACCGCCGTGCAGCGCGAGGCGACCAAGCAGTGGACCCTGGGCAACAAGCTCGGCGACAAGAACGGCTGGCGCAACTCGCAGGCGAGCGTGCTCGCCCCGACCGGCACCATCGGCCTGATGATGGACTGCGACACCACCGGTGTCGAGCCGGACCTGGCGCTGGTGAAGTTCAAGAAGCTCGTCGGCGGCGGCTCGATGCAGATCGTCAACCAGACCGTGCCGCGCGCCCTGCGCAGCCTCGGCTACCCCGAGGAGCAGGTCGAGGCGATCGTCGAGCACATCGCCGACCACGGGCACGTGGTGGACGCCCCCGGCCTGAAGCCGGAGCACTACCCGGTCTTCGACTGCGCCATGGGCGAGCGGTCCATCGCGCCGATGGGGCACGTGCGGATGATGGCGGCGGTCCAGCCGTTCATCTCCGGCGCCATCTCCAAGACGGTCAACATGCCGGAGCAGGCGACCGTCGAGGACGTCGAGAAGATCTACTTCGAGGGCTGGAAGCTCGGCCTGAAGGCGCTGGCGATCTACCGGGACAACTGCAAGGTGGGCCAGCCGCTGTCGGTGGCGAAGCCGAACAAGGCAGTCGTCGAGGCGGCCGTCGAGGCCGCGGTCGAGGCCGCCGTCGCCGAGAAGGTCGTGGAGAAGGTCGTCGAGTACCGCCCGGTGCGCAAGCGGTTGCCGAAGAAGCGCCCGTCGCAGACGGTCTCCTTCTCGGTCGGCGGCGCGGAGGGTTACCTCACCGCCTCGTCCTACCCGGACGACGGCCTCGGCGAGGTCTTCCTGAAGATGTCGAAGCAGGGCTCGACCCTGGCCGGCGTGATGGACGCCTTCTCGGTGGCCATCTCCATCGGTCTCCAGTACGGCGTCCCGCTGGAGACGTACGTCAGCAAGTTCACCAACATGCGCTTCGAGCCGGCCGGCATGACCGACGACCCGGACGTGCGGATGGCCGCCTCGGTGATGGACTACATCTTCCGTCGCCTGGCGCTTGACTTCCTGCCGTACGAGCGCCGCGCGGAACTGGGCATCTTCACCGCCAAGGAGCGGGCCGCCCAGCTCCGGGCCGAGGCGGAGGCGGAGGCGAGCGGTGCGGACCTCACCGCGATGGCCGCCTCCGCCCCGGTCGAGGCGCCCGAGCCGACGACCGGCCCGGTGGCCCAGCCGGCGCAGGAGCTGGCCGACGTCGCCGCCGTGAAGCCCGCACCGACGGTGGGCTCCAGCACCGAGCTGCTGGAGGCGGTGATCGGCAAGGCCGCCGACGCGCCGCTCTGCTTCACCTGCGGCACGAAGATGCGGCCGGCCGGTAGCTGCTACGTCTGCGAGGGCTGCGGCTCCACGAGCGGCTGTAGCTGACGTTCACCGCACGTCCCGCGAGCGCGGCAGGGAATCCCCTGCCGCGCTCGCGGCGCTTCGTGATCCACTCCATCTCGGGGAAACGGCGGCATCCACCCGCCCTCGACCCGGCGATTTCCCGGACCTGGCGGCGAAGCCCACCGCGCGGGCCAGCGCGGGCCGGCGCGGGCTGCGATGCTCGGGGGATGAGCACGGCTGACATCTATCAGGCGTTCGCCGACCGCGAGGCGCGCGACGTCTCCCCGGCGTACCACCGGTTGTCGGTGGCGGTGGCGCGCGACCCGGAGCTGCTCGCGTTGCTCGACACGCTGCCGGCGGCCAAACGCCAGCCGAACCTGCTCTTCGGGGTGGTCCGGCTGCGCGGCGGCCCGGTGGACGACCCGGCGGCATTCCGTGCGCACGTGGTGGCGCACTGGCCGGACGTCGCGGCGCAGATGCGGGTCCGAGCGACGCAGACGAACGAGGCCGGGCGCTGCGCGGCACTGCTCCCGGCGCTGGCCGCGTTGCCGCAACCGCTGGCGTTGCTGGAGGTGGGCGCGTCAGCCGGCCTGTGTCTCTATCCCGACCGGTACGCCTACCGCTACGGCGACCGGCGGGTCGGAGACGGCGAGCCGGTGCTCGACTGCGCGCTGAGCGGCGCCGCCCCGCCGGACCGGCGGCCGGAGGTGGTGTGGCGGGCCGGGCTGGACGTGCACCCGCTCGACGTCACCGACCCGGCCGACCTGGCCTGGCTGGACGCGCTGATCTGGCCGGAGCACACGCACCGCCGGGACCGGCTGCGGGCCGCCGCGGCGGTCGCGGCGGCCGACCCGCCGCTGCTGGTCCGGGGCGACCTGGTCGACGACCTGCCGGCGCTGGCGGCGCGCGCCCCGGCCGGCGCGACGCTCGTGGTGTTCCACAGCTCGGTGCTCTACCAGGTGCCGGTGGAGCGCCGGGCGGCCTTCACCGAGCTGGTGCGGACGCTGCCCGGGCACTGGCTCGCCAACGAGGATCCGGCCGTCCTGCCGCACGCGGAGCTGCCCGCGCCGCCGGGCGGCGGGTTCCACAACGTGCTCGCGCTGGACGGCCGTCCCCTCGCCTGGACCCGGGGCCACGGGCAGGCGGTCACCTGGTTCGGCTGACGGTTCAGGCCGGCAGCGAGTCGACCGCCGAGGCGAGCACCCCGCGCAGGTCGGCCTCCGCACCGGCGGGCAGCGTCTGCGGCTTGACCACCTGGTACGCCACGCGTACCTCGTAGTGGTCGCCCCGCCAGGCCCAGCCGTCGAACCGGGTTTCCCCGCCGTCCCACGCCTTCACCGCCACGCAGGAGGCGTCCCCCGGCCCGGCGTCGGTCAGGTCGGTGGCGATCCGCGCGCACCGGTCCCGTCGCCACCTGTCGTCGTACATGCCGCCGGCGTCGACGGCCACGGTGACGGCGAGGTCGCCGCGCATCGAGGTGCCGCTGGTCAGGTCGACCGCGCACTCCCGCGAGCCGCTGCGGTCACCGAGGTTCGCCGCGGCGCTGGGCTGCGCGCCGGGCGCGAGGCGGGCCAGCAGGTCGGTCGGGAGCAACGCGCAGGGGTCGCGAAGCTCATCCGGCTGCGCTGTCTCGTCCGCGGCACAGCCGGCGGTGGCCAGGAGCGCACCGGTGACCACGAGCATTGCGGCCGATCTCGTCATCTGTCCTCCTTGGACGGTCGCGGGGGACCGTAGCAACGCGTCGCTACCCCCGGATCTCATGGGGGGACGTGTCCCGACCCGTAGACGTCCGCACTCTTCGTGCCGGGGGGACCACCCCGCGTGGCTGTCGCGGATAAGGTGGACGGTCTCGGTGGAAGGAGGTCGAGATGCGGGTTCGGAGTCTCCTCGCGGCGGCGCTGCCGCTGCTCTGGGGCGTGCTGGCCGGCTGGTGGACCCCGCGCGGCCCCGGCACGGTCGGCACGGCGCTCGCCTCCGTCGCGGTGAGCCTCGCCGTCGGGCTGGTCGCCGGCTGGTCGAGCCGCTCCCGCTGGGCCATGCTCGTCGGGCCGGTGTTCTTCGCGCTCGCCGTCGAGCTGGTCCGGCTCCGCCTGCGCGGGCCCACCGTCGACCGTCCCCACCTCACCGGTCTCGGCGTCGCGGCGCTGCTCGCCGGCCGGGGCGTACACGGGCTGCTCGCGTTGCTGCCGATGCTCGTCGGCGCCGCGTACGGCGCCGGCCTTGCCCGCCGCCTCGACGGCGTGCCCCCGCGCCGGCCGGTGCCCCGGTGGTCGGGCCGGGTGGGCATCGGCCTGCTCGCCGCGCTGCTCGTGCTGGTCAGCGTGGGTGCGGCGGTGCCGGGCCGCACCGACCCGATCCCCGGCGGGATCGCCCGGTTCGACACCGTCGACTCCGGTGGGCGCGAGCTGGGCCTGCTGATCCGGGGTACGGACATGAGCGCGCCCGTGCTGCTGGTGGTGCCCGGACCGCCCGGCGGTTCGGAGATCGGCGCGGTCCGCCGTCACCTGTCCGCCCTGGAACGGCACTTCGTGGTCGCGGTCTGGGACCGGGCCGGCGCCCCGCACTCCTGGTCGGCGTTCCGCGCCCCCGCCGACTGGCGGCTCGACGACGAGGTCGACGACCTGGTCGCGGTCGCCCGCCACCTGCGGGAGCGGTTCGGCCGCGATCGGATCCACCTGGTCGCCCATTCCGGCGGCACCACCGTGGGCCTGCTCGCCGTGCAACGGCACCCCGAGCTGTTCGCCTCCTACGTGGGCGTCGGGCAGGTGGTCAGCCTGCGTGAGGCCGACCGCAGCCAGTACGCCGACACCGTCGCCTGGGCCCGCCGCACCGGCCGGACGGCGCTCGCCGACCGGATGGCCGCCCAGGGCCCGCCGCCCTACCGCGACGTGTGGGCGTACGAGGCGTTGCTCACCAACGAGGCCGGTGCGTTCCCGGTCGACCGGGCCGGCGCGGGCGAGGACGAGACCGGGACCGTCGGCAACCTGGGCGTGCCGGAATACAGTCCACTGGAGAAGGTGCACGTGTTCGGCTTCCTCGACGGCTGGGACGTGCTCTACCCCCGGTTGCAGGATCTCGACTTCCGGCGCGACGTGCGACAGCTCGCCGTGCCGGCCCGGTTCGTCGACGGCGCGCAGGAGGTGCCGGGCCGGCTGCGCCTGTTCGACCAGTGGTACGCCCAACTTCAGGCCCCGCGCAAGGACCACCTGGTGATCCCGCGCGCCGGGCACCGGTCGCTGTTCGAGCGGCCCGCCGAGTTCGTGACGTACCTGGAGCGGATCCGCTCCGACGGGGGCCCACCCTAGAGTGGTCCGGCGTGACCGAACCGAGCTGGCTCACCGAGACCCGCACCGCCTACGACACCGTGGCTGTCGACTACGCGCGGCTGTTGCCGGAGGTGGTGGAGCCACCGCTGGACCGGGCCGTGCTCACCGCGTTCGCCGAGACGGTCGGGCCGGGCCGGCCGGTGTTGGAGGTCGGTTCCGGCACCGGTCGCGTCACCGCCCACCTGCGTCGCCTCGGCCTCGACATCGCCGGCGTGGACCTCTCGCCGGGCATGGTGGCGGTGGCCCGCCGAGCCCATCCGGAGCTGCGCCTCGACGTCGGCTCGATGTCGGAGCTGACCGCGCCGGACGCGTCGCTGGCCGGGCTGGTCTCCTGGTACTCGGTCATCCACCTGCCGCCGGAGCTGCTGCCCGAGGTGTTCGCCGGCTTCCGCCGGGTGCTCGCGCCGGGCGGCCACCTGCTGCTCGCCGTAAAGGCCGGTGACCGGCTCGACCGGCGGGAGCAGGCGTACGGGCACGCCGTCGCCTTCGACGTGCACTGGCTGCCGCCGGAGCGGCTGGCCGGGCAGCTCACCGCCGCCGGGCTGCCGGTGCGGGCCACCCTGGTCCGCGAGCCGGTCGGCGCCGAGCGTCAGCCCCAGGCGTTCCTGCTGGCCCAACGTCCGGTCGGCTGATCCTTCCCGTCCGTGCCGAAGCCCCGCGCCGACGCCCGGAGACCGGCGTTCGCCGCGGTTAAGCGGGGGCCCCGCCTATGCAGAAAACGTTAAGCGGGGGCCCCTCCTTACACTTCAGCGGTGGGGGATGAGCTGGCGGACCGGCCGCTGACCGAGCCGCACCCGTCGCGGCTGCCGCCGGAGCATCAGGGGCGGGCCCGGATCCTGGCCGCGCACGCCGCCGCGCTGGCCGCCGGGGAGGCCGGCTACCTCGACCCGGAGACCGGGCTGTTCGTGCTCAGCGCCGGGTTCCTGGCCCGGCGTGGCACGTGCTGCGGGCGCGGCTGCCGGCACTGCCCGTACGTGGCCTAACGTGCGGCGGCCAGGCGCTGGACCTGCCCGCGGTGCAGGTCGTCCACCCACTCCCAGCCGGGCGCGGCCGACGGGCCGATCCGCCTGTCGTCGGGCTCGCGGCCGTCGCGCAGGGCGAGCACGTACGCCCGGTCCCGCTCGATCCGTTCGTACGCCTGACCGGCATCGCCGACCGACCCGTGGCCGGGGATGACCACGTCGACGTCGGCCGCCACGCCCTCCAGCAGCCGCAACGCCGCGAGGTAGTCCCCGATCGGGTCGGCGGCGTCCGGGTCGAGCATCGGGACCAGGACGTCGGAGAGCATGTCGCCGGCGACGAGGACCCCGCACTCCGCGACGAACAGCGCCGCGTGGCCGGGCGCATGCGCCCGGTGCTCGATGATCCGGGCCTCGGGGCCGTCCCACGGAATCCGCGTCGCCCCGGCGGGCAGGGCGGTGAGCAGGCCGTACCCGTCCAGCGGGACGCGCCCGGCGATCTCCGTCTCGGCCAGGTGCTCGGTGATCTGCGCCTTGATGTCCGGTTCGGACAGCTGCTCCCGGACCGTGGCCACGCAGCGGGCCGTGCCGTACCGGGGCGCGTCGCCGAGGCGCGCGTGCCAGAGCAGGTGGTCCCAGTCCGGATGCGTGGAGAAGCCCGCCACGACGGTCCGGCCCGAGGCGGACAGGTCGTCCGCGAGGCAGGCGAGTTCGTGGTCCTGCAACCCGGGGTCGACGAGCAGCACGCCGGCGCGGCCCCGCACGACTGTGGTGTTGGTCTGGAGGAATTCGCTCCGGTGCACCAGCACGCCGTCGGCGACCTCGCTCAGCACGGGTTCGCGCCGCGGATGGCGTAGTGGTGCATGGTGACGCCCTGCGGGAAGGAACGCTGCTCGATCAGGTCGAGGTCGACCGGCCGGTCCCAGTCGTCGAACAGCGGACGGCCGAAGCCCAGGATCGCCGGGTGGGTGAAGAGCAGCAACTCGTCGAGCAGGCCGGCCCGGAGCAGTTGCGTGGCGAGCGTCGCCCCGCCCACCCCGAGGGTGCCGTCGGTCTCCGCCCGCAGCACGGCCAACTGCTCGATCGCGTCGTCCCCGCCGATGACCCGGGTGCCGTGGTCGGCGGTCGCGCGGGTGCGGGAGACGAGCACCTTGGGGGCGGAGGTCCAGATCTCGCCGTACTCGCGCATGACGTCCGGCAGCGACGTGTCCGCGCGCGCCCGTGGCCAGTATTCCTCCATCGTCTCGTAGATCACCCGGCCCTGGACCATGCCGGCGAGCTTGCCCGCCCGCGCGTTGAACTCCCGGTGCAGCTCCTCGTCGATGCGCAGCCACTCGCCCGCGCCGTCGTCGCCGGGGACCTGCTCGATCCGCAGGTCGAGGGACACGTTCATCCAGTACAGGAAGCGGCCCATCAACCCCTCCTCCCTCTAGTGATTGCAATCTGCAATCACTATTGTGGGGGTGAGGGTCGCTGTCAAGGAGGCGTCGTGAAACCACGGTCCGGGTGTCCGATCAACGCGGCCGTCGAGGTGCTCGGAGACCGATGGGCGCTGCTCGTGCTCCGCGACGTCATCTTCGGCGACCGCCGCTACTTCCGGGCCCTGCTCACCGGGTCGATCGAGGGCATCGCGTCGAACATCCTCGCCGACCGTCTCGTCCGACTCGTCGAGGCGGGCATCCTCACCCGTGGCACCGCGGCGCGGGGGCAACGCGCCCGTTACAGCCTCACCGAAGCCGGCATCCAGACCGTGCCCGTCCTCTACGCGCTCGGCAACTGGGGCCTCGACTGGCGCCCCGGCACCGAGGAACTCCGGACCCGGCAGCGGCTCATGCGGGACGCCGGCCCGGCGTTCGTCGCGGAACTCATGGACGAACTCCGGGTACGCCACCTCGACGCCCCACCGCGGCACCACGACGGCCCGAGCCCGCTCGAACGCCTGACCGCCGCCCATGAAGCCGCGCGGGAGGGGACCTGAGGGCTTCCGTCCCCGCCGGACGGGCCGTACGGTGTCCGACGGAACTCCGGCGGGCCGGCCCCGCCGCCGATCGCGGAGGTCTCCCCGTGCGCGCCCGAACCTGGCTGGCCACCTCGGCCGTCCTGCTCGCCACCGGCTGCGCCGACGACGCCTCCCCGGTGGCCGTGCCGGCGCCCCCGCCGCCGGCCGCCCCGGCCGTCGCCGCCTCCTCCGGTGGTGCGTGCCGGCTGCTCGACTTCGCGGTGATCGCCGAGCACACCGGCGGCGCGTTCGACGTGGCCGCCGCCACCGAACGCGGCGACACGCACACCTGCGTGGTCCGCGCCCGGGACGCGGCGCTGCCGGAACTGACACTCGCCGTGACCGACACCTCGATCGACGCGGCGACGTTCACCGCCGACGTGCAGCCGCGCGGGGCGGTGAAGGTGGCCAAGCTCGGCAGGATCGCCTACCGGCGGACGGCGCCGAAGACCAAGACGGCCGGTCCGGTCGCCGAGGTGGGTTGGCTGGCCGCCGGGGATCGGCTCGCCAGCCTCCGCTGGACCAGCCCGGAGGGCACCGCCACGGCCGAGGTCGAGAAGGCGACCGGAAAGCTTGTCGCGCTGGCCCAGGTGATCGACACCGGCCAGCTCTGAGGCGGCCGGTGGGCCCGATCAGCGGGCCGCGACGTCAGCGAGCCGCGACGAAGACCCGGGAGGCCACCTCGCGGGGCAGCCGCACCCGGTCGCCGGAGCGGTCGATGGACACCCCGTCGCGCTCCTGCGCCACGGTGACCGTCGCGCCCGGGTCGACGCCCGCCGCGTGCAGCTGCCGGAGCACGTCCGAGTCGGTCTGCACGCTCTCACAGATCCGCCGCACCACCACCGGCCCGGACAGGCCGGGGAAGGCCAGGTTGCGCTCGCCCTCGACCGTCTCGGCCGCGGGCTGACCCGGGTCGCCCAGCTCCTCCAGACCCGGGATCGGGTTGCCGTACGGCGAGCGGGACGGGCGGTTGAGCAGGTCGTAGACCCGCTTCTCCACCGCGTCGCTCATCACGTGCTCCCAGCGGCAGGCCTCCTCGTGGGCCTCCTCGTAGGGCATCCCGATCACGTTGACCAGCAGCAGCTCGGCCAGCCGGTGCTTGCGCATCACCGACACCGCGGAGTTGCGGCCCAGCGGGGTGAGGGTCAGGTGCCGGTCGCCCTCGACGGTGAGCAGGCCGTCCCGCTCCATCCGGGCGACGGTCTGACTGACGGTGGGCCCGCTCTGCCGCAGCCGCTCGGCGATGCGGGCACGCAGCGGCGGCACACCCTCCTCCTCCAACTCGAGGATGGTGCGCAGGTACATCTCGGTCGTATCGACCAGTGAGTGAGCGTTTATCTTTATCACCCGTAAGCGAGGAACGAACCGGAATCTCCAGTGTCTCACGAAGTTGCCGTGAGCTGCCAACACCACGACGGGGAGGGGCAGGGTGGCCGAGCCTGTACCGACGTCCGCAACCGTAGAGCTGCTTGTCGAGCCGGACCGGCTCGCCGCCGAGTTGGACCGGGCCGACCCGCCCGTGCTGCTCGACGTCCGCTGGCGGCTCGCCGGGCCACCCGGCCGCGACGACTACGCCGCCGGCCACCTGCCCGGCGCGGTCTTCGTCGACCTGGACACCGAGCTGTGCGGCCCGCCCGGCGCCGCCGGTCGGCACCCGCTGCCCGACCCGGCGTCGTTGCAGGCCGCGCTGCGGGCCGCCGGCGTCCGCGCCGGTCACCCCGTGGTGGTGTACGACGGCGGCGACGGCATGTCCGCCGCGCGGGCCTGGTGGACGCTGCGCTGGGCCGGTCACCGGGCGGTGCGGGTGCTGCACGGCGGGTGGCCGGCATGGACGGCCGCCGGCCTGCCGGTGGACACCGCGACGCCCGAGCCCGTGCCCGGCGACGTGACGGTCACGCCGGGCGCGCTTCCGGTGCTCGACGCCGCCGGGGCCGCCCGGCTCGCCGCCGCCGACGCCGGGGTGCTGCTGGACGTGCGGGCCGCCCCGCGCTACCGGGGCGAGACCGAGCCGGTCGACCCGGTCGCCGGGCACGTCCCGGGCGCGGTCAACCTGCCCGCCCCGGGGTACGTGACGCAGGGGCGGTTCCCCGCCGCCGAGGCGCTGCGGGAGCGCTTCGGCGCGGCCGGGGTGGCCGGGGACGCGCCGGTCGGGGCGTACTGCGGCTCCGGGGTGACCGCCGCGCAGGCGGTCCTGGCGCTGCACCTGGCCGGCCGCCCGGACGCCGCCCTGTACGTCGGCTCGTGGAGCGAGTGGGTGGCCGACCCGGACCGTCCGGTGGCGACCGGTGGCGCCGCCGGACAGTGAGCGCGCGGCTCATCGGCGCCTCCCGGCTTACGTGCGACGATGGCCGCATGGCCGACGACACGGTGGTGGTGTGGGACGAGTCTCTCCTCGCCTACGACATGGGCGACCATCCCCTCGACCCGGTCCGGGTCGAGCTGACCATGGCGCTGGCCCGGGAGCTGGGCGTGTTCGACCGGCCCGGGGTGCGCCTGGTCAAGCCGGAGCCGGCCGACGACGCGCTGCTGACCCGGGTGCACGACCCGGCCTACCTGGCCGCGGTCCGGACCGCGCCGCGTGACCCGCTCTTCGCCGGCTTCGGGCTGGGCACCTCGGACAATCCGGTCTTCGACGGGATGCACGAGTCCAGCGCGTTGATCGTCGGCGCGAGCGTGGCCGCCGCCGAGGCGGTGTGGCGGGGCGAGGCCCGGCGCGCGGTGAACGTGGCCGGCGGCCTGCACCACGCCATGCCGGCCCGGGCGTCCGGTTTCTGCGTCTACAACGACCCGGCGGTGGCCATCGCCCGCCTGCTCGACCTGGGCGCGGAGCGGATCGCGTACGTGGACGTGGACGTGCACCACGGCGACGGGGTGCAGGAGGTCTTCTACCGGGATCCACGGGTGCTCACGGTCAGCCTGCACGAGACCCCGCTGGCGCTCTTTCCCGGCACCGGGTTCCCGGACGAGACCGGCGGGCCGGGCGCGGAGGGCACCGCGGTGAACCTGCCACTGCCGCCGGGGGTCGGTGACGCCGGCTGGCAGCGGGCGTTCCACGCGGTGGTGCCGTCGGTGCTGCGCGCCTTCCGGCCGCAGGTGCTCGTCACCCAGTGCGGGGCGGACGGGCACCGCGCCGACCCGCTGGCCGACCTGCACCTGTCGGTGGACGGGCAGCGGGCCACCTACCGGGCGTTGCGGGCGCTCGCCGACGAGTTGTGCGACGGCCGCTGGGTGGCCACCGGTGGCGGCGGGTACGCGCTCGTCGAGGTGGTGCCCCGGGCGTGGACGCATCTGCTGGCGGTGGCCACCGGCGAGCCGCTCGACCCGGCCGCGCTCACCCCGCCGGGCTGGCGGGAGCTGGCCGGGCGGCGGCGGCCGGGGCACCAGGTTCCGCTGCGGATGACCGACGACGTGGACCCGGAATTTCAGCCGTGGCAGCCCAGCGGCGAGCCGAACGCGGTGGACCGGGCGGTCGCGGCGACCCGCCGGGCCGTCTTCCCGCTGCTCGGGCTCGACCCGCACGATCCGCGCGACTGAGCCGGCGGTGGGGGAGGACCGACCGGTGACGACGGTGGACGTGCTGCTCAGCGACGGCACGACGGTGCAGTTGCGGCAGATCCGCGCCGACGACGCGACGGCGATCGTGGCGATGCACGCCCGGTTCTCCGAGCGCACCCGTTACCTGCGCTACTTCTCGCCGTACCCGCGGATCCCGGAGCGGGACCTGAAGCGGTTCGTCACCGTGGACCACCGCGACCGGGAGGCGTTCGTGGTGCTGGCCGGCGAGCGGATCGTGGCCGTCGGCCGGTACGAGCGGCTCGGTCCGGCCTCGCCGGAGGCCGAGGTGGCGTTCGTGGTGGAGGACGCCTACCAGGGCCGGGGCATCGGCTCGGTGCTGCTGGAGCACCTGGCGGACGCGGCCGGCCGGCACGGGATCGCGCACTTCGTCGCCGAGGTGTTGCCGGCCAACGGGACGATGCTGCGGGTCTTCGGCGACTTCGGTTACCAGGTCCAGCGCCAGTACGCCGACGGTGTGGTGCACCTGAGCTTCCCGATCGCGGCGACCGAGGCGACGCTCGAGGTGCAGCGGGGCCGGGAGCACCGCACCGAGGCGCGGTCGATCGCCCGGCTGCTCGCGCCGCGCGGCGTCGCCGTCTATGGGGCCAGCACCACCGGCCAGGGCGTCGGCGCGGCGCTGCTCGGGCACCTGCGCGACGGCGGGTTCGGCGGCGCGGTCGTGCCGGTGCATCCGAGCGCGGCGACCGTGGCCGGGCTGCCGGCGTACCCGTCGGCGGTCGACGCCGGCCAGGACGTGGACCTGGCCGTGGTGGCGGTCGCGCCGGAGGCGGTGACCGAGGTGGTCCAGGACGCGGCCCGGGCCGGCGCGCACGGGCTGGTGGTGGTGTCGGCCGGGTTCGCCGAGTCCGGTCCGGCCGGCGCGGCGGCGCAGCGGGCGCTGGTGCGGGCCGCGCACCTGGCCGGCATGCGGGTGGTCGGCCCCAACTGCCTCGGCGTCGCCAACACCGACCCGGCGGTACGCCTCAACGCCACGCTCGCCCCGGTGCTGCCGGCGGCGGGCCGGGTCGGCGTGTTCAGCCAGTCCGGCGCGTTCGGGGTGGCGTTGCTGGCCGAGGCGTCCCGGCGCGGGCTCGGGCTGTCCAGCTTCGTGTCGGCCGGCAACCGGGCCGACGTGTCCGGCAACGACCTGTTGCAGTACTGGCAGGACGACCCGGGCACCGACGTGATCACGCTCTATCTGGAGACGTTCGGCAACCCGCGCAAGTTCGCCCGGTTGGCCCGCCGGATCGGCCGGGACAAGCCGGTGGTGGCGCTGGCGTCGCTGGCCCGGCCACCGGGCGTGGGCGACGCGCCGGCGCTCGACGCCGCCGCGGTCAGCGCGTTGTTCGCCCAGTCCGGGGTGATCCGGGTGGACACCGTGGCCGAGCTGCTCGACGTGGGGGTGCTGCTGGCGCACCAGCCGCTGCCGGCGGGGCGGCGGGCCGCCGTGGTGGGCAACTCGTCGGCGTTGACCGGGCTGGCCGCGACCGCGTGCGCCGCCCAGGGGCTGGTGGTGGCGGACGGCTACCCGCACGACGTGGGGCCGAGCGCCGGGGCCGCCGCGTACGCCGCCGCGCTTGCCGCCGCGGCGGCCGACGAGCGGGTGGACGCCGTGGTGGCGGTCTTCGCCCCGCCGCTGCCCGGCCAGCTCACCGATTCGGAGGCGGATTTCGCGGCGGCGCTGCCGGCCGCCGGCAAGCCGGTGGTGGCGACGTTCCTCGCCGGTCGGGTGCCGGCCGGGGTGCCGGCGTATCCGAGCGTGGAGGAGGCGGTGCGGGCGCTGGCCCGGGTCACCCGGTACGCGGACTGGCTGCGCCGGCCGCCAGGGGCGCTGCCCGAGCTGGCCGGCGTGGACCGGTCGGCGGGGCAGGCGGCGCTCGGCCCGGACGGGGCGGATCCGGCGGCGCTGCTGGGCGCGTACGGGATCGACGTGGTGGAGTCGGTGCCGGCCGGCTCGGCCGACGAGGCGGTGGCGGCGGGGGAGCGGCTCGGCTGGCCGGTGGCGCTGAAGGCGGCGGCCCCGGGGCTGCGGCACCGGCTCGATCTGGGCGCGGTCCGGCTCGACCTGGCCGACGCCGCCGCGCTGCGCCGCGCGTACGCGGAGGTGGCCCCGGTGTTCGGGGCGGAGGTGCTGGTCCAGCCGATGGTCGCGCCCGGGGTGGCGTGCGTGGTGGAGCTGGTGGAGGATCCGGCGTTCGGGCCGGTGGTCGGGTTCGGGCTGGGTGGGGTGGCGACCGAGCTGCTCGGCGACCGGGCGTGGCGGGCGGTGCCGTTGACCGACCGGGACGCGGCCGAGCTGGTCGACGAGCCGCGCGCCGCGCCGCTGCTGCGGGGGCACCGGGGCGCCGCGCCGGTCGATCGGGCGGCGCTCGTCGACCTGTTGATGCGGGTGGGTCGGTTGGCCGACGAGCAGCCCCGGGTGCGGTCGCTGACGCTCAACCCGGTGCTGGCCCGCCCGGACGGCGTCTCGGTGCTGCACGCCACCGTCGGCGCCGGCGCGGCTTCCCCACGCCCCGACACCGGCCCCCGCCGCTTGTAAGGCGGGGGCCCCTTTTAACGCCTCCGGTATAGGAAGGGCCCCCGCTTAACACGATCCGGCCCCGGCGAGACGCCGGGGCCGGATCGGGGGCAGCGGGTCAGCAGGCGTACGCCTCCAGGCGGTTGGCCCGCTCCGGGTCGCGCAGCTTGAGCAGCGTGATCTTCTCGATCTGCCGGATCCGCTCACGGGACAGCCCGAACTCGCGGCCCACCTCGTCGAGGGTGCGCTGACGGCCGTCGTCGAGGCCGAAACGCAGCCGGATCACCGCCTGCTCCCGCTGGGAGAGGGTGGCCAGCACGATGCGCACCTCGTTGCGCAGCTCGCCGTTGGAGGCGGCGTCGCCGGGCTCGGTACGCGGGTCCACCGCGGCGACGAAGTCCCCGAGCGCGCTCTCCCCGTCCTCGCCGACCGCCTGGTCGAGGCTGACCGGCTCCCGGTCGTACGAGATCAGCTCGATCACCTGGTATTCGGGGATCTCAAGCGCCCGGGCGACCTCGCCGACGGTGGGCTCGCGGCCCAGCGTCACCGACAGCTCGCGGCGGACCCGGACCATCCGGTTGACCTGCTCGACCATGTGCACCGGGATGCGGATGGTGCGGGCCTGGTCGGCCATGGCGCGGGTGATGGCCTGGCGGATCCACCAGGTGGCGTACGTGGAGAACTTGTAGCCCTTGGTGTAGTCGAACTTCTCGACGGCGCGGATGAGGCCGAGGTTGCCCTCCTGGATCAGGTCGAGGAAGGCCATGCCCCGCCCGGTGTAGCGCTTGGCGATGCTCACCACGAGCCGCAGGTTCGCCTCCAGCAGGTGGTCCTTGGCGGCGCGTCCCTCGGCCGCGATCAGCGTCAGGTCGGCGCGCAACT
Source organism: Micromonospora sp. WMMD975 (assembly GCF_029581215.1). Lineage (NCBI taxonomy): Bacteria > Bacillati > Actinomycetota > Actinomycetes > Micromonosporales > Micromonosporaceae > Micromonospora > Micromonospora sp. WMMD975. The sequence continues at coordinate 678,275 of NZ_CP120739.1, forward strand.
CGGCGGAGACCGGAGTGCAGGCGGAGAGCTTCTCCTCGGCGAAGAGGCCGGCCTCGATCCGCTTGCTCAGCTCGACCTCCTGCGCCGCGGTGAGCAGCTTGGTGCGGCCGATGCCGTTGAGGTACGCCCGGACCAGGTCGGTGGAGACGCCGCGCTCGTCGGTGGCGTCGAGGTCGGTGAGGGTGACGTCCAAGTCCTGGTGCTCGATCATCTGCTGCGTCATCTCTGTCTCTCCCCGTGTCCTACGTGCCGTCCCGGCCCCGTGTCGACGACGCGGTGGGCCGGTGACAAACAGCTTGGCGGTCGGGGCGTGAGACGGGGGTGAGGCGATCGGGGACCCGACACGAATCCGCGCGGATTTCCCGTTGTCGTTTGTCCGGCCCGCTTACCGTGCCAGCGACCGGCCCGGTGGGGCCGCGGACGGAAACGGCGATCGGAGAACGTGGTGGTCCTCAAGCGGTTGATGCAGGCGATGGGTGTGGGCGGACCGTCGGTGGAGACGGTGCTGGCCAACCCGAACTGCCGCCCCGGTGGGCAACTGGAGGGCCGGATCCAGGTGGTCGGCGGCGACCACCCGGTGGATGTGAGCTGGGTCTCGCTCGGCCTGATGACCCGGGTCGAGGTGGAGAGCGGCGACTCGGAGTACCACACCAACCAGGAGTTCGGCCGGGTCCAGGTGACCGGCGCGTTCCGGCTGGCGCAGGGGCAGCGGTACGACGTGCCGTTCCGCTTCCAGGTGCCCTGGGAGACCCCGCTCACCGACCTGTACGGCCAGCACCTGCACGGCATGACGATGGGCCTGCGCACCGAGCTGGAGGTGGCCCGGGCGGTGGACTCCGGTGACCTGGACGCGGTGGCGGTGCACCCGCTGCCGGCCCAGGAGCGGCTGCTGGAGGCGCTGCTGCGGCTGGGCTTCCGGTTCGCGCGCGCCGACGTCGAGCGGGGCCACATCCACGGCGTACACCAGCAGTTGCCGTTCTACCAGGAGATCGAGTTCTATCCGGCACCGCAGTACGCCGGCGCCATGAACCAGTTGGAGGTCACCTTCGTCACCGATCCGCGGCAGGTGCACGTGGTGCTGGAGCTGGACAAGCGGGGTGGCCTGTTCACCGAGGGCCGGGACGCGTTCGGCCGGTTCACGGTGGACCACGCCACGGCGGACCGTACCGACTGGGCCGCCCAGCTCGACGGTTGGCTGCGCCAGTCGCTGTCCCGCCGCGGCGTGTTCTTCTAGAGATCCAGCAGGAGGGTACGGGGGCCGACGTTGACGCTCTCCACGAGCATGTGGGTGCGGAAACGGCCGGTCTCCACCTTCGCGCCGCGGGCGCGCAGCTCCTGCACCACGGCCTCCACCAGGGGCTCGGCGACCGGCGCGGGAGCGGCTGCGGTCCAGCTCGGTCGCCGGCCCTTACGGGCGTCGCCGTAGAGCGTGAACTGGCTGACCACCAGCAGCGGCGCGCCGGTGTCGGCGGCGCTGCGCTCGTCGTCGAGGATGCGCAGCTCGTGCAGCTTGCGGGCCATGGTGGCGGCCACCTGCGGGGTGTCGGTGTGGGTGACGCCGAGCAGCACCAGCAGCCCGTCGGCGATCTCGCCGACCACCGCCCCGTCGACCGTGACGGCGGCCCGGCCGACGGTCTGCACAAGCGCCCGCATCAGTCGACCACCGGCTCGACGAGGCCGCGTTCGACCAGGTGGGCCACGATCGGGCCGGCCGCCTCGGCCAGCTCGTCCGGGGTCACGTCGTGCGCGGCGGCGAGCAGGGCGAGCTGGTCGCGCAGCGGCAGCCGGCCGTCGGCGCCGCCGACCAGGGCGAGCACCAGCGGGTCGATCTCCTCGGACCAGCGCAGCCCGCGCGGCATGGCGAGGACCTGCCGGTCCACCGCCCAGCCGTCGTCGCCCATGGTGGCCTCCTGGCGTAGCTGGAGCCCGTCGGCGGCGCGGTAGCGGGCGGCGAGCAGCCCGTCGGCGCCCCGGGCGCGCAGCCAGTCCTGCCTGTCGAACCATTCGCCGATCCGGTCGCCGAGCGGCGGTTCCACCCGCTGGCGCAGGTCCTCGACCCGGATGATCGGCTGTTCGTGGCCGGCCCGGCGCAGCGACACGATGCCGAACCCGATCGCCTCCACCTTGTGCGCGTCGAACCAGTCCAGCCACGCCTCCATCCGCTGCGGGTCGGCGCTCTCCCCGACGTCGGTCAGCCACAGGTTCACGTACGCCATCGGGTCGGCCACCTCGCGCTGGATGACCCAGGCGTCCAGGCCGGTGCCGGCGAACCAGCCGGCGACCCGCTCGCCCCAGTCCTCGCCTGTGACGTGCACCCAGTTCGCCAGGTACTGCATGGTGCCGCCGTCGGTGAGCAGGTGCGGGGCTGCGGCGGCCAACTCGGCGCCGATCGCGTCGCCGACCCGCCCGGAGTCGCGGTAGACGTGCGTGGTGGTGCCGGGGCCGACCACGAACGGCGGGTTGCTGACCACCAGGTCGAAGCGGCGCCCGGCCACCGGGGCGACCAGGTCGCCGCGGAGCAGTTCCCAGTCCTGCCCGTTGAGCGCGGCGGTGGTGGCGGCGAAGCGCAGCGCCCGCTCGGAGACGTCGGTGGCGGTGACCCGGCGGGCGTGGGTGCCCAGGTGCAGCGCCTGCACGCCGGAGCCGGTGCCGAGGTCGAGCGCGGTCTCCACCGGGCGGCGCACGGCGGCGCCGATAAGCGTCTGGGTGGCCCCGCCGATGCCGAGCACGTGCTCGGCGTGCAACGGTCGGCCGGGCCGGGCGCTGGCCGGGACGTCGGCGAGCACCCACCAGTCGTCGCCGTACGGCTCCAGGTCCACGCCGGCCCGCAGGCCGTCGCCGTGCCGCTCGACGATGCCCCCGGCGAGCGCCTCCGCCACGGTCAGCGGGGCCAGCGCCGCGGCCACCACCGGCTCGGGCTCGGTCTGGTCGCAGATGAACACCCGGATCAGCGTGGCCAGCCGGTCGCGGTCCTCGGTGGCGCGCAGGGCGGCGCGGTGGTCGTTGCGGGCGACCCCGCCGGTGGCCTGCGAGCCGAGCCGCCCGGCGATGCCGTTGGCGGTGAAGCGGGCCTGCGTCAGCGCGGTGCGCAGCGCGTCGACCCCGGCGGGGGAGAGCAGCATGTCGTGACGGTCCACGGGGCCATCCTGCCCCGCCCGCGGCCCGGCGCGGCGCGCACCCGCCGGATCCGGTTCACGGACGGTATTACCCGGCAACTATCTCTTTCACGGACATCGATGTGTGGTTAGCATTCCCGTCAACATCTGTCGATGGGTGGACCGCCGGCCACGAACCGGCCCGCCCGGTAGGGAGCCAGAACATGCCCGACGTGTCCGTTCCCCGGCGTCGTGCGCTGCGCGCGCTCGCCGTCACGGCCGCCGCCGCGGCCCTCACCGCCGCCGCATCCACCCCGGCCCTCGCCGCGCCGACCGGCCAGATCCGGTACGCCGGCGCGGCCGACGCCGTCAGCGGCAGCTACCTGGTCATGCTCAAGGGCGACGCGGTCGGCGCCGCGAACAGCCGTACCGCCCGCACCGCCGTGCCGGACCGGGCGGCCGGCCTGACCAAGCGGTACGGCGGCAGCGTCGGCGCGGTGTGGAGCGCCGCGCTCACCGGCTACAGCGCAAAGATGAGCGCCGGACAGGCACGTCGGCTCGCCGCCGACCCGGCCGTCGCGTACGTCGAGCAGGACCGGCGGATGACAGTGCAGGGCACCCAGACCGGCGCCACCTGGGGGCTGGACCGGATCGACCAGCGCAACCTGCCGCTCAACAGCACCTACACCTACCCGAACACCGCCACCAACGTGCGCGCCTACATCATCGACACCGGCATCCGGACCACGCACAGCCAGTTCGGCGGCCGGGCCACCTGGGGCACCAACACGGTGGACAGCAACAACACCGACTGCAACGGCCACGGCACGCACGTCGCCGGCACTGTCGGCGGCAGCACGTACGGCGTGGCCAAGGGCGTACGCCTGATCGCGGTGAAGGTGCTCAACTGCTCCGGCAGCGGCACCACCGCCGGCGTGGTCAACGGCGTCAACTGGGTCACCTCGAACGCGGTCAAGCCGGCCGTGGCCAACATGAGCCTCGGTGGCGGTGTCAGCACCTCGCTCGACAACGCGGTGGCCAACTCGATCAGCTCCGGCATCACCTACGCGCTGGCGGCCGGCAACTCCAGCGCCAACGCCTGCAACTCCTCGCCGTCGCGGGTCGCCTCGGCGATCACGGTGGGCGCCACCACCAGCACCGACGCGCGTGCCTCGTACTCGAACTACGGCTCCTGCGTGGACATCTTCGCCCCGGGCTCGTCGATCACCTCGGCCTGGCGGACCAGCGACAGCGCGACCAACACGATCAGCGGGACCTCGATGGCCTCGCCGCACGTGGCCGGCGCGGCGGCGCTGGTGCTGTCCGCGAACCCGTCCTACTCCCCGGCGCAGGTCGCCAGCTACCTGACCAGCAACGCCACCACCGGCAAGGTGACCAACCCGGGCTCCGGCTCGCCGAACCGGCTGCTCTTCGTGGTGAACTGACGCTTTCCGCAGGCCGCGCGGCCCGGTGGACCCCCAGCGGAGTCCACCGGGCCGCGCCGAACCCGCTACCGGGAACGGCAGATCGGCAACGTCTCAAGCCGTTGGGAGTAGTGGTCGGCCAGGGCGGGAAATCGGCTCCGAGCCTCGTCCGCCAGCCCACCGTGCCAGGCGTCCCGCAGTTGGCTGACCGTCTGGGAGATCGCCTCCGACGTGGCTTCCGGATCTCCGCCGACGATCTCCGCCAACCGGCGGAAGTGCTCGTGGTCGATCAGCGCCGGAACCGTCTCGCTGCCGAGACTGAGCGCCAAGGGCGACCACCGGTAGCGCGAATACACCGAGAGTGAGTGGAAGTCGTAGACCGGGGCGAGCCGTGGCGTCCGGCCGTCCGGATAGACCAGTCCCCAGTTCTTCAGGTGCCCGTCGGTGTTCCCGACCACAAGCATCGCGGCGAGCCGGCGGACGAAGTCGAGATAGCCCTCCTCGCCGGTCAGTTGAAGGATGACCGCGGCCAGGGTGTCGTACGAGGTGCCCGACTCGCTGTACTTGAACATCGGTTCGATGTCGGCGACCTGGGCGAAGTCCTCGGCGTGGATCCGTCCGGCGGAGGACCGGTCGAACCGCTGGATGAGGTAGACGAGATCGTTCGGATCCACCATGCCGTCGGAGAGGCCCTTGACCTCGTCGGCGCGGATCAGGCGCACCGGTGGCACCGGGAAATCAGCCGACCGTAGCCAGCTCATGGTGAGGTATTCGTTGACCGGCAGGTCCCGCAGCCCGTGGTCGGGCAGTTTCACGATCCACCACCCGCCCTGCCCGCTGACCGGAACGGCCAATCGCTCCGCGGAGATCGAATACTTCAGCTGCACGCCCGCCAGGGAGTGCCGGAGCGGATGATCGGCCTCCCCTGGCGTGTCCGGGAGGACATCATCCTCGGGCTCGGTGTCGGCGTGCACCGTCACCGCGCCCGGTAGGTCGCCGCCCACGCGCAGCAGCAGGGTGAAGTCGCCGACGTTCCCACCTCCCAGCTCCCGGACGATCTGGCGGCGGAGCGCCCCTTCCGGTAGCAGGTTCGCGAACCAGGCGGGCACGCCGACGCGGGCCCGTCGGATCGCCCGCGGATCGTCCTCGAAGATCTGCCCCAGCACCTGATGGCGAGGCGAGGCGAGGTCGTCGTCGTAGCTGAACTCCGAGCCTCCCTGTCGGAAACTCAGCTCGCCGACCCGACGGCCGTGCAGCCGCACCTGCGCGGTGACCTCGGCCATCTCAGGCGACCTGCCGGAGGATGTCGGCCGTGGCCCGCCCGTCCCGCGCGCCCCACTCGGCCATCCGGTTGACGTGGTCGGTGATGGTCCGCTCGCACACGCCTCCCCGAAGGTGGAGGAAGCCATCCCAGTCCGCGCGCGCCAGGCGCTCCTGCGCGGCCTCGTCGATCAGATGACTGGCCGCGACCGTCGGTGAGACGGTCGCCATGAGGTCCGCCGTCAGACGCTCCCCGGCTGGCAGGACGAGTCGGTTGGCGATCGTCTGCCTGGCAGGTCCGTCGTCGGGGAGAAACGGACGCAGCGGGCTTCCGTGATCGAGCAGGCGGGTCACGTTGAGAATTTCTCCGCTCGCCGGGTCGCGCGGCTCGGCGGAGAGAAGCCCCAACGTGTTGAGCTTCGTCATCGCGTGATTGAAGTGGACCTTGTCCAGCTCCGCGACGAAGTCCGGGAACTGCTGCACCTGCCGGAGCACGCTCATCGCCGCGGTCTGCGGGTCGGCCGCGTCGACCGCCTCCACCTGGTTGCGTACGTCGGCGACGCCCACACCGCGGGCCCGGCTGCCGGCGACCGCGCTGCGCCACACCCACCTGCGGAGCAGGGTCGCCGGTCGGCCGGTCGGCACCCCGTGCAGACGGATGAAGCGAACCAGGATCGGCAGCACGTGGGAGTAGGGCAGCAGCCTGATGTGCGGGATGCCGCAGGGGCCGCGAAGGAAGTCGACCGCCTCACGCAGCCGCGCGGCCACGTCCCGCAGCGTCTCGGCCGGGTCGTCCTGCGGCCCGAACTCCTGGCGGAAGTCCTCGCGGAAGATGTCTCCACCCCGGTAGGCGAGGACACAGCGCAGGGTCAGCCGATCGTCGAGCGCGCCGAAACCCTGAGTGGCGGGCACCCGGCCGAGATCGTGCAGGGTGCTCAACTCGCCGCCAACGGCACCGGCGTGCAACGCCTGGAACACCTCGGACTTGGTCAATCGTTTGCCGGTGGTGTTCATGCGCGTGAAGATCTCGAGCAGGGCGTTCTCATCTGCCGAATGCACGACATAGGTCGGGATCTGATATTCGCGGATCGCCTTGGCGGCCTGGTCGGCCAGCGCGAGCTGAGCCTCGGAGAGCCAGCCGGAGTTGTCCCGCATCCAGCGCAGCAGGACCGCGGTGTCCAGCAGGAAACTCACCGGGATCCAGGGCCGTGGCGTGCGCTGACGTGCGCCCGCGGTGTGGAATTCGCCGGTGTCGAGGTCGAGATGCACTCGGAAGCGGGGGTCGACAGCGCTATCCGCCCTGGTCAGCGCTCCGACAAGAGACACGATGCGCTGCTGGCCGTCAACGACCCAGAGCGCCGAGGCGGTTTCTGGCGCCTGGACGTCCAGCGGCCCGACCTGAAGCCGTTGGGCCGGTGCCGGACGTTGCCAGAGGAGCAGATTACCGATCGGGAAACCGCGCAGCAGGCTGTCGAAGAGCCGGACGATGTCCGTGCCCTCCCACTTGAACGAGCGCTGGAAGGGTGGGATCCGCACCAGTCCCGCCCTGACGTCCCGGACCAGGTCTTCCGGTGTGCGGTACTCGACGCGGGGTCTCTCCAGACTCGGCACGGCAACCTCCGTTGGGACGACGCACCGAGGGTAACCGTTCCGGTCCTTCCGACCCGTCCATGCGCTCGGTGTCGCCGCGGCGCGGGCAGGGGCGAGTGCGTGTCTCGTCGAACCCGCATGGTCGGCGGGGTCTGTTGCGGGACCATGTCTGTCATGACGTTGTCCTTGCCTATCGATCCCGCCGCGAATGACTTCCTCCACCGGAACACGCTGGCGCTGCTCCTCGGCATGGTGCTGGACCAGCAGGTGCCGATGGAGAAGGCGTTCTCCTCGCCGTACGTGCTGGCGCAGCGGCTCGGCCACGAGCCGGACGCCCGGGAACTGGCCGGGTACGACCCGGAGGCGCTTGTGGAGCTGTTCGCCGGGCCGCCGGCGCTGCACCGCTTCCCCAAGGCGATGGCGGCCCGGACGCAGGAGGTCTGCCGGGCGCTCGTGGAACGCTACGACGGCGACCCGGCCCGGCTCTGGTCGGACGTGACCGACGGCCGGGAGCTGTTGCGCCGGGTCGCCGAGCTGCCGGGCTTCGGTCGGCAGAAGGCGCAGATCTTCGTCGCGTTGCTCGGCAAGCGGTTCGGGGTCACCCCGGCGGGCTGGCGCGAGGCGGCCGGCGACTACGGCGACGCGGAGGCGTACCGGTCGGTGGCGGACGTGACCGACCCGGAGTCGCTGCGCCGGGTACGCGAGTTCAAGCAGCGGGCGAAGGCGGAGGCGAAGGCCGCGAAGGGCTGAGGCGTGAGCGAGCAGCGGGGCGGGGGGCTGCTGCGCACCATGTCCAGCCCCAACCGGGCCACCTTCCTGGAGCTCTTCTTCGACCTGGTCTTCGTCTTCGCGCTGACCCGGGTGTCGCAGCGCATGGTGGCCGACGTCGACGGTGGGCACATGGCGGCCGACGTCGGGCGGACGCTGCTGCTCTTCCTGGTGCTCTGGCACGTCTGGACCATCACCACCTGGGTGACCAGCCGGTACGAGCCGGAGCGCGTGGTCATCCAGGCGGTCGTGGTCGGCGTCATGTTCGGCAGCCTGGTGCTCGGGGTGACGCTTCCCCGCGCGCTTGAGGAACGGGCGCTGGCGTTCGCGCTCGCGTACGTGGTGATCATGGTCGGGCGTCCGCTGGTGTTGGTGGCGGCGTTGCGCGGGCACCCGCGGCGGATGGTGCCGGTGCGGCTGGTCGGCTGGGCGGTGGCGACCACACCGCTCTGGCTGGCCGGCGCGCTGGTGCCCGACCTGCGCCTGCCGCTGTGGGTGGTCGCGTTGGCGGTGGACTATCTGGGCGCGTTCCTGGGCTGGCCGTTGCCCCGGCTCGGGGCGTCCCGCATCCGGAGCTGGCTGCTTGCCGGTGAGCATCTGGCCGAGCGTTACCAGCAGATCTTCCTGATCGCGCTCGGCGAGTCGATCCTGGTGATCGGCGTGTCCTACAGCGGGGAGCGGTTCTCCGCCCGGTCGGCCGCCGCGTTCGCGCTCGCGTTCGGTGTCACCGCGTTGCTCTGGCGGCTCTACTTCCACCGGGCCGGGTACCTGCTCGCGGAGGCGTTGCGGCTGGCCGGCACGCCGGGGCGGCTGGCCGAGTCGGCCGCACAGACCCACCTGTTCATGGTGCTCGGCGTGCTGAGCGCCGCGGTCGGCTACGAGTTGGTCATCGCCCACCCGTTCGTGGCGGCCGATCCGGGCCGGCTGGTCTTCGTGGTGGGCGGCCCGGTGGTCTTCCTGGTCGCCCGCTCCCGCTTCGAGTACGAGATCTTCGGCCGGGTCTCCCGCTCCCGAGTGGTCGCGCTGGTGGCGCTGCTGCTGCTCGCGCCCGTGCTGACCGCCGGGCCGGCCCTGCTGGCGCTCGGCGTGGTGGCCGGCGTGCTGGCGCTCGTCGTCCTCGCGGACGCGCGGCGCGCCCGGGGACGGCCGCCGGAGTCCTCCGCCTCGCCGGTCGGGCGGGAGGCCATCGGCGAGGCCGGGCCCGAGGCGTGAGCGCTCAGGCGGGGCCCGAGGCGTGAGCGCTCAGGCCGGGCCCGAGGCGTGAACGTTCAGGCCGGGGCCCGGGGCGTGAACGTTCAGGCGGCGTTGGGGCGGGACAGCGAGGCCAGCGCGCGGCGCACGTCCGCGAGCGAGACCGTGGCCGAGTCGTCCAGGTCGGCCAGGCCGGCCTCGATCCACTGCCGCATCAGCGTGGTCACGCCGATGCCGCGCGCGTCGGCGGCGGCCCGGACCCGGTCGTACGTCTCCAGCGGGAGGCGTACCGACCGGCTGACCATCGGCACGTCGGTGTCGGGGGTGGGCAGCTGCGCCGGCGACGTCTCGTCGATCAGGTCGGCGAACCCGTCGCCACCGGCGTGGAACCGCTTGGTCGCCTCGTCACGGTGCATGGTGACCGCCTCCTCGTCGGCGTGACCTCCGCACCGCGTCGTCGTAGCGCTTGGCCTCGACGTCGCTCAGTTCGCGGGCGGAGAGGATGTCCCAGTCGTTGTCGGTGCCGTCGGCCTCGGCCAGCAGCACGGCGAGACGCCGGCCGCGGTGGTCGGTGGCGTAGACCACCATGACGTCGTCGCCGAGGTGCCGGATGACCCGGCGGTGGCTGTGCAGGGCCTCCCAGACTTCCCCGGGTGTGACGTCGTAGACCCGCAGGTTCGCCAGCGCCTCGTCGGTGAAGCTGAACCGGTTGGCCACAGGACGCAGCGTACCACGGGCGTAACACGTGGCCGGATCTTGGTCGATCGCCCGCGGGTAGTGACAGGATGGGGCGTATCCCCTCGTAGGAGGTCAGTGGTGAAGCGTCAGGCCTACCAGCCGATCCTGATCACCGACGCCCGGCGCAGCCAGGACGACCAGCTCAACAGCCGGCAGAAGCGCTACGTGCTGATGATGGCCGTCCGGGTCGCCTGCCTGGTGGCGGGCGCGATCCTGGTCGGCGTCAAGGCCCCGCTGCTCTGGCTCTGGCTGCCGCTCTGCGCCCTCGGCATGGTGCTCATCCCGTGGCTCGCGGTGCTGCTCGCGAACGACCGCCCGCCCAAGGAGGAGCACCGGCTGGCCACCCGCTTCCAGCACCGGGGCCGGGACGAGACCCCGCCGATGGCACTGCCCACCGAGGAACGCGCGCACAAGGTCATCGACGCCGAGCCCTGACCGGTCCGGCCGCGTCGACGCCCGGACCGGTCCGCCGGCTCAGGGCGTGGGTCGGGCGCCCACCGTGGTCACGGCCAGGGCGCCGAGGTCGCCGGCGCGGGCCAGGGCGGCACGCGGACCGGCGCCGGCCAGCCAGGCGGTGAGCAGCCCGGCGGCGAACGCGTCCCCCGCGCCGGTCACGTCCACCACGGCCACCCCGGGCGCCGGGGCCGCCTCCACCCGACCGCCGCGCTCCACCCAGACCGCCCCGGCCGCGCCGCGTTTGACCACCACCCGGTGCGCCACCGAGGTCAACGCCCGCGCCTGCGCCGCCGGGTCCAGGCCGCCGGCCAGCACCGTCGCCTCGTCCGTGTTGACAAGCAGCAGGTCGACGTCGCGTACCCAGGTCAGGAACGACCCGCCGACGCGCCGCAACGGCGCCGCGGAGGCCGCGTCGACGCTGACGGTCAGCCCGCGTTCGCGGGCGGCGGCCAGCGCGCGCAGGCCCGCGCCGCGCGACCCGACGTCCAACAGGGTGTACGCGGACAGGTGCAGATGCCCGGCGTCGGGCGCCGCGGCCAGGGCGGTGTCCACGTGCGCCGCGGTCAGCCGCAGGTTCGCGCCCCGCTGGCTGATCATGGTGCGCTCCCCGTCGTGGGCGAGCACGATCACCGTGCCGGTCGGGTAGCCCTCGTGCCGCTCCACCGCGCACTCCACGCCGACCCGGGTCAGCTCGGCGACCCGTTCCCGGCCGGTCTCGTCGTCGCCCACGGCGGCCACGAGCGTCACGGCCGCGCCCTGGCCGGCGAGCCAGGCCGCGGTGTTGGCCGCCTGCCCGCCGCCGCTGAACCGGATCCCGGCGGCGGTGTCCGAGCCGGTCGCGAGCGGCCCGGACAGCATCGCGACCACGTCGGTGATCACGTCGCCCACCACGACGACGCGCGGGGAACCCGCGCCCGGAAGACCGGGAGTGGGCTCACGGCGCTCGGTGCGTCCGCTCATGGGGTGCCGGCCGCGGCGACCGCGATCCGCGCCGCCAGGTCGGCGTTACGCAGGATGATCCGGACGTTCACCGTCAGGCTGGCGCCCTCGGTGGCGGAGTGGAAGTGGGCCAGCAGGAACGGGGTGACGGCCTTGCCGGTGATCCCCTCGCGGGCCAGCGCGGCCAGCCCGTCGGCGAGTGTGCGGTCGTGCAGCGCCGGGTCGAGCTGCTCGTCGGCCGGCAGCGGGTTGGCCACCACCAGCCCACCCCGGTGCACGCCGTGCGCCGCCCGGGCGGCCAGCACGTCGGCCATCCGCTCCGGGGAGTCCACCGACCAGTCCAGGTCGAAGCCGGAGTCGGTGAGATAGAACCCGGGGAACCGGCGGGTGCGGTAACCCACCACGCCCACCCCCAGCGTCTCCAGCCGTTCCAGGGTGGCGCCGGTGTCGAGGATCGACTTCACCCCGGCGCACACCACCGTGATCGGGGTACGGGCCAGCGTGACCAGGTCGGCCGACTCGTCGAACGTCTGCGCCGCCTCCCGGTGCACGCCGCCCAGCCCGCCGGTGGCGAACAGGTCGATCCCGGCCGCCGCCGCCACCGCGCTGGTGGCCGCGACCGTGGTGGCGCCGTCCGCGCCGGTCGCCGCCGCCGGTGCCAGGTCGCGGACCGAGAGCTTGCTCACTCCGTCGACCGTGGCGAGGCGGGTGAGTTGGGCGTCGTCCAGGCCGACCCGCAGCTCGCCGCCGACCATGCCGATGGTGGCCGGGACCGCGCCCGCGTCGCGGACCGCCTGCTCGATCTGCCGCGCCACGCGCAGGTTGTCCGGTCGGGGGAGTCCGTGCGAGACGATGGTGCTCTCCAGCGCGACGACCGGACGCCCGGCGCGCAGGGCGTCGGCCACCTCACCACCGAGGCTGATGCGAAAGTTGGTCACGTCCGTTACGGTACGGGCCGCCCGCCGGGTGGCCTGTGGTGGACCCGACCCGGCCGGCCTGCAAAACTGGGAAGCCGGAGGTGGGGACGTGAGCACTGAGATTCTCGAACGCCCGGAGCAGAAGGACGCCGACACCGGCCCTGAGATGTTCCACTACGTGCGTAAGGACAAGATCGCCGAGAGCGCGGTCATGGGCACGTACGTCATCGCGTTGTGCGGGGAGACCTTCCCGGTGACCAAGGCCGCCAAGCCCGGTTCCCCGGTCTGCCCGAAGTGCAAGGAGATCTACGAGTCCTGGGGCGAGTGACCGCGGGCGGCTCCGCCGCCCGCCCACGTAACCTGCGGCGGTGACCACCTCCACCGCCCTGCTCCTCGCCGACCTCACCGGCGTGGCGGTCTTCGCCGCCTCCGGCGCCTCCGCGGCGGTGGTCAAACGGCTCGACCTGTTCGGGGTGGTCTTCGTCGGCGTGGTCGCCGCCCTCGGCGGTGGGATCTTCCGCGACCTGGTCATCGACGAGGTACCCCCGCTGGCGTTCGCCGACTGGCGGTACGCGGTCACCGCGGCGGTCGTCGCCGCCGTCGTGTTCCGGTCGCATCCCCAGCTCGCCCGCCTGCGCACCACCGTGCTGGTGCTCGACGCGGCCGGGCTGGCCCTGTTCACCGTCACCGGCACGCTCAAGGCGCTCGACGCGCACGTGCCGGCCGTCGGCGCCTGCATGATCGGCATGCTCACCGCGATCGGCGGTGGCCTCGGCCGGGACCTGCTCACCGGTGAGATCCCGGTGGTGCTGCGCCGGGAGATCTACGCCGTGGCCGCGCTCGCCGGCTCGATCATGGTGGCGCTGCTGTCGACGTACGGACAGGCCACCGCGCCGACGCTCACCGGAGCGGCGGTCTTCGTCTTCGGGCTGCGCCTGATCTCGCTGCGCCGGCGCTGGTCCGCTCCGGTGGCGACGCTGCGCCCGCCGCGCACCGGCGCGCGCGGACCGGAGCGGTAGTGCCCTCCCGCACCGGGTTGGGCGGATGTGACAGGCGTGGCGTCGGGTGGGGCGGAACGTCTCCGCTGGTTATGCTGAGTCGGCCTTCGCGGCACGGGATGCGCGAGGGCGTTTTCATGGGCGGCGGCCCCCGGTGGCCCCGGTCGGGCCCGTCGCCGTCCGCGGCGGAGAGGAGCTGACCGTGCCACCCCGGTTGCCGGTGCTCGACACGTTCCCGCCCCTGCGTTCCTGGCAGCGCAGGGCGATGGTGGAATACCTGCGCCGCCGGGCCGAGGACTTCACCGCGGTCGCCACGCCCGGCGCCGGAAAGACCACCTTCGCCCTGCGGATCGCCGCCGAGCTGCTCGCCGACGGCACCGTCGAGGCGGTCACCGTGGTCGCGCCGACCGAGCACCTGAAGACCCAGTGGGCCCAGGCCGCGGCCCGGGTCGGCATCCAGTTGGACGCCGCGTTCCGCAACGCCGACCTGCACTCCGCCGCCGACTTCCACGGCGCGGTGGTCACCTACGCCCAGGTCGGCATGGCGCCGCAGGTGCACCGCCGGCGCACCATGACCCGCCGGACCCTCGTCATCCTCGACGAGATCCATCACGCCGGCGACGCCCGGACGTGGGGCGACGGCGTCAAGGCGGCGTTCGAGCCCGCGGTACGCCGGCTGATGCTCACCGGCACGCCGTTCCGCTCCGACGACAACCCGATCCCGTTCGTCAGCTACGAACGGGGCGGGGACGGGCTGCTGCGGTCCCGCGCCGACTCCGTCTACGGCTACGCCGACGCGCTGCGCGACGGCGTGGTCCGGCCGGTGCTGTTCCTGGCCTACTCCGGGGAGACCCGGTGGCGCACCAACGCCGGCGACGAGTTGGCCGCCCGGCTGGGCGAGCCGATGACGCAGGACCTGATCGCGCAGGCGTGGCGGACCGCGCTCGATCCGGCCGGTGACTGGATGCCGCAGGTGCTGCGCGCCGCCGACGCCCGGCTGAGCGTGCTGCGGGCCAACGGGATGCCGGACGCGGGCGGCCTGGTGATCGCCAGCGACCAGCAGGTGGCCCGCGCCTACGCGAAGCTGTTGGAGCAGGTGACCGGCGAGAAGGCCGCCGTGGTGCTCTCCGACGACCAGGGCGCGTCCGCCCGGATCGCGACGTTCGCGGAGTCCGAGCAGCGGTGGCTGGTGGCGGTGCGGATGGTGTCCGAGGGCGTGGACATCCCCCGGCTGGCCGTCGGGGTGTACGCGACGAGCGCCAGCACCGCGCTCTACTTCGCGCAGGCGATCGGCCGGTTCGTCCGGGCCCGCCGTCCGGGCGAGACCGCCTCGGTGTTCCTGCCGAGCGTGCCGCACCTGCTCGGGTTGGCGAGCGAGATGGAGATCGAGCGGGACCACGTGCTCGGCAAGCCCAAGGACCGCGAGGGCTTCGACGACGACCTGCTGGAGCGCGCCCAGCGCGACGACGGCGCCAGCGGCGAGCTGGAGAAGCGGTTCGCCGCGCTCTCCGCGACCGCCGAGCTGGACCAGGTGATCTTCGACGGCGCGTCGTTCGGCACCGCCGCCCAGGCCGGCACGCCGGAGGAGGAGGAATATCTCGGTCTGCCCGGTCTGCTCACCGCCGACCAGGTTTCGCTGCTGCTGACCAAGCGGCAGGCCGATCAGCTCGCCGCGCAGCGCCGCCGGGCAGCCCAACGGACCGCTGAGCCGGCCGCTGCGGCCCCCGTGGCGGCGCCCCCTCCGATGAGTGCGGCCCAGCGTCGAGTGGCCCTACGGCGGCAGCTGAACGCCCTGGTGGCCGCCCGGCACCACCACACCGGCCAGCCGCACGGCAAGATCCACGCCGAGTTGCGCCGGCTGTGCGGCGGCCCGCCCAGCGCCCAGGCGACGATAGAGCAGCTGGAGGAACGCATCGCCACCGTGCAGACCCTGTAAGGCGGGGGCCCCGCTTAACGCCTCCGGTAGAGGCGGGGGCCCCGCTTAACGCACACCTGTCACGCCCTGGGCACGACGAACCGGCCGGAGGCACCCGCGGTGGGTGCCTCCGGCCGGTTATGTCGCGTTGCGGATTGTTTGTCGGCTCAGTTCGCCATCAGATCGGCGCCCCGCCAGCTGAACTCCGGGTCCGTCGCGTAGCGCACGGTGATCTTCACGAGATCCTCCGCGTACTTGTTCGCGTGGTGCCCACAGAACACCAGCTCACTCCCACCCGACAGGGTGATCCGGAGCTTGCCGGCAGCATTACAGCGGTCGCACCGTTCATCGGCGGCCGGGGGGCTCACCGTCTCGGGCGGCGGCGTGAGGGTCGGGGTCATCGCCTTCCTCCTCTGGTCGTCACCGATGAACACACTCGTCGGTCGTTGCTCACCTATCGTGCAACACCCATCTCGGGCCCTGCCTTCCCTGTGTGCCCGCGGGGGACCGAGGTCACACCTGGCGTGGAAGACAGTGTGCCGTGCACCAAGGGTGCCACGTCAACGATCACAAACAGGCAACCGACGGATCAACTATCGGTGTTCTACGGCTGGTGATCAAACCGACACGACTGGTTGACGTGCGCGGTCAGTCCAGGTAGTCGCGGAGCACCTGGGAACGCGAGGGGTGCCGCAACTTGGACATGGTCTTGGATTCGATCTGCCGGATGCGCTCCCGGGTCACGCCGTACACCTGGCCGATCTCGTCCAGGGTGCGGGGCTGGCCGTCGGTGAGACCGAAGCGCAGGCGCACCACACCCGCCTCACGCTCGGACAACGTCTGGAGGACCTGCTGGAGCTGGTCCTGGAGCAGCGAGAACGACACGGCGTCGACCGCCACCACGGCCTCGGAGTCCTCGATGAAGTCGCCGAGTTGGCTGTCGCCCTCGTCGCCGATGGTCTGGTCGAGCGAGATGGGCTCCCGAGCGTACTGCTGGATCTCCAGCACCTTCTCGGGTGTGATGTCCATCTCCTTGGCGAGCTCCTCCGGGGTGGGCTCGCGGCCCAGGTCCTGGAGCAGCTCGCGCTGGATCCGACCGAGCTTGTTGATCACCTCGACCATGTGCACCGGGATGCGGATGGTGCGGGCCTGGTCGGCCATGGCGCGGGTGATGGCCTGGCGGATCCACCAGGTGGCGTACGTGGAGAACTTGTAGCCCTTGGTGTAGTCGAACTTCTCGACGGCGCGGATGAGGCCGAGGTTGCCCTCCTGGATCAGGTCGAGGAAGGCCATGCCCCGCCCGGTGTAGCGCTTGGCCAGCGAGACCACCAGTCGGAGGTTCGCCTCCAGCAGGTGGTTCTTGGCCCGCTCGCCGTCCCGGGAGATCCACATCAGGTCACGCTGCATGTCGCGGACGAGCTTCTCCTCGCCCTCGTCGGCGGCGCGCAGCCGCTCCGCGGCGTAGAGGCCGGCCTCGATCCGCTTGGCGAGCTCGACCTCCTGCTCGGCGTTGAGCAGCGGGACCTTGCCGATCTGCTTCAGGTAGGCCCGGACCGAGTCGGCGGAGGCGGTCAGCTCGGCGTCGCGACGCGCCTGCTTGAGCGCCTCGGACTCCTCGTCGTCCCACTCGAAGTCGTTGTCGGTGGCGGAGCTCGCCGCGTCCGCCGCGGCGGCCTGGGCCAGCTCGGCCGGCTCCTCGACCACCACGTCCTCGATCTCGGCGGCCAGCTCCTCCGGATCGACCTCGCCCTCGGCGCCCTCGCTCTTGGCACCGGCCTTGCCCGGCTTGGCCGCGGCGGTCTTGGCGGCCACGGTGGCCTTCGTGGCCCGGGTCGTCCTGGTGGCCTTCGCCGGGGCGGCGGCCTTGGCGGCCACCTCGGCGGTGGTGCCGGCGGCCTTGCGCGCCGTCGCCTTGCGTGGCGCCGGAGCGGGGGCCTCCTCGGCGGCGGGCGCCTGCTTCGGGGCGGGCGCGGCGGCCTTCTTGGTGGTCTTGGCGGTGGTGGCCCGGGAAGCCGGAGTGGCGGACCGGGCCGCGGCGACCCGGCGACGGGTGCTGGCGGAGCCGTCCACCACCACCGTCACGCCCGCCTCGGAGAGCGCGCGGAGGATCTTCTTGGCCTGGGCCGGGGTCACCTCGGCGGACTCGACGGTGCGCGCGAGCTGGGCCGACGTGAGCTGGCCGCCGGCGCTCTGCGCGTGGGCGATCAGGGTGTCGGTGAGCGAGCGAACGTCGGCGCCGGTCTGGCGGGGTTCTGTCACGAATGACCTTCCGGAGGCGAAGAGCGAGCACGGCCGGGTCGTCCGGCGCAGCACGAACGGCCGTGCCGGGCGAGTCTTTGAGGAACCCCCGTGTCCCGGTCCGTCCGGTCGCTGGCGGTCCGTGGCGCGTGGGCAGGGTGAATTGTAACGCCGTCTGCCGCGATCATCCCGCGCCGCACGGCGTACCGCCGGTCCGGGACCGCCGAATCGGCGCAGATGTGGACTTTGTAAGGATGATAACCACGCGCGGACCGGGCGGACCCGATCGCGCGGGAAGGGGACAAACATGATCACCTCGGCGCCCACGCCGCGGGAACTGCTCACGATCGCCGTCGAGGTGGCCCGGGACGCCGCCGCCACCGCCCACCGGATGCGCGCCGAGGGCGTCTCGGTGGCCGCGACCAAGAGCACGGTGACCGACGTGGTCACCGCCGCCGACCGGGCGGTGGAGCGGCAGGTGCGCGACGCGCTGCGGGAGCGGCGGCCCGGCGACGCCGTGCTCGGCGAGGAGTACGGCGCGGGGGTGACCGGCCCGGCCGCGCCGGACGGGGTGCGGTGGATCGTCGATCCGATCGACGGCACCGTGAACTACCTCTACGGCCTGCCCTACTGCGCGGTGTCGCTCGCCGCCGAGGTGGCCGGCGAGGTCGTCGCCGGCGTGGTGCGCAACGTGTTCACCGGCGAAGAGTGGACGGCGACCGCCGGCGGCGGGGCCTGGCGGGACGACCGTCGGTTGCGCTGCTCCGCCGAGACCGACCTGGGACAGGCGCTCGTCGCCACCGGTTTCGGGTACGACGCCGGTCGCCGGTCGCACCAGGCCCGGGTGGTCGCCGAGCTGATCGGGCACGTGCGGGACATCCGCCGGATGGGCGCGGCGGCGCTCGACCTCTGCCTGGCCGCCGAGGGACGGGTGGACGCCTACTTCGAGAAGGGGCTGGCCGCCTGGGACCTCGCCGCGGGCGGGCTGGTCGCCCGGGAGGCCGGACTGCTGGTGACCGGCCTGTCCGGTCGGCCGGCCGGACCGGACCTGGTGCTCGCCGCGCCGCCGGCGCTGCACGCGCCGCTGCACACCCGGCTCGCCGACCTGGACGCCTCCGGCGGCCCCTGACCGGTATGCGCCGACGCGGCCCCCGGCTGAAACGTCCGGGGGCCGCGTCGTCATCGGGGCCGGCGGACCGGCCCGGCGGTCACTTCTCGACCGGCATCGGACACGTCTCGGGCGGAGCCTCGGGAGCACCCAGGTCACCGAGCGACTGGTTCACCTCGGTGGTGGTGGCCAGCTGCTGGAAGCCGTTGCCGAGGACCACGTCGACGGTGTCGTCCTTGCGGTCCGGCTGGAACACCCGCTCGGCGTTGTTGAGGAAGTAGGCCCGCAGCAGATGGGCCGAGCCGACACCCTTCGGGCCGAAGCGCAGCACCGCCACGCCGTCGACCTCCTTCTTCTCGTTGCCGACCTTCTTGACCTGGAACTTTCGGTTGCGGAAGTCGTCCGCCACGCCACTGGCCCGGCCGGCCTCGTCGGTGGCGTTGTAGACGTTGATCTTCACGTCTTTCTGCTCGCGCAGCCGCAGGTCGACAAGCGGCCAGCCGTCCGGGCAGCCGGCCGCGGTGCCGGCCTCGCCCTGACTGTCGCGGAGGACGGCGATGAACACGAAGACCAGGGCGATGACCGCCAGCAGTCCGACGACAACGAGTGCCCGCACTCGCGCAAAACTCATCCTGGGCGCTCCCCGGACAGTGATTGGGTGGCGGCGGCCGCCGCGGTCGGGCCGCGTCTGTCGGCCGTCGAAGTACGCCGCTGAGGTTAACCCTTGTCCGGCTCCCGCGTGGAAACAGTCCGACATGCCGGCGCGCCACCGGAGGAACGGGTAGGACTACCCCTATCTTCGTGTCGCCTGAGTCACATTGGGAACAACTTCGGGCTTTGGGGCGTACATCTCTCCCGCGAGGGCGGTATACATGCCTCGCCCAAGGGGGGGTAAGGTTCCGCGCTCGCCGGGGGGTTCCGCTCCGGCGAACCCGACCCAACGGTCGTCGGGTCGGGTGCCCGACACAGATGGTGGCCGGCCAGGGGAACCGAAACGGCGTCGTCCGGCGTTACAACCGGCAGCGACCATATCGATATTGGAGAGTGAAACCGATGGCCACCGACTACGACGCCCCGCGTCGCGACGAGGTCGACCTCGGCGAGGACAGCCTGGAAGAGCTCAAGGCCCGGCGGGTCGACTCACAGTCGGGCGCCGTGGACGTCGACGAGGCCGAAGTGGCCGAGAGCTTCGAGCTGCCCGGCGCCGACCTGGCCGACGAAGAGCTCACGGTCAAGGTGCTCCCGATGCAGCAGGACGAGTTCAGGTGCGCCCGCTGCTTCCTGGTCCACCACCGCAGCCAGCTGGCGGTCGAGCGCAACGGCGACCTGATCTGCCGCGAGTGCGTCTGATCCCGAGCCGGGACACCGGCGGCGGCCTCGTCGACGAGGCCGCCGCTGTTCGAGCTGCCGTGCGACGGTGGCGGGAAGCTGCTTGACTCGTACGGGCGGCTGCCACGCCGCGCGGAGGAGGGCGGACGGGTGAGCGAGCGCAGCGAGCGGGCCGACGAGACCGACCGGACGCCGGCCCCGGAGCCGGGACCGGCACCGTCCGGCGCGGAACTGGGCCCCACGGTCGCCGCCCTGACCGCCGACGACATCGCTCCGGCCCGCCGCCGGCAACTGCTGGTCCGGCTGGTCGGCCAGGCCCGCGCTCGCGGCCTCACCGACCTGTTCAAGCCCAGAGCGGCGCTGCGCTGGATGACGGACACCGTCGCCGAGGTCGCGCCGCACGTGCCGATCCGTGACCTCGCCACGCTGCGGCGGCACTTCCCCGGCCTGGACGACGACGCGCTCGCCGACCGACTGGTCCGCAACGCGTCCCGGGCCACCGCCGGCATCGGCGCGGCCGGCGGCGGCGTCGCGGCGGTCGAATGGGCGGTCACGCCCACCCTGCTCTCCGCGCCGGTCCTGCTGGCCGCCGAGACGGTCGCCGTGGTGGCGATCGAGCTGAAGCTGATCGGTGAACTGCACGAACTGCACCGGATGCCGCTGCCCACCGGTGGGACCGCGCGCACCGTGGCGCTCGTGCAGTCCTGGGCCGGCCAACGGGGGATCAACCCGATGATGCCCGGCGTCGGGGTGAGCGCCGTGCTGGGCACCGCCGCCCGCCGCGAGTTGCGGGACAGCCTGTTGCGTCGATTCGGCCGCAACCTCACCACGCTCGGCCCGTTCCTGACCGGCGCCGCGGTGGCCGGTTACCTCAACCGGCGGGCCACCCGGGCGCTCGGCGAGCATCTCCGCAAGGACCTGCGGCACGCCGCCCGAGGGCTCCCCGGCAAGCCGACCTGACCACCCCCACCTTCGAGGGGATGATCATGAACTTGGCGGCGGCGGGGAGCGCTCTCCCACGCGCTAACTTCATGATCGCCGGCAAGGTCGGCCGTGGGGTGGGGCGGGCTCAGGCCGCGTCGCGGGCGGCCAGCAGCGCGGCGGCCAGCTCCGTCGGGCGTCGGGTGCTGACCACCCAGAACGGGGTGGGATCCGCCGGGTCGTCGAGCACCACCTGGACCGCGCCGCCGATCCACGGGCGCTGCACCACGAAGGCGAGCGGGTCGGCGCCGACGCCGAGCACCTCGCGCCGGCCGGCGGCGTCCAGCGGCACCGCGTCCGCGACGTACCGCACCGGCAGGTGGGCGTCGTCGACCCGCAGCTCGCCGTCGCGTACGGCGACCGGGATCCGGCCCAACCACCACAGGGCGGCCACCGTGCCGGGGACCAGCAGCAGGAACGGCAGCCAGGACCGGAGGCCGGTCGCGCCCAGCCACAGCTCGGCGGCGAGCAACCCGGCCACGGCCAGCCCCGCGGGCCAGGCCCACCAGGGCAGCCCGAGACGCTCCGCGTAGGGCGCGGGGGCGGCCGTCGGGGCGGCCGGGGACGACGACTGACGCACCCTGCGAGGGTACGGCGCGCCGCCGACCGGTCAACCGGCAGGATGGCAGGGTCACCCCGCGAGGACCGGACGGAAGAGGATGACCGTGACAGATGTGGTGCCCGTGCCCGTACGGCAGCTCGACCCGGAGTTGCCGCTGCCGGCGTACTCCCATCCCGGCGACGCCGGCGCGGACCTGATGGCCGCCGCGGACGTGGAGCTGCCACCCGGCGGCCGGGCCCTGGTGCCCACCGGGGTGGCGGTGGCGTTGCCGCAGGGGTACGTCGGGCTGGTCCACCCCCGGTCGGGACTGGCCGCCAGGCTCGGCGTGACGGTGCTCAACGCGCCCGGTACGGTCGACGCCGGCTACCGGGGTGAGATCCTGGTCAACCTGATCAACCATGATCGGGACACGCCGGCGCGGATCAGCCGGGGCGACCGGATCGCGCAACTCGTGGTCCAGCGGGTCGCCCGGGCGGAGTTCGCGCCGGTGGCCGAGCTGCCCGCGTCCCGGCGCGGGACCGGCGGGCACGGATCCACCGGCGGGCACGCCGGGCTGGTTCCGGCTCCGGCCGGCGGGCAGAGCGAAGAGGTGGCAGGGTGAGTGCGAACAGCGGAGGGTGGGCGCAGTGATCTTCTCTCGGAAGCGGGCCGACGAGGCGCGTGACAACGGGGTCCTCGACGCCGAGGAGACCCCGGCGGCGCCGGCCCGCGGCCCGTACGACGTCAGCGAGGCGCCCGACGCGCCCCGGCTCGACCTGGGCAGCCTCCAGATCCCGGCGGTGCCGGACGTGGAGGTGCGGGTGCAGGCCGACCCGCAGGGCGTGATCCAGCAGGTGGTGCTGGTGCACGGGCAGAACGCGCTCCAGCTCGGTGTGTTCGCCGCGCCCCGCTCCGAGGGCATCTGGGACGAGGTGCGCGAGGAGATCCGCACGTCGCTGGCGAACGACGGCGCGGTGGCCCAGGAGGTCGAGGGGGAGCGTGGCGCCGAGCTGCGCGCCCGGGTGCGTACCCCGGAGGGGGTGACCGACCTGCGTTTCGTCGGCATCGACGGGCCGCGCTGGATGGTGCGCGGCGTCTTCCAGGGCCAGGCGGCCACCGACCCGGCCGCCTCCGGGCCGCTCGCGGCCTGCCTGGACGGCCTGGTGGTGGACCGGGGCCAGGAGGCCAAGCCGGTCCGCGAACCGCTGCCGCTGCGGCTGCCCCGCGAGGTGGCCGAGCAGCAGGAGGCCGGCGCGCAGGAGGTCTGAGCCACGTCGTGCCGGGCCCGGTCCGTCGGCCTCCGCCGCCGGACCGGGCCCGTAGCACGTCCACCCCCGGGGCGGGCCGCCGGTGCCGCCGGCGGGCCGGATCGGCGTACGCTGGCGGGACGGTTCCGCCCCCTGCGGAGCCCCCGCCGGTGGAGAGGGTGACGCGGAGGTCATGACGACCGACCAGGGTCGGGTGTCGCTGCGGCGGCTCCTGCGACGGCTCACCGCGAGCGAGGCCGAGATCGAGGCGCAGGAGCTGCGCCGGGAGAGCGCCGAGTCCGGCGGCACCCCGACCCACCAGTGCAGCCGGGGTCAGGTGGTCTCGGTGTCCGGGCGGCTGCGCACGGTGGTCTACACGCCGCGCACCAACCTGCCCACGCTTGAGGCCGACCTCTACGACGGCAACGACGTGGTCACGCTGGTGTGGCTGGGCCGGCGGCACATCGCCGGGGTCGAGCCGGGCCGGCACCTCACCGCGCACGGCCGGGTGGCGGTCCGGGACGACCGCAAGGTGATCTACAACCCGCACTACGAGCTGGAGCCGCCGAAGTGACCACCGGACAGCAGCACACCCCGTCGGGACTCGACCCGCAGGACGAGGAGCGGCTGCCCAGCATCGCCGAGCAGATGGCCGACCAGCTCGGCGGCTGGCGCGGGCTGGTCGAGTCGAGCATCCCGGTGGTGGTCTTCGTGATCGCCAACATGGTGGGCGAGCTGCGCCCCGCACTGATCGCCGCCATCGCGGTGACGCTGCTGATCGCCGCGGTGCGGTTGATCCAGCGCCGGCCGGTGCGGCACGCGGTCAACGGGTTGATCGGCATCGCCATCGGCGCGGCCATCGCCCTGAAGACCGGTAACGCCCGCGACTTCTACCTGCCGGGCATCGTGCAGGGCATCGGCTTGGGGCTGGCGCTGCTGCTGTCGGCGGCGTTCCGGCAGCCGCTGGTCGGCTGGCTCTGGTCGGTGCTGGTGGCCAAGGGGCGCTCCGAGTGGCGCGACGACCCGAAGCTGGTGCGCACGTTCACCCAGCTCACCGTGCTCTGGGGCGTGGTGTGGCTGGCCAAGGTCGGCGTGCAGGCCGGGCTCTACCTGGCCCACCAGGACACCGCGCTCGGCGTGGCCCGGCTCGCGCTGGGCTACCCGCCGTACGCGCTGCTGCTGCTGATCACGGTCTGGGTGGTGCGCCGGGTCACCCGGGAGGGCACCACCACCGTCACGCCGCTGCCGGGGGCCTGAGCCCCGCCGTCCGTCAGGCGCGTCCGCGCTGCCGTTCGGTGCTCTCCGGGCCGAGGATCACCGCGCGCACCTCGTCCTCCACCTCGGCGGTGCAGACGAACACCAACTCGTCGCCGGCCTCGATCGGGTCGTCCGGGGTGGGCACCAGCACCCGCTTGCCGCGCAGGATCGCCACAAGCGCCGCGTCCCGGGGGATCGGCACCGCGTGGATCGGCTGCCCGACGTACGGCGCGGTCGGTGGCAGAGTGATCTCCACCAGGTTGGCCTCGCCCTGCCGGAACGTCATCAGCCGGACCAGGTCGCCGACGGTGACCGCCTCCTCGACGAGCGCCGCCATCACCCGTGGCTTGCTGACCGCGACGTCCACGCCCCACTGCTCGGTGAAGAGCCACTCGTTCTCCGCCCGGTTGACCCGGGCCACCACCCGGGGCACCGCGAACTCGGTCTTGGCCAGCAGCGAGACGACCAGGTTGACCTTGTCGTCGCCGGTGGCCGCCACCACCACGTCGCAGCCGGCCACGTCGGCCTCCTCCAGGCTGGCCAGCTCACACGCGTCGGCGAGCACCCAGTCGGCGGTCGGCACCCGGTCGGGCCGCAGCATCTTGGGCTGCCGCTCGATCAGCATCACCTGGTGGCCGTTGTCGATCAGCTCCTGGGCGATCGAGCGGCCCACGTTGCCGGCGCCGGCGATGGCGATCCGCATGGCTCAGAGCCCCCCTTCCGGCGGCGCCGCCGCCACCGACGTGACCGAGGCGACGATGTCGTCGGTCACCAGCATGAAGACCTGGTCGCCCTCCTGCACCACGGTGGAGGCGGTGGGCAGGGTGCCGATCCCGAACCGGGTCAGGTAGGCCACCCGGGCGCCGGCGGACTCCTCCAGCAGCCGCAACGGCTGGCCGATCCAGTCCTTGTGCACCGGCACCTCGATGATCGACACCGTGCTGGTGAGGTCCCGGAAGATCTCCACGTTGCCCTCGGGGACCAGGTGGCGCAGCATCCGGTCGGCGGTCCACCTGACGGTCGCCACGGTCGGGATGCCGAGGCGCTCGTAGACCTGGGCGCGCCGCTGGTCGTAGATGCGGGCCGCGACCCGGGACACGCCGAACGTCTCCCGGGCCAGCCGGGCCGAGATGATGTTGGAGTTGTCGCCGCTGGAGACCGCGGCGAACGCGTCGGCCCGCTCGATGCCGGCCTCGCGCAGCACCTCGCCGTCGAAGCCGGCGCCGGTGACCGTGATGCCGGCGAAGTCGGGCCCGAGGCGGCGGAACGCGTCCGCGTCCTGGTCGATCACCGCCACCGAGTGCCCCCGGGACTCCAGGCTCTGCGCGAGGGTCGACCCGACCCGGCCACAGCCCATGATCACGACATGCACGGTGTCCGCTCCTCCCACGGTGCCGCCCGCCGACCCGTCGTCTGCGAGCCTGCCACGTCCCTGCCCCCGACGGGGCACCGACCGTACCGTGCGGGCGCGCGCGGGGGTGATCAGCCACCCCACCGTCCCGCCTGCGGTGGCCGTACGCTTGTCGGTTGTGGCCAGCCCCACCTCGCTGCTGAAGCGACTCCTCCTCGGTCGACCGTTCCGGTCCGACCGCCTCCAGCACACGTTGCTGCCGAAACGCATCGCGCTGCCGGTCTTCGCCTCCGACGCGCTGTCGTCCGTGGCCTACGCGCCGGACGAGATCCTGCTGACGCTCTCCATCGCCGGCGCCTCGGCGTTCTTCTTCTCGCCGTGGATCGCCCTCGCCGTCGTCGTGGTGATGCTGACCGTGGTGGCGAGCTACCGGCAGAACGTGCACGCCTACCCCTCCGGCGGCGGCGACTACGAGGTCGCCACCGTCAACCTGGGGCCGCGGGCCGGCCTCGCGGTCGCCAGCGCGCTCCTCGTCGACTACGTGCTCACCGTGGCGGT
The DNA here is from genome assembly GCF_029581215.1 of Micromonospora sp. WMMD975. Taxonomy (NCBI): domain Bacteria; kingdom Bacillati; phylum Actinomycetota; class Actinomycetes; order Micromonosporales; family Micromonosporaceae; genus Micromonospora; species Micromonospora sp. WMMD975. The sequence continues at coordinate 704,176 of NZ_CP120739.1, forward strand.
GTCGGTCTCCTCCGGGGTGGCGAACCTCGGCTCGGTGGTGCCGTTCGTGGCCACCCACAAGGTGCTCATCGCGGTGAGCGCGGTGGTGCTGCTCACCGCGATGAACCTGCGCGGCCTGCGCGAGTCGGGCACCGCGTTCGCCATCCCCACCTACGGGTTCGTCATCGTCATCGGCGGCATGCTGCTGACCGGGTTCGTGCGGATCTTCGTGCTCGGCGACGACCTGCGCGCCCCCAGCGCCGGCCTGGAGATCCACGCCGAGCACAGCGTGACCGGGTTCGCGCTGATCTTCCTGCTGCTGCGCACGTTCTCCTCCGGCTGCGCCGCGCTCACCGGCGTGGAGGCGATCTCCAACGGGGTGCCGGCGTTCAAGACCCCGAAGTCGAAGAACGCGGCGACCACGCTGTTGCTGCTCGGCACCATCGCGGTCAGCATGCTGGTCGGCATCATCCTGCTGGCCCGCCGGACCGGCCTGCAGTTCGTCGAGAGCCCGAGCCAGATCGTCTCCGGCCCGGACGGGTACGTGCAGAAGACGGTCACCGCGCAGCTCGGCGAGACCGTGTTCGGCGGCGGCTCGGTGCTGCTCTACGTGGTGGCCGGGATGACCGCGCTGATCCTGTTCCTGGCCGCGAACACCGCGTTCAACGGCTTCCCGGTGCTCGGCTCGATCCTGGCGCAGGACCGCTACCTCCCCCGGCAACTGCACACCCGGGGCGACCGGCTGGCGTTCTCCAACGGAATCGTCTTCCTCGCGGTCTCCGCGGTGGTGCTGATCGTCGGCTTCCAGGCCGAGGTGACCCGGCTCATCCAGCTCTACATCGTCGGCGTGTTCGTCTCGTTCACGCTCTCCCAGGCCGGCATGATCCGGCACTGGAACCGGCACCTGCGCACCGAGCGCGACCCGGAGGCCCGGCGGCGGATGGTCCGCTCCCGGGCGATCAACGCGTTCGGCATGGCCATGACCGGCGTGGTGCTGATCATCGTGTTGGTCACCAAGTTCCTGCTCGGCGCCTGGATCGCGATCGTCGCCATGGCGATGATGTACGTGGTCATGCTCGGCATCCGCCGCCACTACGACCGGATCGGCGCCGAGCTGGAGCCGACCGAGCAGCGGGCCGTGCTGCCCGCCCGCAACCACGCCATCGTGCTGGTCAGCAAGCTGCACAAGCCCACGCTGCGGGCCGTCGCGTACGCCCGGGCCACCCGGCCGGACACGCTCACCGCGGTCACCGTCAACGTGGACGAGCAGGACACCCGGGACCTCCAGGCCGACTGGGAGCGGCGGGAACTGCCGGTGCCGCTGACCGTGATCGACTCCCCGTACCGGGAGATCACCCGGCCGATCCTCAACTTCGTCGCCTCGGTCCGCCGTGACTCACCGCGCGACGTGGTCACCGTCTTCATCCCCGAGTACGTGGTGGGCCGCTGGTGGGAGAACCTGCTGCACAACCAGAGCGCGCTGCGGCTCAAGGGCCGGCTGCTGTTCGAGCCGGGGGTGATGGTGACGAGCGTGCCGTGGCAGCTCGCGTCCACCGCCAGCAAGAACCTGGACCGCCTCGACGCCACGCTGAGCCGCGGTCCGGCCCGCGGCCCCCGGGTGGCGCCGCAGAGCACCCTGCCGCCGCCGGTCGACGCCACGCCTCCCGGCGAGCCGGGAGACCGGCCGTGAGCGCGAGGAGTGAGCCGGTTTTGCGAGCCCCGCAGTCGCGAACGAAAGGAGACGCTGTGACCGCGGATCCACGTCCCGGGCTGGAGGAGGCCGAGCGGGTCGAGCTGACCGTCGACGCGGTCGCCCCCGGCGGGCACTGCGTGGCCCGGGTCGGCGGCCAGGTGGTCTTCGTCCGGCACGCGCTACCAGGCGAGCGGGTGGTGGCCGAGGTGACCGAGCTGCACCGGGGCTTCGCCCGGGCCGACGCGGTGGAGATCGTCACCGCCGCGCCGGACCGGGTCACCCCGCCCTGCCCGTACGCCCGGCCGGGCGCCTGTGGCGGCTGCGACCTCCAGCACGTCGCCCCGGCCGCCCAGCTCGACTGGAAGGTCGCGGTGGTGCGCGAGCAGCTCATCCGGCTCGGCGGCCTCACCGACGCGGCGGTGGACGCGCTCGGCGTCCGGGTCGAGGCGTTGCCCGGCGGGCCGCTGGGCTGGCGCTCCCGGGTCCGCTACGCGGTCGACGCCACCGGCCGGGCCGGGCTGCTCAAGCACCGCTCGCACGAGGTGGTGCCGATCGACCGCTGCCTGATCGCCCACCCGGCGATCCAGGAGCTGCCGGTGCTGCCGCCCACCGGGGCGCGCTGGCCGGACGCCGACGCGGTGGAGGCGGTCGCCAGCAGCGGCGGGGACGTCGCCGTCGTCGCGTACGCCGACGGGGTCGCCACCGCCGTGCGCGGGCCGGAGCGGGTCCGGGAGGCGGCGGCCGGGCGGTCGTTCACGCTGCCCGCGTCCGGTTTCTGGCAGGTGCACCCGGCCGCCGCGGACGCCCTGGTCGGCGCCGTGCTCGACCTGCTCGACCCGCGGCCCGGCGAGACCGCCTGGGATCTGTACGGCGGGGCCGGGCTGTTCGCCGCCGCGCTCGCCGGCCGGGTCGACGGGGCCCGGCTGACGGTGGTCGAGTCGGGCCCGGACGGGGTGGCCGCGGCCCGGACGAACCTGGCCGACCTGGCCGGCGTCGAGGTGGTCGCGGCGCGGGTGGAGACCGCGCTGGCCCGCCGCCGGATCACCGGCCCGGTCGACCTGGTGGTGCTCGACCCGCCGCGCTCCGGCGCGGGCGCGGCGGTGGTACGCGGTGTGGTGGCCGCCGGGCCACGGGCCGTCGCGTACGTGGCCTGCGACCCGGCCGCGTTCGCCCGGGACGTGCGCACGTTCGCCGAGGCGGGCTGGCGGCTGACCGAGTTGCGCGGATTCGACCTGTTCCCGATGACCCAGCACGTCGAGCTGGTCGGCCTGTTCCTGCCCCCGGCGTGTTAAGAAGGGCCTTCCGCTACCGGAAACGTTAAAAGGGGGCCCCTCCTTGCGCATCGTCGGGTTGATGTCGGGGACGTCGTGTGACGGCGTCGACGTCGTCGCGGGGGAGTTCCGCCTCGACGGGGAGACGTTGCGGTTGCGGGCGCTCGGGCACCGCGAGCTCGCCTACCCGGACGACCTGCGGGGCGAGATCGAGGCGCTGCTGCCGCCGGCGGCCACCACGATCGAGGCGGTCTGCCGGCTGGACAACCGCCTCGGCGAGGTGTTCGCCGAGGCGGCGGCGCTCGGCGTCGAGCTGGCCGGCGGCGCGGCCGACGCGGTCGTCTCGCCCGGGCAGACCGTCTTCCACTGGGTCGAGGGCGGCCGGGCGCGGGGCACCCTCCAGCTCGGCGCGCCGGCCCGGGTGGCCGCGCGGGTGGGCGTACCGGTGCTGCACGACCTGCGCTCCGCGGACGTGGCGGCCGGCGGGCAGGGCGCGCCGCTGGTCCCGGCGTTCGACGCGCTGCTGCTGGACGCCGGCACCTCCCCGCGCGCCGCGCTGAACCTGGGCGGCATCGCGAACCTCACCGTGGTCGCGCCCGGGGCGCCGGTCCTCGGGTACGACGTGGGCCCGGCCAACGCGCTGCTGGACGCCGCCGCCCGGCGTTTCCTGGGCCGGCCGTGCGACGTCGACGGGGCGCGGGCCGCGGCCGGCCGGGTGCACGGGGCGCTGCTGGCCCGGCTGCTCGCCGAGCCCTACTACGCCGCGCCGCCGCCCAAGTCGACGGGCAAGGAGCTGTTCCACGGCGGCTACCTGGACGCCGCGCTGGCCGGCGTCGGCGAGCCGGTGACCGCCGACGACGTGCTGGCCACGCTCACCGAGCTGACCGCCCGCACGGTCGCCGACGCCTGCGACCGGCACCGGGTCACCGAGGTGGTGGCCGCCGGTGGGGGAGTGCGGAATCCCACACTTCGGACACGGCTGGCCGCGCTCGGGGCGGGGCGCTGGCGGCTGCGCGTCACCGACGAGCTGGGCGTGCCGGCCCAGGCCAAGGAGGCGTACGCGTTCGCGCTGCTGGGCTGGCTGAGCTGGCACGGGCTGCCCGGGGCGGTGCCCTCGGTGACCGGCGCGTCCCGGCCCGCCGTGCTCGGCTCCTGGACCCCATCCGGGCCGCCGTTCAAGGCGTCGACACCGACGCCGCCGCGCCGGCTGGTGGTGGCGTCCTGAGCCACGGCTCGGCTGCGGACTGTGCCACGGCCGATAGACTCTCCGGTCATGAGTGTTGAAGAGGGCACGGCCAACCACGGTCGGCTGCTGGGCACCGTCCGTGGGCCGCAGGACGTGAAGCGGATGACCGCCGAGCAGCTGGACATCCTCGCCGCCGAGATCCGTGACTTCCTGATCGCGAAGGTCTCCCGCACCGGCGGGCACATCGGCCCCAACCTGGGCGTCGTCGAGCTCACGCTGGCCATGCACCGGGTGTTCGACTCCCCGCGCGACCGGCTCCTCTTCGACACCGGTCACCAGGCGTACGTACACAAGATCCTCACCGGCCGGCAGGAGGGCTTCGACAAGCTCCGCCAGCGCGGTGGTCTCTCCGGCTACCCCAACCAGGCGGAGAGCGAGCACGACCTGATTGAGAACTCGCACGCCTCCACCGCCCTGTCCTACGCCGACGGCCTGGCCAAGGCGTATGCGCTGCGCGGCGAGAAGCGGTCCGTGGTGGCCGTGGTCGGCGACGGCGCGCTCACCGGCGGCATGTGCTGGGAGGCGCTGAACAACATCGCCACCGCCGGCAACCCGCTGGTCATCGTGGTCAACGACAACGGCCGGTCCTACTCGCCCACCATCGGCGGTCTCGCCGACCACCTGTCGTCGCTGCGGCTCAACCCCGGCTACGAGAAGGTGCTCGACACCGTCAAGGACGCGCTCGGCAACACCCCGTTCGTCGGCAAGCCGATGTTCGAGGTGCTGCACGCGGTCAAGAAGGGCATCAAGGACGCGGTCGCCCCGCAGGCCATGTTCGAGGACCTGGGCATCAAATATGTGGGCCCGGTCGACGGCCACGACGTGCCCGCGGTCGAGGCGGCGCTGCGCGCGGCGAAGAACTTCGGCGGCCCGGTGATCGTGCACGCGGTCACCCGCAAGGGCTACGGCTACCGTCCCGCCGAGGACGACGAGGCGGACTGCCTGCACGGCCCCGGTGGCGCCTTCGACGTGGAGACCGGCCAACTGGTCGCCGCGCCGTCAGTGAAGTGGACCCACGTCTTCGCCGACGAACTGGTCCGGATCGCCGACGAGCGTCCCGACGTGGTCGGCATCACCGCCGCGATGGCCGGGCCCACCGGCATCGCCACGCTGGCCCGCAAGCATCCGGAGCGGGTCTACGACGTGGGCATCGCCGAGCAGCATGCGGCCACCTCCGCCGCCGGCCTGGCCATGGGCGGCCTGCACCCGGTGGTCGCCGTCTACGCCACGTTCCTCAACCGCGCCTTCGACCAGGTCCTGCTGGACGTGGCGATGCACAAGCTGCCGGTCACGTTCGTGCTGGACCGCGCCGGCATCACCGGCCCCGACGGGCCCAGCCACTACGGCATCTGGGACATGTCGGTCTTCGGCGTGGTGCCGGGCCTGCGGATCGCCGCGCCCCGCGACTCGGCCACGGTGCGCGAGGAGTTGCGCGAGGCGATCGCCGTCGACGACGGCCCGACCATCCTGCGTTTCCCGAGCGGCACCGTCGCCGCCGACCTGCCGGCCGTGCGCCGGGTCGGCCCGGTCGACGTGCTCGCCGAGTCCGCGCGTACCGACGTGCTGCTGGTCGCGGTCGGCTCCTTCGCCGGCCTCGGCATGGAGGTCGCCGCCCGGGTCGCCGAGCAGGGCTACGGCGTCACCGTGGTCGACCCGCGCTGGGTCCGGCCGATCCCGGCCGAGCTGGTCGAACTGGCCGCCGGGCACCGGCTCGTGGTCACCGTCGAGGACGGCGTCCGGGTCGGCGGCGTCGGCTCCGCGCTGGCCCAGGCGATGCGCGACGCCGACGTCCGCGTGCCGGTCCGGGACCTCGGCGTACCGGCCGACTGGCACCCGCACGGCACCCGCGCGCAGATCCTCGCCGACCTGGGACTGACCGCACAGGACGTGGCCCGCGACGTCACCGGCTGGATCTCCGGCCTGGACGCCGCCCCGGTCGATCCGGCCACCGACGGGGCCCGCGCGCAGAACTGATCCGGTTACGTGCTCGGGCGGTCCCGCTCCTTGTCGGGGCCGCCCGAGCGCTCTGTCCGGGCAGCGGCTGCGGGGTGCCGCCAGATCGCCGGAGTGGCGGCATCGCGGTGGCCGGGATACCGCCACCTCGGCGAGGTGGAGTGGATCATGTGAGGGGTGCGCCGTGGACGTGCGTGAGGCCACGCCGGCCGACCTGGATGACATCGTCGACCTGCACACCCGGGCCCGGATCGCCTACTACGGCGCGGGCGGGGTGCCGGCCGAGGAGATCGTCAATCCGGAGCTGGCCCGGGAGCAGCGGGACGGCTGGACGGCTGCCATCGTCTCGCCGCACAAGCACGTGTGGTGCGCCGTCATGGACGGTCGCTTGGTCGGTCTCCTGGCCATGGGGCCGCCACACTCGTCCGAGGTGGACGCCGCGCAGCTCTACCAGATCCACGTCGACCCGGACAGTTGGGGCCGGGGGATCGGCAGCACGCTGCACGGCCTGTTCCTGCGTCACCTGAAGGCCGAGGCGCTGTCCGTGGGCGTGCTCGAGGTGTGGGAGCGCAACGCTCGGGCCCGCGCCTTCTACGCCCGGCACGGCTGGCAGCCCGACGGCACCTCCCGCCCCGGCCCCGCCGGCGCCCCCTACCTGGGCATGCGCCGCAGCCTCCCCTGACCGCCCGGGCTGTGCGCTTTGCGCGGGTGGAACCTCGTGGGGTGTCCGGCCGACCCGCTGACATCCAGGCCGTCCCACCGCGCCGCTCCCACATGGCGGGCTCTTCTTCTCGCATTCCAGGAGCGGCAAGATCTTGGAAGCTTAGTGCCCCTCCAGGGGCCATTTCCCTCCAAGATCTCGGCTGTTGGCGTCGATGTCACCCGTCAAGGTCTGACTGGGGCGGGACCGGCGGAGGGCGGGGTCAGGTTGGGGGAGTCAGGGAGCGGTACCAGGTTTTTTCGGTGCCGGCCAGGCTGAACGTCTGCTTGGCGTCGGTCTGCTCGACCACCACCAGGCCCGGACGGTCGACCAGGCGGGTGGTGCCGGGCGGGGCGGCGAAGGAGGCGTCCCGGGTCCGCCAGGTCAGCACCGCGAGCGGTTGCCCCGGCACTGGCAGGTGGTATGCCTGGAGCGTGGTGGACCGGTCGGCGGGGGAGACCACCGGGGTGCCGCCGCCGGCCGGGCGGTAGAGGACGGCGGTCATGGTGCCGGTGGCCGTCTCCCAGGTGAGCTGCTCCAACTCGCCCGGCTCGCCGCCGCCGAGCGCCACCTCGCCGAGCGATCGGGTGGCGATCTTCGCCATCGGCCAGGACTCGGGCGCGGAGCGGGGCGCCTCGCGGTCGCCGATGCGGCGCGGCAGGCTGCCGAAGGGGCCCCGCTCCCCGGCCAGGACGCAGGTGTCCAGGCCGGTCAGGGCGCGCCGGCCGGCGCCGGTCTCGTCGCGTACCAGCGGATAGCGGGGGGCCCCGGTGGCCGTACCCAGGTCGAGGACGCGGTCGGCGGCCCGGCCGCGCGGCAGCGACGGCGTGGGCCGCAGCGTCGCGGTCAGCTCGACGGCCTGGCAGGCCGGCACGGCGACCGGCTCGGTGACGCCGTCGGTGCTGGCCACCGTGCCGCCGTCGGGGCCGAGCAGGCGCTCCACCCGGGCGGAGGTGAGATAACGGCGGCCGGTGGGCTCCCGCACCGGCAACACGTCGGAGTAGACCAGGTAGCCGGGGTCGGTGTACTCGGTGGCGTGCACCACCCGCCACCGCTGCCCGGCCCGGTCGAGTTGCAGCAGCCAGGAGGCGGCCTCGCCGGGCACGTCCGCGGCCACGAGCGCCAGCGGCGCGTCGCCGACCCGGCCGGAGAAGAGGATCCCGGACGAGGGCAGGTGGACACGGTCGTCCACCGGGGAGCGCCAGTCCCGTACCGCGTCGGTGATCGCGGCGGTCACGGCGGCGTCGCGGGCCAGGCTGCCGCGCGGCGGCCAGACCGGGAGCGCGCCGTCCAGGCTGTCGTAGCCGACCCGCAGGCCCGCCGACTGCCGGTCCGCGACCGGTCCGCAACCGACAGTGACCAGCAGTAGGGCGGCCAGCGCGGTGCCCGTCACCGCGCCTCGGCGGGCTGAAGCCACACTGATCCCCTCGCCGGTCGTCGGTCGGAAGCCCACATGGTACGAGACGGTCGGTCTTTCGGCCGCGCCCGGCTCACCGGTTGGGCCGAGTTGCCGTCGCGGAACGTGACGCGCGATTCGGGTATCAATATCCGGCTCCGGTAGACTCCGCCGACTGTGATGCCTGCCGAGACCCGCGCCTCGACGCCGGCCGCCGCCGCCCCGACGGGCTCTCGCTCCGTCACCGAAGGCTCACCACAGGTCACCCGGCCCGAACCCGCGCCGACCCCCGCCGCCGCTCCGGCCACCGAGGACATGGTCCAGGCCACCGGGGCAAGCGCCTCGGCCGCCGTGCCCGCCGTGCCGGCGGCCGAGGACACCGCCCCGGCCCCGGCCGCCGAGGACACCGTCCGGGCCGTCAAGGACGCCGCAGCGGGGACCGAGGACGCCGCGCCGGCCGGGCGCCGCTGGCGGTGGCGGTGGACGCGCCGCCGCATCGACCTCGTCGTGTACGCCGGATTCCTGCTCGCCGCGATCTGGGTGACGAGCGGCATCTGGGCCGACCCGGCCGGCCGGGTGGCCGCGCTCTACAGCAGCGACCCGGCGCAGGTGCAGTTCTTCCTGGCCCACTCGGTGCGGGTGGTGCTGCACGGCGAGTTCCCGTTCTACACCGAGCAGTTCAACTATCCCGACGGGGTCAACCTGATGGCGAACACCGCCATCCTGGCGCTCGGCATCCCGATGGTGCCGGTGACCCTCCTGTTCGGACCGGCGGTCTCCTTCGTCGCGCTCGTCACGCTCGGCCTGGCCGGCACCGCCGCGGCCTGGTACCGGGTGCTCTCCCGGCACCTCGTCCGGCACCGCCCGGCCGCCGCGGTCGGCGCGTGGTTCTGCGGCTTCTCCCCGGCGATGCTGTCGCACGCCAACTGGCACCCGAACATCATCAGCCAGTTCCTGCTGCCGTTCATCGTCTGGCGGGTGCTGGTGCTGACCCGGTCGACCCGCCCGGTACGCGACGGCGCGCTGCTCGCCCTGCTGGTCACCGTGCAGGCGTTCATCAACGAGGAGATCCTGCTCTTCACCGCGATGGCGCTCGGGGTGTTCCTGCTGGCCGTGCTGGTGCAGCAGCGCCAGCGGTGGGCGGTCGCCCGCCGACCGCTCGGCGTCGGGTTGGCCGTCTGCGCGGTGCTGGCCGGCGCGCTGCTGGCGTACCCGCTCTGGGTGCAGTTCGCCGGGCCGATGGCGTACCACGGGCTCAGCGACGCGGTCCGCGACTACGGCAACGACATCGCCGCGTTCTTCGCCCCCGGGTCGCCCACGTTCGGCGGCAACGAGCGGGCAAACGTCAACCTCGCGCCGAACTACTCCGAGGAGAACGCCTTCTTCGGCTGGAGCCTGTCGCTGCTGGCCGTGGGCATCGTCATCTGGCTGCGCCGGGACGTGATGGTCCGGGCGCTCGCCGCCACCGGGCTGTTCTTCGCCGTGCTCTCCCTCGGTGAGCGGATCTCCTGGTGGGACCGGGACCTGATCACCGGGCCGTGGGACCTGCTGGTGCGGCTGCCGCTGCTCGACGCCGTGGTGCCGACCCGGTTCGGCCTGATCACCAGCGTGACGGTCGCGGTGCTGCTGGCGTACGCGGTGCGTCGGGCCTGGGTGTTGCACGGCGTGGAGCGGCGCACGGCCCGGACGTTGACCGCCGCGGGCCTGGTCTTCGCGTTGCTGCCGATCGCGCCGATGCCGCTGCGGGTGACCACCCGGCCGCCGGTGCCGGAGTTCATCACCGCCGGCCGGTGGCGGCAGTACGTCGGCCCCGACCAGACGTTGGTGTCCGTGCCGGTGCCGGCGATGGGCAACACCGACCCGATGCGGTGGGCGGCAAGCACCGGCCTCGACTTCAAGATCCCCGGCGGCTACTTCCTCGCCCCGCGCAACGGCGTCACCGGCGACCCGGGGCGCTTCGGCGGCCGGCGCAGCGGCATCGGCGAGCTGCTGGCCGACGTGGCGTCCACCGGGCGTACGCCGAAGTTGGACGACCGGCAGCGTCGCCGCTTCCTGGACGAGTTGCGGCACTGGAACGCGGCAGTGGTGGTGCTGCCGCTGGACGAACAGAACGCCGAGCCGCTGCGCCGGACCGTGGAGCAACTGGTCGGACCCGGCCGGCAGGAGCTGGACGTGTGGGTGTGGGACGTACGGACACTTTCCGACCGGTCCGCCTGACCGCGGCGGACCGCCCCGGGGCCACGCCCCCGCGTCGGTGGCGGCGGCCCCGGCCGGTCGACGCGCTCGTGGTGGCCGGCTACCTCGCGCTGGCCGTGCTGCTCACCGCCGACCAGTGGCGCCGGCCGGAGCGGCTGTTCCACCAGGCCGGCGACCAGATGCTGTTCGAGTGGATGCTGGCCCGGGCCGCACGCGCGGTGACCGACGGCGGGAACCCGCTGCACAGCGCCGCGCTCAACGCCCCGGACGGGGTGAACCTGATGGCCAACACGTCGGTGCTCGGGCTGGGCGTGCCGCTCACCCCGGTCACCGTGGCGTTCGGCTCCCAGGCGGCGTTCCTGGTCGCCGTGGCGCTCAGCCTCGCCGGCACCGCCACCGCCTGGTACGCGCTGCTGGCCCGCCGACTGGTCCGCTCCCGGGCCGCCGCCGCGGTCGGCGGACTCTGCTGCGGCTTCGCCCCCGGCATGGTGGCGCAGGCCGGGGCGCACCTGCACATGGCCGCCCAGTTCCTGGTGCCGGTGATCCTCGCGCTGCTGTTCCGCCCGGCCACCGACCGGGTCCGTCGCGACGGCGTGCTGCTCGGACTCGTGGTCGCGTACCAGGTGTTCCTCGGCGAGGAGGTGCTCGTCTTCACGGCCCTCGCCGCCGGGGTGCTGGCCGGGGCGTACGCGCTCGCCGACCGGCCCGCCGCACGCCGGCTGGCCCCCGCGGTGGCGCGCCGGGCCGGACTCGGCGCGCTCGTCGCCGGCGTGCTGCTGGCGTACCCGCTGTGGTTCCAGTTCGTCGGGCCCGGCCACTACACCGGGATGCCGTTCCACACCGTCGGCTACCGGTTGGACCTGGCCTCGTTCACCGCCGCCGCCCGGCAGACCGTCGCCGGGGACGGTCACCGCGCCGGGCTGCTCTCGCCGAACCCCACCGAGCAGAACTCGTTCTTCGGGCCGATCCTGCCGCTGCTGGCGCTGGTCGTGGTGGTGCGGCTGTGGCGGCGACCCCTGGTGCGCGCGCTCGCCGCGTGCGGGCTGCTGTTCGCGTCGCTGTCGCTCGGCGCCACGGTGGTGGTGAACCGGCGCGACACCGGGCTGCCCGGCCCGTACCGGCTGCTCGCCGACGTGCCGCTGCTCGACCTGGTGGTGCCGGCGCGGTTCGCGCTCGTCTGCGTACCGGTGCTCGGGGTGCTGCTGGCGCTGGCCGTGGACCGAGTCTCCGGCGGCGACGTCCGCCGCTGGGCACCGTGGGCCGGCGCGGTCACCGCCGCGCTGCTGCCGCTGACCCCGACCCCGATCCGCACCGTGCCGGTCCCGCCGGTGCCGGCGGTGGTGAGCGGCGGCGGCTGGCGGGCGTACGTCCCGCCGGGCCGGACGCTGGTGCCGGTGCCGCCGGTCACCGGCGCGGCGAAGAGCCCGGCCATGTTCTGGTCGGCGCGCACCGGGCTGGCCTTCGACGCGCCCGGCGGCTACTTCATCGGCCCGCGCTCGGCCACCGACCCGACGGCCCGGTGGGGCGCGCCGGACCGGCCCACCTCGCTGCTGCTGCGCCGGGCCGCGGAGACCGGTCAGGTGCCGCCGATCGGCGACGTGGAACGCCGGCAGGCCATGGCGGACCTGCGGCACTGGCGGGCGGCGGCGCTGGTGCAGGCCGACTCGACACCTGGCGACCCGGTGCGCGCCACGCTCGACGCGCTGCTCGGCCCCGGCCGGGACGTCGCCGGCGGGCACTTGTGGGACGTCCGCCCCCTGCTCGGCTGACCGACCGGCTTGGGTGTCAGGCGGGGGCCCCGCTTAACACTTGCTGTTAAGCGGGGCCCCTTCCTCTACCGAAAACGTTAAGCGGGGCCCCCGCCTTACACGAGGGCGCGGACGTCCCACAGGTAGACGTCGTCTACCCGCTGTGGGGGGCCGAGCAGGGCGGTCATCAGGTCGCGCAGCACCGCCTCGCGCGGGTTCGGGCCGAGTACCACCACTGACGCCCGCCAGAAGCGCAGGTCCTCGACGGCCTGCCGGCGGTTCTCCGGGGTGATCTCCGGGACCTTGTTCGCGTCCATGGTGGAGTAGATAAGCGTGCTGGTCGGGCGGTTCGGCGCGCCGAAGACCCCTTCGCCCAGGTCGTTGGGGCCGATGAAGTAGCCGGCCGGGATCGGGAACTCCTGCCCGGTCAGCGCGCTCCAGCGCAGCGTCGGCAACCCGTGCACGTTGCTCGGGATCGGCACCGGCACCAGCGTCCGGCCCGCCGGCACGTACGGCCGCCAGCCACCGGCGGTGATGAAGTGCGGCGGCGGGTCGATGTGCTGCGCCGGCAGCGGGCGCGGGAACAGCGGCAGCAGGGCGGCCACGACCGCGGCGTACCCGACCAGGCGCACCGCCCGCCGCCGGCCTGCCGTGGTCCGGCCCGCGTCGGTGTCGTCGTCGCCGCTGCGGGGGGCGGGCACCGGCCGCCGGCCGGTGCGGGACAGCGTGTCCCAGGCCAGGGCCAGCAGCACGCCGACCGCGGCGACCACCACCAGGCTCAACCGGGTCGGCATCATCATCTCGACGAGCGGCAGGTCGTCCGGCACGTACGCCCACGGCCCGGCCACGTCGGTCTCCGCGCCGTCGAAGCGCACCACCGGCCCGATCGAGGCGATCGTGAACAGGACCACGAGCACGGCCAGGATCCGGGCCGGCACCGACCGGCGGACCAGCAGCGCCAGCGCGACCAGCCCGACCAGCACCAGCGGCCAGCCGAACCAGGTGTTCTGCTCGGTCAGCCCGATCGTCTTCTCCACCGCCTCGTTCCCGGCGATGCTGTCCCGGGGGAACGTGACGAAGGCCATCAGGTCCTCGCCCCAGTTGTGGAAGACCCCGCCCTGCAACCCCCGGTAGGACTGCGGGCCGTTGAACTGGAACCAGATCGGGTACGCGACGAGCAGCAGCGCCACCCCGCCGCCGACCCCGACCGCGGCCAGGAAGGCGCCGGCCCGCTCCCGTGCCGCGCGTGGCCGTTGCACCGCGTACGCCGCCACGACGACCAGGCACGCGAGCGCGGTGAGCAGCAGCATCTCCTCGTTGATGAAGATCTGGTACGCCACCAGCAGCCCGAGCGCCACCCCGTTGCGCCGCCAGCGGCCCGGCTCGCCGAGGCGCAGCACCCGGGACACGATCAGCGGCAGCAGGAAGTTCGACACGAAGTTCGGCTGCCCGTTGGCGTGGTGCACGATGCCGGGGGCGAAACCGAGGAACGCGCCCCCGACGAACGCCGCCCCCCGGGACCGGACCAGATGCCGGGAGAGCGTCCAGTAGGACGTGGCGGCGGTCGCCGACAACGCCGCGCCGAGGTAGAGCGCGTACATCACCTGCGGGCCGAGCAGCATGGTCAGCGGCGCCAGCGGCAGCGTCACCCCGAGCAGTGAGGTGTTCGCCATCATGTTCACCCCGTCCGGCGCGTTCTGCCGGGCGGTGAACAGGGGATTCTCCAGGTGGCGCACCGAGTACGCGCCGTGTGCGAACAGCCACTCGAACCAACTGTGGTCGGTCGGCAGGTGCGACGACACCCGGTGCTGCACGTCGCCCCAGTAGTTGAGGCAGACGAGAACGCCGAGCAACGCATAGGCTCCGATGGCCAGCACGTCGGCGCGGGCCGGCCGGCGACGGGGCCGGCGCGGCGGATCCGCCACGACGGCGTCCGTCTCGACGGACGAGGGGTTCAACGAGGGGTCCACCACGGGCACGGCCACGACGGGCCATCGTACAGGCGGCCCGGCATCGGTCCGGTCACGGCCGGGCGGCGGTCCGGCGGCGCGGGGAAGGGGTGGTCGTGACCGTCATCGATCTGGGTGAGCTGCGCGACGAGGCCCCGACGCCCGGTCCGGCGGCGCGTCCGCCGCGCGCCGTGGGTCGGCCGTTCCGCACCGCGTTGGCGCTGCTGGTGGCGCTCGTGACGCTCGCCGCCGGAGCGCCGCCGGCCCGGTCCGCGGTGGGCGCGATCCCCGGCGGGCCCGGGTCCACCGCCTTCCTCTCCGAGGACCGGGTGTACGTGGTGCGACCGCCGCACGGGTGGCCGGACACCGAGCGGGAACTCGTCGCGTACCGGGTGGGCCGGGAGCTGTGGCGCACCCCGCTGCCCGGCATCGGCGACGTCATGTCGGTGTGGCAGGCGGGTGGCCGGGTGCTGGCCGCCGTGCGCACCGGCGACGACCAGGAATGGGAGACGGTGGCCCTGGACGCCGGCACCGGAGCGTCGCGCTGGCGGCAACCGGGGATCGCCGTCCCGGCCGGCGACGGGCTGCTGCTGTTCCCGGCCGGCGGGTCGGCGCCACGGGCGGTCCGCCGGCTGGCGGTGACCGACGGACACACCACGTGGACCGCGCCGACGAGCGCGGACGTGCAGGTCAGTTACGGCCCGTCCGGGGTGGAGCGACTTCTGCTCCGGTCGACGGCCGGCGAGACCGTGGTGCTGGACGCGGTGACCGGCGCCCGGCTGGCCGCGCGCAACCTGCGCCCGGGACAACCGCCGGCCCAGCGACGGATGGCCGCCGTCGCCGGGCTGCTGGTGGAGATCCGGGAGGCGGGTGACGCCGTCGACGCGTACGAGCTGGACACGCTCCGGCCGCTCTGGACCGCGGAACTGCCGTTGGTCGGCGCCCTGGAACGGTGTGGCGCCCTGCTCTGCGCCGGCCGGTCGACCGGTGGGCTGTGGGCGCTCGACCCGGCCACCGGCGCGGTGCGGTGGACCGTCGAGCGGTGGACGGGCGTGCTCCGGGCCGAGTCCGGTCACCTGCTGGTCGGTGCCGAGGACGCCGGCGGCGCCCGGCTGGCGGTGCTGGCCGAGGCGGACGGGCGGCTGGTCGCCGACCTCGGCGGGTGGGGGGTGCTCGGTCAGAGCGAGGCCGACGACGGGCTTCTGCTCACCCGGCCGCTGGGCGGCGGCCGGCTGCTGCTCGCCGAGCCGGACCTGTCGGGCGGCCCGCCCGCGGCGCGGGACGTGCTGACCGGCACCGACTGCACCGCCGGGCGGACGCTGCTGGTCTGCCGGGAGCGGGGCGGCGACTTCACGCTGCGGAGGCTGCCCTGACCCAGATCATCGATCTCGGCGAGCTGCGCGACGACGCCTCGACGCCGACGGCGGGGCGTCCGCCGCGCGCCGTGGGCCGGCCGTTCCGCACCGCGTTGGTGTTGCTGGTGGCGCTTGTGACGCTCAGTGCCGGAGCGCCGCTCGCGCGTCCCGTCGTGCGCACGCTCCCCGGGGGCGCCGGTGTGGTCGCATTCGTCTCCGGTGACCGGGTGTACGTGGTCCGGCCGCTCGACTGGCGGCCCGGGGCGGTGCGGGAGATCGTGGCGTACCGGGGCGGCCGGGAGCGGTGGCGGAGCCGGCTGCCCGGCCCGGGTGAGGTCGTCTCGGTGTGGGAGATGGGCGGGCGGGTCCTGGCCGCCGGAGCGACAGGCGACGACGAAACCTGGGAGACCACGGCCTACGACGCCGACACCGGCCGGATCAGTTGGCAGCAGGCGGCGCTCGCCTACCCGGCGGGCGACGCGCTCATGCTCGAACCGACGCGCGGGTCGGGTCCACGGGAGGTGCGCCGGGTGGCGGTGGCCGACGGCCGCACGGTGTGGACCGCGCCCGGAGCGGATGACCTGCGGCTCGCCTTCCGTTCGTCCGGGGCGCTGGACCGGCTCCTGCTGGCGCCGGAGACCGGCGAGACGGTGGTGCTCGACGCGACGACGGGCGCTCGGCTGGCCGCCCGCGACCTGCACCCGGGGGAACCACCCGCGCCACGGCAGATGATGGCCGCCGGCGAACTGCTGCTGGAGAGCCGGGCGGGCGACGACGCGGTCGACGCGTACGAGATGGACACGCTGCTCCACCGGTGGACCGCGCGGCTGCCGCCGCTGAGCCACGTGGAGCCGTGCGGCGCGTTGCTCTGCGCCGGCCAGAGCGGCGAGGGGATGACGGCGCTCGACCCGGCCACCGGCGCGGTGCGCTGGACCACCGGCCGGTGGGCCGGCGTGGTGGCGGCCGACGCGGGCCGCCTGCTCGCCGTCGGCGGCGACACCGGCGGCGACCGCCTGGCGGTGCTCGACGAGACCGACGGAAGGCTCGTCGCCGACCTCAAGGGCTGGGCGATCGTCCCGCAGGACGAGGCCGCCGAGCGACTGTTCCTGACCCGGCCGCTTGGCGGCGGCCGGCTGCTCCTCGCCGAGCTGGACCTGTCGGGCGACCTGCTGCCGGTCCGGGGCGTGCTGTTCGGCACGGACTGCGCCGCCAGCCGGGCGCTTCTGGTCTGCCGGGACTCCGACGGCGACTTCGCGACGCGGCGGCTGCCGTGACCCCGGTGATCGAGTTGGGCGAGATGCGGCACGGGGAGGACGACGACGAGTCTCCCGCGCCGCCCCGACGGCCACCCGGTCGGGCCGCCCGCGCGGTGGCGCTCGGCTGCCTGGTGCTGCTCACGTCGGCCGGCGCGTCCGCGCCACCGCGTCGGCCGGTCCCGGTCCGGGTGCCCGCGCCGCAGGGCGCCGCCTTCGTGGCGCTGGCCAGCCGGTTGATGGTGGCCGACGGGCCGGGCACGGTCGGCCGCGACGGCCGGGCGGTCACCGGGCACCGGCTGTCCGACGGAGCGCAGTTGTGGCGGTTCACGCTGCCGGCCGGCGACCACGTGCTCGGGTTGGGTGCCATGGGGGACGGGCTTCTGGTGACGAGCAGCCCGGCCGGGGCCGGGGACACGCGCTCCACGTTGCTCGACCCGGCGACCGGCGCGGCGCGCTGGCAGCAGTCCGGCTACCCGGTCCGCACCGCGTCCGGCGGGCTGCTGTTCGAGAATCCCGGGGCCACCGGCGGTGGCAGCCTGCTGGCCGCCGACCCGGTGACCGGGGCGGCGCGCTGGTCACTGCCGATGCCCACCCAGGGGGTGGCCTACCGGACGGACGACCGGGGCGTGACGCAGTTCGTGCTCGTCACCCCGGACGGCCGGGTGACCGTGCACGACGCGGACTCGGGCGCGCCGGTGCTCACCGGCCGGGTGCCGCCCGCGCCGGACCGCGTCTCCTACCGGTACGCCCAGGTGGTGGCCGGCCTGCTGCTTGTCGAGGGCGGGCCGGGCACGGTCACCGCGTACGGGCTGGACCGGCTGGACGCCAGGTGGACCGTGCCGGTGCAGCCGCGTGCCGGGCTCTGGTTCACCGACTGCGCCGGCATGGTCTGCCTGCGCGACCAGATCGGCGGCGCGCGGGCCCTCGATCCGGCCACCGGCCGGCCCGGCTGGGTGGACGAGCGCTGGTTCGGGTTGTTCCCGTTCGGTGGCCGGCTGATCGCGGCCACGCCCGGCGTCGGGCTGGAACTTCACCGGTGGGTGCTCGACCCGAGGACCGGCCGGGTGCTCGCCCGGCTGGGGCGCTGGCGTCTCACCGGCACCGACCGCGAGCCCGGTGGCCTGCTCGGGGTACGTCACCTCACCGGCGACCGGACGCTTGTCGGCGCGCTCGACGTGCCGGCGGGGGAGGTCCGGATCCGGGCGGTGCTGCCCGGCTCCTGGGACGAGTGCGTCGACCCGGGCGCGGTGCTCGTCTGCCTCGACCCGGCGGGCGGGTTGGCGATCTGGCCGGCCGACCGGTGATCACCAGTTGGCCTGGGCGGGCGCCGGGGGCAGCGGCACCGACTCCGGCCGCAGCACGTACGCGATCCCACCGCTGCCGGACTGCCAGGCCGCCTCGAACGGCGCGCGCGCCACGGTCCGGCGGACCCGCTCGTCGTCGGCGGCGTACGGGTCGTTGAGCACCGGGTCCCCGTCGTTGGTGAAGCCGGCCAGCACGATGAGATGCCCGGCGGTGTCGTAGTCCAGCCCGGGCACCTGCCCCCGGGTGAACGCCGCCGAGACGACGAGCGGGATGCCGGCGGCCACGAAGCGCTCCGCCTCGGCCAGCGAGCGTAGCCGGGTGACGAACGCGTCCACCCCGTGCGTCGCCGCGTACGCGGTGTTGAACGGCCAGTTTCCGGCGCCGGCGTACGCATGGTCGTAGCAGTGCCGGGCGGCGTGCACCACGGCCGGCCGGGGACCGGGCGGGTCGACCCAGGCGTACCGGTGCGGGGCGGGGCCGGCGCCCCAGAAGTCGAGCACCATCGACACGCAGGTCGGGCTGCACCAGGAGTCGCCGCCACCACCCCACCGGGTCTCGCCGCCGGCGTGCAGTCGCTGCGCGTAGCGCGGCACGTCGAGGACCCGTCCGCGCGCCAAGCCGTACCCGGCCGGCGCGCTCACCGCCGACCCGGCCGCACCGGGGTCGGCGGAGGCGACCACGCCGATCGTGCGCAGTGTCGGGCCGGCCGGCGCGTCGGGCCGGCGAAGCAGCGTCACCCGGACCTGCCAGCCGGTCACCGTCGCACCCGTCACCCGCAGCGTGTCCGCGGCGACCCGGGCCCGCTCGTCGGACTGCCCGGGCACCGACGAGCGACGCACCGTGCCGTCGTCGGCCGCCCAGCGGCCCAGGTCGTACCAGCCGGTGGTGGCGGCACCGGCATCGCAGCCTCGCAGCTCCACCCGGAGCCAGGAGCCGGACGGTGCGTCGGCGGTCCAGGAGGGCACCAGCTCGGTGGCGGCGAAGCCGACCGGTGTGACCGGGGAGATCCAGCTCCCGGCGTACGGGCCGGCGTGTGTCGGCCGGCCGGCCGTCCCGTCCGGCGCCAGCCCGTCCGGCCCGGCGCCGAGCCCGTCGGCCCGCCCCAGGCCGCGGTCCGCCGGGAACCGGAAGCGGCGGTACGCGACGTCGCGGCCGGGGTCGACGAGTGTCATCGGGGCTCCCCTGCGCTCGGGCCCGGCCGGTGGCCGGAGGCGGTTGTCGCTCGCTGCCGGCGAGCATCGCGTACCCGAAGGTTTTCTGCAACGGCGGCGGGTGCCGGCCGGTTTGGCCCCCGGCACTAGGTTGTGGGAGGTCACCAAGTGGGAGGCCGGGATGCGGGTACTTGTGGTCGAGGACGAGCGCAACCTCGCCGACGCGATCGCGCGCGGGCTGCGCAAGCGCGGCATGGCGGTGGACGTCGCCTACGACGGGAACGCCGGGCACGAGGCGGCGTTCGTCACCCGCTACGACGTGGTGGTCCTGGACCGGGACCTACCAGGCGTGCACGGCGACCAGATCTGCGCCGACCTGGCCGCCTCCGGCGCGCTGACCCGGGTGCTGATGCTGACCGCGAGCGGCACGGTCGCCGACCGGGTCGAAGGGTTGCAGCTCGGCGCCGACGACTACCTGGCCAAGCCGTTCGCCTTCGACGAGCTGGTGGCCCGGGTGCAGGCGCTGGGGCGGCGGGCCACCCCGGCCGCGCCGCCGGTGCTGGCGGTGGCCGACCTGGAACTCGACCCGGCCCGCCGGGTGGTGACCCGGGGCGGCGCGCCGCTCGACCTCACCAACAAGGAGTTCGGCGTGCTCACCGAGCTGCTCCGGGCGCGCGGCGCGGTGGTGTCGAGCGAGGAGCTGCTGGAGCGGGTGTGGGACGCGAACACCGACCCGTTCACCACGATCGTCCGGGTCACCGTGATGACCCTGCGCAAGAAGCTCGGCGACCCACCCCTGATCGACACGGTGGTCGGCGCGGGCTACCGGATCGAGTTCGGTCAGTGACGGCGCGGAAGGTACGCCCGACGCTGCGGCTGCGGCTGACCCTGCTCAACGGCGTGCTCCTGGTCGGCGCCGGGGCGATCCTGGTGCTGCTGGCGTGGCTGCTGGTCCGGGACGCGCTGCGCCCCACCGACGAGCTGCTGCCCGGCACCACTGTGGTGCTCACCGACGGCCGGACCCTCGACGCCGGGCAGTGGCAGCGGCAACTTGTCGACGCCGCCTCGCGGGAGCTGCTGGTCAAGGGGCTGCTGGCGTTGCTTGCGATAAGCGTCGTCGGGGTGGCCGGGGCGTACCTGGTGGCCGGCCGCGCGCTGCGCCCGCTGCACCAGGTCACCGCCACCGCCCGCCGGCTCGGCGAGGCGACGCTGGACGAGCGGATCGGCTGGTCCGGTGCGGACGACGAGGTGGCCGAGCTGGCCGAGACGTTCGACGCGATGCTGGACCGGATCACCGCCGCGTTCGAGGCGCAGAAGCGGTTCGTCGCGAACGCCTCGCACGAGCTGCGGACCCCGCTCGCGGTGATGCGTACCGAAATCGATGTGACCCTCAGCGACGACGACGCGGACCTCGGCGAGTACCGGCGGATGGCCGGCGTGGTGCGGGAGGCGTCGGAGCGGGCCAACGGCCTGGTCGACGCGCTGCTGGTGCTGGCCCGCAGCGAGGCGCAGACCGGCCGGCGGCTGGCCCGCCGCGCCGAGAGCGACCTCGCCGTGGGCACCGCCAACGCGCTCTCCGCGGTGTCCCGGGAGGTGGAGCGGATCGGCCTGAAGGTGCACACGTCGTTGCGCCCGGCGCCGGTGGTCGGCGACCCGGGGCTGCTCGACCGGCTGGCCGGCAACCTGGTGGAGAACGCGGTCCGCTACAACCACCTGCACGGCCGGATGTGGGTGCGCACCGGCACCGACGGCCAGCGGTCCTGGCTGGTGGTGGGGAACACCGGTTTCGAGGTCACGCCGGCCGAGGTGCCCGGGCTGTTCGAGCCGTTCCGGCGCGGCGGGCAGGAACGCACCGGTGCGCGTGGCTCCGGCCTCGGCCTGTCGATCGTGCGGGCGGTCTGCGACGCGCACGGCGGCACGGTGAAGGCGGTCGCCCAGCCCGGTGGCGGCCTGGAGGTGACGGTCACCCTTCCGTCAGCCGACCCGCCGGCGGCCACCTGACCGCCGATCCGGGCCCGCCCGGGCGTACACCCGCTGCCACCTGATCGTGTGGCCCGACCCGGCTGTCCCGGCTGGTCGCGGCGGGTGGACGGGCGCGGCGGCACGGTGGTCGGTCAGAAAGCTTGCCGCACGCTGGACGGCGGTGTGGTCGTGGCTCAGGGTGAGCGGTGCGACACGCCTCACCGACGATCCTATGGAGCTGCCCGTGACCCACCCCTCGGCCCCGCGCCGCCGCGCCCTCGCGGCCCTCGCCGCCGTCGCGCTCACCGTGGCCGGCCTGGCCCCGGCCGCGCCCGCCGGCGCCGCGCCCGACCACACCACAGTGGTCCGGGACACCCCCGCCGCCACCTCGCCCGACATCACGGACGGCACCGTCGACGCGATCCACGACGCCGGCACGAAGATCATCGTGGCCGGTTCGTTCAGCACGGTGCAGAACCGCGACTCCGACACCGACATCACCCGCAACTACCTGCTCGCCTTCGACAAGGCCACCGGCACCGTCGACACCGCGTTCGCGCCGTCGGTCGACAACGAGGTGTACGCGGTCGTCGCCGGCCCGACCCCCGGCACGGTCTTCGTCGCCGGCAAGTTCAACACCGTCAACGGGGTGACCCGGCGCAAGGTGGCGCTGCTCGACGTCGCCACCGGTGCGCTCGTCACCGGCTTCACGCCACCGCCGTTCAACGGGCTGATCAACGACATCGCCCTGGTCGGCGACCGGCTGCTGGTGGGCGGCATCTTCACCGCCGCCGGCAACCCCAACCCGCGCGGCGGTCTGGCCTCGCTGAACGCCACCACCGGCGCGGTGGACGACTATCTCACCACGGCGCTCACCGAACACCACAACTACGACGGGGTCAGCGGATCCAACGCCGGCGTCGGTGTGGAGAAGATGGCCGCCTCCCCGGACGGCACGCGGCTCGTCGTGATCGGCAACTTCAAGAAGGCCGACGGGGTGCTGCACGACCAGATCGTCCAACTCGACCTGGGCGCCACCGCCGCCACCGTGGCCGACTGGAACACCAGCCGGTACACGCCGCGCTGCAAGTGGCAGGCGTTCGACTCCTACATGCGGGACATCGCGTACGCCCCGGACAGCAGCTACTTCGTGGTGGTCACCACCGGTTCGCCGTACGGCGGCACGCTCTGCGACGCGGCGGCCCGCTGGGAGGCCGGCACCACCGGCGCGGACCGGCAACCGACCTGGATCGACTACACCGGCGGCGACACGTTCCTGTCGGTCGCCGCCAGCGAGAAGGCGGTCTACGTCGGCGGCCACTTCCGCTGGCTCAACAACAGCACCGGCGCCGACAACGCCCGGGCCGGCGCGGTCGGCCGGGCCAGCATCGCCGCGCTCGACCCGCAGACCGGCCTGCCGCTGTCCTGGAACCCGGGCCGGCACCCGCGCGGCATCGGCGCCTCCGAGATGCTCGTCACCCCGTCCGGACTCTGGGTCGGCGGGGACACCCCGTTCATCGGCAACTTCCAGTACCGGCGGGAGCGGATCGCGTTCTTCCCGCTGGCCGGCGGCACGGCCCCGCACCCGACCACGTCGGCCACCCTGCCCGGCACGGTCTACCAGGCCGGCGTGCCCAAGCCGACGAACGTGCTCTACCGGATCAACGCCGGTGGCCCGGCCGTGGCCGCCACCGACGGGCCGGACTGGGCGGCCGACGACGGCGGCAACCCCAGCCCGTACCACAACAGCGGCAGCTCCGCGTCGAGCTTCAACGCGGTCGGCGCCGTGGACGCCACCGTGCCGACCGGCACGCCGGCCGCCCTCTACAGCACCGAACGGTACGACGGGGCCGGCGCGCCGGAGATGACCTGGCAGTTCCCGGTGCCCACCGGGACCGAGGTGCAGGTGCGGCTCTACCTGGCCAACCGGTACGACGGCACCGCCACCGCCGGTAAGCGCGTCTTCGACGTGGCGCTGGAAGGGACCACCGTCCTCGACGACCTGGACCTGGCGGTCGACCCCGGGCACAACGTGGGCACCATGCGGGAGTTCACCGTGGTCAGCGACGGCGCCATCGACCTGGAGTTCCGCCACGTGACGGAGAACCCGCTGGTCAACGGCATCGAGATCGTCAAGACCGGCCCGCCGCCCCCCGGCACCGGCGACGAGGTGCAGGCCCGGTCGTACGACGGGGCGACCACGGTCGGCGCGGCGAGCCCGGTGGCGAACCCCGACGACACCCCCTGGTCCACGGCGAAGGGCGCGTTCTGGGTCGGCGGCACGCTGTTCTACGGGATGGACGGCGCGCTGTGGCGGCGGACGTTCGACGGGACCACGTTCGGCACCCCCGCCCTGGTCGACCCCTACCACGACGCCTACTGGGACACGGTGGAGACCGACTCCGGCCCGACCGGACAGACGTACGTCGGGGTGAACAGCAGCTTCTACACCGAGATCCCCAACGTGACCGGGATGTTCCACCTCGGTGGGCGGCTCTACTACACGCTCACCGGGCAGAACGGCCTGTTCTGGCGCTGGTTCACCCCGGACAGCGGCACGGTCGGCGCGGACCGGTTCACGGTGTCCGGGTCGGGTGGTCTCGCCGACGCCGGCGCGGTCTTCGTCGCCGGCGACACCCTCTACAAGGTCAACCGGAACACCGGTGACCTGTCGGCCACCGCGTGGGCCGACGGCGCCCCGACCGCCACGTTCACCGTGCGCAGCGGCCCGGCCGTCGACGGCGTCGACTGGCGCGCGAAGGCGGTCTTCCTCGCCCCGTGAGGATGTAAGGAGGGGGCCCTTCTTAACGTTTTCGGTAGAGGAGGGGCCCCTTCTTAACGCCCGCGCTGGCCCGCACACGCCCACGCCTTGTCACCGGGCCGTGTCGGGTGACACGATCGGGTCGTCAGCCGAGAGGTGGAAGGGGGTGGGGTGATGTCCGTTCTGCATCGTTCCGCGCCCCGCGTTCCTCGCTGACCGTCGCACTCCGGCGGGGCGCACCCGAACCGGAGGAAGCACCGTGCGTGCACAGATCCACTGCGTGACAGTCGAATCCGACGACCCGTACGCCCTGGCCACCTGGTGGGCCCGGGTGCTCGACCGCAAACTGGCCGACGACGACTTCCCGGGCGACCCGGAGGCCGTCCTCGTCTCGCCCGACGGGCACGGCCCCGACCTGCTCTTCGTCGAGGTGGGCGAGCGGCACGGCAAGGGCGCGTTCCACCTCGACCTGCAGCCGGCCGAGGGCACCCGGGACGCCGAGGTCGCGCGACTGCGTGACCTCGGCGCCACGGTGGTCGCCGACCGGCGCCGGCCGGACGGCACCGGCTGGGTGGTGCTCGCCGACCCGGAGGGCAACGAGTTCTGCGTCTGCCGCGGCGAGGCGGAACGCGCCGCGTCGGCCTGACCCGGAAACGGCGCCGGACCCCCGCCGACGGC
The DNA here is from genome assembly GCF_029581215.1 of Micromonospora sp. WMMD975. Classification (NCBI taxonomy): domain Bacteria; kingdom Bacillati; phylum Actinomycetota; class Actinomycetes; order Micromonosporales; family Micromonosporaceae; genus Micromonospora; species Micromonospora sp. WMMD975. The sequence goes on from NZ_CP120739.1 coordinate 728,775, forward strand.
GGGGGTCCGGCGCTCCGGGCGGTGTCAGTCCTTCTTCTCGATCTCACCGCGCAGGTCGACGAACTCGGACTGGAGTTCGGTCGCGGATTTGAAATAGGCCACCACCATGCCGAGGCTGCCCTTGTCGGCCCAGACGCAGACGCCCACCGGGATGTCCTGCGCCTTGCCGTCGCCGCACTCGGCGTCGCCGCCGAGCGGCCCGGCGTCGACCGCCTTGAACTCCTTCGCGCCCAGCTCCGGGGTGATCGCGGTGATGGCGTCCGCCATCTCCTTCTTCGGGTCGGCGATGACGCCGGAGACGCCGACGATCATGACCAGGTCCTTCTTCTCCGGGTCGCCGTAGAAGGCGCCCGCCGTGCTCGTCGCGTTCGGCACGTCCTTGCTCAGGTCGTTCTTCATCTGCGAGGCGAGGGACTGGAGCTGGGGCTCGCTGACCTTCGGCCGGCCGCCGAGCGTCGTGGGCTCGACGACGCGGGTCCTGGTGGCGGCGACGACGTCCTTGACCTCGTCGCCGGCGACGAGCCAGAGGACGAGGCCGCCGCCGAGGCAGAGCACCAGGACGGCCGCCAGGACGATCAGCAGGATCTTGCCGGCCCCGAACTTCTTCTTCGGCGGGGCGCCGAGCTGGTCACCGCCGTACGGCGGCTGCGGCGGCGGGTATCCACCGGGCTGCTGCGGCGGCGGGGGAGTGGTGCCGGGGTAGGGATTGAACGGCGGTTGGGACATGAGGGCGGCTCCGGTGAGAATGCTGGACGCGTGATGGTAGCTACCGCCGCCGACGGCCCGCCGTCCGCCCCAAGGGCCGGTGTGACCAGGCCGGGACGCGTGGCCGGGACCGGAACGCCGATCGCGGTGGCCGCACGTCCGTTCCGGACGGCCCGGCCACCGCGATCGGTCGCGGATCGGGTCAGCGCAGGCTGGCCACCCCGCGCGGCAGGAACCGCCGGCCGGTCACCCGCTCGGACGTGCCGGTCCGATCGAGGTACGGCGTGACGCCGCCCAGATGGAACGGCCAGCCGGCGCCGAGGATCATGCACAGGTCGAGGTCCTGCGCCTCGGCGACGACACCCTCGTCGAGCATGAGCCGGATCTCCTCGGCCAGCGCGTCGAGCGCGTTCTGCCGGACCTGCTCGCCGGTGAGCGGCTGGTCGCCGACCACGAGCAGCTTCGCTACCTCGTCGTTGATCTGGTCGTCGACCACGATCGGCTGGCCGGAGTCGGCGATCCGCCTGAGGTTCTCGCTGACGCCGAAGCGGTCCGGGAACGCCTCGTGCAGGGTGCCACCCACGTGGTACGCCACGGCCGGTCCGACGAGTTGGAGCAGCGCGAGTGGACGCATCGGCAGGCCCAGCGGATCGAGCGCGCTGTTCGCCACGTCCAGCGGCGTGCCGGCGTCGACGGCGGCGAAGACGGCGCCGAGGAAGCGGGTCAGCAGCCGGTTGACCACGAAGGCCGGGGCATCCTTCACCAGCACCGACGACTTCTTGAGCTGCTTGCCGACCGCGAACGCGGTGGCGAGCGTGGCGTCGTCGGTCCGCTCGCCGCGGACGATCTCCAGCAGCGGCAGCACCGCGACCGGGTTGAAGAAGTGGAAGCCGACGACCCGCTCCGGGTGCTCCAGGTCGGCTGCCATCTCGGTGATCGACAGCGAGCTGGTGTTGGTGGCGAGCACCGCCTCCGGCTTGACGATCTTCTCCAGTTCGGCCCAGACCTGCTTCTTGACCGACAGGTCCTCGAAGACGGCCTCGATGACGAAGTCGGCGTCCGCGAACACGGACTTGTCGACCGAGCCGCTGACCAGGCCGTACAGCTTGGCGGCGGTGCCCTTGTCCATCCGGCCCTTGCTCACGGCCTTCTCGACCTGGGTGTGTACGTAGGCCACGCCCTTGTCCACGCGCGCCTGGTCGAGGTCGGTCATCACGACCGGCACCTGGAGGCGGCGGGCGAACAGCAGCGCGAGCTGGCTGGCCATCAGGCCGGCGCCGACGATGCCGACCTTGGTCACCGGCCGGGCAAGGCCCTTGTCCGGCGCGCCGGCCGGGCGCTTGGCCCGCCGCTGCACCAGGTCGAAGGCGTACAAACCGCTGCGCAGCTCCTCGGAGAAGACCAGGTCGGCAAGCGCCTCGTCCTCGGCCGCGGTGCCGGCGACGAAATCCGCGTCCTTCGCGGTCTCCAGCAGGTCCAACGCCTTGTACGCGGCCGGGACCGCGCCGTGCAGCCGCTGGTCTAGGGTCTGCCGGGCGAAGTAGAGCACACCTGCCCACATGTCTCTGTCGACCTCGGGCCGGCTCACCGTGACCTCGCCCCGGACCACGCCGGCGGCCCATTCCAGGGACCGCTCCAGGAAGTCGGCGGGCTCCAGCAGCACGTCCGCGATGCCCATCTCGGCGGCCTGCTTCGGCTTGAGCATCTTGTTCTGCATCAGCGGGTTCTGCAGGATCACCTGGGTGGCGGCCGGGATGCCGATCAGGTTCGGCAGGAGCTGGGTGCCGCCCCAGCCGGGCACCAGGCCGAGCGAGACCTCGGGCAGCGCCAGGGCCGCCGCGCCGGCGGACAGCGTCCGGTAGTGGCAGTGCAGGGCCAGCTCCAAGCCGCCGCCCATGGCCGCACCGTTGACGAACGCGAAGGTCGGCACGTCGCTGTCCTTGAGCCGGGCGAAGACCCGGTGGCCGAGCCGGCCGATCTCCAGCGCCTGCTCGCGGTTCGCCAGCGCCGGCAGGCCGACGATGTCCGCGCCCACGCAGAAGATGTACGGCTTGCCGGTGACCGCGACGAACGCCGGGTTCGCCGCCAGCGCGGCGGTGATCGCCTCGTCCAGGCTGGTCAGGCCGTCCGGACCGAAGGTGTTCGGTTTGGTGTGGTCGAAGCCGTTGTCCAGGGTGATGAGGGCGGCGGGCCGGTCCAGCCCCGGCACGGTCACCTGACGCAGCAGCGCCCTGGTGACGACCTCGTTCGGTGCCTTCACTTGTCGCCCTCCCAGTGCGGGTTCTCCCAGATCACGGTGCCGCCCATGCCGATGCCGATACACATGGCGGTGAGGCCGTAGCGGACCTCCGGGTGCTCGGCGAACTGCCGGGCGAGCTGGGTCATCAGCCGGACGCCGGAGGACGCGAGCGGGTGACCGATGGCGATCGCGCCGCCCCAGGCGTTGACCCTGGGGTCGTCGTCGGCGATGCCGAAGTGGTCGAGGAACGCGAGCACCTGCACCGCGAACGCCTCGTTCAGCTCGAACAGGCCGATGTCGTCGATGCTCAGGCCGGCGATGCGCAGCGCCTTCTCGGTCGACGGGATCGGGCCGACGCCCATCACCTCGGGCTCGACGCCGACGAAGCCGTACGACACCAGCCGCATGCCGACCGGCAGGCCCAGCTCGCGGGCGGTCTCCTCGGCGACGAGCAGCGCGGCGGTGGCGCCGTCGTTCAGGCCGGCGGCGTTGCCCGCGGTGACCTTGCCGTGCGGGCGGAACGGGGTCTTCAGCGAGGCCAGCTTCTCCATCGAGGTGTCCCGGGGCGCCTCGTCCACGGTGGCCAGGCCCCAGCCGCCCTCGTCGTCGCGCACCGCGACCGGCACCAGGTCGCCCTGGAGCTTGCCGTCGGCGTACGCCTTGGCGGTCTTCTGCTGTGAGGCGAGCGCGAACGCGTCGGTGCGCTCCTTGGTGACGTGCGGGACCCGGTCGTGCAGGTTCTCCGCGGTGGCGCCCATCACCAGGGCGGACGGGTCGACGAGCTTCTCCGCGACGATCCGTGGGTTGGGGTCGACGCCCTCGCCCATCGGGTGGCGGCCCATGTGCTCGACGCCGCCGGCGATCGCCACGTCGTACGCGCCCACGGCGATGCCGGAGGCGACAGTGGTGACGGCGGTCATGGCGCCGGCGCACATCCGGTCGATGGCGAAGCCGGGCACCGTCTTGGGCAGGCCGGCCAGCAGGGCGGCGGTGCGGCCGATGGTCAGGCCCTGGTCACCGATCTGGGTGGTGGCGGCGATCGCCACCTCCTCCACCTTCTCCGGCGGCAGCTGCGGGTTGCGGCGCATCAGCTCACGGATGCAGCGGATCACCAGGTCGTCGGCGCGGGTGTTGCCGTACATCCCACCCGCCTTGCCGAACGGGGTACGGACGCCGTCGACGAAGACGACATCTCGAACTTCACGGGGCACTTGGAGCCTCCCTCGGCACTTGCCATTTCCCCGGATGCTACTCGCCAGTAACCAGTGGCGTCACCACCCCCCGTGTGGCCCACCCCACACCCACGCCCGGGATCAGGGGGTGTGCAGAGCCCCGGTGAGCGCGGGCAGGAGCAGCGTGATCTGCCACTCGCGGGCGCCCAGGGTACGCAGCGCCTCCGCGACGGTGTCGTCGGTGATCTCCTCCGGCGGCTGCCAGGCCACCCGACGGATCGAATCCGGCGCGATCAGGTTCTCCGCCGGCAGCCGGTGCGCCGCGGCGGTGCCGACCACCACCTCCCGGCAGCGGGCCAGCCGGCCCGCCGCCACCGGGTCGCGCTCCGCCCACCGGTGCGGCGGGGGCGGGCCCTCCACCGTCGGGCTCACCGGCAGCGCGTCGTCCGGCAGTTGGCGTGCGTCGTCCAACGCCGCCAACCAGGTACGCGCCAGCCGGCGCACCGAGCGACCACCGAACCCGGGCAGGGTCAGCAGGGCCTTCTCGTCCTTCGGATCCAGCTCGGCCGCCGCCACGATCGCCGAGTCCGGCAGCACCCGGCCCGGGGCGGCGTCCCGCCGGGACGCGATCTGGTCCCGGGCGTACCAGAGGGAACGGACGCGGGCCTGGGCGCGGGCGCCGCGTACCCGATGGATCCCGGACGTACGTCGCCACGGCTCGGCCCGGACCCGGGGCGGGCGGGCGCCGTTGCGCACCAGCGCGGCGAACTCCTCCGCCGCCCAGCCCGACTTGCCCTGCCGGTCGAGTTCGGCGTCCAGCACGTCGCGCAGGTCGACCAGAAGTTCCACGTCAAGTGCCGCGTACGTCAACCAGGACTCCGGCAGCGGCCGGCTGGACCAGTCCGCCGCGGAATGGTGCTTCTCCAGGCTGAAGCCGAGCAGCTGTTCGGTCAGCGCGGCCAGGCCGACCCGGTCGAACCCGGCCAGCCGGGCGGCCAGTTCGGTGTCGAACAGCCGGCGCGGACGCAACCCCACCTCGGCCAGGCAGGCGAGGTCCTGGCTGGCGGCGTGCAGCACCCACTCGGCCTCGGCGATCGCCGCGTCCAGGGCGGACAGGTCCGGCAGCGGCAGCGGATCGACAAGCGCGGTGCCGGCGCCCGCCCGACGCAGCTGCACCAGGTAGGCCCGCTGGCTGTAGCGGTAACCGGAGGCGCGCTCGGCGTCCAGCGCCACCGGGCCGGTGCCGGCCGCGAAACGGGCCACCACCTCGTCGAGCTCGGTCGAGGTGGCCACCGGCGTGGGGGTGCCATCGCGCGGAGCGGTCAGCGGGACGGCTGCGCCCGGGTCGGTCTCGGTCCCCGCGTCCGCCGGCTCCGGCACGGCCGACGACGGATGCGGAGACACCTCTCCCGTACGGCTTTCAGCGGCCCGACGGCGCAGGGGTGGTTCGTCGGTCACCTGACAACCCTAGTGGGCCGGACGACGCGGCGCGCGCAGCCGGGTCCGGCGCGTGTCGAACGGATGTCCGCCGGTTGTCCGGAACGTGACGGGTTGCGCATGCGTGACAGGGTCGGACAACGGGGAAGACAAACCCTGTTCCCGCCGGTACGGTCCATCGAGCCGTGAGCAGCGCGGGGGCGGCCGGGACAGCGGTCGGACGTCGGCGGAGCCGGCGGGGAGGACGGGCGATCATGGCAGGCGGGTACGGAACCGGTGACGGCGTGCCGGGGCAGGACGGCGACGGGACAGACCGGCCGGGGCCGCTCCCGCCGCGCATCGTCCCACCCGGCTCCGCGTGGGGCGGCGGCTATCCGGGGCGACCGGCGTCCGGTGCGGGCGCGTCGCCCGCCCACCCGACCTTCGGCGCCGGTCACCGAGGTCCCGGCACGACGTATCCCGCTCCGGCCGACCACGCCGGTCCGCCGGCCGGGGGAGCCCGCGCGGCATCGCCCGTCGTTCCGACCCAGCCGTCCCCTGGTTCGGGGTCGCAGCCCACCCCGGGCCCGGCCTATCCGTTCTCGGGTCCGGCGTATCCGGCCCGGCCGAATTCCGGACCCGCACGTGCGGGGCAGCCTGCCGGGGCGTCGTACCCGGCCCAACCGGCGCCCCCGTACCCGGAGCGGCCGGCCGCCGGAGCGCCGCACCCCGGGTCGCCGGTCTCCGGCCCTGCCTACCCGGGTCAGCCCGGGTCGGGTCAGCCGGTTTCCGGCCCTGCCTATCCGGGCCAGCCGGGGCCGGGTCAGCCGGTTTCCGGCCCTGCCTATCCGGGCCAGCCGGGGTCGGGTGTTGCCCATCCGGGCCCACCGGCCGGCGGTCCCGGGCAATCCGGGTTCGGCGTACCACCGCTCGCCGGCCATCCCGAGCGGCCCCGGCGTCGTGGCGCGCTGCCGCTGGTGGCGCTGGCGCTGGCCGGCGTACTGGCGGTGATCACGGGCGTGCAGGCGTACCAGATCCACCGGCTCGACGACCGACTCGCCGCCGCCGACCGGCGGTCCGCGGAGGCCCAGGGCGTGGACGCCCGCCGGCTCGACGGGCTGGAGCAGCGCGCCGGGAGCCTGGAGAAGCAGGCCGGCGCCGCCTTCAACCCGGAGGCGGTGGCGAGCGCGGTGCTACCGAGCGTGTTCCGGGTGCGGGCCGGTCAGTTCACCGGTACGGCGTTCGCGATCGGCAAGGCCCCGTCCGGCGGGGGCACCACGCTGCTCACCAACTTCCACGTGGTGGAGTCGGTTTTCGCCGCGGGCGAGCGCAAGGTGTTCCTGGAGCGCACCGACCAGCGGTTCGAGGCGACCATTATCGACACCGACAAGGACAAGGACCTGGCGCAGCTGCGCACCACCGCGAAGTTCGGCGGGCTGGTCGCGGCGCGTGCGCCGGTCAAGTCCGGCCAGCAGATCGTGGTGGTCGGCGCCCCGCTCGGGCTCCAGGACAGCGTCACCACGGGTGTGGTGAGCGCCTTCCGCGAGGACGAGAGGGCCTCCGGCCCGGTGATCCAGTTCGACGCGCCGATCAATCCCGGCAACTCCGGCGGCCCGGTGATCAACGGGTCGAAGGAAGTTGTCGGCATCGCCACGGCCAAGGCCCGCGACGCCGAAGGGATCGGCCTGGCGGTGCCGATCAAGACCGCATGCGACCGGTTCGAGCTCTGCTGATCGGTGGCTCGACCTCGGCCCGCCCCCACGGGGACCAGCACATCTGGAGGAACGACATGTCCCAGCCACCGACCGGAGCGGATGGCCAACCGCCCCAGCCTCCGGGCGGCACGGTCTACGGCAACCGGCCCACGCCCGCGCCGTACGAGCCGGCCCGGCCCGAGCCCGCTCGACCCCAGCAGCCCGTGCCCGGTCAGTACACCCCGGGCGAGCCCGGAGCGGGCGGTTACCCGCCCGGCGCGGCCGGGTCTGGGGGGTACTCGCCGGCCGCTACCGGGTCGGGCGGTTACTCGCCGGGCGCTCCCGGGTCGGGTGGTTACGTGCCGGGCTCGGTCGGGTCGGGCAGCGACGTGCCGGGCTCGGTCGGGTCGGGCGGCTACGCGCCGGGCTCGGTCGGGTCGGGCGGCTACGCGCCGGGTGGACCCGGATCGGGGAGCTACGGCGCGGCCCCGGTCCTCATGCCGGGACAGCCGATGTCGGCGCCACCGGTCTCCGTACCCCCGGTTTCCGGCGCCGGTCACCCGCAGCCGATGTCCGGGCCGCCCGGGGTGGTGCCCCCATACGGGCCGGGCGGGTACGGGCCGCCGGCGGGTACGCCGGCCGGCGCTGGGCGGGGCCGGACCGCGCTTGTCCTCGGCCTCGTCGCCGGGCTGCTCGTCGTCCTCAGCGGTGTGATGACCACTCTCTACGTCACCACCAACAGCAAGTTGACCAAGGCGGAACAGCAGGTCAGCCAGCGTGACGGCACGATATCGGCGAACCAGCGGGAGATCGACCGGCTCAAGGGTGAGATGAAGACGGTCCAGGAGCGGCTGGCCGACACCGAGCAGGACCTGACCGGCACCAAGAACGATCGGGACGAGCAGGCCCGGCAGAAGAAGGTCATCGGGGACTGCCTGAACAAGTTGACCGCCGCCCTCGCCGCGGCGTCGCGCAACGACAAGGCGGCATTCGAGGCGGCCAACAAGGGCCTCGACAAGGTCTGCAACGAGGCCGAGAACTACCTCTGACTGTCCCCCCGAACCCCTCACCTCATCCCCGACCCCGGTCGATCATGAGGTTGGCGGCGACCTGGATCTTCGAAACAGCCGTCAACTTCATGATCGCCGGGGCGCCGGGGCGCCGGGGCGCCGGGGCGCCGGGGCGCCGGGGCGCCGGGGCGCCGGGGCGCCGGGGCGCCGGGGCGCCGGGGTGCCGGGGTGCCGGGGTGTGGGTGGGTGGGTGGGGGTTGGTCAGGCGGCGCCGGCGGAGCGGCGGGTGGGCAGCGCGGTGACGCCGGGTGGCGGCAGGCCAGCCGTCGAAGCGAGCAGCGTGCACCAGCCGAGCAGGTGCGGGCCCAGGTCCGCCCGCAGCGGCGTCCAGGAGGCGCGGATCTCGATGTCGCCGGCGGCGGGCGGCCCGGCCAGCTCGCCGAACCGGGTGGAGAGCGTCTGCGTGACCGTGCCGCCGATCGCCCGGTGCCCGGCGCCCTGCGCGTTCAGCGCGTCGGTCAGCCAGGTCCAGCCCACGCCCGGCAGCAGCGGGTCGCTGGCCAGGTCGACCTCCAGCTCGGCGGTCACGTAGGTGACCAGCCGCAGGGTGCCCTGCCAGGCCTCGTGCCCGACCGGATCGTGCAGCAGGATCAGCCGGCCGGTGGCCACCTCGTCGTCGTCGCGCATGACCGCGGCGGACAGGGCGAACGCGTACGGGGCCAGCCGCTGTGGCGCGCCGACCTCCTCCAGCTCGATCTCCGGCCGGGGTGTGACCGATCGCAACCCCGCGACCGCGCGAGCGAACGTTTCCGGGAGCGCGATCGGGGGGGCCATGCCGGCAGCCTATGCCGCCTCCGGCGCGCCGTGGGTGACGGCGCGCCGGGCGCGTCGCACGGCCCGGGGTGTTAAGCGGGGGCCCCGCCTATACCGAATGCGTTAAGCGGGGCCCCCTCCTTCTACGTCACAAATGCGGGCGGTGGGCGCGGGGGGCGGTGGGGGGCGTGGCACGATTGCCGCGATGACCACCGACACCACGGGCACTGCCGCCCGAGACGGAGAACCCCGCCGTGGCGGGCCGGCCGATTCGCCGTTCGTGCGCGCCTGCCGGCGTGAGCCGGTCCCGCACACCCCGGTCTGGTTCATGCGCCAGGCCGGCCGGTCGCTGCCGGAATACCGGGAGATCCGGGCCAGCGTGCCGATGCTGGAGTCCTGCCGCCGGCCCGAGCTGGTCACCGAGATCACCCTTCAGCCGGTCCGCCGGCACGGGGTGGACGCGGCGATCCTGTTCAGCGACATCGTGGTGCCGGTGGCCGCCGCCGGGATCGACCTGGACATCGTGCCCGGGACCGGGCCGGTGGTGGCCGAGCCGGTGCGTACCGCCGCCGACGTGGAGCGGATCGCCCTGATCGGCCGCGACGACGTGTCCTACGTGGACGAGGCGGTCCGGCTGCTCGTCGCCGAGCTGGGCGACACCCCGCTGATCGGCTTCGCCGGCGCGCCGTTCACGCTCGCGAGTTACCTGGTCGAGGGCGGGCCGTCGCGGACCCACGCGCGGACCAAGGCGCTGATGCACGGCGACGAGGAGCTGTGGCACGCGCTCTGCGCCCGGCTGGCCGAGGTCACGCTGTCGTTCCTGCGGGTGCAGATCGACGCCGGCGTCTCCGCGGTGCAGCTCTTCGACTCGTGGGCCGGCGCGCTCTCCGAGGCCGACTACCGCCGTTTCGTGCTGCCGCACTCCACCTACGTGCTCGGCGGGCTCCAGGACGCCGGTGTGCCGCGCATCCACTTCGGGGTCGGCACCGGCGAGCTGCTCACCGCGATGGGCGAGGCCGGCGCCGACGTGGTCGGCGTCGACTGGCGTACCCCGCTCGACGTCGCCACCGGCCGGATCGGGCCGGACAAGGCGGTGCAGGGCAACCTCGACCCGGCCGTGCTGCTCGCGCCCTGGCCGGTGGTGGAGGCCGAGGTGCGGCGCATCGTCGAGCAGGGCCGGGCGGCCCCCGGCCACGCGTTCAACCTCGGCCACGGCGTCCTGCCGGAGACCGACCCCGACGTGCTGACCCGGGTGGTCGCGCTGGTGCACGAGCTGTCCGTGCGCCCGGCCCACTAGGGGGCGTCGTGGCGGGTCCGTGGCGGGTGGCGGTCGTCGGTGGCGGGATCACCGGGTTGGCCGCCGCCGTCCGGTTGCGCGACCGCGCGCCCGCCGGCACCGCGATCACCGTGTACGAGCAGTCCGACCGTCTCGGTGGCAAGCTGCGCACCGGTGCGCTGGCCGGTGGCCCGGTCGAGTTCGGGGCCGAGTCGTTCCTGATGCGCGACCCGGCCGGCGGGGAGTCGGCGGTGGTGACGCTCGCCCGCCGGCTCGACCTGGCCGAGCAGATCGTGCACCCGAGCGTCGGGCAGGCCGCCCTGCTCGTCGACGGCAGGTTGCGCCAGGTGCCGGGCGGCACGCTTGTCGGCGTACCCGGGGATCTGGCGAAGGTGGCGGCGGTGGCGCGGCCGGCGGCGGACGCCGACCGGGACGCGGGCCGCCCGCTGCTGGCCCCCGGCGAGGACCTCGCGGTCGGCCGGCTGGTCCGGGAGCGGTTCGGTGACGCGGTGGTGGACCGGCTCGTCGACCCGATGCTCGGCGGCGTGTACGCGGGCCGGGCCGACGACCTCTCCCTGGTGACCACCATGCCGGCGCTGGCCCGCGCGGCCCGCGCCGAGCACACGCTCGTCGGTGCGGTACGCGCCGCGCAGGCCGCCGCGCCGCGCGCGCCCGGCGCACCGGTCTTCGGCACCCTGGCCGGCGGGCTGACCACGCTCGTCGACGCGGCGGCCCGGGCCGGTGGCGCGACGATCCGCCGGGGCGCGGCGGTCCGCGAGCTGCGCCGCACCCCGGCCGGCTGGCGGCTGACCGTCGGCCCGACCCGGGACCCCGAGCACGTCGACGCCGACGCGGTGCTGCTGGCGGTGCCGGCCCGGCCGGCGGCCCGGCTGCTCGCCGGCGCGGCACCCGAGGTGGCGGGGACGGTGGGCGTGCTCGACTACGCGAGCGTCGCGCTCGTCACGCTCGCCCTGCCCGGGCCGGAGCTGCCGGAGCTGTCCGGTTTCCTGGCGCCGGCCGGCGAGGGTCTGCTGATCAAGGCGGCCACGTTCTTCACCACCAAGTGGGGGCACCTGCGCCGGCCCGACGGGATCGCGCTGGTCCGCGCCTCGGTGGGCCGCTACGGCGACGAGACGTCGCTCCAGCTCACCGACGACGACCTGGCCAGCGCCGTGCACCGGGAGCTGTCGGCGGTGCTGGGCCCGGCGCTGCCCGCACCGGTGGCCCGGCACGTGCAGCGGTGGGGTGGCGCGTTGCCGCAGTACCGGCCGGGGCATGCCGACCGGGTGGCGGCGGTCCGGACGGCGTTGCGCGCCGCCCACCCGACGCTGGCGCTGGCCGGGGCCGGTTACGACGGCGTCGGCATACCGGTCTGCGTCCGCTCCGGCGAGACGGCGGCCGAAGAGATCATCACGGCACTGGGAGGATCGGCGGCATGACCGAGCAGACCAACGCGGCGCGGCTGCGGGAACTCAACGAGACCATCCGCTACACCATGTGGTCGGTGTACCGGGCCACCAGCCCGCTGCCGTCGCTGCGGGACAACGTCGGCCAGGAGGTCGAGTCGCTCTTCGCGGAGCTGGCCGGCAAGGACGTGACCGTGCGGGGCACGTACGACGTGGCCGGGCTGCGCGCCGACGCCGACCTGATGATCTGGTGGCACTCGTCGTCGAGCGACGCGCTCCAGGACGCGTATCTGCGGTTCCGCCGGACCACGCTGGGCCGGGCGCTCACCCCGGTCTGGTCGCAGATGGCGCTGCACCGCCCGGCGGAGTTCAACCGCAGCCACATCCCGGCGTTCCTGGCCGACGAACAGCCGCGCGGCTACCTCTGCGTCTATCCGTTCGTCCGCTCCTACGAATGGTATCTGCTGCCGGACGCCGAGCGGCGGGAGTTGCTGGCCGAGCACGGGAAGATGGCACGGGGCTACCCGGACGTGCGGGCCAACACGGTCGCCTCGTTCGCGCTCGGCGACTACGAGTGGATGCTGGCGTTCGAGGCCGACGAGCTGCACCGGATCGTCGACCTGATGCGCGACCTGCGTGCCTCCGGGGCTCGACGGCACGTCCGCGAGGAGGTCCCCTTCTACACCGGCCGCCGTCGTCCGATCGCCGACATCGTCACCTGCCTGGCGTGAAAGGCGGGGGCCCCGCTTAACGCTTTTGGTAGAGGCGGGGGCCCCGCTTAACAACACGTGTTAAGCGGGGCCCCCGCCTAACCGGCGGGAGGGAGCGGGTCAGGCGGTGGTGGTGCAGGAGAGGATGCCGGGCACCGGGTTGGTGCCGGTCGACGTGCCGGTGAAGCCGAAGGAGGTGCTCGCGCCCGGCGACAACGCCCCGTTGTAGGCGACGTTGCGCGCGGTGACGAGCGTTCCGCTCGTGCTCACCGTGGCGTTCCACGCCGAGCTGACCTGCTGGCCGTTCTGGTAGTTCCAGCTCACCGACCAGCCGCGGATCGGGGAGCCGCTGCCGTTCGTCACCTTCACCTCGGCCTGGAAGCCGCCGCCCCACTGGCCGGTGATCTGGTAGGTCGCGGTGCAGCCGCCGGCCGGGTTCGGCGTCGTCGGGCCGCCGGTGGGCGACGTGGTGGGGCTGGTCGTGGGCGACGTCGTCGGGCGGGTCGTCGGCGACGTGGTCGGGGAGGTGGTCGGGGACGCGGTCGGCGACGGGCCGCTGCCACCGAAGTCCACGTCGCTGCACAGGTAGTAGGACTGGTCCAGGTGGCTGGCCTGCCAGATGGTGTAGACGATGTGCCGCCCGGTGCGGCCCGGCGCGCTCGCCGGCACCTGGATCGACACGCCCGACGCCTCCGGCGTCCACTGGCTGGCCGGGGTGTTGCCGATCTGGCCGACCTGCTCCAGGTCACTCCAGCGCAGCGGCGTGGTCAGCGCGTTGAAACCCTGCTTCGTCACGTACACCCGGATGTAGTCGGCGCCGTGGCTGGCCTGGTCGGCCAGCTTGATCTTGAAGTTGGTGGAGATCGGCGTGGTCTTCCAGGCGCCGACCGTGTCGAGCGCGTTGTAGCGGCCGGCGGAGGTGTGCCCGGCGCTGCACAGTTGGCCGTCCGGGATGGCGCCCTGGTGGTTGCCGGCGACGCCCTCGCGGAACAGGGCGTTCCAGTTCCACATGGCGGAGGGGTCCGCCTGCCAGGCCTGCCAGCACATCGGGTCCTGGGTGGCCATCGCCGGGTTCTGGAAGTCGGCGCCCCAACGCTGCCAGCAACTGTAGTTGCGCGAGGCCGGGTCGATCACGGACCCGTGCGCCGAGGCCGGGCCGGAGAACGCGGTGGTGAGCAGCGCGGCGACGACCGCGCAGACGCCGAGGATCGCCGCGCCGAGCGGGATCCGACGGCGGTACGGAGTGGACATGTGAAGCCTCCGGGTGGGGGTCGGTGCACGACGCCCGGACTGTCGGGAGTTGCCCTCTCCCGCGTGGCGGCTCGGTTCCGCACGCTGCCACAGAAAGTGACAAACGTCAATTAGTTGGTTTCCGGCGCATCGGTGTGTGCGGGATGCCGTCATCCAGGTAGCCGGGGCCGCTCACCGTGAAGCCGTGGCCGGCGTAGAAGCCCACCAGGTGGGTCTGCGCCTCCAGCACGCACGGCCGGTCGCCCACCACGGCCAGCGCCTCGGTCATCAGTGCGCCGGCCAGGCCCGCGCCGCGGGCCGCCGGCGCCACCACCACCCGCCCGATCCGGGCCAGGCCGTCGGGGTCGGCCAGGATCCGCAGGTACGCCACGACGGCGCCGTCGCGGGTCAGCCACAGGTGGCGGGTGCCGGGCTCGACGTCCCGGCCGTCGAGTTCCGGGTACGGGCAGGACTGCTCCACCACGAACACGTCGATGCGCAGCCGGAGCAGGTCGTGGAAGGTGTGGGCGTCCAGTTCGGCGAAACCGGCCTGGTGGGACTCGACGGGCATCCCACCAGGCTAGGCCGCGACCGCGGGGTGGCCGCCACCGGTGGGAGCCGCGACCTCGGCGGAGTGGCGTCGGTCAGGCCGGGCGGGCACCGACCGCGTCGCGGATCTCGGCGCCCTGGTCGCCCTCGACCGCGCGGGCGCAGTGGGCGCAACAGAAGAAGCGGCCGGACACCTCCACCCCGTGCCCGACGATCTTGATCTGGCAGTGCTCGCAGACCGGTGCCATCTTGTGCACCGCGCACTCGAAGCAGTCGAACGTGTGCCGGGCGCCGTCCACCGTGCGTACCTCGAACGCCATCCAGTAGTCGTTGCCGCAAACCTCACAGGTAGCCATGCAAAACCCCCCGAAAACGGACTCGTCATCCCAGGGTCGGGCAGCGGACACGTGGGAGCAACCGAAACCGGCGAACCTGGTCCGGCCCGACGGCGAGTCGCTCCCGGCGTGTCGTACGTCGACCCTGGTGACCGCCGATCGCCGGAGCCCTCCGCGAGTGGCGCGGGCGGGACGGGGTCAGCCGGCGCTCGGCTCCAGCCGCACCGAGATCGAGTTGACGCAGTGCCGGGTGTCCTTCGGGGTGAAGCCCTCACCCTCGAACACGTGCCCGAGGTGGCTGTCGCAGCGCGCGCAGCGGATCTCCGTACGCCGCATGCCGAGCGTGTTGTCGGGGATCTCCTTGACCGCGCCGGGGATGGCGTCGTCGAAGCTGGGCCAGCCGCAGTGCGAGTCGAACTTGGCGTCGCTGCGGAACAGCTCCAACCCGCAGGCCCGACAGTGGTAGACGCCGGGGGTCTTGGTGTCGACGTACTCGCCGGTCCAGGGCGCCTCGGTGCCGGCCTCGCGGAGCACCCGGAACTCCTCGGGACTCAGCCGGACCCGCCACTCGTCCTCGGTGCGGGGCAGTTCGTTGTCGGAAAGACTCACCCCTCCACGGTACGTCGGGTGTCGGGGGGATCGCATATGGTCGCCTGATGGCGGGCAGCAGAAGCGCCGTCGAGGAGATCGAGGTCGCCGGGCGGGCCGTGCGGCTCAGCAGCCCGGATCGGGTGATCTTCCCGCAGCGCGGCTTCACGAAGGCGGACGTGTTCCGTTACTACCTCGCGGTGGGCGAGGGGATCACCCGCGCCCTGCGGGACCGGCCGACCACCCTGCAACGCTTCCCCGAGGGCATCGAGGGGGAGATGTTCTTCCAGAAACGCGTGCCGGCGCGCGGCGTACCCCCGTGGGTCCAGACCGCGGAGATCAGCTTTCCCAGCGGCCGGAAGGCGCACGAGCTCTGCCCGGCCGACCTGGCCCACGTGGCCTGGGCGGCGCAGATGGGCACCGTGGTCTTCCACCCGTGGCCGGTGCGCGCCGCCGACACCGACCGCCCGGACGAGTTGCGCGTCGACCTCGACCCGCAGCCCGGCACCGACTTCGCCGACGCGGTTACCGCCGCCGGCGAGCTGCGCGGGCTGCTGGACGAGCTGGGCGTGCCCGGCTGGCCGAAGACCTCCGGCGGCCGGGGCGTGCACGTCTACCTGCGGATCCAGCCGCGCTGGACGTTCGTCGAGGTGCGCCGGGCCACCATCGCGCTGGCCCGGGAGCTGGAACGGCGCCGGCCCGAGCTGGTCACCACCGCCTGGTGGAAGGAGGAGCGGGGGCGCCGGGTCTTCGTCGACTTCAACCAGACGGCGCGGGACCGCACCATCGCCTGCGCCTGGTCGCTGCGGGCCAATCCACGCGCCACCGTCTCCACCCCGGTCGACTGGGACGAGTTGCCCCGGGTCGACCCGGACGACTTCCACCTGGGCACCGTGCCGGCCCGGTTCGCCGAGCGGGGCGACCCGCACGCCGCGATCGACGACGCCCCGTGGGACATCACGCCGCTGCTGGAGTGGGCCGAGCGGGACGCCGCAGACGGCCTCGGCGACCTGCCCTACCCGCCGGAATACCCGAAGATGCCGGGCGAGCCGAAGCGCGTCCAGCCGTCGAAGGACCGTGACCGCCCGAAAACGGTCTAGGCAGGCTGGCCACCGCCACCCAGAGGGGCGAGCTCCGGCGGGGGTAACCCGGCGTGTGGGTCGGTTCGGCCGGGACGGGCCGGCGGCGGTGGCCACGTAGACCGGCAGGACGGACTGGCGCGGGACGCGCCCCGGCAGAGCCCCGGCGGTGCACGACAGTCACCTCGGTATGGTCGGTGAGAGGCACGCGGGCCACCCGTGTCGACGCGGCACATTCCGCCCCGGCAGGGCTCGTGCCGCTTGCGTGCCGCGCGGTGCCGAACGTGTGCCGCGAGCGTCCATGACCGTGCCGGGATCCGCCCCCGGCTGTACCCGTCCGTGACCGAGCGGGAACACGCTCCGCGGCGCAATCCTTCGGCGAACGGCCGAGGCGTCCTGTGCCCACCTGCGGCTCTTCGACTGTTCGCCGAGTTGTGCGCGGTTGAGGCATGACCGGTGGGTCGAGATGAAGATCCTATGACAAAACACGAAATATTTTCGCGTATTTCCTCGAATGTGGTTACCGTCGGGCGCCAACGGATCGCCGGCGATCACCTGGAAGGACGAAGCTGTGACTCTGAGTCAAGGAACATCGAGACGAGGACTGTTCAAGCTCGCCGCCGCGGCGGGAGTCGCGGCGACCTCGGCCACCCTGCTCGGCTGCTCGCGCACGGAGACGAACACGAGCGGTGGCGGCACCGACACCGGTGGCAGCCTGCTGGCGCAGGCGAAGGAGCGCGGCTACCTCACCGTCGGGTTCGCCGGCGAGGCGCCGTACGCCTTCAAGGACGGCGGTGACCTCACCGGCCAGGCGCCCGCCGTGCACGGCAAGATCTGGAAGGCGCTCGGCATCGAGGAACTCCGCGGTGTCCAGGTCGGCTTCGGGCAGCTGATCCCCGGCCTGAACGCGAAGCGCTTCGACGCCGTGGCCGCCGGCATGTTCATCCTGCCTGAGCGGTGTGCACAGGCGCAGTTCTCCGAGCCCGTCTACGTGGCGCCACAAGCGTTCCTGGTGCCGGACGGCAACCCGGAGAAGATCACCGACTACAAGTCGGTGGCGAGCGCCGGCGTCCCGCTCGGTGTGCTGCCCGGTGCGGTGGAGGGCATCCACGCCCGCAAGCAGGGGGTGACCGAGCTCGTCGAGGTCTCCAGCCAGCGCGACGCGCTGTCGGCCCTGAAGGCCGGCCGGATCAAGGCCTTCGCACTGACCAGCATCTCGCTGCGCAACATGCTGGAGCAGGAGCAGGGCGCCAAGCTGACGCTCACCGAACCATTCACGCCGGTCATCGACGGCAAGGAGCAGTTGGGCGCCGGTGCGGCGGTGTTCCGCAGGGAGAACAAGGACCTGCTCGACGCGTTCAACGGTGAACTGGCCAAACTCAAGGAGTCGGGCGAGCTGCTGAGCTTGATCGAGCCGTTCGGGTTCGGCCCGGAGACGATCCCGCCGGCGGACCTCACCACCGAGAAGCTCTGCCAGGGCTGACCCGGACCAGTCGTGGACTTCCTCACCGACGTGACCCCCTGGGTCGACGACCTGATCGGCGGTGTCTGGATCACCGTGCTCGTCACGGTGCTGGGCGCCGCCGGGGCACTGGTCGTCTCCTTCATCTTCGGCCTGCTCGCGCAGGCCAAGGGGCGGGCGCCGCGGTTCGTGGCCCGGCTCTTCATCGAGTTCTTCCGCGGCACCTCCGTGCTGGTGCAGCTGTGGTGGCTGTTCTTCGTGCTGCCGGCCTTCGGTTGGACGCTCCAGCCGCTCGCCGTGGGAGTGGTCGCCTTCGCGCTGAACTTCGGCGCGTACGGCGCCGAGGTGGTGCGAGGGGCGATCAACGCGGTGCCCCGTGCCCAGTGGGAGGCGACCGTGGCCTGCAACATGACCGCCTATCAGCGGATGCGGCTTGTCATCCTGCCCCAGGCGCTGGTGGGAATGATTCCCCCCTTCGGCAACCTCCTCATCCAACTGCTCAAGTCCACGCCGTTGGTCTACACCGTGACGGTGATCGACGTGACCGCGGTGGTCCAGGACTTCCGGGCGGCCGAAGGCCACGAGGCGTACATCTTCGGCCTCGCGCTCCTGGTGTACCTCGTGCTGGCGTACCTGTTCACGTCCGGGATGCGGATCCTGGAACGCCGGGCGAAGGCCGCCGTCGGCGAGCCGGAGCCCGCCCGTGACAGGTGGCGACTGCGCACCCGGTTCGCGCGGGGGGTGGCCGGATGAGCTGGGACTGGGGCTATGCCCTCGAGATCCTGCCGGACCTGCTCTCCGCGTTCCTGCGGTTCACACTGGTGGCGACGGTCTTCGGCACTCTGCTCGGCGCGTCGCTCGGGCTCGTGTTCGCCGTAATCCGGCGGCTGCGCGTGCCGATCCTCTCGCCACTGGTGTGGGCATTCATCGAGTTCGTCCGGAGCACGCCGCTGCTGGTGCAGTTGTTCTTCCTGTTCTACGTGCTGCCGCTGGCCGGCGTCACGCTTCCCGCCCTGACCACCGGCGTACTCGGTCTCGGCGTCCACTACGCCTGCTACTACGCCGAGATCTACCGCTCCGGGATCGACGGAGTTCCCAAGGGGCAGTGGGAGGCCAGCACCGCGCTGTCGCTTCCCCGGCGCTTCACCTGGTCGCACGTGGTGCTCCCGCAGGCGATCAGGCGGGTGTTGCCGGCCCTCGGCAACAACGTCATCTCCATGTTCAAGGAGACCCCGTTCCTGGCGTTGATCACCGTGCCGGAGATGGTCCAGCAGGCTCGATCCATCGGTGGCTACAGCTTCCGCTACGTCGAGCCCATCACGCTCGTCGGCCTGATCTTCCTGGCCGCCAGCTATCCCACCGCCATCGCGCTACGCCGATTGGAGATCCGCCTTGGACGTTAGACCCGCCGCCGAGACCGCCGAAGCGTCGTCCACCACCGAACCGATCGTCCGGTTCGACCGGGTGGTGAAGAAGTACGGAGACAACGTCGTGCTCCGTGAGCTCGACTTCGACGTCGCTCCGGGCGAACGCGTCACGTTGATCGGCCCGAGCGGCTCCGGCAAGACCACCATCCTGCGACTGCTGATGACCCTGGAACGGCCCGACGGCGGGCACATCTGGGTCGACGGCGAACCGCTGTGGCACGTGCGTGACGGCGACCGGCTCCGCCCGGCACAGGAGAAGCACCTGCGGCGGGCGCGCCGTTCCATCGGCATGGTGTTCCAGCAGTTCAACCTGTTTCCGAACATGAGCGTGCTGCGCAACGTCACCGAGCCGCCGGTGCGGGTGCTCAACGTGCCACGGGACGAGGCCGAGCAGCGGGCTCGGGACCTGCTGGACCGGGTCGGCCTGAGCGAGAAGGCGGACGCCCGGCCGAGCCAGCTCTCCGGCGGTCAACAGCAACGTGTCGCCATCGCCCGCGCGCTGGCCATGGAACCCAAGGTGCTGCTGCTGGACGAGGTGACCTCGGCCCTCGATCCGGAGCTGGTGGTCGGCGTGCTGGACGTGCTGCGGGAGATCGCCGACAGCACCGACATCACGATGCTGATCGTCACGCACGAGATGAACTTCGCCCGGGACGTCTCGCACCGCGTGATGATGTTCGACCAGGGTCAGGTGATCGAGCAGGGCCCGCCCGAGCAGATCTTCACGGCGCCGCAACACGAACGCAGCCAGGACTTCCTGCGGGCCGTGCTCGATGCCCGCTGACCCGACGGTCACCTGACCGCCGGCGACGGGGGCCGGCGCCGACCCTCGCCCTCTGCCTGCCGCTCCCGCGCCGAGCGCCTCCCCTCCTCGGTCTCGGGCTC
The DNA here is from genome assembly GCF_029581215.1 of Micromonospora sp. WMMD975. Lineage (NCBI taxonomy): Bacteria > Bacillati > Actinomycetota > Actinomycetes > Micromonosporales > Micromonosporaceae > Micromonospora > Micromonospora sp. WMMD975. The sequence continues at coordinate 748,771 of NZ_CP120739.1, forward strand.
CGGCCAGCGATCGTCGATGGTGGCGTTGAACTCGGCGCCGATCAGCACGGCCAGGGCGGTGAGGAAGAAGAACAGCAGGACCGCGATCGGTGCGGCCGCCGGGCCGGCGTCGCCGCGCAGGTCCGAGCCGAGATACAGGCGCAGACCCACGCTGCTCAGCACCCAGATCAACAACGCGAGCACCGCGCCGGGAAGGTCCTTACGCCACCGGGTCCGCACCGGCACGGCGAGATGATAGAGCGAGGTGATGGCGACGAGGGAGAGCGCCACCACCGCCGGCCAGTAGGCCGCGGTGACCAACCAGTTCAGATCGGAGCCGGAGATCCGGGCCAGCAGGCGGCCCAGAATGCCCGGACCGATCACGATCAGCGGCAACAGCACCGCGCCGATCACCAGTCCGGCGAGGTACATGGCCAGGCTGAGCAGCCGGGAGCGCCAGAAGCTGCGCAGTCCGCCCAGTTCGTAGGCGGTGGTGACGGCTGACACGTAGCTGCTGATGGCCGCCGAGCCGCTCCACAGGGCGAGGACCACCCCGAGGGACAGCAGACCGGAATGCCCCTCCCGCAGGGTGTCCAGCACCAGCGGCTCGACGATCTCCTGCATGGTGCGGTCGGTGAAGACGCCGTCGGCCCAGTCCAACAGCGACCGGGCGACCCAACCGGAGGTGTCGGCCCCGATGACGCTGCCGAGTTGGCCGATCAGGGCTAGCAGGGCCAGCAGCAGCGGCGGCATGGACATCATCGTCCAGAAGCTCGCCTCGGCTGCCAACCCGTGTACGCGGTCCCGCATCGCTCCCTTGGCGGTGCCGACGCCCACCTCGAACCCGACCCGTGCACCGGCACGTAGCCGCTGCCGCGCCAGCACGCCGTACCGGTGGTAGTCCCGCATCGCGTCCTGTCTGCCCGGGCCCTTGGACCTCGAAACCCCGTGCCGGCCGGCCCGGCGCCGGGTAGCGGGCCCTGACCCGGCTCGGCTGAGGCGGGACGAGACGGGAACCGACGCCGGCGGTGTGGGCGCGTAACGATCATGTAACGGGCGCGAACCTTTTCGTGGGGGTGGCGGGTCTTTCTGGTCGTCGGCCCACCCGGGCCAGGGAGGGACGTCGGATGAAGCTGGTGTGGAGGCGGGCGGTCGAGGCCCGTGGGCTGCTGCTCGCCGCCGCGGTCGCGGCCCTCGTCGCGGTCGGGCTGGTCACCGGGCTCTCCGACTACAACCGGCAGGCGGTCGAGGCAGGCGCCCGCGCGGTGCTCGACGCCGCCCCGGCGGAGGAGCGCAGCCTGCTGGTCAGCGGCTCCGGCGGCGCCGACGCCACCGCGTTCGCCGAGCGGGACCGGGCGGTCCGGGCGCAGTTCGCCGACGGACTGGGCGGGGCTCCCGTCACCGTCGCCTCCGCCCGCTACGGCACCGGGCGGGAGCTTACCGGTGACGTGGGCGCCGCCCGCGCCGACGACGACCCGATGTTCGCCAACCTCGCCGTCCTGGACGACCTGCCGGCGCGCGCCGAGCTGACCGCCGGCACGTGGCCGACACCGGGCGCCACCCCGCTCCAGGTCACCGTCCCGGAGAAGGTCGCCGCGCGGCTCGGCCTGACGGTCGGGGAGCGGGTGCCGCTGTTCGACCGGGCGGCGGAACGCGCCGGCTCGGTGACGGTCGCCGGCCTCTGGCGGCCCCGGGACCCGTCCGACGCCTACTGGCGGCTGGCCCCCGGCGTCGGCGACAGCCAGGGCGACGCGGCGAGCAGCTCGTACGGGCCGTTCGCGCTGGACCCGGCCGACTTCGCGCGTACCTTCCCGGGGTCCGTGTCGGCGGCCTGGCTCGTCGCCCCGGACCTGGTCCGGGTCGAGCCGGCCCGGCTGTCCGACGTCACCGCCGCGCTTGCCGACGTCACCGGCCGGCTGCCCGAGGCCACCGGCCTGGGGTCCTCCGCGCAGCAGGTCAGCCACCTGGACCTGCTTGTCGACCGGCTCGGCCGGGCCGACCTGGTGGGCCGGTCCGCCCTGCTCACCCCGCTGCTGCTGATCGTGGTGCTCGGCGGGTACGCGCTGGTGCTCGTGGCCGCGTTGCTCAACGAGGACCGGCGGGCGCAGACCGCGCTGCTGCGGGCCCGGGGCGCCGCGCGTGGCCAACTCGCCGGGCTCGCCGTACGCGAGGCGACGCTCGTGGTGGCGCCGGCCGTACTGCTCGCCCCCGCGCTGACCGGGCAGGCGGTCCGGTATCTCGGCGTGGACCTGGGGCTCACCGACGGCGATGTCGTCCGGGTCTGGTCGGTCGCGGTCGGCGCCGCCGTCGGCTGCCTGCTCGCCATGGTGCTGCCGGCCCTGCGCCGGGCCGGCACCTACGTCGCGGACATGGCAGCCCGCTCCCGGCCCACCCGGGGCGCGGCCGTGCAGCGGGCAAGCGTCGACCTGGTGCTGGTGGCGCTTGCCGTGCTCGCCTGGACCCAGCTGCGGCAGTACTCCTCACCGCTGGCCGGCGCGAACGGCAGCCTCGGCATCGACCCGCTGCTCGCCGCCGCGCCCACGATCGGCGTGCTGGCCGGGGCCGTGATCGCGCTGCGGCTGCTGCCACCGACCACCCGGCTCGCCGAACGCTTCGTCGACCGGCGGCCGTGGAACGCCACCATGTTCGGCATGTGGCAGGCCGGTCGCCGCCCGCACGCCGGGCCGGTGCTGCTGCTCGCGCTCGCCGTCGGCGGCAGCACCCTGGCCTGGTCGCTCGTGGCCTCCTGGGAGCGGTCGCAGCGCGACCAGGCCTGGCACACCGTCGGCACCGACCTGCGGCTGACCGAGCGGGACGGCACCGCCCCCGACGACCGGGCCGCCGGGCTGGCCGCCGTTCCCGGGGTGGACCGGGCGCTGCCGGCCTGGCGGGACGACATCCGCCTCGGCCGGGAGGCTCTGCCGGCCACCGCGATCGCCCTGGACGCCGCCGCCGCGCGCGGGATGATCCGCCTCGACGACGCCGACGGCGGTGCGTCCACCGCGGCGCTGCTGGACCGGCTGGTCGGCGGGCGGGGCGCGCCCGCCGGCGGCGTCCTGCCCGCCGGGGCTCGGACCCTGGCCGGGACCGTCCGCACCCCGGTCGACACCGAATTCGGGCCGCCGACGGTGACCGTGACCGCCCTGTTCACCACCGACGCCGGCGCCGCCTGGCGGCTGCGGCTGGCCGAGGCCGGCGGCGACGGCCGGCCGGTGCGTTTCTCCGTCGCGCTACCGGACGCCGGCGGCGTACCGCTGCGGCTTGTCGGCTTCGAGGCCGACGGCGGGGACGTGCTCGGCTCCGCGTACCGGCTGCGCCTGGACGGGCTGCGCCTCACCGACGCCGGTGGCGCCACGCTGCCGCTCCCGGTGGACGGCGCGTGGCGGGTGATCGACCCGGCGAACGGTCCGCGCGGCACCGCCCGGACCACCCCGACCAGCGTGGACGCCACCCGGACGTTCGTCGTGCCGGAGGGGATGCTCGTGTACGCGACGACACCACCGACCCGGTTCGCCGTGGTGCCCCGGGGCGACGACCCACCGGTGCCGGTGCTCGTCACACCGGGTGTGGCGACCGCGTTGAGCGTGGGCACCGGCGACACCCTGAAGCTGACGCTGGCCGAGGTGACGCTCGAGGTCACGGTGGTGGGCAAGGTCGCCGCGGTTCCCGGCACCGACGGCGACGGGGTGCTCCTCGACCTGCCGGCCGCCACCGACCAGATGCTCCAACGGCGCGGCGGTGTCCGGCCGGTGGCCGAGTGGTGGCTGCGGGCCGGGCCCGGCGGTCACGCCGCCGCGGCCTCGACGCTCGCCGCGCTCGACGGCACCACCCTGCACGACCGGCGACAGGTGGCGCAGGAGGCGGCCCGGGACCCGTACTGGCGGGGCGCCCGCACCGGGCTGCTCGCCGCCGCACTCGGTTCGGTGCTGCTCGCCCTGGTCGGCCTGGCGGTGGACGTCTGGGCCACCACCCGCCGCCGGCTCAGCGAGTTCGCGGTGTTCACCACGCTCGGCGCGACCAGTCGGCTGCTGGCCCGCGCCTACCTGGCCGAGCAGACGTTCCTGGCCGCCATCGGGGTCGCTGTGGGGCTGGCGATCGGTGCCGTGGTCGCGGCGACCATGGTGCCGCTGGTGATCCTCACCCCGGCTGCCGGCCGGCCGGTGCCGGAGGCGGTCTTCGTCGTGCCCTGGGCGCCGATCGGGCTGACCGCCGCCGGGCTGCTGCTCGCCGCGCTGGCCTTCGCCGCCGTCATCACCACCGGGATCCGCCAGCGGATCGCCGCCGCGCAGCTCCGGATCGGAGGAGCCCTATGAGTCCCGTAGCCGTGAGCCTGCCAGGTGCCGCGGGCCGGGTCCGGGCGTACGGGGGGCAGTTCCTGCTGCTCGCCGTCCTGACCGTGGTGACCGCCCTGCTGATCACCGGGGTGCCGCGGATCGCCGACCGGCTCACCGGCCAGGGGCTGCGCGAGCACGTCGCCAACCAGCCGGTGGCGCTGCGCGACCTCACGTACGACACCGGGCCGGCCACGTTCCCGCCGACCCGCCAGCCGGTCGTCGCCGGCCAGGCCGCCCAGCTCGCGGCGATCGAGCACGGGATGCCGGGCGCGGTGCGGGAGACGATCGGGGAGCGCTGGTGGGTGGCGAACACCGCGTCGGGTCGGCTGCGCGGCCCGACGCTCGCCAGCGACAAGGGGCTGATCGACCTGGTCCTGCGTACCGGGAACGGGCTGCGCGAGGCGGCCACCCTCAGCGGCGGGCGGTGGCCGGAACGCGGCGTCACCGAAACCGGCGCGATCGAGGTGGCGCTCGCCGACACCGTGGCCACGAGCCTGGGCGTCGCACCCGGCGACCGGTTCCGCCTGTCGCTGCTGCAACCGAACAGCCCGAACGGTGACGTGCTGATGTCCCGCCCGGTCGAGCTGGTCGGGGTGTGGCGGGCGAACGACCCGAAGGACGGGGCCTGGGACGGGCTGCCGCCGATGCTGCGGCTCACCCCGCCCGAGGGCGACGGCAAGCCGTACGTGGCGGTCGGCTACACCGCCGACGCCGGGGTCGACGCCGCCGCGGCCGTCGGCTGGCCGGTGAGCTTCGCCTGGCGGTACCGCATCGCCCCGGACCGGCTCGCCCCCGGCCGGCTCGACGCGCTGATCGCGGGTCTCGACGGGCTGGAGCGGGTCCGCCCCGCCTCGGTCCGGCTGAACGAGGGCGTGGACATCGCGCTGCGCCGCTTCGCCGCCGCGCTCGCCGCCGCCCGTACGCTGCTCGCCGTCATCGCCGCCGGGCTGCTCGCCACGCTGGCCGGGCTGTCCCTGCTGGCCGCCCGGCTGGCCGCGCGTCGCCGGCGCGCCGAGTTCCACCTGATCCGGGCCCGGGGCGCCTCGACAGGTGACCTGCTGCGTCGGGGCCTGGCCGAGTCGGCGCTTGTGCTGCCGGCCGCGGCCGGGATCGGCTGGCTGCTCGGCGGCCTGCTGCCCGGCACCGGCACGTCGCCGAGGTGGGTGTTGCTGGCCGCGTTGCTCGCCACCGCACTTCCGCCGCTGGCGGCGCTCGCCGCCGGCCGCCGGGGCAGCGAGCGGTCCGATCTCGGCGGCCGGTCCCCGGCGGTCCGGCTGACCGTCGAGGTGGCGGTGCTCGCGGTCGCCCTGCTCGGGGCGTTCCTGCTGCGCCGGCGCGGGCTCACCCCGGGATCGGTGGACCCGCTGCTGGTGTCGGTGCCGGTGCTGCTGGCGGTGGCCGCGGCGTTGCTGGCGCTGCGCGCGTACCCGTGGCCGTTGCGGCTGCTCAGCCGGGCCGCGGCCCGGGCGCGCGGCAGCGTCGCGTTTCTCGGCGCGGCCCGCGCCGGCCGGGCGGCCAGCACCGGCCCGCTCGTCGTGGTGGTGCTGGCGGTCGCCACCGCCGCGTTCTGCGGGGTGGTGGCGACCGGCATCGAGACCGGCCGGGACACCGCCGCCGTCGACGCCGTGCCCGGGGACGTCCTGATCGGCGGCGAGCGGTTCGCGCCGGACACCGCCGCGCAGTTGGCCGCGCTTCCCGGCGTCCGCGCGGTGGCGCCGCTGCTGACCGTCCCGGCCGAGCGGCCGTACGCCGACCGGGCCGGCCGTCCCGCCCCGCTCCGGGAACTGCGGGTGCTGCTCGTCGACGGTGAGCGTTTCGCCGAGGTGGCCCGCCGCGCCGGCGTACCGGTGCGGGTGCCGGACCTGCTGCGCGCCGGCGGTGACGGCAGCGCCCCGCTGCCGGCGCTGGTGTCCCCGGCGGTCGCCGGGGAACTGGCCGAGGCCGGGCTTGCGGACGCGCAGGGCCGGCGTCCCGCCTGGCTGGACGTGCAGGGCAACCGGTTGCCGGTGCGGGCCGCCGCCACCGTCGACGGGTTCCCGCTCGTCGACGCCGACGTCAGCCGGTTCGTGGTGCTGCCCTGGCCGGCGCTTCCGGCGGACGCCCTGCACCCGCTCGCGCCAAACGGTTTCGTGCTGGCCGGGCCCACCGTGGACCCGGCCGAGGTGAACCGGGTGGCGATCGACGGGCAGCGCCGTTACCTGCGGATCGGCGCGGTCGCCACCGCGGACAAGGCGCGCGCGCCGGAGGTGACCACCCGGGCCGCGGTCCGGGCCGAGCTGGGCGGCAGCGGCGTGAACGGGCTGCTGGTGTTCGGCTTCGCGCTCGGTGCCGGCGGCGGCGCGGTGTTGGGCCTGCTCGGGCTGGCGTTCGCGGTGCTCGCCGGCGCCCGGTCCCGCGGGCAGGTGCTCTCCCGGCTGCGCACCATGGGCCTGTCCCGCCGGCAGTGGCGCGGGATGCTGCTCGTCGAACTGACGCCGCTGGTGCTGGTAGCGGTGCTCACCGGCGCGGTGGTCGGCGCGCTGCTGCCGCTGCTGCTCACCCCGGTGCTCGGCCTGCCCGCGTTCACCGGCGGGGTGAGCGTGCGTCCCCGTTTCGAGCCCGGCCTGGTGGCCGGGGTGTCGGCCCTGGCCCTGCTGGCCCTCGGCTTCGCGCTGACCGTGGAGGCCGTGAACAACCGCCGGATGCGCCTCGGTGAGGTGCTGCGGCTCGGAGAGGAGAGCTGATGACCGCGACCGCTTCCGCACCGGACCTGGCCGCCCTGCACCAGCGCGCGGCCGAGCGTGCCGCCGAACGGGCCGGCGGGCGGGACCGGCTGCGCGGGCACATCGTCTGCGACGGGCTGGTGCGCATCTTCAAGACCGAGGGCGTCGAGGTGGTCGCCCTCCAGGGCCTGGACCTGGTGATCGACCGGGGTGAGCTGGTCGCGATCGTGGGCGCCTCCGGCTCCGGCAAGTCCACCCTGCTCAACATCCTGTCCGGGCTGGACACCCCGACCGCCGGCATCGCCCGGGTGGCTGACTACGACCTGCTGGCCCTGTCGAACCGGAAACGTCTGGCCTACCGGCGGGAGATGGTCGGGTTCATCTGGCAGCAGACCGGCCGCAACCTGTTGCCGTACCTGACCGCGCTGGAGAACGTCGAGCTGCCGATGAAGCTGGCCGGGCGGCCCGGCGGCCGGCGGGACCGGCGGGAGCGGGCCCGCCGCCTGCTCGACCTGGTCGGGGTCGGCTACTGCGCGGACCGGCGGCCGGGCCAGATGAGCGGCGGCGAGCAGCAGCGGTGTGCGGTGGCGGTGGCGGTGGCCAACGACCCGGAGATCCTTTTCGCCGACGAGCCGACGGGTGAGCTGGACGAGGCGACCGGCGCGGAGGTCTTCGCGGCGCTGCGCACCATCAACGCCGAACTGGGGGTGACCATCGTGGTGGTCACCCACGACCACGCCGTGGCCGGTCAGGTCCGCCGGACCGTCGCGATCCGCGACGGCCGGACCGCCTCCGAGGTACGGCGCACCGCCCGGGTCACCGCCGACGGCGGCACCGAGATGGTGAGCGAGGAGTACGCGGTGCTCGACCGCACCGGCCGGATGCAGTTGCCGGCGCCGTTCGTGGAGGCGTTGTCCCTGCGCGACCGGGTCCGGCTCAACCTGGAACCCGACCACGTCGAGGTGCGCCCCGGCGACCGGGCGCACGCCGAGGAGAGTGAGCGATGAGCGACCAGGCCGCGGTGCTGCCGGCGACCACCGTCGAGAAGGTGGTTCGGGTCGAGGGGGTGAGCCGCACCTTCGGCCGGGGGGAGCACGCCGTGCACGCCGTACGGGACGTCTCGTTCACCGCCGGGCGCGGTGAGCTGGTCGCAGTCCGGGGCCGCTCCGGTGCCGGCAAGACCACGCTGCTGAACCTGGTCGGCGGCCTGGACCGGCCGGACAGCGGGCTGATCCGGGTGGCCGGGCACGACGTGACGGCGGCGGGGGAGCGGGAGCTGCTGTCGTTGCGGCGGGGCACCGTCGGTTTCGTCTTCCAGACCTTCGGCCTGGTGCCGATCCTGTCCGCGGCGGAGAACGTGGGGGTGCCGTTGCGGCTGGCCAAGGTGCCGGCGGCGGAACGGGAGCAGCGGGTGGCGGTGCTGCTGGAGCTGGTCGGGCTGGGCGCGCACGCGGCGCAGCGCCCGTACGAGCTGTCCGGCGGGCAGCAGCAGCGGGTGGCGGTGGCCCGGGCGCTGGCGAACGAGCCGGACCTGCTCATCGCCGACGAGCCGACCGGGCAGCTCGACTCCGAGACCGGCCGGTCGATCATGGATCTGCTCCGCGCCGTGGTGCACGCCCGGGGGATGACCGCGCTCGTGGCGACGCACGACCCGGCGCTGATCGAGCTGGCCGACCGCACCCTGGTCCTGCGCGACGGGCAGTTGGTGACCGACTGAGCCGGCGCGTCCTACAGCGCCAGCTTCATCCCCTCGTGGCTGGGCACGAACCCGAGGTCAACGTAGAAGCGGTGCGCGTCGACGCGCCGCTTGTCGGTGGTGAGCTGCACCAGCGCGCAGCCGCGCTCGCGCGCCCGGTCGATCGCCCAGCGCATCATCGCCCGGCCCAGCCCGCGTCCGCGCCGGTCCGAGCGGACCCGCACGGCCTCGATCAGCGAACGCTCCGCGCCGTGCCGGCCCAACCCGGGGATGTACGTGATTTGCAGGCAGCCGACCAGCTCACCGCCATCGTCGGCGACGATCAGGTGGTTGCGCGGGTCGGCGTCGAGGTCGGCGAACGCCCGCTCGTACGCGGCGTCGACCTCAGGAAGGTCGCGGGTGCGGCCCAGCACGTCGTCGGCGAGCAGCGCGAGCACAGCGGGCAGGTCGGCCCGGACCGCCTCCCGGAAGATCACATCGGTCACGCGGGCAGCTTGGCACGGACGTTCAGCAGCCGTCCAGCCAGCTCCGTAGCGCCCACCACCAGTGGATGGTCCCCGGGCACCGCCGGCGTGGTCAAGGTGATCGAGATGCGGGACCGGCTGGACGCCGCCGTCACCGGGCGGGGCAGCGCTGCCCCGCCCGGGGGACGGTGAGCGAGATCAGGTACGCGTCGACGGCCGCGGTCACGCACCGGGTCTGCGGGTAGGCGGTGTGTCCCTCGCCCTCCCAGGTGAGCACCCTCCCCACCCCGAGCATCGAGGCCAGCGCGGCGGTCTGCTCGTAGGGCGTGGCCGGGTCGCCGGTGGTGCCCACCACCAGGATCGGCGGCGCGCCGTCCGCCCGCCCGGTCGGATAGGGATCCCGCCCACCCGGCCACTCCACGCAGCCGAGCATCCCCACCGCCAGCGCCGGGCCGAACAGCGGGTATTTCTGCCGCCACTGCGACTGCAACGACCGGACCTGCTCCCGGGTCGGCTTCTCGGTCTCGTCGGCGCAGTTGACCGCCAGGTTGGCGTCGAACAGGTTGGAGTAGTGCCCGTCGTCCGCGCGGCCCGCGTACGCGTCGGCGAGCTTGAACACCCCCGCCGGATCGCCGCCCTGGAGGTCGTCGATCGCCTGGGCCAGCTCCTGCCAGCCCGGCTCGGTGTAGAGCGAGGAGATCACCGCGTAGAACACCCAGCCGGCGGTGGCCTCCCGACCGTCCGCGCCGCGTACCGGGGAGGCGTTGGCCTTGTCGATCGCGGTGGTGACCGCCCCGCGAGCGTCCGGCGCGAGCGGGCAGCGGCCGGCGTTCGCCGCGCACCACCGGGAGAAGTTGTCGAACGCCCGCTCGAAGCCCTTGGCCTGGCTCTCCGAACCGGCGATGAGCTGCTGTCGCGGGTCGACCGCGCCGTCGAGGACAAGCGCCCGCACCCGCTGCGGATAGAGCTGCGCGTAGGTGGCGCCGAGCAACGTGCCGTAGGAGTAACCCAGGTAGGTCAGCTTGTCGTCGCCGACCGCCGCGCGCACCGCGTCCATGTCCCGGGCGGCCTGCGCGGTGCTGTAGAGCGGGAGCTGGTCGCCGTACTTTTCGCCGCAGCGCTGCCCGATGCGCCGGTTGAGGTCGACGAAACCGTCGAAGGACGCCTGGCTCTCCGGGTCGGGGTCGTAGCCGAAGCTGGCGTCCAGGTCGGCGTCGGGGATGCACTTGACCGGGCTGGACCGGGCCACCCCGCGTGGGTCGAAGCCGACGATGTCGAACCGGTCGGTGACCGCCGTCGGCAGGCCGCCGAACGCCGGGCCGAAGGAGAGGTAGACCGCGGTGTCCACGCCGGAGGCGCCGGGGCCGCCCGGGTTGACCACGAGCGACCCGATCCGGTCGCGCTGGGTGGCCGACCGGATCCGGATCAGCGCGATCTCGAACGTCTCGCCGGTGCCCGGACCGGCGGTCGCGCCGGTGGCCGCCCCGCCGCCCCAGTTGCGCGGCACGGCGATCCGGGCGCACTCGTAGCGCATGCCGGACGCGCCCCGGCCGACCAGCTCGCCGGGCACCTCCGGGCAGTCCCGCCAGGTGGGCGCGGTGCCCGGTGGGGCCGCCTCGACCTCGCTCTCGGCGCGCGGGGCGAACGCCGGCAGCGTGCAGCCGGCGGTGAGCACCACCGCCGCGACGAACGCGGCCAGCGCGGGCCGGATCCGGCGGGGCCGGGCGGGGAAGCGGGTCACGAGGGCACCCTCCATGATCGTGTCGACCGTCAGGCTACGCCCGGCCGCCGGCGTCGTTCACCGTCGCCGCCGGATCCCCGCGCAGCACCTCGTCGACGTCGTAGCGGATCGGGCGGTCGAGCTGGCCGTAGTCGCAGGAGCGGGGATCGCGGTCGGGCCGCCAGCGCAGGAACCGGGCGGTGTGCCGCAGCCGGTCGCCCTCCATCGCGTCGTAGGCCACCTCGACCACCAGCTCGGGGCGCAGCGGCTCCCACTCCAGGTTCTTGCCGCCGGTCCACCGGCTCACCCCGCCCGGGATGCGCTGGCCCCGCTCGTGGTCGCCGTGCGCCCACGGGTGGTCGCCGCCGACCTCGCGGTAGGGCTCCAACTCGTCGAGCAGCTCCTTGCGGCGGGCCATGGTGAACGAGGAGCTGACGCCGATGTGGTGCAGCAACCCGTCGTCGCCGTAGAGCCCCAGCAGCAGCGAGCCGACCACCGGGCCGGACTTGTGCCAGCGGAAGCCGGCCACCACCGCGTCCGCGGTGCGGGCGTGCTTGACCTTGAACATCAGCCGCTTGCCCGGCTCGTAGGGCAGGTCGGCCGGCTTGACGATGAGCCCGTCCAGGCCGGCGCCCTCGAACACCTCGAACCAACGCCGGGCGGTCTGCGGGTCGGTGGTCACCTGGGTCACGTGCACCGGCGGCCGGACCCCGGCCAGCGCCCGCTCCAGCCGCTCCCGGCGCTGCGGGTAGGGCCGGTCGGTGAGCAGCTCGTCGTCGAGGGCGAGCAGGTCGAACGCGACGAAGTCGGCAGGTGTGGTCTCGGCGAGCAGCTTCACCCGAGAGGCGGCCGGATGGATCCGCTGGGCCAGCAGCTCGAAGTCGAGCCGCGGCTGCCCGCCGGGACCGTCCCGGCGGATCACGATCAGCTCGCCGTCGACCGCGCACCGGGCCGGGAGCTGGCGACGCGCCTGCTCGACCACCTCGGGGAAGTAGCGGGTCATCGACTTGCCGCCGCGACTGGCCAGCTCGACCTCGTCGCCGTCGCGGAAGACGATGCAGCGGAAGCCGTCCCACTTCGGCTCGTAGGTCAGGCCCGGGTCGGTGGGCAGCTCGGCCACGCTCTTGGCCAGCATCGGCTCGACCGGTGGGTTGATCGGCAGGTCCACGGCGACAAGTCAACCAGACCCCACCGACACCCGTGAGGCAGATCACCACCCGGCGGCGGGCGGCGTGTCCCGCCCCGGACCCGTTCATCCCCCGCGACCGGATGGCGGAGGCGCAGGTCAGCGCTACCGTCGCGGCGTGCCGGAGTGGAGCTGCGGATGCTGCGGTCGCTGGCGGGTCAGCGTGGAACTGGTCCGGGGGCGGTACCGCTACCGGCTGGTGCACCGCTACCCGCCGGAGCACGGCGGCGGCGCGAACGTCCTGGGCGAGGTGGGCTCGGTGGCCGAGCTGGAACGCCTGCTGCTGCGGTACGCCCCGGTCGGCCTCGCCGACCTGCACGAGGCCGCCTGAGACGGGACCGCCTGAGACACGGGACCGCCTGAGACGCGGGACCACCGTTGAGCGGCGCCCCGCGTAGCCTGAGGCGGACCGGCTCCGGGAGGGAACGCCATGCGCTTCGTCGAGACCGTCGAGATCGCCGCCGACGTCGACCGGGTCTGGGCGGTGCAGACCGACGTGGAGAGCTGGCCCGAGTGGACGCCCTCGGTCACCGCCGCCCGCCGGCTGGAGTCCGGGCCACTCGCCCTCGGCTCGACCGCCCGGCTCTCCCAGCCCCGGCTGCGGCCGGCGATCTGGCGGGTCACCGAGATCGACCCGCCGTACGCCTTCGTCTGGGAGTCCGCGAGCCCCGGCGTGCGCAGCCGCGGCGAACACCGGCTGGTGCGGCTGGACGACCGGCGCACCCGGGTCGAGCTGGCGCTCGTGCAGACCGGGCCGCTGGCCGGGCTGGTCGGGTTGTTCGGCGGCGCCACCATGCGCCGCTATCTGCGGCAGGAGGCGGACGGGCTCAGGCGCCGCTGCGAGCGGGCGTGACCTTCTCCAACACCGCCAGGCGGTTGCCGTTCTCGTCCGACCGGTGCGCCACCACGCGATAACCGCGCCGCGCGTACAACCCCAGGTTCTCCGCGCTCCGCGCACCGGTGAACAGCGCGAACCGCGCCACCCGGTCGGCGCACGCCGCCTCGATCGCGGCCAGCAGCCGGCCGCCGATGCCGCGACCCTGCTGGTCCGGGGCGACCGAGAGACGGCCGACGTGGGCGGTGTCGCCGTCCACGCTTGCCCGCACCGAGCCGACCAGGCGGGCGCCGTGCCGGGCGGCGAGCACCACGACCGGGCCGGCCAGCGCGGCCCGGACCTCGTCAAGCGTCTCGGTCAACGGGGGAAGGAACACGTCCCGGTAGCGCTGCGCCTCCACCAGGTACGCGGCGCGCTGCACGGTGAGGATCTCACCGGCGTCCGCGGCGACGGCGGGGGCGACGGTCACGTCGTCGGTCACCCGGTCAGCACACCACACCCGCGCCGGGCGGTCGTACCCTGGCGGGTGTCCCCGTCCGAGGAGAGGTGGCCGAGGTGCCCGAGCTGACGTACCCCGAGGTGGGCGCGACCCGCGACGGCGACCTGCCGGCGGGCTACCACCACCTGCGCCACCGGATCCGGCTGCCGGACGGCGCCTTCGCCACCGCGGCGGACGCGGTGCTCGGCTGGCGGCTGCACCGCGCCGCCGGCGTGGTGATGCGCGCCGACGCGGCGCGCGCCGCCCCCGGCGTGCGGGTCACACCGGGGCTGGGCGTCGGGCCGGCGCGGGTCTGGGGGCCGACCGAGGTGGTCTGGGCCGTCGACGAGCCGGACCGGGCCGGTTTCGGCTACGGCACGCTGCCCGGGCACCCGGAAGTCGGCGAGGAGGCGTTCCTGGTCACCCGCGAGCCGGACGGGACCTGGTTCGAGGTGACCGCGTTCAGCCGGCCGGCACACTGGTACGTGCGCGCGGCCGGGCCGGTCACCCGGGGCTTCCAGCGGGCGTACGCGTGGTGGCTGGGTCGGACGCTGCGCCGGCTCAGCGCTCAGTAGCGGGCGAAGGAGCGGATCGGGGCGCGCGGCCCGTACCTCGGCGCCTGGATGCCGGCGGCCTCCAGCAGCACGCAGACCCGCCCCCGGTGCCCGGTGAACGGCTTCAGCAACGTCAGCATCCGGGCGTCGTCGCCACGCGGCTCCCCGGCCAGCGCCCAGGCCACCGTGTTCGGTACGTGGTAGTCGCCGACGCTCACCGCGTCCGGGTCCCCGTACGCGATCCGGACCACCTCGGCGGCGGTCCACGGGCCGATGCCGGGGATCGCGGTGAGCCGGCGGGTGGCCTCGGCGGCGTCCACGCAGCGTTCCAGCCGGTCCGCGACGGCGGCGGCGCGGCGCAGCGTGTCGGCCCGGCGCTGCTCCACCCCGAACGGGTGGAAGACCCAGTACGGCATGGCCGCCACCGCGGCCGGCGCCGGCGGCAGCAGCAGCGGTTGCAGCGGGCCGGGCGCCGGCTCGCGGAAGTGCCGCACGGTCGCCGCGTACGCCCGGTACGCCTCCTTGCCGGTGACCTTCTGCTCGAACACGGCCCGCAGCAGCCGGGGGAAGACCTGGCCGGTGGCGGGCATCCGCAGCCCGTGGTGCGCCTGCGCCAGCCGGGCCACGAGCGGGTGCGCGGCGGCGAGCGCGGCGAACCCGGTCAGGTCGTCGCGCAGCCCGGCGACGCCGTCGGCGCGTTCGACCACCCAGGACGCGCCGGGCCCGTACCCCTCGGCGACCAGCTCGCCGGCCTCCGGGCGCAGCGCCAGCGTGGCTGGTCCGTCCGGGGTGCGAGTGGCCCACCAGAAGCTGCCGGCGGCGATCCGCGCGCACGGGTCGTACGGGCTGAAGGTCAACGCCCGCACCGAGGCGGCCAGTCGGTAGCCGGCCGGCGGTCGCAGCGTCCGGCGGGCGTCGGGCGGGGTCACCCCGCCACTCTGCCACGTGGCCGGGCCGGGACGGACGACACCGCCGTGGGCGGTGGGCTCACGGCGGTGTCGGTGTGTGGGTGCCGGGAGGCGGGGCGATGCCGGTACGCCCCGCCTCCCGGGTTCACGACGGTGACCGGCCGCGCCCTCCCCGGCGGCGGCCGGTCACCGTGTCCGGTGCGGTCAGTACGAGTAGTCCGAGCCGCCGCCCGAGTCGCCCGAGTCGCTCGACGACGGGGGCGCGACCGCCTTCGGGGTGCCCTTCGGCAGGCAGGTCAGGTTCTTCTTGCCGTTGGGGTCGACGACGAACCAGGTGCCGCCGACGGCCTGGCCCTTCCACTGGCCGGGCTTCTTGTCGCCGATGTACCGGTAGACCGGCCAGTCCCCGATGGTGATCTGCCGGGTGCCGTCCTGCCGGGTCACCGTGCCGATCTTGTCGTCGGAGACGCCCTGCAACTGCGGGTTGCCGTCGGTCAGCGCCGGCGGCCAGACCTCGGCGCACTTGTCCACGCAGTTGGACTGCGCCGGCTTCGACGAGTCCTTGTCGAACCGGTACAGCACCCAGCCGTCCTGGTCGGTGACGACCTTGCCCATCCGAGGCAGGGTCTTGCCGACGAGCTGATCGGTGAGTTTCACGTCCGACGGGGGTGCCGCCTGGTCGTCGGTCGGCGCCTCGGGGGTGGCCGACGCCTCCGGCTCGGCCGCCGCGGTGGGTTCGGCCGCGGCGACGGCGACCGGCTCCGCCGCGCTCGAGTTCGCCCCGTCGTAGCCTGCTGGGGCGCAGGCCGTAAGTGCGACCATCGCGCTCGCGACGATGACGGTCGTCCGCTTGTGGTGTGCCACGTGCCCTCCTCGTTCTTGGCAGTTCGCCGAGTAGTACGGGCGGCAGTGCTGTCAAGGTTGAACGCAGAAGCGTGGTCCATTTCACAGTGGACCGGTTGAACCGATCCCGCCCGCCGCGCGTACGCCACCACGACGGGCCGTCCGCACACGACACGACGGCGCCGGGCGGTCTCGCCGCCCGGCGCCGTCGGCGCGGTGGATCTACAGGTCGGAGACGGTCACCAGCGGGCTGGCCACCCCGTTGACGTCCACGGACTGCACCTGCACCTTCTCGATGTCGCCCAGCGGGGCCGAGGTGGACGCGGTCAGCTCCAGCCCGAGCGGGTTCTGGTTGGTGCCGTACCCGCTGCCCGGCACCGACCAGGTGCCGACCACCTCACTCGTGGCGTTCTTCCGCACCACGAGCAGCCGGCAGGTGCGCGGACCGGGCAGCCGGCTCAGTTGCAGGGCGATCTGCGTGCCGTACTCCTTCTTCGCCAGCCACATCGTGGTCTTCACCCCGGTGCCCGCGTCGGTGGCGTTGTGCTCCTCGCCCTCCTGCTCGTTCCCGCCGACGCCCGGCTGGTTCGGATCGACCGGACCGCCGCTCGGCGCGGCCGTCGGCACGCTCTGCGTCGGCTCGGCCCGCGGCACCGGCGCCGAGTCGTCGCCGAGCATCCCGGCCGCGACCCCGCTCACGCCACCGAGCACCACCACGGCCGCCGCGGTGGCCAGCAACTGCCGGACCCGGGTACGCCGCCGGTCCCGCCGTACCGCCACCAACGTGCGGTCCAGCAGCGCCGGATCGGTGTGGGTCTGCTCCAGCGCGGCCATCGCCTCACCGTCGATGCCGGAGAGCATCCCCACCACCGGGACCATCGTCTCCAACTCGGCGGCACACGCCCAGCAGGTGGCCAGGTGCTCCTCGAACCGCTCCGCGTCCTGTGCGTCGAGCACGCCGAGCGCATAAGCGGCGACGTCCATGTGGTCGGCCCGGCTCATTCCGTCACCCCCCTCTCCTGCAGAGCGGTGCGCAGCGCGCGCAGCGCGTAGTAGACCCGTGACTTGGCGGTGCCGAGCGGAAGGCCCAGCTCCTCCGCCGCCTCGGGGACGGTACGACCCCGAAAGTACGTCGCCACCAGGATCTCCCGGTGCGACTGGCTCAGCGTCCGCAGCGCGTCCGCCACGGTCATCGTGCGCAACACCCGGTCGGTGCTGTCCGACTCGGCGAACGCGGTCAGGTCCCGGTCGTACGTCTCCGCCGGGCGGGCCTGCTCGCTGCGGTGCTCGTCGATGGCGATCCGCCGGGCCACCGTGACGAGCCACGGACGCAACGAGCCCTGGCCCTGCACACCGAGGCGGTGCGCGTTGCGCCAGGCCCGCAGCAGCGTCTCCTGCACGATGTCCTCGGCGCGCTGCCGGTCCCCACCGGTCAGTCGCATCACGAACATCAGCAGCGGGCCGGCGTGCTCGGCGTAGAGCAGGCGGATCAACTGGTCGGAGTGGCTGGCCTCGGCGGAGGTCGCCTGGTGGCGTCCGGGAGCGGGTCGCGGCGGCACCGGATCATTCTGGCGATCGGCGGGTCGGGCGTCGACCCCCCGATCCGAGCGCGCCGCCCGGGAGTGTGACTGCGCCCGGGCGAACATCCACTCGGGCCTCGCCACCTCGCCGTGCCAGCCGGCCGCCACCGCATGCATGCAGACCTCCGGTGTCCAATGACATCAGCCGGCCCCCCACGGGCATGGCCGCCCGGTGATACGCACCGAACCCACGAACGGATCAACGTTTGACAGAAAAAATTCCTGGCGGTGGCGGAGTGGAGTCGGCGGCGTCCGCGTCGCGCACCACCGGCACGCCGCCGGCGAACCGGTCCAACTCCGCGCCGGCCACCACCCGGCCGGGAAACCAGTCGCCGGCCGCGCGGCGGGCCAGCTCCGGCACCGGCGGCTCCACCCGGGACGCCACGAGCACCAGGTTGCCGTACCGCCGGCCGCGCAGCACCGCCGCATCACCCACCAGGCAGGCCCGGGGCAACACGGTACGCACGGTGGCGACCTGCCCGCGGACGTGCCGCAACGGCGGGCCGTCGGCGACGTTCGCCAGGTACGTGCCGCCCGGCGCCAACACCCGGGCCACCTCGGCGGCGTACTCCACCGAGGTCAGGTGGGCCGGGGTGCGGGCGCCGGCGAAGACGTCCGCCACGATCACGTCGTACCCGGCGTCCCGGCTCGACGCCAGCGTGGCACGGGCGTCGGCTACCCGGACCCGCAGCCGCGGATCGGATGGCCACGGCAACTCCCGCCGCACCAGCTCCACGAGCGCGCCGTCCACCTCGGACACCCGCTGCGTCGAGCCGGGCCGGGTCGCCTGCACGTAGCGGGGCAGGGTGAGCGCGCCGCCGCCCAGGTGCAGCACCCGCAGCGCCGCGCCGACGGGCGCGACCAGGTCGATCGCGGCGGCCAGCCGCCGCACGTACTCGAACTCCAGGTGCGTCGGGTCGGCCAGGTCGACGTGGGACTGCGGCGCGCCGTCCAGCAGCAGCGTCCACGAGCCGGGGCGGTCCCGGTCCGGCACCAGCTCGGCCCGCCCGGTGTCGACGTCGGCCACCACCCGGTCGGTGTCGCGTCGCCGGCCCATCAGCGCCGCATCCCGCGCGCGGCCGAGGTGAGCACCCGGTGCAGCAGCCGCGCGTCGCCGAGCATCCCGCGCAGTTTGCGCTCCAGACCGGCGATCGGCACCAGGTTCTGCGGCGCGCGCGGGTCCTTGTAGGGCGTCGACGCGAACCGGGGCAGCGTGACCAGCGACAGGTCGGCGAGCGCGACCGCCTCCGGCACGCTCAGCTCGGCCGAGCACTCCATCCGCACGATGCCCGCCCAGGGCGCCCCGGCGGCCACCGGCAGTCGCAGATACCACGACCAGCCGCCCCACGCGGTGCCCAACCGGAACACCGGGCAGCGCTGGCCCGGCGCCAGCCCGGTCACCACCGCGGTCAGCCGGGCGTCGAGGTATTGGCTGTGCTGCGTCTTGATGTAGCCGAGCGTGCGCGGCAGGTTCCGCCGGCTGCGCAGCGGACCGTCCACCACCAACAGGTCGCCGTCGGCGCGCACCGCGTCCGACACGTCCACCTCAAGCGCGGTGAGCGGGCCCTGCACCGCCGCCGGCAGCTTGCTCAACTCGCCGGTGCCCCCGACCCGGTGCACCGGGTAGCGGATCGCGCCGGCCACCACGTCCCCCGCCGACGGGCTGGCGGTGAACAGGCCCCGACCCACCCGGGATCCGGCCAGCTCGGCGGCACCCCGGTCCAGGTCACAACGGACCACCCCGGCCGCGTACGAGGCGGCGATGCCGGGGAACGAACCGCCGTCCTCCTCCGCCGTCCAGATGCTGGCGTCGATCCGGCGTACCCCGTCGACGAGCAGCACCACGTCCGGCGCCCGCACCCCCGGCCGGGGGTCGATGGCCCGCCAGTCGGTCACCGGCAGCTCGACGTCGGCCTCCACCTGGGCGCTGCTCGGCGTCGCCGGCCCGGCCCCGCCCGCCGCCTCGAACGACGCCCCGTACGCCGGATCCCACGAGTCGACGAAGAACCGGGGTTGTCCCGGCCGGGTCACAGGGCTGGCCTTCCGTTCGCGACTGCGGGGCTCCGCTGCGCTGCACTCCTCGCGCTCACAGGCCGGTCCGCTCGATGCGGGCCGTGCGGGCGTCCTTGCGGACCTCGAAGCGGACCGGGATCCGCTCGGCCAGCGCCGGCACGTGCGTCACCACGCCGACCATCCGGTCGCCCCGGGCGGCCAGGTTCTCCAGGGTCGCCGCGACCGTGTCGAGCGTCGCCGCGTCGAGCGTGCCGAAGCCCTCGTCCAGCACGATCGACTCCAGGCTCGCCGCGCTCGTGGACATGCCGGCGAGCTGCTCCGACAACGCCAGCGCCAGGGCCAGCGACGCCTGGAACGTCTCCCCGCCGGACAGCGTCCGCACGCCGCGCCGCAGGCCGGCGTCGTGATGGTCGATCACGAAGAACTCGCCCTTGTCGTGGACCAGGTCGTACTGCCCGCCGGACAGCTCGCGGAGGATCCGTGACGCGCCGTCGACGAGCAGGTCGAGCGCCTCGGTGAGCAGCCAGCGCTCGAAGTTGTTGGCCCGCAGGTGCCCGGCGAGCGCGCGGGCCACCCGCGCCTGGTGTTCGTGGCCGGTCCGCTGCGCCCGCAACCCGGCCGCCTGCTCGCGCCGCTCGGTCAACCGGCGCAGCTCCGCCTCGGCCCGCTCCACCGCCACCGCGACGTCGCGCAGCGGGTCGTCCGGCGCGTCCAGCCCGGCGGCGGTGAACGACGCGGCGATCCGGTCGGCCACCTCGGTCACCGCCCGCTGGGCGGCGTCGACCGCGTCGGCCAGCCCGCCCCGGTCGGCCCGTCGCCGCTCGGCCTGCTCGCCCGCCCAACCGGCGAGCGCCGCCCAGGCGGCGGCCACGTCGTCCCGGTCGGCGGCCGGTGGGCCGAACCGGGCCAACCCGTCCCGCGCCGTGTCGAAGTCGCGCCAGGCCCGGCGCAACCGGTCCTGCGCGCCGTCGAGCGTGCCCCGGGCCCGCCGGGCGGCCTCCCGACCGGCCCGGACCGCGCCGGCCGCCTCGTCCAGCGCCGCCCGCAGCCGGGCGTGTTCGGCGAGCGACGCGCGCAGCGCGTCCGGCGTGGGGGCGTCGGCGAGCTGCCCGTCCACCTCGGCCAGCCGCGCACCGAGCCCGTCGTGTTCGGCCCGCACGCGCAGCAGCACCCGCTCCAGGTCACGGGCGGCGGTGTCGCGCTCCTGCACCACCCGCTTGGCGGACTCGCTCGCCGCCCGCGCCGCCTTGCCGGCCGCGAGCGCCCGGCTCACCGCCGAGCCCTTCGGCACCGCCGGCACGGCGGTGACCACCTGCTCGCACACCGGGCAGGGCGCGCCGTCGACCAGGTGCGCCCGCAGCGCCACCGCCTGGTCCGCCGCCTTCGCCTCCTCGTGCGCCCGGAACGCCGCCTCCAGCTCGGCCTCGGCCCGCGTCGTGTCGGCCCGCGCGGCGGCCAGCG
This sequence comes from Micromonospora sp. WMMD975, assembly GCF_029581215.1. Classification (NCBI taxonomy): domain Bacteria; kingdom Bacillati; phylum Actinomycetota; class Actinomycetes; order Micromonosporales; family Micromonosporaceae; genus Micromonospora; species Micromonospora sp. WMMD975. The sequence continues at coordinate 769,524 of NZ_CP120739.1, forward strand.
CCGCCACCGCCGCGTCGTGCTCGACCCGCGCCGCGTCGACCGCCGCGCGGACCGTGGCCGCCTCGCCGGTGAGCCGCTCCCGGTCGGCGTACGCCCGCAGGTGCAGCCGCAGCGCGCTCTCGTCACCGGCGGCGGCCAGCTCGCCGCGCAGCTTCTCCTCCCGCTCCTCGGCCAGCCCGACCGCCGCGGCCGTCTCGTCGGCGGTCACCCGCGCGGCGGCCACCGCCCGGGCCAGCTCGGCGATGCCGTCCGGCGGCCGGACCCCGGCCAGCACGCCCAGCTCGGCGTCGAGGGCGGCCAGCGCCGCAGCCCGCTCACCCGCCGTGACCCGGGCCCGCTCCAGTTCCGGTACGGCCACCGCGACCGCGCCGGCCAGCTCGCGCACCACGTCGACCCGGCCCCGGGCGTCGGCCAGGCTCGCGTCGTCGACGTCGGTGAGCCCGCCGAGCATCTTGTCGACCGTCTCCAGCTTCGCCTCGGCCTGCCCGGCCCGCTCGACCGCCTTCTTCTGCACCCCCTCGTAGACGCCCAGCCCGAGCAGGTTGACCAGGATCTGCTGGCGGGTCGCCGGCTTGGCGTGCAGGAAGTCGGCGAACTGCCCCTGCGGCAGCACCACGCACGAGGTGAACTGCTCGTAGGGCAGCCCGACCGCGTCGAGCACCGCCTGCTCCATCTCGGCCGGGGTGCCGGCCACCACGTCGCCCAGGTCCTCCGGGCTGAGCCCGGTGTCGAGCTTGGTGATGTCGAACCCGGGCGGCATGAGCTGGAGCCCGGCGTTCGTCGTCTTCACCGTGCCCCGGCCGTCGCGGCGGACCACCCGGGTGGCGACGTAGCGGTCGCCGGCGGATTCGAAGACCAACCGGACGCGCGCCTCGGCGGCCGACGGCGCCAGCGCGTTCGCCAACCCCCGCGTGCCACCCCAGCGCGGCACCGTGCCGTAGAGCGCGAAGCAGATCGCGTCGAGCACCGTCGACTTGCCCGAGCCGGTCGGGCCGACCAGCGCGAAGAAGTCCGCGTCCGTGAAGTCGACGGTGGTCTCCTCGCGGAAGACGGTGAACCCGGCCATGTCCAGCCGCATCGGCCGCATCAGTGTTCAACTTCCTCGAGCAGCTCGTCGAAGAGCTCCCGCACGCCCTCGTCGGCGTGCCCGCGGCTGCCCAGATAGTCGGCGAACAGCTCGCGCGGGGAGCGACCGGCCCGCTGGGCGGTGCGGGTGCCGCTGCCCGGCGCCGGCATCAGCTCCGGGTCGATCCGGATCTCCAGCGCGCGGGGAAGCAGCTCCTGGACGTCCTCGCGCAGCCCGGCCCGGGGCTGCTCCCGGACGAAGACCCGCAGCCAGCCGTCGGGCGGCTCGATCTCGGCGAGCTGCGCGAGCGTGCCCCGCACCGTGCGCAGCGGCACCGCGCCGGGCACCGGCACCTCCCGGATGCGCGCGGCGGTGCTCGCGGTCACCTCCACGATCGTCACCGAGCCGATGTTCTCCTGCTCGCCGAAGTCGACCGCGAGCGGGCTGCCGCTGTAGCGGATCGGGCAGGGGCCGATCACCCGCTGGGAGCGGTGCAGGTGGCCCAGCGCCACGTAGTGCGCGTTGCCGGGGAAGACGGTGGCCGGCACCGCGTAGCCGAGCACGGTGTGCGCGTCCCGCTCGCCGCCGCCGGTGCTCGCCCCGACGACGGTGAGGTGGGCGGTGACCAGGTGCACCCGGTCCGGCTCGGTGAAGCCCTCGGCCAGTTTGCCGAGCACCCGGCCGAGGTGGTCGGCGTAGGTCTGGTTGGCCTCGGCCGGGGTGAGGGCGTACATCTCCACCGCGCGGACGGCGTAGCGCTGGGAGAGGAAGGGCAGCGCGGCGACCTGCCAGCGCTCGCCGTCGCCCGTCACCCCGTCGACGACGTGCTCGGCCGGATTTTCCCGCACGCTGCCGCGCAGCGTGATGCCGGCAGCCTCGGCCCACGGGCGCAGCGCGTCGAGCGCCGCGCCGTTGTCGTGGTTGCCGCCGATGGCCAGCACATCGGCGCCGGTGCGGCGCAGCGCGGTGAGCGCGCGGGTCACCAGCCGGGTCGCCTCCGGCGTGGGCGCGGCGGTGTCGTAGAGGTCACCGGCGACGATCACCAGGTCGGGCCGCTCGTCACGGGCGATGTCGATCACCTGGGCCAGGACCTGGGTGTGTTCCTCGGCCCGGGACTGCCCCTTGAGGACCTTGCCGACGTGCCAGTCGGAGGTGTGCAGGATCTTCATCTTGGTGCCGCCTAGAACGGGATGTCGTCGTCGGAGGAGCCGGAGCCGACCACCGCGAACGGATCGGCGGCCTGGGTGATCGACCGTAGCGTCTCCGACGGGGCGCGGCCGGCCTCCGACACCCGGGTGGCCCACGCCGGGAACGGGAACTCCAGGCACAGCGGCACCGGGATGTCGGGCTGGTTGACGAACATGGTGCCCGGCTTGGCCAGCAGCGCCCGCTGCCGCTGGGCGGGCGGGAGGAAGCCGTATTCCGGGCGGGACGCCTCGGCCGGGTCGAGCCGCCCGACCACCCGGATCGCCGAGTTGGTGACGATCCGCCGTTCCACCTCGCTCGCCGTCTGCTGCGCGCCGACCAGGATCACCCCGAGCGACCGGCCCCGCTCGGCGATGTCGAGCAGCACCTCCTTGATCGGGGAGGACCCCTCCCGGGGGGCGTACTTGTTCAGCTCGTCGAGCACGACGAAGAGCAACGGCTTGGCGGTGCCGGCCTTCTCCTTGCGCTCGAACTCGCTCTTCAGCGTCACGCCGACCACGAAGCGCTGCGCGCGGTCCGGCAGATTGTGCAGGTCGACCACGGTGACCTGGGCGCTCTCCGCGGTGTTGATCGAGTGCGGGCGGCGGGTGGCCAGATCCCCCCGGATCAACCGGCCCAGGTCCTTCTTGCTGCCGATGAGCCGGCGGGCGAACGCGTTGACCGTGCCCAGCCCGACCGCGCTGCCGGCCCACTCACCCCGGGTCTCGTCGTCGTTGAGCTGCTCGACGACGTGGTCGACCAGGTCGGCGTAGGAGCCGAGGCGGACCCCGTCGATGCTCACCCCGCCGTCGGCGGGCTGGGCGTAGCGGGCCAGGTGGGCGGCGACCGAGTGGACCACCATCGTGTATTGCTGGCGCTCGTCGTCGGCGTCGGCGAAGACGTAGGGCAGCAGGCGGTCGGCGCAGAACTCGGTGAGCGTCCAGTAGAAACTGTCCACGCCGGTGAGCCGGCTGCTCACGTCGGGCGTGCCGGACGAGTCACCGACCCGGGGCGGCGCGTACACCCGCACGTCGGGGAACGCGCCGGCGTCGAGGCCGAGCTTCGCGTACGCCGCGCGGGTCGGGTCGTCGAGCCGGCTGTTGGGGTGGTCGAGGAAGAGCAGGTCCTCGCCCTTGACGTTGAAGATCAGCGCCTTGGCGTTGACCGCGTCGCCGCCGAGCACTCCGGAGCGGAACACGGAGTAGAGCAGGAAGGTCGCGAAGCTGGTCTTGGTGGCGACGCCGGAGATGCCGGAGATGGAGACGTGCGCGCCCCGGGTGCCGTCGAGGAAGTCGGCGTTGAGGTAGACCGGCACGCCGTCGCGGCCCATCCCCATCGGGACCCGCCGTTCCATCCGGTCGAAGTGCAGCGCCCGGGCCCGGGCGTCGCCCTCGGCCCGGTGCACCACCGCGCCGGGGGTGGGCGGGACGTAGAACTCCGGGTCGACCCGGGTGGTGGTGATCTCGGCGGCCTCCTGCACCTGCGCCGGCAGCGTGCCGTCGGCGATGGCGAAGACGTCGGAGTCGAACTGCGCCCCCTCGTGCCGGGCCCGCACCTGGGTCACCACGCCGGCGATGGTCACCGGCTCGCGGTCGGGCAGGTCGCGCCGGGTGACCACCACGTCGTCGAGTTGCAGGTAGCTCCCCGGGGCGACGGCGGTCCAGAAGGTGAGCGGGGTGGCGTCGGCGGTGCCGAGCACCCGGCCGACACCCTCGCCGGGCCCGTCGAGCTGGTCGTCGGTCATCGGCGGTCTCCGGTCGGCTGGTCGTTCCGGTCACGGCGCACGTCCTGCATCCTGCCCGAGGGATGCGACAGGTTGCCACGCGACGCGGCGGACGCCACGCCCGTCGTGTCCCGGCCGGTCGCCGCGTGGATCCGGCCGACCACCGTGCGTGCGCACCCGCACCCTTTACGCGCGCGGATTCACGGAAAGAGGGCTCATCCCGCCGGGCAAGGCCACGCTTGCCGTGAATCAGCGCGCGGTGGGGAGGGGCTCGCGGGCGTAGCGCAGCATCAGCATCCCGTCGGGGGTGGCCAGGGCGTGGCGCAGCGGGAGGTGGCGCGGTGGGCTCGCGGGGCCGGCGGCGATGCGGCCGGGGCCCGCGCCGGCGAGCAGCGGCGCCACGGTCAGGCAGAGCTCGTCGACCAGGTCGGCCTCGGTGAGCGCACCGAACAGGTGTGGCCCGCCCTCGCAGAGGAGTTGGCCCAGCCCGCGTCGGCGCAGTTCGGTCAGGCCGGCGGCCAGGTCGACCCGGTCGGCGCCGCAGCGGATCACGTCGGCCACCTCGGTCAGGCCGGCGGGGGGCGCGGCGTCGGCCCGGGTGAGCACCAGCGGCCGGACCGGGGCGTCGGCGAAGCACGCCTGGGCCGGATCGAGATCGAGCGAGCCGGAGACCACGACGAGCGTCGGGAACTCGGCCAGCCCCCGGTCGCGTCGCCAGGCCCGACGCCCGGGGCTGAGCCGCACCGCGCGGTAGCCCTCGTGGCGCAGCGTGCCGGCGGCCACCAGCAGGCCGTCGCAGAGCATCCGCAGCAGCCCGAAGACGCGCTTGTCCGGCTCGCCGGAGAGCCCGGCGGAGTAGCCGTCCAGGGTGACCGCGCCGTCCGCGCTGGCGACGAAGTTCACCCGCAGGCGCGGGGCGGGCGCGCGGTCGTAGAGCGCGGTGAGCTGCGGGTCGGTCAGCGGGCCGGTGACGGGCGCGGGCCAGATCCGTTCGATCGGGGTTCCGACGCTCATTCGCCGGCCGGACCGGTGACCGGCGGGGTGGGTTCGGGGGTACGGTGCTGGCAGTCGCACCACTTCCGGCCAGGACAGTCGTCGTGCCGCCGCTCCCGGCAGGCTCGGCAGATCATGAAGGCAGCCTATGCCGAGGAAGGATGGGACCACGTGCCGCGTCAGATCTTCCAGCTGATGGTGTCCCTGACCGGGGTCCGGCCGCCGGTCTGGCGGCGGGTGCTGGTGCCCGGCGGCTACACCCTGGACCGGCTGCACCGGGTGATCCAGCACGCGGTGGGCTGGCGCGACTGCCACCTGCACTCGTTCGACGTCGGTGGGCGGCAGTACGGCGAGCCCGACCCGGACGGCGAGTTGGCGCTCCGCGACGAGCTGGACGTCCGGTTGGACGCGGTGGTGGGCAAGGGCGACCGGTTCCGTTACACCTACGACTTCGGTGACTGGTGGGAGCACGACCTCGTGGTGGAGGACGTCTGCGCCGCCGACCCGGACGAGCGCTACCCGGTCTGTCTGGACGGCGAGCGCGCTGCCCCGCCGGAGGGCGTGGGCGGCCCGGAGGGGTACGCCGTGCTGCTGGCCGCGCTCGCCGACCCGGCGCATCCCGAGCACCTGACCATGCGGGACTGGGCCGGCCCGGCGTTCGACCCGGCCGGGTTCGCCGCCGATCGCGCCACCACGTTGCTCCGCCGCTGCTGCTGATACCCGGCCCGGCCGAGGGGACGGATCAGGGGTAACGAAATGGGAACGCTCCCAGCGGCCTATTGACACCCCTGTTACCTGCCGGCAATCTCATGGGAGCGCTCCCGGGAGTGGCGTGGATCTCTTACCCTGCCCGCTCCGGCACGAGCGACACGCACCCCCCACCACACAGATAACTCGCCTCACCACCGAAAAGAGGGGTCTGAAAGATGAGCGTCCCAATTCGCCGTCGGCAGCTCGCGGCCATCGCGCTCGCGTCTGTCGTGGTGCTCGGCACCGCGACCGCGTGCAGCGATGACGACTCGGGCAGCGGCGGCGACAGCGACGGCCCGGTCACCCTGGTCGTCGACGTCTTCGGCGATCAGGGCTTCGGTTACGAGGACCTGTACAAGCAGTACGAAGCCGAGCACAAGAACGTCAAGATCCAGGAGCGGGGCAAGGGCCTCGGCCTGGACGACTACAACACCCGCCTGACCCAGCAGATCACCGCCGGGTCCGGAGCCGGTGACGTGGTGGCCCTGGAAGAGGGCACCATCGTCCAGTTCTACGCCCAGGCCGACAAGTTCGTGAACCTCGCCGACCACGGCGCGAACGACCTCAAGGGCAACTTCCTGCCGTGGAAGTGGGAGCAGGGCACCACGCCCGACGGCAAGGTGCTGGGCCTCGGCACCGACGTCGGCGGCATGGCGCTGTGCTACCGCAGCGACCTGTTCAAGGCCGCCGGCCTGCCCACCGACCGCGAGCAGGTCGGTGCGCTCTGGCCCACCTGGGACGAGTTCATCGCCACCGGCCAGAAGTTCGCCGCCGCCGACAAGAAGCACAAGTTCGTCGACTCGGCGACCAACTTCTACAACGTGGTGCTGATGCAGATCGCGGGCCAGGGCACCGGCTACACGTACTACGACAAGAGCAACAAGCTGGTCATCGACCAGAACCCGGACGTGCAGGCCGCGTACCAGCTCACCACCAAGATGGTCGGCGCCGGGCTGTCGAACAACCTGCAGTCCTTCTCGAACGAGTGGAACGCCGGCTTCAAGAACAGCACCTTCGCCACCATCGCCTGCCCGGCCTGGATGACCGGTGTCATCAAGGGCCAGGCCGGTGACACGGCGGCCGGCAAGTGGGACATCGCCAAGGCCCCCGGCAACGGCGGCAACTGGGGCGGCTCCTTCCTCGGCGTGCCGAAGTCGAGCAAGCACCAGAAGGAGGCCGCGGAGCTGGCCAAGTTCCTGACCAGCGCGCAGGGCCAGATCGGCGCGTACAAGGCGGTCGGCAACCTGCCGTCGAACCCGCAGGCGCTGACCGACCCGGCCGTGGCCGACTCGACCAACGAGTACTTCAGCAAGGCCCCGGTCGGCAAGATCTTCGCCGCCGGCGCGACCGACCTGAAGCCGGTCTACCTCGGCCCGAAGAACAGCGCGGTGCGTACCGCGGTGGAGAACAGCCTGCGCTCGGTGGAGCAGGGCAAGTCGGCGGACGCCGCCTGGCAGGACGCGCTGAAGAACGGTGCGGCTGCCGGTAAGTGACCCGGTTGAGCCGCCCGCGGGTGGCGTCGGCAGCCCTGTGCTGCCGGCGCCACCCGCGGTGCCCGCAGAGCCCGGTGTCGCCCGAGTAGCGGGTGACACCGGCCGAGGAGAAGGACCTCCAATGAGCCTCGACCTGCACGCCACGGCGCCGCCCGAGCCCGGCCCGTCGCGCGCCACCCGCCCCGCGCACCGTCGCGCCACATCGACAACCAGGCTGGACCTGAAGTACTCGCCGTACCTGTACGTCCTGCCGTTCTTCGTGATCTTCGCGGTGTTCAGCGCCTATCCGATCGCGTACACGGTCTGGATCGCGCTCACCGACCGGTCGCCGCTGAACCCGACGATCTCCTTCGTCGGGTTGGACAACTTCGTCGAACTGATCACCAACGATCCGCAGTTCTGGAACGCGGTGGTGAACACGTTCGGCATCTTCGTGCTCTCCACCGTGCCGCAGTTGATGCTGGCGCTGATTCTTGCGAACGCGCTCAACCGGAGGCTGCGCGCGCAGACCTTCTTCCGGATGGCCATCGCCATGCCGATCATCACCTCGACCGCGGTGGTCGCGTTGATCTTCTCGATGATCTACGCGAAGGAATTCGGCCTGGTCAACTGGGTGCTGGACAGCGTCGGCCTGGATCCGATCGACTGGCGGGCGAACCGCTTCGCCTCATGGTTCGCCATCTCCACCATGGTCGACTGGCGCTGGGTCGGCTACAACGCGCTGATCTATCTGGCCGCCATGCAGTCGATCAGCAAGGACATGTACGAGGCCGCGGCGCTGGACGGGGCCTCCCGGCGACGTCAGTTCTGGTCGATCACCGTCCCGCAGCTGCGTCCCACGATCATCTTCACGCTGATCATCTCGACGATCGGCGGGCTTCAGCTCTTCACCGAGCCGCTGATGTTCACCAGCGGCGCCGGCGCCCTCTCGGGCGGCTCCGAGGGGCAGTTCCAGACCATCACGATGTACCTGCTCGACGTGATGAACCAGCGCTTCCGGTGGGGTTACGCCGGGGCGGTCGCGCTCGTGCTCTTCGTGCTCATCGCGCTGGTGTCGCTGGTCAACTACCTGTTGGCCCGACGCATCAGCTCCGACAAGTGAAGGTGACGAGATGACGACCACCACGCTCCGTCCACCCGCCCGGCCGACCGGGCCGGCGAAGGCCACCCACCAGGCCGAGCGGCTCTGGAAGGCCAGCCCGCTCACCTGGGTCGGGCTGGTCCTCGGCGTGCTCCTGTCGCTGTTCCCGTTCTACTGGATGATCGTGATCGCCTCGCGGACCAACGACGCGGCCAACTCCTGGCCGCCGCCGTTCCTGCCCGGCGGCAAGCTCGGCGAGAACATCGAGCGGGTGCTGTCGAACAGCGACGCCAACATCGTCAAGGGCCTGATGAACTCGTTCCTGGTCTCCGGGACGATCACCATCGCCACGGTCTTCTTCGGCTCGCTCGCCGGGTTCGCGTTCGCCAAGCTCCGCTTCCGGGGCAAGAACGCGCTGCTGCTGATCATCCTCGCCTCGATGATGGTGCCGATCCAGCTCGGTGTGCTCCCGCTCTACATCCTGATGGCCAAGCTCGAGTGGTTGAACACCATGCCGTCGGTGACCGTGCCGTTCCTCATCGGCGGCTTCGGGATCTTCATGATGCGCCAGTACGCGGAGCAGGCGGTCCCGAACGAGCTGATCGAGGCCGCCCGGGTGGACGGCTGCTCCACCTGGAAGGTGTACTGGCACGTGGTGATGCCCGCGCTGCGCCCCGCCGCCGCGGTGCTCGGCCTGCTCACCTTCATGGAGCAGTGGAACCAGTTCTTCTGGCCGTTCGTGGTGCTGGCCGACCCGTCCAACCCCACCGTCCAGATCTCGCTGCGGAGCCTCAACACCGCCTACTTCGCCGACAACTCGCAGATCTTCGCCGGTACGTTGATCGCGACCCTGCCCCTGTTCGTCGTGTTCGTTCTGTTCGGCCGCCAGATCATCGGCGGCATCATGGAAGGCGCCGTCAAGTCGTGAGCAACCCAGCCAGCCCGCCCGCCGTCGGCGTTCTCGACGGGGGCCCGGCCCTGACCTTCCCGCCCGGCTTCCTCTGGGGTGCGGCCACCGCCGCGTACCAGATCGAGGGCGCCGCGGCGGAGGGTGGCCGTACGCCGTCGATCTGGGACACCTTCAGCCACACCGAGGGTCGGACGGTGTCCGGGCACACCGGCGACGTGGCCTGCGACCACTACCACCGGATGTCGGACGACGTGCGGCTGATGGCCGACCTGGGGCTGCGGTCCTACCGCTTCTCCGTCTCCTGGCCGCGGGTGCAGCCGGGCGGCGCCGGCGCGGTCAACCAGGAGGGGATGGACTTCTATCACCGCCTGGTCGACGAGCTGCTCGGCCACGGCATCGAGCCCTGGGTGACGCTCTACCACTGGGACCTGCCCCAGCCGCTCGAGGACGCCGGCGGCTGGCCGGCGCGGGACACCGCCGGCCGGTTCGCCGAATACTCGGCGCTCGTCGCCGACGCGCTCGGCGACCGGGTGAAGTATTTCACCACGCTTAACGAGCCCTGGTGCTCGGCGTTCCTCGGCTACGGTTCCGGCGTGCACGCGCCGGGGCGGTCGAACGGCGCGGACGCGGTCCGGGCCGGCCACCACCTGATGCTCGGGCACGGCCTGGCCGTGCAGGCGGTGCGGGCGTCCCGCCCGGAGGCGGAGCTCGGCATCACGGTCAACCTCTACCCGGTCACCCCGGCCACCGACTCGCCGGCGGACGCCGACGCGGCCCGTCGCATCGACGCGCTCGCCAACCGTTTCTTCCTCGACCCGGTGCTGCGCGGCGCGTACCCGGCCGACCTGGTCGCCGACCTGCGCGGCGTCACCGACTTCGGGCACGTCCGCGACGGTGACCTGGCGATCATCTCCACTCCGCTGGACATGGTCGGGGTCAACTACTACAGCCGGCACGTGGTCGCCGCGCCGGTCGAGGGCACGGAGCCGGAGCCCTACTGGCGGGCGTCGTCCTGCTGGCCGGGCAGCGAGGCCGTCCGGTTCGTCACCCGGGGTGTGCCGGTCACCGACATGGACTGGGAGATCGACGCCCCGGGCCTGGTGGAGACGCTGGAGCGGGTCCACCGGGAATACACCGACCTGCCGCTCTACGTCACCGAGAACGGCTCGGCGTTCGTCGACACGCTCGTCGACGGGCGGGTCGACGACCCGGACCGGCTGGCCTACTTCGCCTCGCACCTGCGCGCGTCGCACGCCGCGATCGAGGCCGGGGTGCCGCTGAAGGGTTACTTCGCCTGGTCGCTCATGGACAATTTCGAGTGGGCCTGGGGCTACACGAAGCGGTTCGGCATGGTCTATGTCGACTACGACAGCCAGGCCCGGATCGCGAAGTCGAGCGCCAGGTGGTACGCCGATGTGATCCGACGAAACGGCCTGGCCGCACAATAAGCTGGGCCAGCCAGTAACGGGCGGCCCGGCGCCGGGGGCCTCAACCGGTGCCGGGCCCGCCCGACCGTCGGAGGAGCACAGACGATGACAACGCAGCGCACCCGCTCGCTCGGGCGCCCGACCCTCGACGCGGTCGCGGCGCGCGCCGGCGTCGGGCGCGGCACGGTCTCCCGCGTGGTCAACGGCTCGCCGCAGGTCAGTCCGGAAGCCCGGGCCGCCGTCCAGCAGGCCATCGCCGAGCTGGGGTACGTGCCCAACCGGGCCGCCCGGGCGCTCGTCACCCAGCGGACCGACTCGGTTGCCCTGGTCGTCTCCGAGTCGGGGGAGCGGGTCTTCACCGAGCCGTTCTTCGCGGCGATCGTCCGGGGCGTCAGTTCCGGGCTGCTGGAGACGCCGATGCAGCTCTGGCTGGCCATGGTGCAGTCGCCGATCGAGCGGGAGCGGGTCGAGCACCACCTGACCAACCAGCACGTGGACGGCGTACTCCTGCTCTCTCTGCACGACGCCGACCCGCTGCCCACACTGCTCGAGGAGCGCGGCCTGCCGGCCGTGCTCGGTGGCCGGCCGGCCCGGATGCTGCACCCGAACGCCCAGCCGGCGTGGTTCGTCGACGTCGACAACGTCGGCGGCGCCCGGCAGGCGGTGGAGCACCTGTTCACCCAGGGGCGGCGGCGGGTCGCCACCATCGCCGGCCCGCAGGACATGGGCGCCGGCCTGGCCCGGCTCTCCGGCTACCGGGAGGCGGTGCGGGCCGCCGGGAGCGCGGTCGAGGCGGGCATGATCGCGTACGGGGACTTCAGCGAGGGCAGCGGCACCGCCGCCATGCGCCGGCTGCTGGACGCCTGCCCGGATCTGGACGCCGTCTTCGTCGCCTCCGACCTGATGGCCTTCGGCGCGTTGCGCGCGCTGCGTGAGGCCGGTCGCCGGGTGCCGGAGGACGTCGCGGTGGTCGGCTTCGACGACGCCCCGGTCTCCCGGCAGGCCGACCCGCCGCTGACCACGGTGTTCCAGCCGGTGGAGGAGATGGGCCGGCAGATGGCCCGCATGCTCGTCGCCCGCATCCGCGGTGAGGACGTGCCCTCGCCACACGTCCTGCTGGACACCGAACTCATCCACCGCGCCTCCGCCTGACCCCGCGCCGGGCGCTCAGGACCAGCGGCGCAGTTCGCGCCGGGCCAGGGAGGCGCGGTGCACCTCGTCCGGGCCGTCGGCCAGGCGCAGCGTGCGGGCCTGGGCCCAGAGCGCGGCGAGCGGGGTGTCCTGGCTGACGCCGGCCCCGCCGTACGCCTGGATCGCCTTGTCGATCACCCACTCGGCCATCGCCGGGGTGGCGATCTTGATGGCCTGGATCTCGGTGTGCGCGCCCTTGTTGCCGACGGTGTCCATCAGCCAGGCGGTCTTCAGCACCAGCAGTCGGGCCTGCTCGATCCGGACCCGGGACTCGGCGATCCACTCCCGCACCACGCCCTGCTCGGCGAGCGGGCGGCCGAACGCGACCCGGTCGAGGGCGCGCCGGCAGAGCAGTTCCAGGGCCCGCTCGGCCATGCCGACCAGCCGCATGCAGTGGTGGATGCGGCCCGGCCCGAGTCGGGCCTGGGCGATGGCGAAGCCGGTGCCCTCGGCGCCGACCAGGTTCTCCACCGGCACCCGGACGTCGGCGAAGTCGATCTCGGCATGCCCGCCGTGCGGCGCGTCGGAGTAGCCGAAGACGGTCATTCCGCGCCGTACCGTCACGCCCGGTGTGTCCCGGGGGACCAGGATCATGCTCTGCTGGCGGTGCCGCTCGGCGTCCGGGTCGGTCTTGCCCATCACGATGAGGATCTCGCAGCGCGGGTCCATCGCCCCGGACGACCACCACTTGCGGCCGGTGACGACGTAGTGGTCGCCGTCGCGGGCGATCCGGGTGGCGATGTTCGTCGCGTCGGAGGAGGCGACCTCCGGTTCGGTCATGCAGAACGCGGAGCGGATCTCCCCGGCCAGCAGCGGCGCCAGCCAGCGCGCCCGTTGCGCGTCGGAGCCGAACTCGGCGAGCAGTTCCATGTTGCCGGTGTCCGGCGCGGCGCAGTTGAGCGCCTCCGGGGCCAGGTGCGGGCTGCGGCCGGTCAGCTCGGCCAGCGGCGCGTACTGGAGGTTGGTCAGGCCGGCGCCGTAGCGCGCGTCCGGCAGGAACAGGTTCCACAGCCCGCGGGCCCGGGCCTCGGCGGCCAGCTCGGCCAGCACCGGTGGGCGGGCCCACGGGTCGCCGGCCGCGGTCACCTGTTCGTGGTGCACCGGCTCGGCCGGGTAGACGCACTCGGTGAGGAACGCCTCCAGCCGTTGCCGCAGCTCGACCGTCCGGTCGTCGTACGCGAACTCCATCTACTTCTCCCTGACCGCGTGCAGACCGTGCGCGACGAGCGGCGCCACCATCTCGCCGATCCGGTCGAAGCCCTCGCCGAGCGTCTGGCCGAGGGTGTGGCGGTAGTGGATGCCCTCGCAGATCACCGCCAGCTTGAAGCAGCCGAGCGCCACGTGCCAGTGCAGCGGGCCGACGTCGACGTCGCTGCGACCGGCGTAGCGGTCGATCAGCTCGGCCCCGGTGGGGAAGCCGGCCCGGGGACCGAGGCCGTCGGCGACCGGGTTGCCCTCGGCGTGGTTGCTGTCGCCGAGCACGTCCCAGTAGGTGAGCAGCAGGCCGAGGTCGGCGAGCGGGTCACCGAGCGTGGCCATCTCCCAGTCGAGCACGGCCCGTACCGTCACCGGGTCGACGGTGGCGAGCAGATTGTCCAGCCGGTAGTCGCCGTGCACGATCCGGCCGGCGTTCGCGCCCTCCGGCACGCTGCCGGCAAGCGCGTCGCGCAGCTCGTCGACGCCGGGCAGCGGGCGGCTGCGGGAGCGGTCGAGCTGACCGGCCCAGCGGCGGACCTGCCGGGCCAGGTAGCCCTCCGGCCGGCCGAAGTCGGCGAGCCCGACCTCGGCCGGATCCACCCGGTGCAGCGTGGCGAGCGTGTCCATCATCGCCATGGCCAGGTCACGCCGCTGCCCGGCGGTGAGCGCGTCGGTCTGCTCGCGGCGCCGGTAGACCTCGCCGTCGACCTTGGCCATCAGGTAGAACGGCGCGCCGATCACGCTGTCGTCCGGGCAGAGCAGGAGCGGCTCGGGGACCGGCACCCCGGTCGGGGCCAGTGCCGAGATCACCAGGTGTTCCCGGGCCATGTCGTGCGCGGTGGCCAGCACGTGCCCGAGCGGTGGCCGGCGCAGCACCACCTCGCGGTCGCCGGCCCGCAGCAGGTAGGTCAGGTTGGACTTGCCTCCGGCGATCAGCCGCGCGGACAGCGGCCCGGTCAGGTCCGGCCGGTGCGCGGCCAGGTGGGCGGCGAGCCGGTCGAGGTCGAGCCCGGGTGGCGTCGGACCGGTCGGGGGTCGGGCGGCGTCGACGGCCGGATCGGTCATCGGGATAGTTGATGGCAGCTCAGCTTTGTTGTCAAGGCCGGATTTTCCCGGCGGGACATGCCGCCGCAACGGGGTCGAAATGGTCAGCCGGCAGGCTGGGGCCCAGCCTGCCGGCCACCGCCGGCCCGCCGAGCGGAGGGATCAGACATGCTGCTGCGAGTTCGGGTGACCCTGCCGGACCGACCGGGCACGCTCGGCCAGGTGGCCCGGACACTCGGTGTCTCCGGCGCCGACATCGTGCAGGTGGTGGTGCTGGAGCGGCTCGGCGGGCGGGCGGTCGACGACTTCACCGTGGTCTGGCCGGGCGCGGCGCGGGTGGAACGGCTGCTCGCCGGGCTGGCCGCGATCCCCGGCGTACGGGTGGACGGGGTGTGGCGGGCGATCGGCGCGCCGACCACCACCGGCCAGGACGCGGAGCTGCTCGCGCAGGTGGCGGCGAACCCGACCGACGGGGTGGCCACGCTCGTCGACGCGGTGCCGGGGCTGCTCGCCGCGGACTGGGCGGTGGCCGCGGTCGTGCCGCTGGACTGGGCGTCGCGCAGCGGCGGGTCCGGCTCGGCCACGGTCGGGCACGCGAGCTGGCGCGCGCCGGCGCCGCCCCGGTTGCCCGAGGTGACCCCGTTGCGGGCCCGCGCCATGACCAGCCCGGAGGGGCACCACTACGCGGTGGCGCCGTTCGGCCGGGCCGGCCTGGTCCTCGTGGTCTCCCGTGACCACAGCGAACCGCTCTCGGCGGCCGGGTTCCACTCCACCGAGGTGGACCGGCTCGCCCAGCTCGTCCGCGCCAGCGCGGTGATCCTCGGCGACCGGCTCGACCTGGTGGGCGCGCCGCCCGTGACCACCGTCACCTGAGCCGGGGCGGAGCGTCACCCGGGGGCAACGGGCGCGCAACAGGCGACCGGCATGGTCGTCGGTGAGGAAGGGAGACAACGATGGCGCTGTGGCGGATCCGAGCCACCGTGGACGACCGGCCGGGCTACCTGTCGGTGCTCACGGCGAGCCTCGCGTTGCGCGGGGTCAACATCCTCACCGTGCAGGTGCACACCACCGAGGTCGGTGCGGTCGACGACTTCCTGGTCGACGCACCGGATTCGGTGACCGAGGCGGACCTGCGGGCCGCGGTGGAGCGGGGCCGGGGGCGGGACTGCTGGGTGGCGCGCAGTGAGGCGCGCGGGCTGGCCGACGAGCCGACCCGGGCGCTCGGGCTGGCCGGTCGGCTGGTGCGTGACCCGGAGGCGGCCGGCGCGACGCTGCGTACGCTGCTCGGCGCCGACGCGGTGACCTGGCGTCCGATTCCGGCGTCCGCACCCGGTGGCGTGGGCGGCACCACGATGCTGCTCACCGACCCGGCGGGCGGCGCCTACGAGCTGCGCCGCCGGGAGCCGACCTTCACCCCGGCCGAGTACGCCCGGGCGCAGGCCCTGGTCGAGCTGGCGGCGACGGTGGGCCGGCGGGACACCGACCGGGTCGTCCTGGTGCTTCCCGACGGCGCCGAGGTGTCGGTGCGCACGGCCAGCGTCGACGACGTCCCGGCCGTACGCGAGCTGCATGCCGGCTGCTCCGAGCGGAGCCGGCAGCGGCGTTACCTGAGCGGGGCGGCGGACCCGTCGCCGGCCCGGCTGCGCCGGCTGCTGGAGCCGGCCCGGGGGTTGACCCTGCTCGCCACGGCGGGCTCCGGCGGGGCGGCGGAGCCGGTCGTGGCGATGGCCAACCTGGTCGGCGAGGGGGACGAGGCGGAGGCGGCGCTGCTGGTCCGGGACGACTGGCAGCGTCGGGGCCTCGGTTCGGCGCTGTTGCGCCGCCTGGTCGGGCACGCCGACCGGGCCGGTTACGCCGCGGTGCTGCTGCACGTGCAGGCCGAGAACACGCCGATGCTGCGCACGCTGCGCCGGCTGGACCGGCCGGCGGCCCTGGAACGCGACGGTGGTGTGCTGACCGCGGCCGTGCCGCTGGCTCCCGCCGAACGGGTGGGCGTGCCGGCCGCCCGAGAGCCGAGGGCCGTCCGACCGGCGTGGACCGGCCGGGACACCGCGGCGGGCCTGCCGGCGCAGCGGCCGGGTTGAGCTGACGGTAGCCCGGCCGGGTCCACTGGCGAGCCGCAACGGCGCGGCACGCCGACGGGCCCGGCGGGGAGCCGACACCGGCGCCGATGCGGCGCCACCCTGACCGACCTCCGATGCGGGGGACGGTGACACGACGGGGCCTCCGGTGCGGGGGCCCCGTTCGTGTCACCGGACGGTCAGCCGCGCGCGGCAACCTGGGCGACGAACGCCCGCCAGGAGACCGGCTCGAAGGCGAGCGCCGGGCCGGTCGGGTCCTTCGAGTCCCGCACGCCGACGACGCCGGGAAGGTTGTCGGCGACCTCGACGCAGGCCCCTTGATTACTGCCGCTGCGGGTGCTCTTGCGCCAGTGCGCGCCAGTCAGGTCCATGACTTTGCCACTTCCGTTATCAACTCGGCGGACTGTTGCAGTGTCAGCGCCTCGGCGAGGATGGCTTCCCATTGCTCGCGTAGGGCCGCTAGCTCGGCGGCCCGCTCGACCACCTGACCCCGCAGCCGGTTGTCGAGATAGCCCACGTCAACCAGGTCCGCCAGGGTCGCGACGACAAACGGCCCGTCGAGGCCAGCGTACGCGCCGACCCCACGCGGTACGACGTGGATTCTGACCCGCCGCCGGTGCTGGCTGAGCTGCGCCAGGTGGAACAGTTGCTCGCGCATCACCGCGGGGCCACCGACGGGACGCCGAAGAACTGCGTCGTCCAGAACGGCAACGAGGTGCGGTGGGTCGTCGCTGGCGAGAATCTGTTGCCGCGCAAGCCTTTTAGCTACCCGCGTCGCCACCTCCTCGGCGCTGATCCTGCCGTCGCTGCCGAACACGGCGCGTGCGTACGCCTCGGTTTGCAAGAGTCCGGGTACCCACGCGACCTCATACCACCGCAACGTGCGGGCCTGCTGCTCGTAGGTAATCCACTCGCGTAGCCAGAGCGGCGCGGCGTCGAGGTCGGAGAGCCGGTCGAGTAGACGCGCGAAGACGCCCCCGGTCTTCAGCGCACGATCGATCGCGGCGGCGTAATCGCCCGTCGGCGGGCGCGAGCCGGTCTCAACGGCGCTGACGTGGGTGCCCGAGTAGCTGATGAGCTTGCCGAAATCGTCCTGACTGAGGCCGCGAGACGCACGCGCGTGCCGTAGCTCGTCGAGCAGGATCTCCGCGGCTGTCATGGTCATGTTCCCCAACCCTTCCCCACCTTCTACCCGCGCGTCTTCGTGGCTCCCCACCAGGACAAACGCTGACCGCCGCAGTCTCTCCGACATGGCCGAACACCTTCCGACACTAAGCGGTCACGCACGAGAGTGTCATCAGGACGGCGCGGCCGGCAGGGACCACCCGAGACCCGGCGGCCGTGTCAGTCAGGGGACCGCCTCGTCCGGCAGGCACCAGCGCGGGGCGGTCCCCCTCCCGTTTCCACTCGGAAGGAGGGCGTGTCCGTGCCCGAGGAGAATCCGATTCCCGACGTCGCCGGCCGCGACGGCGCTCTTCCCGCGACCGGGCGACGGCCGGTGACCGCGCCGCGTCGCCGCCGGCCGGAGGTGCCCGCGCTGCGTACCGGCGACGTCCTGCACCTCACCCGGGCGGCGTCGCCGCAGTTCGCCCGGCCGATCATGGCCCGGCTGATCCGGGTGCTGGACTGGACGACGTACGACGGTTGGTTGTGGGCCGACGTCTACCAGCTCGGCCCGGACGGCGACGCGACCGCCCGCCGGTCGGTGTTCCTGCGGCGGAGCGGGGTGCGTGTGCTGACCGCGGGGCCGCCGGTGTCGCAGCGCCGCCCACGCGTCGGCGCTCTCGTGTGATGGCCCGCCGCCCCGGCCCCGCCGACCACGTCCCGTCGCGGCCCACCTGGCGCTGCCGTGCTTGCGGGGTGGCCTGGCCGTGCTCGACGGCGAAACTGAGCCTCCTCGCGCGCTACCGCGAGCGGAAGGCCGAGCTGAGGGCGTACCTCCTGAGCCTGCACGAGACCGCGGCCGAGGAACTGGCCGGGTTGGACGGCGGTCGGCGCCCGGTGAACCTCGAAGACCGCTTCACCGCCTGGGCCGAGCATCGGTAGGCCGGACGCCAGTTCGGTGAAATGGTGGTATCCGACCACCGGCGATGCCACCACTTCACCGAACTGGTGTCGCCCGGCCAGCTCCTCGTCGTCGCAGGCCAGCGACGCGACAAGCGCGCCGTTGGAGGCGTTTATCGCGGCCAGCAGCTCGTCGGTGGTGTCCACCACGACGATGGTGTCGACCGGGCCGAACGGCTCGGCGTGCATCAGGCGGGACCGGCCGGGCGGGGCGAGCAGCACGGCCGGGCCACGTACGCCGAGGTGTCCTGCCCGTCGAGGAAGGGCGGGCCGTCGAGCTTGCCCCGGTGCAGCGACCCGGGGCACCGGCGAGTAACGCACGGGGGTGGATCGGCGGTCGTCTTCCCAACCGGCGGGCGTGAGATTACATTGTCAACTATCCATGGGAGCGCTCCCGCGCCTCCATGGACCACCCACCACCACCGCCGCCGCACGGCGGCCCGACCGGCCCACGGTCGAGTCGGGCCGCCGTGCGGCTTCCTCCACAGGAGCTCGCCATGCCCCGATCGACCCCGCCGCCGCGCGGTCGTCCCTATCGCCGATCCCTCGCCGCCGGTGTCGCGCTGGTGGCCGCACTGGCCGCCGCCGCGCCCGTCCCGGCCGCCGCCGCACCCGCCCGGGCCGCCGGGGCGCAGGCCGCCGCGGCCACCTTCAACTACGCCGAGGCGTTGCAGAAGTCGCTGTTCTTCTACGAGGCGCAGCAGTCCGGTAAGAAGCCCTCCTGGAACCGGGTCTCCTGGCGCGGCGACTCGGCGCTCACCGACGGCGCGGACGTCGGCCTCGACCTCACCGGCGGCTGGTACGACGCCGGCGACCACGTCAAGTTCGGCTTCCCGATGGCGTTCAGCACCACCATGCTGGCCTGGGGCGCGGTCGAGTACCGGGACGGCTATGTCGCCTCCGGCCAGCTCAGCCACCTGCTCAACAACCTGCGCTTCGTCAACGACTACTTCGTCAAGGCGCACCCCGCCCCGAACGTCCTCTACGGCCAGGTCGGCAAGGGCGACGACGACCACAAGTGGTGGGGGCCGGCCGAGGTGCTGCCGATGGCGCGTCCCGCGTACAAGATCGATGCGAGCTGTGGCGGCGCGGACCTGGCCGGCGAGACGGCGGCGGCGATGGCCGCGTCGTCCATGGTGTTCCGCTCCACCGACGCCGCCTACGCCGACAAGCTGCTCGGCCACGCCAAGCAGCTCTACACGTTCGCCGACACCGTGCGGAAGGCGTACAGCGAGTGCATCACCGACGCGGCGGCGTTCTACAAGTCGTGGAGCGGCTACCAGGACGAGCTGGTCTGGGGCGCGATCTGGCTCTACCGGGCCACCGGTGACGCGGCCTACCTGACCAAGGCGGAGAGCGAGTACGACAAGCTCGGCACCGAGCCGCAGTCCACCACCCGCTCCTACAAGTGGACGCTCGCCTGGGACAACAAGCAGTTCGGCGCGTACGTGCTGCTGGCCAACCTGACCGGCAAGCAGAAGTACGTCGACGACGCGAACCGGTGGCTGGACTACTGGACCGTGGGCGTCAACGGGCAGAAGGTGCCCTACTCGCCCGGCGGGATGGCGGTGCTCGACTCCTGGGGCGCGCTGCGCTACGCCGCCAACACGTCGTTCGCCGCGCTCGTCTACAGCGACAAGACCACCGACGCGACCCGCAAGGCCCGCTACCACGACTTCGCGGTCCGGCAGGTCAACTACGCGCTCGGCGACAACCCGCGCAACTCCAGCTACATGATCGGGTTCGGGAACAACCCGCCGAAGAACCCGCACCACCGCACCGCGCACGGCTCCTGGTGGGACAGCCAGACCGTGCCCACCGAGACCCGGCACGTGCTCTACGGCGCGCTCGTCGGCGGCCCGTCGTCGGCCAACGACGCCTACAGCGACAGCCGCTCCGACTACGTGATGAACGAGGTGGCCACCGACTACAACGCCGGTTTCACCTCCGCGCTGGCCCGGCTGGCGAACGAGTACGGCGGCAGCCCGCGCGCCGGTTTCCCGACCGCCGAGACGCCCGACATGGACGAGCTGACCGTGGAGACCACGGTGATGCAGGCCGAGCCGCGGGCCACCGGGCTCAAGGCGATCATCTACAACAAGTCGGCGTTCCCGGCCCGCGCGCTGACCACCGGAAAGTTCCGGTACTACTTCCGGCCCGACGGCACCGGTCCGGTGACCGTCACGCCCGGCTACACCCAGGGCTGCCCGTCGCCGTCGACCGCCAAGCAGTTCAGCGGCGACATCTGGTACGTCGAGGTGGACTGCACCGGCTACACCATCGCGCCGGCCGGGCAGTCGCAGCACCGGATGGAGGTGCAGTTCAAGATCGGCGTGCCGGAGGGCGGCACCTGGGACCCGACGAACGACCCGTCGTACCAGGCCACCGCCGGGCCGAACCGGAAGGTGCCGCTCTACTCCGGCGGGGTCCGGGTGTGGGGCGACGAGCCCGGCCCGGCCACGCCGGACACCACCGCGCCGAGTGTGCCCGGCACCCCGGTGGCGTCCAGTGTCACGGCCACCGGTGTGACTCTGACCTGGCCCGCCTCCACCGACACCGGCGGCAGCGGCCTGGCCGGCTACGAGGTCACCCAGGCGCAGACCGGCAGCGACGCGCTGGTGCTGCGCCAGGCCACCACGAACACGCTCGCGGTGACCGGCCTGACGCCCGAGCGGACGTACTCGTTCACCGTGCGCGCGCTCGACGGCGCCGGCAACCGGTCCGCGGCGTCGGCGGCGGTGAGCGTCACCACGCCGGCCGCCCCGGCGCCGGACACCACCCCGCCGACCGCGCCCGGTACGCCCACCGCCTCCGCGGTCGGCTCGACCGGACTGACGCTGACCTGGGGCCCGGCCACCGACGCGGTCGGGGTCACCGGCTACCGCGTCTACCGGGGCGGAAACGTCCTGGTCGGTTCCACCACCGGCACCACGCTCGCGGTGACCGGCCTGACCGCCTCCACCACGTACACCTTCACCGTGGTCGCGGTGGACGCGGCCGGTAACGTCTCGCCGGCCTCGTCCGGCGTCACGGTCACCACCACGGCACCGCCGACCGGCGGCGGCTGCGCGGTGACCTGGACGGCGAACACCTGGGACACCGGGTTCACCGCGAACGTCACCGTCACCAACACCGGCACGACGGCGCTCAACGGCTGGACGCTCGCCTTCACCTTCCCCTCCTCGGGGCAGAAGGCCGGGCAGGCGTGGTCGGCGAACGTCACCCAGACCGGCACGTCGGTGACCGCGTCGAACCTGGCCTACAACGGGACGCTTGCGGCGGGGGCGTCGACGAGCTTCGGCTTCAACGGCACCCACACCGGCAGCAACCCGAAGCCCACCGCCTTCACCCTCAACGGTTCCGCCTGCACCGTTTCCTGACCGCCGACCGGCGCGCGTGGCCGGTCACCGCATCCGGTGACCGGCCACGGCACGCCAGCGAGAAACCACCGAAACTTTTCCGAAACATATTGTCCGGACGGATGCCCGATGAAAGCATCGGCATACATAGATTTATTGACCCAGCCGTCCAGTCGTCCCCGCCCAGACGGCTCGGGTGCTGGCCAGTGAGGAGGCCACAGTGCCAATGAGCCCATCCGTTCATCCCGGCGGGACCCGGCGGCGGCGACCGCCAGCCGTCAGGGCGCTGATCGCCGGCGCGGTAAGCGCCGTGACGGTGGCCGCGGTCGCGGTGATGATGCCGTCGGCGAACGCCGCGGCGAGCACGCTCGGCGCGGCAGCCGCGCAGTCGGGGCGGTACTTCGGCACCGCCATTGCCGCGAGCAGGTTGAACGACTCGACGTACAGCACGATCGCGGCGCGTGAGTTCAACATGATCACGGCTGAGAACGAGATGAAGCCGGACGCGACGGAGCCGAACCAGAATCAGTTCAACTTCAACTCCGGTGACCAGATCTACAACTGGGCCACCCAGCGTGGCCTGAAGGTCCGCGGGCACACGCTGGCCTGGCACGGCCAGCAGCCGGGCTGGATGCAGAACATGCAGGGCAGCACGCTGCGCAACGCGATGATCAATCACATCAACGGTGTGATGGGCCACTACAAGGGCAAGCTCGCCGCGTGGGACGTGGTCAACGAGGCGTTCAACGAGGACGGCAGCCGCCGTAACTCCAACCTCCAGGGCACCGGCAACGACTGGATCGAGGTGGCGTTCCGCACCGCGCGGGCGGCCGACCCGTCGGTCAAGCTCTGCTACAACGACTACAACATCGAGAACTGGTCGTACGGCAAGACGCAGGGCGTCTACCGGATGATCCAGGACTTCAAGTCCCGTGGTGTGCCGATCGACTGCGTCGGGTTGCAGACCCACTTCACCGGCGGCAGCTCGCTGCCGAGCAACTTCCAGACCACGCTGTCCAGCTTCGCCGCCCTCGGCGTGGACGTGGCGTTGACCGAGGTCGACGTCACCAACTCCTCCACCTCCCAGTACGCCGGGCTCACCCAGGCGTGCATCAACGTGCCCCGGTGCATCGGCATCACCGTCTGGGGTGTCCGCGACAGCGACTCGTGGCGCTCCAACGAGAGTCCGCTGCTGTTCGACGGCGGCGGCAACAAGAAGGCCGCGTACAACTCGGTCCTGAACGCCCTCAACGCGGCGGCCCCCACCTCGGGACCGACCTCAGGGCCGACCTCGGGGCCGACCACCGGCCCGCCGCCGTCCGGCGGCGCCGGACGGATCGTCGGCGTGCAGTCGGGCCGGTGCATCGACGTGCCCAACGCCACCCAGACGAACGCCACCCGGGTCCAGCTCTACGACTGCAACGGCCAGTCGAACCAGCAGTGGACGTACACGTCGAGCAAGCAGCTGATGGTCTACGGCACCAAGTGCCTCGACGCGAACGGCGCGGCCACCGCGAACGGCACCGGAATCATCATCTACGACTGCAACGGCCAGTCGAACCAGCAGTGGAACATCAACTCCAACGGCACCATCAGCGGCGTGCAGTCCGGCCGCTGCCTCGACGTCTGGGGCACCGGCAACGGCCAGCAGATCCAGCTCTACGACTGCCACGGGCAGAGCAACCAGCAGTGGCGGACCGACTTCAACGGCTCCACCTCGGCGCCGCCGACGTCCACGCCGCCGACCACGACGCCGCCGCCGAACGGCTGTGCGCTTCCGTCGACCTACCGGTGGTCGTCGACCGGCGCGCTGGCCAACCCGCAGAACGGCTGGGTCTCGCTGAAGGACTTCACGAACGTCGTCTACAACGGCAAGCACCTGGTCTACGGGTCGAACGTCAACAGCAGTGGCCAGTACGGCTCGATGAACTTCAGCCTGTTCACGAACTGGTCCGACATGGCCTCGGCCGGTCAGACCGGGATGGGCCAGGGCACCGTGGCGCCCACGCTGCTGTACTTCGCCCCGAAGAACATCTGGGTGCTGGCGTACCAGTGGGGACCGACCTCGTTCAGCTACAAGACGTCGAGCGACCCGACGAACGCCAACGGCTGGTCCTCGGCGCAGACGCTCTCCACCGCCAGCCTCCCCGACGCCCCGTACGGCGTGATCGACCAGACGCTCATCGGGGACGACCAGAACATGTACCTCTTCTTCGCCGGGGACAACGGCAAGATCTACCGGTCGAGCATGCCGCTCGGGAACTTCCCGGGCAGCTTCGGCTCCAGCTACACGACGGTCATGAGCGACTCGACGAACAACCTGTTCGAGGGCGTCGAGGTCTACAAGGTGGCCGGCCAGAACCAGTACCTCATGCTGGTCGAGGCGATCGGCAGCCAGGGGCGCTACTTCCGCTCGTTCACGGCCAGCAGCCTGGGCGGCTCGTGGACCCCGAACGCGGCCACCGAGAGCAACCCGTTCGCGGGCAAGGCCAACAGCGGCGCGACGTGGACCAACGACATCAGCCATGGTGACCTGGTCCGCACCAACCCCGACCAGACCAAGACCGTCGACGCCTGCAACCTCCAGCTCCTCTACCAGGGCAAGAACCCCAACGCGGGAGGCGACTACAACCTGCTGCCGTGGCGGCCGGGTGTGCTGACCCTGCAACGCTAGGAACGAGGCTCAACCCGAGGGGCGTGTCCGGCACCGTGCCGGGCACGCCCCTCCGGCTGTCGGCCGTCGGCCGTCGCTCAGTCGGCCAGGTCCTCGGCGAGCAGGTCCATCAGGAGGCCGTCGTGCCAGCGTCCGTCCGGGCCGCGCTCGTAGCGGCGCATGATCCCCACCGGGCGGAACCCCACCTTCGCGTACGCCCGGATCGCCGCCGTGTTCGCCGCCGCCGGGTCGATGGTGAACCGGTGGTGGCCGTACTCGTCGGCCAGGTGCCGGGCCAGCGTGCGGATGGCGTCCCCGCCCAGACCGGACCCGCGTGCCGCCGGGTCGAGGAAGATGTCCAGGCTGGCGTGGCGGTAGTCGGGGTCGGACTCGGCGTACCACTGGATCGCGCCGACCAGCCGGCCGTCGTGCTCGATCACGTAGATGCTCAGCGAGTCGTCGGCCAGGTCGGCGCGGACCGCCCCGGCCAGGTCGTCGTCGCCGCGCCACCAGCGGCGGACCTCAGGGGTGGCCCGGATCGCGGCCAGCGCCTCCACGTCGGCGTCCGTCGCCGGCCGCAGCGTCACCGCCCGTCCCCGCAGCACCGCCTCAGCCCCGCCGCTCGCCGTGCTCGACGCAGACCGCCGACCAGCCGGCCGGCACGACCTGCACCTTCATCCGCCGCCGGCAGGACGCGCACCAGCGCGGCGGCTCCCACGCCCGGGCCGCCGCGCACGCCGGGTGCGGGCCGGCGGCCACCGACTCGCCGCACCTGTCGCACCAGCGCGCCGCCGCGCCCACGTCGCCGGCCGGCACGGCGGGTCGAGTCAGCTCCGTCACCATCGCCTCACAGGGTCGCCGAGAGCGCCTTCACCGGCATCTTCAGGTCGTTCAACAGTTTCAGGTCGTCGGTCGCCGGTCGGCCCAGCGTGGTGAGGTAGTTGCCGACGATGACCGCGTTCACGCCGCCCAGCAGGCCGTCGCGGGTGCCGAGGTCACCGAGGGTGAGTTCCCGGCCGCCCGCGTACCGCAGGATGGTGCGCGGCATGGCCAGCCGGAACGCGGCGATGGCCCGCAGCGCGTCCTTGCCCTCGACCACCGGCTGGTCGCCCAGGGGCGTGCCGGGGCGCGGGTTGAGAAAGTTGAGCGGCACCTCGTGCGGGTCCAGCTCGGCGAGCTGGGCGGCGAACTCGGCCCGCTGCGCCACCGACTCGCCGAGCCCGAGGATGCCGCCGCAGCAGACCTCCATGCCGGACTCGCGGACCATCCGCAGCGTCTCCCAGCGCTCCTCCCAGGAATGCGTGGTGACCACGTTGGGGAAGTGGGAGCGGCAGGTCTCCAGGTTGTGGTTGTAGCGGTGCACACCCATCTCGACCAGCTCGTCGACCTGCTCCTGGGTGAGCATGCCGAGCGACGCGGCGACCTGGATGTCGACAGCCGCGCGGATGGCCGCCACGCCCTCGCGCATCTGCTTCATCAGCCGGGCGTCCGGGCCGCGCACGGCGGCCACGATGCAGAACTCGGTGGCCCCGGTCGCCGCGGTCTGCCTCGCGGCCTCGACGAGTGCCGGGATGTCCAACCAGACCGAGCGGACCGGCGAGGTGAACAGACCGGACTGGGAGCAGAAGTGGCAGTCCTCCGGGCAGCCGCCGGTCTTCAGCGAGACGATGCCCTCGACCTCGACCTCCGGTCCGCACCACCGCATCCGGACCTCGTGGGCGAGTTGGAGGGCGGCGGGCAGGTGCTCGTCGGGCAGGTTCAGCACGGCGAGGATGTCCGCCTCGTCCAGGCCGACGCCGCTGCCCAGCACCCGGGTCCGGGCCTGGTCGAGGATCTCTGGCATGGCTCGTAACCTAACAGGCCGCCGGAGCGGCGGGAAACCGTCGTGAGCGGCCCGGCGAGCCGGGACCGCGCCACGCCGGGACCGCCGGCCCGGGTGGTAACTTCGCCCCGCGGAAGCGCCCGGCGGGGGCGACGCTCGGCGGGAGGGGACGACGCGGTGGCGGACTGGCTGGCGGCCCTGGACCGCGCCGCCTCCCGGCGGGCCGAGGCGGGCCTGACCCGCACGCTGCGCCCGCGCGCCGCCGGCGACGCCGTGGTCGACCTGGCCGGCAACGACTACCTCGGCCTGGCCACCCACCCGGAGGTCACCGCCGCCGCCACCACGGCCCTGTCCCGGTACGGCCTGGGCGCCACCGGGTCGCGCCTGGTGCGCGGCTCCACCGACCCGCACCACGCGCTCGAAGGCGAGCTGGCCGACTGGCTCGGCGTCGACCGGGCGCTCGTGTTCTCCTCCGGCTACCTGGCCAACCTCGCCGCCGTCCGGGGCCTGACCCAGCCGCGTACGCTGCTCGTCTCCGACGCCCACAACCACGCCTCGCTGATCGACGGCTGCCGGATCTCCCGCGCCGAGACGCTCGTGACGCCGCACGCCGACGTGACCGCGGTGGCCGCCGCGCTGGCCGCCGCGCCCGGCCGCCCGGCCGTGGTGGTGACCGAGTCGGTCTTCTCCGTCGACGGCGACCTGGCCCCGCTCGCGGAACTGCACGCGGTGGCCCGCCGGCACGGCGCGCTGCTGCTTGTCGACGACGCGCACGCGCTCGGCGTCACCGGCCCGGCCGGGGCCGGTGGGGTGGCCGCCGCCGGGCTCGCCGGCGAGCCCGACGTGGTGGTCACGGCGACGCTGTCCAAGGCGCTCGGCGGCGCCGGCGGCGTGGTCGCCGGCCCGGCGGAGTTCGTCCGGCACCTGGTGGAGACCGGCCGCACGTTCATCTTCGACACCGCGCCGCCACCGGCGGTGGCGGCCGGGGTGCACGCCGCCGCGCGGCTGGCCCGGGCCGGCGACGCGCTCCGCGCCGAGCTGGCCGACCGGGTCGCGTTCGCGGTGCGCCGGCTGGGCGCGGCGGGGCTGGCCGTCTCCGCGCCCGACGCGGCGGTGGTGTCGGTGACGGCGCCCGGGCCGGAGGCGGCGACCGCGTGGGCGGCGGCCTGCCGGGACCGGGGCGTGGCGGTCGGCTGCTTCCGCCCGCCGTCCACGCCCGACGGGCGCTCCCGGCTGCGGCTGACCATCAGCGCCGGGGTGGACCGGGCGGACTTCGAACGGGCGCTGGACGTGGTCGTGGAGTGCGCAGCCGTGAGCGTGAGGAGTGAGCCGGGTTTGCGAGCCCCGCAGTCGCGAACGAAGGAAAGCTCATGAGTGACGGCTGGACCGGAGCGGTGCTGGTGACCGGCACGGACACCGAGGTCGGCAAGACCGTGGTGACCGCGGCCGTCGCCGCCGCCGCGCAGGCCGCCGGCCTGCGGGTCGCGGTGGTCAAGCCCGGTCAGACCGGTACGGCCACCGGCGAGCCCGGCGACGTCGACTCGGTGAACCGGCTGGCCGCCCCGCTCACCGGCCGGACGCTCGCCAGCTATCCGGACCCCCTGGCCCCGCTCGCCGCGGCCCGGGTCGCCGAGCTGCCGCCGCTGGAGCTCTACCACGCGGTCGACGCGATCCGCGAGGAGGCCGACAAGCACGACCTGGTGCTCGTCGAGGGCGCCGGCGGCCTGCTGGTGCCGATGGGCGTGCGGCCGTCCGGCGAGCCGTGGACGGTGGCCGACCTGGCGGTGTCGCTCGGCGCGCCGGCAGTGGTGGTGGCCCGCGCCGGGCTGGGCACGCTCAACCACACCGCGCTGACGCTGGAGGCGCTGGAGCGGCGGGCCGTGCCGGCCGGCGTGGTGATCGGCGCCTGGCCGGCCGAGGCGGAGCTGGTGCACTGGCTCAACCTGTCCGAGCTGGTGCCGAACCTGCTCGGCGCGCTGCCGGCCGGCGCCGGCGGGATGGACCCGGGGGTGTTCCGCCGCTCGGCGCCGGGCTGGCTCACCCCCGCCCTGTACGGCGTGCTCGACGACTGGCGGGCCTGGGCCGAGGAGATCTGACTTTCGTCGGTGCCCGGACCGGTCGCGCGTAGGTAGCGTGGCCGCCGTGGACCTGCGCCGGATGTCGTCGGCGGCCCGGCACCGGGCCGGTGACCTGCTGCTCTGGGCCGTGCTCGGGACGCCTGTGGCGTACGCCCGGCTCACCCCGCCGTGGCGGCCGTACGAGGCGCTGCTGCTGGCCGGCGTGTTGGCGCTGCTCGGCCTGGCGGTGGCGTCGGCCCGGAGGTGGCCGCTCGCGGCGGTGCTGGCGGTGGTGGTCGGCTCGCTCGTCGACGGCAACGTGGTGTTCGCGATCCCGGTCTTCGGCTACCTGGCCGGGCTGCGCAGCGCGCGGGCCGCGCCGGCCGCGGCCGTGTTCGCCGCCGTCGCGGTGAGCGGCACCGTGCTCAACCTGGGCCTGCTGGGCACCGAGCCGGCCACCTGGTTCCTGCTCGCCTCGGTGCTGCTCTTCGCCGGTGTGTTCCCCTGGCTGCTGGGCCGGCTGCGGCGGCAGCACCGGGCACTGGCCGCGGCCGGGCGGCGGCACGCCGAGGCGGAGCGGCGGAGCGCGGAGGAACGGGTACGCCTGCGCGAGCGGGCCCGGATCGCCCAGGACATGCACGACTCGCTCGGGCACGACCTGAGCCTGATCGCGTTGCGGGCCGGTGCGCTGGAGCTGGCGCCCGAGCTGCCCCCGGCCCAGCGCGCGGCGGCGGGGGAGCTGCGGGCCAGCGTCGCCGCCGCCACCGAGCGGCTGCACGAGGTGATCGGCGTGCTGCGCGAGGAGCGCCCCCGACGGCCACCTGGCGAAACGGTCGACGACCTGGTCGACGGCGCCCGCGACGCCGGCATGATCGTCGACCGGCGCGACGGGGCCGACACCGTGGACGGGGCCGCCGGGCCGCGCGCGGGGCGGGCGGACGCCGACCTGCCGCCGCTCGTCGCGCACGCCGTGCACCGGGTGGTCCGGGAGGCGTTGACGAACGCCGCCCGCTACGCCCCGGGCGCCCCGGTCACGGTCGCCGTGGAGCGCGCCGCCGACGCGGTCACGGTCGCGGTGGTCAATCCGCGGCCGCCGGCCGGCCCGCTGCCCGGGCCGGCGTCGCACGGCTCCGGGCTGCTGGCGCTGCGCGAGCGGGTACGCCTCGCCGGCGGCACCCTGGACGCCGGCCCCCGGGACGGCGGTTGGGCGGTCACCGCCCACCTTCCGCTGACCGTCGCAACCGCCGTCGCTACTGCCCAGCACCACCCGTCGGACGGTGCTCCGCGGGACGGCGCCCGGCCGGACGAGGCGGCGCACCGCCTCCGAGATGCCCGCCGTCGGGTACGCCGCAGTCTGCTCGTCGCGGTCGGCGCGCCGGCCGGGCTGGCCCTGGTGCTCGCGCTCGTCTACTACCCGCTCGCCACGGCCGGCGCGGTGCTGGACCGGCCCGGCTACGACCGGTTGCGGCTCGGCGAGCAGCGCGACACGCTCGGGCTGCCCCGCCGGCAGGCCGACCCGCCGCCGGACGGCGTGGCGCCCGGCTGCGAGTACTACACCGACGGCAACTTCCCGTTCGCGGAGGCGAGCTGGCGGCTCTGTTTCACCGGCGGGCTACTGGTCAGCAAGGAGCGGATCGCGTCATGACCGACGACCACGGACGCCCGGTGCGGGTGGTGCTCGCCGACGACGAGGCCATGGTCCGCGCCGGGGTGCGGGCGATCCTGGCCGCCGACCCGGGCATCGAGGTGGTCGGCGAGGCGGGCGACGGCCACGCCGCGGTGGAGCTGGTGCGCGCGCACCGGCCCCGGGTGGTGCTGCTGGACATCCGGATGCCCCGCTGCGACGGGCTCGACGCGGCGGCGCAGATCCGCCGCCTGGTGCCGGAGACCGCGCCGGTCATGCTCACCACGTTCGGCGACGACGACCTGATCGCCCGCGCGCTCGGCCACGGCGCCGCCGGCTTCCTGCTGAAGTCCGGCGACCCGCGGGAACTGCTGGCGGGGGTGCGCGCGGTGGCCGACGGCGGGGCGTACCTGTCGCCCCGGGTGGCCCGCCGGGTGATCGAGCTGAGCGGCGGACGGATGGCCCGCGGCCCGTCCGCCCGGGACCGGCTGGCCGGGCTAACCGACCGGGAGCGGGAGGTGCTCGCCCTGGTCGGGGCGGGCCTGTCCAACGCCGAGATCGCCCGTCGGCTGCACCTGGTCGAGGGCACCGTGAAGAGCTACCTGACCAGCGTCTTCACCCGGCTGGACGTGCGCAACCGGGTGCAGGCGGCGATCCTCGCGTACGAGGCGGGGCTGGTGCCGCCCACCGGCTGACCAGCCCCGCCCGGCCCGGGCGCGGGTCAGGCGTCGCGCCGGGCCAACGCCCACCGGCCGAGCAGCAGCGCGGCGGCGGCCCAGCCGGCGAGCAGCAGCAGCCCCACCGCCGCCGGGTACGGCTCGGTGTCGCCGGCCAGGAAGTGGGCGCCGGCCACCGCGGGGAACCCGTCGGCGATCCGGGTGAGCACGGTGATGTCCGGCTCCTGCAACGACAGCGGCACGATGTACAGCAGCGCGAGGAGCACGGTCAGGGCCAGCACCGGGCCGCGCAGCGCCGCGGCCAGCCCGAGCGCCAACACACCCAGGAGCGCCAGGTACGCGGCGCAGGCGAAGATGTCGGTCACGGTCACACCCAGCGGCGCCCGCCCCCACTCGCCGAGCACCGGCCGGGCCACCGCCGCGCCGACCGCGCCGAGCAGCAGCCCGACTCCGAACGTCACCGCGCCGACCACGATCGCCT
Organism: Micromonospora sp. WMMD975; assembly: GCF_029581215.1. Lineage (NCBI taxonomy): Bacteria > Bacillati > Actinomycetota > Actinomycetes > Micromonosporales > Micromonosporaceae > Micromonospora > Micromonospora sp. WMMD975. The sequence continues at coordinate 800,402 of NZ_CP120739.1, forward strand.
TGGCGGCGAGCACCCGGCCCCGCGACGGGGTGCAGCGCAGCGTGGTGCGGATGGTGCCGGTGGCGAACTCGCTCGTGACCGCGAACAGGCCGAGCGCGAGCACGACGAACTGGGTCAGCTCCAGCGAGCCGGCCACCACGTCCCCGACCGGCACCACGCCCGGGTTCACGGTCGGGTCGTCGTCGGTGTTGGCGTTCACCGCGTAGATGGCGAGCTGGGCGGCGGTGGCCGCCATGGTGACCAGCGCCGCGACGAGCGTCCACCAGGTGGAGCGTACCGACCAGAGTTTCGTCCACTCGGCGGCGACCGCACCGGCGAGCGGGTGGCCGGCCGGCGCGGGCCGGGATGCCGGCCGGGTCCGGTCGAGCGTGGGCGTCGTGGTCATCGGATCCCGCCTCCGGTCGGGCCGGCGGCGTACTCGACGCTGCCGGCGGTCAGTTCCAGGAACGCCTCCTCCAGGGAGGGCGCCACCGGGGTCAGCTCGTGCAGCGGCACCCCCAGCTCGTACGCGAGGTCGCCGACCCGGCCGGCGGTGCTCCCGGTGACGGCCAACCCGTCCCCGTCGGCGGTGACCGTCGCGCCCTCGGCGGCCAGCCGGTCGTGCAGGGCGGCGAGCGTGGCCGGCTCGGGTCCGCGTACCCGGACCGTGGCGGCCGGTCGGGCGGCGATCAGCTCGGCCAGCGGCGCGTCGGCCACCAGCCGCCCGCGGCCCAGCACCACCACCCGGTCGGCGGTCTGCTGCATCTCGCTCATCAGATGGCTGGAGATCAGCACGGTGCGGCCCTCGTCGGCGAGTTGACGGGTGAACCCGCGGATCCACCGCACCCCGTCCGGGTCGAGCCCGTTGACCGGCTCGTCGAGCAGCAGCACCGGCGGGTCGCCGAGCAACGCGCCGGCGATGCCGAGCCGCTGCCCCATGCCCAGCGACAGCGCCCGTCCCGGCTTGCCGGCGGCCCGGCCGTCCAGGCCAACCAGGTCCAGCACCTCGGCCACCCGCCGGGCCGGTACGCCGTTGCTGCGCGCCATCGCCCGCAGGTGCGCCACACCGGAGCGGGCCGGATGCACGCCGGTGGCGTCGAGCAGCGCGCCGACCTCGTACAGCGGGTGTCGCAGCGTGCGGTAGGCCCGGCCGTTGACCAGAGCCGTCCCGGCGGTGGGCCGGTCCAGGCCGAGCACCATCCGCATGGTGGTGGACTTGCCCGCGCCGTTCGGGCCGAGGAACCCGGTCACCTGGCCGGGGCGGATCTCGACGGTCAGGTCGTCGACGGCGGTCACCCCGCCGAACCGTTTCGTCAACCCACGAAGTGTGATCATGCGCCGACGCTAGGCGGCGGCACGTGCGCGCCACCGCCCCCCAACGGCACCCACCCACCCCCACTTTGGTAAGGCGGGGGCCCCGCTTAACGCATTTGGTAGAGGCGGGGGCCCCGCTTAACCCCACCTGTTAAGCGGGGCCCCCGCCTAACCGGCGCGGGCGGGGCGGCGGGTGCCGGGCGGGTCGGGGTTCAGCTCCCATACCCGGGTGTGCTTCACCCGGACGCTCTCCAGCGCCTCGGGGACGGGCACGTCGTACGCGGCCAGCTCGTGGAAGCGTTCGCGGGGCAGGTACGCCCGGTCCGGGTCACCCACCAGCACCCGCGCGCCGGAGCGGGCGGCCCGGAGCAGGAAGCGCAGCACCCGGCGGGCCATCGCCTCGCTGTAGAACACGTCCCCGGCCAGCACCACCTGGGCGTCCCCGGCGTCGGAGTCGAGGATGTCCCCGAGTTCGGCGTCGACGCGTACCCCGTTGCTGTCGGCGTTGAGGGCGACCGCCGCGACGGCCCGCTCGTCCACCTCGACGGCCCGGACGGCCGCCGCGCCGCCGCGCGCGGCGGCGATGGCGACCAGGCCGGAGCCGGCGGCCAGGTCGAGCACCCGGCGGCCGGCGACCAGCTCCGGATGGTCGGTCACGTACCTGGCGAGCGCCTGCCCGCCGGCCCAGGCGAAGGCCCAGAACGGGGGCGGCTGTTCGCTGCGGAACTCGCCCTCGGTCAGCTCCCAGAGACCGATCGGCTCGTCGGCCTGGTAGAGCCGCACCTCGGGGACGAACGCGACCGGGGTGAGGCGGGCGTGCAGCCGGACGAACGCGGCGGACAGCTCGGACACCCGGAGATTGTGGCCCACCGCCGATCCCGGGCGTGTCGGCGGGTGGCCGTGACCGGTTCACCACCGTCGGTGAAACCGCCCCCCGATGTTGACGTTGGGTGCGAACACGCCCGTCTACCGGGGCGGTGGCCGCGCTCCTAGCGTTGCGGGTGGATACGACCGAGGTGAGGAGGCGTGGTGAGCGGGTGGCGGCAGGCGCTGCGGATCGGGCTGGTGCTGACCTGCCTGGCGGGAGCCGGGTACGGCGGGGCCGCGCCGGCCCGGGCCGCGGCGACCTTCTCCACGGAGTTGAGCGGCCTGCCGGACGAGTTCACCGCGGGCAACCGGGTGGAGACGCTCTCCGCGGTGGTGTCCCGGTCCGACCGCGCCGACCGCAACGACTGCGTGAAGGTGCGCTGGTCGATGCTTCTCCAGGTGCAGGGCCTGCGGCTGGACCAGGTCAAGGTGGACCGGGTGGAGGAGACCGGCTCGTTCCCGCTGGAGATCCGCACCGAGGGGGACACCGCGCGCCTGACCGACCGGCAGCTCGATCCGGGGGTGCTCTGCCCGGGCCGGACCGTGACCGCGCAGTACCGGGTGGCGTTCGCCGAGGACGTGGGGCGCGGCCGGGTGAGCATCGCCGCCGAGGCGTACGACCCGCAGTTGCGGCTGTTGGCCCGGCGGACCGCCTCGCGCCAGGTGGTGGGTGAGGCGGTCGAGCCGACGCCGGAGCCGTCGCCGACGAGCGCCGCGCCCACCGATCCGCCGAGCGAGGAGCCGCCCACCGAGGAGCCGGTGACGGACGAGCCGACCGACGCGGCGGTGGTGGAGCCGCCGCTGCCGGGCGCGGCCGGCCGGCCGGTGGCCGAGACCGGGGGCTTCGGTGTGGTGCAGGCCGCTTTCCTGCTGGGTGGGCTGCTGCTCTTCCTCGGCGGCGGGTTGCTGCTGCGCATGCGGCGCCTGCTCCGTCCCGCGGGTGAGCCGGCGGAGGAGGAGACGGCGTCGTTCGGGCGGCGGCGGACCGTCCGGCGGGAATGGCGCTGACGCCCCTTTACAAAAACTCCGGTCTTGTAAAACTGCTCCCCGGCTGACACAGTCGGGTCAGGAGCAACAGATCGGAGTACGACGATGCGCACCGGCACCGTTCCGTGGCGGGACCCCCGCCGACCGCTCTGGCCGCTCGCCCTGCTCGTCCCGGCGCTGCCGTTCGTGGCCTGGTCGATCTGGCACGCCGGCGGCGCCGGCTGGGCCTGGTGGCTCACCCCGGCGGTGGTCTTCGGCGTCATCCCGGTGATCGACCTGCTGATCGGCGACGACCGGGAGAACCCGCCCGAGGCCGCGGTGCCGGCGTTGCAGGCCGACGGCTACTACCGCTGGCTCACCTACCTCTACCTGCCCGCCCAGTACGCGGCCCTGGTGCTCTGCTGCGCCGTCTGGGCCGGCGGCCGGCTCTCCTGGCCGGCCGCCGCCGGTCTGGTCGCCACCGTCGGAGTGGTGGACGGCATCGCCATCAACACGGCCCACGAGCTGGGGCACAAGCGGGAGCAGGCGGAACGCTGGCTGTCGAAGATCGCGCTCGCCCCGGCCGGGTACGGGCACTTCTTCGTCGAGCACAACCGCGGCCACCACACCCGCGTCGCCACCCCGGAGGACCCGGCTAGCTCCCGGCTCGGCGAGTCGTTCTGGGCGTTCTGGCCGCGTACCGTCGCCGGCAGCCTGCGCTCGGCCTGGCGGCTGGAGACCGGCCGCTTCCGGCTCCGCGGTCGCAGCCCGTGGACCTGGCGCAACGACGTGCTCAACGCCTGGGCCATGACCGTCCTGCTCTACGCCGTGCTGGCGGTGGTGTTCGGCCCCGGCGTGCTCGTCTTCCTGGTGCTCCAGGCGGTGGTCGGCTTCTCCCTGCTCGAGGTGGTCAACTACCTGGAGCACTACGGCCTGGCCCGGCAGCGCACCGCCGCCGGCCGCTACGAGAAGGTCGACCCGCGACACAGTTGGAACAGCGACCGGACGGTCACCAACGTCTTCCTCTTCCAGCTCCAGCGGCACAGCGACCACCACGCCAATCCGCTGCGGCGCTACCAGGCGCTGCGCAGCTTCGACGCCTCGCCGCAGCTGCCGGCCGGCTACGCCACCATGGTGGTCGCCGCGCTGCTGCCCCCGCTCTGGCGGCGGATCATGGACCACCGGGTGCTGGCCCACTACGGCGGCGACCTGTCCGCGGCGAACGTCCACCCGCCGGCCCGCGCCCGCTTCGCCCTTGGCCCGGGGCTGGCCGGCGGCCCGGGGCTGGCGGGTGGCGCCGGCCTCGGTCGAGCTGGTGGCCTCAGTCGAGTTGGCCGGGCTCCAGGCTCAGTTCGCGGGCGGCGACCAGGCGGACCCACTCGGCGATCTGCCGACGGGTGATCACCCGTTCGTGCACCGCGAGCTGCACCGCCAGGCCGTCCATCACGGCGCTGATCCGCCAGGCCGCGCCGGCCGGGTCGGGGCAGGCGAAGGTGCCGTCGGCGACGCCGTCCGCGATCACCGCCGCCAGGTCCTGCCGCCACCGCAGGTCGAGGCGGCGGGACAGTTTCTCCAACTCCGGGGTACGCAACGACTCCGACCAGCCGTCGATCCAGATCGACCAGGAGGCGGAGCGGCCGGTCGGCGCGTAGAGCCGGAGCATCCGGCGCAGCTTGGCCAGGGGCGGGGCGGTGGAGCGGAGCACCGCGTCGAGTCGGGCCAGGTCCTGCTCGACGGCGTACGCGAAGGCCTGCGCGAGCAGCCGGTCCTTGGTCGCGAAGTGGTAGAAGACGAGCGCCTGGCTGACCCCGGCGGCCTCGGCCACGTCGGCGGTGCGGGTGTTGGCGAGCCCTCGCTCCGCGATCACCTCGCAGGCCGTACGCAGCAGCGCGTCCAGGCGGATCTCGGCGGCTCGTCTCGTCACGCCGTTACGGTAACCCATCCGAATGACCACGAGGAGTTACCAGACCGGCCTGTCGAGGGTGGGACAGTCGGATGCCGGACACTCGGCCCGCCGGCTAGATTCGCAGGTGGACGGGCCTGTGATCGCTCGGCCGACCACCCCACCCAGGCTCCTAGGAAGCTTGGAGGGGTGCGCACCGTTCACCCCGAACGCGCCGGAAGGGGGATCCGATTTGGCAAGCCTTCCTCCGCTCGGCTAAAGTTCTCATCCGTCACCGGGAAACGCCGGGGGCGTGCGGACGTAGCGCAGCTGGTAGCGCATCACCTTGCCAAGGTGAGGGTCGCGGGTTCGAATCCCGTCGTCCGCTCGGAGATGCCGCCACGCACGTCGGGGGCAACCTCGGTGGAGTGGCCGAGAGGCGAGGCAACGGCCTGCAAAGCCGTGTACACGGGTTCAAATCCCGTCTCCACCTCGGCAGTTGACGAGGGCGATTGGCGCAGTGGGAGCGCGCTTCCTTGACACGGAAGAGGTCACTGGTTCAAACCCAGTATCGCCCACCAACGGAAAGGCCGTGTCGATCACTCGACACGGCCTTTCTCGTCGCTCGGGCGGGACACCGCGAGCGCCCCGCGTGCCCGAGACTGGCCGGGTGAACGAACAGCGCATCCGAGCCCAGCAATTCCGTAGCCTGCACCTGCCCGGCGAGCCGCTGGTCCTGGTCAACGCCTGGGACGCGGCGAGCGCCCGGATCGTGGCCGCCGCCGGAGCCCGCGCGGTCGCCACCACGAGCGCCGGCGTGGCCTGGAGCCGCGGCGCGCCCGACGGCGACGCGCTCGCCCGGGAGACCGCCGTCGACGCGATCCGCCTGGTCGCCGCGGCGGTGCGCCTCCCGGTCACCGCCGACATCGAATCCGGGTTCGGCGACACCCCCGACGACGTCGCCGACACCGTGACCGCGGTGCTCGCGGCCGGCGCGGTCGGCGTGAACGTGGAGGACGCCCGGTACGACGGGGACGGGCCGCTGCGCGCGGTCGACGAGCAGTGCGCCCGGCTCGCCGCGGTCCGGTCCGCCGCCGACCGGGCCGACATTCCGCTGTACCTCAACGCGCGGGTGGACACGTTCCTGCGCCGGGCCGGTGGGGTGCCGGAGACGGTCGCCCGGGCCGAGGCGTACCTGGCCGCCGGCGCGGACGGCATCTTCGTGCCGGGGACGGTCGACCCGGAGACCGTGGCGGCGCTGGTGGCGGCGATCCCGGCGCCGCTGAACGTGCTCGTCGGGCCGGGAGCGCCGCCGGTCGCCGAGCTGGCCCGGCTCGGGGTGGCCCGGATCAGCCTCGGGTCGAGGGTGGCCGCATCCGCGTACGCGGTGGCCGGTCGGGCGGCGGCGGAGGCGCTTCGCGCCGGGACGTACGAGACGCTCGCCGGGGGGCTCGACCACGGCACGCTGAACGAGCTGATGCGAGGCTGACCCGGGTACGCGGACGGGGGGCGCCGCTGGGCGCCCCCCGTCCGGACCAGGCCGGGGACCGATCAGCTCCGTCGGCCCCCGGTGCGGTCGGATCACATCGGCGGCGTGACGTCCCGCCGCTCCTCCACCCGGCGATATTCCACCGGCTGCTCGGCGGTGGTGGTGACCACCTGGCGGCGCCGGCCCCAGACCAGCGTCGTCAAGATCAGGCCGAGCACGCCGGCCGCCATCAGGATCCAGCCGACGATGTCGAGGTCGACGCCACCGACGTTGGCGTTCAGCGCGAACGTGAGGATCGCGCCGACCGCGATCAGGAAAATGCTCGTACCGATACCCACGACAGCCTCCTTCAGGGTGATGGTTGTGCTGTCGTGTCGCTCAGTACCCCGGTGGCGAGCAGCGCAATCGCCATCGCTCGGGGGGCTGCCGCGGGTGGGTCCGGGCGTCGGGTAGAGTTTCCCCCGTCGCCGGCGCGAGCCGGTGACGACGCGGACGTAGCGCAGCTGGTAGCGCATCACCTTGCCAAGGTGAGGGTCGCGGGTTCGAATCCCGTCGTCCGCTCGCGAACTGCCCCGGGCGATTGGCGCAGTGGGAGCGCGCTTCCTTGACACGGAAGAGGTCACTGGTTCAAACCCAGTATCGCCCACCCGAAGAAACATCCTCCGCCGCCGGTTGATCGGCGTGCGTATCCCACCGGCCGGCCGGCACCGGCCACATCGGTCGCCCATCGCGCCGACAGCCTGGTCGGCATCCTCCGAGCGGATTATGGAGCCCAGCTCCGGCGCATGTCAGGGTGAGGCCCGATGCGCAGGGAGGCGGTCACATGCGGGCGATCGGGCAGGGAAAATGGCGGCGGAACACCGCCCGACTCGGCGTGGCGGCGATCGTCGCGGCGGCCGGGGTGACGGTGGGGGCCGTGCCCGCACAGGCCACCGCGACGCGGACCGTGGCCTTCTGGAGCATGGACGAACCGGCTTCGTCGACCCTCCTGAGGGACAGCAGCGGCAGCGGACGGCACGGGACCGTCGGCGGCGAGGTGGTCACCGGCGCGATCTACGCCGGGGCGACCGGCCACCGTTTCGCCACCCACCTGCCCACGGACCAGGAGTACGTGCCGGACCACGTGAACCTGGTGCCGCACAGCACCGACTTCAACCCGGACGCCGGGGACTTCTCGGTGACCATCCGCTACCGGACCACGTACTCCTTCGGCAACATCCTCCAGAAGGGACAGGGCAACACCGCCGGCGGCTACTGGAAGTTGGAGGCGCCGGGCGGCCGGCCGAAGTGCCTGTTCCGCGGCGGTGACGGCGCCTCCCGGACCGGTTACACCGACGTGCCGATCGCCGACGGCCAGTGGCACACGGTGACGTGCAACCGCACCGCCGCCTACGTGGAGATGTACGTCGACGGCGTGCGGACCAGCCGGCTCAACGGGCCGACCAGCACCATCGCCAACTCCTGGCCGCTGTCCGTGGGCGGCAAGAGCCAGTGCGACGGTACGAAGGTGACCTGCGACTACTTCGCCGGTGACATCGACTACGTGAAGATCCTCAAGGGCTCGGGCGGCCCGGCGAACCAGCCGCCGGTGGCGGACCTGACACCGTCCTGCTCCGGGCTGGTGTGCACGTTCTCCGGGGCCGGCTCGACCGACGCCGACGGCGCGGTCCAGGACCACCTGTGGGACTTCGGCGACGGGTCCACCACCGACACCGTGTCCGTGCCGACCACCTCCCACACGTACGCGGCGGCCGGCACCTATCCGGTCACGCTGACGGTCACCGACGACCGGGGCGCCGCCGGCACCGTGACCGTGGACGTCACCGTCGCGCCGGTGCCGGAGCGGATCTCCTTCGTCGGGCAGGCCACCGCGAACGCCAACTGGACCAGCCACACGGTGACCGTCCCGACCGCCGTGCAGCCCGGGGACACGCTGCTGCTCCTGCTCAGCCAGAACACCCACACCGGCACCGGGGAGCCGACCGGGGTGACCGGCTGGAACCGACTCGACCGGCTCGACGGGGGCTACGCCACCACCACCGCATGGTGGAAGACCGCGACCGCCGGAGACGCGGGCACGGCGGTACGGGTGGCACTGGACAGCCAGGCGAAGGGCAACCTGGTGCTGGCCGCGTACCGCGGGGTCGCGCCGGGCCCGCCGGTGTTCGCCCGGACCACCGACCCGGCCAGCGCCGCCACCCGGACCACCCCGTACGCGCCGGTGACCACCGCACAGAGCTGGGCCGTGTCGTACTGGCTGCACGGCGACGCCGCCACCACCAGCCTCACCCCGCCGGCCGGGGTCGCGGTCCGCAGCAACAGCTCGCAGACCGGCGGCGGCCGGGTGACCGGTCTGCTCGCCGACGCGGCGAGCAGCGTCCCGGTGGGCAGCTACGGCGGACTGGCCGCGGTCGGCGCCGCGGCGAGCACGACCACCACCACGTGGACGTTCATCCTGCCGCCGGCTTGATCCGGGTACGCGTGAAGGCCGGCACCCCGTTGTTGCGGGTGCCGGCCTTCAGCGTTGTTCGTCAGCTGTTCCAGTGCTTGGTGACGAGGTCGGTGGCCTGGTTCTCCCACTGGGCGTAGGCGTCGGGGTAGGCGCTCACCTGGACGGTCTGGGCGGCCTTGGTCAGGGGCATGTCCTGCCAGCCGTCGACCTGCTTCAGGCCCTTGAGGAAGGCGAGGGTGGAGTATTCGGGGTCGGTGATCTGCTCGGGGGTGCCCCAGCCGGAGGAGGGGCGCTGCTGGAACAGTCCGAGGGAGTCGTGGTCGTTGGTGTCGCCGAGGTGGCCCAGGTTCTCCAGCTTGGATTCCTGGAGGCTGGTGGCGATGGAGATGATCGCGGCTCGTTCGGGCAGGCCGGCCTTCTTCGTGGCGGCGATGATCGCCTTGACGTTGGCGGTCTGCTCGTCGTTGAGGGTGATGCTCGACTGCTTGCCCTCGGCCTGCACCACGGCCGCAGCCGTGGCGGGCTTGCCGGTGTGGGTGGGGGTGTCGGCGTGGGCGGCGATCGGGCCGGCGAACACACCACCGGTGAACGCCAGACCAGCGATACCCAGGACGCTCTTGCGCAGGATCGTGTTCATCAGGGGGCTCCATTCCGGGGGTCGACACACGCACCGGGGGAGGGTGGCGCGCGGGCGAGCACCGTCAGGCGCTCAAAGTTTCGGGGGGATCCGACGTGGTCCGCGGGGCAGGGCCGCACCGCGGGGCGCCGGAGTGACTGTGTAACGACCGGCTGCCCACCGTCATTCCCGGGGGCGGGTCGACCGCGCGGCATGGGCGCGCTGGCCTTCCTCGGTCGTTCACCGGGTTACAACGCCCGCACCCCCGCGACGATTCCGCCGCCAGAGTGCCGCCCACCACCCCCGAACCGGACACCCCACCCACCCGCAAACACCCGACGGCACACGGCGACCGGATTCCACACGCCGTCAACACCCCCAGGCCCACGACGGGAACGCCATGGACGCCTCAGCACGCCCGAGACAGCCATAACGTTTCCACCCGCGCTCCACCCGGGCCACGACTGGAACGCCATGGGTGCCTCAACGCGCCCGAGACAGCCATAACGTTCCACTCGCCGCCGGACCCGACATCCCTGCCCACCCGGCAGCGGTGGGGGCGGGTGGACATCGTGGCGTGGCGGGTCTGAGCCGTCTCTGCCCTCAGCTCCACAGGCGACGCGGAGGCGGCTACGCCTGCCCGCACTCACTCGCGCCTCCGCGAACCGGGTCGCCTTCCGCCTTCCGAGATGGATCATCCGAATCGGGATCCGCCATCCCGTGCCGCCTCACGAGCGGGGGCGGGCGACTGGTCGATTGGGCGGAGCGGGGTCGTTCATTCTGCCGCTGGCAGATCCGCTCACCGTGAAACCGAGTGCCCGGGCTCGGTGCTACCGGGCAGGGTGGGGGTCATGCGACTGCTGATGCTGGGTGGCACGGGCTTCGTCGGTGGGGCGGTGGTGGCCGAGGCGGTACGCCGCGACTGGTCGGTCACCGTGTTCAACCGGGGGGTGCACGGGGAGGCGCCGGCCGGCGTACACCGGTTGCGGGGTGACCGGGACGCGCCCGACGGTCTCGCCGCGCTCGCCGGCGGCGAGTGGGATCTGGTGGTGGACACCTGGGACGGCGCGCCCCGGGCCGTCCGGGACGCGGCGCGGGCGCTGGCCGGCGCGGTGCCGCACTACGTCTACGTCTCCAGCGGCTCGGTGTACGCGCCGCCGGTCGACCCGGGCAGCGGGGAGGAGGCGCGGACCGTCGCCGCCGAGCCGGACGCGGACGACGGCGACTACGCGAGCAACAAGGCCGGCGGGGAGCGGGCCGCGGTGGAGGTGTTCGGCGACCGGGCGCTGCTGGTCCGGGCCGGTCTGATCCTCGGGCCGGGGGAGGACATCGGCCGGCTGCCGTGGTGGCTGCACCGGATCGCCCGGGGTGGTGCGGTGCTGGCACCGGGCCCGCGCGACCTCCCGGTGCAGTACGTCGACGTCCGCGACCTGGCGAGCTGGCTGCTGGACCGGGGCGCCGAGGGCGTCGGCGGGGCGTACAACGTGGTCAGTCGCACCGGGCACACGACGATGGGTGAGCTGCTCGACGCGGTGGTGGCGACGACCGGGTCGGACGCGACGCTGCGCTGGACGGAGCCGGAGCCGATCCTGGCCGCCGGGGTGGAGCCGTGGAACGACCTGCCGGTCTGGATCCCACGCGGCCACGAATACCGCTGGTTGCAGGAGCGGGACGTGGAGCGGGCGTACGCGGCGGGTCTGGTCTGCCGGCCGGTCGCCGAGACGGTCGCCGACACCTGGCGGTGGCTGCGCGAGGTGGGTCGGGTGCCGGCGCGGGCGGGACGGCCGGCGCGGGCACCGGTGGGTCTGGCCCCGGAGCGGGAGGCTGCGCTGCTGGCCTCGCTGCCGGCCGCCTGAGAGCGACCCGGGGCGCGCAGGTCAGGCCGGCACGACCGGCAGGTCGAGCACCTCGTCGACCGGGCGGCGCGGGGTGGCGCGTCCCGGCTGCCCGTAGCCGATCCGCATCACCATCTGCGGGGTGCCGAACCGGCCCAGGGACAACCGCAGCGCCTCCCGTGCCGCCGGCACCTCGATCGGTTGGGAGAGCAGCGACGCGCCGAGGCCGGCGTCGGTGGCGGTGAGCAGCACCCGTTGCAGGGCCTGCCCGGCGACGACCTGGTCGGTGCCGGTGTTGCCGGGGGTGCCGAGCACCGCGACGAGCGGTTCCGGTTCGAAGTCCCGGCCGGGGGCGCGGTGGCGTCCGCCGAAGCCGCGCTGCGGCAGCAGGTCCTGCGGCTCACTCTGCGGCCCGCCGGCGGCGGCAGGGACCCCGTCGGGGGCGGGCTCCGAGCGCATCCAGTCGACCCGCTCGGCCACGTACGCGGGGTCGCGTTCGAGCACCCGGTGGGCGCTGCGGGCGACCTCGGCGAGCGCGTTGACCGCGCTGGCGCCGATGACCAGTTCCAGCCAGCACTGCTCGGCCCGGGCCGCCTCGCCGAGCCGCCAGCGGGCCTCGGCCGGCACCGGGTCGGGCCAGAACGGCGCGCGGTTGCTGAACCGGCGGGCGATCGCCCCGTGCAGGCTCTGCTCGGTCGGGGTGGGCCGGCGCGGCACGTCGGGTTCGAGCCGGGCCACCACGTCCGGGTCGGTCGGGTAGGGGCGCAGCCGGACCGTGGCCGGGGTGCCCGCCACGGCGAGCGCCAGCCGCAGGTTGAACAGGGCCGCCCCGCAGGCGACCCGCGCGCCCCAGCCGGTCGGGTCGGTGGCGGGCAGGGCGCGCCGCGGGTCGACGGTGACCTCGATGCCGCCGTCGCGCAGTCGGAACCGCCACGGCTGGGTGTTGTGCAGCGACGGGGCGCGTACCGCGTCGGCGACCGCGCCCCGCAGCTGCCGGACGGTGTATCCCATGGTCGTGCTCCCTCCGCTCGGTCCACCCCCACGGTGCGTCACCGCGACGCGCCCTGAGCAGGGCCGGAGGTCCCCACCCGGGCGGGGCCGACCGTCCCGGACCGGACGGGTCGGACGGGACCTTCGGCCCGTGCGGGGGCGCCGGGGGAACGGTAGAAAGGACTGATGATCCGGGTGTTCCTGCTCGACGACCACGAGGTCGTCCGCCGTGGCCTGGCCGATCTGCTGACCAGCAGCGGCGACATCGAGGTGGTCGGCGAGTCCGGCCTGGCCCAGGAGGCGACGCGTCGGATACCCGCGCTCCGCCCCGACGTGGCGATCCTCGACGCCCGGCTGCCCGACGGCAACGGCATCGACGTCTGCCGGGACGTCCGCGCCGTGGACTCGTCGATCAAGGGGTTGATCCTCACCTCGTACGAGGACGACGAGGCGCTGTTCGCGGCGATCATGGCGGGTGCCGCCGGCTACGTGCTCAAGCAGATCCGCGGCACCGATCTGGTGGACGCGGTGCGCCGGGTGGCGGCCGGGCAGTCGCTGCTCGACCCGGCGATCACCACCCGGGTGTTGGAGCGCATCCGCAGCGGCGTGGAACAGCCGCGGGAGCTGAAGTCCCTCACCGAGCAGGAGCGGCGGATCCTGGAGTACGTCGCCGAAGGGCTCACCAACCGTGAGATCGCCGGCAAGATGTTCCTGGCGGAGAAGACGGTGAAGAACTACGTCTCAAGCGTGCTGGCGAAGCTGGGCCTGGAACGGCGGACCCAGGCGGCGGTCCTGGCCACCCGGCTGCTCGGCAAGACCCACTGACCTCAGTCGAGCGGGACGCTCCACCGCAGCTCGGTGCCGTGCGGCTCGACCCGGCGCAGGGTGAACCGGCCGCCGAGCCGTTCGGCGCGCTCGCGCAGGTTGACCAGGCCGCTGCGGGCCGCCTCCGGGTCGCAGCCGATCCCGTCGTCGGTGACCGTGACGTCGATTCGGCCGCCGTCCGCCGCCACCCGCACCGCCACCCGGTCGGCGTGCGCGTGGCGTACCGCGTTGGACAGCGCCTCGCGCAGCACGGCGACCAGCTCGGGGCGCAGCTCGTCCGGGACGGCGCTGTCGACCGGGCCGACCAGTTCCAGGTCGGGCCGGTGGCCCAGCGACTCGGCGGCGGCCTCGACCGCCTCCCGGATCTCGGTGCGCAGCGCCGCGCTCATCGGGGTGCGCAGCTCGAAGATGGTGCGGCGGATGTCGCGGATGGTGGCGTCCAGGTCGTCGACCGCCTGGTTGATCCGCTTGGCCGCCTCCGGGCGGGCGTTCATCGCGCCGCTCTGCAGTTGCAGGCCGGTGGCGAAGAGCCGCTGGATCACCACGTCGTGCAGGTCGCGGGCGATCCGCTCGCGGTCCTCCAGGACCACGAGCAACTCCCGCTCCTCCTGCCCGCGGGCGCGTTCCATGGCCAGCGCCGCCTGGCCGGCGAAGCTGGCGAGCAGGGCGAGGTCGTCGTCGGCGGCGGGTCCGTGGTCGGACCGGTGGGCGATCACGAGTACGCCGTGCAGCGTGTCGGCCGCGGCGAGCGGGGACACCACGGCCGGCCCGGCGATCACCGGGCGGGGCCAGGGCGCCGCCCCGGCGAGGTCGTCGACCTGCTCGTGCCGGCGTTCCGTGGCCGAGCCGGCGAAACTGGTCTCGGCGGCCGGCAGGACCGCGCCGACCAGCTCCCGGGCGGCCGGGTCGGCGCCGTCGACCACCTCGACGGTGAACTGCGCCTCGTCCTCGTCGTAGAGCAGGACCAGGGCCAGTTCCGCCTCGGCGACCTCGCGGGCGCGGCGGGCGACGAGCGACAGCGCGTCAGTGCGGCGGACCTCGCCCAGCAGCACCGAGGTGATCTCGGCGGCGGCGGCCAGCCAGCGTTCCCGCCGGTGCGCCAGCGCGTAGAGGCGGGCGTTCTCGATCGCCACGCCGGCCGCGGCGGCGAGCGCGGTCACGATCTCCTCGTCGTCGTCGGTGAACTCGGCGGCGCCCTGCTTCTCGGCCAGGTAGAGGTTGCCCCAGACGTGGTCGCGGATGCGCACCGGCACGCCGAGGAAGCTGTGCATCGGCGGGTGGTTCGGCGGGAACCCGTACGACCGGGGGTGCCGGGTGATGTCCGGCATGCGCAGCGGCTTCGGGTCGTCGATGAGCAGGCCGAGCACGCCCCGCCCGTGCGGCAGCTCGCCGATGCGGGCGTGCAGCTCAGCGTCGATGCCGTGGACGATGAAGTCGTGCAGCAGACGGTCGGGGCCGATCACCCCGAGCGCGCCGTAGCGGGCGCCGGCCAGCTCGCACGCCGACTGCACGATCCGTTGCAGCGTGCTGCGCAGGTCGAGGTCGGAGCCGATGCCGACGACCGCGTCGAGCAGCGCGCGTAGCCGTTCCCGGCTGGTCACCACCTCGCCGACCCGGTCGAGCATCTCCTGCAACAGCTCGTCGAGGCGGACCCGGGACAGCGGGGTCAGCCCGAGCGACGGCGTGACGTGCTCGTGCCGGGGGTTCGGTGCGGCGGCCACCGGGCGATGCTATCGCCAGGTGGCGCGCGCCGACGAGACCCTCAGGAGCTGTGGTCGCGTACCGCCGAGGTGTCGACGGTCTGCGCGGCGTCCAGCCGCGGGGTGTGCGGCGGGGCGGCCTGCGTCGGGTCGGCCAGGCCGAGACGCATGCTCAGGTAGGGGTGGCCGAGACCGGCGAGCGTCTGCCGCAGCACCTCGCGGGTGCCGTCGACCTCCACCACGCCGGAGAGCGGCACCAGGGACACCCCGTGCCGGGTGGCTTCGAGCCAGGCGGCGGAGAGCGCCTCGCCGGCGCGCAGCCAGCTCATCGGCTCGTCCTCGGAACCCCAGAGGATGGCGTAGACGGCGGCCTTGTCGTGGCCGGGGCCGATCGGCAGCGAGCCCGGGGTGCCGAAGTCGCGGCCCGGCACGGTGGTCTGCGCCGCCTGGTCGGGCAGCACCTCCGGCGGCAGGCCGGTGCCGGCGCCGGCCCGGCTGATCCAGTAGGCCAGCTCCTCGCGTAGCTCCGGGCTCTCCGACTCGACGACGGCGGCCTGCTGGGCGGCGCCGGCCAGCTCGATCTTCTGCATGTCGTTGAGGAGTTGCAAATTCACGCCCTCGCGGGTGGCGGCCCGGTCGATGTCGCCGAGCGTGGCGGTGGGGACCTGCTCGTCGCTCACCGGCCGCCGGTCGGTGTGCCGCACCCGCATGCACTGCACCAGGCGCATGGCGTCCGGGTCGGCGCCGGTGTGGCGCAGCCCGGTGAGGCGGGCCATCAGGTCGGGCTGGTGCGGGTCGGGCAGGCGTTCCACCGCCGGGGTCCAGCCCTCGGCGGCCAGCGCCACTCGGGCGTGGTGCAGCGCGGTGCCGCAGCTCACCACCAGCAGCCGGCCCTCCGGGTCCATGACGCTGAGGTGCCGTTCCCGGACGACCCGCAGTTCCAGCGCGTCGGGCAGGACGGTCCAGTGCCAGGGCTGGGTGTTGTGCACCGAGGGCGCGTGGCCGGCCATCCCGGCGGCCTCCGCGAGCGCGGTGGTCAGCGGGCGGTCGGTGGCCGGCGTCTCGTGGCTCATCGTCACGACCTTTCCTGTTTCTCCCCATCGTGCCCCACGCCCGGGACGCGCCGGGTGGGGTTGCCGCTCCATCCTCTGGCATGGTCGGGCGGATCGCACGGGTCCTTCGACCTCCCGGATTACCCGCGTTCGCCCTACCTGCCCCGCGCCGGCACTGAGACGATCCGCACGTGGGAACCGAACCGCGCGAATGCGTACCCGAACGGCCGGCCCGGGCCCGGCGGGCCGTGACCGCCGAGTGGGTCCCGCTGGCGCTGCTCACGCTGGCCGTGCTCGGCGGCGCGGCGCTGTGGTTCGCGGGCGCGCGGGGCGTGGCCGGTCTGGTCTGGGCCGCGGTCACCGTGTTCGCCCTGGTGCCGGCCGCCTGGTCGGTGCTGCGTCAGCTGCGGCGCCGGCAGTTCGGCGTGGACGTCATCGCCGTGCTGGCCCTGCTCGGCGCGCTGCTGGTGCGGGAGTACCTGGCCGGGGCCGTCATCGCGGTGATGGTCGCCACCGGGCGGGCGCTTGAGGAGTACGCCCGTGGCCGGGCCACCCGCGACCTGCGGGCGCTGCTGGAGCGCGCGCCCCGGCAGGCCCGCCGGCGCACCCCCGGTGGCGGGATCGAGGTGGTGCCGCTGGACCGGGTGGCCGCCGGCGACCGGCTGGTGGTGGGCCCCGGTGACGTGGTGCCGGTGGACGGCACGGTCGAGGAGGCGGCCACGCTCGACGAGTCGGTGGTGACCGGCGAGTCGCGGCTGGTCGGCCGCGCCGCCGGCGAGCAGGTGGCAAGCGGCGTGGTCAACGCGGGTGCCGGTTTCGGGTTGCGGTCCAGCCGCAACGCGGCGGAGAGCACGTACGCCGGCATCGTCCGGCTGGCCGGGGAGGCGACGGCGCGCAAGGCCCCGATGGTGCGGCTCGCCGACCGGTACGCGGCCGGGTTCGTGCCGTTCACGCTGCTGCTGGCGGGCCTGGCGTGGCTGCTGTCCGGCGAGTTCGTGCGGGCGGTGGCGGTGCTGGTGGTGGCCACCCCGTGCCCGCTGCTGCTGGCCACCCCGATCGCGGTGGTCTCCGGGCTGTCCCGGGTGGCCCGCCGGGGTGTGCTGGTGCGGGACGGCGGGTCGCTGGAGCAGCTCGGCCGCGCCCGTACCCTGCTGATGGACAAGACCGGCACGCTCACCGCCGGCCGGCCGCGGGCCGCGGAGACGGTGGTGGCGCCGGGCGGCGACCGGGACGAGGTGCTGCGGTTGGCGGCCTCCGTCGAGCAGCTCTCGCCGCACGTGCTGGCCGCCGCGCTGGTCCGGCAGGCCCGCGAGCGGGGCCTGCCGTTGGCCGAACCGACCGGGGTGACCGAGGAACCGGGGCGCGGGGTGGCCGGCCGGGTCGACGGCCGGACGGTCCGGGTCGGCCAGCTCGACGGCGAGCCGCCGCCGTGGGCGGACCGGGCGCGGGAGCGGGCCGAGCTGTCCGGCCGCTCCACCGTGTGGGTGAGCGACGAGCGGGGGCCGCTCGGCGCGATCCTGCTGGAGGACCCGGTCCGCCCGGACGCCCGGCGGACCGTGCGGCGGTTGCGGGAGGCGGGGCTGACCCGGCTGATCATGGTGACCGGCGACCGGCCGCGCACGGCCCGGCAGGTGGCGCAGGTCGTGGGCGTGGACGACGTGATCGCGCGGTGCTCTCCGCGGGAGAAGGCCGATCGGGTACGCGCGGAGTCGGCGCGGGCGGTGACCGTGATGGTCGGCGACGGGGTGAACGACGCGCCGGCGCTCGCCGAGGCGCACGTCGGGGTGGCGATGGGCGCGACCGGGGCGACCGCCTCCGCCGACGTGGCCGACGCGGTGCTCTCCGTGGACCGGCTGGACCGGCTCGCCGACGCGGTGGAGATCGCCAGGTACGCCCGCCGCGTCGCGGTGCAGAGCGCCACCGTGGGGATGGGGCTGGCGGTGCTGGCCATGCTGGTGGCCGCCGCCGGCCGGCTGCCGCCGGTGGCCGGCGCGTTCCTCCAGGAGGGCATCGACGTGCTGGTGATCCTCAACGCGTTGCGTGCCCTCGGCGGCGGCCTGCGGCGGCGGGAGGTGCCGCCGCACACCCGGGAGCTGCTCGACCGGTACGAGCGGGAACACGGCGGCGTGCGTGACGTGCTGGCCCGGCTGCGCGACACCGCGGACCTGGTGGCGACCCGCCCGGACGCCCCGGAGTGCGGGCCGGCGCTGCGCGACGTGCACCGCCGGCTGGTCGACGAGGTGCTGCCGCACGAGGAGGCGGAGGAACGGCAGCTCTACCCGGCGTTGGCCGGCCCGCTCGGCAGCGACGAGGCGACCTCGACGATGAGCCGGGCGCATGTGGAGATCGTCCGGCTGGTGGAGCGGATCGGCGGGCACCTGGCGACCCTGGACGGCCGGCTGCCCGCGCAGGAGGTGCCCGACCTGCTGGCGGCGCTCTACGGACTGGACGCGGTGCTGCGTCTGCACCTGGCCCAGGAGGAGGAGGACTTCTTCTCCCTCAACCCCGCCGACCGCCCCGCGTGACGGTCAGCGGGGCGGTCGGCGGGGCGTTAAGCGGGGCCCCCGCCTCTACCAAAGGCGTTAAGCGGGGCCCCCGCCTTACTCCCGGACGACGGCGACGGGGCAGGCGGCGTGCTGGATGAGCTGCTGGCTCACCGAGCCGAGCAGCATGCCGCGCAGGCCGCCCCGGCCGCGGCTGCCGACCACCACGAGCTGCGCCGATCGGCTCGCCTCCACCAGCAGCGACGCCGCGCTGCCGGGGACCGCCGAGATCTCCACCGGCACGTCGGGGAACGTCTCCCGCCACGGGGCCAGCTCCGCCTCGACGGCAGCCCGCTCGATCCCGGTGCTCTCCTCCGGGTCGAAGCCCGGCGACGCCCACCTGTCGCGCGGCGGATCCCAGGCCCGCAGCACCCGCAGCGGCACGTCCCGCTGGGCGGCCCGCTCCACGGCGAAACCGAGCGCCCGCAGGGCCGGCTCGGAGCCGTCCGTGCCGACCACCACCGGCCCGGACGTGGCGACCTGGCCGTCCCGGACCACCACCACCGGGCAGTGGGCGTGCGCGGTGACGGAGACCGCGGTGGAACCGGCGAGCAGGCCGCCGAAACCGCCGTGCCCCCGGCTGCCGAGCACCAGCATCCCCGCCTCGGCGGAGCGTTCCTGGAGCACCAGCGCGGGCGGGCCGTCGAACACCTCGCCGTGCACGGTGACGCCGGGCCGCTCGGCGGCGGCGTCCGCCGCCGCCTTGCGGACCAGTTCCTCCACCTGCCCCCGGGCGTGTTCGTCCGGCCAGATCCCCGGGGCCACGCCGGGACCGATCCAACCGGCCACGGTCAACCACTCGAAGACGTACGCCAGCCGCACCGGCCGGCCCGAGCGGCCGGCCTCGTCGAGCGCCCAGCGCAGGGCCACCGACGCGTCGGCGGAGCCGTCGTAGCCGACCAGGATCTCCTCGTTCATTCGCCGTGCCTACCTTTCGTTCGCGACTGCGGGGTCGGCGAGCTCACTGCTCCCGCTCACCGGTCCGCAGGGCCGGTTCGGTCTCGCGGATCCAGCGCCACTCGGCGACCCGGGGGTCGTCCTCGCCGTACTCGCGGGTGTGGTCGCGGCAGGACTGGCGGGTGTCCACCATCTCCTGGCGCAGGTGGGCGGCGCGTGACCGCAGCCCGGGCACCCGGTCGATGACGTCGATGACCAGGTGGAAGCGGTCCAGGTCGTTGAGCATCACCATGTCGAACGGCGTGGTGGTGGTGCCCTCCTCCTTGTAGCCGCGTACGTGCAGGTTCTCGTGGTTGGTCCGGCGGTAGGTGAGCCGGTGGATCAGCCACGGGTAGCCGTGGTAGGCGAAGATGACCGGCCTGCCGCGGGTGAAGATGGTGTCGAACTCGTTGTCCGGCAGGCCGTGCGGGTGTTCCGAGGACGGTTGCAGGCGCATCAGGTCGACCACGTTCACCACCCGCACCTTCAGGTCGGGCAGGTGCTGGCGCAGCAGGTCGGCCGCCGCGAGGGTCTCCAGCGTCGGCACGTCGCCGGCGCAGGCGAGCACCACGTCCGGCTCGGCCCCGTCGTCGGTGCTGGCCCAGTCCCAGATGCCCAGGCCACGGCGGCAGTGTTGGACCGCCTCGTCCATGGTCAGCCAGTTCGGCGCGGGTTGCTTCCCGGCCACCACCACGTTGATGTAGTGCCGGCTGCGCAGGCAGTGGTCCATGGTGGAGAGCAGCGTGTTGGCGTCCGGTGGCAGGTAGACGCGGACCACTTCGGCCTTCTTGTTGGCCACGTGGTCGATGAAGCCCGGGTCCTGGTGCGAGAAGCCGTTGTGGTCCTGCCGCCAGACGTGGCTGGAGAGCAGGTAGTTCAGCGAGGCGATCGGCTCCCGCCAGGGGATGTGCCGGGTCACCTTGAGCCACTTGGCGTGCTGGTTGACCATCGAGTCGACGATGTGGATGAACGCCTCGTAGCTGGTGAAGAGGCCGTGCCGGCCGGTCAGCAGGTAGCCCTCCAGCCAGCCTTCGCAGAGGTGTTCGGAGAGCACCTCCATCACCCGGCCGTCGGGGGAGAGGTGGTCGTCGCCGGGTTCCCGGCGGCCGACGAACGCGCGGTCGGTGACCTCGAACGCGGCGCCGAGCCGGTTGGAGGCGACCTCGTCCGGGCCGAACAGGCGGAACGTCTCCGGGTTACGGGTGATCACGTCGCGGACCCAGGGGCCGAGCGTGCCGGTCGCGCCGGCCACCGTGCCGCCCGGCTCCTCGATGTCCAACCCGTAGTCGCGGAAGTCCGGCAGGTCCAGGTCGCGCAGCAGTTTGCCGCCGTTGGCGACCGGGTTGGCGCTCATCCGCCGGTCGCCGGTCGGTGGCAACGCGGCCAGCTCGGCGACCGGGCCGCCGGTGGCGTCGAACAGCTCCTCCGGCCGGTAGCCGCGCAGCCAGCGCTCCAGCTCGGCCAGATGCGCCGGGTTGTCGCGTACCTCGGAGATGGGCACCTGGTGGGCGCGGAAGGTCCCCTCGACCTGCTTGCCGTCGACGTCCGCCGGCCCGGTCCAGCCCTTCGGCGTACGCAGCACGATCATCGGCCAGCGGGGGCGCTCGACGTCGCCGCCGGAACGGGCCCGGCGCTGGATCTCGGCGATCTCGTCGACCGCCCGGTCGAGCGTCGCGGCGAGCAGGTGGTGCACCGCCGTCGGGTCGTCGCCCTCGACCACGTACGGGTGGTAGCCGTAGCCGCGCATCAGGTCCAGCAGGTCCTCGGCGGGGATCCGGTCCAGCACGGTCGGATTGGCGATCTTGTAGCCGTTGAGGTGCAGGATCGGCAGCACCGCCCCGTCCCGGGCCGGGTTGAGGAACACATTCGACAGCCAGCTCCCGGCGAGCGGGCCGGTCTCCGCCTCGCCGTCGCCGATCACGCAGGCGACGAGCAGGTCCGGGTTGTCGAACGCGGCGCCGTAGGCGTGGCTCAGCGCGTACCCCAGCTCGCCGCCCTCGTGGATCGAACCCGGCACCTCCGGCGCCACGTGGCTGGGGATGCCGCCGGGGAAGGAGAACTGGCGGAACAGCCGCTGCATGCCGGACTCGTCCCGGGGGATGTGGTGGTAGAGCTCGCTGTAGGTGCCCTCCAACCAGGTGTTGGCGACGAGCGCGGGGCCGCCGTGGCCGGGGCCGGTGACGAAGATCGCGGACAGGTCCCGGTCGACGATGACGCGGTTGAGGTGCGCGTAGAGCAGGTTGAGGCCCGGGCTGGTGCCCCAGTGGCCCAGCAGCCGCGGCTTGATGTGCTCGGGCCGCAGCGGCTCGCGGAGCAGCGGGTTGTCGAGCAGGTAGATCTGCCCGACGGTGAGGTAGTTCGCCGCCCGCCAGTAGGCGTCCAGCCGGCGCAGGTCGTCGTCGGTCAGGGGGCTGTGCAGGTCCAGCGCGGTCTCCATGCTGCGTTAGCCTCTCGTGGCTCGGGGTCGTCTGCCACTCGGGGAGGTGTCTGCCGTCCCCGGCACGTCCAATCTCTCCCGTGGGCGGTGGCGCCGGTCAGGGCCGGAGGTCCCGGGCCGGGTGGGCGTCATGACCCGTCCCGGGCGTCCGGGTCGAGCCCGCGTACCACGATCAGCGGGGCCGGCGAGTGGTAGAGCAGGGACTGGCTGACCTCGCCGAGGCTGGACTGCACCGGCCCGTCGCCCCGCGCGCCGACGAGCGCGAGCTGCGCCGAGCGGGACCGGTCGAGCAGGACGGTCCGGGGGTCGCCGCGCACGGTCTGGCAGCTCGCGGCCACCCTCGGGTGCCGGGCGGCGTGCCGGTTGACCGCTTCTTCGAGTACGCCGTCGTCGTCGCCGCGGTCCGGCTCGACCACCCGGACGGCGAGCAGCCGGGCGCCCCGGCGTTCGGCGCAGTCGAAGGCGTAGCCGAGGGTGGCGCGGGAGCCCGGTGAGCCGTCGTAGCCGACGAGCAGCGGACCGGGCGGGGCCGGCTCGGTCCGACCGATCAGGACCGGGCAGCCGGCCCGGGCGGCCAGTTCGACGGCCGGCGCGTCGGCCGGTACGCAGGCCGAGCAGGTGGCCATGCCGCCGTCGCCGAGCGCGACCAGGAACGCGGCGTCGGCGGCCCGCAGCAGCGCCTCGACCGGTGAGCCCTCCACGATCTCGCCGCTGACCGGCACCTCCGGCGCGGCGGCGGCGGCGATCTGGCTGGCCCGTTCGAGCAGGTCCTCCGCGTCGGTGCGGGTGCCGCCGGCCGGGGCCGGGCCGGAGGTCGCGGCCCAGTTGAACGCGTGCAGCAGGTGCAGCGGCCGGTCGTGTGCGGCGGCCTCGCCGGCGGCCGTGCGGACCACCGTGAGGGCCTCCGTCGACGGGCCCACGCCGACGACCACCGCGCCGTGGCCGGGTGCGGCCATTGCGGCTCACCTCCCGACCGCGCTTTCCCCCACGGTAGACGGGTGGTCGGGTCGGCCGGACCGGGTCGCCGGAATCGGCGGGCGTCGGGATGCTCAGCGCGGGGCGGGCAGGGTGGGGTGGACGCGCAGCACCACGGCGGTGGCGTTGTCGTCGCCGCCGGCGTCGAGGCTGGCGTCGAGGAGGGCCTGGGCGGTGCGTTTCGGGTCGCGCCGGGCGGCGAGCAGGTCCCGCAGCCGGTGGTAGCCGAGCTGGTCGCTCACCCCGTCGGTGCAGAGAAGCCAGGTGTCGCCGCGCCGCAGCGGCACGGCGAGCAGGTCCGGGTCGGGCCGGTCCGGGTGGCCGAGGTAGCGCAGCAGTTGGTAGCGGGCCCGGACCGCCTCCGGCGAGCCGGCCGGCCACCAGCCGTGCAGCACGCCGAGCCAGGCCATCGTGTGGTCGACCGTGACCAGTTCCAGCAGCCCGTCGCGCAGCCGGTACGCCCGCGAGTCGCCGATCTGCACCAGCCACCCCTGGCCGCCGTCCGGTTCGACCACGAGCGCGGTGAGCGTGCACCCGGTCAGCCCGACGAGCGCCGCGCCGGCCCGGCGTACCCGGGTCTGGGTGACGGCGGCGGCGGCCCGCAGCCCGGCGGCGTCGACGGTCGGCCAGGCGGCGCGGACCTGCTCGACGAAGGTCCGCGTCGCGGTGGCGCCGGCCACCCGGCTGCCGTCGCCCTCGCCCATGCCGTCGCAGACCACGGCCAGCGGCAGCGTCTCGTCGACGTGCAGCACGTCGTAGTTCTCCGGGTAGTGGTGCCCGACCACGCTGCCCCCGGCGATCTCCACGGTGAACCGGCCGGCGGCGAGGCGGCGTGCGGCCCCGACCGGCTGATCCAGCGGACGGCGACGGAACACCTACGGACCGTAACATCGACCGGCCGCGCACGTGGTCAGGCGGCGGCGTGTCCGTCTGTCAATCGGAGTTGACACAATCCGTCTGTCAACCTACATTGACAGCATGAGTCAAGCGACGGAACTCGCGGCGGCGGCCGGCAGCACCGACCCGAAGGTCGGCCTGCGCGCGGTTCTCGCCCTGCGCCGGCTGCTCGAACGGCTCGAGGTGGTCCAGGTGGACAACGCCCGGCGGCAGGGCTGGTCCTGGCAGGAGATCGCCGACGCGCTCGAGGTCAGCCGGCAGGCGGTCCACAAGAAGCACGCCGGGCGGCCGGCGGTGCGCCAGAGCTGGGAGGCATGATGTTCGAACGATTCACCGACCGGGCCCGGGCCGTGGTGCGCCACGCGCTCGTCGAGGCCGAGACCGAGGGCCGGCGCCCGGTGGGCACCGAACACCTGCTGCTCGGCGTGCTTGCCGACCGCGACAACCTGGCGGTGCGGCTGCTGTCGGCCGACGGCGTCGACGCCGACGGCCTGCGCGCGGCGGTGGCCCGCCACACCGCGCAGGGCGTCGACGGGCTCGGCGCGGCGGACGCGGCGGCGCTGCACGAGATCGGCATCGACCTCGCCGCGATCGTGGCCCGGATCGAGGAGTCCTTCGGCCCGGACGCGCTCCGCGAGGCGGTGCCGCGCCCACGCCGGTGGTGGCGGCGCCGGCACGGCAGCGGCCGGTTCTCACCCCGGGCCAAGAAGGTGCTCGAACTGTCGCTGCGCGAGGCGCTGCGGCTGCACCACCGGCACATCGGCACCGAGCACATCCTGCTCGGCCTGCTCCGGGAGGGCGACGGACTGGCCGCGCAGGTGCTCACCGAGGCCGGCGCCGACCTCGACGACCTGCGGCTGCGGGTCGAGGCGGCGCTGCGCGAGGCGGCCTGACGCGGGGTCGGGATTTCAAACCTGATTGCGGTCCTCGCAACGACCGCGCCCGCCGGCTCGCCGCCGCGCCCGGCGTCCTGCACACTGACGCCGTGGACGGTGCAGACGACAAGCGCCCGGTGACCGCGGAGAACCCGACCCCGCGCTCCGCCGTGGTGGTCAACCCGGTGAAGGTCGCCGACCTGGACGAGTTCCGGCGGACCGTGGACGGCGCGCTCGACGCCGCCGGCTGGCCGGCCCCGACCTGGCACGAGACCACGGTCGAGGACCCGGGTCGCGGCCAGGCCGAGGAGGCAGTCAAGGCCGGGGCCGAGGTGGTCTTCGCCTGCGGCGGCGACGGCACCGTGATGGCCTGCGTCACCGCGCTCGCCGGCACCGACGTGGCACTGGCCGTGCTGCCCCAGGGCACCGGCAACCTGCTCGCCGCCAACCTCGGCCTCTCCGGCGACCTCGCCGCCGGGCTCCAGGTCGCCGTCGAACGCGGGATGCGCCGGCTCGACGTCGGCGTGGTCGACGACCAGTGCTTCGCGGTGATGGCCGGGATGGGCTTCGACGCCCAGATGCTCGACTCCACCTCCGAGACCACCAAGAAGCGGATCGGCTGGCCGGCCTACCTGGTCGGCGCCGCCCGTCACCTGCGGGACCGGCCGATGCGGGTCTCGGTGCGGATCGACGGCGGGCCGCCGCTGCGCCGCCGCGCCCGCTCGGTCCTGGTCGCCAACGTCGGCCGCCTCCAGGGCGGGGTACGCCTGCTCACCGACGCCGAGCCCGATGACGGCTGGCTCGACGTGGCGGTGCTGACCCCGCGCCGGCTCGGGCACTGGGTGGCCATGGGCTGGGCGGTGATGCGTCGCCGCGGCAGCGTGCCCCGGATGGAGGTGTTCCGGGCGCGCACCGTCGAGATCGCCAGCAACCGGGCCCAGCCCCGCCAGCTCGACGGCGACCTGATCGAGCCGGGCCGCTCGCTCAGCGCCACCATCCGGCCCGAGTCGCTCTGGCTCTGCGTCCCGCAGCCCGAGGACCACCCCGACCTGGCCGAGGACGCCGAGGCGGCCGGTGAGCGCGGCGAGCACCTGGTCGAGGAGGCGCGCCGTGAGTAGCACCAAGCTCGTCCCCGAGACCCGGCTGATGAGCTCCGACGAGCTCTCCGCCGACGACGCCTGGCACACGCTGCGCCGGCACGGCGGCTGGCACCTGCTGCGGGACGCCTTCATCCGGTTCCGCTACGGCGACGGCTTCAGCCACTCCCGCGCCCTGGCGTTCCAGCTCTGCCTGGCCGTGGTGCCGTTCCTGATCGCGCTCACCGGTCTGATCACCGACCTCGGTGCGGACGAGGGCGGCAAGGTCGTGGCCGACACGGTGCTGGCGATCACGCCGGGTCAGAGCGAGTCCATGGTGCAGGAGCTGCTGTCCGACTCGGACCGCACCGAGGACGTCGGTGAGCTGGCGCTGACCCTCGGCCTGATCACCGGACTGGTGGCGTTGACCACCACGATGGCGCAGATCGAGCGCGGCGCCAACCGGATCTACGGCGTGGAGCGGGACCGCCCGGCGTTCCCCAAGTACGTGCGCGCCGCGGTGCTCGCCGTGGTCGCCGGTGTGCCCGCGCTGGTCGGGTTCCTGATCCTCGTCGGCGGCGGCGCGGTGGGCGACTCGGTCCGCCGGCACTACGAGTGGGGCGTCGTCGCCACCGTGATCTGGGACGTGGTCCGCTGGCCGCTCAGCCTCGGCCTGACCGTGCTCGCCGTCGCCGCGCTGTTCCGGCACACGCCCCGACGCAAGCAGCCCGGCCTGTCCTGGCTCTTCTTCGGCGCCGGCATCGCCATCGCCATCTGGTGGGTGGCCAGCCTGCTGCTCGCCGTGTACGTGAAGTACGGCGGCGGTTTCGGCCAGACCTACGGCGCGTTGACAGGCATGATGGCGCTGCTGCTCTGGGCCAACCTCACCGGGATGGCGCTCTTCGGTGGGCTGGCCTTCGCCGCCCAGTTGGAGGCGATGCGGATCGGGGTGGAGGAGCCGGCCCAGCCGGACCTGTGGGAGCCGGACGCGCAGCGCGAGGAGCTGTTCGACACCGGCGAGATGACCGCGCTCTGACGCCGCGCCGGCCCGGCGTGTACGAAACACACCGATCGGGTACACCGCGCCTCGCAGAAGAAGAGGGAGGTGCGGTGTGACCGAGGTCAGGGAGTCCGGTCGCCGGCCGCTCGGCCACTTCGCGGAGCGGAGCCTGGTCGGGCTGCTCGCGGTGGCCGGGGCGGGCGTGGCGTTCGGCGTGCTGCTCATGCTCGTCCGGTTCCGGTGGAGCCCGCTCCAGCACGCCGACCACGAGGCGGCCGAGTGGTTCAACAACCTCGTGGCGCCGCACCACCCGCTGGTCACGGTGCTCCAGGCGATCACCGACCTGGGTGGCCGGCCGGTGCTGATCTGGCTGGTCACCATCGCCGTGGTGGGCCTGCTGATCCGTCGGCAGTCCCGGCTGGCGGTCTACCTGATCATCACCGGTGTGGGCGGGCTGATCCTCGACCCGTCGCTCAAGGCGCTCGTCGGGCGACTGCGTCCGGTGGTGGACGTGCCGGTCGCGAGCGCGCCCGGCAACAGCTTCCCCAGCGGCCACGCGCTCGGCTCGTTCGTCGCGTACGGGGCGCTGCTGCTGGTGTTCCTGCCGGCCATGGCGCCGCGCTGGCGCAAACCGGCCATCGCCGTCGCCGCCGTGCTGATCTTCCTGGTCGGGCTGACCCGGATCGCGCTGGGCGTGCACTTCGTCTCCGACGTGCTCGGCGGCTGGCTGCTCGGCGCGGCCTGGCTGGGCGTCACCGCGTACGCCTTCCGGCTGTGGCGGCGCGAGCGCGGCCGGCCGGTGCCGCCGCTCACCGAGGGCCTGGAGCCGGAGGCGGGCGAGGAGATCGCCCCCGCCCCGGCCGAGGAGAAGGTGCTGGAGCACCCCCGGTCCGCGGTGGCCGAGCTGCTGGTCGGCTGGGTGATCGTCTTCGGCGCGCTCTACGCGTTCGGCATGTACGTCAGCTACCACGCCAAGGGCACCGTCTTCGACTGGCTCGACACCGAGGTGCCCCGCTGGTTCGCCGCCCGGCACACCGACGCGCTCACGGATCTGAGCTGGTGGTGGAGCAAGTTCGGCGACACCCACGCCATCCTGCTCGTCTCGCTGGTGTTCTGCCCGATCGTGCTGGCCGTGTGGCGTCGCTGGCGGCCGGTGCTGTTCGTGGTGCTGGCGATGTTCGGCGAGCTGAGCCTCTTCCTGTCCAGCGCGCGGGTGGTGGAGCGGCCCCGCCCGCCGGTGGAGAACCTGGACGGGCAGATGCCCACCTCGTCGTTCCCGTCCGGGCACATCGCGGCGACCATCTGCCTCTGGGCCGCGATGGCGATCATCGTGTTCCCCCGCACCGACAGGTGGTGGCGGTGGCTGTTCGTGGCGATGGCCGTGATCATGCCGGTCGGCGTGGCCACCTCCCGGATGTACCGGGGCATGCACCACCCGACCGACTTCATGGGCGCGATCATCCTCGGCACGCTCTGGCTGTCGCTGCTGTGGTGGGTGGTCCGGCCGAACGCCGACGTGGCGCGGGGCAACCAGCCAGCGATCGAGTCGGAGCAGGTGGACGAGCTGGACGACGAGCTGGCCCGGGCCGGCCGGGCGGACTGACCCCGATGCTGCGGGTGATGACCTGGAACATCCGCACCGGCGGGCGCGACCGCGACGGCACCGACCGCCGGGACCGGATCGTCTCGGTGGTCACCGCGCAGCGCCCCGACGTGCTGGCCCTCCAGGAGCTGCGCGGGCTGGACCGTACCCTCGGCGGGCTGGCGGAGCGGACGGGGCTGGTGCCGCACCTGGCCCGGTCCTGCTTCGGCCAGCCGGTGGCGGTGCTGGTCCGGCCGCCGCTGCGGGTGTTGCGCGCCGGGCGGGTGCGCCGGCCGTTCCACCACGCCGCCGCCCGGGTCGAGGTGGCCACCGGGGCGGGGCCGCTGACCGTGTTCAGCACCCACCTCAACCCGTACTCGGGTGGGCGGCGGCGGATGGAGGCGGACTGGCTGGCGGCGGCGGTGCGGCGCACCGGGGGAGAGCTGGCCCTGCTCGTCGGGGACCTGAACACGCTGGAGCCGGCCGTCGACCACACCGACCGGCTGGCCGGGCTCGCCCCCGGCTACCGGCGTCGGCACCTGCGCCGCGACGGCCGTACCGTGGACACCCGCGCGGTGGCCCGGCTGCTCGACGGCGGCCTGGTCGACCTCTGGCCGCGCTCCGGCGGCGACGGGCCCGGCGGGTTGACCGTGCCGACCGGGCACGGCGGCGCGGAGTTCGCCGGGATGCGGCTGGACTACCTGCTCGCCACGCCGGCGCTGGCCGAGCGGGTCCGGGCGGTGCGGGTGGTCCGCGACGGCGACGCCGACGTCGCCTCCGACCACTACCCGGTGCTGGCCGAGCTGGACCTCGCGGCCGGCTAGGCCAGGTCGGACAGCACGATCGCCACGAAGATCAGGATCACCGCCTCGCTGATGATCCAGGAGTGCGCGTTCGACCAGTCGCGGACCTTCGGCAGCAGGCGCTCCGCGCGGGCGCCGAGCAGCACAAGCGCGAGCAGCGGCAGCGCCAGCAGCAGCACGGTCAGCACCAGGAACGGCAGCAGGTGCCACCACGGCTTGTCGTGGCCGGCCAGGCTGCCGGCGACCGACGCCATGGTGACCTCGTCGCTGGGCATGGCGAGGAAGAGCACCACGCCGAGACCGAACGCGAACGTGGGCCGCGGGTCCTCCAACCTGCGCATCCAGCCCGGGGGCTGGTTCCGCTTGCGCCGCAGGAACGTGATCACCATGAGTACGAGCAGCAGCACCAGCACGATCCAGTCGATCAGGTGCCGGCTGCCGCTGTCCTTCGTCCCGTTGCCGGCGGAGTGGCGCACCAGCCGGAACACGCCGTACCAGACGGTCAACGGGATCAGCGTGCCCAGCGCGGCGCCCGCCAGGTAGGCCACCGAACTGCGGCGCGGGTCGCGGCTGGCGGCCAGGAAGACCGCGCTGATCAGCTGCGGCCCAGCGATCATCACCAGCGTCAGCGGCAGCACGGTCAGCAGGTTCATGGGCTCATTCTGTTGCCGCCCCTGCGGTGGCGCGGCCGGTTCCGGAAACGCACGGCGTCACAGCTCGCGCAGTCGGGGCAGCAGCTCCTCCCGGGCCCAGTCGATGAACATCGGCTGGCTGTCCCCACCCACCTGGACCAGCGCCACGTGGGTGAAGCCGGCGTCGACGAACTTCTTGAACGCCTCGACGTGCCGGTCGGTGTCCGGACCGCAGGAAATGCCCTCGGCCACGTCCTCCTCGCGGACGAACTGGGTGGCCGCCGCGAACGCGTCCGGGTTCGGCAGGTCGGCGTTGACCTTCCAGCCCATCCCGAACCAGCGGAACTGGTCGTGCACGATCTTGCGGCACTCGTCCTCGTCCGGGCCGTAACAGATGGCCACCTGGCCGTAGCGGGGTCGGCCCGCGCCGCCGGCCTCCTCATACATGTCGATCAGGTGAGGCAGCGGATCGGTGGCGATCATGGCGTCCGCGTACTCGGCGGCGAGCGTGGCCGACTGCCGGCCGGACGCGGCCACCGCCATCGGCACCGGACGCTCCGGGCGGTCCCAGACGTACGCGTCGGGCACGTCGAAGTGGTTGCCGGAGAACGTCAGCGTCTCGCCGTTGAGCAGCGGCCGGATGATCTGGAGCGCCTCCTCGAACATCTCGTGCCGCTGCTGCACGTGCGGCCATCCGCCCACCACGTGCTCGTTCAGGTTCTCCCCGGCGCCGAGGCCGAGCGTGAACCGCCCGTCCGAGAGCACGCCGATGGTACTGGCCTTCTGCGCCACCACCGCGGGGTGGTAGCGCCGGATCGGGCAGGTGACGAACGAGAGCAGCTCGGGCCGGGTGGTGGCGTGCGCGACCGCGCCGAGCACCGACCAGGCGTACGGGGAGTGGCCCTGCGACTCCAGCCACGGGTAGTAGTGGTCGGACATGACCAGGTGGTCGAAACCGGCGGCCTCGGCGCGCACGGCGTGGTCGACCAGGTCCTTCGGGCCGGCCTGCTCGCACATCAGGGTGTAGCCGACGTTGACCATGGCGCCTCTCCTTCCGGGGTGGATCGTCCCGGGATACCCCGCCGGGCGCCGGTCAACCTTGACGCGTGGTTCGACGCTGCCTAGAGTCCGGCTTAACCGGTTCAGGCCGGGAGGCGCACCATCCTGTGGTGGGGATGACCGCCCCTGCGGCGGCCCGTGGCGACACGGGCCGCCGCAGGACTTAACCGGTTGCCTTCGAGGGCGCATCGTCCTACGCTGATGCCGGCGTCCGGGACGTCGCCACCTTCTGAGGACAGCCATGAAGAAAATGCTCTCCGTCGCGGGCGTCGCCCTGCTGACGGCCCTCGCCTCCGTCTTCGCCTTCGGGCAGCCGGCGCAGGCCGCCACCGGTTTCTCCGTCTCCAACGGGCGGCTCTACGACGCCAACGGCACCGAGTTCGTCATGCGCGGGGTCAACCACGCGCACACCTGGTACCCGCAACAGACCAGCTCGTTCGCCAACATCAAGGCGCTCGGCGCCAACACCGTCCGGGTGGTGCTTGCCACCGGCGACCGCTGGACGAAGAACAGCGCCGCCGACGTGGCCAACGTGATCTCGCTGTGCAAGACCAACCGCCTCATCTGCGTGCTGGAGGCGCACGACACCACCGGGTACGGCGAGGACGGCGCGGCCACCACGCTGGCGAAGGCCACCGACTACTGGCTGAGCATCGCCGACGTGCTCAAGGGTCAGGAGAAGTACGTCATCGTCAACATCGGCAACGAGCCGTTCGGCAACCAGGGCTACAGCGCCTGGACCACCGACACCTCGAACGCGATCAAGCGGCTGCGCGCCGGCGGCCTCACCCACACGATCATGGTGGACGCGCCGAACTGGGGCCAGGACTGGACGTTCACCATGCGCGACAACGCCGGCACCGTGTTCGCCGCCGACCCGCAGCGCAACACCGTCTTCTCCATCCACATGTACGGCGTCTTCGACACCGCCGCGGAGATCACCGACTACCTGGGCCGGTTCCGCACCGCCGGGCTGCCCATCGTGGTCGGCGAGTTCGGCTTCAACCACTCCGACGGCAACCCCGACGAGGACACCATCATGTCGTACGCCCAGGCCAACCGGATCGGCTACCTGGGCTGGTCGTGGAGCGGCAACGGCGGCGGCGTCGAATACCTGGACATGACCACCAACTTCAACCCGGCCCAGCTCACCACCTGGGGCCAGCGCATCTTCGCCGGGGCCAACGGCATCACCGCCACCTCCCGCGAGGCGTCGGTCTACTCCGGCAGCTCACCCAGCCCGACGACCAGCCCCACCACCAGCCCGAGCCCGACCACGAGCCCCACCACCAGCCCGAGCCCGACCACGCCGCCGACCAGCACGCCCCCGCCGGCCGGTGGCTGCACCGCCGCCTACACCGTCACCAACTCGTGGCAGGGCGGCTTCCAGGGCGACGTCAAGGTGACCGCAGGCTCCGCCGCGATCAGCGGCTGGACGGTGAAGTGGACGTTCGCCAACGGCCAGGCCGTCAGCCAGGCGTGGAACGCCACGGTCAGCAACAGCGGGTCGACCTGGACCGCCCGCAACGTCGACTACAACGGCCGGCTCGGCGCCGGCGCGAGCACCAGCTTCGGCTTCATCGGCAGCTGGACCGGCACCAACAGCACGCCCGCGGTGACCTGCACCGCGAGCTGACCGACCCCGCGCACGCCGGTGGCCGGGTCCGCACGGACCCGGCCACCCGTTTTCGGGTACGCCTCAGGCCGGTGCGGTCGGACCGTCGGCGTGCCTGCCGTGAGGGCAGAGACGACTTAGCCTCCGCCGCCCCGGCTTCGCTTCGACCGAACCATTCGGCGGTCACTCCGGCGCCCTGACACATCCATTCCGTTCCACCCACTAGCCGGGCGGGGCATGGGTGGAACGCTATGGGTGTCTCCGGCGCCCGTCGAGAGCATCCGCGCGAAGCGACGAAGACGAACCCGGCGTACTCATCCTCGCCTGGAAACGCTCCTAACCCGAACCGTCCTCTCGGAAGGCGACGCACTCTCGGGCGTGGTCCTCGATAGCCTCAGCCAGTTCGGACAGCGCCGTGAGTCGATGCATTGGCAACGGTGAGCCGCACTCGCCGCACTCCAACCGGTCAATCCGGGTAGGCCACCACCAAACGTTGGTGTTGACTGGAACGCGCATCGGCTCTTCCTCCGACAGCACCGATCCACCTCCGTTACAAGTCGGTGAGGCGCCCTGATCCGTGCCGGGGGTCAGGACGCCCTCCGATGGCCGACTGCCCGCACCGACATGACGTCCACTACGGGCCGCGCCTTTCCTGAAAATATAGTGCCAGAAGTGCAAGTAAGGCAAGTAGTGCCAGGCGTGTCAACGGTGCTGATCCGGGTAGGCGGCACGATGACGCCCGTGCCCATCCCGCACACGGCGAAGGAGATCGCCGACGATCTGACCCGCCGCATCGGCGCCGGGGAGTTTCCGCGCGGGACCCGCCTGCCGACGTACGACGCACTTGCCGCTGAGTACGGCTCGGCCCGGCGCACCGTCGCACGTGCCGTGGACATCCTCAAAGCGCACGGCATCGTGGTGGGCGTGCCGGGGTCGGGAACATACGTTGCAGAGGCGTAGGCGCCCGGCGACGATCCTCAGGAAACGGCCTCGGCTCGAATCCTGACACTGGGCGAGGTGCGGGCGTACGGGCCGAGCTGCCGTACGATCTGGCGCGCGTCGCGCCGACCGGCCGGCGCGCGATCGTCGGGAGGGGACGCGATGAGTACGCCGGGGACCAGGGGACGACCGTCGGGTTCGGTGATCGGCTCGCTCGTGGCGATCTCGTTCGGGACCGTCTTCATCCTGGTCAACAGCGGAGGACTGCCTTCGCCGTGGCCGCTCGTGGTGCGGGTGCTCGGTCTGTTGGTGGCCGCACTGCTCCTGGTCGGCCTGTTCCGGGTGGCCCGGCACGCCCCACCGGCA
Source organism: Micromonospora sp. WMMD975 (assembly GCF_029581215.1). NCBI lineage: Bacteria > Bacillati > Actinomycetota > Actinomycetes > Micromonosporales > Micromonosporaceae > Micromonospora > Micromonospora sp. WMMD975. The sequence continues at coordinate 834,104 of NZ_CP120739.1, forward strand.
GCGCAGGGACCGGAGGCGGCCGGGTTCATGGACCGCCGCTACTGGATCGTGGTGGCGCTGGAGGCGGTCGCCCTCTTCGGCGGCCTGGCCGTGATCAACGGCGTGCTCGACCGGCCCGCCGTGGCGGTGGCCTGGGTCGCGGTGGTGGTCGGCGTGCACTTCTTCGGCCTGGCGGCGGTCTGGAGGATGCCGCGCTACCACTGGCTCGGCGCGGTGATGACCGCGCTCGGCGTGGCCGGCTTTCTCACCTACGCTTTCGGCGGCGACGCGGGAGCGGTCGGCCTGGTCTCCGGCGTCGGCTGCGGCGCCGCCCTCTTCGCCACCGTGGCCCTGGCCCTGCGCGACACCACCCGCCGGCCGACCTGACGCACGGCACCAACCCGCTGGCCGGCCTGACGCACGGCACCGCCGGCCGATCTGACGTCCGCTCGGCTTCGGGTGCGTCTGACGTTGCCCGAGCGACGACAGACACACCCGAACTGGTCAGACGGCGGTGACCTCGAGCAGCAGCGCCTGCTCCGGATGCAGGGCCGGCAGTTGCAGGCCGACCGCGCCGAGCACCGACCCGGCCAGCACCACCCCAGCACCAGCCCCAGCACCAGCCCCAGCGCCGGTACCGGTACCGGTACCGGTACCGGCATCAGCGCCGGCCAGCCAACCCGGTGGGGCCAACTCCAGCGTGGCCGGTTCCGGCACCCCGGCCGGCGGGCGTACCCGGTAGCGCCGCGCCGGGTCCAGCCCCGGCAGCCGCACCGCGCCCGGCGCCTGCGCGACGGACGTGGCCAGCCGGCTGATCGCGTACACCGCTTCGGAGCGGTCGTGGGCGATCACGCCGTGGGCCTGCACGGCCGGGTCCGGGTGGTCGACCCGGACCACCCGACCGCCGTGCAGCAGCGGGCGCAGCCGCTTGTGCAGCGCGACCCAGGCGGCGAGTTCGGCCCGCGTGGACGCGTCGATCGCGCTGATGTCCCATTCGATGCCGTGGTGGCCGAAGAGCGCGGTGACCGCCCGGAAGCCGAGGTCGTGCACGCGGCGCGTGGTGTGCGAGCGTTCCGGGCCGATGTGCGTGCCGATCAGCTCCGGTGGCAGCAGCAGCCCGGTCCAGCGTTGGATGGCGAGCCGTTCCAGCGCGTCGTTGCAGTCGCTGGCCCAGACCCGGTCGGTGCGGCGCAGGATCTCCAGGTCGACCCGGCCGCCGCCGGACGAGCAGCTCTCGATCTCCAGGCCCGGGTGGCGGGCGCGCAGCTCGTCCAGCAGCCGGTAGGCCGCGAGCGTCTGGGCGTGCACGCCGGGTCGGCCGGCGTGCCCGGCCTCGGTGAGGTCGCGGTTGTGGTCCCACTTCAGGTAGGCGATGCCGGCGTGCTCGGTAAGCACCGCGTCGAGCCGGCCGAGCAGGTACGCGTACGCGTCCGGGTGGGCCAGGTCGAGCACCTGCTGGTGCCGCCACGGCGGGGGGAGTCGGCCGGGTGCCTGGAGCACCCAGTCGGGGTGGGCGCGGAACAGGTCGGAGTCGGGGTTGACCATCTCCGGCTCGACCCAGAGCCCGAACTGCATGCCGTGCCCGCGTACGTGGTCGATGAGGGGTTGCAGCCCACCCGCCCAGACCTGCTCGTCGACGAACCAGTCGCCGAGCCCGGCGAGGTCGTGCCGCCGGCCGCGAAACCAGCCGTCATCGAGGATGAAGCGTTCCACCCCCACCTCGGCGGCCCGGTCGGCGAGCCCGCGGAGCCGGTCCAGGTCGTGGTCGAAGTAGACCGCCTCCCACACGTTGAGCGTCACCGGCCGGGGCGTGCGCGGATGGCCTGGCCGGGCGCGCAGGTGGGTGTGCAGCGCGTGGCTGAGCCCGTCCAGCCCGTCGGCCGACCAGGCCGCGTAGAGCAGCGGGGTGGCGTACTCCTCGCCCGGCCCGAGCACGATCTCGCCGGGCGCGAGCAGCTCGCCGCCGCCGAGCGTCGCCTCGCCGGTGGGACGGCGCTCGGCCACCGTGACGTGGTCGCCGCTCCACGCGGGGTGCACCGCCCACACCTCGCCGTGCCCGAAGCCGAAGCCGGGGGTGCCGGCGACCAGCAGCAGCGTGGCGTCGTGCCCGGTGCGGCCGTGCCGCCCCTCGCGGACCCAGGCGCCCATCGGCCACGGGTGCCGCTGCGGCGCGCGTTCCCGGCACCACCGGCCGGTCAGGTCGAGCAGTTCGGTGGCGACCGCCGGCACCGGCAGCACCGGGGTCAGCTCCCGCAGCTCGTAGCGGCCGTCGCCGTCGTTGCGCACCCGGTGCCGCAGCGTCAGCACCCCCGCGGCGTCCAGCGTGATCTCGACGGTGAGGCTCAACCCCGCGTCGGCGTCCACCGCCCGCACGGTCAGAAGGAGGGGGCCCTTCTTAACGCCTGGGGTAGATGAAGGGGCCCCTCCTAACAGCTCGTCGTGCAGCTCGATGCCGGTGAGGCGGAAGGCCGTCGACCAGTCCCGGCCGTCGCGGTGACCGGCCAGTCCGGGCCGCCCGCTCCACCCGGCGCTCGCCTCGGGCAGCAGCGACAGCACGGTCGGCGCGTCGAAGCTGCTCGGCACCACGGGCGCGACGGTGGCGTCGACGAGGGCGGGCAGGTCCTCGGTGGATAGTGGCCCCAGGTCGGCACCCCAGTGCACGATCCGGGGCAGGCCGGGACCGCGCGCGTCGAGCACCAGGCTGGTCCGCGCGCGGCGCAGGTGGACGATCGTCATCCCTTGGAGGCTCCCAGCGTCAGACCCCGGACGAACTGCTTCTGCAGCAGGAAGAAGATCACCAGGGTGGGGATCGCGACAAGCACCGAGCCGGCCGAGACCAGGTTGTTGTCGGTGAAGAACTCGCCGCGCAGGTTGTTCAGCGAGCTGGTCACCGGGAACTTGTCGCCGGTACGCATCAGCACGGTGGCCCAGAAGAACTCGTTGTAGATCCAGGTCACCTCCAGCGTGGCGAGCGCGGCCAGGGCCGGTCGGCACAGCGGCATGGTCACCTGCCAGTACTGCCGCCACACGCTCGCCCCGTCGACCATCGCCGCCTCGTACAGCTCGTGCGGCAGCGCCTTCATGTAGTTGCTCAGCACGAAGACGCAGAAGCCGCACTGGAACGCCACGTTGACCAGGATCAGCCCCCAGTAGCTGTCGTAGAGCAGCTCCGAGTCGCTCATCCAGGCGGGCAGCGGGATCTCGGTGAACATCCGGAACAGCGGGATGAGCAGGGACTGCTGCGGCAGCAGGTTCGCCGCGGTGAAGAGGCCGAGCAGCGCGATGTTGAGCTTCCAGCTGAACCGGGCGATCACGAACGCCACGCACGAGGCGAGGAAGAGCGTGAGCAGCACCGCCGGGACGGTGATGTAGAGCGAGTTGAGGAAGTGCTTGCCGAACTCGGCGGTGCGCCACGCGGTGACGTAGTTGTCGACCGTCCAGCCGCCGAGCGAGACGTACCCGTGCACGGCGGTGTACCGGTAGGAGCGGAACGAGGTCAGCACCGCCCAGAGCAGCGGGAACAGCCAGCCGACGGCGACCGTACCCAGGAAGACGTGCAGGACGACCCGGGCGGGCCGCACGGGCCGGCGGCGCCCGGGGGAGACGGCGGCGGTCATCGCTTGTCCTCCCGCATGACGGTCCAGAGGTAGATGGTGATGAAGACGAGCGACACGGCCAGCATGATGGTCGCGAGCGCGGAGCCGAAGCCGATCCGGCTGGCCTCGCCGACCACGTTCTGGGTGACCAGCGCGGAGATCAGCTCCAGCCCGTTGCGGCCCTTGTTGATCACCCAGACCAGGTCGAACGCGCGCAGCGACTCGATCACGGTCACCACCAGCACGATGACGTTGATCGGGCGCATCACCGGGAAGACGACCCGGAAGAACGTGCTGGTCTCCGAGGAGCCGTCCACGGCGGCGGCCTCCCGCAAGGTCGGGTCGACGCCCTTGAGGCCGGCCAGGTAGAGCAGCATGATGTAGCCGACGTGCCGCCAGCCGGCGGCCACCAGCAGGGCCCAGATGTTGACGTCCGGGTCGCCGTACCAGTCGGTCTGCCCGCCGAACACGCCGTTGAGCAGGCCCTGGTCCCGGCTGTAGATGAGCTGCCAGATGAAGCCGACGAGCGCCAGCGAGAGCACCACCGGCAGGTAGAGCGCGGTCTGGTAGAACCGGCTGCCGCGTAGTTCCTTGTCGAGCAGCACGGCGAGGAACATGCCGAACGGGGTGGCCACCACGAAGAGCGCGGCCAGCCAGAGCAGGTTGTGCCGCACCGCGGGGACGAACGGCGGGTAGTTGTGCACCACGTCGTCGTAGTTCTTCCACCCGACCCAGTCGATCTCGCCGACCGGGCCGATGCCGTCCCAGTTGGTGCCGGAGAGCAGCACCGTCGCCGCCGCCGGCAACCAGACCAGGCCGAGGACGAGCAGCAGGGGCACCACCACCATCAGCGTGATCACCACGCGGTCGGTGCGGGACAGGAGCCGTAGCCGTCGGCCGCGACCACCCGTGGTGGTGGTCGCGGCCGGTGGCGGCACGGCGCGATCCGCTTGGATCAGGGGCAGGTCGGACATGGTGTCCTTCCCCCTTCCGCCGTCAGCTTGTGAAGATCGACTTCTTCTGGTTCTCGACGCTCGTGAGCATCCCGCCGATGTCCTTCGGGTCCTTGATGAACTGCTGCAACGCCGGGATCATCACGGTGGAGGCGAAGTCCGGCCTGGTGTCCCGGTCGAGGAACTGGGCGATCTCGGTGGCCGAGCCGACCAGGTCGGCGGCCTTCTTCTGGAGCGCGGTGTAGCTGGCGATGTCCGCGCCGCTGTTGGCCACGAGCGTGCTCGGGTCGTTCTTGACCGTGATGTCGGCGGCGTCCTTCGAGCCGAGGTAGGTCAGCAGTTTGGTGGCCGCGTCCTTGGACTTCGGCTTGCGGGCCATCATGTAGCCGTCGATCGGCGCGTCCAGGGCCTTCGCGCCGATGGTGGAGTCGACCTCGGGGAACGTGAAGAAGTCGAGGTCCTCCAGGTCGGCGCCGCTGAACTGCTGGCCGACGAAGAGACCCAGCAGATACATGCCGCTCTTCTTCTGCTGCAACGACTGGGCGGCCTCCTGCCAGGTGCGGCCCAGCGCGTCCGGCTGGTGCAGGGGGAGCAGGCCGGCCCAGGTGTCGAAGACCTTCTTGACCTTGTCGGAGGTCCACGCCTCCTTGCCGGCCATCAGGTCGATGTGGAACTGATAGCCGTTGATCCGCAGGTTGAGGATGTCGAACGTGCCCATCGCCGGCCAGCCGTCCTTGTCGGCGAAGGCGATCGGGTTCAGCCCGTCCTTCTTCATCTGCGCGCCGAGTGCGGTGAGCTGGTCGAGCGTGGTCGGCACCTGGTAGCCGCGCTGCTGCCAGACCGACTTGCGGTAGAAGACCGCCCACGGGTAGTACGACGCCGGGACGAAGTACTGCTTGCCGTCGTCGCCCGTGGACGCCTTCTTGAACGCGTCGGAGTAGCCGTCGAGTTTGCCCCAGACGTCGCTGAGGTCGCCGGCCAGGCCCTTGGCGGCGAAGAACCGCATCCGGTAGCCGGCGAACCAGGTGAACACGTCGTCCGGCTTGCCCTGGAGATAGTTGTTGATGTTCTCCTGGAACGTGTTGTGGTCCACCGTGTTGATGTTGACGGTGACCCCGGAGGACGTCTTGAAACCGTCCATCACCTTGGCGGTGACGTCCTTGGGCTTCGGGTCCGACTGGTTCGAGCCGAGCGAGACGGTCTTCGCGTCGCCGCCGGAACCGGAGTCGGAGTCGCCGCAGCCGGCGAGCGCGCCGGTGCCGAGCAGCGCGCCCGCGCCGGCCGCGCCGGCCAGCAGCGAGCGCCGTCGCAGGCCGGCGACGGACGGGGGTACGAGCCGGGCGAGGTATTCGGCTTGTGAGCGGGGACGGGACATTGCGCCTCCTGCGTGGAGAGGTGTGCGACGAGATCCACCGAGAATCCACACGTCCGAACAGAAATAGCCGGTGGCGGTTGAAGCTACCCCTTGATTCGGCGCTGTCAATAGGGCGGAAAGGTGTACTGGGCAGGGGAAAAAGATGGTAAACGTTGTAACATCTGTCGATGTTGGAAAGTGTTGACTTGGGTGGCGTTCGGGGGCACCCTCAGCTCTCATGCGGACCTGGCACGGCGAGGGCATCTGGTACGGCGCCGACTACAACCCGGAGCAGTGGCCCGAGGAGGTGTGGGCCGAGGACGTCGACCTGATGCGCCGCGCCGGGGTCAACCTGGTCTCGGTTGGCATCTTCTCCTGGGCCCTGCTGGAGCCCGCCCCGGACCGCTACGAGTTCGGCTGGCTGGACCGGGCGCTGGACCTGCTGCACCGCGGCGGGATCAGCGTCGACCTGGCCACCGCCACCGCCAGCCCGCCGCCGTGGCTGGCCCACCGGCACCCGGAGACGCTTCCCCGCCGCGCCGACGGCACGGTGCTGTGGCCCGGCGGCCGGCAGGCGTACTGCCCCAGCTCACCGGTGTTCCGGGACCGCTCGCTCGCGCTCGTCGACGCGGTCGCCCGACGCTACGCGGCGCACCCGGCGGTCGTGCTGTGGCACGTCTCCAACGAGCTGGGCTGCCACAACGTGCACTGCTACTGCGACGTCAGCGCCGAGGCGTACCGCCGGTGGCTGCGCGAGCGCTACGGCGACCTGGACGCGCTCAACGCCGCCTGGGGCACCGCGTTCTGGAGCCAGCGCTACCACGACTGGGCCGAGGTGAACCCGCCGCGCGCCGCGCCGACCTTCGCCAACCCGACCCAGCAGCTCGACTTCCGGCGTTTCTCCTCCGACGAGCAACGCGCCCAGCTCCGCGCCGAGCGGGAGCTGCTGAACCGGCTCGTCGCCCAGCCGGTCACCACCAACTTCATGGTCGGCGCCGGCATCAAGCACATGGACTACCACTCCTGGGCGTCCGACGTGGACGTGGTCGCCAACGACCACTACCTCTCCGCCGCCGATCCGCAGCCGCACGTCGACCTGGCGTTCGCCGCCGACCACACCCGCGGCGTGGCCGGCGGCGCGCCCTGGCTGCTGATGGAGCACTCCACGAGCGCGGTCAACTGGCAGCCCCGCAACGTGGCCAAGACGCCCGGCCAGATGCGCCGCAACAGCCTGGCGCACGTGGCGCGCGGCGCCGACGGGGTGCTGTTCTTCCAGTGGCGTGCCTCCCGTGCCGGCGCGGAGAAGTTCCACTCCGCGCTGGTGCCGCACGCCGGGCCGGAGACCAAGGTGTTCCGCGAGGTCTGCCGGCTCGGCGCCGACCTGCGGGCGCTTGCCGAGGTACGCGGCAGCCGGGTCGACGCCGACGTCGCCCTGCTGTTCGACTACGAGGCGTGGTGGGGCGCGGAACTCGACTCCCACCCCAGCGTCGACGTCACGTACACCGATCGGCTGGCCGCGCTGCACGGCGCGCTGTGGCGGGCCGGCGTCACCGCGGACGTGGTGCACCCGTCGACCGACCTGTCCCGCTACCGGCTGGTCCTGGTGCCCACGCTCTACCTCACCCGCGACGCCGACACGGCCGCGCTGCGCCGGTTCGTCGAGGCCGGCGGCACCGCGCTCGTCACGTACTTCAGCGGCATCGTGGACGAACACGACCACATCCGGCTCGGCGGCTACCCCGGCGCGTTCCGCGACCTGCTCGGCGTACGCGTGGAGGAGTTCTTCCCGCTGCGCGCCGGCGAGACGGTACGCCTCGACGACGGCGCCCGCGCCGACGTGTGGACCGAGTGGCTGCACGCGGAGGACGCCGAGGTGCTTGCCGCGTACGCCGACGGACCCCTGCCGGGCGTGCCGGCGCTGACCCGGCGCGTGGTCGGCGCGGGCGCCGCCTGGTACGTCGGCACCCGGCTCGACGACGCGGCCACCGACAAGCTGGTGGCCCGGCTGCTCGCCGAGGCCGGGGTACGCCCGGCGGCGCCCGTGCCGGCCGGCGTCGAGGTGGTCCGCCGCCGGTCGGCGGACCGGAGCTGGCTGTTCGTGGTCAACCACACCGACGAGCCGGCCCGCCTGCCGGTCACCGGCGTCGAACTGCTCACCGGCGACCGGTGCGACGGCGAACTGACGGTGCCGCCCGGCGAGGTGGCGGTGGTCCGCGAGGACCGCGTGCCCGCGACCACCTGACCGGTACCCTGCCGCTCGCGCGCCGAGGAGGTCCACATGCTCGCCCAGCAACGGCAGAGCGCCATCCTGGAGCTGATCCGCCAACGCGGCGGCGTCCGGGTCAGCCACCTGGTGAGCCGCTTCGGCGTGTCCGACATGACCATCCGGCGCGACCTGGAGGTGCTCGTCGAGCGCGGCCTGATCGACAAGGTCCACGGCGGGGCGACGCTCGCCGGCCCCGGCTCCACCGAGGAACCCGGCTTCGCCGCCAAGTCGGCGCGGCAGCAGGCCGAGAAACGGGCCATCGTGGAGCGGGCCGCCGGGCTCGTCGAACCCGGCATGGCCGTCGCGCTCTCCGCCGGCACCACCACCGCCGCGCTCGCCGCACGCCTCGCCGAGGTACGCGGACTGACCGTGGTCACCAACTCGATCCCGGTCGCCGACGCGCTCTACCAGAACCCGCGCACCGACCAGACAGTCGTGCTGACCGGCGGCATCCGTACCCCGTCGGACGCGCTGACCGGCCCGGTCGCCGAGGCGGCCATCGCCGCGCTCAACGTCGACCTGCTCTTCCTCGGCGTACACGGGATGAGCCGCCGCACCGGCTTCACCACCCCCAACCTGCTGGAGGCGGCGGTGAACCGCCGACTGATCGGCGCCGCCCGCCGCCTGGTGGTGCTCGCCGACCACACCAAGTGGGAGACCATCGGCATCGCCACCATCGCCCCGCTGGAGGAGGCCGACGTGCTGATCACCGACGGGGGCCTGCCCGAGCCGGCCCGCCGCGAACTCGGTGAACAGGTGGGCGAGCTGATCGTCGTGAAGGTCGGCTGACTCACCCGCCGTCGGGCGCGCACGCCCCGTCGTGGTCGGCCGCGCAGCGCCGCCGGTCCGGCATGGTCCGGTCGCCGAACACCCATCGGCGTACGTGCTGGGCGTCCTCGGCCGAGACGGTGACACCCGCGACGTCGATCCCCGGGACCAACGCCGGCGAACGCGCCAGGGTGTACGCGAAGCGCACCGCGTCGTCCGGTTCGTCGACCGTGATCGGCGGGTGGACGACGTGGCGTTGCTCGTCCGCGCCGCTGCCGGCGACCGCCGCGCCCGGCTCCGTGTCTTTGGGTGCGGTTGTTGTCGCCCTGGCAACAACAACTGCACCCAAATCCGCGCTCATGACTGGCGTCCTCGGGCCTGGGCGCTGTGCCGGTCGCGCAGTGCCCGTTCGATCCAGGTGTTCTCGTCCGTCTGTCGCGCCACCTCGTGCCGCAAGATCGCGCCTGCGCGCGGTGACTCTGCGCGTCTCACAGGTACTTCTCAGCGACGGCGGTTAGGGTCCCCTCACCATGCGCCCGACGGTCCATGTCGGAGCGCCGTCCCGCGGGAGAGACGATGGTCTTCAAGAAGATGTTGAGCGCGTTCGGCGTGGGCGGCCCCAGCGTCGACACGGTGCTCGCCAACCCGAACACCCGACCCGGGCTGGCCCTGGACGGGCACGTCAACCTGGTCGGCGGCGACGCGCCGACGCGCATCGAACAGATCAGCGTCGGCCTGGTCACCCGGGTCGAGATGGAGGGCGGCGACAGCGAGTACGCCGGGGTCATGGAGTTCCACCGGATGCCGGTCAGCGGCGCGTTCGAGCTGGCGCCGAAGCAGCAGCTCGCCATCCCGTTCCAGCTGCCGGTGCCGTGGGAGACCCCGATCACCGACGTCTACGGCCAGCGGCTGCACGGCATGACGATGGGTCTGCGTACCGAGGTCGCGGTAGCCCGGGCGGTCGACAAGTCCGACCTGGACCAGGTGTCGGTGCACCCGCTGCCGATCCACGAGCGGATCCTCGACGCGTTCCAGGCGCTGGGTTTCCGGTTCAAGCACGCGGACCTGGAGCGCGGCCACATCTACGGCGTCCCGCAGACGCTGCCGTTCTACCAGGAGATCGAGTTCTTCGCGTCGCCGCAGTACGCGCAGACCGTCAACGAGGTCGAGTTGACGTTCGTGACCAGCCAGCAGGGCATCGAGGTGATCCTTGAGTGCGACAAGCGCGGCGGTTTCCTCACCGCCGGGCACGACGCCTTCGGGCGATACTCCGTCCCGCACACCGACGCCGCCCGTACCGACTGGGTGCCTGTGGTCGACGGTTGGCTGCAGGAGACCACCTCCCGGTACGGCGGCCTGCGCGCCCAGGGCTACGGCGGGCAGGGCCACTACGGCGCGCCCGGCCACTACGGCGCGCCCGGCCACTACGGCGCGCCCGGCCACTACGGCGCGCCGGGTCACCACGGCCGGCGCGGCCCCGGCATGGGCGGGGTGGTGGCGGGCGCCGCGCTTGGCGTCGCCGGTGGTCTGGTCGCCGGTGAGCTGATGGACGACGCGTTCGGTGGCGACGACGACGGCGGGGACTTCGGCGAGGAGTGACCACACGCGACGACGCCCCCGGGACGGATCCCGGGGGCGTCGCCGTTCGCATGCGGAGCGGTCAGTGCCGGCCCCGACGCTCCCGGCCGGAGCGGCGCGCGCTACCCGCCTTGGACAGGCCCCGGCTGACCAGGTACGCGCCGGTCAGCGCGGTCAGGTACCACCAGGCCTGGTTCGGGTTGTTGATGTTCAGGCCGTTGGCGGTGGTGCCCTTCCAGAACGCGGCGATCACGACGACCGCGGCGGCTGCGGCGTACACCCAGAACTCGGTGGTGAGGAACGCCTGCTTCGTCTCGGTGCCGGGGGCGGGCATCTCCTCCCGGTGACCGTCGTGCATCGACGGCATCGGACGCGTCGGCGACTCCTGCATGCCGGTCCGGTTCTGGACGTCGGACATCGGCCGGTTCATCGGCCTGGTGGATGCAGCCTGCGTGCTCATCTGGTCCTCCTCAGGATTTGATGAGTCGTTACCTGCACACCCTCGCCCCGCTACCGCAGGTCGGCCACGGCACGGTTCGCGCTCTGTGGCGGGGGCACCCTCCGTCTACCCGGCCCCCGAGACAAGCTAACCGCCGGATCCCGGCCGTATCCCCGCCCCGCACCCGGCCCTTGTCCGCGCCGTGCCAGCGCCCTTGCCGGCACAGACCTTGGACTTGTGGTGCCATGATTTGACCTTTTTGTCGGTTATCGGAGGTGCCACAACTTCAAGATCGACGAAAGGAGTGCGGTGCGGCGGTGGGCGGTTTCAGCCGTCGGGGGTCGGGCACGCATGACCGACAGCCACATCACGAGCTGCGAGGTGGTCGACGTGCGTGAGGACGACATGCGGCAGGACGCCGCCCGGCAGGCCGAACAGCGGGTCGCCGGCGGGGTGTACGGCGAGGGCGCGCTCGACGAGGTCACGGTGCCGCAGACCGACGTCGAGCGGATGCGGCAGGAACTGGACCCGGACGACCCGGCGGACGTGCCGGTGGACCCGACCGTGCTGCGCGACGGCGGACCGACCCGGGGCCAGGGCGCGGTGACCACGACCGGGGGTACGGCCGGCCCGGCGAGCGCACGTCGGGTGGCCCGGCAGCCGGAGCAGCACCGGGGCAAGGTGGCGCCGACCACCACCGGGGACGCCACCACCGGCGGTCTGAGCACCCCGGCCGGCGGCTCCACGAGTGACGCCTCGGCGCCCGGCGCCCAGGTCGGCAACGTCACCGACGAGGGCGCCGACCCCGGGTGAGTGGTGTTAATAAGGGGCCCCGCCTCTACCGAAAACGTTAAGCGGGGCCCCCTCCTTACATCCGGAGGATGCCGAGGCGCTGGGTGGCTCGGGTGAGGGCCACGTAGAGGTCGCTGTGGCCGCGGGGGGACTCGGTCACGATCCGGTCCGGGTCCACCACCAGCACCGAGTCGAACTCCAGGCCCTTGGCCTGCTCGGTGGTGAGCACGACCACCCGGTTCGCCAGTTCCGGCTGCTCGCCGACGGCCGCCTCGGGCAGCGCCGCCACGACCGCGCCGCCCAGCTCGGCCACCCGGCCGGCCGGCACGATCACGCCGAGCCGGCCGTCGCCGAGCGAGGCGGCCTCCCGGGCGGTCGCCTCGACAAGTTCGCCGACGAGCCGGTCCGCCGGGACCGTCCGGTCCCACGGGGGTACGCCGGTGGCGCGTACCGAGCGGGGTGGGCGCAGCGCCGGGTCGATCTCGGCGAGCACGCCGGCGGCGACCGCCATGATCTCGGCCGGGGTGCGGTAGCTGACGGTCAGCTCCTCCAGCCGCCACCGGTCCGCCACGTACGGGCGCAGCGCCTGGCCCCAGGACGGGGTGCCGGCGAGCGCGCCGGTCTGCGCCACGTCCCCGACGATCGTCATGGACCGGCTCGGGCACCTGCGCATCAGCAGCCGCCAGGCCATCGGGGACAGCTCCTGCGCCTCGTCGACGATCACGTGCCCGAACGCCCAGGTGCGGTCCGCGGCGGCCCGTTGGGCGGTGGTGAGCCGGTCGGACTCCTCCTGCCGTTCGGAGAGCCGGGCGGCGTCGATCAGGTCGGTCACGCCGAGGATCTCACCGCCGTCGGCCTCGTCCTCGACGTCGATCGAGCGGGAGCCGCGCCAGATCTCCAGCACGCCCTCGGCGTACTCGCGTTCCATCGTGCGGATCCGCTCCCGGCGGGCGGCGGCGGCGCGTTCGTCCTCGCCGAGCAGCTCGGCGGCCTCGTCCAGCAGCGGCACGTCCGCCGGGGTCCAGCCGCCGGGTTCCCGGTGCAGGGCGGCCCGCTCGGCGTCGGTGAGCGTCGGCGCGGCGGTGGCGAGCCGCTCCGGCGAGGCGAACAGGTCGGCGAGCAGACGCTGCGGGGTGAGCACCGGCCACAGCTCGTCCAGCGCGGCCACGATCTCCGGTTCCTCGCGCAGCTCGCGGCGGATCTCCGCCCGGTCGGCCTCGGAGAGCAGGTTGTCGCCGCCGAGCGGGTCGGCGCCGATCCGCTCGGCCACCTGGTCGGCGAGCGCGTGCACGATCTCGATGTCGAACAGCGCGCGGGCCAGGTTGTGCGGGCGGCCGGTGCGGCGGACCCGGTCGCGGGCCTGGCGCACGGTCTCCGGGTCGAGCGTGAGCACCTCCCGCTGCGGCAGCTCGACGGCGATCGGTTCGGCCGGCACCCACTGCCGGTCCCGGACCGCCTCGGCGAGCGCCTCGGCCCAGAGGGCGCGGCCCTTCAGCGCGGCGGTGGTGGCCGGCTCGACGCGTCGGGCGTGCACGCCGGGAAAGAGGTCGGCCTGGGTACGCAGCAGCACGCCGGTCTCGGCGAGCGCCGGCAGCACCTGGGAGATGTAGCGCAGGAACGTGGCGTTCGGGCCGACCAGCAGCACGCCTCGGGTGGAGAGCTGCTGGCGGTGGGTGTAGAGCAGGTACGCGGCCCGGTGCAGCGCCACCGCGGTCTTGCCGGTGCCCGGCCCGCCCTGCACCACCATCACGCCGGGCAGGTCGGCGCGGATGATCCGGTCCTGCTCGACCTGGATGGTCTCGACGATGTCGCGCATCCGGCCGGTGCGCCCGGCGTTGAGCGCGGCCAGCAGCGACGCCTCGCCGGTGACCTCCTCGTGCGCGGTGGGGGAGGCGGCGGTGATGTCGAGCACCTCGTCGTTGAGCCCGGTGACCTTGCGGTCGCGGGTGCGCAGGTGCCGACGTCGGCGTACGCCCTGCGGGTTGGCGGCGGTGGCCAGGTAGAACGGGCGGGCGGCCGGCGCGCGCCAGTCCATCAGCAGCGGGTCGTAGTCGCCTGCCGGGTCGAAGATGCCGATCCGGCCGATGTAGCGGGCGGCGTCGTCGTCGCCGTCGAGGCGGCCGAAGCACAGGCCGGACTCGACGGCGGAGTACTGCTCGACCTGGTCGGCGTACATCGCCACGGTGGAGTCGCGCTGCGAGCGGGCCTGCTGGGTGCCGCCGTTGTGGCGCAGTTCCTCGTCGAGCCGGCGGGCGGCCTGCTCGCGCAGCCCGTCCAGCCGGTCGTAGAGCATCGAGACGTACTCCTGCTCGCGACCGATCTCGTCGCCCTGGTGCAGCTCACCCGACACGTCGGAGTGCGTTGACAAGCCGGCTCCTCATTGACTAAAATTGCCGCAAGAATGGCATTCAAATGCCATTCTTTTTTGTGTCTGAACTGAGAAAGATAGCGCGTCGCCCGCCATTCGACCAAGCCCGGACACGGCTCGGGGCCCGGCCGGCGGGTGCCGACCGAGCCCCGAGCCCGGCGTCGTTCAGCCCTTCGCAGCCTGGTAGAGCCGCTCCGGCGTGACCAGCCCGGCCACCACCCGGCCGTCGTCGGTCAGCAGCACGCTGAACAGCTTGCCGCTGAGCAGCCGGCCGCTGCCCCAGTCGCCGCTCACCTTCGGCAGGTCGCCGAGCACCTGGGCGAGCATGTCCGCGTCCGGCGCGTCCGCGCCGGCCTTCGCGCCGTCGGCTCCGCCCGCGCCGCCGAGCTCGGCGACCACCACCGTGGTCCAGCCGGTGCCGACGGTACGCACGTCCGGCCGCTCCGCGTCGGCTTGGCCGGGCTTCGAGCCGGGCACCTTGCCGGACGCCTTGCCGGCCGGGCCGGGGCGCGCGTCGGTGGACTCCTCGGTGACCTTCACACCCGGCGGCGGGTTGAACCGGAACTGGTCGGCGGCCGGGGTGCGGAAGTCGACCTGGGTGAACGCCACCTCGAACGCCGGCTCGTCCTGACCGTCGGCGAGCACCTCGAAGCGCAGCGGCACGTGCTCCTCCGCGTCGAGCGCGATCCGCACCTGGTGCACCAGCGACGCCTTGTCGCGCGGCGTGAGCACCAGCTCGTACGCGTCCCGTCCGGCCACGGTGGCCGTCCGGCCGACGGTCACCGCCGTGGTCGGGTCGATCGCGGCCAGCGCCTGCTGGGCGGCGTCGGCCGGGGTGGCCGGCGCGGACGGCAGGTCCTTGCCGTCGGCGGGCAGCTCGCGGTGGACCGCGGTGTTCTCCCGGCTGTTCCAGGTCCAGACGTCGCGGCCGTTGCGCAGCACGTCCTGCTCGCCGAGCGTGTCGACCAGGGCCAGCCGCTGCCGGTCCTCCCCGCCGTACCAGACCCGTAGCGTGTGCGTGCCGGAGACCAGGCCGGCCAGCTCGTTGCCGGTGGCCTTGCCGGCGAGCGCGGCGATCGGCGGCAGGCCGAGGTCGGCGCGCTGCACCACGGTGCCGGAGAGCCCGTCCAGGCGGGACGTCCGCAGGTCGTCCAGGAGCTGGGCGGCGCTGCGTGGGGGCAGGGCCGGGTCGGCGCCGGCGGCGAACGCGCCGATGGCGGCGCCGCCCCCGATCACGGCGACCCCCGCGGTCACCGGGACCAGCCAGCGCAGCACGGCGCGGTTCTTCATCACAGACATAGTGTGCACCTCCTGCGCACCATGCTGCGGGATCGTCGCTGTGAGGACGCTGAGCTGATCCCCTACGGGTGACCCGGGGGTGGCACCCTGGACCGGTGCGGTTGCTGGTGGTGGAGGACGAGACGCGGCTCGCCGCGGCGTTGCGCCGGGGCCTGTCGGCGGAGGGTTTCGTGGTGGACGTGGCGGCCACCGGCCCGGCCGGGCTGGACGCGGCCCGGCACGGCGACTACGACGCGATGATCCTCGACGTGATGCTGCCCGGCCTCTCCGGCTACGAGGTGGTGCGCCGGCTGCGCGCCGAGCAGCGCTGGCTGCCGGTGCTGATGCTCTCGGCCAAGGACGGCGAGTACGACCAGGCCGACGGCCTGGACTGCGGCGCCGACGACTACCTGACCAAGCCGTTCTCGTACGTGGTGCTGCTGGCCCGGCTGCGGGCGTTGCTGCGGCGCGGCGCGCCCCGCCGGCCGACCGTGCTCACGGTCGGCGACCTGCGCCTGGACCCGGCTCGACGGCGGGTCACCCGGGCCGACGTCGAGGTCGCGCTGACCAGCCGCGAGTACGCGCTGCTCGACTACCTGATGCGTCGTGCCGGCGAGGTGGTGTCCAAGACCGAGCTGCTGGACCACGTCTGGGACGCCTCGGTGGAGACCGCCCCGAACGCGGTGGAGGTCTACGTCGGCTACCTGCGTCGCAAGATCGGCCGGGAGCGGCTGGAGACGGTGCGCGGCGCCGGCTACCGGTTGGCCACATGAGCCGCCCGTGGTCGCGTCTCGGCCTGCGGGCCCGGCTGCTCGCGCTCGGCGTGCTCGGGCTGGTGCTCGGATTCGCGCTCGGCGGCGCGCTGCTGCTCGGCGCGCTCGGCTGGACGCTGCAACGTTCGGTCGACGCGGAGGCGCTGCGTACCGCGGACGCGGTGGCGCTGCTCACCGCCGAGGACGCGCTGCCGGATCCGCTGCCGGTGGCCGGCGGGCAGCTGCGCGTGCAGGTGGTCGACGCGCAGGGCCGGATCCGGGCCGCCTCCATCGACGCGGACCGACTCGTGCCGATGCTCGGCCCGGACCGGTTGCGCCCGGGGCAGCGGCAGCGGCTGGTGGTGGACGGGCGGCGGGTCGGCATGTCCGGGCCGGTGCGGGTGGTGACGGTGCCGGCCGGCACGCCCGCGGAGCCGCGTACGGTGCTTGTCGCGAAGTCGCTGTCGGACGTGCGGCACAGCCTGTACGTGGTGCGCAACCTGCTGTTCGTCGGCTTCCCGCTGCTGGTGGCGGGGCTGGCGGTGGTGGCCTGGCGGGTGGTCGGGGCGACCCTGCGCCCGGTGGAGGAGCTGCGCAGCGGCGCCGCCGAGATCACCGGGCGGGCCGGGGCGGAACGGCTGCCGGTGCCGGCCGGGCAGGACGAGATCCACCGGCTCGCGGTCACGCTCAACGACATGCTGGACCGGTTGGCCGCGTCCCGGGACCGGCAGCGGGCGTTCGTCGCCGACGCCGCGCACGAGCTGCGCAGCCCGTTGACGAACATGCGTACCGCGCTGGAGGTGGCCCGGCGTCTCGGCGACGACACCGACTGGCCGGCGGTGGCCGACGACCTGCTCGCCGACACCGAGCGGCTGAGTCGCCTGGTCGACGACCTGCTGCTGCTGGCCCGCCTGGACGAGCAGCCGCCGCCGGACCGTCGTGGCCGCGCCGGGGCCGGGCAGCCGGAGCACCGGGGCCGCGCCGGGGGCGGGGGGCCGGAGCACCGGGGCCGCGCCGGGGGCGGGGGGCCGGAGTCGCAGGGCCGCGCCGGAGACGGGCGGCTGGCGCCGGTGGGTCCGGTGGAGCTGGGCGAGCTGCTGCGCGGGGTGGCCGCCCGCTACCCGTCCCCGCCGCTGTGGCTGACGTCGCCGGACGGGGCACGGTGGACCGAGGGGGATCCGGGGGAGCTGCGCCGGGTGCTCGTCAACCTGGTCGAGAACGCGCTGCGGCACGCGGACAACGGGGTGGAGCTGGCGGTCTCCGGCCCGGACGGGCCGTACCACCTGGTCACGGTGACCGACGACGGGCCGGGCATCCCGGCGGCCGACCGGGAGCGGGTGTTCGCCAGGTTCACCCGGCTGGACGACGCGCGGGCCCGCGACGCCGGCGGCGCCGGCCTCGGCCTGGCGATCGTGCGGGAGCTGGTGCGCCGGGCCGGCGGCACGGTGGAGCTGGCCGACGCGACGCCGGGCGCCGCCGCGCCGGGGCTGCGGGTGACGGTACGCCTGCCGGTGCTCGCCGACGGCGACCCGGAGTGACGGTCAGCGGCGTCGCTTCGTGCAGACCGGCCCGGCGCGGGCGACCGTGTCGGTGGACCAGACGAGCGCCACGGTGAAGCAGTAGTCGGTGGTGCGGTCGAGCCCGTAGGCGATGTAGTCGCCGCTGCCGGCGGGCAACGTCGCGAACGTGCCCTGCGGCTGGCCGGCGCGGCCACCGGCGACCACCACCGGGCCTTCGGCGCCGCGCGGGTACGTCCAGCTCAGCACGATGCTGTCGCGCCGGTCGGTGATCGTGAACCGGCCCGGTGGGGTGCCCGGACGGGCGGCCGGCGGCGCGCTCGCGGTGGGGCGGGTGGAGGCGGGCGGCCCGCTCGACGGGCCCGCCGACGGCCCGGTCGTCGGCGTGACCGGGGCGTCGCGGGAGCCCACCTTGGACACCCCGGCGATCACCGCGATGGTGCCGAGCAGCAGCGCCACCACCACGCCGAGCACCGCCAGCGGCAGCCAGGGCCGTTCCCGCCGGGGCGGGACGGGCGGGCGGGGCACGTGCACCGGCAGGTAGCGCGACGGCGACTCCGGGGACGGCGGCACCCGGCGTACGCCCGGCGCGTCGTCGGCGAGCCCGGCCACGGTCGGCGGCAGCGCCTCCTCACCCGGTCGCCGGGGCTGTTCGGCCGGCTCGCTCGACCGCCAGGGCTGTTCCGTCGGCTCGCTCGACCGCCAGGGCTGTTCGGCCGGCTCGCTCGACCGCCAGGGCTGTTCGGCCGGCTCGTCCGGTCGCCAGGGCTGTTCCGCCGGCTCGTCGGGCGGCCACGGGTAGTCGTCGTACGGGTCGCCGTCGGCCTCGGGCGGGGTACGGGGCGTCGGCACGTGCGCGGTGTCGGCGGCCCGGCCGGGCGGGTGGTAGAGCGGCGTCTCCACCGGGTCGTCGAGCGCGGGCGGGGCGTAGGGCGGCAGGTCGGGCGGCCCCTCGGCGGACGAGGGGACGCGGGCGGCGGGCACCACCGGCGTCTCGCGCGCGGGCGGCTCGGGCGGCGCGGCGCAGACGTGGTCGGGGTCGGCGGCGGCGCGGGCCAGCCCGGCCACCTGGACGGCGAGCGGGTCGTCCACGGCCAGGTGCTGGCGGCACAGGTCCTCGGCGAGGGCCAGGTGCTCGTGCGCGTCGTCGTACCGGCCGCAGTCGCGTTCCATCGCGCCGAGCTTCGCAAGCATCTTGATGCCGCTGGGGTGGCCGTCGCCGTAGACCTCGCGGTGCAGCTCCCAGGCGTCCTGGAGCCGGTCCCGGGCCACGTCGCACTGGCCGCGCGCGTATTCCACAGTGGCCAGGTCGGCGTGCGCGGCAAGCACCCGTTGGGACTCCGGCCCGTCACGGGCGGTCAGCTCGATGATGACGTCCGAGTAGAGCCGGGCGGCCCGGGCGTCGCTGCCGACGCGGTGCAGCACCGCGGCGAGCGTCGCGGCGGCGGTGACGGTGCGCTCGTCGGAGCGCCCGAACAGCCGGGTGGCCGCCGCGTACGCGAACGCGGCCCAGCCGCGGGCGGAGTGCGGCTCGCCGAGCGCGACGAGCAGCCGCGCCTGGAGACCGGCCGCCTCGGCCAGCTCGGGGGAGGCGTTGCCGGGGCGGGGATCGGCGTCGCTGAGCGCGTCGGCGAGCAGTTGCTGCGCGCCGGTGAGGTCGCCTTCGGACACCAGTTGGTGCGCCTGGACGGTCAGGTCAGCGAAGCCGGAGGACACGCCCCATCGTGCTCATCCGGCGACGTTTAGTACAAGCCCCGGAGTGGATCAGTTTGGTTCCGATCCGGTCAGGTGGTCGGCGAGCGTTTCGCTGATCCGGCGCAGCTGGTCGACCTGGGCCGGGCTGAGCGCGTCGAACAGGTGTCGGCGTACCCCCTCGACGTGGCCGGGCGCGGCGGCGGCCAGGGTGGCGAAGCCGTCGTCGGTGAGGACGGCGAGCTGGCCGCGCCGGTCGGTGGGGCAGTCCTCCCGGCGGATCCATCCGGCGGCCTCCAGCCGGGTGGCGGCGTGCGAGAGCCGGCTGCGGGAGGAGCCGGTGGCGTCGGCCAGCTCGCTCATCCGCAGCCGCCGGTCGGGGGCCTCGGAGAGCCGGACCAGGATCTCGTAGTAGGCGTGCGGCATGCCGGCGTCGCGTTGCAGCTCGCGGTCGAGCGTGTCCATCAGCGCGCGGGAGGCGGCGAGGAAGGCCCGCCAGGTCCGCTGCTCGTCGGGGTCCAGCCACCTGGTCATGACGCCCATCATACCGACAATAGTTGAATGCTCAACTAAGCCGCGCTACCGTCGGTGGCATGGGAATCCACCGCCTCAACCACGCCGTCCTCTACGTCAGTGACCTGGAGCGCAGCGTCGCCTTCTACCGCGACGTGCTGGGCTTCCGCCGGGTGCCGATGACGCCCGACGGCTTCCGCGGCGCCGCCTTCCTCCAGGCGCCCGATTCCACCAACGACCACGACCTCGGCCTGTTCGAGATCGGCGCGGCGGCCGGGGCGTCCGAGGCCGGCCGGCGCACCGTCGGCCTCTACCACCTCGCCTGGGAACTGGACACGCTCGACGAGCTGGGCGCCACCGCCGAGCGGCTGGCCGCCGCCGGCGCCCTGGCCGGCGCCTCCGACCACGGCACCACCAAGAGCCTCTACGGCCGCGACCCGGACGGGCTGGAGTTCGAGATCGTCTGGATCGTCCCGGCCGACCTGCTCGACGACGCCACGCTCGCCGCCCGCAAGCGGATCGGCCGGCTCGACCTCGACCGCGAGCGGCAGCGCTACGGCGGACAGACCCGCGGCGGCGTGGGCGTCTCCGTCCCGTCCTGACCGGGGTTCCCGGCCGGACCGGTCGCGCGGTGCGGTAGAAACGGCACCATGTCGACCGACGCCGTCCTGCGCGAGCTGCTCGTCCGCCAGCTCGACCACTGGCTCCCCGCGGCACTCCAGCGCGCGCGGCGGGCCACGCTCGCCCTCGCGTACGCCGGCAACGCCGCCGCGGGCGCGGAGGCGGCGCTGGGCGTGGTGGGGGAGTTCGCCGACCGGCTGCGCGGGCGGCGGCTGACCGTGCTGGTGCTCGCTGACGGCGACGCGGACCTGCCGACGCGGATCGGCGCGGTCGAGGCCACCCTGCCGGCCGACGTCGCCGTGCACGTGGTGTCCGGCCGGCCGGACCGGCTGCCGGTGGCGCTCAAGGCGGCCGGCGCGGCCGGGGCGCCGCTGCTCGCCGTGGTCGACGGCGGCGAGCCCGACCGGGCGCTGCTGGCCGCCGTCGCGTCCGGCCGCCCGGCCGAGCTGCTGCTTGTCACCGAGCCGGGCCGGTCGCTGCGCCCGGCGCTCTCCGCCGCCGGCTTCCCGCTCGCCACCGAGGTCGAGCTGGTGCCCGCCGGCGACGCGCCAGCCCGGCTGCTCGGCTACGGCACCGGCTCGGACCGGGGCCTGGAGGCGCTGAAGGAGGCGCTCTGGGCGGTCGACGAGTTCGCCGGGGTGCGCTACCGCGACCCGGCCGACCCGACGGGGCGGCTGCTCGACATCGGTCCCGACCCGGAGCCCGGCCCGCTGCGCCGCGAGCTGCTGGCCGAGCTGGGCCGCTCCGGCCCGCTCACGGTGACCGAGCTGCGCCGGTTCGCCGCGACCGCCACGGTCTACCGGGCCGCCGACGCCAACCGCGCGCTCGTCTCGCTGCTCGACGACGGCGCGGTGACCCGCGACCCGGAGCCCGGCCGGCTCGGCGGGGACGTGGTGATCAGCGCCGTGCGGACCGCCTGACCGCCACACCCGCCCGAACGACGAGTGGGGTGCCGGCGGATCGCCGGCACCCCACTCCTCGCCCGGGGATCAGGCCTTGTCCTGCTTCCAGGAGAGCGGCCCCGGAAGGTCCACGCGGTGGGCGCGGGTGTTCGAGTTCCAGGACCAGCGGCCGATCTTGATGCTCCACGAGGAAAACCCGTTCTGGGTGAAGTGGAGGATCAGCGGCCCGAACTTCTTGCGCTTACGGAACTGGACGCCCATCGGGGGTGCCTCCTTCGTCTCCCTGCCTCTGCGGGATCGAACATGCCCGGATCGACGAAAAGCGAAACCCGGTCGCCTCCGCTCTGGACGGTGGATGTCGCACCGGGCACAATCTCTATCCAGCGGGTAGGTTATAGGGGGTGGCGGATGCTGGTAGAAGAAGATCAGCGCGAGAGTAACGATCAACATCTCACTGCATGGAAGAAGGCGGTGGCGTCGTGACCACCGTGGAGCGGCCCGCCACCGTCGAGCTGCGCCCGGTCGACGTCGACTCGTTCCGTGGCCTGCTGCGCCGCCAGGCGACCACGGTCACCGTGGTCACCACGCCCGGCCTGCACGGCGGCCGGCACCTGCCGACGCTGCCGCCGGCCGGCTTCACCGCCACCTCGTTCACCTCGGTGTCGCTGGACCCGCCGCTGGTCTCGGTCCGCCTCGGTCACGCCTCGGCGAGCTGGCCCACCGTCGCGCACGCCGAACACGTGGCGGTGCACCTGCTCGCCCCCGACCAGCAGGAGATCGCGCAGATCTTCGCCACCAGCGGCATCGACCGGCTCACCGTCCACCCCGGCTGGACCGCCGGCCCGTTCGGGGTGCCGCTGATCGGCGACGCGCTGGCCGTGCTGCTCTGCCGGGTGGTCCGCCGGCTCACCGCCGACGACCACACCGTCGTGCTCGGCGAACCGCTGGCGCTCGGCCTCGGTGCGGACGACGACCCGCGCGGCCGACCCGTCACCACGCCCGAGTCGTGGTGACCGTCCCGGTCAACGCGGCTCCCACGCGTCCGGCTGGGTGGTCAGCTTGCGCACGTGCGCCGGCAACCGGCCACTGACCAGCTCGTCCAGGCTCACCTCGTCGACCACCCGCCGCACCGAGGCGCGCACCGCCACCCAGAGCCGGGGCAGGTTCTCCGCCGCGCCGTCGTACCGGGTCTCCTCGGGGCGCAGGCCGCGTACCCCGGCCAGCGGGCCGTCGACGGCGCGCAACACCTGCCCGATGGTGACGTCGCGCGGCGGCCGGGACAGCGTGTAGCCACCCTCGGCGCCGCGCTGGGCCCGCACGATCCCCGAGCGACGCAGGTCCGCCAGGACCGCCTCGAGGAACTTGCGGGGCATCTCCTGCTCCGCCGCGATGGCCTGGGTGGACAACAGAGTGGGGTACGCGGTGGCCAGGCTCAGGGCTGCCCGGACCGCGTAGTCGCCGCGCGCGGAGATCTGCACCCTGACATCATGCCTGGCCGTCCCGCACGGCGGAGTCGGCGGGAGGGCGCGGGCGCACCGAACGGACCGGAAGCGGCTGCTCCCGGGCGGCCCGGAACGCGCCCGGGCTCACCCCGACCTCCCGGGTGAAGAAGCGGCCGAAGTTGGTCGGCTCGGGAAAACCGAGCCGCCGGCCGATCCCGGCGATCGGCTCGTCGGTGGCGGCCAGCAACCGCCGGGCCTGCAACGCCACCCGCTCGTCGATGACCTGCTTGGCGCTGCGGCCGGTCACCGCCAGGCAGGCCCGGGTCAGGGTACGCACGGAGCAGCCGAGCTGGCCGGCGTAGTCCTCCACCCGGCGGGTACGCCGGTAGCCGCGTTCCACCTCCCGGCACAGCCGCCGGAACGTCTCCGCCTCGGCGCCCGGCGCCGGCCCGTCCCCGGGATGCGGCAGCAGGCTCAGCCGCAGCAGCAGCACGGCGAGCTGGTGCCGCAGCAGCGCCGCGGCGGCGGGCACCAGCGCGTGCCGGTCGGCGTCCACGGCCAACTGGGTCACCTCGCTGATCACCGCGTCCTCGTCCTCCCCGGCGAGCTGGCGGTAGGTGGGCACCGCGTCCGGGTCGACGTCGAGGCCGCGCAGCGCGTCTGGCCCCCAGCACACCACCGTGGCGTCGAGCTGCGGACCGAGGCAACGCAGCACCTGGCCGGGCCGGGCGTGCAGCAACGTGCCCGGCCGGCAGGACACCGCCCGGAAGTCCAGCTCGGCGGTGCCGTGGCCGTGCGTGACCAGGATCAGCAGATCGTGGTCGAGCAGGACCGGCCGGGGCCAGCCGGGTGCCGGGGTGAGATCGTCGAGCGCGCCGGTGAAAATCTCGTCAGCGCTGAGGCGGGGCTCCGACAGGCCGGTGCGGAAGGCCGGGGAGGGCTGACCGGTAGTGACCATTGACCCGACGTTAACCGGCTTGGCCGCACCTTGCATCTCGGCGGTTCACCCTTGTCGGGGCGCCTGACGGACGGTTAGGTTACCGATCGGTAAGGCACGGGTCGGCCGACGGCCGTGACCCGGGAGGACGGCGATGGGATGGGCATGACGGATCTGTTCTCGGTCGACGGCAAGACGGTCCTGGTCACCGGCGGTTCGCGGGGGATCGGGCTGATGATCGCGCGCGGATTCGTGCGGGCCGGCGCCCGGGTCGTCATCTCCTCCCGCAAGGCCGACGTGTGCGAGTCGGTGGCCGAGGAACTCTCCGCCGACGGGCACTGCGAGGCGATCCCGGCGGACCTGAGCAGCGACACCGGCGCGCTGGGCCTGGCCGAGGCCGTGCGGCAACGCCACGACCGGTTGCACGTGCTCGTCAACAACGCCGGCGCCACCTGGGGCGCGCCGCTGGAGGACTACCCGGAGAGCGCCTTCGACAAGCTCTGGGCGGTGAACGTCAAGGCCGTCTTCCGGCTCACCACCGCGCTGCTGCCGGCGCTGCGCGCCGCCGCCGACCTCGACGACCCGGCCCGGGTGATCAACATCGGGTCGATCGACGGACTCCGGGTGCCGTGGATGGAGGTGTACGCCTACTCCGCCACCAAGGCGGCCGTGCACATGCTCACCCGCGGCCTCGCCCACCAACTCGCCGGTGAGGCGATCACGGTCAACGCGATCGCGCCCGGCCCGTTCGAGAGCAAGATGACCGCGTTCGCGCTCGACGACCCCGAGTCACGCGCGGCCATCCGGCAGCAGGTGCCGCTGGGCCGGATCGGACGCCCCGAGGACATGGCGGGCACCGCGATCTACCTCGCGTCGCGCGCCGGCGCGTACCTCACCGGGGCGGTCATCCCGGTCGACGGCGGGATCACCACGCGCGGCTGACCCGCGTACCCCGGGGTGTGGGGGTGGAAGACGGCCCGGGGCCGCGCGGACTCGGCAGATCCGCGCGGCCCCGGGTGTGGCGTGGTCAGCGACCGGCGAGCAGCCGGTTCACCGCGGTGTCGACGTCCAGGTGCTCGGCCTCCCGGCCGCGCGGAACGACGACGTAGGTCCGGCGCAGAAAACGCACCAGCACGCTGCGCGGGACCTCGAACAGCGCGTTGCCGTCCGGGGACGACAGCGCGAGCGCGACGAAGTCGCCGCGCGGGGTGGCCCACGGCCAGACCCGCACATCACCGATGCCGGCCGGCTCGTCGAGCCCGGTGACCAGCAGCTCGCGGGCGAACGACCAGCTCACCGCCTCGCCACCGGCCGATTCGGCATGGAACAGGACATGGACCGCATACGGGTCAGCAGGGTCGTAACGCAGGCTGGCACGCACCGGCAAGGCGGTGGCGTCAGGCGCGACGAGCCTTAGCGACGTCTCAACCTCGACGGTCGTCGGTCGAATGACACTCATGGACGTTCTCCCCCCGGCACCGCTGCGGAACGCGCGTGTCCCGCTTTTCCCATACTCAGGTGCTGCTCCTGGCTACGCTCCGCCATACGCTGACTTCACCCAGTGGTGGGAAGGGGGTCGGAAAGCCCCCGGGACCAGCCCGGCCCCGAGTAAAATTTCCGATTCCGCCCACTCCGTCGTTCCGCCCGGCAACGGGTGGTTCAGTCGTCGACTTACTCCGGTAACGTCCAGTCGTCAGCAGGGGTGACGGTCCCGGGCGACACTGGGGGTGGAAATGGCCGCGAGGAGGACCTCCTCGGTGGCGACGAGGACCGCAGCCGATCGGGGGGACGACGTGCCGGTCGACGGGCGTTCGCAAACCGCTCTCATGGAGCGGCGACGGCGACGGGGCTGGCGCGCCCGCCTGCACACCACGCTCGACCTCATCCGCGCCAACCCCACCGGCCGCATCGCCCTCAAGATATTCATCGGCATCCTCGGCGCCGTCGTGGTCACCGTCGGCATCGCCCTCATCCCGCTGCCCGGCCCCGGCTGGCTGCTCGTCATCGCCGGCCTCGGCGTCTGGGCGGTCGAGTTCCACTGGGCCCGCCGGCTGCTCGCGTTCACCCGCCGGCACGTCAACGCCTGGACACGCTGGGTCACCAGCCGATCGCTCGGCATGCGCTTCGTGCTCGGCCTGGTCGGGCTGGTCTTCGTGTCCGTGGTGGTGTGGCTCTCGCTCAAGTACAGCCTGGGCATCGACGTGGTGGCGGGGATGCTGCACTACCTCGCGACGCACTGAGGCCCGGTTTTTGGGTCCGGCTCGCCATCGGGTAGAGTCATGCGCGCTGAGGGCGATTAGCTCAGCGGGAGAGCGCTTCGTTCACACCGAAGAGGTCACTGGTTCGATCCCAGTATCGCCCACGCAGGTCAAAGGCCACTTCCCGGGTTCGGGAGGTGGCCTTTCTGCTTGCGTACAGCAGCTTTGTACAGCAGTTCTCGTCAGCGGCTCGGGGAGTCGCCGAGGCGCTTGAGCGCTTCTCTCGTCTTTGTCGATGTGACCTGCGTGTAGATCTCCATCGTCACCGCGAAGCGGGCGTGCCTGAGCACCTGCATGGCGACTCTGGGGTGGACGTCGAGGTCGGCCAGGAGGGTGGCGCAGGTTCTTCTGGCGTCGTGGACGGTGATCGGCGTGACCTTCTCTCCTCTTCAGGGGTGGCAGGGACGGGAAGCACCACCAGCCGTGGACCGGTGTCCGCTGGTGTTCGTCGTGGGTGACTTCCGTGGCGTCGATCTCTGGGGCATCTCCGACGTCGAGTCCAGCGATTCGGCAGGAAGGGTCCGTCGGCAGCTTGCGATCCGTGGGTGGTTGCGGGGAGAGTCATCCCGCCAGCCGACCCGGGCGAGTCGAGCAGGCCACCGCCCGACCCGCCAGCGTCCGTACGGGCGTCAAGGCCATCTTGACGTGGCGGGCCGGGCGGCGGCCCGCTCCCCAGGAGGGCGGGTCGACGGCAGACAGTGAGGATGGCGAACGTGCCGTGAGGAGGGGTGTCTTATCCCGCCAATTGGGAAGCAATGGCACCAATTAGCGCACCAATGAGTGCCACCACTGTAGTTGTGAAGACGGTAAATCGAGTATCTATGCGGGCCGCCATCTGTTCAACTGAGGCTCGAATGCTGCTTACGTCCAGCGACGTAACGAGATTGACCTCTTGAGGATACTCCTGCTGGAACAGCAAATTCATGTTTCCGCTTGATGCGCTCTCATCGAAGACCAGGCGGGTTCTACTCCACTCCCTCTTATTCTCTTCAATTGTGACGAGTCCAAGCCAAGTGGCCGCGATAAAGCGAGTCGAGTTCTTCCGCCATCCCCGAGTGCGCCACAAGGGCTTCAGCCTTGCGCGCAATGGAAGGGTCCCGAAGAGGGCGCGATTATATTGCAGAGTAAGTAGATCGGCCACGCTGGCGCGGGCATCTTCTTCCGCGACGGCTATAACCCGCCCATGGCTGCGCAGCTTGGTGTACATGTGGCAGACGAAGTTAATATGCGACAACAAGGCGGAGGCGAGTTCCAGGGGTGTTTCCCGATCCCGCACCTCAACCTTCAAGACGAAGCGACCCTGAGTGGAGAAGGTCGGGATGACAGTCTCGGCGACAGGCTCAATCAACATGTCCGAGTGTGCGAATGGGTAGCCGCAGTTTGAGCCACAGGAGAGTCGGCGTAATGACAATCCGCTGTCTTCGGCCGCCTTCTTAAGGATCTCTAGGACGACTAGGCCACCCGCAGTTCCGAATGGGCGCGCAGAGGAACTATGAAGCCACGTAACGAGAACGGTTACCCCGTCCCAGGCTACCCAGTATTCGTCAGAAGGGACCTCGTCCTCGTTTTTACCCTCGACTTGCAGTCGGCGGGGAACTTGGATATGCAACCGTATCGCGGGTTGAACGCGGAGGGCGTGAATGTGGGTATGGGTCGCCCCTTCCGTCCTCATGCTTTTTTTAGACTTGCCTGGCCTGAAAGGCGGAACTACATAACGAACATCTTCTACCGATGCTGTCAAAACGGGCGGGGCGTCGATCGACTTTACGCGAGGGTCCTTCTCAAGGCTCTCTATTAGGCCCGAGTAGCCCTCCTTGTCGTCGCGGACACCGTGCCGAACCAGGATGCAGATGCCTACCCGTCCCACCATCTTGGCCAGGCGTGTCGGCTGCTCCAATGGACTCCTCCTAGCCCTTCGACCGTCGAATAAGAGTACGGCTCAAGCGCATCGGATGCCTCCCGGCCAAGTGTCTGCCAGGCGACAGTCGGTCACGACCTCGGGCAGGATGAAGGGGCCGTGCCTGGCTTCTGGTCATCGCTGGATGTCAAGGGTTAGACAAGAATGGCAGGGCAAGCGGCACGCGGAAAGATAATCAGGTCATTTCGGGCAGATTGGCCTGGTAGCCGGAATCGGACGGGATGCCCGTCTTGCTGTCACCAACAGCGGCGCTCCTACTCCAAGCATCACAAGTCAGACACCATCACGGCTTTGCCGGGTCCCTGCCACCAGTCCAGCCAGCACCGGCCCTCAAAGCGATCCGTACCGTCATCCTCCCAGAGCGACCGCCAGCCGACCGCAGGTGTGAGAGAACTTTGTTTACGTCTATCAAAGCAGCCCTGAATGGGCCGGGCACGCCGCCGGGGCGCGTCCGTCGCTCCGCTGGCGCTCCGAGTCTGGCCACGCACCACGCCCGGCGGCTGGCGCGGAGGGGGTAGCCCCCTGGGCCGCCGGCTGACGACAGGCAGTGCGGGTGGTGGGGTGGGTCGCTGGGTTGGTCTGACTCACCGGCAGAGCGACGGTTGCTGTCCTTTCCCACGCACCCACACCTAACAGCAACGACGCGTCACCGAAGCCCTCAGCAAGCAAGAAATCCTCCGTTACCCCAAACGCTACGTCTACACCGCCCTATGCGCCGATTTCACCGCCCTCACCCCTGAGGTCCATAGGAGCATCGGGATGGCACATGACTTGATGTCGGCCAGTGCACCCACTACCAGTAGATAGCCACGATTTCGGTTTCCATAAACTTCTCGTCTCCCCTGGCAGGAAGGGCCAGCGGCGGTGTATCGACCCTCATGGCGGATCCCCCGGGCCCCAGCCCTTGCTCTTGACGCGCCCTAACCCGAAGTTCAGCGACTTGCGCGGCATCGACCTCCCGCCCACCCAAGGTGGCGATGTACGCGGCAACAGATGAGAAGGCCTTGCGGCTCTCAGTTACCCCCACCACCAAATCCGCCATCTCGCTCGCGATCTGCTCCACCTGCCTACGGTCGATTTCGGTCAACTCGACGCCAGCGCAACTAGCAAGCATATCCCCGAAAGCGCACAGCGCCCGCACTCTCGGCTCCATCACAGGCTGCCGACGCTTCGCGCCTTCGGCAAATGCCTCCAGCATGCCAGAACCGAGCATATTTACTTCATCCATGAATTCGGGAACGACCTCGCCAAGCACATCCGCTAATTTGACAGCAGTCCACTCCGAGCGCAGGCCGTCGTGATCGAACCTGCAAAGAACTCTGAACCTGGACTTCGAAAACAAGATGCGTCGGATGTCTTTCCAAAACAGCGACTCCTCGGCTACGCCGACGAGCAGGAGCTTCTTTGTTGGAGGGCGGCCAGCGTCGTCAAGTTGCCCGAGAAGGCGTTGATGTGCCAGGTAATCAACTCCTCCGATTGACACTACCTCGTAGTCTATGACCCGACACCTCAGCGGCACTAGGCCTGCCATCAGCTTGCTGAGAAGACCATTAAGCTCGATAGCCTTGTCTAGCGCGCTCCTGTCTGTATCGGCAAAAAGCTGCTTGCCTTCCCTCATAAGGTCAGCGAAGGTGGAGATGATGACGCTCACCCGGAAAGCGGGATCGGCCTGCACCTCAACCTCGATGTCCGCTAGACGTCCGCGCCGCAGTCTCTGGCTCGGTATGACCCAGACGTCGTCCGCTACTCCCCCGGCTGCATTATCAAGCAGCCTTCGGGCAGCATTGCTGCTTTTCGGCGGCTCCTCCAACAGGATAGGCCGCAAGACTAGCGAGCTTTTCTCTTCCCGATAGAGCCGCTTAAAGGTAGCCTGAATCGTCGCTTTGCTCACTACCTTGGTGTCTTCGGTCCAGGTCGTTTCTCTTTGAGAACCAACGCGAGTCTTGAGAGCCTTCCAATTCCCTTCGAAGTGGCTGCTGCGTTGTTCCTTACTCGCCTTGGTTAAGGTATCCGTAAACTCGTTTGGAAGCTTTCCTAGGCGAGAGGAAAGAAGGCTTGTGACGCTAACCTCATCGAGGTACACGAACTCACGCAACTCCATCTCTCGTTGAAGCGCAGCAAGTTCACGGCGTCGGCGGCGCCGCTGCTCCAGCCAGCCCCAACCGATCATTGCGTTTCCTCCGCATGTTCTTCACGGGAACTGGCTACTACGCGCGCTCTCTGGCTGGCAACGCGCTCAAACCCGCCAAAATAGTCTTCCTCAACGATCACATCGCGTTCATCTTTCACCGCTAGGAGAGCGGCCTCACTCCAGATTGCGGCAAGTTCTGCGGGCGACCACGATTCGGTCTTCTGAGCAATAATCGAATGAGGCATCTCGCCTCGGATGTTCAGCTTGCGCGCCGAAGTTCGCAGGACCACCTCCCGATCTTCGAGAGGCGGCAACGAGAAATGAATCTCCCAGTCGAATCGGCCGGGCCTGCGCAAGGCGACATCGATATCCTGTGGGCGGTTAGTTGTCGCGACGACCACAACATTCGTGTCGATACTGAACCCGTCTATAGAAGCGAGCAGTTGACCGACGATTCGCCGGGATGCCTCGTGTGAATTGTCGTTCCGCTGGGTAGCGAGGCTGTCCATCTCGTCGAAGAAGACGATAGCCCTGTCTTGCTCGGCGGCATCATCGAAGATTGCACGAATAAGCTCCTCGCTCTGGCCGTACCACTGGCTCAAAACCTGAGGGCCGCTAACCTGGTAGAAGGTAGCACCCGCGCGGTTTGCAATAATTCGAGCGAGCATCGTCTTGCCAGTTCCAGGAGGGCCCGTAAAGAGCACTCCCTTAATTGGCCTTGCGCCAATCTTCGCAAGCTCGCTATGCTTTCTGAGAGGGAGCTCAATCAACTCCTGCGCCCTCTCGACAATCTCGGAGAATCCACCGAAGTCGTCGAACGACGGGTAGTCGCTTGGCTTTGTCCTGAACTCCTTAGCCGAAACAGGATCTTCCCGAAGGTCGAGATACCTAATAGGCTCTTTCGTTAGAACCCTTTGAATTCCGGCCGAATCGGCTCCTTCGACGGTGTTTCCCTTCTTTAACTTGAAGCCCTTCGGCGACGGGAACGCTCGTATCCTCCCACCGACGTCTACAATTACCTCTTTTTTCAGGACCAACCGGACAATGCCAATCCACTGCTCCTCGCGCCACAAGTGTCTTGGAGCTGGCCGCACTTTTGTGAGATCTGCGCTAACTAGGACGACGTCCCCTTTGGCGAAGTCGTCGTCTTCCAGAATGTCATACGGGATCACAAACCCATTGGGGAGTTCTACGATGAACTCGTTGTTATCGAGATCGACATGAAGAACTCGACCAACGATTTTCTTGGGATCACGCTCGGGTGTCATAGCCTACTGCAACTCACCATTCTGATTACGTGATGTGTTTCGCCACGCCGATTCCCGCGCGGCAGTCAAGTCACTCCACTTCCCCTTGGCGACAGATGTTGCCGCCAGGGCGACGGGGCCACGACCCTTCTGCCGGGGTCTCACTCAGGGCTGCACCATGCCACAGCACAACCTGTGTCCGCGACCCCCCGCGCGTACCCGAGCGATCAACTGTCGAGAAGTAGGCAGGTTGGTTACGGACTACGGGCCAAGAGCACTGCGGAACCTGCGATGCCGGCCGTAGAGAGACCTACCTTGCAAGATCGGGACGTCGTTCAGGGCGTCAGACGCCGACCAAAGACGATAGACAACGCCCTAGCTCACACAGAAGAAGCAGGTCGCAGCCCTGGTATCCAGGTGCGAGGTACGCGGGAGGGGCGGGCACCGCCAAACCAGCGCGGAGTATCCTGATGGGCCGATCCACTGGACCTATCGGGGTCGAGGCCCTGTCCGGCATGTTGGGGCTTATGAGTTGGCCGCAGGGTCGGTAGCGTGAACTGACGGCCGTTGTGGGTCGGTGGCGGTTCCGCCCTACGAGGAGGCCCATGGTGGATTCCCTGCCGGAGTTGACGTTTGGGCAGCGGTTGAAGGTCTACCGGGAGCGGTCGGGGAAGACTCGGGCGGTGCTTGGTGGGCTGGTGGGTCGTAGCGCCGAGTGGGTCAAGGCGGTGGAGACGGATCGGATCCTGCCGCCGCGGGTGCACATGTTGGATCGGATAGCGCGGGCCCTCAGGGTCGACGTGTCTGCCTTGGTTGGGGAGTTGAGCGATCGGTCGGCGGTGGTGAACGGGCCGGAGCACCCGGCGTTGGCGTCGGTGCGGGATGCGGTGAATCACTTCTCGCTCTCCGTTGACGTGCTGCCCGAATCGTTGTCCGACCTGAGGGACCGTCTCGACGCGGCATGGCGGGCACGCCATCAGGCGTCGGATCATCGGACGGTGCTGGGCGGCCTGTTGCCGGGGTTGCTGCGCGACACGCAACGCGCCGCGTTGGTGTACGAGGGTGGCGAGCGCCGGCAGGCGCAAGCCCTGTTGGCGGAGACGCTCGGGCTGGCGCAGATGTTCCTTGCCTACCAGCCCGCTGCCGAGTTGCTGTGGCGGGTGGCGGATCGGGCGATGGTGGCGGCTCAGGAGTCCGGGGACCCGGAGGCGGTGGCGGGTGCGGGGTGGTTCCTGTGTCAGGTGCACCGGGACGCGGGGGATTGGGACACTGCTATGGCGGTGACGCTGGACATCCTGTCGGTCCTGGAGCCGCAGGTGGCCGATGCGAACGCCAATCTGCTGGCGTTGTGGGGTGCGGTGAACTTCGAGGCTGCCTATACGGCCGCGCGTGCTGGTGAGGAGGGCCGGGCGTGGCGGTTCTGGGACCACGCGGACCGGGTGGCGGATCGGCTGCCGCCGGGTTTCTACCAGCCGCAGACGTCGTTCTCACGGGTGGTCATGGGTGCGCACGCGGTGACGGTTTCGGTGGAGTTGCAGAAGTCCGGTGAGGCGGTGCGGCAGGCTCGTCGTCATGACGCGGCGGCGATTCCGTCGAGGCCGCGCCGGGCGCGTCATCTGATCGAGGTCGCGCGGGCGCACTACGGCAAGAACGACAAGGAAGCGGCCGTCGTATTCCTGGGGCAGGCGTACCAGGCGGCGCCGGAGACGATTCGCTTCAACGGGTACGCCCGCCAGATCACGTTGGACCTGCTCGATGGCCCGCGTGCCACCCGAGACGAGGCTCGTGACCTGGCGATGAAGGTTGGTCTCGTCTCTTGATCTAGGGGTAGGAACTTTACCCTTTCCGGCCCGTAGCTTTCCGTAGCTTCTCCGTCACTGATGTGACGTCGGGAGGTGCGAGATGCCGGGTAAGGGTGACGAGCCGGCGGTGAGCCGGGGTGAGCAGGTTCAGGCGGCCGAGCGGGAGGCGGCGAAGCGGCGGCTTCTGGCCCAGGCGGAGGCGGATCGGATTCCGGTGGAGGACACCACCCGGGCCATACCGGATCGGCGGTGGCGTCGTGGGCAGCGTTGAGCTGTTGCCGGTCGGTCGGCGAGTGGCGTACTGGCGGGGTCGGCGGAGGTTGTCGCAGCAGGTGTTCGCTGATCGGCTCGGTAAGTCGAAGAGCTGGGTGGACAAGGTCGAGCGGGGCGTGCGGCGGTTGGACAAGTTGTCGACGCTTCAGGAGATCGCCCGTGTGCTCCGTATCGACACGGCCGCGCTTGTGGGCCAGGACGCCGCGCCGGTCCAGGCAGCGGGTCGGGTTGAGGGCGTCGAGCGGATCCGGGTGGCGTTGTCGCGGTACGAGATTCCGTTGGGGAAGTCGGCGGGTCGCCGCCCGGTGGTGCCGGTGGATCGGATGGTGCGGGATGTGGGGTACGCGTGGACGACGTTCCAGCACGCCCGTTACCCGCAGTTGGTTGGCCTGGTGCCGGATCTGCTCACTGATGCGCAGCGCACCGATGCCGTGGCTGCGGTGGCGGGTCGGGTGCCGCTGGTCGAGGCGTACCGGGTCACCGCTGCTCTGTTGGTCAAGCTTGGTGATGCGGAGTTGGCGTGGTTGGCGGTGGATCGGGCGATGCTCGCCGCCACCGGCGACCGGGTCCTGGTCGCTGCCGTGGCCGTGCAGCTCGGGCAGGTGCTGCGGGCGCTCGGGCGGGTGCGGGAGGCGAAGTCGGTGATGCTCACTGCCGCGTACCGGATCGCCCCGCCGGTGATCGAGTACGGCCCGCCGGTGGAGTTGTCCCTGTGCGGGACCCTGCTCATTCAGGCTGGCCTGGCGGCGGCGCAGGACGGCAACGAGTCCGCCGCCGGGGAACTGCTCGACGAGGCCGCCGGCATGGCGGAACGGGTCGGCGACGGGTACGACCATCACCGCACCGGGTTCGGGCCGACCGCCGTCGACGTGGCCCGCGCTGCCGTGGCCGTGGAGAACGGTGACACCGGCGAGGCGCTCGCCTGGCACGAGAAGGCCACCGCGCGGTCCGGGTGGCGGTGGCTGCCCGCCGAACACCGCGCCGCGCACCTGCTCACCGTCGCCCGCGCCCACCTGCACGCCGGGGACGCGGGCCAGGCGGCTCGGATGCTGACCGAGGCCGAGCGCACCGCACCGGCCGAAATCACCCACCGGCCGGTCGCCCGCGACATTGTTGCCGAGATCGCCCGCGACCCCCGTGCCCCGACCACGATCACTCAGCTCGCCACCACGCTCGGGGTCGGCTGAGCAGCGCTACACGCGGTGTACAGGGTGCCGGACGGCGACAAGGCAAGATGACCATCACCGTCACCAGGAAGGGCGTACGTCAGCGGGTTCTCGTCTCAGCTCGCAGAGCGCGATATGCGTCCCAGGGGATCGCGGGACGGGTCATCGATCGGCGGTCCAGGTAGCGCTGAGTGGCAGCGCGGAGCCGTCGGGCGGTGCGGATCGCGTCGAGCGGGCCGGCGCGGAAACGGGATCCCGGCTCGGTCAGCCGGTCGGGGGCGAACACCCAGCCGGTCTCGTCGTGGCTGGTGAGACGGCCGCGGACGCTCGCGTTGTGCAGGTTCCAGAGCTGATCGTCGTGCCGGTGAACCAGCAACGACGCGGGGCCCTCCGCGAGCGGTAGGTCGTCGGGTACGGAGACGAGATATCCGCCGGGGCCGTCTGCCAGCGTTGTCCGCACGAGCACCGGTGCGCCGGTCTCGTCGCGGCCGGCGAGAACCGCCGACGAGTACGACGCCAGAACCGGCCCCCCGACCAGCGACGTGTCGGCTATCACCGTCCGGGACGTCGGCAGCGTCCGGTCGAGGGTGGTGTCCGGGGTGACCTCGATCCGTAGCCGCATGAAGTAGAAGTCGGTGAACCGGTTCGCCGGCCAGTCGAGGTAGGCGCCGCTCTTCGGCTGCCGCGTGAAGATCATGCGCCAGAAGTCAGCGAGGTCTCCGACGGGTTCGGTGTGCACCGTGTCGGCGCAGGTCGCCGAGCCGGTGACCAGCACCTGCCGCGGACTGTCGAGCTCACTGCCGGTCGGGTCCGAGAAGAGCAGGGCGACTCGCGGGTCACGACGAACGTTGAACGCCTTCTGCGGGTACGCGATCGCCGTGGTCAACAGGATCTTTCCGTCTGTGCGGAACAGACCTGAGGTGGGCCACGCGATAGGCGTCCCGTCCTTGGCGAGAGTCGCGAACTCACAGGTGCGGTAGGCGTCGAGAGCGATGCCGGCGTCGTTCATGTGGGTCTCCTGGCGGGTGTCGCGGTGATCTTGCCTGAGCAAGCTAGCGGACGCTCCGGGGACTTCGGCCGTCGCAGCGTCCGGTCAGTGGATGTCGGTGGAGCGGGAGAGCTTCTCCCACGCTGCGATGTCGTGGTCGACCGCTTCGCGGCCGGACCGGATGATCCGCAGGGCGTCCGAGCCGAGGACCAGGTGGTTCGGAGGCTGCGGAAGGTCGAGGATGTGCAGGACAGCGGCGGCGGCGCGGGCCGGGTCGCCGAGCTGCCGGCCGCTCGCGTCCTGCCGGGCCGCGCGGATCGGGTCGAACAGGTCGTCGTAGTCGGGGATCGTGCGCGGGGTCCGGGTCATCGAGCGTCCGGCCCAGTCGGTCCGGAACGATCCGGGGGCGACGGCGGTGACATGTATACCGAAGCCGGCCACCTCCTTCGCGAGCGACTCCAGGATGCCTTCGAGCGCGAACTTGCTGCCGCAGTAGCCGGAGACGCCGGGGAAACCGGCCAGGCCGCCCATCGAGGTGACGGCGAGGATGTGGCCACGGCGGCGTTCGCGCATGGACGGCAGGACTGCCTGAATGGTCGCGGCCGTTCCGAAGACGTTGACGTCGAACTGGGCGCGCAGGGCGGCCAGCGGGGTTTCCTCGAAGGTGCCCTCAAGGCCGTAGCCGGCGTTGGCGATGAGCACGTCGATCGGACCGACGGTTTGTGCGGCGTCGGACACCGTGGCGAACACCGCCGCGTGGTCGGTGACGTCGAGGATGCGAGCGTGCGCCCGCTCGGGTCGCAAGGCGGCGAAGGCCTCGGCGTCGGCGTCCGTGCGGACGGTGCCGATGACGGTGTGGCCCGCGTCCAGCGCGGCGACGGCGAAGGCGCGGCCGAGTCCGGTGCTGACTCCCGTGATCAGAAAGTTCTTGCTGGTCATGCAGCCATCCTGGGCGGCGTCGCGGCCGGCAACCAGGACGAGCCGCACCCAGGCAGGCCGGAGCGCAGCGGCCTAGCCTGGGATGGTGACCGTGAGAAACAGCCTGGGGGATTTCCTCCGTGCGCGCCGTTCCCGCCTGGCTCCCGGCGATGTCGGCCTGCCCTCGCACGGTGTGCGACGCGTCGCGGGGCTGCGACGCGAGGAGGTCGCCGTGCTGGCCGGCATGAACAGCGACTACTACGCCCGCCTGGAGCAGGGGCGCGAGCGCAGCCCGTCCGCGCAGGTTCTCGAGGCGATCAGCGCGGCCCTGCGTCTGGACGATCCGGCCCGCGACCACCTGTATCGGCTGGCCAGGGCGGTGCCCGGCACCCGGCGGACGCCGCGAAAGACGATCAGCGTGCCGCTGCGCCACCTGCTCGACGGATACGCGACCGTCCCCGCCTTCGTGCTCAACCCGGCCAAGGACCTGATGGCACTCAACCCACTGGCCGAGGCACTGTTCTCGCCGTTCCAGGCCGTGGACAACCTGGCCCGGATGACCTTCCTCGACCCGGCGGCGCGGCACTTCTTCGCCGACTGGCAGCGTTTCGCCGAGTCGATCGTGGCTGGCCTGCGCCACGCCGACGGCCTCGACCCGGATCACCCCCGTCTGCGGGAGCTGGTGAGCACCCTGAGCGAGCGGAGCGAGACCTTCGCCGCGTTGTGGTCCTCGCAGGTCATCTACGGCAAGAGCGAGGATCCGACGGAACTCGTCCACCCCGAGGTCGGACCCCTGTTCCTGATTTCGCAGTCTTTCGACGTGCGCGGAGCCGACGGCCAGCTCCTGGTC
This sequence comes from Micromonospora sp. WMMD975, assembly GCF_029581215.1. Taxonomy (NCBI): domain Bacteria; kingdom Bacillati; phylum Actinomycetota; class Actinomycetes; order Micromonosporales; family Micromonosporaceae; genus Micromonospora; species Micromonospora sp. WMMD975. The sequence continues at coordinate 871,402 of NZ_CP120739.1, forward strand.
ATCTTTCAGCCCGACCCCGGCAGCTCCAGCGCGCAGGCGCTGACCCTGCTCGGCTCGCTGGACGCCACCCGCCGCTCCGCCACCCTCTGATCGGACTGAGGGGGAGTCAGGTTGCCGCCGGAACGCTGAGGTGGACGAGCCGCCGGATCCGGTCGAGGTCGACATCGCTCGCCAGGCGGGCCCGGTCCGGCACCTCCTCGGTGAGCGGGTCGACTCCGAACAGCAGCCGGGGCAGCACCGGATGGACGGCGAGGCCGATCAGCTGGTTCGCGACGGCCTCGGCCTGGTCGGTCGCGAGTCCCGATCCGCCCTCCAGGTGGGTGGCGAGGTTGCCTGTCGTGACGCCGAAGAGGACGTCGAAGAGTCCGGCTGCCAGGTCCGGCAGCCGGTCCGCCTCGGCGATGCCGAGTCGCGCCATCTTTCCCACCGAGGACCAGCGCAGCAGTTGCACGAAGCGCCCGCAGTAGCGGACGGCTGCTTCCGTCGGTTCGTCGGCGTAGTCGGCGGGGATGCCCATGCGTTCGGCGAACAGGGCGCGGGTGCGCGCGACGACCGCCAGGAACAGCGCGTCCTTGGTCGGGAAGTGCGCGTACAGGGAGCGCTTCGAGGTTTCCGCCCGCAGTGCGATCGCGTCCATGGAGGTTCGCTCGAAGCCGGTCTCCAGGAACGCGACCTTCGCCGTGTCGAGGATGTGCTCGCGCAGTGCTTCCCCGCGTCGGGCCATGGCGTCCACCTCAATGTATACGGTACAGTCGAGTTTACTTCGTCCCGATGCTGATGGGGGTCATCATCCATGATCGTTGTCACCGCTCCTACCGGGCAGATCGGCAGCAAGCTCGTCCGGACCCTGCTGACCCACGACGAGCCGGTCCGCCTCGTCGTCCGCGATCCGGGCAAACTGCCCGCCGACGTGCGAGAGCGGGCAGAGGTCGTCACCGGATCGCACCAGGACCTCGCCACCCTGGACCGCGCCCTCGCCGGTGCCGACGCCCTGTTCTGGCTGATGCCGGCCGCCCCGACCGCGAGCAGCCCCTACGAGGCGTACGTCTCCGCCTCGATCCCGGGCGCGGACGCCGTGGTGCGCCACGCCGTGCCGCACGTCGTGGTCGTCTCCGCACTCGGGCGCGGCTCGCAGATCTACGCCGGGCACGTGTCGGCCTCGCACGCCATGGAGGACCTCTTGCGCAGCACCGGTGCGCACGTGCGCGCCCTGGCGCTGCCGACCTTCATGGACAACATTCTCCGGCAGACCGCCGCGATCGGAGGCGGGGCCGTCACCGGCACGCTGCCGGCCGACTTCACCATGCCGTGGATCGCGACGAAGGACATCGCGGCGCTCGCCGCCGGCCATCTGCTCAACCGTGACTGGACCGGTCAGGACTCGGTCGAGTCCCTCGGCGGTGAGGACCTGTCCTACGCCGACATCGCCGCGATCCTCACCGATGTTCTCGGCACGCCCATCCGGTACCAACTCCTCGACCGCGCCGCGGTCAAGGAGTTCCTCCTCGGCCGCGGCGTCTCCGCGGCGATGGCCCAATCCATGATCGACATGGATGTGGCAGGTGAACGCGGCATCAACAACGCCATCCCGAGAACCGCCCAGAACACCACGCCCACCACTTTCCATGAGTTCGCCCTGGAAAACGTCAAGCCGGCAGTGACTGAGTCACACGGCGCCTGAGAGAGCCGCATGACACTGATGCCGTGGCAGAACCCGCGGAACTGTCGCTCTATGCGGTGACCGGCTTGCTCGCCGGACGACGCGGACCAGATGTGGCTCATCTGATCCGCGTCGCCTGGTCACCGCATGCGTCAGTCGTTCTTGATCGACGAGACCCGGTTGTCCCAGGTAGCACCCACCCAGTACTCGATGTAGTTCGGCCCGGTATACCCCGGGTACCAGTAGCCGCCGCCGCCGGAGTGCTCAGCCAGGTGCGACGTGCAGCTTCCGGTTTGGTACGACGACATCTGGTCGTTGAAGTCGAGCGGGATGTTCTGCCAATAGCCACGGTCGAAATACTGCAGCATTCGGCCTTTCCTGTCGGCGTCCTGGAACAGCCTGAGCGGCGTGCTGCAGGATGCCAGCAACTGCGCCTCCGAAAGGGTGCCTCGCAGGGTGGCCGCTCGTCGGTCGGCCTGCGCCTGGTCGGCGAAGCATTCGACGTGCGACTGCGCCCGCCACACCGAGCACACTCGGGCACCCCTCCAGTCGCCGGCAAGATCGATGCGCTGATGGCCGAACATCGCCGGCATCTGGACGTCGCCGTCTTGCTCGGCGGCGTGTGCGACTGCTGGTTGGGCGCCGGCCAGCAGCGCGGCGAGCGTCGCCACCGCGGTAGCGATGCGAGCCAAGGGCATCAGTGACATCCGGCCTCCTATGAACGTTGCCGCGATCGGATTGCCGCGACCTGCCCTGTTTGTATGCCACCCCGAGGACGTCGCCAGTGACGACGGTCTATTGCGCGAGTCGACGGTCTATCTGCACGCTGGGTAGCATGCCGCGTACGGAACGTCCCCTTGACCCGTCCTCCGGACCCGCCGCCGCGTTTGCGGCAGAGCTGCGTGCCTTGCGGATCGCTGCCGGCTCTCCGAAGTACCTGCAGATGGCTCGGCGGACCGGCCGCTCCCGGACCGCACTGGCGGAGGCCGCGGGAGGTGACCACGTACCGCGGTGGGAGACGGTCGAGGCGTACGTGTGGGCGTGCGGCGGCGATCCGGCCGAGTGGACCGAGCGCTGGGAGAAGGCGCGTGCTGCCGCATCCGACAACGCCCGCGGCACGCCGCCGTCGCCGCATCGGCACCCCGCCCCGGCGGGGCAGGCAACGGCCCGAGAACCCGGTGAAGACCCCGACGATGACAGCTTCCCCCTCGGGGACCGGCCGGACATCCGGCATCGGGCACCTACCACTGCCAGGCTGCTACGGCAGGCACGACGACCGGTACTGCTGGCGGTGACAGCAGTAGCCCTGGTGCTGCTCGGCATGATCGCGCCGCGCCCGGGCACACTGACGGGTCTCCGCACCACCACCACCAACCAGATCCGTGTCGCCAGGCCGGCTGCGGTGACGCTTGTGGCCTTCAGCCGGTTCGGCAAGTTCGCCGCCGGGAACATCGCCATCACCGGTGCCGGCGGTGTGGTAGAGGTCTGGGACACCCACACCGTCGTGCGGCGCCATACCCTCATCACCGGTGATGAGCAGGTCACTGACGTGCAGTTCGATCCGCTGAACCGCAACATCCTCGCGACCGCCGGCACAAACGGCCTGCTCCGGCTCTGGGACACCACCGCCGGCAAACCCGTACTCAGCATCACAGGACAGGCAGCCGAGGACAGGATGATCTTCGCGTTCGATCCGCGCCGACGAGGGATCGTCGCCACCGTCGGCGAGAGCGGAACGATCCGGATCCTGCAGACGGACACCGGCCAACTCGTCCGGGAACTCCACACCGGACTGACCGACATCACCGCCCTGGCTTTCGATTGCCACAATGAGGGCCACCTCGCCGTCGGTGGCGACGGTGCCCTAGAGGTCTGGAACAGCAGCAACGGCGCACGCGTCAGCGTCGGCGAACAGATTCCGGCACGGGTAACCTCGGTCCGGTTCGACCCGCTGACCCGAAACACTCTCGCCGTCGCCGCGGCGGGCGCACCGCCGGGCATCTGGGACGCCAGCAACGGCCGTCCGGTCCGCTTCCTTCGCAGCGATGCCCGCTCGACGGTCATCGCGTTCAACCCACTGATCAGAAACAGCATCGCCGCGTACGACGGTGACGGCCGGATACAGATCTTCGACGCCAGCAACGGCGTTCTGGTCCACACCTTCGACGGTCGGTTCGGCCCGGTCACCTCACTCGAATACGCACCCGACGGCGCCACCCTGGCCGTTGGGGCTCGCGACGGCGTCGTCCGCCTGCACGCCGTCGACGACTGGTGAACAGAATTCACACGCTCCTTGGTCTTTGTCCTGCGCGCCGCATGGACCTGGCCCCGGGCCATTCGAGCTACCGCCAGCCGCGACCTCGCCACCCCAGGGCGCGCAGGTCGGCGTTTGCCACGGCAGGAAAGGTGGGATCTACGACGTTGCTGCCACCGGGGCGAGGCATCAGGCTGTGTGCATGTCCGGTCGTAACGTGCTGATCCTGCTGTTCGCAGGTGTGCAGAGTCTCGACGTGACCGGCCCGCTGGAGGTGTTCGCGGGCGCTGGGTCGGCGTACCGGGTCATGACCGCCAGCACCGACGGCGAGGTGGTACGCACGTCGAGCGGCCTCACCTTGACACCCGACACCGACCTGTCAGCCGTGCCGCCACTGGACACCGTGGTCGTGCCGGGCGGCGAGGGCACCCGAGACATCGATCCACTGATCGTGGAATGGCTGCGGGCGCACGCATCGCGGGCGCGGCGGGTGGTGTCGGTGTGCAGCGGCGCGTTTCTACTGGCCGAGGCCGGGCTGCTGGCCGGACGCCGGGCCACCAGTCACTGGCGAGTCTGCGGCACCCTGGCACGACGGTATCCCGACGTTCAGGTCGATCCAGAGCCGATCTTCGTACGCGATGGGCCGATCGCCACCTCTGCCGGCGTGACCGCCGGCATCGATCTCGCGCTCGCGCTGGTCGAGGAGGACCTCGGCCGTGATGTCGCGCTGGCCATCGCTCGGCACCTGGTGATGTTCCTGCGCCGCCCGGCCAACCAGACACAGCTCAGCGCCCAGCTCTCCGCCCAGGTTGCGAGCCGTCCCGGGTTGCGGGAGGTGCAGCGGTGGATCGCCGACAACCCGCACGCCGACCTCCGGGTTCCGGCGCTGGCCCGGCGAGCCAGCCTGTCACCGCGGCAGTTCGCCCGGGCGTTCACCGCAGAGGTCGGCGAGACTCCAGGCCGTTACGTCGACGGCGTGCGCTTGGAAACCGCCCGCCGCCTACTGGAGGAGAGTGACGACAGTATCGACCGGATCGCTGCCCGATGCGGCTACGGCACGAGCGAGGCGATGCGCCGCGCCTTCATCCGCGTCCTGGGCATCCCACCCGCCGAGTACCGGCGCCGGTTCTGATGGGAAGACAGCCATGCAGATCGCGATCCTGCTCTTCGACCGCTTCACCGCGCTGGACGCGGTCGGCCCCTACGACGTGCTCAGCCGCTTGCCCGGAGCGCACGTCACGTTCGTCGCCGAACAACCTGGCCCGGTCGGCAACGAGGTCGGCAGCCTGCGCCTGTACGCCGACGCGGCGCTCGCCGACGTGCCCGGCCCGGACGTGATCGTCGTCCCCGGCGGCCCGGGACAGAATGCACACATGCACGACGGCCCGGTGCAGCGCTGGCTGCGTGCCGCTGACCGGAACAGCACCTGGACCGCCTCGGTCTGCACGGGCTCGCTGCTGCTCGCCGCCGCCGGCCTGCTGACCGGCCGCCGGGCTACCACCCACTGGCTGTGTCGCGACGACCTCGCCCCGCTCGGTGCCGTCCCGGTGAGCGAACGCGTCGTCGCCGACGGCAAGTAAATCACCGCCGCCGGCGTCTCCGCCGGCCTCGACATGGCCTTCACCCTTGCCGGTCGCCTGGGCGGTGACATCACCGCCCAGGCCATCCAACTCGCCCACGAGTACGAACCGCAACCGCCCTATCAGGCCGGTAACCCGGCCACTGCGCCCCACGCCGTCGTGCAGGCGGTCCTCGCCCGCCGCGAGAGCATCGTGAACTGAGCCGAGGGCTCACACCGCCCGGTTGTAGCGCCGGAGGACGAGCTCCAGCAGTGAAACGTGCATCCCGTCAACCCGACCAGCCGACGGCTGGTTCGCGTACCCGCTGGCCTGACCTCCGGTGAGCACCGCAGCCACGGTCACCGGACGATCATCAGGCGCACCGGCACCGCCGGCACGGCCTCGTCGGTGCCGGCGGTGGTCGGCGGCGGGGTGAGGCGGGGCGTGCGGGTGTACTCGTTGCAGGTCGGGTAGGAGTTCTTGACGTGGGCCGGGATGTGGTCCGGCGAGGTGTCGGTCATGCCGAGCAGTCAACCGCCGCGGCGTCCCGGCCCACCAGGGGCACCGGTCCCGGCCGGCCCGGGACGGCGGCGGCGTCGGAACGGACGGTGGATGGATTGCCCACCGCCCCCCGGAGGGTGCCCGCGTGACGCGGAACCCCTCCGGGGCCGGCGGTGTCGGATTGCCGGCTCGCCCTCAGCTCGTGGGGCTGGACGCCGCCCCACCGAGCGTCACCTTGAGAATCTTCTCGTTGCTGTTGTTCGGGGTGCTGTCCTTGTCCCCGCCGGTGCTCGTGGTCAGCCACAGGTTGCCGTCGAGGGACGGTTCGACGGTGCGCAGCCGGAAGTACGTCCCGACGAAGTACTGCTGGACGTTGGTGAGCGTGTTGCCGCTGATCTCCGCCCGGTACATCCGGTTGCCGCGCAGGCAGGCGATGTAGAGCACGTCCCGGACGATCGCGATGCCGCTGCACGAGGCGTCGGCCACCGGGTACGTCCGGATCGGGGCCCGGAAGTTCGGGTCGGCGCAGTCGCCGGAGGTGCCCTCGCAGACGGGCCAGCCGTAGTTGCCGCCCCGGACGATGATGTTGGTCTCGTCCATGACGTTGTTGCCGAACTCCTGCTCGAAGAGTCGGCCCTGGGAGTCGAAGGCGAGTCCCTGCGGGTTGCGGTGGCCGTAGCTCCACACGTAGTTGCCGAAGGGGTTGTCCGCCGGCACGGTGCCGTCGGGGTTGAGCCGCAGCACCTTGCCGCCCAGGTTCTTGGTGTCCTGGGCCACGTCCGGGTCCTGTCCGTCGCCGGCGGCGGCGTACAGCTTGCCGTCGGGGCCGAAGCGCAGCCGGCCGCCGTTGTGGTACTTGTTGCGCGGGATTCCGGTGACGAGCACCTGCCTGGTGTCGGTTTGCAGCGTGCCGTCGTAGCGGATGCGTACGATCCGGTTGTCGGTCGTGGTGGTGTGGTAGATGTACAGCCAGTGGTCGGTGGTGAAGGTGGCCGAGACGGCCAGCCCGAGCACGCCGCCCTCGCCGTTGGTGCCGGCCACGTTCGGCACGGTGCCGATGCTGTGCTTGTCGGTGCCGTCCGGGTTCATGGCGACGATGTCGAACAGGTCGCGCCGGCCGTAGAGGACCGTGCCGTCTGGTAGTTGCACCAGGCCCCAGGGGAGGTCCCTCTCGGTGGTGACCGCCGTGGCGCCGCAGACCGGGCTCGTGCAGCCCGAGCCGGTGTGCGCGGTGACCGCGGCGCTCGCCGCCGAGACATTGCCCTGGGCGTCCCGGGCGGTCACGGTGTACCGGTAGTCGGTGTTCGGCGTCAGCCCGGTGTCGGTGAACGTGGTCGCCGGCGGGTTGCCGGCGGTGCCGGTGGTGGAGCCGACCGCCGTACCGTCGCGCAGGATGGTGTAGCCGGTGACCGCGACGTTGTCGGTGGAGGCCGACCAGGTGAGCGTCACGTCCGTACCGTTGACCGTCGCGGCCGGGTTGGTCGGCGTGCTGGGCGGAGACGTGTCCCGCTGGCAGAACGGCGGGGTGACCGAGAGCGTGGAGCTGGCCTGCGAGACGTTGCCGGCGGCGTCGCGGGCGTTGACGTACCAGCCCCAGGTGACACCCTGCACGACGCTGAGCGTGGCGGTCAGCGTCCGTCCGGAGACCGAGGTGACGAGTTGGCCGTCGTGGTAGATGTCGTAGAAGGCGACGCCGACGTTGTCCCGGGAGGCGTACCAGGAGAGCGTGACGGACTGGCAGGTCAGCCGGCTGCTGCGCAGGCCGGTCGGCCGGGTGGGCGGGCTGGTGTCGGCGGCCGGCCGGGCCGCCGGCCGGCTCCCGGTCGCCGCCGCGGCCGGCGCGGCGTTGGCGGGTACGCCGGTCAGGACGGTGCCGGCGCAGATCAGCAGGGCGAGTGGTACGCGGTGTCGGCGCTGGTGAAAAGTGGTGCGCACGGGTGCTTTTCCTTCCGGGTGCGTGGTCAGTACGGGTAGCCGGGGACGTTGAGTCGCACGCTGTACAGGCCGGAGTCGTTCGTCCGGCCGGAGGTGATGTAGAGGGTCTGCCGGTCGGGCCCGCCGAACGCCACGTTCGTGGTGCCGGCGCCGCCGGAGCGGATCGTGCCGAGCTGCGCGCCGGCGGGCGAGTAGACGTGGATCAGCCCGTCCGAGCCGGAGGCCCAGTAGACGTTGCCGGCGCAGTCGATGGTGACCCCGTCGGGACCGCCGAGGTAGTTCACGAAGACGCTGCGGGCGCCGGTGCCGCCGTCGGGCTGGACGACGTACTTGTAGATCTTGTTCTCGGAGTAGGCGCCCACGTAGAGCGTGCCGCCGTCCGGGGAGAGCGCGATGCCGTTGGGTTGCCGCAGCCGGTCGTCCACGAGCGACACCTGGCCGCCGGAGACGCGGAAGACGCTTGTGCGTCCGCTCATCTGGTCGGGTCGGTTGCCGCGCTGGAAGTTGGGGTCGGTGAAGTAGACGACGCCGTCGGAACGGACCGTGACGTCGTTGGGCGAGTTGAACGCCCGGCCCTGGTAGCCGGCGGCGACGGTGCTGCGGGCCCGGTCGCTCAGCCGGTATGCGGAGACGTTCCGCTGGTCGTGGGTAGCGGCGATGATCTGCTGGGCGTCGGGGCTGAGCGCCAGGCCGTTGCTGCCGGCGTCGGCGATGAAGGTGTCGAAGGTCCCCGGCGGGGTGAACCGGCGGATCGTGGCGGGCTGCACGTTGTACGGCCCGGCGCCCGCGCCCATGTCGGACATCAGCAGGTAGCCGCCGTCGGCGATCCAGACCGGTCCTTCGAGGAACGAGAACCCGCTCCGGATCTTCGTGGCGGACACGGAGCTGGCCGGCAGGGGCGGGCCGTACCCGGTGCCGCCCGGGCAGACCCCGGGGGGCGCGCCGGGTGGGCCGGCGAGTGGTCGGGTGTGAGCGTTCACATCAGCGGCGTGCCGAAGGGGCGCGGCACCGGCGGGGCCTGCGGCGGGGATGAGTGCGAGGCCCAGGCCGGCGAGTGCGGCGATGGTTGGACGCCAGGTCATCGGGTACTCCAATCGGGGTCGGTGAATGCGAGGCCCGTGGTTGCCGGTGAACTGGATCCGACCACCGACGCCTACTATTGATAGACATCGATGTCTACGTGACGCAGCTTAGGCGAGGAAGCGGCACCCCGCATCAGTTCCCCACGATCACCTTCGGCACCTGCCCAACTCCACGTCGGCGTCGACACGGACGGTGGGTGGATTGCCTACTTGCCGAGCGGCCCGGATCCGACGTCTCGACGCCGCGCTGCGGCGCAGCCTCGCTCTGGCGGCGGGCTGGGGCCGTTATGGACCCTGTGGAAAGCCGTCATTGCTGACTCCGGCGCCGCCGTGCGACCATATATCGATGCATGCGGAACTCTTGCGTAGCAACAGATCCCGCCTACTGATGACCATGTCAGCGGCTGCCATGGTCATCGCATCCCTGGGTATCGCCGCACCGGCGTCCGCCGCGGTTTCCGACGGTCACTACTGTGGGTGGATCTCGCCGGACAGCCCGCCGGGAAAGACCGAGAATCCCAAGATCATCAATTTCACCGCATCTGTCCAGTGTGACGGCACGGTGCGTCGCGTCGACCTCACCGTGGAGTTGCTCTACCACGGGCTGGTCCCCGGCCCTGGCCAAACAGTGAACGGCCGGACGGAGGTGTGGCAGAACACCAACGTGACCCTGTTCGGTCTTGGCGTCAACAGCCCGGGTGCGCTCTGCGATTCGGGCTACTACTCGGGTCGAGCGACCGCCACCATCCAATTCCTCTCGGGGACTCCGGAGTTCATCACCAGAACGGCAGAGTCTCAGCTGGCATCGCTGACGTGTCCGCCACCGGATCTTCCCACCACCCCGCCGAGCGGGGCGGTGACGGTCATCAACCCAGGCACCCAGAGCTCGCTCAAGCCGGACCGCGTGGCGCTGCAGATGCAGGCCACCGGCGGGAGCGGGTCGTACACCTGGTCGGCGACCGGCTTGCCGCCTGGGCTGACCATCGACTCCTCGACCGGTCGGATCAGCGGCACACTCAGCACCATCGGCACCTATAACGTCACGGTCACGGCCGATGGAGGCGGACAGGGCAGTACCACCTTCACCTGGAGCGTCCGAAAAGAGTCCCCCTGCACGCGCTGCTGACCAACTGCCTTCACTGGGGAAGCTCTGGCTGCGGTGCCTCGGCCGCCCGCGCCCTCGACCAGCACCTGCCGCGCCGCGCCGCCGCCGCTGCTTCCTCGCAGGCGGACACCCGCCTGTGGGACGACCGGTCGGCTCCGGACGCCACCGTTCCGCCGGACGGGTGGCCGCTGGCGCCCGGCGAGAGGCACGACGCGATGGTCGACGCGTTCGCCTGGCTCCGGATCGCGGCACTTGTGGACGCCGGGCAGCGCGAGCAGGCGGTCGAGCTGCTCAGCACCACGATGGCCATCTCGGCGGACGAGGCGGCGAGGCTCGTTGACGGCCTGAGCGACGCGGGCGGGGAGCGTCGCCCCGACTGACCCACGTGGGGCGGGAAGTCCGCTCGGTCGATGATTGAGCATCTCCGGCTCATCGGTGATGATGAGGCGTGCGGAGCGTGCGGGTACGCCGACTGCTCGCAGTCATGGTCATCGGCGCGGCTGTCACCCTGCTCGCCCGGGTCGGCTGGGCGGTCCGCGCACGTGACCTCGACTGGGGCAACAAGGTCGCGGGCATCGCCGGATTCCTGATCCTGGCCGCCGGCACCCTGGCGGCGGTCCTGCGTCGGCTCATGGGATGGGCCCAGCCGAAGCCCCTGGCTACCATCGACCTCGAGCAGGCTACCGAGAACCTGGCCGTAGCGCTCGGCCGCGTGTGGGCGAACGAGGAACGACTACGGCGGATCAACGATCCATGGCCGCTGCCGGTGCGCTGGGAGACCGTCGACGGTCCGGCCACCACCGCCGGCGGAACCGGCGCTCCGAGTCGCAGCACAGGCGTGTTCACCGACGTCGCGGCGTTCTTCACCGCCATGACCACACCACGGCTGGTCATCCTGGGCCGGGCCGGTTCGGGCAAGAGCGTGCTGGCGGCCCGACTGGTCCGCGATCTCCTGGCCGCACGATCGGCCGGAGACCCCGTACCCGTCGTCGTGCCGCTGGGCAACTGGCAGGCCGGAGCGACACTGTCCCGGTGGCTGGCCGACGAACTGGTGAATCTCAGCCCGGCGCTCGCCACCCGGGTCCTGGCCGGAGACGACACGCCCGTCACTCTCGCTCAGGCGCTTGTCGACGCCGGCGGAATCCTTCCCGTCCTGGATGGCCTGGACGAGCTGTCCACGCCGGAACGCGCCTGGGTGATCGAGCAGATCAACGCCTACGGCTCGGACCGGCCGCTGGTGATGACGAGCCGACCGGAGGAGTACCGGCTCGCGGAGCATCACGCCGGGCGTTCGATAGCTCTGGCCACAGCGGTGCGTCTGCGTCCGCTGTCCACCGACGAGGTGCGGCGATATCTCCTGGATGCCACCGCAGGCGGTCGGACAGGGCGGTGGCAGGCCGTCTTCGATGACTTCTCCGCCGCCCCGGACGGCGCGCCGGCTCAGGTGCTGACGAACCCGCTGATGCTGTGGCTGGCCCGAACCGTGTACGAGCGCCGGCGCAACGATCCGACGGAGCTGCTCGGTCTTGCCGATGCGGCGGCGATGGAACAGCACCTGCTCGAAGCATTGATTCCCGCGGTCTACGCCGATCGGCCGGGGCCTACCGGGTTTCGCTGCCGCCCCAACCAGGCGCGGCGGTGGCTGGCCGCGCTGGCCGCCGACCTGAACCGCGCGGACAGCCGAGATCTCGCCTGGTGGCGGATGGCCGATCCGAATGTCGCCTGGGTATCGCTCATCGCGGCGGTGCGCTCCGCCGTACGCATGGCACTTCTCTGGGGCGTCGTCGCCCTCGTCGTCGCCATGGACGCCGCGGACGCGGGGCGGAACCTCTTCGTCGAGATGGGCAGACTGGCGTCGGCAGGCCCCGTCGGTGTCCCCCTCCCGCCGGAAGTGCCGAAGGAAATCGACTTCTTGTTCGAGCCTTCCTGGCTGCCGGAGGTTGACGTCGGCGTGCTGTTCGAACCGGGCATCTTCGCGTGGTGGGTGGTGCTGTGGATGATCCTGGGTGGCACGCTCACCGCGTTGGGCCGCGCCGTAATGGTCCCGCAACTGCCCTCGTCCTTGGAACGCCGCCGTCTGCCCTGGCGGCTCCGGCTGGCCATGGCCTGGGCCGCCGCCGCGCTCACCGGGCTGGTAACCATCGGCGTGCTGCGGACCTGGCAACCACAGGTGACGGTGCCGAAGCTCAACGGTTTCCTGCTGGTGGCAACGGTGTTCGGTGTCCTTGTGGCGGCGAACGCTCCGACGTGGCTGGTGCAGCCGGTGGACGTCTCCCGCGCCGTCGGGCCCGCGCAGCTCATGCGAATGGACAGACGCGCCGGACTGATCGCCATGGTCGGCAGGCGCGCCCTCCACACGATCCTCGTCTGGCTGATCGCCGGCCCCGTCATGCTCGTCGGATACCTGGTCTATGTCATGACCGACACCGCTGGGACCCTGATCTTCAGCGCCTTCGGCCCCGCGTCCCAGCGCTTCGCGGCGGTTCGGCTGTCGTACGCGCTCAGGTTCCGCCTGCCCTGGCGGCTCATGCCATTTCTGATCGACGCCCACCGGCGTGGCGTCCTGCGGCAGATCGGCGCCGTCTACCAGTTTCGTCACCTTCGGCTCCAGAACCACCTCGCCGAGGCCGACGCCAACAGCCTCGTGCAGAAGCGCGTGGAACAGTTCGTCACCTGGATCGAACGGCGGCGAAACCTTCCCCGAGCGGGTGCGCTGGTCATGCAGCCGCTGCCCTGGTCCCGGCAACGCTGGCGCGACCCCGCCCTGGCCGCGAGGCTCGCCGCCCGCCCGTCGGCTCCCGGCGCCCACGTCGCTGAGCCGCTCGACGGATGGCTCACCGACTGGACCGTCGCCCAGACCTGGCAGTTGGGTCCCTGGCGTCGACTGGCCGACGGCAGCGCCATGCTTCCCGGCGAGCAGGTGAGACTTCACCTGCGCCTGCATCCTGTGGCGCTGCTTGTCCGGACGGCCGCACCCGGCGTCGTCATCGGCCTGTTCCTCCTTCCGTGTCTCTCCCTGCTGATTCCGAGCCGCCTCCTGCTGGCGGGCGTGCTGCTCATCGCCGTGGTTGTGCCGGTCTTCCTCTCCTCCCACGATCATGTGACCGTCACCGACCGGCGGATGCTTGTGGTGGCGCTGTCTGACCGTGTCGAGGTGCCCCTGCAACGGATCATCGACCTGCGATACGAGCATTCCCCACTGGGTCGGCTGTTCGGCTACGGACAGATAGAGGTCATCACCGCTGACGTCGCCGGGGGCGGCGCGACAGTCCGACGGGTCAACCGCCGAAGTGTCGGCTGGCATGACGTGGCGGCAACCGCCGACGGGACAGTCGTCGCCCATCTCAAGGGTGTCCGAGATCCGTACCGCACCTGTGAGCTGATCCGTCGCCTGCTCGAACCAGGAGACGGCCCGTCCGCTCCACAGAATGTCCATGACGGGCCCGCCGCCGCGCCGCCCACGAGCCCCACGCCCACCTGAGTGCGCGACCTGCCCGCATCCGGTGAACCCTCTGGTTCGGGCACCCCATCAACACGTCGACCATGCCCTGAACAAGCCTCGACTATTCCTCTCGGGCGGGACAGAGCACTCGGCGTACGGCGTCACGCAGCCACTGATGGGCACCGTCGACGCTGTGGCGTGGGTGCCAGGCCATGCCGATCGTCAGTGGTGGCAGTGGCAGCGGGATCTCCAGCAGGCGCAGTCCCAGCGCGTGCGCCGTGTCGCTGAGCCGTGACGGAGGCTCGCCCGGCAGGGCGGTCGGCACCAGGCAGACCATGTCCTCGGCTGCGGCCAGCATCATCGCGGCGAGGTGTCCGGGCAGGACGGCGCGGACCTGACGACTGAGCCCCTGCGCGGCCAGGGCCGTATCAAGCGGCCCGGTGAAGCGTCCGCGGCGGCTGACCGCCACGTGCTCGGCCGCGGCGAGCCTGGCGGCCGTCAGAACTCCTTCGGTCAGGGGGTGCCCAGCCCTGACACCGGCCGCCATCCGCAGGGTGACGAGTTCTTCGACCCGAGTCTCCGGGTCGACGTGGTCGATGGCCCCGATCTCCAGGTCGATCCGTCCGTCACGTAGTGCGGGGCCGGCCTCCCACTCCTCCGCCAGCACCCGCAGTGAAACACCCGGCGCCTGGCGTCGGGCGAGCCGGAGCAGACCGGGCGCGACCGCGGCACCGACCAGGTCCGCAGCCTGCACGGTGAAGGTGCGCCGCAGTGCCGCGGGGTCGATCCCGCCGCTCGGGGCGAGCAACGCCTCCAGCCGGCGTACCACCGCTGCGGCCTCGTCCCGCAGCGCCTCGGCGCGCGGAGTGGGCACCATCGTCTGTCCGGCCCGCACAAGTAGTGGATCTCGGAGCACCCGGCGCAGCCGGGCCAGGGTACGGCTCATCGCCGCGGGGGAGGTCCGCAGCCGCGCGGCGGCGCGGGTGACGCTCTGCTCGGTCAGGAGGGCGTCGAGAGCGACGGCGAGGTTGGCGTCAAGGTTCGAGGTTGGGCTGCTCACCGCACTTATTCCACTTCAGGCAATGATTGGATGCTGAGGTTCCCATTGTGGCAACACGGCGGTCACCGGACGATGAGTGGGTCCTGCCGATCCAACAAATCGAGGTTTCATGATCGTCATTACCGGTCCCACCGGGAACATCGGGCGGCAGTTGCTGTCGCTGCTGATCGAGGCCGCACCCGCACGCCGCGAGGAGTTGCGTGTCGTCGTCCGGGATCCGGCCCGGCTGCCCGAGGCCGTCCGTGGACGGGTCGAGGTGGTCGTCGGCTCGCACGGCGACGCCGCGACCGTGGAGCGAGCCTTCGCCGGGGCGGACGCCGTCTTCTGGCTGGTGCCGCCGGACGCCTCCGTCCCGCCCGACGAAGCCTACAGCGGCTTCACGCGCCCGGCCGCGCGGGCTTTCGCCGCTCACGGCGTCGGCCATGTAGTCGCCGTCTCGGCGCTCGGCCGTGGAACCCCGCAGGCCGCCCGGGCCGGGCTGGTCACCGCCTCCCTGGCCATGGACGACCTGATCGCGGGCTCCGGTGTCGCCTACCGCGCCCTGGCCTGCCCGTCCTTCTTCGAGAACCTGCTGGAGGAGGTCGACTCGATCCGCGACGACGGCGTCTTCACCGACACCGTCGCCGCGGACCGTCCGTCCCCCATGGTGGCCGTCGCCGACATCGCCGCCACCGCGGCAGGGCTGCTGTCGGACCGCGCGTGGGCCGGCGTGGGCCATGTCCCTGTGCTCGGCCCGCAGGACCTCTCGCCCAACGATCTGGCCCGCATCATGACCGAGGAACTGGGCCGTCCGGTCCGCTATCAGCGTCAGTCGCTCGACGAACTGCGCTCCAGCATGCTCGGCTACGGCCTCAACGAGGCGTTCGTCGAGGCGATGGTCGACATGAAACGCGCCAAGGATGACGGCCTGGACTCCGGCGTCGACCGCTCCCCGCAGGCGGAGCCGGCAACCGCGTTCGCGCAGTGGTGCGCCCGAACGCTCCGGCCCGCTGTCCTCGCCACGAAGGAGATCGTCGATGCCAACTGAGCGTACCGAGTCGCCGGTCACCGCTTTCATGCTTGTCAAGACCACGCCCGAGTGGTTGGCGATGACCGTGGCCGAGCGCATCGAGGCATTCACCACCCACGTTCTCCCCGTCATCCAGGCCCGCACCCGCGGTGTCCGCTCCCGCTTCTACGACACGGAGTTCTACTCCGCGCGGGTCACCGACATCTGGGTCTGGGAGGCGGACGACCACGACGCCTACCGCCTGCTGATCGACGCGCTGCGTGAGACTCCCTTCTGGGACCGCTACTTTCAGGTCGTCGACCTGCTCGTGGGCATCGAGAACGGCTACGCCCGCACCTACGGCCTGGAGCCCCTGGCGACCCTCGCCACCTGAAGCTTCTGCGCGTCGGCGTGACGGTGTAGGGATGTCCGTGCGGGTGGTGCGGTATGCCACTGGATACGTGTGCCGGCCACCACCGACCGAGACGAGGAGTTGCCATGACCGAGGTCGTCACCTACCGGCCCGAGCCGGCGGAGATGTCGTACACCTTCGGCGGCCGGGAGCCGGTCCTGCGGGTCCGGCCCGGCACCATCGTGCAGCTCTACACCGAGGACTGCTACGGCGGTCGGGTGCGGGGGATCGACGACCTGCCGTCACGGGTGTGTGAGTTCCCCTACCTCAACCCGGTGACCGGGCCGATCCACGTCGAGGGCGCCGAGCCGGGGGACACGCTCGCGGTGCACGTGGTGGCCATCGAACCGGCCCGGGACTGGGCGGTCTCCAGCACCTTCCCGCACTTCGGCGCGCTGACCGGCA
The DNA here is from genome assembly GCF_029581215.1 of Micromonospora sp. WMMD975. Taxonomy (NCBI): domain Bacteria; kingdom Bacillati; phylum Actinomycetota; class Actinomycetes; order Micromonosporales; family Micromonosporaceae; genus Micromonospora; species Micromonospora sp. WMMD975. Next base: position 887,805 of record NZ_CP120739.1, read on the forward strand.
CGCGCACCACGGCCACGCTGCATGCGCCGCTGGAGGAACTGGTCTGGGTGTACGACGTCGACGTCGCCGCCGGCACCGTGACGTACCGGGCCCGGCGCGGCGACCACACGGTGGCGCTGCCGCTGGACCCGATGCACGGGACCATGGGGGTGGCGCCGGCGGCGTTCGAGTCGCGGATGACGATCGTGCCGGACGCCCACGGCGGCAACATGGACTCGCCCGAGCTGCGGGCCGGCGTGACCGCGTACTTCGGGGTCAACGTGCCGGGCGCGCTGTTCGCGGTGGGTGACGGTCACTGCCGGCAGGGCCACGGCGAGGTGTGTGGCAGCGGGGTCGAGGCGGCGATGCACACCACGCTGATCCTCGACCTGGTGAAGGGCGTGTCGACGCCGTGGCCGCGCCTGGAGTCCGACGACGCGCTGATGAGCACCGGCTCGGCCCGGCCGCTGGAGGACGCGTACCGGATCAGCCAGCACGACCTGGTCACCTGGACGGCCGAGCTGGTGGGGTTGGACCAGCTCGACGCGTACCAGCTGGTCAGCCAGGCCGGTGAAGCGCCGGTGGGCAACGTCTGCGACCCGAACTACACGATGCTGGCCCGGGTGGCCCGGCGCTATCTGGGCGGGGTGACCGCGTACGACGGCGTGCACGCGCGGCTGCGCGAGACGGGCCGGGCCCACCTGGCCCACCGTTGACGGTCGACATCCGTGCGTGCCGCGCAGTCGGGACGTGCCGCCGTCTACGCGGGTGCGCCCCGGACGGCCCGCTGAATGCCGGCCGCTAATCGAGTGCGAGGACCTCGACCGGTGTGACCCGGTCGGTGCGGGTGCCGTCACCCAGTTGCCCGAACTCGTTGCCGCCCCATGTGGCCACGGTGTAGCCGGTCATCAACGCCATGCTGTGAAGGCCACCGGCGTCGATCGTCCTCATCCCGAACAGGAACCGGCTACAGGGGGCGACCTGCCCCACCGCGCACACCCGCACCGGGGTGGAACGGTTCACCCGGGTCCCGTCACCGAGCTCACCGAGGGCGTTGGCTCCCCAGGTGAGGACACCATTGCCGCTGCCCAGCAACGCCATGCTGTGGAAGCCCACGCTCGGGAAGCCGCCCGCGGCGATGGCCCTGATCCCGAACAGGAAACGGCTACAGGGCGCGACCTGTCCCGCCGCGCACACCCGCACCGGGGTGGGACGGTTCACCCGGGTCCCGTCACCGAGCTCACCGGAGTAGTTCAGACCCCAGGAGACGACCGCGCCGCTGCCCAGCAACGCCATGGTGTGAAAACCGCCGGCGGTGACCGCCCGGACCGCGGACAGGAAGCGATCACACGGCGCGATCTCACCTACCGCGCACACCCGGACCGGAGTGGAACGGTTGGCGAGGGTGCCGTCGCCGAGCTCACCAACGCCGTTGTAGCCCCACGCGACGGCCACTGCGTTGCCCACCACCGCCATGCTGTGGAATCCGCCGCCGGCGATGGTCCTGACCCCACTCAGGAACCGGTCGCACGGCGCGGCCTCATCCACCGCGCACACCCGCACCGGCGTCGACCGGTTGTCGAGGGTGCCGTCGCCGAGCTCACCGTATGAATTCTCTCCCCAGGTCACCAACCGCCCGTCGCGCAACTGCGCCATGCTGTGGAATCCGCCGCTGGCGATGGTCCTGACCCCACTCAGGAACCGGTCGCACGGCGCGGCCTCATCCACCGCGCACACCCGCACCGGGGTCGATCGGAATGCGCTGATGCCATCGCGGCCGTTACCGAGCTGACCCCAGTCGTTCGCGCCCCAGGTCACGACGGTGCCATCCCTGAGCAGGGCAATGCTGTGGAAGCTGTTCGCGTCTGCGGCGATGGCGACCACCTGGTCGAGAAACCGGGTACACGGAGCGGTTTGATCGACGGCGCAGACCCGCACCGGCGTGGGGCGATCGGTGGTGGTGCCGTCACCCAGCTGACCGATGTCGTTGTAGCCCCAGGCCACGACGGTGCCGTCGGAACGCAGGGCGAGACTGTGTCCGAAGCCGGCGGCAGTGGCGATCACGCCGGTGAGCAGGCCGGGAAGGTGGCGGGCGTGGGAGAGCGCCGGCGGGGGCGCGGCGGAGGCACTGTTCGCGTGTGCGAGGGCGGCGTCACCGAACAGCGGAACGGCGGTCAGCGCCCCGAGCAGGGCCACGATGATCCGCCGTCGACGGTGGGCAACGGTCGTGGCGCGCGCATCGTAGGAAACCTGTGGAGTCGAACCGCTGTCCATGCTTGCCTCCGGTGCGCGGGGGTCTTATCGAGGTAACGCCGCGGACCGCCGTCAGGTGATGGCAGCAGCAGAAGAAGCAGCGCCCGTGCACCGCTGGATGTCACCGTGGCCGAGGGTGGGAAGCCGGTCGGCGTGAACCCACGAGTTGCTCCATTGATGGACATGCATCTATCGTGGGCAGCCCATCGACTGCCAGCGTAGGCAATCGACTATCGTCGAAACGCTTCGACAACCCAGCGTGACGGTTGGTTCGAAGACGGGAGATGCTTGTGAAATCCACATTGAGAAAGGTTCAGTTCGCCGTACTCTCCGGCGTGCTGGCGCTGGCCGGATCCGCCGCCGTGATGACGAGTTCCGCGTCGGCCGACAGCATGGCCCAGGTGAACGCCACCCAACTCGTCGCCAACATGGGGGCGGGCTGGAATCTGGGCAACACCCTCGAGGCCAACGCCAACGGGATCCCCAGCGAGACGGCATGGGGCAACCCGGTCGTGACGCAGGCGTTCATCGACCGGGTGAAGGCGGCGGGATTCAAGACGATCCGGATCCCGGTGTCGTACCTGGGAAACATCGGGTCCGCCCCGAACTACACGATCAGCTCCGCCTGGCTGAACCGGATCCAGGAGATCGTCGACTACGCCTACGGTCGCGGCCTGTACGTGCTGATCAACATGCACGGTGACGGCTACAAGACCATCACCGGCTCGTGGTTGATCTGCGACTCGTCCAACCAGACCACGATCAAGGACAAGTACCAGAAGGTCTGGCAGCAGGTCGCGACCAGGTTCCAGAGCTACAGCGAGCGCCTCATCTTCGAGTCCATGAACGAGGAGTTCGACGGGCAGTACGGCAATCCGACCCAGCCGTGCTACTCAAACATCAACGCCTACAACCAGATCTTCGTGGACACGGTGCGCCGGACCGGCGGGAACAACGCCTCGCGCTGGCTGCTCGTCCCCGGCTGGAACACCAACATCGACTACACCGTGGGCAACTACGGCTTCGTGCTGCCGACGGACCAGTACCGGTCGTCGTCAGTGCCCGCCAACGAGCAGCGGCTCATGATCTCCGTGCACTACTACGACCCCTGGGACTTCGCCGGCGAGGAGAACGGCACCATCACGCAGTGGGGGCCGGCCGCCACCAACCCGGCACGGAAGTCGACCTGGGGACAGCAGGACTTCATGGACGCCCAGCTCAAGAAGGTGCGCGACACCTTCGTCTCGCGTGGATACCCGGTGTTCGTCGGTGAGTACGGCTCGGTCGACAAGACGTCTGCCGACTCGACGAACAACAGGTACCGCGCGGACTACGCGCGCACGCTGGTGTCCACCGCCAAGAAGTACGGGGCGGCCACCGCCTACTGGGACAACGGCTACAACGGGGCGTACGGGTTCGGGTTGTTCAACCGCAGCAGCGCCACGGTCACCCAGCAGGGCATCATCGACGCCATCATGAGCGCCGTGGGTGGCGGCACCCCGACCACCGCCCCGCCGACGACGACCCCGCCGACGACGACCCCGCCCACGACCACGCCGCCGACGAGTCCGCCGCCGAACGGGCGGTCCTGTTCGGCGTCGTACACCGTGACCGGTTCGTGGCAGGGCGGCTTCCAGGCCGAGGTACGGGTGACCGCCGGTGGTTCGGCGATCAGCGGTTGGACGGTGACCTGGACGTACGCGAACGGGCAGCAGGTGACGCAGGCGTGGAACGCGACGGTGACCAGCAGCGGGTCGACGGTTACCGCCCGCAACGTCAGTTACAACGGTTCGATAAGCGCCGGCGGTAGCGCGACCTTCGGCTTCCTGGGATCGTCGAGCGGCACCAACGGCGTACCGTCGTTGTCCTGCGCGGCGAGCTGAGCAGGCCGTGACCGACGGGCCGGGCGTCACGGACGCCCGGCCCACGCGGTCGCGGTCAGGTCCGTCGGGCCGGCAACGGCGTCCAGGTGAGATGACTCAGGCGGACCGCTGCGCGGTGTCGTCGTCGCGGAGGTGGTCCAACTCGGCGAGGTACATCGCCTGCATGCGGTCGTAGTGCCGGACCAGCAGCCGGACCTCCTCGACGCGGTAGCCCTCGATGAGCCGCCGCGCGCGCTCGGCGAAGCGCTCGTACGGTCGCTCGATCTCGGCGATCCGCTCCGGCCGCGGGGTGACGATGACCCGCCGCCGGTCCGCCGGATCGCGCTCGGCCGTCACGTAGCCTGCCTGTTGCAGGCGGCGGAGCATGCTGGTGACCGCCCCGGTGGTGAGGTTGGTGCGCTCGGCGATCTGCCCCGCGGTGGCGGATCCGACGTCCGCGAGGTGGTCCAGGCATTCCAGATCGCTCACGGTGAGGCCCAGTCGCTCCGCGACGGCGTACCGGAACACCGTGGACAGCCGCGACGTCTCCCGCCCGGCGCGCATGAGGTGGGCGATCGCGGCGGCACGGTCCGGCTCGTGGGACATCCCGCAATCATGCCTCCGGCACGGTGACCCGGTGCAGCCGAGGCAACACGCGGGTCAGCAACCAGTGCGGTGCGGCGGCGTCTCCGGTGAGGCGGCGCATCAGCGTGGCGGCGGAGCCGACGGCGCGGAAGGCGTACGGCATCATCTCGTCCTGGTATCCGGCGATCGCCTCCTCCACCGGCGTGCCGTTCGCGCGGGCCTCGACCAGCCGGCGGCCGAGCAGGGCGGCGTCGCGGAGCGCGGTGTTGCCGCCGTGCGCGCCGAACGGCGGCATGACGTGCACGGCGTCGCCCATCATCGTCGCCCGGGGCACCGCCCACCGGCGTGGCCGCCGGCCGGTGGCGAAGAGGTTGAGCACCGTGGCGTCCAACTCGGCCGTGTCGACCAGCCGCCGGACGAGCGGGTGGAAATCCGCACTCATCCGGGCCGCCAACTTCCACAGCGTCCGCAGGTCCCCGCGGGCGCCGACGGGCAGCTCCTCCCGCCGGAGCAGCAGTGCCCACATGACGTAGTCGTCGCCGGTCGGGGCGTAGCTGCCCGGGGCCAGGCGCGCGAACGCCTCCGACGGGCTCTCGCCGAACCGCATGGAGGTGAAGAAGAAGGCGCGGCCCGGCCGGTCGGCGATGGCCAGGACCCCGCTGGTACGCAGCGCGTCCGGGATGACGCTCGCGCCGTCGCGCCACAGCGGCGACCGGCCGTAGATGCCCACCATCGGGGTGTCCGCCGGTTCGGCGTCCGGCATCAGCTGCGCGCGTAGCGCCGAGCCGACGCCGTCCGCGCCCACCACGACGGTTGCCGTCACCGCCCCACCGTCGGAGAACCGCAGCCGCAGCCCGGCCGGACCGTCGCCGTCCACCGCGACGGCGGCCTTGCCGTAGTGGATCCGCCCGTCCAGCCCGGACTGCAGGATCGACCGCAGGGTCAGCCGGTCCACTTGCCGGGTCTCGTGCGGGTCGTCCTTGAAGGTGATCGTGAAGGCGTCCCGCAGCCGGCTGTCGGTGAAGCGCATGTGCCCGCCGGGCTCGTCGCCGGTGGCGAGCGCCAGCCGGTACAGCGGGCGGGGCAGGCTCTCGCGTAGCGCTTCCAGCCCGTACCGGTCGAGGATGATCCGGTAGCCCTGCCGCCGGACGAACGGCCCCGGGTCCCGTTCGTAGACGTGCACGTCGATGCCGGAACGCATCAGATAGTGGGCGAGGCAGAGTCCGGAGAGTCCGGCGCCGGCGATCGCCACCGAGAAGTCTGTCGATATGGTCACCCAGTTATCTTAACCATTAAGATGATTTCCGCGCGGGTCAGATCATGCCGGCACGCAGCGCGTACGCGACCGCATGGGAACGGTTGCGCAGCTTGAGCCGGTGCGTGACGCCGTAGATGACGTTCTTGACGGTCCGCTCCGAGTAGCAGAGCTTGCCGGCGATCTCACCGGTGTCGAATCCGTCCGCCATCAGGCGGAGCACGTCGACCTCGCGGGGGGTGAGACCGGAGGCGTTCAGGCCGTGCGGGGCAAGCACCTCACGCTGGAGCCGCTCGATGTGCTTGAGCAGCTCCCCGACCAGATTCGGCGGCATGATGCCGCCGCCGCCGGCCGCGGCCACCACGCTGTGCGCCAGCCGGTCGGCGGTCACCGCCGCGCGCGGCAGGATGGCCACCACCCGGCACTCCACCGCCGTGAGCAACTCGCTCTCGGTGATCTCCCGGAGTACGAGGACCACCGGCAGGCCGGTCTCGGCGGCCGAGCGGCGCAGCATCGCCACCACGTCCACGGTCAGCTGCTCGCAGCCGAACACCATCACCTGCGCACCGGTGCGGTCGTCGGAGGGCAACAGTTCGAGCGCCGGACAGGACCGCAGGAAGCTGTCCAGCCCCGCGTAGCTGAACGGGTCGGACGCCTGTAGGACGAGTCTGACCTTTTCCACCGAAACCTCCGTGTCTCCTGGTAGCGGTGGAAGTCTGCGGACCGGCCCTTCAGAAAATCTCCACGCCGCCTTCACGGCCCATCCTCGGCACGTGAAGGTTTCCGGTCCGGAGCTCAGCCACAGGTCGGCCGGGCGGCGCCCGGCGGCATCAGCCGAGCCCGGCGCAACGCCTCGATGTACTTGGGGATCTCGGTCGCGGCCAACTCCAGCCGGCCGGGCGCGAGCTGATCGGCGAAGATGGCGTCGACGACGTCCAGGGCGAGGTCGTCGGGGATCTCATCCACCCGCTGGGTCGGCACGTGCTGCCAGATGCGCAGGATCCGCAGCCGGGCCCGCACCGCCGAGAGAGTGCGTTCCAGCTCGGCGATGGCCTCGTCGGCCTGGTCCGGCGCCAGCACGAAACGCCCCTCACGGGCGAGGGTGAGCAGAAGCTCGCCGGCGAACGGGTTCGACGGAGCTCTCGGATCAGCCGACACCCGGCGAGTGCACCAGCTCCATGATGGAGAGGGAAGGCGCCGGCAGCGGAACTGCCCGGACTCCGGCCCGGTCTGCCCGCTCTTTCGTCCCACCACGACCGCTCCTGTTTACAAGGACGATGCGGGACGATCATCCTGACCGGGCAACCTCGGCGTGGATGGGGGACAATCGACAGGTGCGGAGCAAGCGGGCGGGTGGGGCATTCATCGAGATTCCGTCGGCAGTGAGGTGTTAGACCCGCATGTCAGCGGAGCAGGTGGGAATCGGCCTCCGTCTGTTGGGTCCGGTGCGAGCCTGGCAGGACGGCACCGAGCTGGTCCTCGGCTCGACCCGTCGCACCGCGGTGCTCTGCGTGCTGGCACTGCACGCGGGGCAGCGTGTCTCCCGCGACCAGCTGGTCAACGCCGTCTGGGGTGAGGACCCGCCGTCGAGCGCGACCGGCAACATCTACACGTACGTCTCCACGCTGCGCCAGATGCTGGAGCCGGCCCGGAGCCGGTGGACGGCCGGGCGACTGTTCAGCTCGGGCGGCGGCATGTACGAGCTGCGGCTCCCGCCGGACTCCGTCGACGTGCTCAGGTTCGAGTCGCTGCGCGAGACGGCCCGGCGGCAGCGGTCCGCCGGGGACGCCGACGCGGAGCTGGCCACCGTGGCGGCGGCCCTGCGGCTCTGGCATGGCGACGCGCTCGCCGGGGTCCCCGGCCCGTACGCCGAGGGGCAGCGGCTGCGCCTGACCGAGCTGCGGCTCGCCACCGCCGAGCGGTACGCCGAGCTGCTGACCGGGCGCGGACGCCACGAGGAGGCCGGCCAGGTCCGGCGCGAGCTGGCGGAGGCGTACCCGCACCGGGAGGAGCTGCGGGCCAGGCTCGCCGCCGCGCCGCCGGGGGCCGCCCCGGCCGCGGGCGCGTCCGTCGTGACGGGCGGCGGCACGCGGCCCCCCGGCGTACCGCTCACCGGTGGGCAGGTCCGTCCCGGAGGTGGCCCGGCGGGCGGGCCCGGGCCGCGTTCCGGGGCCGGCGCGAACCCGCTGTTCGGCCGGGACGTGGCGCTGCGTCGGCTCCGCCGGGGGATGGCCGACGCCGCCGCCGGGCGGGGCGGCAGCATCGTGCTCGAAGGTTCCGCCGGCATCGGCAGGACGGCCCTGCTCACGGTCGCGTTCGGGAGCGCCCCGGACGGATGCCGTTTCGGCTGGGCGGTCGGGGACGAGGTCACCCGGGACGTCCCGCTCGGCGCCCTGCGCGACTGCGTCGAGTCGGCGCTGGCGGCCGGCCTCGACGACCTCGACGGCGCGGCCGGCCCCGACGGCCTCGACCGGGCGGAGGCCGACGCCGTGGCCCGGGCCGTGACACTGGTCCGTCGCGCCACCGCCGACGGGCCGCTCGTCCTCGTCATCGACGATCTGCACTGGGCCGACCCGACCACGCTGCGCGCCTGGGCCACGCTGGGCGAGCAGGCGGCCGAGCTGCCGCTGCTGCTCGTCGCCGCCGTCCGCTCCGGCGCGGAGTCGGTGGTCGGGCGGTCCGTCGCCGAGATCGTCACGATCGGTCCGCTGGACTCCGCCTCGGCGGGCGCGCTGGTCCGGACGGTCGCCCCGCAACCGCCCGAGCCACCGGACCTGGCCCGGATCCTCGACCTGGCCGGCGGCCACCCGGACTACCTGCGCCGGCTCGCCGTGCACGGGGTCGAGCCGTTCCCGGTGGCCGCTCTGGTCGCGACGGTCCGGGCGCACCTCGCGCCGTACCCGGACGATCTCCGCCAGGTGCTGCGGGCTATCGCGTTCCTCAGCGCCTACGAGGTGCGGGTGCCGGGCGCGCTGCCGGCCGGCTGCACGATGGCCGAGTTGGCCGCGGCCACCGACCACCACCCCGACGACCTCGACCGGATGGTGGCACCGGTGCGGGCCGCCGGGATCCTCGCGTCGGGGGACCGGCTGCGCCTGCGGCACCGGGTGGTCGCCCGCACCCTGCACGAGAGCACGCCGGCCGCGCTCCGGGTCGCCCTCTGCCGCCTGTACGCGGGGCGGCTCGCCACCGTGGGCGCGGCGCCCGAACGGGTGGCGGCGCTGCTGCTCGCCGGGCCGGTGCCGGTCGACGACTGCGCCGGCGGGTGGCTGGCCGAGCACGTCGAGCGGGTCGCCGAGGCGTCGCCGCGGATCGCCGTCGCGGCCCTCGCCCGGGCGCACGCCCAGCACGCCCTCGACCCCGACCGGCGGCTCACGTTGACCGCCTGGTTGGCCCGGCTGCTGCTACGGGCGGATCACCACGCCGCGGCCGAGGCCGGTTGGGTCGCCGCGCGTACCACCGATCCGGAGCTGGCGGGGGAGATGCGGTGGATAGCCGCGCACAGCCACGAGCGGCGGGGCGACGTCGAGACCGCGGCGGAGATCGCCCACGCGGCGCTGCGGGAGCGCCGGATCGGCCCGCAGTGGATCGACCGGCTGCGGGCGCTGCTCGGGCGGATCCGACCGAGTCTGCCCGGCAACCCGACCCAACCGCATCTGTCCCGCTCGGGCCTCATCGGCGACGGACGGCCGTCGTGACCGGTAGCGCCACCTCGCCTCCCGACGGGTCGACGACGACTACCCCTGAGGATCGGCTGCGGGTGTCCGTCCTCGGGCCGGTCCGGGCCTGGCGCGGTGCACGGGACATCCCGTTGGGCCCGGCCCGGCAGCGAGTGATCTTCGCGCTGCTCGCCGCGGCAGTGGGACGCGACGTCGGGCGGGACGAGCTGATCGCGGGGGCGTGGGGGCCGTCGCCGCCGACCACCGCGGCGGGCAGTGTCTACACCTACATCTCCGGGCTACGTCGCGGCCTCGGGCCCGGGTCGCTGACTTCCGGGCCGGGCGGGTACGCCCTGCGCCTGCGCCCCGAGGACCTGGACAGCGAGCGGTTCGAGACGCTCACCGCCGAGGCCGGGCGGCTGCGCGCGGCCGGCGACCGGGCCGCCGCCGTGGCCCGGCTCGACGAGGCGCTGCGGCTGTGGCACGGCGAGGCGTACGCCGGGCTCCCCGGTGATCACCTCGACGCGGCGCGTGGCCGGCTCGCCGCGCGGCGTCTCGCCGCCGCCGAGGCGCGGGCCCGGATGCTCGTCGAGATCGGCGACGATGCCGTGGTGGCCGACCTCGCCGTGCTGGTCCGCGACCATCCGCTGCGCGAGCCCCTGCACGAGCTGCTGGTGCTCGCGCTGCACCGCGGCGGCCGGCGGGCCGAGGCGCTCGCGGCGTGGCGGGCCGCCCGGGACACCCTCCGGGCCGAGCTGGGAGTCGAACCGGGCGCCGCCCTCGCCCGGCTGCACCGGATCGTCTCCGGGTCGGGCGCGGATCCGGACGTCCGGACCGGTGCCGGCCCTGGGCGGACGACGGCGCTCGACGGGTCACCTCCGGCGGACCTGCCGGGCCGCGAGGCGGAGCTGCGCCTGCTGCGGGAGTTGGTCGGCGCGGTCGCCGCCGGCCGGGGCGCCGCCGTCTGGGTCGAGGGCGAACCGGGCATCGGCAAGACCAGCCTGCTCCGCGCCGCCGTCGACGAGGCGGCCGGGCGTGGCTGCCGGGTCGCCTGGGGTTCCGTCGCGGAGCCGGACCAGCACGGCCCGCTCTCGGCGACGCTCCGCGCGTTGGGGCTGGCCCCCGACCCTGCCGAGGGTCACCCGCCGGTCGCCGGGCGGCCCGGCGGGGCGGGCGGCGCCACCGCGGAGCTGACCGAACGGGTGCTGGCCGAGGTACGTGCCGCCGGCCCTCTCGTGCTGGTGCTCGACGGTCTGCACGGCGCCGACCGCTCCGGCGCCGCCCCGTTCTGGGAACGTCTGGTGGCGCTCACCCGCCGGCTCCCGCTGCTCCTGGTGGCCGCCGCCCGGCTGGAGCCGAGGGCCCGGGAGCTGGGCCGGCTGCGCCGCGCCGTCCAGGCCCGGCAGGGTCATCTGCTCCACCTGGACGCGTTGCCCGCCGACGTGGTCGAGCAGGTGGTGACCGCCCTGGTGGGCGCGCCACCGGGACCGAGCCTGGCCGAGGTGGTGGCCGACTCGGCGGGCAACCCCCGCTACGCCCACGAGCTGACCACGGACCTGCTGCGGCGGGGTGTGGTCCGGGTGGTCGACGAGGTGGCCGACATCCCCGACGGCACGGCGATCGACGCCCCACGTCCGCTGCTCGCGATGATCCGCGCCACCATGGACAGCCTCACGTCCGGCACCCAGGAGGTGCTCCGGACGGCGGCGCTGCTCGGCGCCGGCTTCTCGGTCGACGACGTCGGCGCGGTGGCCGGTCACCCCGCCCTCGACCTGGTGTCCAGCCTGGAGGAGGCGCTCGCCGCGCGGGTCGTCGTGGACGCCGGCGCCGACCTCGCCTTCCGACACCGGTTCCTGCGGCAGATGTTGTACGAGAGCGTCCCCGCCCCGGCCCGCTCGGCCCTGCACCGGCACATCGCCGAGGTGTTGGCCAACGGCGGCAGGCCGGTGGTGCGGGTGGCCGAGCAGCTTGCCGCCGCGACCTCGGCGGTGGACGGCTGGGTGGTGTCCTGGCTGGCCACCCACCACGTCGAGTTGACCCGCCGGGCGCCGTGGCTGGCCGGCGACCTGCTGCGTCGGGTGCTCGGCACCGACCGGCCCGATCCGGGGCAGCGGGGACGTCTGCTTGTCGCGCTGGTCCGGCTCGAATTCCGGCGCGAGCGTCCGGCTCTGGACGAGGCACGGGAGGCGGTCCGGCTCGCCGCGGACCCGGCCGACCGGGCCGAGATGCGTCACCTGCTCGCCGCGATGACCCGGCGCGGCGGCGACGCCGCGGCGGCGCTCGGCATCGTCGAGGAGGCGCTCGCCGACCCGACCGTCCCCGCCCTCTGGCACACCCGGCACCGGATGCTGCGGGCCAACCTCCACCGGGGTCCCCTCGACGACCTCGATCGGGCGGACCGGACGGCGGCGGCGCTGCACGCCGCCGCGCTCGCCGCGAACCAGCCGTACGAGGCGGCGTTCGCCCTGCAGACCACCTGGTTGACCAACACCATCCGGCGCGACCACGAGCGGGCACTTGAGTACGCCGACCGCGCGCTCGACGTCATGCGCGACAACCCGGCCTTCAGCGGCCTGTACCTGGACCTGTTGGACAACCGGACGTTCACGTTGCAGAACCTGGACCGGCTGGAGGAGGCCGAGCGGACGCTGCGCGAGGCCGCGCTCTTCGCGTTGCGGCACCGACTGCCGTCCGGGCTGCACGTCGCCGCCGCCGTGCAGCACTACTGGTCGGGCCGCTGGGACGACGTGTTGACGGTGGTCGGTGCGGTCACCGACGATCCGCTCGGATCCACCCTGCTGGGCACCCGGGAGCCGGGAGCGGTCGCCATGGTGCTGCACGGCGTCGCCGCGCTTGTCGCCGCCCACCGCGACGACACCGTGCTGGCCGGCGGGCACCTGGACTCGACCGACCTGGTGCCGGCCACCGAGGCGGAGCGCGAGAACTCCGACTTCCTGCTTGTCGCCCGCGCGCTTGTCGCCGAGCGGCAGGGCCGCCCGGAGCAGGCCCTGCACGTCCTCGAACCGCTGCTGGTGCCCGCGTACGCCCCGCTGTTGATGCGGCACCAGTGGCTTCCCGGTGTCGTCCGGCTCGCGTTGGAGCTGGGTCGACGCGACGTGGCGGAGCGGGCGGCGGCGATCTGCGCCGACGAGGCGGCCCGGGAGGTCCGGCCGGCACGGGCGCATCCGGCGGCGCTACGCTGCCGGGCGCTGCTCACCGGCGACGCGGAGCCCGCGCTGGCCGCGGCGGCGCACTACCGCGCGGTCGGCCGGGTGGTGGAACTGGCCGCGGCGCTGGAGGACGCGGCGGTGCTGCTCGCGGCCGGCCGACACCCGCACGCGGCGGCCCGGGCCGGCGGCGAGGCGGCGGAACGGTACGCCGTGCTCGGCGCGGGGTGGGATCTGCGCCGAACGCATCGCCGGCTGGGGGAGTACGGCGTGTTCCCGGCCCCCGACCGCCCGCCGGCGCAACGGCGCGTTCAGCGCACCTCGATCTCGTGCAGCGAGTAGCCGTAGTTGCCGTTCCGCTGGGTGCCGTACATCCGGACGTAGCGGCCGGTCGCGCCGTCGACCGGGATCCGGTCGACCTCGCCCGCGCCGAGGATGGTGCCGTACACCTTCGTCCACCGCCGACCGTCGACGGAGACCTCAAGCCGGTAGACGAAGGCGCGGGCGGAGTCCCAGCGCAGCACGACCTCGTTGATCCGCCACTGCGCGCCCAGGTCCACGGTCAACCACTGCGGATCGCTGAACTGGCTGCCCCACCGCGTGCCGAGGTCACCGTCGACGGCGTGCGCCGCAGCCCAGTTGGCGCCCTCCACGCTGGAGGCGGTGACCGGCCGACCGAGGGCCAGGTTCCGGCCGGAGGTGTTCACGGAGGCCCGTGCCTTCGGCGTGGCCGTGGCGCTGGCCGCCGGCTTGAAGAGCTCGCCGGGGTCGCCGGCTGCGCGGCGCGACCGGGTCGGTGCGGGTGTGCTCGCGGAGGTGACGGTCGGCTTCGGTGCCGGCGGCGCCTGCGCGGAGACCCCGCTCGTCGGCGACGGCGACCCGGTGGACGGTGACGGGTCGGGTCCCGCCTGGGGCGTGTCGTCGGCGTCGGCGACCAGGCCGGCGATCGCCACCCCGACCAGCACCGGCAGCGCGACGAGGGCACCCAGCACCGCTCGCCCGCGCCGGGCCGGCCGGACCGCCGCTGCGGACGGCGCCGACGGTTGCGTGTCGACGGTCGACGGCGCACCTGACTGGTTGCCGAGCAGGATCGCGAGCAGCTCCGGCGCGGTCGGCCGGGCGGTCGGATCCTTCGCCAGGGCCGCGCCGACCGCCTCCCGCAGGGACTCCGGCAGGCCGTCGAGTCGCGGCGGCTGGGTGAGGATGCGGGCCGCGGTCGCGGACGGCGAGTCGCCGTGGAACGGCGTCCTGCCGGTGCCGGCGAAAGCGATCACGCAGCCCCACGCGAACACGTCGGCGGCGGCGGTGACGGGTGTCTCCGACTCGCCGGAGAACCGCTCCGGGGCCATGTAGGCCACCGTGCCGACCATCACGTCGGCGCGCGTGTGCTGGCTGGTGGCCTCGAACGGCCGCGCGATGCCGAAGTCGATCACCTTCGGGCTGCCCGGCGCGAGCAGGACATTGTCCGGCTTGAGGTCGCGGTGGATGATCCCCGCGCCGTGGATGCCGGTCAGCGCGGTGGCCACCCCGACGGCGAGGGAGTGCAGCGCCCCGCCGCGCAGCGGACCGCGTTCGGCGATCACCTCCTCCAGGCTCGGACCGTCGATGTACTCCACGACCAGGTACGGCGGGTCATGGTCGAGATCGGCGTGGAGGAACTCGGCGGTGCAGAACGGCGGCACCCGCCGCGCTCGCTCGACCTCGCCGCGGAAGCGGCGGGCGAACTCGGGATCGGTGGTGAGATCCGGATGGATGAGCTTGATCGCGGCGTAACTGCCGTCGTCACTCTCCGCAAGGTAGACCATGCCCATGCCGCCCCGGCCGAGCCGGCCGACGAGCAGGTAGTCACCCACGCGTTCCGGATCGGCCGAGCCCAGCGGACGCACGCGGTATGCCGTGTCGATCATGTCTCCTTCATGGACGGAGTCGACGAATCCGCACCGAACGCCGATGCCGGCATCGTCAGGTATACCAAGGCATCGACTGATCGACAACGACACGTATCGTGACCGCTCGGCACATTCGGGCGGCGCCGTGCGGGACCGGGCGGCGGAACGGTGTGGCCACGCTCCGTCACACGAGGCCCGGCAGGTGGGCGAAGCGGGGCACCGCCGCGCTGCCGACCCGAGCCCGGCGCCCGGTCGCCGCCCACCGCTCGTGGCACCGGATCAACGAGGTCAGCGCGAGGTCGTCGAAGGGACCGCGCTCGCGGACCGGCTCCTCGGCGGAGAGTTCCCGCAGCAACAGGCGGCCGGGGCGGCCGTCACCCGCTGGCGTCGTCTCCAGCACCCGGAAGCGGGTGCCGGGCAGGAACAGCACCCGGCCGGCGGCGCGCTGCTCGTCCGCCGGCTCCAGCAACCGGGTCCGGCGGGCGGTCATCGACCAGAGCAGGACGTCCACATTTCCCGGCACGTTCATCGGCGGCTCGGTCAGCGCGTGGGTGAATCCCCGATCGGTAAGGGTCTCCCGCGCGGCGATCTCCCGCAGCTCGGCCGCGGACAGCGTGGCGGAGAGGCAGGCGGCGCCCCGATACGACGGCAACCGGGCCACCCCGGCGGCCACGCACCGGGCGAAGGAGACAGAGTCACCCGCCGACCCGGATCGCAACTCGCCGTCCACGGATTCGCCCGCCCCCGACAGGTACAGGCGTACGGCGACGGCGTCGACCACCGAGTCGCCCCCCACGTGCAGGTGTGGGTGCTCGGTGAGCAGCCGGGACACGGAGTCGGCGGCGACGTCGAACTCCCGACCGAAGCGTCGGCGCAGCCACGCCCGCTCCGCGTCGAGCCCCGCCGGGGTGGGAAGTCCCCGCGCGTCCGGCGCGGGCGTCGGCGGGAAGGCCAGGTCCGCGGCGGTGAACCGGTGGGTCAGTCCGTCACCGGCGTTGTCGTCGGCCCGGCCACCCGGCCGTCCTCGCCACCCGGCCGCCACCGCCGAGGCGAGGTGCAGGGTGCTGCGGGCCCTCGTGTCCGGGTCCAGCCGGGCGGCCAGATCCTCGGCGAGCTCGCGGAACCGTGCGACCCGGGACGGGACCGTGTCGTCGACGATGAGGGCGTGCCGGCTCGGGTCGGCCGGGTGGGCCCGGACCCGGCCGGCGTTGCGCGGCGTGTCGTCGGCGCGGATCCACAGTCCGGACTGGACGATCTCGACGACCGCGTCCGCGGCGTAGCGGTGGCTCAACGGGCCGACCGGTTCGCCGAGCAGCGCCGGGGCCCGGTGACTGAGGATCCGTGGCAGCTTGGCCGCGGCGCCGGGCGTGGCGCGCGGCGTGAAGCAGAGTTCCCGGACGAGGACCTGCCAACCGGGGCCGCCGTCCGGAGTGACGGTGCGCATCTGCGTACGGTCGGGCCGCCCGACGGGGATGCCGCCGAGGCAGACCACCGGCGACTCCAGCACGTCCGCCAGCCGCTGGCCGAGCACCTCGCCGGCCGGCAGCGCGACCGGCCCGTACTGGACGAACCGGGCCCGATGCCGACCGTCCGGGTCGAGGCCCCGCCAGAAGCGGGCGACGTCGTCGACGGCGAGCGGCGGCGTACCGGGGCAACCGAGGACGACGGTCATCACGTCGGGCTGGCACGGCAGCGCGGACACCAGCCACCGCCAGCGTTCGCTGATCACCTCCGGGTCGCGGGTGTCGCGGATCCAGACCCCGCCGGGGAGGGGTTCGACGGCGCCCACCGCGCTCGTCACCCGGAACCGCGCGGCTGCGGCGTCCCACGCCGGGGCGGGATAGCGCTGGGCGTCCCAGACCGGCGACCGGCCCGGGCGGTAGCGCACCCAGCCACCGCCGTCGGCGGCGCCCGCCAGGAGGGTCCCGTCCGCCGCGCGGATGATCCGCCCGTGCGGCGTGACGACCGGGCGGCGCAGCCGGTCGCAGAGCCACTGCGCGGCGAGTGCGCCGGTGTCGGCGGACGCGCCGCAGACGACGAGACGGATACCGCGCCGGTGGTGTCGCAGCGCCGTGGCGACCGCCCGCCAGGCGCCGATCGGCAGCTCGTCGTGGAGGTCGAGGACGACGATGTCGTACGCGGGGTCCTCGGCGACCGCGAGGGCCAGCGACCGGGCCGCCACACTGATGCGCTCGTGCGCGTGCAGGACGAGCGCGTTGCCGAC
The DNA here is from genome assembly GCF_029581215.1 of Micromonospora sp. WMMD975. Lineage (NCBI taxonomy): Bacteria > Bacillati > Actinomycetota > Actinomycetes > Micromonosporales > Micromonosporaceae > Micromonospora > Micromonospora sp. WMMD975. The sequence goes on from NZ_CP120739.1 coordinate 904,678, forward strand.
CCGGTGCCGGGACATCCCCGCCGGCTGCCCGCCGCGAAGGGAGCGCATGATCCTCATTCGACTCGTCCCCTCACCACACCCGGCACCGGTGCCGGTCAGTAGAGATTGATCTCGACCGCGCCCATTTTTTCCCGGGCCAGTTCGGCGGCGTTGGCCGCGGCGGCCCGGATCGACTGGGCGATCGCGTCCTGCAGGGCCGTCACGTCGCGGGCGTCGAACACGGCGGGACTGACCTGCACGGCCTTGAGCTGCCCGAGGCCGCTGGCCAGCACGACCACGGCGCCGTCGGCGGACCGGCCGGTGACGAGCGCCTGTTCGAGACTGGCCTGCGCGCTGCGCAGCCGCTGCTCGAAGGCACGGCCAGCCTCGATCATCTCCTCGCGGGTGGGCTGCTGCGACATCGCGTCTCCTCTCAACCGACCGCGGCGAGGCCGCCGTGGTGGCGGGCCGCCGTGGTGGCCGGATCGTTGCGGCTGACCAGCCCGGTCACGTCGGCCAGCGCGAGGGTGCGGGACCCGGTGGCCCGGCTCAGGCTCCGGGAGAGCAGGTGGGCGGCGCGTACGGTTCGCTCGGGCGCCCGCGCGGCCAGCCCGGTGAGCGCGACCCGGACGTCGTCGGGAATCTCGTGGCCACGGCGTACGAGGTGGCGCGCCATCACCTCGGCGAGTTCGGTGACGGTGAGTTCCGGGATGGTCCACTCCGGCCCGAACAGCTCGGTGAGACCGGGCACCGCGACCCGCAGCCGGGCGAGCCCGGCCGGCTCGGCGACCAGGACGACCACCGGGTCGCCCAGCCCGGGACGCATCTGCTCGACAAGCGCCTCGACGATCTCCGGGGCGGCGCCGGTGCCGTCGTCCACGTAGTCGACCATCAGGGTGCCGCCGACCGCGTCCTGGAGCGCGCTCCGGACAAGGCTGTGCGTCTGCCCCGGCCACTCGGGCACGAGGTGCTCGGCGGTCGAGACCCGCACCAGCTGACCGACCGGGACCAGGTCCAGCTCGGACAGGGCGGCGGCGTAGTGCCGGCCGAGCTCACGGCGACCGCTGCCCGGTACGCCGGAGAGCAGGGCGTTGCCGTGCCGGCCGTAGGAGCGGCGGCGATTGCGCAACTCGCAGAGCTGGAGCAGGGTCGCGCCGATCGCCTCACGGGCGTCGGTCGCGCCGACCAACTGCCCGATCCGCTGCCAGCTCCGGGCCGCGTTGATCGCGGCAGCCGGGTTCTGGCCTGGGTCGGGCTGGCTCTTCCGCTCCACCGGCAGATCGGCGAGCAGTTCCAGCTCGGGGGCGAGGTCCTCGGCGGTCAGCCGGTTGATCTGCGCGTCCTTGGTCGGTGGGGTGGCCGCCAGCCGCGACGCCTGATTGTTGATCATCGCCTCGAACAGTTTGCGGGCCACCCGGCCGTTACCGAACGTCGAGGTCCTCGGGATCCGCTCGAAGTAGGCGGTCAGTCCCGCGACGGCGTCGTCGGTCAGTTCGAAGTAGTGCTTGCGGCACAGGTTCGAGGTGATGGTGACCAGTTCGTCGACGGAGTAGTTCGGAAACTCGACGGTCCGGGTGAACCGGGAGGCCAGGCCGGGGTTGGAGGCCAGGAACTTCTCCATCAGCTCCGAGTAACCCGCGACGATCACCACCAGTTCGTCGCGCTGGTCCTCCATGATCTTCATCAGCGCGTCGATCGCCTCCTGACCGAAGTCCGGGCCCGACCCGCCGGAGCCGGCCGACAGCGTGTACGCCTCGTCGATGAAGAGCACCCCGCCGATCGCCTTGTTGACCAACTCGGTGGTCTTGATCGCGGTCGAGCCGATGTACTGGCCGACCAGGTCCGCCCGGGCCGCCTCGATCATGTGGCCCTTGGCCAGGATGCCCAGCTCGGCCAGGACCGCCCCGTAGAGCCGCGCAACAGTCGTCTTGCCGGTGCCGGGCGGGCCGGCGAAGACCAGGTGCCGGCTCATCGGCGGCATCGGCAGGCCCATCTGCTGCCGGACCTGGGCCATCTTGATCAGGTTGATCAGCGCGGTGACCTCGTGCTTCACCCCGCGCAGGCCGATCAGGCCGTCGAGTTCCCGCAACGGTCCACTCAGCTCACCCTCCGCCACCACCTCGGGCTCGTCCGCCGGAGCCGCGTCGGGTGCGTACCCGGGGCCGACCGGGGCCGGGGAGGTCGGCGCCACCGACCGGGCGGCCCGCCCGGTGGTCAGCGAGGCGATGGTGAGGTCGGCGTCGTCGGCCTGCCGGACGTCGTCGCCGCCGCTGTCCCGGGCGACGCAATTGGTGATCGACACCGGCTCCGCGGTGTCCACGTCGAACCCGGCGGCGCCACTCTCCAGCACCTCGCAGTCGGTGAAGGTGCCCCGGGAACCGCGCTCCAGCCGTATCCCCGCCTGGCGGGCCCGGCGGATCCGCACCCGGCCGGCGGTCACCGCGCCGGACGCGCCGACCTGGAGGCCGTCACCCGCCACGTCGGTGAACTCGGTGTCCTGCAGTCGCAGGTCCGCGTGGTCGGCCACCCGCATCCCGGCCCCGTCCAGCACCGCCGACCGCAGCGTCAGCGACGCGCCCGAGCCGACCAGGACGCCGGTGGCCGCCGTACCGCTGAACCGGGCGTCGTGGACGGTGCCGCGCGCCGAGTCGCGCAGCTCGAGCGCGACGGCGCCGGCGGAATCGACCACCAGGTCGGTGCCGTCGAGCGCGGCGCCCTCGGTGACCAGGAGCCCGGACCCGGTGGTGACGGCGAGCCGCAACCGCTGCACGGTCATCGACGCCGCGCCGGTCACCACCGCAGCCTGCGCACCGCTGCCCCGGATGGTCACCCCCTCGAAACGGGGCGTGCTCTTGTCCTCGACCGTCAGCCCGACCGGCGAGTCCGCGAAGACGCAGTCGGCGAACGTCGGCTTCGCCGCGCCCGTCACGTGGGCGGCGCTGCGGCCGGCCGAGCCGAACGTGCAGCCCCGGAACGTCGGCGCGGCGCCACGGGCGACGTGGACGGACTGGAAGAGCGCGCCGGTGAACTCGGAATCCGTGACGACCACGTCGACGTCGCCGCGCACGAACACGTCGACGTTCGCGCTCTGGCGCACCCGCAGGCGGTTGATCCGGGCGTGCCCGCGCTGGTCCACCACGAGCGCCGGTTTCCCGGCGGCGGTGATCTCACAGTGTTCGGCGACGAGCCGGCCGTCCCCGTTGACGCAGATGCTGTTCGCCCCGGTCCGCTCCACCGTGCAGCGGCGCAGCGTCAGCGATCCCTGATCGCTGATCACCACGCCGGAGGTGGCGGCGTCGCGGATCACGGTGTGCTCCACCGTGCTCGTACCCGGCGCGGTCACCACGATCGCGGCGCCCGCGGCGGAACTGATCTCGCAGTTGCGCAGCGCGATCGTCCCCTGGAGCCGGGCCAGCAGCGTCACCCAGGCGGCACCGGCCACGCGGCAGCCGTCCAGGGCTGCCTCACCGGCGTACGCGTCGACCGCCGCCAGCTTCGGGTCGGCGCTCGACAGCGTGACGCCCCGCACCTGCGCGCCCTCGCCGTGCACGGCCAGGACGCTGCCCTCCTCCGTGTGCACCTCGACGAGGGCGCCCGGCGCGGCGGCGATGGTGATCCGGTGACCGACGACGAGCCTTTCGGTGTACCGGCCGGCGTGGACGGTGATGGTGGCGCCCGGCTCCGCGCGGGCCACCGCCGCGCCGATCGTGGCGAACGCACCGGGCTGCCCGCCGCCCACCGTGAGGACCTGTCGAGTCATTGCGGAATCACCCCTTCTTCCCGGCCGGCGGGCCGACGAGGCCGGGCAGCGTGCCGAACCGACCGGCCGAGGCGACACCGATCCGCTTGCGGGGGTCCGCGCCGGCCCACCTGTCGACGCTGCGACGCAGGGACGTGACGGCCAGTTCGTCGAGCGACAACCGTTTCCGGTCGACCCGGCCGTCGTCGTCGATCTCGTTGGCGCCGATCTCGCGGAGCAGGATCGCACCGCGACGCCCACCGTCCGGTTCCGTCGCCTCCAGGATCTTGAAGTGGGTACCCGGCAGGAACACCACCCGGTCCTCGACGCGCTCGTCCCCCTCCGGCTCCAGCAGGGCGGTCCGGCGGGCGGTCATCGACCAGATCAGCACGTCGGTGTCGCCGTCCTGACCGGCGCAGGGCGCGGTCAGCACGGCGACGAAACTCCAGTCGGTGACCAGCCGCCGCCCCCGGTACAGGTCCCACTCGTCCGCGGTCGGCGAGGTACGCACGATGGTGCTTCCCCGGTACGACGGCAGCCGGGAGAGGCCGGAGACCGCGCAACGGGCGAGCGGAACGTGTGGACCGATCGCACCCGACCGCAGGCCGGCGTCGATGCCGGCACCCCGCCGGGTCAGGAACAGCCGGGTCGCCACCGAGTCGACCAGGATGTCGTCCGCGCTGCTGTCACCGCCGGCCTTCATGCCCGGGTGTTCCGACATGATCCGGGAGACCGAGCTGGCCATGGCGTCGAAGTCCCGGCTCAGGGACCGGCGCAGCCAGGCCCGCTCCTCGGCCAGCCCGTGCACCGGAAGCAGGGCGGCGGCGTCCGGGCGCACCACCGGCTGGAGCCGGGCACCGGGCCTCGGGCTGTCCGCCGCCGGTTCGGTCGCGCGGACGGACGTCGTCGACAGGTCCCCGCCCGCCGTTCCCGCGGGCACGTTCCCGCCTGCCGGCCCTGCGGGCACGTTCCCGCCTGCCGGCCCCACCGGCACGTCCCCGCCCGCCGGCTCCGACACCGGCGCGGGCACGACGGCCGGGGTGGAAACGGGTGGCGCGGGCACGGGCCGCGCGGGCACGGGTGGCGTGGTGGGCGGAGACGGCGGCAGCGCCGTACCGGCCGTCGCCGTCGCTCCCGGCAGGCCCGGCGAACCGACCGGGGCGGGGCCGTCGATCGTGGACTCGGTCGGGATCTCGACCGGCGCCGGCGGAGCCACGGGAGCGGACGGAGCCACGGGGACCACGGGCTGAGCCACCGGCGCGGGCTGAGCCACCGGCTCGGGCGGAGCCGCCGAAACGGGCGGAACCGGCGGGGCGGCCAGGACCGCAGGAGCGGGCCGGATCACCGGAGCTGGCGGAAGCGACGGGGTGGACCGGACGGTAGGAGCGGGCGGGAGCGCCGAGGTGGAGACGGTCACCTGGATGGCGGGTGCCGCAGGCGGGGCCGGGGACAACGCGATCGGCTCGGGGATGCCCGTGATGCCGACGGTCGGGATCTCCGCCGCCACCTCGGGGGCGGGCGCGGCGCCGGCCGCCGGCGCGGGCGGCGTCGACGGCGACGCCGAGGTCAGGGTCGCCGCCGCGTGGCCGCCCGGCTTCTGCCCCGGCACCAACACCGATGCCGGGAACAGCGCGTGCGGCTGCCCCATCGCCCGGTCGATCCGGGCCGCCAGATCGTCGGCGAGTTCCCGCATCCGCGCCGTCCGCTTCGACTCGGTGTCGTCGAAGATCATGGTGATGCCCTCGGGGTCGAGCGGCGTCGCCCGGACCCGTTCCGCGTTGCCCGGCTCGTCCGCCGGACGGATCCAGAGCCCGGCCTCGATCACCTCGACCACCGCGTCCGGGGCGTACCAGTAGACCCGGGGTGCGATCTCCTCGGTCCACCGCAGCGGCCCCCGGTGGCTGAGCAGCAGCGGCCGGCGGGCCAACGAGTTGGGGTGGGCCCGGGGTGAGTAGCCGAGTTCCTGGGCGAACGGCGGCCAGCCCAGCACGCCGTCGGCGCGTACCGTCCGGATCTCGAATTTGCCCGGTGCGCCGATCGGGACCCCCGGGTAGCAGACGACCTTCGCGCCGAGCTGGTCGGCGAGCGTCTGACCGAACGACTCACCCTCCGGCATGCGTACCTCGCCGTACTGCACGAACCGGGTCCGCAGCCGGTTGTCCGGATCCAGGTCCCGCCAGAACCGGACCACGTCGTCGAGCGAGAGCGGCTCGGTGCCCGGGCAGCCGAGCAGGACTGTCATCGTGTCCGGCTGGCACGGCAGGTCGGCGACGAGGCGACCACGGTGCTCGGCGACGACCTCCGGCGCCCGTACGTCGTGGATCCACACCCCACCGGGCAGGGGCTCGATCTCGCCGGTGGAGCTGGAGGCCCGGCGTTCGGTCGCGGCCGTGTCCCAGACCGGCGTCGGATACCGCTTGGCGTCCCAGGCCGGCGCCTTGCCGGGCCGGAACCGCACCCAGCCGCTGCCCGGCTTCGAGTGCACGAAGAGCGCCCCGGCCGACCCGCGGACCAGATCGCCGTCGGGCGCGATGACCGTCCGGTTCAGCCGCTCCGACAGCCACTGCCCGGCCATCGCCGCCGTGTCGTTGCGCTGCCCGCAGGCGACCAGCCGGATGCCGCGACGGCGGCGCGGCAGGACACCCGCCATCGACTCCCAGGAGCCGATCGGGATGCCGCTGCCCAGATCGAGTACGACCAGGTCGTTCTCGCCGTCCGCGACCACGGAGAGCGCGAGCGACTGTGCCTCGCCGCTGATCTCGTCCGGGTGGTGCAGGACGAGCGCGTTGCCGACCGTGTGCTGCACCACGTCGCCGGGCGTGCTCCGCCCGCCGCGCAGCAGATTCCGGATGGATGTCATGGACGCGCTACCCCCTAGCAGGACCGTTGACGGCCTTACGGCTGAGCGTCGGGCCCTGCGGCATCGCCGCCAGCAGGCCCTTCGGGAACGGGACGACAGCCGATGAGGCGAGTTTCAGGGAGGCGACGGCATCCGCGTCGGCGAGCCGGTACGCGATGCCCTCGTCCGAGATCAACACCGTCTCGGCGACGGGACGCGCCTTGGGTATCGGCGTCACCGTCATGCCGGACCCCGGTTCGGCCACCACCATGGGTGTGCCGTCGTCGAAGATCCCCGCGACGTACCGCTCGGCGAATACGATCTCGCTGGTCACCGTCTCGTTGAACGGCCGTTGCCGCAGGCAGAGCACCTCGCGGCCGGGGTCGTGCCAGTGGTGTCCGGTCAGGTCGGGCAGCCGGTCGGCGAGCGTACGGTCGCGGGACCGTGGCGCGCCCGCGACGTCTGCCGCGTCCAGGGTCACCGGCGCGTCGCCGCCGCGCACCGTGGCGAGGACGAACTCCATCCGGTTGACGGGCGCCAACCCGTCCGGGCGGAGCACGAAGAGCTGCTCCGCCCCGGCGGCCGGCTGCTGCCGGAAGAGCGTGCCCACCGGGCGGACCCGCCCGGCGACCCGGGGTCCAGGTGTGCCCGCGTCGGGGATCCGGGCCGCGCCGAGCGTGGCGCCGGTCGGCAACTCGTCCAGCCAGGCGGCCGGGGCGAACGCCACCCGCGCGTTCGCGGCGCCGAGGGCGACAAGCACCGACTCGTCCGCCACCGGGAACTTGAACGGCCCGGCGAGCACGTACGTGACCCGGTCCGGTCCGCGTACCACCGCGAAGGTGTCGTCGGTCAACGGCGTGGCGGGGGCGCGCGGGTCGAGGTTCATGCCGAGCTTCGCGCCGGGCCGGTCCACCACCGACCCCGGCAGGCAGGCCAACCACGGACCCCGGACCAGCGCGTCGACGCCGGGAACGGACTGCGGCGCGTCGGCGATGCCGATCTCCGGACCGCGCGGCAGGTCCTTGAGCGAGTTGCGCGAGATGAGCTTCACCGCGGCGGACGGACCCTGCAACAGCATCGCGGAGGTCAGGTTCGGCGTCGGGTAGAGCACGCCGTCGCGGTAGACGTACCGCACGCCGGACTCCTTCTCCACCAGGATCGCCCCGGCCTGCCCGTACGCCCGGCTGCCGCCGGGCACGATCCAGCCGTAGACGGCGAACCCGCCGCCGACCAGGAGCACCACGATGATCCCGATCAGCAGGCCGGTCAGCGCCCGCTGCCCGGGGATCTGCGCGCTCGTCGGCTCACCCTGGACGAGCGCCGAACTCAGTCGCCCGGTCATGAAGCTGTGGGCGTGCACGTGGTCGCGTTGGGTCTGCACGGCGGGCTACCCGAAGAGTCCGCGGGCCCAGGCGTAGATGCCGAGGACCTGCGCCAGGATCGGCAGCACGGCCACGCCCGTCGCGACGTCGAAGAAGGTCGCCGTGTACTCCCAGAACGGCAGCATCCGCCGTGGCCAGGGCCGCAGCGCCGCCAGCACCAGCGGCACCAGCAGCCCGACAAGCGTGCTGAGCAACACCCATCGCCAGGCGGGCGACAGCATGTCGGCGAGCTTCGTGATCACCATGAGGTAGCCGACGGTACCGGCGACGACGAGCGGGCAGCGCTGCCAGAGACCGAGAAAGGTACGCGAGCGCAACAGGATTGCACTGGCGACCACCAGCACGAAGCTCCACCCCGCCCAGCCGCGGACACCCATCGTGAGGTGGAACAGCGCCGGCAGCACGAGCGCCGCCGTCACCATCGCGCCGGTCAGGTAGGTGTCCGCGTCGTCGGTCCGCCGGTGGACCTGGTCGGAGGCGGCGGGCTCGATGTCGTACGACATGTCCTCGCTGGTCTTGGGCAGTTGCGGACCGCGCAGCCGGGAGAGCTTCACCGCCATGCGGGGGGCCAGCACGATCACCACGAAGATCAGCAGGATGGCGACGGCGGCGACCCGTCGCATGCTCATCCCGCTGCCGTCGCGCATCAGCAGCATCACCGCGGTGACCAGGCCGGTCAGCCCGGCCACCAGCAGCGGCGGCAGCGGCAGGTGGGGCGCGACGGTCCGGTGCGCGAGCAACAGGAGCGCGGCGACGGCGAGGACGGCGACGGCGGCGGCGAGGACGGCCGCGCCGGTCACCGCGATGCGCTCCGGATCGCCGTCGACCGCGCTCGCGGCGGCGACCGCCGCGAAACCGGCCGCTCCGCCGCCGAAGAGCAGCGAGAACGCGCCGTCGGTCAGTCGGCGGCCACAGAACAGCGCCGCGCCCAGGAGCGCGCCGGCCAGCACAGCGCCGGCCACGACCTGCGGCAGGGCCGGACCGTGCGCGGTGAGCACGGCGGCGACGGCACCCATGAGGACCACCGACAGCAGGAGGAACAGGACCCGGCGGTACTCGGGCTGCCAGCGGTCGGTGCGCCGGTTGACGGCGGTGGCGATGCCGTCGGCGAGGTCGTCGAAGTCCAGTTCCGGCAGCGGGTCCTCAGCCGGGCGGAGGTGCAGTTCCTCCCCTTCGAGCCAGTCCAGGCTCTCCGGGGTGCCGGACAGCTCGAACGGGACCTGGCCGAGGCGCTGCAACACCCACGCCCCGTCGCCGACGCCCGCGTCGGGGTGCTGGGTGCTCTCCGTGGTCTGTTGCACCAACAGCGGCAACAGGGTGGCCACCGTGGTGGTCGCCGGGACCGCCAGGTCGACCTTGCGGGCCGGACCGACCACGGTGACCCGGCAGAGTTCGGCACTGAGCGTGGCGCTCACTGTGGTCCCTTCCTCATGAGACGTGTCCGGTCTGGATCAGCTTCACGCTGCGCCGGGTGACGAGCTGGGCGCGGCCGGGCGGCAGCCTGCGGGGCGCCGCCTCGCCGAGGAACTTGCCCTCTTCCTTCGGGTACGACAGCAGCGTGGCCGGGGTGCCGAGTTCCCACATCCGGCGCAGGACCGGATCCATCATGGCCCGCATGGCGCCCGAGGTGCTGCGCGCGATGATCACGTGCAGTCCGATGGAGACGCCCTGGGCCAGCAGCGGCAACACCGGGTCGAGCGCGGAGCCCACGCCGGCCGAGCGGGTCATCAGGTCGTAGTCGTCGACGATGACGAACAGCTCCGGCCCCTCCCACCAGTCGCGCCGGCGCATCCGCTCGGAGGAGATCTCCGGCCCGGGCACGCGACGGTTCATCGAGACGCTTGTCTGCCCGGCCAACTCGTGCAGCCGGTCGCCGGTGAAGCCGAACCCGACCTGGTAGTCGGCGGTGATCGCGGTGTCGAGGTCACGCCGCGAGTCACCGAGGACGACCTTCGCCTGATCCGGCGTGTAGTGCTGCTGGATCGCCCGCAGCACCAGCCGGAGCAGGTTCGACTTGCCGGTCTCGTTGTCGCCGAGGACCAGCAGGTGCGGGGTGGTCAGGAAGTCGTGCCACACCGGGGCCAACCGCTGTTCGTCGCGGCCCAGGCACACCTTGAAGGCCGGTTCCGGCACCGGCAGGCTCTCCACCGGCAGGTGGGTGGGAAGCATCCGGACGCTCGGCGCCGGCGGGCCGCTCCAGAACGTGCTGATCTCCTCGACCGTCGACTTGGTCGCCTCGGCGAGGTCGTCGACGGACGAGTTGCCGTCCATCCGGGGGAGCGCCCCGAGGAAGTGCAGGCCGCCGCTGGTCAGGCCCCGGCCCGGCTGGTGCGGCACGGTGGCCGCCTTGCGCGAGCCCACGTCGGACTCCATCGAGTCCGCGAGCCGCAGCTCCAGCCGGGTGCCGAGCAGGTCCCGCAGCCAGGTACGCATCTCCGACCAGCGGGTGGTGGAGACGATCACGTGGATGCCGAACGACAGCCCCCGGGAGACCAGCTCCTGGAAGCGCGTCTCCAGGTCGCTGAAGTCCTGCTTCATCGTGTACCAGCCGTCGACGACCAGGAACACGTGCCCGTACGCGTCGGTGATCTCGCCCCGGGCCCGGGCCGCCAGGTAGGCGCCGATCGAGTCGAGGCCACGGTTGGCGAACTCGTGCTCGCGACGCTCCATCACCTGCCAGATCTCCTCGATGGTCCGGACCACCCGGTCGCGTTCCATCCGGGTCGCGATGGAGCCGATGTGCGGCAGCCCGGCGATCGAGGCGAGCCCGCCGCCGCCGAAGTCGAGCCCGTAGAACTGCACCTCCTGCGGGGTGTTGGTGAGCGCCAGCCCGAGGATCAGGCTGCGCAGCAACGCCGACTTGCCGCTCTGCGGGGCACCGGCGATGCCGACGTGCCCGTCCGCTCCGCCGAGGTCGATGGTGAGCAGTTCGCGGAGCTGGTCGGCGGGCCGGTCGACGACGCCGACCGGCACCCGGAGGCGGCCCTGCGCGCCCGGGTCGTCCACCGTCATCCCGCGCAGCGGATCCGGCACGACGCTCGGCAGCAGCGTGTCCAGGCTGGGCGCGGTCGACAGCGGCGGCAGCCACACCTGGCGGGCCGGCGGTCCGGTGCCGGCGATCCGGTTGAGCAGCACCTCGACCAGGCTCGGCCCGGCAGTGCTCTCGGTCTCCTCCGGCTCGCTCTCCTCGACCGGGTCGGCGGTCCGGACCCGGCCCGGGTCGTGCCGGACCGCGACCTGGCCGGTGGTGAACGGGACGACCTCGGCGGTGATCCGTTCGTCCTCGTCGGTCGAGCTGGACAGCCCGCTGCCCCGGTACGGCCCGGACACGTAGGCCGACTTGAAGCGGACCAGATTCGTGGTGTCGATCTTCAGGTAGCCGTTGCCCGGCTCGGGCGGCAGCTCGTACGCCTTGCCGACGCCGATCACCGACCGGGACTCCATGCTGGAGAAGGTCCGCAGCGCGAGCCGGTACGACAGGTGGCCCTCGACCCGGTTGATCCGGCCCTCGTCCAGCCGCTGCGAGGCGAGCAGCAGGTGCACGCCGAGCGACCGGCCGAGCCGGCCGATCGAGACGAACAGGTCCATGAACTCGCTCTTGCTGGAGAGCAGCTCGCTGAACTCGTCCACGATGATCAGCAGGACCGGGAACGGCATCAACTGGGCACCGGCGGCGCGGGCCTTCTCGTAGTCGAACAGTGAGGCGTACCCGCTGGCCCGCAGCACCTCCTGGCGGCGGGTCATCTCCCCGTTGAGCGCGTCCTGCATGCGGTCCACCAGCGGCAGCTCGTCGGCGAGGTTGGTGATCACGGCCGAGGTGTGCGGCAGCTTCTCCATGCCGAGGAAGGTCGCCCCGCCCTTGAAGTCCACGAGCACCAGGTTGAGGATCTCCGAGGAGTGCGTGGCGGCCAGCGCGCAGACCAGCGTCCGCAGCAGCTCGCTCTTGCCCGATCCGGTCGCGCCGATGAGTAGCCCGTGCGGTCCCATCCCGCCCTGCGCGGACTCCTTCAGGTCCAACCCGATGACCTCGCCGCCCTCGGTGACACCGATCGGGACGGTGAGGCGGTTGCGCTGCGGCGCGCGGGTCCGCCACAGCGCCGCGACGTCGAAGGTGTGCGCGTCGCGGATGCCGAGCAGCGTGGTCAACTCGAAGTCGCTCTCCAGCGGCTCCTCGACCACGTCGAGGGTGCCACTCGTCCGCTTGGGGGCGATGATCCGGGCCAGCGCCTCGCACTCGGTGGCGCCGAGCCCGTCGCGCGCCGCCGAGCCGGTGGTCTCCCCGGCGGGGAACGTCACCTGTTCCCCGTCCAGGGTCAACCGCAGCACCTTGGGTCCGCCCGGCATCCGGCCGGTCAGGTCGAGCATCACGACGTTGCGGATGCCCGCGCCGAGCAGCCGCGAGCTGTCCGGCAGGTCGGCCAGGTGCGCGATGATCACCACGAACGGCTCGGTGGACGAGGGCCGGGACTCCCGGTCGTGATCGCCCCGGTCGGAGATCTCCGCGCCGAGCAGGTCCATCAGTTCCTCGTGGCCGCCGGCGAACATCCGTACCGGGCCGGCCGCGTCGAACGCGGTCGGGTGGGCGTTGTGCGGCAGCCACTTGATCCAGTTCCACGGGCCCCGGTGGACCTCCGGCGCCAGCACCGCCACCCGCAGCTCGTCCGGCGCGTGCAGGGTGACGAGCGCGGCCACCATCGCCCGGACCAGGTCGACGGCCGCGTCGGCTTCCCCCTCGAACTCGACGCTCGTGAAGCTGCGCAGGCCCACCGAGGTGGGTACGCCGGAGACCGTCCGGTACGCCTCGGAGAAACGCCGCAACGAGATGGAGGCGAGCGGTTCGAGGTCCTCGATCGGCTTGGTCTGCGGAGGAAGGAACCGCAGCATGGCGTTCTGCCGGCCGAGCCCGATCCGCACCCGCGCGAAGTCGTCGTGGCTGGGTCGCCGCTCCCACAGCCGGCTGCTCATCGCCACCGACCAGAGCCAGTCCGGCTGCGGGTTGTTCCAGATCACCGCCGCCCGCTGCTGCTCGGCGGCCTTGCGCGCCTGGCGGCGCAACTGGGCGATGTACCGCAGGAAGTCGCGGCGTTCCCCGCGCATCTGGCGCTTGCGCTCGGCCGCCGCCCGGCCGACCTGCATCACGCCCATGACCAGCATGCCGACGGCCATCGCGCCGCCCATCACGTACAACACCGGGGCCCGGCTGTAGAGGCCGAACATGGCCATCATCGCGCCCATGCCGAGCCCCATCGGCACGATCATGGCGAACGAGCGGAAGTCGAGTGGCGCCTCCTCCGCCATCAGTGGCGGTTCCTGCAACTCCACCTCCCCGTCCGGGGTTTCCGGCCCGGACGCGCGGGGCGGGCGTTTGACCGTGACCGTGCTCATGTCGGCATCCCGTCGTGGCTCATCCGAGCACCCCCGTGCCAGCCCCGCCGCCGCCCCAGGCCGAGTCGTCCTGCCGGAGCAGCTTGACCGCGTACCGGTCCTTGCGGAGCCGTTCGGCGGCGAGGAAGTCGTCGTCCTCGTCGGCCGGCTTCGGCCGGCGACGCTTGCCGGCCTTGCGCGCCTCGGCCTCCGCCCGCTCGCGGGCCGCCTCGTCCATGGCCCGCTGCTTCTCCCGCATCAGGTCGAGGCGTTGGGCGGCGGTGTACTCCGGGCCGCCGCACATCGCCGGCCGGGTGCCGCCGGGCGACGCCACCGGCCGTTCCCGCTTCCACGCCTTGAAGGGCGTCGGTTCGAGCTGGTCAGCCATCGCTCGTCCGTTCCGTACGCTCGACGTCGCCGTGCAGCCACCACGCGTCCCCGTAGTCGTCCCAGGCCGACGTCTCGGCGTCCGCTCCGGCGGGCCGCACGATCACCACCCGGTCCTCGTCCGCCGGAGGCTCGGCCCCGGTCCAGGTGGGTTCCTCCTCGCGGAGCAGCCCGACCGCGTCCGGGCGGTCGGCCGGCGTCCGGTCGTCGTCCCCCGGGCCGCCGAAAACCGGGAGGGGTACGGCCGGGACGGCGGCGACCGGACCCACCGGGGCGTCGGCCCCGACGACGGGTACGGCGAGAGCGTCCTCCGACCGCCACTCCGGCCCGGGGACCACGTCCGGGTCGTCGGCCTCGGGCCGCGGCGCGGGTCCCCGGTCCCGTCCGCCGGGCGGGGTCGGCCCGGACGGGAACGGCGTCCTCGGGGTACGCGTCGCGGCCGGCGCGGTGGACGCCGGCACGATGACCGGCACCGGCACGACGGCCGGCACCTGTGGTTCGCCGAGCCTCAGACCGGCGCCCCCGGCGGCGGCACCGTCGGGAGCGGACGGCGGACCGACCTCGTCCGTGGGTGGCGTCCAGTCGTCCGGGTCGCCGTCGACGAGTCCGCCCGCATCCGGGCGGTCCGGCGTCCCGCCGCCGCCCGCACCCGGGGTGCCGGGTGAGCCGGGCGAACCGGGCATCGGCGGCGCCACCGGCACCCCGCCCGGTCCCGCCGCGCCCGGCGGCTGCCCGACCGGCGGCGCCCCGACCGGCGGCTGTTCCACCTGCGGATCCCGCAGCCCGGCGCCGCCGGCGGCGGCGCCGCCGGGAGCGGACGGCAGGCCGACCTCGTCCGTGGGTGGGGTCCAGTCGCTCGGATCGCCGTCGACGAGTCCGCCCGCATCCGGGCGGTCCGGCGTCCCGCCGCCGCCCGCACCGGGAGAACCCGGTGAACCGGGTGAGCCGGGCATCGGCGGTGCCACCGGCACCCCACCCGGTCCCACCGCGGCCGGCGGCTGACTGATCCCGGGTTCCCTGATGCCGCCGGGGCTGGCGCCGCCGGGGGCGGACGGGTCGACCGGCGGGGGGACGACCGGGGTCCAGTCGTCCTGGTCGCCTTCGACAAGTCCGGCGGCGTCGGGACGTTCCGCCGCCGATCCGCCACCCTGCCCGGCGCCGGGGGAGCCGGGTGTCCCCGGCATGGGTCCCATCGGCGCGCCTGGCGGCGGACTACCGACGGGCAGGCCGGGAGGCGCCTGACCGACGGGCGGCGGGTTGACCCCGCCCGGCGGGTTGACCCCGCCGGGCAGGCCGCCGCCGCCGGGTGCGCCCGGCAGGTCCACACCGCCGGGGGCGTTCGGTGGGGCGTGGAGAGCGGGTGGGACGACCGGCTTGTTGTTGCCGTTGCCCGTGGTCCCGCCGGGGTTGGTCGGTGGGGCGCTGACCGCTGGCGGGACGACCGGCTTGATGTTGCCGCCACCGGGGTTGGTCGGCGGGGTGTGGAGAGCGGGTGGGACCACCGGCTTGTTGTTGCCGTTGCCCTGGTTGCCGCCGCCCGGCGGAGCCGGCACCACGGGCGGGACGACTCCGCCCGGTCCACCGCCACCCGGCCCGCCGCCGAGGCCCGGTGGATTGCTGACACCCGGTGGATCGGCGATGCGACTGTTGAATTCCGGGTCGTTGAGGCCGGGCAGGCCATCGGGTGGATTCGAGGCGACGGGAGGGGCGAGGGCCGGGCCGTCGGGTCCGGATCCCGGCGGCTCGACGCCCGGGCCGCCGGGCGGATCCACGTCGGGGATCTCGGCCGTGGAAAGGTCGGGCGGATCGGCGACGGGCGGCGGCTCCACGCCCGTCGGAGGCGGCAACTCGGTCGGCGGCGGTTCGTACGGTGGCGGCGTCGGCGGCAACTCGGTCGGCGGCGGCGTCGGTGGGTCGTACGGTGGCGGGTCCGGCGGGGCCGTGGGCGGATCGACGGGCGGTGGGGTCGGCGGGTCCGGCGGTGGGGTCGGCTCGGCCGGCGGCGTCGGCGGCTCGGGTCCGAGGCTGCCGTCGCCGTCGGGTCCGCTGACGGAGCCGTACCGCAGCCGCGCGTACTGCTTCGCCAGTGTTTGTGCGACCTGGAGCATCTGGTCCGTCATCGGCCGGGCGAACCGGGTCGAGCTGATCGCCACGTTGCCGCCGCCCGTGTGGTTGGCGCCGTCGGCGGCGGCGATCTGCGCCCAGGTCACGTCGAGGTAGTCGACCTGCTCCTGCGCCCACTTGAGGTAGCTGGCGTTCATCATCAACTGGTATGGCACGCTCGACGTCTCGGGCATGCCCGCGCCACCGAGCAACCGCTCGGCCTGGCTGCCCAGGTAGTCGCCGAGATAGTCCATCTTGGCCAGGAACGCCCGGGCCGCAGTGCCCTGCCAGGGCTTCTCCTCACCGGCGATGGCATGCGAGTGGACGCTGACGAACGTCTCCAGCCAGTGCAGCAGGTTGTACGCCTCCTGGAACGCGTTGGCGGCGTCGATCAGGCTCTGGTAGTTGACCAGGGTCGCGGCGTACTCCCGGCCGGCGTCGCTCTCGATCGCCGAGCCGCCCCTGATCGCGGCCTTGATCCGGCGCCACCCGGGCGGGTCCATCCGCGCCCAGGTCTCCAGGTCGTTGACGTCCTCGACCGAGGTGTTCGGCGGCGGAAAGGTCGCCGGCTTGTCGACGGAGTTGGTCCAGTCGTCCGAGTCGTTGTCTGCCATGCCCCGCGGTGCCTACTTCTCTCCGTCGCCCGAGCCGTCGCCGCTGCCCGAGCCGTCCCCGTCGCCGTCGCTGCCGCCCGAACCCGAGGAGTCGCCGCCGCCGAAGTCACCGATGTCGCCGATGTTCCCCCACGAATCACCCATGGCCTTGCTGAACTCCTCCTCGGTCATCGCGTTGAACTCGGCGGTCTTCTCCTCGAAGTCCTTGCCGGTACGCGCGTTGCCGTCCTCGGTCTTCTCATAGGAGTCCGCCATCGTGAGCAGGTCCTGGCGCAGGGTGTAGAGCGTCTGGTGGATCTTTTCCATCAGGCCCTGGGTGTCGCCGATCAGCCCGACGCCCTCGCCGCCACCGTGGATCTTGCGTCGCATCAGTTCGGCCACCGCGAACTTGCCGGGCAGCACGTCCAGGTCGCCGAGTTTGTCGCCCACCGTGAGCATGAGGCTGCCGCCCCTGCCGTTCGGGTTGTCGAACAGCTCGCCGATGGAGTTCGCGAAGTATCGGATGGCCTCGGTACTGACCTTCAGGTCGCCGTCCTTGTTGTCGCCCCCGGTGTACGCCTTGACGTCCGGCGTGTCGATCTTCCCGTCGATGTCGAGCTTGTCGGACTCCCCGAACTCGTCCCACTCGACGGAATCCTCGTCGGGGACGTCGTTGTCCTTGAAGTCCTTGACGACGTCGTCCCAGTTGTCGACGACCTCGTCCCGGTACCACTCGTAGGCGGCCCGCTCCTCCGCCGAGTAGTCCGACCAGTCGACGTGGTTGGTCCGGCTCGACATGATGTCCGACTGAACCCGGTCGATGATCGCCTGGATCCAACCGTCCGGATGTTCCTTCGAGAAACCGTCGATCTCACCGTTGTTGAACTTGTCCAGGATGCCGATGTAGTCGATGGCTTTCTCGTTGGGATAGCCGAAATCGATGGAAGCCATCCGTCACAACCTTTCCAGCGCGGCCGACTCGGAGGAGATGGTGCCCGGGGCGTGCCGGCTGCCGGGGGCACCAGACCCGGCAGCCGGCCGACGGTCAGCCGCCGCGGACGTCGTTCCAGATCTTGGAGTGCCGCTGCTCGGTGGTCCCGTAGTTGTCGGAGATCGTGAGCAGCGTCTGTCGGGCCCGCTCAAGGTGGACCGTCATCGCGCCGGCGGCGTTGCGCCACTCGGCCTTGGCCACGTAATAGGCGCTGCGCGCGTCACCGGTCCATTCCTGGAGACTCCGTTCGACGTTGCGTTCCATCTCGTCGAGCGCGCTCGAGATGCGGCCGTTGATCTGGTTCATGTCGTAGAGGGTGGCGTCGGCCTGGTTGAAGTCGAACCGGTAGTTGGACACCGAGGTTCCTTTCGCAGAGATGGTGACGGGTCAGACGCCGGGGAGCGCCGAACCGAACGACTGGGCGGTCTGCGACGCGTCGTCCTCGGCGGTCCGGTAGCCGGCGGTCGTGACGCCCATCACGTCCAGCATGTGCAGCAACTGGTTGATGACGGTCTGGAAGGACCGCTCCCAGTTGTCCATCGCCTGGTTGAAGTTGTTCGAGGCGGTACCGTGCCAACTCGCCTGGAGCGCGGCCATCTCCGAGTTGACGCTGCGGAGGTGACCGGTGAACTCCTGGGCCTTGTTGGCGAACTCGTTGGCCGCCGCCTGCATACCCGGGTCGGTGGTCTGCACCGTTGGCATGGTCACAACGACACTCCTTTCGTCGTACGTCGAGGGGTGACGACGTCGAACCAGATGTGCTCGGCGTCCGCCGTGCCGAAGATCCTGGTGATCGCCCCGGCGCGGCAAGCTCCGCGCGGGGCGCATGTCCGAATGACAGGCAACTCTGCCTACTTCACCCCGGTACGCCACACGCGCCGGGCCGGTAACGGGCCGTGGCCGTGCGGTAGGGAAAGAAGCCCTGCACGTTCGTGCCCGACAACCGCCGCGCCCCTTCCGGCGTCGGCACGGCCGCCATGTACTGGATCTCTCGCAGAAGGGGGCCGGCCGGTGAACGTGGACGATCGCGTCGAGGAGCTGTTCGCGGAGTACGCACGGCAGCGCAGCAGCCTGAGCGACCTTCAGGAACGGATGAGGAAGGTGCAGGGCTCCGCCACCTCGCCCCGACGCGAGGTGACCGTCACGGTCGGGCAGAACGGCGTACTGACCGAGATCGCCTTCCCGACCGGCGCGTACCGGCGGATGACCCCCACCGAGTTGCAGACCACCATCCTGCAGACCTTCGCCGAGGCGAAGGAGAAGGTGATGGAACAGGCGGCGGAGCTGATCGCGCCGCTGCTGCCACCGGGCATGGACGCGGCCAGGATGGTACGCGGTGAGGCCGGCCCCGACATGTACCTGCCGCCCGGCGGACCCCGGATGACGAGCGGTGTCCGCGCCCTGCTCGGCCTCAGCCCGGAACAGCCGTGAACCACCCGAACGGACCCCTCTGGGTCGATCCCGAAGGCGTCATCTCGGTCGGCGACACCTACCTCCAGCACATCGAGCGCTACGACGAGTGCCTCCGTCATCTGGGCCTGCTGCGGGCGCGGTACGCGCTCGCCTGGGGCGACGACGACATGGGCAACCAGTTCCAGAAGCGCTTCGACTCGACCATGGACGGCGTCGAGGGCAGCATCCTCGGCGTCCGGGGTTACCTGGAGTACGCGGTCGTCGGGCTGCGCGTCAGCGGCGAGGGCTATCGGCAGGCGGACGAGGACGCGGCCCAAGCCGGACGCAGGATCGCCGCTGATTTCACACCGCTCTCCGCGTCGTTCGCGGCCGGACCCGACGGGGACGCGCAGGACCCGGTTCCGCTCACTCCCGCACACGCGGTGGTGGCCTTCCGGGTCGAGGAGGAGCCCGCCGAGCTCACGCCGACCCGCAGCTTCGTGGCTTTCCGAGCCGAGGCCCCGGGCGACGGCGAGCCCGCCCAGCTCACCCCGCTGATCCCCGCGATCTCGGCGTTCCGGACGTACGACACCACCGGCCTGTTCGTCGACGGTGAACCGATTCCCCCGGGCTACCAGTTGCAGACGCTCACCACGTTCCCGGACGGCACCTCCCGGATCGACGCCAACTACTACGACTCGGTCATCCCGCTTGGTACCCGGCAGCCGACCACCGCCGACGGCCGGCCCGTCGACCCGAGTGGCGACCAGTTCTTCCTGGTCAAGCGGAAGGAGGACGCCGCTGTCGAACCCTCCGCGCCCGGCTACCGCCCGCTGCTGATCAGTTTCAAGCCGGACGGGTCAGCGACGCCGATGACCGTGGATCCCGGCTGACGCCGTACCCATGGGCGACTTCCACATTCCCAACGACCCCAACTGGCAGTGGGCGTACGACGCGATCCTCTACACCGTCGGTGAGCAGTTTCCCAAGGGCGATCCGTCGCAGCTCAAGGCACTCAGCGCCGAGCTGCGACAGTTCAGCGCGAACCTGCGTAACGGGATCGCCGCCACCCAGGCGCTCGGCGTCGGGCTCCAGGGCAACCTCGACGGTCCGGCCGCCGACGCGTTCGCCCAGTTCCAGCAGATCATCACCCGGCCGCTTCCGGCGGGCATCCGCACGGCCCTGATCGCCGGCGACGTCGCCAACCAGGCAAACGAACAGATCGACTACGGACAGACCCAGATCGTCGTCGCGGCGTTCATGATCGTCCTGGACATCGCCGCGGCGATGGCAACCGGTTTCGGCGCCACGCTCGTCCCCGCGTACCTCAACATCGGTCAGAAGCTCACCCAGGCGCTGCTCGACAGGTTGCAGAGCCGACTCCAGCAACTGATGGCCCGGCTCGTCATCGGAGCGGTCGACGAGGGCATCGAGGAGGGCGCGGAGAACGTCATCGCCCAGACCTACGTGATCGCCAAGGGCAACAAGAGCGACGGGTTCAGTGGCTCGGACGTCCTGGACTCGGTCGGCGCGGGCGTCGCCGTCGGCGCCGTCGCCAGCGGTGTCTTCCTGGTCGGCGGACGCTACTTCCCCAGGTTGGCCGGCAACACCCACGGACAGGCCGGGCTCGGCGCGATCGGGGAGACGCTCGGCGAGTTCGCCTACATGGCCATGATCGGGGCCGCCGGCCAGTTCAACGCGCTCGCGACCGCGATCTCGTCCGGCGTCGGCACGTACGCCAGCCGCTACGCCCACGACTTCGGCGGCGCCTTCGGTGGCGGCCCCAGAACTCCCACCCCGCCCGGCATCACCGGTCCCGGTCCCGCGAAGGACCTGGCGGCCACGGGCCCCGCCTTGACCGGCCCCGGTGGCGTCGGCACCGACGAGCGGTCCGATGTCCGTACCGGACCCGGCGGCCCGGTCCCCGGGCCCGGCTCGACGGTCCCCGGGCCCGGCTCGACGGTCCCCGGGCCCGGCTCGACGGTCCCCGCCCCCGGGTCCGGGGGTCCGCCGTCCACCGTTCCCACCCCGAACGCCCCGCCCGCTCAGGTGCCCCCGGCCGGTTCGGCTCCCCAGTCCCCGGCCGGTCCCGATCCCCGGGCCACGCCGCCGGTCGCCGCCGTGGACGGCAGCCGTCCGCAACCGGGGCGACCCGGGGATCCGTCGGCCGGCGGCTCCATCGTCCAGCCGCCCGCAGCGCAGACCGACCTGGTACGGCCGCCCTCGGCAGGCGGGACTCCGCGTGCCGGACTACCCGGCTTCGAGACCCCGCCGGCTGACCGGGCCGTCGTCGGGTCGCCGGTCGACGCGGTGCCGGACCCCACTGCTGACCCGGCCACCGTCGACCGCGCGTCCGCCGCGCCAGCTCCGGCCGCGCCGAACGAGATTCCGGCTCAACCCGCGCCGCCCACCGCCCCGACGGCGACTCCACCCCAGGCGGAGGCTCCCGCAACGACCCCGCCCGCTCCGGTCCCGACGGCGAACCCGGCTCCACCCACCACGCAGCTCCCGACCTCTACGCCGCCGGCCGCACCGCCGGCCGTCGACCTGGCGGGACCACCGCCAGGGACGACGCCTTCGAACACGACTGCGCCCGCCACCTCGCCGCCGGGCACCCCGCTGCCGGTGGCCGCGCAGTCCGGCCCGATCCCCGCCGTCGGTGAGTCGACCCCATCGGGTCCGACGACCCCGACGGGTCCGAACTCGGGCAGCCTCGACACTCCAGGGTCATCCACTCCATCGACCACCGGCCCGACCACGTCACCCCCGGTGGCACCCGCCGTGCCCGGGTCCACCGCGACACCCGGCCCGATCACCAGCCCGCCGGCCACGCCGGGCCAGGAGGTCGATACGGCGCCGGGCGGCCCGCCGACCGCTCAGGCCCCGACCCCCACCACCCAGGTCGCGACCCCGCAGACCTCGTCGCCCGCCACGTCGTCGCCGGAGGTCGCCTCACCTGTCACCCTGCGACCCAGCACCACCGAGCCCGCCGGGGCCCGACCTGTCGACTCCCCGCCCGGCACCGTCCAGCCCGGCACCGCCCCGCCCGGCACCGTCCAGCCCGGCACCGCCCCGCCCGGCACCGCCCCGCCCGGCACCGCCCCGCCCGGCACCGTCCAGCCGGGCGCCGCCTCCCAGCCCGGTGCCGCCTCCCAGTCCGGCGCCGTTCAGCCCCGGGACACGCCGGCCGAGCCGGGCCGGCCCGGCCCGACCCACGTCACCCCGGGCGCGCAGGATCAGGCAGCTCGACCAGTGGACACGACTGCCGGCGAGGCCGTACCGCCCCCGACCGATCGGGTCGCCGGCCCTACCGGCACCCAACCGATCGCTGTGCTTCCCCCCGCCGCACCGGAGACCGAGCCGGCTATCGACCCGCCCACCGCGCCGAGGTCCACACCCGAGGGTCAGCTGCCGGCGACGGCACCGGTGGCGCCGGCAACCGGACAGCCGTCGACTCCGACACGCACGTCCGCAACCGAACCCGCCTCCACCTCGACGATCACGCCGGCAGTCGGGCCGCCCCCGGTCCCGGTCACCGGCCCCAGGGTCACCGGCTCCACGCCGTCGACCACGACGGACGCGAAGACCTCGATGCCGGGCGCGGGCAGCCGCCCCGTACCGCCGGCATCGGTTCCCCCGTCCTACGCCGACTCGGTCGAGCCCGCGCCGAACCCAGCCGTAGCCGACACCCAGCCCCCACCCCCCTACGCGGACCTCCCCCCGTCCCCACCGCCCTACGCGCCCCGAACCGACCCCGACCACACCGATCTTGGTACGAAACCGCCCCCCGAGGGGCGCCCGCATACCAAGATCGCCTCCGGCGAGACGCGAGCCGGCGAGACGCGCGCGGGCGGGGCGCGGGGGCAGGGGCGTGAGTGGGGTGGGAAGGGGGCGTGGCTGCGGGACGTGCCGGTCGCCTCGGTGTGGAAGTCGACAGGTGAGACCGTCTGCGTCGGTGACCCGATCGATGTCACGACCGGCCGGATGATCTACACCGAGACGGACGCGCGGCTGCCCGGCCTGGCGCTGGAGCGTACCCACCGATCGGACTGTCACTGGGGGAGGACCTTCGGCCCGAGGTGGACGTCCACGCTGGACCAGCGCGTCGTCGCGGACGGGACGCGGGCCTGGTTCCTGGCCGCCGACGGCTCGATTCTCACCTACGAGATGCCCGTCGAGGGCGCGGAGGCGCTGCCGCTGCTCGGGCGACCCGCGTCGCTACGGCGGTTGAGAGGCGGTGGCTGGGCGATCACCGACCGGGACATGCTGCTGCTGTTCGCCCCGGCCGGGGAGGACGGCGAGGCCCTGCTCTCCGACGTCGCGGCGGACCGCGTCAGGTGGCATGTCACCCGGGACGACGCCGGCACCCCCACGCTGCTGGCGTCGTCGTCCGGGGACCGGGTGGAGCTGCACACCCGCGCCGGCCTGGTGACCGGCGCGCGGTTCGTCCCGGCCGACGGCGCCGACGTGGTCGAGCTACCCACGTTCGGGTACGACGACAGGCGCCGCCTGGTCGAGGTACGGAACTCCTCCGGCGACCCGGTGCGGCTCGGTTACGACGACGCCGGCCGGATCGTGCGGTGGGAGGACCGCAACGGCGAGTGGTACACGTACGCCTACGACCGGGCGGGCCGGTGCGTGCGCGCCGACGGCAACGGCGGTCACCTGCGGTACGGGTTCGCGTACGGCGAGGGTGTCACTGTCGTGACCGACTCGCTCGGCGGGCTGCACCGGTACGAGGTGAACGAGCGTCTCCAGGTCACCGCGGTCACCGATCCGCTCGGCGCCACGACCCGCGAGGAGTGGGACGCGGCGAACCGGCTCCGGTCGCGCACCGACCCGCTCGGGCGGGTCACCCGGTTCACCTACGACGAGGCGGGTCGCCCGGTCGCGACGATCCGCCCGGACGGCAGCCACCACCCGGCCCTGCCGGACGGCACGCAGACGGACGGCACGCGGACCGACGGCGAGCGGGCGGACGGCGTACCCGGGACTGTTGTTGATTTTGACGGTCTGGGGCGGCCCCGGTCGGTGCGGCTGGCGGACGGTGCCGTCACCGAGTTCGGGTGGACCGCCGAGGGGGATCTGGCCTGGCGCACCGACCCGGCCGGCGGCACCCGGCGGTGGCGGTACGACGGCGAGGGAAACCTGGTGGAGGGCGCCGACGCCGAGGGGCGGAAGGTGCGGATCGAGTACGGTCCCTTCGACCTGCCGACCGCCCGGATCGACGCGGCGGGGCACCGGACCGAGTTCGCCTACGACACGGAGCTACGGCTGGTCGCGGTCACGAATCCGCTGGGCCAGGTGTGGCGGTACGCCTACGACGCGGCGGGGCGGCTCGTCACCGAAACCGATTTCGACGGGCACGTGCAGCGTTACGCCCACGACGCGGCCGGGCAGGTGATCGCCCGCACGAACGCGGCGGGCGACACCATCCACTTCGGCTACGACCTGCTCGGCCGGGTGGTCGAGCGCCGGGCCGGCGACGCGGTCACCCGGCTGGCGTACGACGACGCCGGCCACCTCGCCGAGGTGACGAGCCCGGACGCGGTGGTGCGGTTCGAACGCGACGACCGGGGCCGGATCGTCGCGGAGACCGTCGACGGCCGGACCGTCCGTACCTCCTACGAGGGGAACGGGGTGGTGGTCCGGACCACCCCGTCGGGCCGGGCCAGCCGGTGGACCGTCGACGGGCGGGGCCGGCCGGTCACGCTCGTCACCGGCGGGCACGTGCTGCGGTTCGGCCACGACGCGGCCGGGCGGGAGGTCAGCCGCAGCGTCGACGACGTGGTCGCGTTGCGGCAGGCGTACGACGGGGCGGGCCGGCTGGCGGCGCAGCACGTCGCGGACGCCGCCGTGCGCGGCTTCGACCACGACGCCTCCGACCGGGTCGTCGCGATCACCGATTCGCTCGACGGCGACCGTTCGTTCCGGGCCGACGAGACCGGCCGGGTCCGCGCGGTGACCGCCGGCGGCGTCGTCCGGGAGCGGTACGCCTACGACGCTGCCGGCAACCTCGTCGGCGCCGGTGACGGGCGGTGGGAGTTCGCCGGCGGCCGGCTCCTGCGCGCGGACGACGCGCGGTTCTCCTACGACGGGAAGGGCCGCCTGACCACCCGCGTCGACGAGGCGGGCACCTGGCGGCTGACCTGGGACGCCGAGGACCGGTTGACGGCGGTCACCACACCCGGCGGCGACCGGTGGCGGTACCGCTACGACGGGTTCGGCCGCCGGGTCGCCAAGCAGCGTCTGGCCGGCGACGGCACGGTCCTGGCGGAGACGCGTTTCGCCTGGGCCGGCGACCTGATGGTCGAGCAGACCGACGCCACCGGCACCGTCTCGTGGGACTACCGTCCCGGCGACTCCGCGCCGGTCGCCCAGACCAGCGACGCCGACGGGCTGCACACGGTCGTCACCGACGGCATCGGCACACCCACCCACCTGGTCGCGCCGGGCGGGCATCTGCGTTGGCGGTCGCGGGGCGACCTGTGGGGCCGCACCGGCGGCCCGGCCGGCACCCCGTTGCGCTTCCCGGGGCAGTACCACGACACCGAGACCGGCCTGCACTACAACCGGTTCCGCTACTACGACCCGGCCACGGCCCGCTACCTCAGCCCGGATCCGCTCGGGCTGGCCGGTGGGCCGAACCCGGCCGCGTACGTCGACGACCCGCTCACCCTCGCCGACCCGCTCGGCCTGACCCCGTGCAGGCCGGGCCGCAGCGGCAGTCGTTCGCCGGGTCCGGCCGGTGAGCGCGGCGAGCCGAGCATCCTGCCGCCGCAGGCGGCCCCGCCGTCGCCGGAGCAGTTGATCGGCGGGCCGCAGACCCCGTCCGGCCCGTACGACACGCCGGTCGCCGAGGACGACCGCGCGTCGCCGCT
The DNA here is from genome assembly GCF_029581215.1 of Micromonospora sp. WMMD975. NCBI lineage: Bacteria > Bacillati > Actinomycetota > Actinomycetes > Micromonosporales > Micromonosporaceae > Micromonospora > Micromonospora sp. WMMD975. The sequence goes on from NZ_CP120739.1 coordinate 930,328, forward strand.
GTCCTGGTCGGACGACTCCTCCCACAGCGACGTGCAGCAGAGTCTCCAGCCGCTGCCCCCGCAGAACTCCTCGGTCGACTTCCAGAAGGCGCAGGAGGACTGGGACAAGATCGAATATCGGATGTCCCGGTACGACCGGCTGTGGCACGACCGCGAGCTGCGGGAGGCGTACCGCGACTTCAAGCACCAGATGCGGTTCGAGCTGAAACTGAAGGCCCAGGGCCGGACGAACGACGAGATCGACGCCGAGGTCGTCCGGCGGTTCGGCGCGGACCGGGCCACCCCGTTCGCGCAGGTGATGGCGGACAACCACGCCTTCTCCGTGCCCGCCAAGTGGTGGTACCGGCACCAGCACGACAGCGACTTCGACACCACCCTGCCGGAGGCGGTGCGGCAGTTCCGGTCGAACCTGGCCCTCTGGGGCAAGGTCGGCCCGGCGGTCGCCGAGCGGATCACCGAGCAGAACGGCCAGCGGATTCTCGAGGCGACACCCGGCGGGCAGATCTTCGACAACGTCATGCTCGGCACCGGCACCTTCGCCAACTACCCGCCCGGCTTCAACCGGATGTGGGAGCAGTTCTCCCACCAGCTCGTGGCGGTCACCGACGGCATGGTCGACGCGCACGTCTACCGGGCGGTCATGGTGCCGAGCGTGCTGCACGACGTCGAGGCGCAGGTGCTGTTCGACAAGGTCCGGCAGGGCGAGATCGACGGTCTGCGGGTCGTCGCCTGGGAGTTCGTCGACGACCACACGATCGCGAAGGCCGGCGAGTACACCGTACGGTCGCGGCAGTCGTACGACGAGCGGGTGCCGAAGCTCCAGAAGGGGCAGACCTCCAAGTCGTTCGACGACCATCAGCAGCAGCTCTACGACCAGCTCTCCTACCGGCGTGCGGAATACAACCGGATCGGGTTGCAGAACTCGCTGTCCGAGGTGCCGGCGTTCGAGCGCCGGGACAGCAACTACATCTTCGTGGTGTCGGACGCGAACCAGCCCGAGATCATGGAGAGCCCGGAGAGCCTGTCCCGGAAGCTGTCGTCCGCGCGGCAGCACCAGACCCAGGACAATCCCCTGGCCCGGCTCGACCAGATGCTTGCCGTGATCGAGTACGCGCAGGACGTCTCGGAGGGGTCGGACAGCAGTTCCTCGGTCGCCGACCTGATGGACAGCGTCTTCCCGCCCCCGGCGCGGCACAACACCACGGTGGAGTCGGGCAGCCCGGCGTCCGGCCAGCTCCCGGAGCGTCCGGGCGTCGCCGGCTTCACCCCGGACTGGGAGAACTACGACTTCCCGCCGGCCGACGCGCATCACAGCTCCAGCGGCATCGCGCCGTCCGACAGTGACGGCCGGTCCGACAGTGACCGCCGGTCCGGCGGATCACGCCGGTCCAGCAACCCGGACCCGGACGCCTACCTGGGTGAGCCGTTCGGCGACGTGCCGCCGGCCTCGGTGGCGAAGAGCACCGACGAGACGTACTGCGAAGCCGACCCGATCGACGTGACCACCGGCCGCATGATCCTCACCGCGACCGACGTCACGCTGCCGGGTCTGCCGCTGCTGCGTACCCACCGTTCCGACTACCGCTGGGGCCGCTCGTTCGGCCGGTCCTGGGCCTCGACGTTGGACCAGCGTGTCGTCGTCGACGGCACGCTGGTGCGGTACCTGGCCGCGGACGGGTCGATCCTGACGTACCCGCTCGTCGCGGAGGGCGCGACGGCGTTGCCGACGATCGGGCGCGCGTTGCCGCTGCGCCGTCTGGTGGGCGGCGGCTGGCTGCTCACCGACCCGGCGTCCGGCCAGGTCCGGGTGTTCGCCCCGGCGATCCGCGGCGAGTCGCTGCTCAGCGACGTGAGCGACGGCGGTCACCGCCTGTCGTTCGCGCGGGACGGGAGCGGCACCGTCACGCACGTGCGCTCCTCGGCCGGCGCGACTGTCGAGTTCGTCTCCGCCGACGGGCTGGTGACGGCGCTGCGCCTGCCCGGCCGGGACGGGACGTCCGTGGCGGCGTACCGGTTCGACTACGACCGGGACCGCCGGTTGGTCCGGGTGGTCAACTCCTCGGGCGACCCCGAACGCTTCGAGTACGCCGACGGGCGGATCGTGCGCTGGGCGGACCGCAACGGCGAGTGGTACAGCTACGCCTACGACGAGGCGGGCCGCTGCGTCGACACCGACGGCCGGGGCGGTCACCTGCGCTACCGGTTCGACTACGCCGCCGGGCTGACCGTGGTCACCGACTCGCTCGGCACCGAACGCCGGTACGAGCTGAACGACCGCTTCCAGGTGGTGGCGGAGACCGACGGCCTCGGCGCGACGACCCGGCACGAGTGGGACGACGCGTACCGGCTGCTGTCGCGGACCGACCCGTTGGGCCGCACGACGCGCTACGAGTACGACGCCGACGGGCGGCCGACGGTGGTCGTCCGGCCGGACGGCAGCCGGTCCGCGCCGGACGCCGCACCCCCTGCCGCGTCGACGGCCGGCGGGCCCGGCGACATCCACCACGTACACGACGACCTCGGGCGGGTGGTCGCCATCGACACCGACGAGGGCAGCACGGAACTCCGCTGGACGCTGGAGGGCGACCTCGCGTCGCGCGTCGGCCCGGACGGATCCCGGCAGGAATGGCATTACGACGGCGAAGGGAACCTGGTGGAGAGCATCGACGCAGCGGGTCGGGCGGTGCGGTTCGAATACGGGCCGTTCGACCTGCCGACCGCGCGGATCGACGAGGTCGGCAACCGCACGGAGTACGGATACGACACCGAACTACGGCTGACCTCGGTCACGAACCCGGCCGGGCAGGTGTGGCGGTACACCTATGACGCGGCCGGCCGGCTGATCGGGGAGACCGACTTCGACGGCCGTACCCAGCGGTACACGCGCGACGCCGCCGGGCAGTTGATCACGCACACCGACCCGGCCGGTGACACCACCCACTACCGCTACGACCTGCGGGGACGGGTCGTCGAGCGGCGCGTCGGCGACGCCGTGACGCGGCTGGAGTACGACGAGCACGGCCGGATCGCCACGGTGACGAACCCGGACGCGGTGGTCCGTTTCGAGCGCGACGAGCAGGGTCGGGTGACCGCCGAGACGATCAACGACCGGACCGTCCGCACCTCGTACGACGCGGCGCTGGGCACGGTGCGGGCGCGTACCACGCCGTCGGGTCGGTCGAGCCGGTGGTCGTACGACGCCGACGGCCGGCCGGAGAGCCTGCGCACCGGCGGTCACCTGGTGCGCTTCGGGCACGACGCTCTCGGGCGGGAGATCAGCCGGACCGTCGACGACGTGACGGCACTGCGTCAGACGTTCGACGCCGCCGGGCGGCTGACCGCCCAGCACATCGCCGGCGCCACCGAGCGTGGCTTCGGCTACGACGCCACCGGCCGGGTGACCGCGGTCGCCGACACGCTCGACGGGCAGCGTTCCTTCCAGGCCGACGGGACGGGCCGGATCCACCGGGTGGTCGCCGACGGGGCGGAGCGCGAGCGGTACGACTACGACGCGGCCGGCAACCTGGCCGGCGCGGGCGGCGGCCGGTGGGAGTTCGACGGCACCCGCCTCGTCCGGTCGGACGACGCCACGTTCGCGCACGACGCGAAGGGCCGGCTGGTCGCCCGCGCCGACGCGGCCGGGGACTGGCGCTTCGTCTGGGACGCCGAGGATCGGATCGTGGCGGTGGTCACGCCGGTCGGGGACCGGTGGCGGTACCGCTACGACGGCTTCGGTCGCCGGATCGCCAAGCAGCGCCTCGCCGCCGACGACAGCGTGGTCGAGGAGGTGCGGTTCGCCTGGTCCGGTGACCTGATGGTGGAGCAGCACCACCGGGACGCGGCCGGCGCCACCGCCACCACCTCCTGGGAGTACCGGCCGGACGGTTCGGCGCCGGTGACCCAGACCGACGACGACGCGCTGCGTACCGTCGTGACCGACCTGATCGGCACGCCGACCCACCTGGTGGAGCCGGACGGCGCGCTGCGCTGGTGGGCGCGTAGCGACCTGTGGGGCCGCGGCCACGGCCCGGCCGCCACGCCGCTGCGCTTCCCCGGGCAGTACTTCGACGCCGAGACCGGCCTGCACTACAACCGGTTCCGGTTCTACGACCCGGCGACCGCGCGCTACCTGAGCCCCGACCCGCTCGGCCTGGTCGGCGGGCCGAACCCCACGGCGTACGTGCCGGACCCGCTCACCTTCGCGGACCCGCTCGGCCTGGCGAGCTGCAAGGTGACCCAGCCGGCCCTGGACCCGCTTGCCGACGCCACCGTCACCGACGGTGAGCCGCGGCAGGTGCCGGCCCGGGCCGTCCCGCCGTCGCCGGAGGCCCTGTACGGCACGCCACCGCTGACGCAGGTGGTGAACACGGTCCAACCCGCCGACACCTGGTTCTCCGAGGTCGGGCCGACGCCGCTGGCGCAGATCTCCACGGTGGACGACGTCCGGCAGCAGTTGCCGCCGCTGCCGGGGCGGGGCGACCGGCCTTCGGCCGAGAGCGGCCGGGACACGGCCACGCGGCGCCGGGGCCGGGTCGTCGAGGAGTCCGACGGGACGCAGTTCGGCCCGATCCGGCCGGTCTTCACCCCGGCCGGTCTGCGCATGCTGCACGAGACCGACGTCGCCCACCAGACCCACGCCGACTCCCTCCCGGTCGGGCCCGACTACAAGCTGGCGGTGGAGGGCGTCGACGGCGAGATCGTCGCCGGTGGGCACGCCTACGACCCGGACGTCATCGGCGGTCTGATCGAGAACGATCCCGGCTGGAACAACCGACCGATCACCGTCGTCGCCTGCGACGCGGGCCCGCTCTTCGCCGTCGACCTGGCGAAGCGGCTGCCGGACGTGCCGGTCACGGCCGCCCAGACGACCGTCTTCACCACCGGCCGGGGGCACGCCTTCTCCGACGACGTCTGGGTCACCTACACCGCCGACTCCGACGGGCGGGTCACCGAGGTCGTCCACGACCAGACCCACATGCCCGGCGGTCCGGTCCCGTCCGCCGCCGACATCGCCACCGCGGACACCCACTGGCGGATCGCCACCGAAACGGAACTCGCCATCCAGATCGGCGTCCGGGTCGAGGGTTTCCGCCTCGACCTGGGCGACACGATCGCCCGCGCGCCCGGGTTGGTCTTCAAGGTCGACAGCCAGAACCGCACCATCGGTGGCCGCACCGGCACCGTCATGATCATCGAGGTGGTCACCGGGCCGAGCCGGGTGGAGTCGTGGGAGGACGCCCCGCGCACCAGCACGGTCCGCGACGCGCGCGACGAGGCGCTCGACGCCATCCTCCGGGTGCCACCGGGAGAGATCGTTCCCCTGCGGGACGTGCTGCGGAACGTGCCGGGCATCCAGTTCCACCACGTCGGCGGCATCTCGTCGGGCGTCGGGGTCGGCGTCCAGGGCGGCCAGTTCTCCTCGCCGTACACGCAGTGGACGGTGGGCCTCTACAACCACACGCTGCCCCGCTTCCTCGGGTACGCCGCGAACAACTACTCCACCAGCGCGAACCAGACCCCGCGACAACTCGCCGAGACCGCCCTCGACCTCGGCCGCCGGGTGGCCGCCGACTTCCGCGACCACACCCGGGGCCGGGCGCTGCCCTGGCACGAGACCCGCCTGAACGGGCACATCGCCATGACCTTCCCGGCCATCGCGACGCCGATCGTCGCCGTGGCGCAGGAGGCGAGCAGCGGCACCCGCCTGTTGAACAAGCACTTCCTCCTGCTGGCCCCGCGCAAGGAGTTCCGGGACATGCGCGCGGCCCTGCCGAAGCCGATCCGGGACTACCTGGTGGATCGCGCCGACCACATCAAGCGGTTGATGCAGGAGCAGTTCGGCAGGTACGACACCAATCAGGTGTTCGCCCAGACCCGGCAGCTCTTCGACTACGAGACGAACCAGGTCGACTACTTCTCCAACCAGACCATCCGGAACGCGACGGACAATGCCATCTACGGATATCGCTACGCCGACGGCCGGGACGTGCCGTTCTTCAGTCTGCAGAACGACTTCGGCATCAACACCACGCACGACACCGCCGACCCGCCACAGATGGTGGGCGCCGAGTTCCGCTACCTGACGACCCGCAGCGCCAACCTCGCCGGCATCGACCGCCAGTCCGACGAGCTGATGAGCATGGTGCGCAACAACACCGCGCCGCCACCGCTCACCTCGACGCAGGCGCACCAGATCATCCAGGCGGTCCGCACCCAGGACGGGCGCATCGAGGACACCCTCCGCGACATCGAACGGGACCTGCGGCGGGACCGGTCACCGAACCGGGTGCACTCCACCCTGACGGACCTGCTGCGCCAGGCACAGAGCGCGGCCTCCCGCGCCCGGCGCAACGAGTCCTACGCGCACGAGCTGCGGGACGCCACCCAGGCCACGTTCGGGCACAACGACACCGCCCGGCGTAACGCCCGGACGTACCACCACAACGCCCGGGACCGGACCGCCGCCGCGAACGCCCTGGTCAGCCGCATCGAGCGTTACCTTGCCGACGCGCCCCCGCCGCCTAGCAGCCAGCCGTCGTACGGTGGGAACAACGGTCCCGGCGGCGGATATCCGGGTCCCTCCTACCCGAGTTCCGGATACCCCGGTACGTACGGCCCGACCACCACCGCCTTCGGTCCGGTGCAGTACAGCAGCTACCCCGGCATGTCCTCGAACCCCTACGGCTCCTACGACCCGTACATCCGGATGGCCTTCGTCGACGTCACCGCGACGGACCCGAACCAGCCCACGCCACGCGTGCTCGACCCCGGCCTCGGGGTGGAGGGGCGTCAGCGCATCCTCGACGACCTCGCCACGCTCGCCGACGACCGCGCCGACGCGGTACGCGACTTCCTCAGCCGGCACGAGTCACACCCCGACCACGACACCGCCACCGGGCTGTGGGACAGCTTCGTCGCGGCTCTCGACTCCCGCGGCCAGGCGGACCTGCAACCGGTCGTCAACCTCTACGAGCAGACCCACGACCGGATCACCGGCCTCGACCCGGACCACCCGCTGCCGGCGATCGAGTCCACGTTCGACGACGCGGACTTCTTCCCCGGCCACACGTCGTCGACGACCACCGACGGCCCCGCCGTCAACCCGCGGGACCTGCTGCGCGACGTGCCGCTGACCAACGGCGCGAACCTTCAGGTGATCGCGCGCAACGTGCACGGCGCGACCACCGACACCGACCTGGCCACCTTCGACGACAGGTACCTCGGTTGGGTCGGCCGGGTCGGCGCCGACGGGAACGGCCGGACCAGCATCGAGTCCGCCCTGATGGTCGACGAGTACCAACGGTCCGCGCGGGTCCTCGACACGCCGCCGGCGTCGGTCCCGAAGACCCTCGACGACCTGCGCAGGTCGTACCCGGGCGGCGCCGTCACCGAGGTCGGCACCGCGCAGGGCCTGATGGACGCGCTCGGCGACCTGCCGAAGGGCACCCGCAGCCAGGGCATCGTGGCCGTCCGCCCCGGCCCGGCCGGCACTCCGGTCCAGGTGTTGAACGTGACGCGGTTCCCCTCGGGCCCGGTCGTCTTCATCGACCGCCAGCTCGGCGGTCTCGGCACCGTACCGACGATCGGCCCGGACGGGACGGCCGTCCTCATCGACACCACGAACCACCCCGGCCCGACCCCGGAGCCGGCGCTGGCGTCCTTCACCGACGTGCCGCCGGCCACGGTCGCGAAGACCACCGAGCAGACGCCGACCGCCGGTGACCCGATCGACGTGACCACCGGCCGGATGATCCTGACCGAGACCGACGCGGTGCTGCCGGGCCTGACCCTGGCCCGGACGCACCGCTCCGACTACCGGTGGGGCCGCTCCTTCGGCCCGTCCTGGGCCTCGACGCTCGACCAGCGCGTCGTCGTCGACGGCGGCCGGGTCCGCTACCTGGCCGTGGACGGGTCCGTGCTCACCTACCCGCTGCCCGCCGAGGGCGCGGAGGCGGTGCCGGAGATCGGCCGGGCCCTGCCGCTGCGCCGGCTCAAGGGCGGTGGCTGGCTGCTGACCGACCCGACGTCGGGACGCGTCCTGGTCTTCGCCGCCGGGAACGGCCCGGAGTCGCTGCTCAGCGACGTGACCGAGGGTGACCTCCGCTGGTCGGTCGCGCGCGACGAGGCGGGGACCCCGACCGAGCTGCGCTCCACCGGCGGCGCCCGGATCGGCTTCAGCTCCTCCGGCGGCCTGCTGACCGTGCTCTGGCTGCCGAACCGGTCCGGCGTCATGGTGGCCGCGTACCGGTTCGGTTACGACCGGGAGCGCAACCTGGTCGACGTGGTCAACAGCTCGGGCGCGGCCACCCGCTTCGGCTACGCCGACGGCCGGATCGTGCGCTGGGACGACCGCAACGGCGAGTGGTACACCTACACCTACGACGCGGACGGCCGCTGCGTCAGCACCGACGGCAAGGGTGGCCACCTGCGCTACCGGTTCGCATACTCCGACGGACTGACCGTCGTCACCGACTCGCTCGGCGCGGTGCGCAGGTACGAGCTGAACGACCGCTACCAGGTCGTCGCGGAGACCGACCCGCTCGGCGGGACGACCCGCACCGAGTGGGACGGCGCGAACCGGCTGCGGTCGCGGACCGACGCGCTGGGCCGCACCACCACCTACGACCACGACGCCGACGGGCGGTTGGCGACCGTCACCCGGCCGGACGGCAGCACGTCGACGATCACGTACGACGAGTCGGGCCGTCCCTCGTCCTGGACCGACTTCGACGGCAGCACCCGCCAACGAGCCTTCGACGACGACGGCCGGGTGCTCGCCGAGACCGACGCCGCGGGCGAGGTGGTGCGCTTCGACCGACCCGTCGAGGACGGGCCGGGCACGGTCACCCAGGCCGGTCCCACGGCCATCGTCCGGGACGCGGCGCGGTTGATCACCATGCTGACGAAGGGCGATACCCAGACCCGTTTCGAGTACGACAACCTCGGCCGCGTCGCCGCCGTCGAGGACGATCACGGCACCACCCAGGTCGGCTGGACGCTTGAGGGGGAGCTGGCCTGGCGGGAGAACCCGGACGGCAGCGTCGAGGAGTTCGGCTACGACGGCGAGGGCAACCTGGTCGAGTCCGTCGACGCCGCCGGCCGCCGTACCCGCTTCGAGTACGGCGCGTTCGACCTGGTGACGGCCCGGATCGACGACGCCGGCAACCGCACCGGGTACGCGTACGACACCGAGCTGCGCCTGACCACCATCACCGACCCGCAGGGCCGGACGTGGCGATACACGTACGACCCGAACGGCCGGGTGACCGAGGAGACCGACTTCGACGGCCGCACCCAGCGGTACGCGTACGACGCCGCGGGGCAACTCGTCGCGCACACCGACGCGGCCGGTGCGGTCACCACCTTCAGCCGGGACGCGCTCGGCACGGTGGTCGAGCGCCGCATCGGCGCCCCGGTCAAGTGATCCGCCGCCTGCCCCGGTCATCACGGTGACCGGGGCAGGCACCCCACCGGAAGAACGACGGAAGGACGAGACATGAACGCCGACAGGGCACTCGCCCGGGCCACCGTGGCGCTCCGGCGGGTCGAGGAGGAGAGGCCGGACGAGCCGCTGACGTTGCTGCCGGAGGCCGCCACGGAACGGCTGTGGTGCTGGGTCTTCCCGTTCGACACCGTCCGGGCGATCGAGACCGGCGACATCATGGCGAGCCTCGCCACCGGCCCGCTCGTGGTGCCGAAGAACAACGCCGAACCGTGGGTCGCGCCGTCGAGCGGGCCGATCGAGCGATGGCTCAACGAGTACGCCATGGCGCACGACCTGCCCCTGGTCTTCGAGCCGGCGAGGCCGGACCCGTTCGCGGGAGCCGCATGAGCATCTTCGTCTCGGTGGCGGCGTACCGCGATCCGGAGCTGGTGCCGACGGTGCTCGACTGCCTCGCGCAGGCCGACCGCCCGGACGAGCTGCGCATCGTGGTCAACTGGCAGCACCTCGGCGACGAGGACGTGTCGGCGTTGCGGGCGGATCCCCGCGTCACGGTGCTGGAGTTCGACGCCCGGCGCAGCCGCGGCGTGTGCTGGGCCCGCGCGCGGATCCAACGCCACTACGTCGACTCCGACTGGTATCTCCAGGTGGACAGCCACACCCGGTTCGCCCCGGGCTGGGACACCAGGTTGATCGCGATGGCCGCGCGAACCGGGGCGGCCAAACCGATCCTGAGCTGCTATCCCTCGCCCTACGACCCGGCTCGGGAGCGCGCCGGAGGCGGCGAGCCGACGCTCATCGCGCTCCACGGCTGGACCCACGACGGCCTGCCGCGGTTCCGGCACTTCCGGATCCCGGGCTGGCAGCAGGCGAGCGGGCCGGTCCCGGCGCGTTTCGTGGCCGCCGGGTTCCTCTTCGCCCCCGGCTCGTTCGTCCGCGAGGTGCCCTACGACGAGCGCATCTACTACCAGGGCGAGGAGATCAACCTCGCCACCCGCGCGTTCACCTGGGGCTACGACCTCTTCCATCCGGTCGAGGTGCTGGCCTGGCACTACTACGTGCGGGAGGGCCAGGCCCGGCACTGGATGGACCACCGGACACCTGGTGACGGTCACTGGTACGACCTGGACCGCGCCGGCCGCCGCCGGGCGCTGACCCTGCTGCGGTACGTCATCGTGGGCGGCTTCGGCAGCGGCCCGGTCCGCCCGATGTCGGCCTATCAGGAGTACGCGGGCATCGACTTCGGACGGCGCACGGCGACCGCCGAGGCGCTCGCCGGTCAGCTCCCCGGCGTCCCGCGCGAGGTGGAACTGACGCGCTAGGCGCTTTTCGTCGCGGCGTCGGCGGCTTACCTGCGGACAGCGGTCAGGCGCCAGGTGGCGTAGGCGAGGGTGACGTCGCCGTCGACCGCGGGGGTGACCGTCGACAGGATCTCGGCGACATTGTCCGGTGGCAGGCTCGCGAGGCCGCCGGAGGTCGTGATGAGTTCGAGCAGTTGGTCCGGGGCGTAGGTCCGCTGCCAGTCGTAACGGCGGATCTCGGGTTCGGCGAAACAGCCGGACGCGCGGACTCCCTCGGCGGCGCGGTCGTAGAGGGCGCGGTAGCCGTCGAGAATGGAACCGGTCGGCTGTCGGTAGGGCAGGTTCGGCGCCGCCCGGCGTAACCCGTCAGCGAGCGCTGTGGCAATCGGCGACGGCAGTTCGTAGACGTGGCCGAACGGCGCGAGGACGCCGCCCGGGCGCAATATCTCGGCTGCCTTGGCGGCTCCGGCGACCGGGTCGACCCAGTGCCAGGCCGTGCCGGAGACGATCGCGTCGAAGTTTCGGCCGGCGGGCTCCCACGCCTCGAAGGTCGCCACCTCGACGTCGATGCCGCTCGCGCGGGCGAATTCGGCCATCCGAGGGTCGGGCTCGACCCCGAGGACCGTACGTCCGGCGGCGCGGAACTGGCGGGCTGCGATCCCGGTCCCGCATCCGACGTCGACAAATGCGGGGCCCGGTGCGGCGGCGACGATGTGCTCGATCAACGCATCCGGATACGGCGGCCGACTGCGGTCGTAGCGCCCGGGGTCGGTTCCGAACGACTCTGCGACGCGGCGGGCTTCGTGCGGTTGCGGCGGTAGAGTGACCATGTGCCCACTCTAATGGGCGATCGCCCATTAACGAAGCGGGAGCGTTGCATGCCGACCGGCGTAGCTCTGCGCGATCCGCGCCAGCAACTGTTCGACGCGGCCGTGCGGGTGCTGACCCGCGGCGGTGTCACGGCGTTGACCAGCCGCGCGATCACCGACGAGGCCGGAGTCGCCAAGGGCGTGCTGCACCGATACTTTGCCGACTTCGACGCGTTCCTGGTCGATCTGGTGCTCGACCGCATCGCGTGGGTGGAGGCGGAAGGTGTGGCACTCCGCGACGCGGCCGGGACGGGGACCGTTGCCGGCAACCTCACCGACGCGATGTTCAAACTCTTCGAGCCGGTCATGTCCGCGATCATCGTGCTCACCATCGCCCGCGACGAGCTGCGCAACCGCCTGCGCGCGGCCGGCACCGCCCGGTTTCCCCTGGTGGGCGAGGCGGTCGCCGCGGTGGCCGGCTATCTGGCGGCCGAACACGACCTCGGTCGGATCGCCGCCGACGCGGACGTGCAGGTGCTGGCGCCGACCCTGATCGGCGCCGTGCAGTTGCTGTTCACCGAGCACCACGGCGATCCGCCGGTCGACGACGTGCACAACGTCGTGGCGAGCGTGCTGCGCTGACGCGGTACGCCGGAGCGGGCCACCTTGGCTAGATACTCATGTTGCTTGTATATTCAGCTCATGCGATCGACTTCGCGTCCCGCGCTGCGGGAACCGTCGTACTTCGTTCTTGCTGCCCTGCTCGGTGGCCCGCTCCACGGCTATGCCGTGATCAAACGGGTCACCGAGCTGTCGGACGGACGGGTGACCCTCGCCGCCGGCTCGCTCTACTCGGTGATCGACCGGCTGCTCGGCGAGGGCCTCGTCACCGCCGACGGTGAGGAGATCGTCAACGGGCGCGCCCGTCGCTACTACCGGCTCACCGACGAGGGCTACCGCCTGCTCGCCGAGGAAGCCGACCGGCTCGCCCGGGCCGCCCGGGTGGTCATGGACCGCCTGGCGCAGGAAAGCACCCGTCAACCTTCTACCGCGAGGATCAGACCAGCATGAGTGCCGATGTTCTGGAGAAGCGCTACCGGATGCTGCTGCGGGCCTATCCGGCCGGCTACCGGCGCGAACGCGCCGACGAACTGATCGACACGCTCATCGGCGACGAGCCGACCACCCGCCGCTGGCCAAGCGTCCGGGAGGCGGCCTCGCTGATCCGCGGCGCCCTCCAGGTGTACGGCGGCAGCACCGCGCCCCGGCCCACCGCCGTGCTGCTCTGGCAGGGCATCCACCTGGGCGCCATGGCGGTGCTGGCGCTCGGCGCGCTCATCGGCCTCGACGACCTGATCGAGGCGTTCCAGTTCGGCGGCCTCTCCGACCCGCTGACCGTCCTGCGGAATCAGGGCGTCCACGAGATCATGGTCGGCGTGGCGCTCGTGGCGCTCGTCGCGGGCCGCCGCCGCACCGCCGCCGCCCTGGTGGTGGCCGCGGCGGTGGTACCGACCGTGATCTCCCCGTACCTCTTCCTCAACGGCCTGCCACAGTGGTGGGCGCCGGTCGTCGCCGCGCCCCTGGTCGTGGCGGGCCTGCGGCGTCCGGCAGACGTACCGCCGACGCCCCGGGCCAACGCCGTCCTGGTCACCGCCGGCATCCTCGCCCTGCACCTGATCTCCGCGGACGGCCTCCGCATGGTCGACACGGGCGCCCGGATCGGCGCCGCCGCCCTGGTGGCCGTCGGACTGGCCGCCTTCCTCTGGGTGGCGACAGCCGACCAGCGCCTGCTGATCGCCGTCGCGCCGACCCTCCTGCTGGGCACGCTCCATCAACTGGGCGACACCGGGTCGGCGGGGGAGCTGCTGCGCCGGCCCGACGCCCTGCCGTCGCTGGTGGTCGCGGTCCTCCTGGCGGTCGGCGCGGTCGTCTCGACCCGGCTGCGGCAACGCACCCGCGCCTGACCCAGCTTTCGTCGTCCCGCTGGCGGCTGCGCGCCGCAGACGTCCATACCGTTCCACTCGTGCCGCACGCTGGCCATGGGTGGAACGCTATGGACGTCTCGGGGCGCCGCAGACGTCCATACCGTTCCACCCGTGTCGCGTCCGGGCGATGGGTGTGTCCGCGCAGCAGGCATCCCGCCCACCCGGCACGGGCGCGAGCCGGCAGCGGCGGCTGTTACGTAGACGTGACCATACGGTGTACCGTCCGTAGTGGTCGTCCACTGATGAGAGCTGAAGCGCGTTCCTCCTTCCTGCGCTGGGAGCGTCGTTGTGATGCACGTCGATCCGCGTTTCGGGGCTCGGTTGCGGGCGCTGCGTGTGGGCCGTGGGTTGTCGCTGCGGGCGCTTGGGCAGCTCGCGCATCGGGGCAAGAGCCACCTGCACGATCTGGAGACCGGCGCCAAGGCCCCGACGTCCGAGACGGCTCGGCATCTCGATGAAATTCTTCAGGCCGGCGGGGCACTCGTGCGGCTTGTCGGCCTGCCCGTCGACCACGATGCGGAGGCCGATGAACTGCTGGCTCGGGTGCGTGCCAGTGACGTGAGCGTCGAGACGCTGAGCCGGATCGAGGCGGGCGTCGACGATCTGGCGAGCGCGTACGCGACCACGCCGCCGATGGACCTGCTTCCGATGGTGCGGCGGCATCTGGCGTACGTGGGTCGGCTGCTCGACGGCCGGGGCACCCTTGCGCAGCGGCGGCGTCTGATCGTTGCCGGCGGCTGGCTGACCGTGCTGCGGGCGACTGTGCACATCGACCTTGAGCAGCATTCCGCAGCCGGCGCGCACCTGGTTGCCGCTGCCAAGCTCGCCGGACACGGCGAGCATGCGGAGATCCAGGCGTGGTGCCTGGAAACCCGGGCATGGGACCGGCTCACCCGGGGCGAGCACCGGCAGGCGCTCGAACTGGCGCAGCAGGCCCAGGGGGTGGCACCTCGCGGAAGCTCGGCGTACATCCAGGCGACGGCGCAGGAGGCAAGGGTGTGGGCGCGCGTGGGTGATGTCCGGCGGACCCGCGATGCGCTGGACCGGTTGGAGCGGCTGACCGCGAACCTGTCCGTGCCGGAGCAGGCCGAGCATCACTACCGGTACGACCCGACGAAGGCGTTGGCGTACACGGCGACGACGCTGTCCTGGGCCGGCGACCCGGCTGCGGAGCAGGTCGCCCGGGTCGTGTTGGCGGAGTTGGATCCGCGCGGAGACGGCGGCGACCGCCCTCGGCGCTCCGCGTCCGCACGTCTCGACCTGGCCTTGGCGCTGGTCGCGGCCGATCAGCCCGACGAAGCGAGCGCGGTCGCCGCCGAGGCGATCCGCTCCGGGCGGGTGGTGCCGTCGAACTGGTGGCGGGCACGAGAGGTACTCCGGCGGGTCGAGCAGACCGGTGCGACAGAATTGTCGGCGCTGCGCGAGGTCTACGAGACGTACCGGCCCGCGTCCTGACAGCGGACAGCCCGCTCGTCCAGCGGACACGTGTCACCTTGGGGTAACCGGCCATTCACTCGATGCTGTCACCAGGCGGATCACGTTCGGTCACGGTTGTCGCCGGAAGGTGACCCGTCTGGAGTCGGGCGCGGTGGTGTCGGTCCCTGCCGAGCATGTCGCCGTGCCCCTGCCAGCGGAGGTAGGGATGAGCGAGAAGACCCCGTCGGGAAGCCGAGGCGAGGAGATTGAGGAGGCGGAGCGGGAGGCCGCGCGGCGGCGGCTTCTCCAGCAGGCCGAGGCGGACCGGATACCGGTCGAGGAGACGACCCGGGCGGTGCCGGACCGGCGGTGGCGCCGTGGACAGCAGTGACCTGCTGCCGGTCGGCCGGCGGGTGGCGTACTGGCGGGGCCGGCGCAAGCTGTCCCAGCAGATGCTCGCCGACCGGTTGGGCAAGTCGAAGAGTTGGGTGGACAAGGTCGAGCGGGGTGTCCGGTCGCTGGACAAGGTGTCGACGCTTCGGGAGATCGCCGTCGCCCTGCGGATCGACACGGCGGTGCTGCTCGGCCGGCACACCGAGCCGGTCGGGGTGGCCGAGCGCGTCGAGGGGGTGGAGCGGATCCGCGCGGCGCTGTCGACGTACGAGATCGCCCTGGGCCGCCCGGTCGGCCGTGGCCCGGTGCTGCCGGTCGAGGCGCTGGCGGGGGCGGTCGGGCACGTGTGGAGCACCTTCCAGCACGCCCGGTATCCGCAGGTGGTCGAGCTGGTGCCGCGGTTGTTGGCCGACGCGCAGCGTACCCACGCCCACGAACCCGGGACGGGTCGCGCGTTGTTGGTGGAGGCGTACCGGGTGACGGCGTCGCTGCTGACGAAGCTCGGCGCTGTCGACGTGGCGTGGCTGGCCGTCGACCGGGCGATGATCGCCGCCACCGGTGACCGACTGGCGGTGGCTGCCGCCGCCGTGCAGCTCGGCCCGGTCCTGCGCGAGTCGGGACGGGCCAGGCTGGCGACGTCGGCGATGCTGGCCGCCGCCTACCGGATCGCCCCGCCGGTGATCGAGGACGGCAGCCTGCCCGAGTTGTCGCTGTGCGGGACGCTGCTCGTCCAGGCCGCCCTGGCCGCGGCCCGCCACGGCGACGACCGTACGGCGACGAAGCTGCTCGACGAGGCCGCCGAGATGGCCGCACGGGTGGGCGAGGGCCACGACCACCACCGGACCGGGTTCGGACCCACGGCGGTGGAGCTGGCTCGGATCACCACCACCGCCGAGCTGGGCGAGACCCGGCAGGCCATCGTCCGGCACGAGCAGGTCACCACCGGCGACGGATGGCGGTGGCTGCCCACCGAACACCGCGCCGCGCACCTGATCGACGCCGCCCGCGCCTACCTGCACGCCGACGACCCGGTCAACGCCGGCCGTGCGCTGACCGCAGTCGACCGCATCGCGCCGGCCGAGCTCCGCCACCGCCCAGCCGGTCGGGACGTACTCCTTCGGGTCGCCCGCGACCCGCGCGCCCCGACGACGCTCACCGACCTCGCCGCCACCCTCGGCACGGGCTGACGATGACCGGCCCGGGGGTGGTCAGCCCGCCGGCGCGGGTACCGGGCTCTGCCGCTGTCCACGATGGCGGCGCGACCGGGTGAGTACGCCGGCGGCGCAGAGGAAGCACGCGACCGTCCAGAGCCAACCGACGGTGTAGTCTCCGCTCACGTCCACCAGGATCCCGAAGATCGGCGGGCTGAGGAAAAGCCCGGCGAAGAAGGAACCCTGGATACGTCCCGACGAGCGGGCCACGTCGCGTCCCCGTACCGTCCGGATCACCACGAACATGGCCACACTGTTGAACGCCGCCGCGGTCAGCCCAATCACGGCCGCGCCCGCCCAGAGGGCCACCGGCCCGACCCGGATACCGGCCAGGACCAGCCCGATGGCGAGCGCGCCGACGAGCGCCATCAATCGCAGCATCCGCAGGCCGGACCGTTCCGCGTCGGTGGTGCGTTCGACGACGAGGGTGACGATGATTCGGGAGATCACCGCGCAGAGTCCGACGGCTGCCAGCAGCGCGCCGGCGAGTCCGGCACCGAGGCCGATCCGTTCGTGTGCGTAGAGCACCAGGTAGGTGTTGATGGTTGCCATCCCGCCGCCCATCAGCGCGCTGAAGACGGCGAGCCGCAGCAGGGGAGGCGTGCGGGTCGGCCGGTCCGGCCCGGTCGCCGACACCGGCGGCGGGTTGCGCGGGGTCGGCCCGGCGGCCCGGATCGCCGGCAGCGCGAGCAGGCTCGCCCCGGCGGTGGCGAGGACGGCGTAACGCCAGTCGGTGGCCAGCGCGATGGCGGGCAGGCTGATCCCGGTCAGCAGCGCGGCGGCCTGCACACCGGACTGCTTGACCCCGATCAGGACGGCGTGCGGGCGGGGCCGGCCGGCGATGGCGAGGTTGGTGGCCGGGTTGGCGGTGGCCGCCGCCGAGCCGGCGACGACGACCGCGATCACGACGGCGGCCAGGGTGGTCGACGCGGCCAGGATGGTGGCGCCGGCGGTGGCGAACGCCACCGTCAACAACATCGCCCGCCGGGCACCGAGTGCGCCGACCCAGTGGCCCATCACCGGAGACAGCAGCGCAGCGGCGAGATAGTAGGCGCTTGTGACGATGCCGAGCTGGGACCGGGAGAGGTCGAACTCGGCGGTCAGGAACGGGCTCAACGCGCCGATGCCGAACTGCATCAGGCTGGCGACCACCATGATGGCGGCGAAAGCCGCCGCCGGCCCGACCTGGTGCCGGGCCGGCGGTGCGGCGGGCACCGTCGTGGGTGGCATCACGGTCCGAGGTCCCCGGGGTCGGTGAGGACCTCGATGAAGCGGGGGCCGTCGGCGTCGCCGGCCGCGTCGAGGGCCCGCGCAAGCTCCGGTCCCGAGGTCACCCGTTCCGCAGGTACGCCGTACCCCGCGCTGATCGCGGCGAAGTCCGGTCCGGCGATGTCCTTGCCGGGGTAGTGGCCGGACTCCACCGCGCGCCGGCCGTAGCGGCGCAGCGCCGCCGCCACCGCGGCGTACGATCCGTTGTTGATCATGAGGAAGGTGACCGGTAGCCGCCGGCGGGCGGCGACCCACAGCGCGGGCGCGCCGAACTGGAACGAACCGTCCCCGACCACCGCGACGACCCGGTCCGACGGCTTGGCGACGCTGACCCCGAGCGCGGCGCCCATGCCCCACCCCAGCGCTCCGGAGGAGGTGGTGATCACCTGCCCCGGCACCTCCTGCGGCAGATGGGCGAAGAGCGCGGCGTTCGAGGTGGTGGCGTCGGCGACGATCCGGGTCCGCCGGTCGACCGTGGCGGCCAGCGCGCCCGCCACCTCGGGTACGCGCAGCGGCCCGGCCGGCTCAGGGTCGGCGGTGACGGCGGGCGGGGCCGGGAGAGCGGGGTGGGGTCGGTGCCCGGCCGGCAGCGCCGCCATCAGGCGGTCGAGGATGAGCCGGTGATCCCCGGTGAGGGTGATGTCCGCGCCGTGCGTCTTGCCGATCTCGGCGGGGTCGGCGTTGCTGTGGATGAGGGTCACTCCGGCGGCGGGCGCCGCGATGCTTCCGGCCTCGAACTCGTGGAAGCAGCGTGCGCCGAGGAAGGCCACCACGTCCGCCTCCCGTACCGCCGGCAGCCGTTCAGTGTAGAAACCGGCGTAGCGCGGGTGGCCGGTGGGGAACGCGGAACGCTCGAACGACCGCCGGTCCTCGTTGACCACCCGCGCACCGAGCTGCTCCGCGAGGCTGACCAGCAGATCGACCGCATTCTCCCGGACCAGGTCGGCGCCGGCGACGAGCAGCGGCGACCGGGCGACGGCAAGCGCGGCGGCGGCTGCGGTCACCTGCTCGGGATCGGGAGCGCCGGGCGCCACCCGGCGGGACCGGGCGGGGGCCGGGGCGACCGCCGAGGCCGGCGCCGCCACGAGATCCTCGGGCAGACCGAGCCACACGGGGCCGGGCGGCCCGTTGGTGGCCGTCTGCAGCGCCCGCGACAGATCCTGGGCGAGGTGCTCGGCGCGTTGCGCCTGCCAGCTCCACTTGGCGTACCCGGCGGCAAGCGCGCCGACGTCCGGCGGCGCGGTGAAGCCGCGTCGGGACTGGATCACGCCGGCCTTGAGGCCGTTGAGCACCACCACCGGCGCCCGGCCCAGTTGCGCGGCGTACATCCCGCCCAGTCCGTTGACCAGCCCCACGTTGGTGTGCAGGTAGGCCACGGCCGGCACGCCGCCGGCGAACCGGGCGTAGCCGTCGGCCATGGTGACCGCGGTCAGCTCGTGGGTGGTGAGACAGACGTCGAGTTCCGGCCGGTCCACCGAGGCGTCCAGGAACGGGGCCTCGGTGCTGCCGGGGCAGGTGAAGACCTGCCGTACGCCCCAGTCGAGCAGGATGTCGATGAGGGTGTGCGCGGCGCTTTCGGACACGTCACTGCTCCTTCCGGCCGGGCGGGGCCTGGCGGCCCGGCCGCGTCGGGGTGGCCGGTCCGGGCAGGCCGGCCGGATCGGCGATGTGCGCGATGGTCTGTAGTTCGCTGCATTCCTCGACGGCCACGAAGCCGTGCCGGCGACCGATGCCGCTCTGCTTCGCGCCGCCGAACGGCATCGCGAGGTCGGAGGCGCCCAGCCGGTGCGCGTTGACGAAGACCGAGCCGGCCTCGATCCGGCGGGCCACCACGTCGGCGTGCGCGGGGTCGGCGGTCCAGACCGACGCGGCGAGACCGTAGTCGGTGCCGTTGGCGAGGGCTACCGCTTCGTCGTCGGTGTCGAACGGCAGGATCGGGATGGCCGGTCCGAACTGTTCCTCGGCGACCAGGGCGGCGTCGTGCGGCGCGTCGGTGACCACCGTGGGCAGCAGGAAGTTGCCGCACTCCCACCGCGCGGTGGCGCCGCGTCGGCCGATCGTGGTGACCTGGGCGCCGCGCTGCCGCGCGTCCGCGACGAGGGCGCGTACCCGGTCGTACTGGGATCGGGTGGTCAGCGGGCCGATGGTGGTCTCCGGGTCGCGGCCGTCACCGACCACGAGCGCGTTGGCGGCGTCCAGGTAGGCCGCGACCAGCTCGCGGTAGCGGCTCCGGTGCGCGTAGATCCGCTTGACGCTGTAGCAGACCTGGCCGGACGAGGTGAACGTGCCACGCACCAGTTCGTCGACGAGCCGGTCGTCGACAACGGCGGACTCCAGCACCAGGGCGGGGTCGTTGCCGCCGAGTTCGAGACCGAGTCGCTTGAGGGTGGGTGCGGCGGACGCCATGATGGTCCGTCCGGTCGCGGTGCTGCCGGTGAAGAGCACCGCGCGTACGCGCCGATCGCTGGTGAGCGTGGCGCCGACCACCGGGCCGGTGCCGGGTACGACGGTGACGACTCCCGCGGGTAGTGCGGCGGCGAGGGTGCGTAGCGTCTCGGTGAGTGCGAGCGGGGCGACCTCGGACGGTTTGACCACGACCGGGTTACCCGCCAGCAGCGCGGGCACCAGCATCAGCGAGGCGAGATAGACCGGATAGTTCCAGGGCACGATCACGGCGGTGACGCCGAGTGGCCGGCGCCGGAACCGGGCGGTGCCGACGGCGTTGCGGTGGTCGACCTCGGCGTCGAACTCGGCGGCCAGGCCGGCGTAGTAGCGCAGGATCGCGGCTGCTCCGCCGACGTCGAGCGTCGACTCCCACAGCACCTTGCCGTGTTCGCGGGTGAGGAGCATGGCCCGGGCCGCCGTGTCCTGGCGGTCGAGGGCGTCGGCGGCGGCGCGGAGCAGTTCGGCACGACCGGCGGCGGTCAGCGCCGCCCAGCCGGGGGCCGCCGCCACGGCCAGGTCCAGCGCACGGTCGACCTGTTCGGCGGTGCCGAGCGCCACGGTGCCGACCAACTCGCGGTGGTCGGCCGGGTTGCGTACCGGCAGTCGATCGCTTGTCGGGAACTGTGCCAGGGGCACGTCGCCGTCGAGGTAGGGAAGCGCGGTCGGTGGGGTGGTGGCTGTGGAATTCAGCGCCAAGAGAGGGATCTCCTCCGCTGGGAGGAACAGACGTTCCGCTCAACCTTGTCGACGTCATCCGGCCTGTCAAGACCTTCGGCGTGGGCATCTACCTGGGCTCATTTGCTCCTGCGTAACGCCGACGAAACAACTGTGACGTGGCCCTTGACATCCCACGGCGGGATGGCGGAGGGTTTGCGGAACACGTAAACCGTTCAACGGAACAGTCCGAGCGGAAGCGTCAGCGGAACAGGAGCCGATGGTGTCTCGTCCCTCCGACGGAGCCCGTGAGCCGATCACCAAAGCGATCGACCTCATCACGGCGTTGATCAGCCACGGTGGCAAACCGGTCGGAGTGCGCGAACTGGCCGCCCAGACCGACATGGCCCCCAGCACCGTCCACCGGCTGCTTGCCGTGCTGGAACGACGCTGCCTCGTCGAGCGGGACGACACCGGCCGGTACGGCATCGGGCTGGAGCTGTTCCGCTGGAGCTCCCGGCTGGCCGGCCTGTTCAACCTGCGCGAGACCGCCCTGCCGTGGGTGCGCGGCCTCGCCCACGAGACGAACGAGACCGCCCTGCTCGGCGTCTACAACGCCACCACCCAACTGATGATGTACACGGCCAGCGTGGAGTCCTCACACCCGCTGCGCTACGTCCTCGAACTGGAGAAATGGCGCCCGGTCTATGCCGGCGCGAGCGGCCTGGCAATCATGGCGTTTCTCCCGGCCGACCAACAGCAGGCGATCATCGACCGCACCGGGCTCCTCCCGGTCACCGATCGCACCGTCACCGACCCCGAGGCGCTGCACCGCGAACTGGCGAAGATCCGCCGCCGTGGCTACGCGCTGACCAGCGGGCAGAACATCCCCGGCGCGGTCGGACTGGCCGCGCCGATCTTCGACGGCCGGGGCGTGGTGGTCGGCGACGTCTGCCTCACCATCCCCGAGCAGCGATACGACGCCACCGCACACGAAGACCTGACCAACCACCTCATCGACTGCGTCCGCGACATCTCCCACTCGCTCGGCGCCCCGGTGAAACCCGGGGTGTGGCCGCCGTCCCCCGTGCCCGACGCAGACGCACCTGCATAAGGAGCATCCCCCATGCTGATCTCCCTGTCCTCAGTCACCCGGTCCAGAGCCCTCCGCCTGGCCCTGGCCGCCGTGCTGGTGGCGACCGCCACTACCGCCTGCGGTAGCGACGACGCCGGAGCCGACGGCGACGTGCGGACCATCCGGTTCGGCTCCGTCGGCGGGCTCACCGACGCCGGCCTCTACCTCGCCGAGGCGAGGGGTTACTTCGCCGACGCCGGGCTGAAGGTTGAGCGACAGCGGATGGGTGGCGGATCGGAGATCACCACCGCCGTCGCCACCGGCAACCTCGACGTCGCGGGCTTCGCCGTCACGGCCGGCCTGTTCAACTCCGCCGCACAAGGGCTGGAGGCCAAGGTGGTGGGAGACAAGCAGAGCGTCAGCACCACCGCATCGGCCACCCGGCTGGTGGCGCAGAAGTCCCTTGTCGGCAGCGACGTCGCCACCAGCCTCAACAACCTGCGCGGCAAGCGGATCGCCGTGTCCGATCCCCGCTCGGCGACCATCGTGCTGCTCGACGGGCTCCTCAAGAAGCACGGCATGACCCGCGACGACGTCAAGGTCGAGACGCTTGCCTACCCGGAGATGACCGCAGCGCTGATCAACGGCTCGTTGGACGCGGCGATCGAACTCGAACCGTTCCTCACCACCGCGCTCAAGTCCGGCGGCATCGCGGAGGTCTCCAACCTCTCCGAGGTGGTGCCCGCCGACGGCGCCACGCTGGTGCCGCTGGTCTACAGCCAGCGCTTCATCGACGACCACCCCGACGCCGCCCAGGCGTTCATGACCGCCTACCTGCGCGGGGTACGGGACTACAACGACGCCTTCCTCAAGGACCAGAACAAGCAGGAGGTCGCCAAGATCATCTCGGAGGCGGCCGGACAGCCGCTCGACGTGGTGCTCTCCGCGAACGTCGCCGGGCTCGACCCGAACCAGGCGGTCAGCCGGCAGTTCCTGGAGGACACCCAGCAGTGGTTCGTCGAGAGCGGCCTGGTCAACAAGCCGGTCGACATCTCCACCCTGCTCGACGACTCCTTCGCGACAAAGGCGGTGAACGAACTTGGCAAGTACTGACACGGCGACCGGCACACCCGGAACCCCCGACACCGCCCCGGCCGAGACCGACGGCGACCGCACGGTCTGCGAACTGGACGACCTCAGCCGTGTCTACTTCGGCAAGTCCGGCCAACCGGTGGTCGCCATCGGCGGCATGTCCTTCCAGATCAAGGAGGGCGAGGTGCTGTCGGTGATCGGGCCGAGCGGCTGCGGCAAGAGCAGCCTCCTGCGGATCCTCGCCGGCCTCGATCGCGACTACGAGGGCACCCTGCGGTGGCAGCGGCAGGTCAACGACTCCGGCCGGCACCGGCTGGCCAGCGCCACGGTCTTCCAGTCCGACAGCCTCTTTCCCTGGCTCACCGTGCGCCGCAACGTCGAACTGCCGCTCAAGCCGCTCGGCTGCGGCGCCGCCGAACGTCGCGAACGGTCGCAGCGCTACCTCGAACTCACCGGGCTGCGTGACTTCGTCGACGCCTACCCGCACGAGCTCTCCGGCGGGATGCGCCAGCGCGCGGCGCTGGCCCGGGCGCTGGCGGCGGAACCGCTGCTGCTCCTGCTCGACGAGCCGTTCGCGGCGCTTGACGCGCAGACCCGGCTGATCATGCAGCAGGAACTGCTGAACGTCTTCGCGAAGAGTCCGACCACGGTCCTCTACGTCACCCACGACATCGAGGAGGCGGTCACCCTCGGCGACCGGGTCATGGTGATGACCGCCCGGCCCGGCCGGATCCGCCACCTGCAGGAGATCGACGTGCCGCGACACGACGAGGTGATGTCGACCCGCAGCACCGAGGAGTTCCGCACCGTCACCGAACAGCTCTGGACGATCCTCGCCGAAGAGGTCGGCGACACCCTCACCACACAGAGGAGGTAGGGCGATGGCCGAGACCGCCACCGTCGGCACGTACGCCGCTCTCAACGCCCGTGCCGCCCGCAGCTACCAGCGGCGACGCCGGCGCGGCCGGCTCATGCAGATCGGCCTCGGCGCCGGGGTGCCGATCGCCCTGCTGCTGCTCTGGCAGATCGCGTCCACCTTCGGCCTCATCGACGATCGGTTCTTCCCGGCGCCCTCGACCATCGTGGAGCGGGCCGCGGTCGACATCGCCGAACGCAACCTCCTCGGCGACCTGGGCACCCAGATCCAAGCCAGCCTGATCCGGATCGTGGTCGGGATCCTGCTCGGCGTCAGCACCGGCGTCCTGGTCGGTACCCTGATGGGCAGCGTCGCGGCCGTCCGGCACGCCCTGTCACCGCTTGTCTACGCGCTCTATCCGATGCCAAAGCTGGCGATCCTGCCGCTCCTGCTGATCATCTTCGGGATCGGCGACACCAGCAAGATCGTGCTGGTCACCCTCGGTGTCTTCTTCGTGGTCTGCCTCTCCGCATTCAGCGGCACCCTCTACACCAGCCAGGTCTACAGCGACGTCGCCCAGGCGTTCGCGTTCCCCCGGATGATGCGCTACTGGCGGGTGGTGCTGCCGGCCGCGCTGCCGTCGATCATGAACGGCGTCAAGCTCGGCATCGGTCAGGCGCTGATCCTGGTCGTCTCCGTGGAGTTCGTCAGCTCCAACGACGGCATCGGCTACTTCATCTGGCAGTCCTGGCAGACGTTGGACATCCCGCGGATGTTCATCGGTCTGATCTGCGTGGCCCTCGGCGGCGCCGGCGCGGTGCTCCTCGGCGACCTGTGCGAACGGATGCTCGTGCCATGGGCCAAGCGCTGACCGACCGGCCTGCCGACGACAGTGCGGGCCGACCCGCACCCACAGTCGTGCTGCTGCACGCCGCCGGGTTGGACCACCGGATGTGGCAGCCGGTACGCGAGCGACTGACCGCACGCGGGTACCCGGTGGTCGTACCGGACCTGGCCGGCCACGGCGGCCGGCCGGCGCCCCCGGCCGGCTTCACGCTCGACGACCTCGTCGAGGACGTGGCCGCCCAGCTCGCCGGCCGGACCGGATCGCTGGTGCTGGCCGGCGTCTCGCTCGGCGGGATGCTCGCCCAGCACTGCGCGCTCCGGCCGGAACTGCCGGTCGCCGGGCTGGTGCTCGCCAACACGATGTCCGAGACACCGGAGCCGCTGCGCGCGTCACTGCTGCTGCGTGCCGATCGCACCGCCCGGATCGGGATGGCCGGCATGCTGGGGGAGACCGTCGACCGCTGGTTCACCGACCACACCCGGCACGCGGAGCCGACGCTGATCACCGAGGTGCAGGGTTGGCTGCTGGCCGCCGACCCGGCCGTCAACGCGCAGACCTGGCGGGCGATCGCCGAGCTGTCGCTGCTCGATCGACTTGCCACCGTCACCATCCCGGCCCTGGTCGTCTCCGGGGCGGCCGACCGTGCCGTCCCCGGGGACGCCGCCGCCGCGACCGCCGCCGCGCTGCCCCGGGCACGCCACGTCCAGCTCACCGGCGTCGGGCACCTCGCCCCGCTGGAACAACCGGACCGATTCGCCGACGAACTGCACCGGTTCATCGTCGACGACGTCGTCCCGAGAAAGGAAGGCGACCGAGCATGACCACCCCGCTTTCGCCGGCGCCGGCCCACCTGACACCGGCCGGCGGCACCACCGACCGACCGCGCATCGCCGTGGTCGGTGCCGGGATGGGCGGCCTCACCCTGGCCACCCTCCTCACCCGGCTGCCCTGCACCGTGGACGTCTACGAGCAGGCGCCCGCGTTCGCCCGGGTCGGCGCCGGCATCAACGTCAGCCCGAACGCCACCCGAGCCCTCGACGGCGCCGGCGTGCTCGCCGCGATGCGCCGTACCGCCTGCCGCCCGACGGGTTGGACCAGCCGCGCCTGGGACACCGGCGACGTCCTCGCCTACCTGCCGCTCGGCGACGAGGCGGAAGCCAACTACCACGGACCGTTCCTCCAGATGCACCGCGGCGACTTCCACCAGGCGCTCGTCGAGGCGGCCGAGGCGAGCGGACGGGTCAACCTGCACCACGGCCATCGGCTCGCCGGGCTGGACCAGGCCGCCGACGGCCCGGTCCGGCTGACCTTCAGCGACGGACGGACGGCCGACGCCGACCTGGTCATCGGCGCGGACGGAATCCACTCCCAGGTACGCCGAGCGGTGATGGGCGAGTCCGAACTGCACTTCACCGGCCGGGTCGCCTACCGGGGCGTGGTGGAGATGGACCGCAGCCAACGCCACGTCGACGACGACTTCGTCAAGTGGTGGGGGCCGGACCGGCACATCGTGGCCTACTACATCGGCGCCGGCCGGGAGATCTACTACGTCACGAGCATCCCGGAGACCTCGTGGCGGGAGGAGTCCTGGTCGACCCGGGGCAGCCTCGACGACCTGCGCGAGGCGATGGACGGCTTCCACTCCGACGTTCACCAGGTGATCAACACGCCGCACGCCACCTACAAGTGGGCGCTCTACGACCGGCCGCCGCTGGCCAGCTGGCACGACGGCCCGGTCGCGCTGCTCGGAGACGCCTGCCACCCGATGGTGCCGTACATGGCCCAGGGCGCGGCGATGGCGGTGGAGGACGCGGTCGTGCTGTTCCGGTGCCTGACCCAGCACGGCTTCGGCGACCTGCCCCGAGCCCTGCAGGCGTACGAGGGGACCCGGCTGGCCCGGACCGCCAAGGTGCAGACCGAGTCCGCCCGGAACACGTTCATGCGCAACGGCAGCTCGCCGCAGTGGCTCTACGGCTATGACGCGTGGAGCGTGCCACTGACCCCAGCCGACAGCGAGGTAGTCCGATGAGTGAGCCACGGCCCCTGGCCGACCTGATCCCACCCGAGGTGGTCGCCCCGGCCCACGACGGCCAGCCGGCCCGGCTGCTCGGCGGGGAGTGCCGCGAGTGCGGAACCCGGACCTTCCCGCGTCGCGCGACGTGCCCCCGGTGCCTTGGCCAGGACGTCGTCGCCCTGCCCCTGGGCCCGCGCGGCACGCTGTACGCCCACACCACCGTGCACGTGTCGGCGACCCGGCCGGTGCCGTACACCATCGGCTACGTCGACCTGCCGGAAGGCCCCCGGGTGCTCGCCAGCCTCCACGGCGACCCGGCAAGTTACCGCCACGACGAGCCGGTGTCGTTGGTGATCGACACCGAGGGTGGGGACGACCGGCCCGGCTGGGCGTTCGTCCCGGCCGGACCGGCCCGACCGGAGGGAGAGCAGTCATGACCCGCCAGGTACACGTGATCAGCGCGGCGATGATCCGGATGGGGCGTTACCGCGACTCGTCGTACACCGGGCTCGCCGCCCCGCCCACGATCACCGCGCTGCGCGACAGCGGGCTGCCCACCGACCGCATCGGCGCCGTCTACTGCGGACACGCCTTCGGCGGGATGCTCACCGGCCAGCGGATCGTCAAGGAGGCCGGGCTCGCCGGCATCCCGGTGGTGAACGTGGACAACGCCTGTTCCGGCGGCGCCACCGCGGTGCACCTCGCCGCCGAGGCGATCGCCCGAGGCGCGCAGGAGACCGCACTGGTGATCGGCGTCGACAAGATCACCCAGTTCGGCGGCGGCACGCTGCCGCTCGTCGCCGAGGACTGGGAGGTGCAGCAGGGCATGGTGATGCCGGCCCTCTACGCCATGCGCGCCGGCCGTTACCTGCACGACCGGGGCGGCACGACGGCCGACCTGGCCACGGTCAGCGTCAAGAACCGCCGGCACGGCAGCAAGAACCCCTACGCGCAGTACCAGGCCGAGGTGACGGCTGAGGAGGTGCTCGCCTCCCGACCCATCGCCGAACCGCTGACCCTGCTCCAGTGCTGCCCCACCGGCGACGGTGCCGCCGCGCTGGTCCTGGTCGCCGACGAGGTGTGGCGCGAACTCGACCGTCCGCCGTCGATCCGGGTCGCCGCGTCGGTGCTGCACTCGGGCGGCTTCGAGCCCGGCTTCCGGGACATGACCCGACCGGAGATCAGTTACGGGTCGGCGCGGGAGGCGTACGAGCAGGCGTCGATCGGGCCCGCCGACCTCGACATGATCGAACTGCATGACGCGTTCACCGTCGCCGAACTTGTCTACTACGAGGCACTCGGACTCTGCGCGCCGGGCGAGGCGATCGAACTGCTCCGTTCCGGCGCCACCACGTACGGCGGCCAGGTCGTGGTCAACCCGAGCGGCGGGCTGCTGGCCAAGGGCCACCCGGTCGGAGCGAGCGGCGTGGCCCAGGTGGCAGAAGCCTTCTGGCAGCTCACCGATCGGGCCGGCGCCCGGCAGGTGCCAGGTGCCCGGACCGCGCTGACGCACGTTACCGGCGGCGGCATCGCCGGCCTCGACCACGGTGCCTGCGCGGTGCACATCTTCGAGGCGGCGCAGTGACCGCCGCCCAGGCCGGCGCGGCGACCATCCGGACGCCGGACGGCCCGCTGGCCGGCGTACGGGTGCTCGACCTGACCACCTTCCTGTCCGGTCCGTTCGCCACCCAGATCCTGGCCGACCTCGGCGCCGAGGTGATCAAAGTCGAGCCGTTCGGCGGGGACCTGAGCCGGTCCATCCCCCCGCACTTCGTCGGCGACGACAGCGTCTACTTCCTCGCCAACAACCGCGGCAAGCGCAGCATCGCGGTCGACCTGAAGACCGACGACGGCCGTCAGGTGGTGCTCGACCTGATCGCCCGCAGCGACGTGGTGATCGAGAACTTCCGTCCCGGGGTGTGCCGCCGGCTCGGCCTCGACCCGGACCGGATCCGGGCCGACCGGCCCGACCTCATCTGGTCGTCGATCAGCGGTTTCGGTCAGGTCGGCCCACTGCGCGACCAGCCCGCGTACGACATGGTGGTGCAGGCGATGTCCGGGGTGATGAGCCTCACCGGTGAGCCGGGCGGCCCGGCCGTCCGACTCGGCATCCCCGCCGGTGACCTGATCGCCGGCATGTACGCCACGATCGCCATCCTGGCCGCGCTCGTGGACCGGCCACGCGCCGGCGGGCGGGTCGCG
Organism: Micromonospora sp. WMMD975; assembly: GCF_029581215.1. Lineage (NCBI taxonomy): Bacteria > Bacillati > Actinomycetota > Actinomycetes > Micromonosporales > Micromonosporaceae > Micromonospora > Micromonospora sp. WMMD975. Next base: position 959,339 of record NZ_CP120739.1, read on the forward strand.
GACGTCTCCATGCTCGACGGACAGCTGTCGATGCTGTCCTACCAGGGGGCATACTCGCTGGTCGCCGGCGTGACACCGGGTCCGCAGGGAAGAGGACACGACTCGATCCCCACCTACCGCTCGTTCTCCGGACGCGACGGCCGGGAATTCGTGGTTACGGCCAACACCGAGCGGATGTGGCAGGCGCTCTGCGACGCACTCGACCGGACCGACCTGGTCGACGACGAGCGGTTCGTCGACGGCCGGGCGCGGCTGACCCACCGCGACCAGCTTTGGAATATCCTGGAGAAGGAGTTCGCCCGGCGGCCGGCCCGCGAGTGGGTAGGCGAACTGTCCGCACGGTCCGTGCCGGTCTCCCTCATCAAGACGGTGCCCGAGGCGCTGCGCGACGCGGAGGAGGCCGGCCGGAACATGGTCCTCGAACTGGCGCACCCGGACGGCCGGCAGGCCCGCGTGCTCGGCAACCCGGTCCAGTACCTCGGCGAACCGGCCCGAACGGGAACGTACCCGCCGGGACTTGGCGAACACACCGTGGCGATCCTGCGGGACGTCCTCGGTCTGTCATCCGAGAAGGTCGACCAACTGCTGTCCGAACGTGCGGTGGCGACAGGTCCACGCCCGCCCGGCAACACGTCGGCAGTCGCCTGAGGACGGCCGGGCCGGCGGGAATTCCGGTCATCCGTCCGGAGTGAACAGACCCTGGATGCCGACCGCGATCGCGATGAGACCGAAGACCGCGAGCAGCAGGCGGACGCCCGTGGCCCCGCCCGGCTGCTCGGCCCGCGGCTCCTGCCGCCCGGTCAGCCGGCTCCACAGCAGAGCCAACCCGACGCCGATGCCGACCACCTCGAAGTGAAACACCCGGGGGCCGGAAACGAGGTGGACGATCAGGTAGTAGCCGCCGGTCACGAGCGCCACCAGGCCGACGATCCAGGCGACCGGAGCGGCTCGACCGGCGAGCCGGTCCAGGTCGTCGCCGACCCGTGGCAACAGCCGCAGCAGCGCGGCAGCCAGCAGGAACCCACCGACGATATTGGCGAGGTCGAGCAGTAGCGCCATGACCACGAGGAGCCTCCATTCTGCGAGGGGACGAGCCGTGGGAGCGCGCCCACGACCCCCGTTCTCTTCCCCCTGCGGAGTGTCGCCATGCCTGTGGATGCGCGCACGGGCGTCCGGCTCAGCGCGTGGTCGATCCGGGCCGGGTCGTGTCATGCTGCACGGACCCGACGGAGGGACGACGATGACAGCTGGCGACGCCGTACACACGCGGCCGGCGCGACGGTCGCTGCGACCGCTGGTGTCCGGTGCGACGCTTGTCGCGGTCCTCGCACTGCTGTTCGGGCTGCCCTGGTGGACGTTGACGGTGGCCGCGCGGTGGCCGGGTCCGGTGGTGGCCGCCGGCACGGCGGTGTTCGTCGTCGCGCTCGTCGCGTTCCCCGCTCTGATGTATCTCGGACATGGCCGCCGGCGGCTGGACGCGGCGGCCCGCGCCGGCGACACACTCCTCGGCCTGGTCTGGATCCTCTTCGTCTGGGCGCTGCTGGGCAACGTGGCCCGGATCGTGCTGGCCGCGGCAGGCGTCGCGGACCCGGTCCGGTCCCGGTCCGTGGCGGTCGGTGTGGGCGCCGTCTCGGTCGTCCTGGCCGTCTGGGGGTACGCCGAGGCGATGCGCGTGCCCCGGGTCCGGCGGGTGGACGTCACCGTCGACCGGCTCGGCGCGGGCCTCGACGGGGCCCGGGTGGTGCTGCTGACCGACACCCACTACGGCCCGATCGACCGGGCCCGCTGGTCCGCCCGCACCGTCGAAGTGGTCAACGACCTGGCCGCCGACATCGTCTGCCACACCGGCGACATCGCGGACGGCACGGTCGACCAGCGCCGGGCGCAGGCCGCGCCGCTCGGCGCCGTCCGGGCCCGGCTGGCCCGGGTGTACGTGACGGGCAACCACGAGTACTACGGCGAGGCGCAGGGCTGGGTCGAGCACATGCGGACCCTCGGCTGGGAGCCGCTGCACAACCGGCACCTCGTGGTGGAGCGGGACGACGCCCGGCTCGTCGTCGCCGGGGTGGACGACGTGACGGCTGCCTCGTCCGGCCTGGCCGGTCACCGGGCCGACCACGCCGCGGCGCTCGCGGGCACCGATCCGCAGTTGCCCGTGCTGCTGCTGGCCCACCAACCGAAGCAGATCGGTGACGCGGTGGCGGCCGGCGTGGATCTGCAACTGTCCGGGCACACCCACGGCGGCCAGATGTGGCCGTTCCACTACCTGGTCCGGCTCGACCAGCCGGTCGTGCAGGGCCTCAGCCGGCACGGCCGGACCCAGCTCTACACGAGCCGGGGGACGGGGTTCTGGGGGCCGCCGTTCCGGATCTTCGCGCCGAGCGAGATCACCCTGCTCACCCTCCGGGCGGGGTAGTCCGGGCCGGTCGGCGCACCATCCGATCCGGTGACTACGGCGGTGGCGCGGCCATCGCCGGCCCGGTGTGTCACGGTGGAGGTCGGCGGCGGGTGGCGGCGCGGAACCGGGGGGACACGGATGCGGTTGGACCGGATCGGAATGGTGGTGCACTCCGGCAAGGCGGAGGCGACCCGGGCCGCTGAGGAGATCCGGGCCTGGGGCGTCGACCGGGGGGTCGAGACGGTCGAGCTGGACGTGTGGCACGCGACCGAGCGGCGCACCGGCCGGGACGAGACACGGGCGATCGGCCTGCTCGACCTGATCGTCACGATCGGCGGCGACGGGACCTTCCTGCGTGGCGTGCACATCGCCGCGGTGGTCGACTGCCCGGTCCTCGGGGTCAACGTCGGGCGGGTCGGGTTCCTCACCGAGGTGCCACCGGAGCGCACGATCGAGACCCTTGAGGCCGCGCGGGTCGGCCCAGTGGACGTGGAGGAGCGGATGACCCTGACCATGCGCGCCTCCCGGCCCTTGGAGATCCCCCCGGAGCTCGGGACGCTGCTGCGCTACGGCCGGGGTCCGGCGATGCCTCCGCCCGGGGTGCGCGACAGCACGCCGGAGGCCGTCGGTTGGGGGGTGCCGTTGGACGTCGTCGCCGTCAACGACGTGGTCTTCGAGAAGCTCGCCCGGGACCGGCAGGCGAGCCTGGGCATATACATCAGCGGGCGGTTGTTCGCCTCGTACTCCGCCGACGCGGTGATGGTCTCCACCGCGACCGGTTCGACGGCCTACAGTTTCGCGGCCGGCGGGCCGGTCCTGTCGCCGCTGCTCGACGCGCTCGTGTTCACTCCGGTCGCCCCGCACATGGCGTTCAACCGCAGCCTGCTGTTCTCCCCGCAGGAGTCGGTGGGGGTGCGGGTGCTGCCCCGGTCGGGGCAGGTCGCGGTGAGCATCGACGGGCAGTTGCGGGGGGTGCTGGACCCGGGCGACTGGGTGGCCGCGTACGCCGCGCCGTGGCGGTTGCGGATCCTCCGGTTCGGCTCGACCGACTTCTTCGGACGCCTGCGGGACCGCTTCTCGCTGGCCGACGCGCCCGCCGCGACGGCGGACGGGGACGCCCCGCTGGTCTACCGGCCGGACAGCCCGGTGCCGGAAGACCTGCGGCATCTGCGGGACATGAGGGCCTGAGGTCGAGGACCGGGCCGCCGATCAGTCGGGTCGGCCGCGACCGCGCACCAGGGGCAGGAACACCTCATCCACGATCTCGACGAGCACCTCGTCGGGGACCGAGGGGACGCCGCGCATCGCGTACTCGGCGCGCAGCAGCATCATCGGTGTGGTCGCCACCCGGCGGTGGGTGGCCGCGGTCGGCGCCTCGCCGCGGGCCACGGCCCGTTCGAGCATCGTGATCCACGCGCGGTCCATGGTGTCCGCGCCGGAGCGTTCGCGCATGAGGGTGAGCAGATCCGGGTCGTCGGCCGCGGCGGCGATCAGGCCGCGCAGGATCGCGCCGTGCGGCGACGACCACGTCTCGTTGGCCCGCCGGAGCATCTCCAGCGCGTCGCCCCGCAGGCCGCCGGTGTCCGGGTGCGGCAGGGCGGCGTCGGACAGGTGGCGGAACGCCGCGATGCCCAGCGCCGCGCGGTGCGGCCATCGGCGGTAGATGGCGTTCTTGTTGGTGCCGGCGCGGGCGGCGACCCGGTCCATCGTCATGCCCGCGTATCCGGACTCGCGCAGTTCCGCCGCCGCCGCGAGCAGGATCGCCCGTTCCAGTTCCGCGCCCCGACGCCTCGTGCCCATGCCTTGCAGGGTACGCCTCGTACCTTATAGGGTACGAGGCGTACCTTAAGGAGAGGGTTCCTGATGCGCGTCTTCGGCATGAACTACGACACCGGCTTCGTCAGCGCCGGATCCACCACCCACGAGCCGTTCGACCCCGACACCGTACGCAACGACATGCGCGTCATCCGCGACGAGCTGCACTGCGACGCGGTGCGGATCACCGGCGGCGTCCAGGACCGGCTGGAGGTGGCCGCGCGGCTGGCGGCCGAGGCGGGGCTCGAGGTGTGGTACTGCCCGTTCACCAACGGCCTGGACCGCGACGAACTCATGGCGTTCGTGCTCGACGGCGCCGAGCGGGCCGAACGGCTGCGGCGTGGTGGCGTCCCGGTCGTGTACCTCACCGGCTCCGAGATCTCCATGTTCACCGACGGCTTCCTGCCCGGCCGCGACCTGGCCGAGCGCATGGCGCTGTTCACCGATCCGATGCGGATGCGGGAGGCGGTCCCGGCCGCCCGGGCCGCGGTGCGCGACTTCCTCGCCGAAGCGGTGCCCGCGGTGCGCGAACGCTTCGGTGGCCCCGTCGGATACGCCTCGATCCCGCTGGAAGACGTCGACTGGACGCCGTTCGACATCATCGCCAGCGACGCCGGCTACCGCGACGCGACGAACGCCGCGGCGTTCCCGCAGAGCCTGGCGGCGGCGGTGGGGCAGGGCAAACCATACGCCGCGACCGAGTTCGGCTGCTGCACGTACCGCGGCGCCGCCGACGTCGCGGGCGCGACCGAGCCGGTGACGTATGACGAGCACGGCCGCGCCGCCAAGCTCACCGCGGAGTTGGAGCGCGACGAGGAGGGCCAGGCCCGCTACGTCGTCGACCTGTTGCGCGACTACGAGGCCGGTGGGGTGGAGGCGGCTTTCGTCTACACGTTCGCGAACCGGCACCTGCCGACCACCGGCGACCCCGAGCACGACTACGACCTGGCCGCGCGGGGGATCGTCCGGGTGCTGCCGGACGGCTCGTGGACGCCGAAGGCCGCCTTCCACGCTCTCGCCGAGTACGGCCGCTCCCGCGCGGCGCAGAGCTAGCCGTGCGCGACGGCCGGCAGGTGTGCGCCCCCCTCTCGGGGCCCGAACCGGAACGCTTCAGGACTGGTCGGCGCGTTCCTGGAGCAGCCGGTGCTCCACCCGCACCAGCCGCAGGAACGCCACCAGGCCCACCCCGCCGACGACGTTGCCCAGCACCGACCAGCCCAGTGCACCGAGCCAGGCCAGGTAGCCGAACGGGGCGTGCCCGGTCGCCAGCGCGGCGAACATCAGGATCGAGTCCAGCACGCTGTGGAACAGTTGGCCGCCGGCGAGCAGCGCGCCGAACAGCAGGGCCGGCACCAGTTGCACGCCGAGGCTCCCGGTGGCGTGCTGCATCCGGGTCATCAGGGTGATCACCATGCCGGCGAGCACCGCCAGGACGAACGAGCGCAGGTTGACGCCCAGGTCGGCGTAGAAGCGGCCGGACTCGATCGCGGTCTCGCGCAACCCGGGCAGACCGGTGACGATCAGCCAGGCCAGCAGCCAGCCGCTGACCAGGTTGCCCGCCAGCGTGACCGCCCACAGCCGCAGCAGCGACCCGAGCGACTTGCGCCGGGCGGCCACCGCGGTGACGGGCACCAGGAAGTTCTCGGTGAACAGTTCGCTGCGGGCCAGCAGCAGCGCCACGAAACCGATGCTGAACGCGAGCCCGGCCAGCAGCGGCTGTCCGGCGACGTGCTCGACCAGCAGATACGCCAGCACCCCGGTGCCCACGTCGATGCCGCCGAGCAGCCCGGTGGCGATCAGCGCCGGCCACGGCCGGGCCAACCGCGTGTCGCCCTCCTCCACCAGCCGGTCGAACGCCTCTTCGAGTTCCGGCTCCGGTCGCTCGGGGGTGGCCTCCTCGGCACGGTCGGCATCGCGGCGCTGTTCGCTCATCGTCCCGCCGTACCCGAACCGGGGCGAATTAGCCCGAATGTGGTCGACTTGGTGGGCTCCACCAGGTCGAGGGTCAAGGGGGCGGGAGGTGTCAGGCGCCCGCGCCGCCGTCCACCGGGACGATCGCGCCGGTGACCATGGCGGCGCGGTCGCTGAGCAGCCAGGCGGCGGCCTCGGCGACCTCACGTGGTTCGGCCATCCGACCCAGCGGAATAAGGGTGTTGATCCGCTCGATCACGCCCGGGGACGCCGCCTCCCAGGCGTCGATCATCTCGGTCGCGGTGCCGCCCGGGGTGATGCCGTTGACCCGGATGCCCTCCCTGGCCCAGGTGACGGCGGCGGTCTCGGTGATGCTGTTGAGCGCCCGCTTCATCGCCCCGTAGGCGGGGAGGTCCCGGTTCGCACGGCGACTGCCGATGCTTGAGGTGTTGACGATCGCGCCGCCGCCGGTGCGCCGCATCAGGGCCGCCTCGGCGGTCATCGCCGTCCAGTGCCCACGGAAGTTCACGGTGAACTGGCGTTCCACGTCCTCGTCGCTTGTCGTGTCGAGCGGCCCGGGCTGCTGGAGCGCCGCGCCGTTGTTGAAGGCGCCGTCGAGTCGACCGTGCAGCTCGTCGACGCGGTCGACGGCGGCGCGCACGCTCGCCCGGTCGGCGAGGTCCAGGGTGACCGCGTCGGCGACGCCGCCGTCGGCGCGGATCCGGGCGACGATCCGGTGCAGGGCGTCAGCGCCGCGGGCGGCGAGTACGACCGCGGCGCCCTCGCGGGCGAACAGGTGGGCCGCGGCCTCCCCGATGCCGCGGCTCGCGCCGGTGATGAGCACGACCTTGCCGGTGAGCAGGCCGATCGGTGTGGTGTTCCCGTCGTTGGTCATGCCCCAAGCGTGGTGGCGGCTCGACCGCGCATACAGGTACCGGTGGTACCAGGCTCCGCCGCCACGCGGGGGGCAGACTTGGGGGATGGACAGACACGAACTCGGGGCGTTCCTGCGCAGCCGCCGCGAGCGGCTGCGACCGGAGGACGCCGGCCTCGCCCCCGGCCGGCGACGGCGTACGCCGGGCCTGCGTCGCGAGGAGGTCGCGGTGCTCGCGCACATCTCCACCGAGTACTACGTGCGACTCGAACAGGGCCGCGCGCCGCGGCCCTCGGGAGAGGTCCTCGCCGCCGTCGCGGGCGCGCTGCGGCTGACCGACGTCGAGTCCGACCACCTGCACGTTCTCGCCGGCGCCACGCCGAGCCGCGCGGGGCTGCACCGCCGGGACGTACGCCCGAGCATCCTCGCGCTTCTCGGCCGGCTGCCGGGCACGGCCGCGTTCGTGACGTCCGCGACCTTCGAGGTGCTCGCCTGGAACGATCTCGCCGCCGCGCTCATGGAGGACTTCGGGCGGCTCACCCCGCGGGAGCGCAACCTCGCGCGCCGGGCGTTCCTCGGGCCGGTGCCCGGCACCGCGCCGGTGTACGGCGTCTCGGAAGCCGCCGAGTTCCGCCGGCACGCCGTCCGGCGACTGCGGGCCACCCACGCCCGGTATCCACGCGACCCCGCGGTGACCGGCCTGGTCGCCGAGCTGCGCCAGGGCAGCCCCGACTTCGCCCGCCTCTGGGACCGCCACGACGTACGCGCCGCGTCGATGCTCACCAAGACCTTCCACCACCCGGTGGTCGGCGAGATCACCGTCGACTGCGACTCGCTCGACCTCACCGACCGCGACCAGCACCTCGTGCTCTACACCGCACCGGCCGGATCCCCGGACGCCGACACCCTGGCCCTGCTCGCCGTGGTCGGTCCCGACTACGCCCCGACGCACCGGTCACCCTGACCGCACCGGCGCAGCCGGTGGCCGGGATCCGGTAACGACCGGCGGCAGGTGCGCGCCCGACCATGTCAGGCGATGTTTCGCCCCCCGATGGAAGGGCATCTTCCGGCCGCGACCCACGTCGGTTGCCGGGATGGGGGTTCGCGATGACGGGTGGGGATCCGAGGGTGACCACGGGGGAGCAGCACACGGCGGCGGCGTTCCGGTCGGCGGTGCGCGACGGGCGTCTCGACCTGCCGTTGCCCGGCGGCGGACGGACGGCCGAGCGGTGGCGGCGCCTCGTCGAACTCGGCCGTGCCGACCCGGCGCTGGCGCGGCTGGGGGAGGGGCACGCCGACGCGCTGGCGATCCTCGCCGAGCTGGGTGCGGCGATCGACCCCGGGTGGCGCCGCGAACCGTGGGGCGTCTGGGCCGCCGCACCGGCCTCGGTCACCGCTTCCCGGGACGGCTCCCGGTGGCGGCTGACCGGTGACCGTCCCTGGTGCTCCGGGGCGGGTCTGCTGTCCCGGGCCCTGGTGACCGCCGTCGCCGCCGACGAGGTACGACTCTTCGCGATCGACGTCGGCGCGGCCGGAGTCACCCCGCTGGCCGGCACCTGGCCCGCCGTCGGCATGGCCGCCAGCGACAGCCGGACCGTCCGCTTCGACGGTGTGACCGCCGTACCTGTGGGCGGTCCCGGCGGTTACACCGCGCGGCCCGGCTTCTGGCACGGCGGGCTGGGCGTGGCGGCCTGCTGGTACGGCGGAGCGGTCGGGATCGCCGACACCCTGCACGTCGCGGCGCGGCGCCGTGACCTCGGCCCGCACGCGATGGCGCACCTCGGGGCCGTCGACGTGGCCCTGACCGCCGCCCGCGCCGTCCTGTTCGCCGCCGCCGACGAGGTCGACGCGAACCCGACCGGCGACGCGGACCGGTTGGCGCACCGGGTCCGCGCCACCGTCGAGGCGACCGCCACCACCGTCGTGGACCGGGTCGGCCGGGCGCTGGGGGCAGGCCCGTTGTGCCAGGACGCCGACCACGCCAGGCGGGTCGCCGACCTGACGGTGTACGTGCGCCAGAGCCACGCGGAGGCGGACCTGGCCCACCTGGGCGAACTGGTGACGGCAGAGGGGGACCCCGGATGGTGAGACCGATCGTCGGCGCGGGCACAGACGAGACGAGGTGGCGTACGTGGACAGCTCCGGCCACCTGGCCCACGCTGGCCCTGGAGGACCCGGCGTGGTCGTCGCCGCCGCTCGTCGTCGCCCCCCACCCCGATGACGAGGTGCTCGGTGTCGGCGGCCTGGTCGCCATGCTCGCCGACGGTCCCGGCGCCGAGATCGCGGTGGTCACCGACGGCGAGGCGTCCCATCCCGGTTCGACGGTCCACTCCCGGGCGGAACTGGCCGCGATCCGGCGGGCCGAGACGGTCACCGCGTGCGGACTGCTCGGCGTCGCGCCCGCCGCCATCGACCATCTCGGGCATCCCGACGGCGGGGTCGACGAGGCGGCGCTCACCGACACGCTGACCGCCCGGCTGACCCCCGGCCGGTGGTGCGTCACGACCTGGCGCGGCGACGGCCACCCGGACCACGAGGCGGTCGGGCGGGCCGCCGCGGCGGCCTGCCGGCGTACCGGCGCGATGCTGCTGGAGTTTCCCGTCTGGACGTGGCACTGGGCCGAGCCGGACGATCCGGAGGTGCCGTGGCACCGCGCGCGCCGGGTCGACCTGACCGGGGCGGCCAGGTCGGCCAAGCGGGACGCGATCGACGCCTTCCGCAGCCAGGTCCGGCCGCTCGGACCGGACCCCGCCGACGCCGCGATCCTTCCCCCGCACGTCCTCGCCCGCTTCGCGCGTCCCTACGAGACGGTGCTCGTGCCATGACCGCACGACGCACTCCAGCGGCGTACTTCGACGACATGTATGCCGGGGCCGAGGACCCGTGGAGTTTCGAGACCCGTTGGTACGAACAGCGCAAGCACGATCTGACCGTCGCCTGCCTGCCTCGTCGGCGATACCGGTCGGCGTTCGAGCCGGGATGTTCGACAGGCGTGCTCACCCGCCGCCTCGCCGCCCGGTGCGACCGGCTGCTGGCGGTCGACCTCGCCGCCGCGCCCGTGGCCCGCGCCCGGCAACGGCTCTCCGACCTGGCCCACGTGCGGGTGGAGCGGATGCGCGTGCCCGACGAGTGGCCGGCCGCGACGGACGTACCCTTCGATCTGGTCGTGCTCTCCGAGCTGGGCTACTACCTCGACGACGCCGGTCTCGACCTGCTGACGGCCCGGACGGTGGACTCGCTCGCGCCGGGCGGCACGCTCGTCGCCGTGCACTGGCGGCCGGCGGTGGCCGAACACGTCCGCGGCGGGGACGACGTGCACCGGCTGCTCGACGACGTCGACGGGTTGGTGCGGACGGTGCGCCACGAGGAGGCGGACTTCCTCCTGGACGTCTTCCTCCGGGTGCCGCCGCCGGCCCGCTCCGTCGCGCAGGCGGAAGGTCTGCGGTGAACCGGATCGCGGTCGTGGTGCCCGCCCACGACGAGCAGGCGTCGCTACCCGGTTGCCTGATCTCGGTCCTCGGCGCGCTCCGTCACCTGCCGGTGCGCTCGGAGGTGATCGTCGTGGCGGACGACTGCCGGGACGGGACGGCCACCGTGGCCGAGGGCCTCGGCGCCGTCGTGGTGACGGTACGGGCCCGCAGCGTCGGCCGGGCCCGCGCCGCCGGCATGGCGTACGCCCTGCGCCACGGCTCGGACGGCCTGTGGCTCGTCACCACCGACGCGGACAGCCGCGTGCCCCACCGGTGGGGCGGCTGGCAGCTGCGCCACGCCCGCGCCGGCACCGACCTGCTGGTCGGCACCGTGCGCGTCACCGACTGGGCGGTCCGTTCCCAGCAGGTCCGGGAACGCTTCGAGGTCCGGTACCGGCAGGGCCTGACCGCCGCCGGTCACCGGCACGTCCACGGCGCGAACCTGGGCTGTGCCGCGACGGCGTACGAGCGGCTGGGCGGATTCTCCGACCTGCGTTCCGGCGAGGACCACGACCTCGTCGAGCGCGGTCGCCGGCGTGCCATGCGGGTCGTCGCCGACGCCGGCTGCCCGGTCCGGACCAGCGCCCGGCGGCACGGCCGGGCCCCGCACGGCTTCGCCGGCTACCTCGATGCCCTCGACGGCCGGCCGGTGGCCCGCTGAGGCAACGACCGCCTAGGGTCGGGACGCCTGCACGAAGGTGATCCGGCCGAATCTGTGGTCGACGTGCGCGACCTCCCGGGCGTCGCCGAACCCGGCGTCGGTCAGGAGCGTGACGAGGCCGTTGCCGTGGTTGCGGGCCACCACCGGGCTGTGCGCGACGCGGGAACGCATGGGGCGGGTCAGGGCCCGGAACGGGCTGTGTCCATGGCCGTGTGCGGGGTGCCCGGCGGTGGACGCCGGGCCGCCGAGGTCGACCACCGTGACCGTGCCTCCCGGCCGAAGAGCACGCCGCGCGTCGCGTGCGAACGCGACCCGACCGTCGTCGTCGACGTGGTGCAGGGCCAACGAGGAGACCACGTGGTCGAGCGAGGCGTCCCCGGCGGGGAGCCGGTCGGCGTACCCCTGGACGAGGGTGAGACCGACGCGGCGCCGGCGTGCCTTGCGGGCCGCCCTGCGGAGGGCGTCCGCGTCGGGGTCGAGGCCGGTGACCCGCGCGTCCGGCCGGGCGGCGAGCACGGCGAACGACAGGTTGCCCGTGCCGCAACCGACGTCGACCACGGCCTGGCCGGGTTCGATGCCGGCGAGTTCGACCGCGCGTTCGTGCAGCGCGCGGATGCCGGCCACGCGGCTGAAGGTGTCGTAGAGCGGCAGGAGCCAGGTCTTGCCCGCGCCGGGCAGGAACGCGCGGTCCCGCTCCTGCGGCGTTCGGTTGTCGAGGATGCGGACGTGGGTCGGAGCTGCCATCGATGCCTCCAGGTGACGGGCCGGGTCGGCCGCCTCCGAGTCTTGGACTTTCCGGGGTTGTCGTGCCGGACCTAACGTGGCAACCATGGGACTTTCTTCGGTAGGTGACCCGCCGGACGCGGCGCGGGGGCTGCGCACGGTGCGGCCCGACGGGACGCCTGTCTACCGCTACCGGCAGCGTCCCGGCCGGCCCGCCGTCTCGGTGACCCGCTTCGACCCGGACGCCGCCCGGGCGAGCCTCCCGCCGGAGCACCGGCACGCCCACGACTTCCTCGTCCTGGTCTATGTCGAGAAGGGCGCGGGCGCGTTCACCGTCGACGGCGTGGAACGGTCGCTGCGCGCCGGCGAGGTGCACGCGGTGTCGCCCGGACAGGTCATCGGCGGGGCGGTCACGGCCGAACTCGCCCGCGGTCGCGCGTGGGCGGTCGCGTTCATCCCGGACGCCGTCCCGGCGCTGGCCTCGGTCTCCCCGCTGGCCTGGGCGCACCATCCGCTCCTGGCCCTGTTCGCGTCCGGCACGGGTCACGGCCGGATCGCCGAGCCCGACCGGGCGACGTGGTCGGCGTGGCTGGTGGACCTGGCCGGGGAACTCGCCGACCCGGACCGTCAGGGCGCCGGGGCACCTCACGACCGTGCTCCGCCGCCGCACCGGCCGCCCGCTGCTCGAATGGATCACCGAACGGCGCATGATCGAGGTCCGGCGGATGCTGCGCGAGACCGACCTGCCGCTCGACGTCGTGGCCGCCCGAACCGGCCTGCGCGACGCCGCCTATCTCGTCCGTCGCTTCCGCGAGCGCTACGGCATCACGCCCCAGCGGTGGCGTCGCTCCCAGCGCGCCGGGTCGTGAGCGTGACCTGTCCGCGGTCGGCGTCCCCGGGTCGACGGTGGACACCGCCGGTCCGCCGGACGAGGGCCGACCGAGTTCTTACCGATCGGTGACGCGCCGGGAAAAGCTGATCGGCCGCACCCGGCGACGCCGTACCCGAACGCGACAGCCGGAGCACCGGAAGGCCGGCCCCCGCGACCGAGGAGAAGACGACATGAGAAGGCGTTACGGAAGGCGACCGTCGGGTGGTGTGACACCCACCCGGATCGTCGCGGGCGCGGTGGTGCTCGCCGCGACGGCCGCGCTGACGGCCACGTTCGTCTCCAGCGGCGGTAAGGGCACCGCGGACGCGGCGACGAACCTGTCGTCCTTCGTCCCGATCGAACGGGTCACGCCGAACGTGGACCGGCCCCGGACCGGGCCGGACGCCTCGACCGGCCGGTTCACCGTCGACTGCGGGACCAACGGCAACCGCAAGTTCAGCCCGGACAACCCGGTCGCCCAACCCGGGGTGCGGAACGGCGCCGAGCACGTGCACGACTTCGTCGGCAACCTCGCCATCACCGCGAACTCCTCGGACGCCGACCTGGACGCCTCGGGAACCACCTGCGTCAACGGTGACAAGTCCTCGTACTTCTGGCCGGTGGTGCGGATCGACCGCTCGGTGCGCGCCGACGGCAGGGACATCCAGCGGGCGCTGGCCGCCACCTCGGGGACGGTGGTCTGCCCGTCCGTGCGTGACCGCCTCCCCGCCGTGCCCACCGGGGCGAAGGCGGCGGTCGACAGTCAGTTGGCCGACCTGGAGCGGTACCGGGTCGCCGCCGACCGGCGGGTAACCGCCACCCGCGGCGTGCACGTCCAGCTCAACAACGACGTGTTGCAGTGGCTGCGGGCCCGCCGCGCGGCCTCGCTGGTCGCGATCGGGGACACGATCCGTCGAGCCGGCGGGCAGTACCCGGCCCGCCTGCGCTCACTGACCGACTGCGACGTCAGCTACGACGCCATCCACGCCCGACTGCACGGCGGCGGGCACACCGTCGCCACGAGGTCGGCCACCCCGCAGGTGACCTGCCCGTCCGTACGGGATCGCCTGCCCGGCGTGCCCCGGTCGGCCCTCGCCGAGGTCGACCGCGGCCTCGGCGAACTCGACCGGCAGATCTCCGAGGCGAACCAGCGGCTGGTCACCAGCCGCGGCGAAGGCGGCGCCGGCTTCGTCGAGAACGCCGTCCTCGGCCCGCTGCGGGCCAAGCGGATCGCCGTGCTCGACCGGATCGCCGTCGCCATCGGCCGCGCCGGCACCCGTCCCCAGGGCCTCGACGCTCTCGCCCCGTGCGCCCTCGACCAGCGCGGCGGCCCACCGTCCCCGGCCCCGACCGGCAGCGCGAGCCCGCTGCCCGACCCGCAGGGCGCGAACCTGGAACTCCCCAACAACACCGGCGAGATCCTGCGACCGGCGTCGGTCCTCATCGAATACCGCGGCAATCCGGTCGGCAAGGTCGTGCCGATGCCCAAGTTCCTGCGCGAACTGACCGGCGACGCCAAACCCACCAGCCGCGGCCCGGCCAACGCCCGTGCCACCTGGACCTGCTCCGGCTTCACCGACCGGCTCTCCGACAGGTATCCGATCTGCCCGCCCGGCCGTCAGGTGCAACGGGTCCAGGACTTCCCCGGCTGCTGGGACGGCACGAACACCGACAGCGCCAACCACCGCGACCACGTCGCGTTCGCCGACCGGGCCACCGGCGCCTGCCCGCAGGGTTTCGTCGCGATCCCGCAGCTCCGGATCACGATCTCCTACGACATCCCGCGGAACGTGCAGGTCAAGGGAGAGTACGCCCTCGACTCCTTCCCGGAGGAGAACCACAACCCCTTCTCCGACCACAACGACTTCGTCAACGTCAACTCCGCCCAGACCATGCAACGCATCGCCACCTGCCTCAACAAGGGCAGGAACTGCCGATGACCGCACCCGTGGGTAGGCTTCGGAGATGGACAACCAGCCCCAGCCGGAGCCACCGGCCGTGACCGCGGCGATCGATCCTGCCGCCCCGCCGAGCGGAACGGGCTGCCTCGAGTGCGAGTCCGCCGGCGGGTGGTGGTTCCACCTGCGCCGCTGCGCCGCCTGCGGCCACGTCGGCTGCTGCGACTCCTCGCCGGGCCAGCACGCGACCGCGCACGCGGCCACCTCGGGTCACCCGCTCGTCCAGAGCTTCGAGCCCGGTGAGTCGTGGTTCTGGGACTACACCGACGACAAGCTCCACGCCGACGGGCCGGAGCTGGCCGAGCCGCACGCGCGCCCGCTCGACCAGCCCGCCCCGGGCCCCCGGGGTCGGGTGCCGCAGGACTGGAAGGCCCGGCTGCACTGACTGTGAGGCTGGCTGGGTCGGCCCGGCGTCACGAGGACGCGTCGGGCACGTGTGTCGTCGCCCGGGCGTCGGGAGACGCACCCGACGCCCGGGCCATCCGCTCGCGTACCCCCTCGACGTCCGGATGGCCCAGGCCGTCGAGGATGATCAGGGCCCGCCGCCAGGTGCGGAGCGCGCCGGCCCGGTCACCCGAGGAGTGCCGGCAGTCACCGAGCCGGGTCAACGTGTCGGCCTCGTCGTACCGGTCACCGATGCGCTGGTAGAGCGTCAGCGCCCGGCCGAAGCACCGGATCGCCCGGCGGTGGTGCCCGAGCCGGTCGTGGATGAGGCCCAGGCTGTCCCAGGTGTTGGCCTCCCCGTGCCGGTCGTCGGTGCGGCGCAGCAGCGCCAACGCCTGCTCGCAGTGCTCGCGCGCCGCCCCGTACCGGCCGAGCCGGGCGTGCGCCCACCCCATCGCGTTGCGGGCGCTGGCCTGCCCGGCCCGGTGGCCGGTGCGCTGGTAGAGCGCCAGCGCCCGCGCCGCGTGGTGCAGTGACTCCTCGTACCGGCCCAGCGTGTCCAGCATGGCGCCGAACGCCCGGTGGGTGCGGGCCTGCCCGCTGTCGTCGGCCAGGTCGGCGAAGATCGCCAGCGCGTTGCGGTAGTGGCCGGCGGCCTCCTCCTCCCGGCCCAGACGGACCAGGGCGCGGGCGAGGTCGCGGTGGGCGTTGGCCTGGCCGGCGCGTTCGCCCGCCCGCCGCGCCGCGGTCAGGGCGGTCCGCTGGGCGTCGGCCAGGTCCGACCAGCGTCCCTGGCGTTGCAGGAAGTCCACCAGGGTCCGGGCGAGCCGCCAGGCGTGACCGTCGCAGCGGGTACGTTCGGCGTCCACCACCGCCGCCAGGAGCACGCGGTACTCGGCGTGGAACCAGGCGAGTGCGTGCGCCGGGTCGGTGATCTCCTCGGGCACCACCCCGGGCGGGGCGTCGTCGAGTGGGGCCGGATCCCAGCCCGGTTGCAGCAGCACCGCGGCGGCGTGCGCGGAGTGCAGGTAGTGGTCCAGTCCACGTCGGATCGCCGCCTGCCGCTCGTCGTCCGGGTCGAGCCGCTCGGTCAGCTCGGCCGCGTACGCCCGCAGCAGGTCGTGCGCGCCGAACCGGCCGGGGGCGTGCTCGGTGAGCAGGTGCGCGTGGGCCAGCTCGGCCAGCAGCCGGGGCATCCGGTCGCGGGGCAGGCCGGCGAGGCTGGCCGCCGCCGGAATCCCGATCTCCGGGCCCGGGTGGCAGCCGATCAGCCGGAACAGCCGCGCCGCCGGTGGGGTCAGGCTCCGGTACGACCAGGAGAAGACCGCCTGCACGTCGGTGCCGGCGTCCCCGGTGTCGAACGCGTCCGACAGCCGGGCCGCCTCGCGCAGTTCGGCGGCGAGGGTGGCGAGCGGAAAGGCCGGGTGCGCCGCGCCCCGGGCGGCGAGCACCGCCAGCGCCAACGGAAGCCGCGCGCAGCGCTCGACCATCTCGTCCACGACCTGCGGCTCGACCGTCAGCCGGTCCGCGCCCAGGCGTCGGGCCAGCAACTGCCACGACTCGGCGGCGCTGAGCAGCCCCACCGGGACCGACCGGGCGCCCTCGGCCGCGATCAGACCGGCGAGCCGGTTGCGGCTGGTGACCAGGACCAGGCAACCCGGGCTGCCCGGCAGCAGGGGCCGGACCTGCTCGACGTCGCGGGCGTTGTCCAGCAGCACCAGGATCCGGCGGTCGGCGAGCAGGCTTCGGTAGAGACCGACCTGCGCGGACAGGTGGACGGGCATCCGCTCCGGTGGCACCCCCAGCGCCTCCAGGAATCCGTGCACGGCCTCCGCCGGGGTCACCACCGCGCCGGTGGCGTCGAAGCCCCGCAGGTCCACGTAGAGCTGGCCGTCGGGGAACCGTTCGGCGGCGCGGTGCGCCCAGTGCACCGCGAGTGTCGTCTTGCCCACCCCGGCGGTGCCCGACAGGACCACGATCGTCGAGGCGGGCCCGCCGTCCGCCGGCCCGTCCCGGCCGTCGCCGGCGTCCAGCCGCGCCAACTGCGCCGCGCGGCCGACGAAGCCGGGCAGGGCCGGCGGCAACTGGCGCGGTACGGGCAGCCGTGCCGGCCGGGAGCGGGCCCGCCCGCCGCCGGCCCGTACCGCGGGTGTCTCCTCCCGGTCCGGCTGCCGTCGGGCCTCCTCCACCCGGTCCCGCGCGGTGGCCAGCGCCCCCTGCTCGGCGGCGGTGGCCCCGAGCAGCCGGATCAGGATGTCGAACCGTTCCGTCGGCGGCAGGATGTTCCCGGCGAAGTACTCCCCGATCACCCCTCGCGACCAGCCGGTCTTCGCCGCCAGTTGCCGGTACGTCAACTGGGTCTCGCCCTGTTGCCGAGCCTCCCGGCGGCGCAGCTCGCGCAGCAGGCCGGCCAGTTCCGACACGGTCCGGGCCGCGTCGGCGGCGTGGATCAGTGGACTCGCGGAGCGGTCCGTCGCGGTCACGCCCGGCGGTGTTCTCCGGGCACCACGACGCGCCACCTGATCGGACATCCGGCCTCCCCACCGGCCCCACCCGGCCGCCCACCGGGAGGGTAGGGCCGCGCACACGCAGACCCATAGACCCGCGCTGATGTACGACAGTTCCCTCCCGAAGGACGGGATCCGGCCGTGGCACTCCGCCATCGACGACACCAACACCGCGACGGCCTGCGCCGGTCACGTCCCCACCGGCCGGGTCCGGCCGCGGGCGGGGCCGCGCTCCAGCCACCATTCGGCGACCAGCAGGTTGACCACCCAGCTCATCCAGACGCTGGCGCCGGCCGCGGCCCGGATCAGGGCGTCCTGGTCGCCGCCGTAGGTCGTGTCGAGCTGGGGCGTCAGCAGGACGACGAAGAGGATCACCCAGAGCCGGTTCGCCACGATGGACAGGGTCAACGCGAAGCTGCGCACCATCCACCGGCGATGGTCGACGAACCGGCGTTGCCGCGCCATCCGGTAGCCGGCGACGGCGGTGGCCAGCCAGAGCACCGCCAGCATGGTGTTGCCGACCCGGGAGACGAAGCCGGTGCTGCTCAGCGGCGCCACCCCCAGCACGGCGACGCCGGCCGGGAAGACGCCACCGAAGAAGTACGCCCGACCCATCCACCGGTGGGCGACCGGATAGCGGCGGCGGAACCACGGCCACACCTGGAAACATCCGGCGAGCAGCGCCACCGAGCCGAACACGATGTGCGCGACGAGCAGCGGATAGTACTGCGGGTGGGCTTCCGGGACCGGCAACCGCGACCGGCTCGGATCGAACGTCAGGTAGGGCGGCAGCGCGTACCCGACGAAAATGATCGCGACCAGCAGCAACGGCACCGCCCAGCGCAACTGCCGGCGCACCCGGCGTCGACCGGCCGGCACGCCGGCCGCGGCCGGACTGTCGATCCTCGTGGGCATGTCGCCTCCCCGTGGCAGTGACGAACCTGATGGGGAGAACGATGCGCCGTCCGGGCCGCCGGATCAGCGGTGCAGGCTCCCGCATTCCCGGTGGTGCTGGCACCCGCTCCGCGAACCGGCCCCGCCGCCCGTGCGGAGACGCGGGCTCACCGCTCGGCCGGGCGCTCGGTCTCCTGCACCAGATAGTGCGGCCGGCGTTTGGTCTCGTAGTAGATCCGGCCGATGTACTCCCCGATCACACCCAGGAGCATCATCTGGATGCCGCCCAGCCCGATCACGCTCACGATGATCGTGGTGTAGCCGGGGACGTCGATGCCCTTCTCGACGGCGTCCGCGACCACCCAGGCCATGTAGACCACCGCGATGAGGGTGAGGAACAGGCCGCCGTAGATCGCCAGGCGCAGCGGCCGGTTGTTGAACGACAGCAGGCCGTCGAAGGCGTAGTTGAAGAGCTTGCCGAACGTCCACCGGCTCCGCCCCGCCTGCCGGACCTCGTTGCGGTGCGACACCACCACGGTCCGGAAGCCGATCCAGGAGAACATGCCCTTGGAGAACCGGTTGTACTCCGGCATGGTCAGGATCGCGTCCACCGCGAGCCGGGACAGCAGCCGGAAGTCCCCCGCACCGTCCAGCAGGCGCACGTCGATCCACCAGTTGATGGCCCGGTAGAACGACCGCGAGGCCATCGTGCGGACGAACCGGTCACCGCGCCGGTCCCGGCGGGCGATCACCTGGTCGAAGCCCTGTCGGTAGAGCGTCACCATCTCGGGCAGCAGCCGCGGCGGGTGCTGGAGGTCGGCGTCCATGATGACGACCGCGTCGCCGGTCGCCCGCCGCAGGCCGGCGAGCATCGCCGCCTCCTTGCCGAAGTTGCGGCTCAGTGACGTGTAGTGGACGTTCGCATCGGCGGCGGCGAGCCGGCGCAGCGCCTCCAGGGTGCCGTCGGTGCTGCCGTCGTCGACGTACACCACCTCGACCTCCACGTCGGCCAGCCCGGCGAGCGCGGCGTGCACCGTCTCGTGCAACCGCTCCACCGACGCTTCCTCGTTGAAGCAGGGCACCACGAGCGACAACCGCATGGTCGCCGTCCCGGCGCCGTCCCGGTCAGAGGCGGTAGACGAGCGCGCCATCGAGCTCCTCCCGGGTGATGCCCAGTCCGTCGACGGGTCGCGTCTCGATGCCCTCCCACGGCGTCCCCGCAGCTCGGCTCGGCACGGCCACCACCGAGCGCACGCCGATCCCGCGCAGGTACGCCACGCTGCCTGGGTCGGGGAAGGACGCGATGGCGGCCTTGGTCTGTGCCTGGCTGACCGGCTCGAAACCGGCCAACCCGTTCGTCACCCGGGGGAATCCGTCGGTCGTCCACAGCATGTACGTCAGGTCGCCCACCCCGCCGGCGGGCAGCACCAGCATCGGTTCCGGTGCGGCCCGCATCGCCGCCGGGGGCGTCGGCACGGTCGGGTGGGGCGTGGTGTTGACCCCCTCCGCGGTGACCAGGCCCAGTGGCACCAGCAGGAGCAGCGGCATGAGGATCCGCGTGGCACGGCGGGGGGTGTGCCGCTCCGGCGACCCGTCCGGCGCGGTCGACGGGGCGTGCCGGCCCGGCGACTCGGCCAGCGCGGTCACCAGCCCGGCGGCCAGCAGGGCCAGCAGCAGGCTGGTCCAGTGCATCATCCGGCCCGGGGTGCGCAACGCGTCCCAGCCCGGCAGGTGCGTGGACAACGTCAGGTAGCCGGGGTCCCCGTCCCCGCCGAGCGTGGCGCCCAGGCCCAGCAGCACCGTGCCGAGCACGCCGAGCCCGAGCGCGATCCGGCGCCGCAGCGGGTACGCCGAGACGATCAGCCCGGCTGCGGCGAGCCCGAGCACTGTCATCCCCGGCAGCAGCGCCATCTCCGGCGGCCAGCTCAACTGTTCGCGCGCGGCGGCGTGCCGTTCGCCCCACATCCACGAGTCGGCCGGCGCGGTGAGGAACCCCATCAGTGGTGGGGAGAACATCTTCGTCCAGTCCAACGTCCGTTGGGCCTGCGGGTTGAGGTCGACCACGCGCAGGAAGACCAGGCCCAGCAGCAGTGTCACGGTGCCGAACACGGCGCCGCCGGCCAGGTCCGCGAGCAGCAGCCGGCGGCCGAACGGTGGGCGTTCCCGCCGACGCCACCAGGACCAGCCGTAGCCGCCGGCCGCCACCAGCACCGCGGCCAGCAGGAAGTAGACCAGCGGCAACCCGATGCCGAAGCCGAGGGTGACCTGCCAGGCGGCGACGAGCCACCCGGCCAGTGCCCAGCCGGGCCGTCGCCGCTCCGGCCGGTATCCGTGGCGCAGCGACCAGCCGTGACCACGGGCCAGCATCGCCAGCGCGAGGGCGATGCCGCCGCTGGACAGGATGTTCAGGTGGCCGGAGTGCGCGAGCCGCCACGGCGCGAAGGCCCACGCGACCCCGGCGACCGCGCCGCCCCACCGGTTCGCCCCGAGCTGCCGCGCCAGCGCGTACGCCCCGAAGCACGCAAGCGCGTGCAGCAGCACGTACAGCACGTTGTACCGCACCACGGCCGCCTCGAATCCGGAGCCGAGCATCCCGATCGGGGCATATCCGAGAAGCGTGTCACTGTAGGCGTATGTGTATCTCTCGGGATAGAACGTGTTCGAATGCCAGAGATTGAGGGGCTCGTTGAGCAAGGCGTGTCCCGCCCAGGCGACCTGCCACGCCTGCAACGTCGGGTCACCGAGATCGCCCGGGATCGTGGTCGCCGGGTGTCGCATCGTCGGCCAGGTCAGCACCACCGCCAACAGCAGGCTGGCCAGGGCCGCGATCACCCATTCGGGGCGCGGTCGGCGTCGCCGGTCACGCCCGCTCGGTGACGCTCCGGCGGGGGTCTGTTCGGGGCTCGCGCTCTCGGTGGTGGGTCGAGCGTCGGCGGACCGGGCATTCATGGAATCGATGCTCCGCGATGCTATTGACGATGTCGATCAGTGTCCGAAGTGTGGACCAGGCTGCTTGATTGAATAGCAATATGTCAATAGATTGAGGGCGGGCACCGCCCGAGCCGGGCACATCGGTCATAGCACCGACCAATCCCTGTGGCGCACCGCCGCGCCGCAACCGGAGCGCGTCGTCGCACCGCGTCCGTCCAGGACGCGCGCCGCCGTGCCGCTACCGCCCCGCTCGATGGCAGAAGGAACCTCCATGACGATTCTCCGTGCCCGCCCCGCCCCGACCCTGGCCGCCGCCGCCGCGCTGGCCGCCGCCGTGGCCGCGACCGGAACGGCCCTGCTCGCCGGCCCGGCCGCCGCCGCGCAGGGCTGCCGGGTCGACTACACGAACAACCAGTGGCCCGGCGGCTTCACCGCCAACATCAAGGTTTCCCCAGGCGACACCGCCGTCTCCAGCTGGACCGTCACCTGGACGTACGGCGGGGACCAGCGCGTCACGAACGGCTGGAACGCCACGGTCAGCCAGTCCGGGACGACGGTGACCGCACGTAACGTGTCGTACAACGGCAGCATCCCGGCCGGCGGCTCCACCGAGTTCGGCGTGCAGGGCACGTTCGCCTCCGGCGGCGGCGCACCCACCGGATTCACCCTGAACGGCGTGCCGTGCAACGGGGCCGAGCCGACCGGTGGGCCCACCACGATGAACCCGACCACCCCGCCCCCGACGACCGCGCCGCCCACCACGGCCCCGCCGACGACCGCGCCGCCCACCACGGCCCCGCCCACGACGGACCCGCCGACCACCGCGCCGCCGCCGGTCGGGTGCGCCGGGGCGGTGCTCTGCGACGGCTTCGAGAACCAGACCGGCTCGACGCCGTCCGGCGACTGGAGCGTGGTGAACCCGGACTGCTCCGGCGCCGGCACGGCCACCATCGACACGACCACCACCCACAGCGGCAGCCGGGCGGTCCGGATCAACGGCGCCGCCGGATACTGCAACCACGTCTTCATCCGGGCCACCAAGAACCTCGGCAGCGTGGGCAGTGTCCGGTACGCACGGATCTGGGTCCGGCACACCACCGCCCAGCCCACCGACCACACCACCATGCTGGCGATGACCGACGCCGCCGACGGCAACAAGGACCTGCGGATGGGCGGCCAGAACGGCGCCATGCAGTGGAACCGCGCCTCCGACGACGCGACCCTGCCCGAACAGAGCCCGGCCGGCGTGGCGCAGAGCCTGCCGCTGCCCACCAACCGGTGGGCCTGCCTGGAGTTCATGGTGGACGGCTCGGCCGGTCAGCTCCGCACCTGGCTGGACGGGTCCGCGGTCGCCGGGCTGACCGCGGACGGCGCACCGACGCACGACATCGACGGCCAGTGGTACAACCGCACCTGGCGACCGCAGCTCACCGACCTGAAGCTGGGCTGGGAGAGCTACGGCGGCGGGTCGGACACCCTCTGGTACGACGACGTCGCGGTCGGGTCCAGCCGGATCGGCTGCTGACCCGGCGGGAACGTGGGAGGGGTCGAGGGTGTGTCCCGGTGGACGGGGCGCACCCTCGACCGTCACCATCGCCGGTCGGCCCGGTACAGCATCGCGTCCAGCTCGGGATCGGGCAGGAGTTCCCGAACCTCCTGCGCGCAGCGGCAGCTCTCGGCGAACCGGGCGGCCCAGGCCAGCGCCTCCTCGCGGGACGCCACGTCGACGACCACGAACCCGCCGATGACCTCCTTGGTTTCCGGGTAGGGACCGTCGGTGACCATTCCGTCCGTGGCCACGACGCTCGCCTGCTGGCGTTCCAGTCCCGCGCCGAACACGAACACGCCGGCGTCCACGGCGTCCTGAGTCACCGCGTGCGTGGCCTTGCTCACCTCGGGCAACTCCTCGGTGGGGATGTGGTCCATCCCGCCGTCGTTGAACGAGATCAGATATCGCGCCATGCGTTGCTCCCGTCTCCCGGCGACCGTGCCCGGTCGCCCTCACCTGTGCTACGAACGAGTCACCCCGGGTTCGACGCTGCGCCGGCCGGATTCGCTCCCATTCCCGGGTAGCCGCAGTGTGAAGGTGCTGCCCGCGCCAGGCGTGCTGACGGCGGTCAGGTCGCCGCCGTGCGCCTGGGCCAGCCGGCGGGCGATCGACAGGCCCAGCCCGCTGCCACCGGTGGCACGGGTGCGGGCCTTGTCGGCACGCCAGAACCGGTCGAAGACGTGCGGCAGGTCCGCGGACGAGAGGCCCACCCCGGTGTCGGCGACCTCGACGACGAGGTCGCCACCGTCGTCCCGGGCGCGCACCTCCACCCGGCCGCCCGCCGGGGTGTGCCGGATCGCGTTGCTGAGCAGGTTGCCCACGATCTGCCGGAAGCGGGCCTGGTCGACCACCGCCACCGGATCACCGGTGACGGTGCGCCGCACCGCGACGCCCACCCGGTCGGCGGCGCCCCGGTGCGCCTCGGTGACCTGGGCGAGCAGCTCGGCGACGTCGTGCTCGCCCGGGTGCAGGGCGAGCGTGCCGGCGTCGGCGTCGGCGAGGTCGGCGAGGTCGTCGACGATGTGCTGGAGCAGGCCCGACTCCTCCAGCAGCAGCCGCAGCATGTCCTGGTCGAGGTCGGCCAGCCCGTCCTGGCCGGCGGTCAGCCAACTGCGGATGTTGGTCAGCGGGCTGCGTAGCTCGTGCGCGATGTCGTTGACCATGGTGCGGCGCTGCGCCTCGCTGCGCTCGCTGCGTTCGGCGAGGTCGTTGAACGCGCCGGCCAGACGGCCGATCTCGTCGTTGCGGGCGATCGCCACCGGCTCGGGCCGATGGGTGGCCCGATCCGCCGCGGCGGTGAGCGCCCGCAACGGCCGCACCAGGCGCATGCCGACGACGAGGGTCGCGGTGATCGCGACCAGCAGCACGAACCCGGTGGCCCCGGCGATCCGCAGCGTGCTGCCGGCGGACAGATCGAACACCGGGGTCGGCGGTCGGGCGGGCCGGCTGAGGTAGAGGCGGGCCGGCTCGGCCACGTAGGGGCGGAGCTGCGCGCGCCGGGCCTCGTCCACGCAGTCCTGGGCGTCCACCCGGCTGGCCGGCGCCTCCGGGTCGTGGAACTGCCAGGTGAGGTCGTAGTCGAGGTCGATGGCGCCGATCCGACGCTCCCGTAGGCACGGGGTGACCCGGTCCCGCAGATCGCCCACCGCCAGTTTCTCGGTGCTGGTGGCCATGGTCTCGCGGAACCGGCAGTCCGCCCGCGGTGTCGGGTTCCGCGAGCCCAGCCGCACCACCGCGCGACCGTTGGGCGCCTCGTGCACGGTCGCCTCGATGCCCTGCCGGCGCAGGCAGCTCACCCGCTGCTCGGCCAGCCGGTGCTGTTCGGCCCGCTCCCGCGGGGTCAGCTCGTACGGGCCGACCGCGCGGGGATCGATGACGCCGGAGGCGGCGCCGAGCGGGTCGACGACCGCCGTCGGCCGGTCCGGCGACGCGGCCCCCGGATGGGTCGCGGCGATCGGCGTCCCGTCGGTCGTGGTGAGTGTGACCTGCCGCCCGGTCTCCTCGCCGAGGGCCTGGACGGTCAACTCGACGCCGTCCCACGCCGGGTGGGTCGCCGCGTACCCGAGCAGCGTGTCGTAGATCCGCGAGTCGCCGGCCAGCGACTCGCCGCGCTCCTCCTGCGCCGCCCTGGTCGCGGTCTTCGCCGCCAGCCAGGCGGCGGTCGCCACCGACAGCACGACGATCAGCACCGAGGTGCCCAGCAGCCGCACCACCAGGCTGCGGTGCGGCGGAACGGGACGGCTCACCCGGCCGACCCGTCGACGAGCTTGTAGCCGACGCCGTGCACGGTCAGCAGGTAGGCCGGGCGGCGCGGGTCGCGTTCCAGCTTGCGCCGCAGGTTCATCACGTGCATGTCGACACCCCGGTCGGTGGCGTTCCGGTCCAGGCCGTTGATCCGTTCGACGAGCTGCGGCCGGGTGAAGACCCGCCCCGGCTCGGCGGCCAGCACCGCGAGCACGGCGAGCTCGCGGCGGGTGCAGGGGACGTCGACGTCGTCCATGCGTACCGTGTGTCCGGCCGTGTCCACGGTCAGCGCGCCCACCCGCAGCCCGGCCTCCCGCGGCGGACGCCGGGCCGCGCGCCGCAGCAGCGCCCGCACCCGGGCGACCAGCTCACGCGGGTCGTACGGCTTGGTCAGGTAGTCGTCAGCGCCGACCTCCAGCCCGAGCACCCGGTCGTCGGCGCCGGAACGCGCGGTGAGCATGAGGATCGGCACGTCGTACTCGACCCGGAGCACCCGGCACACGTCCCGGCCGTCGATCTCCGGCATCATCACGTCGAGCACGACCAGGTCGGGCACGCGCCGCCGGACGGCCGCGATGGCCGCGCGGCCGTCGGCGACCACCACCGGGTCCCAGCCGGCGGCCTGGAGGTAACGCCGCACGATCTCGGCCTGCCGGGGGTCGTCCTCCGCGATCAGGATTCTGGCGAGCACGGTCCGACTGTAGGACCCCCGACGACGCCGCCGGCGAAACCTGACAACCGCTCGACAAACCGCTGACCGGGTCCGGACGACTCCCGGCCACCGTGGTGGGCATGACGAGACGGGCAAGGGCGCTGGCGCTCGCCGCCGTGGTGCTGGCCGCCGGCGTCGCCGGCCAGGTCGTGGTGACCAGGTGGCTCGCCGCCGCCGACGAGCCGGTCCGGGCCGGGAAGCACGACAACGCGGCGGCGACCGTGGCGGTGGAGCGGACCGACCTGTCGACGGCGCGGACGATGCCGGGCACCCTCGGGTACGGGGTGCCGCGCACGATCCGGGCGACCGGCGGGACGGTGACCTGGCTGCCGGCCGTCGGCGCGGCGGTGAAGCGGGGCCGGCCGCTGTACCGCAACGACGACCGCCCGGTGACGGTCCTCTACGGAACCACGCCGCTGTTCCGCAAGCTGGACGGCCCGGAGCTGGTCGGCCGGGACGTCCGGGTGCTGGTGGACAACCTGCGTGCCCTCGGCTACCGGGTCGGTGACGAGCCGAGTGGGAAGTCCGCCACGCTCACCGTCCGGCCCGGCGACGCGGTGCTCACCGCGCAGGTGGTCCGCGCGGTCAAGGCGTGGCAGAAGGACGCCGGCCTGCCGGCGACCGGCGTGCTCGACCCGGTGGACGTGGTCGTGTTGCCCGGCGCGGCCCGGGTCAGCCGGGTCACCGCCCAGCTCGGCGACCCGGCGACCGGTGACGTGCTCACCGTCACCGGCACGCGGAAGGTCGTCACCGTCGCGGTGCGGGCCGCCGAGCTGGGCTCGATCCGGCACGGTGCCACGGTCGACGTGGAACTGCCGGCCGGCGACACGACCCGGGGCCGGGTCACCCGGATCGACCGCGACGCCCGCAGCTCCGAGGCGGGCGGGGACGAGGACGCCACCGCCGCCGAGGTGACCGTGACCGTGGAGCTCGGGGACTCGGCGGCGGTCCGGAACCTGGACTCGGCGCCGGTGCAGGTGTCGTTCGCGGGGGAGAGCCGCCGGGACGTGCTCGCGGTGCCGATCGCCGCGCTGCTCGCGCTGCGCGAGGGCGGCTACGCCGTCCAGGTCGCGGGTGGACCGACGGTCGCCGTGGAGACGGGCATGTTCGCCATGGGCATGGTCGAGATCAGCGGCGCGGGCGTGGACGAGGGCACCCGGGTGGTCACCGCCTCATGACCGACATCGTCCTGGCGGTACGCGACGTCAGCATGGTCTACGGCGGCGCCGTGACCGCCCTCGACCGGGTCTCGCTCACCGTCGCCGACGGCGAGCTGCTGGCGATCGTCGGCGCCTCCGGCTCCGGCAAGTCGACCCTGCTCAACATCATGGGCACGTTGGACCGCCCGACCAGCGGCACGGTCCTCGTGCGCGGACACGACGTCGGCACGCTCTCCGACCGGCAGGTGTCCGCGTTACGCGGGCGCAGCATCGGCTTCGTGTTCCAGCAGTTCCACCTCACCGACGGCCTCACCGCCACGGAGAACGTCGGCACCGGGCTGCTCTACGCCGGCGTACCCCGGCGGGAGCGCCGCGACGTGGCCCGGGCGGCGCTCGACCGGGTCGGCCTCGGGCACCGGACGGAGCACCTGCCGCACCAGCTCTCCGGCGGCGAGAAGCAGCGGGTGGCGATCGCCCGCGCGTTGGCCACCCGGCCGGCCCTGGTGCTGGCCGACGAGCCCACCGGCGCGCTCGACACCGCGAACGGGCGGGCCGTGCTCGACCTGCTCCGCCGGCTCAACGCGGAGGGCGCCACGATCGTGGTGATCACCCACGACCGGGACGTCGCCGGGTCGCTGCCGCGCCGCGTCGAGATGCGCGACGGCGCCGTCGTCGCGGACACGAGGTCGTCGTGAGGACCACGCGGCTGTCCCTCACCGACCTTCTCGCCCTGGGCCTGGTGGGCCTGCGGGTACGCCGGGCGCGGGCCGCCCTGTCGGCGCTCGGCATCTCCATCGGCATCGCCACGATGGTCGTGGTGATGGGCATCCCGGCCGCCAGCGAGCAGGCCCTGATGCGCGACCTGGCGAAGCTCGGCACCAATCTGCTCCAGGCCAGCGCGCTGCCCGACCAGCAACCGCCGGCGGCGTTCGACGAGCACGCAAGCGAGATGGCGCGTCGGATCGGACCGGTCACCGACGCGGCGGCGGTGGCGAACACGCGCAGCACCATCGCGCGCAACGACCGCGCGGACAACTCGGCGGCCACCACCGTGCTGGCCGCCCAGCCGCGACTGCTCGACCTCCTCGACGGCCACGTCCGGTCGGGTCGCTGGCTCGACGCCCCGACCGCGCGGTTCCCGGCCGTCGTGCTGGGCGCGGAGGCTGCGGGGCGGCTCGGCATCGAGACCCCGGCCGGCGGCCCGCAGCTCTTCATCGGCCGCCGCTGGTTCACCGTGACGGGCATTCTCGACCCGGTCCCGCTGGCCCCCGAGATCGATCGCGCCGCCCTCGTCGGCTGGCCCACCGCGCAGCGCGAGCTGGGCTTCGACGGTCGGCCCACGGTGGTCTACATGCGTTGTGACGAGCCCGCCGTCGAAGCGGTCCGCGAGGTGCTGCCGGCGACCGTGATGCCGGGCCGGGCGGGCCTGGTCCGGGTCACCCGCCCCTCGGACGCGCTCGCCGCGAAACGCACCACCGAAACCACGTTCAGCGCGCTCTTCCTCGGCCTCGCCGGGGTGGCGCTGCTGGTCGGCGGCATCGGGGTGGCCAACACGATGGTCATCTCGGTGCTGGAGCGGCGCCGCGAGATCGGCCTGCGCCGGGCCCTCGGCGCCCACCGGGGCCAGATCCGCGCGCAGTTCCTCGCCGAGTCGGTCGCCCTGTCGTTGCTCGGCGGCGTCGTCGGCACCCTGCTCGGCGTCGCCGCGACCGTCGGGTACGCGGCGCACCAGGACTGGCCGCCGGTCATCCCGCCGGCCGCGCTGGGCGC
Organism: Micromonospora sp. WMMD975; assembly: GCF_029581215.1. NCBI lineage: Bacteria > Bacillati > Actinomycetota > Actinomycetes > Micromonosporales > Micromonosporaceae > Micromonospora > Micromonospora sp. WMMD975. Next base: position 988,171 of record NZ_CP120739.1, read on the forward strand.
CGGCATCGGCGGCGCCCTGCTCGTGGGCGTGGTCGCCGGGGTCTACCCGTCGATGCGCGCCGCCCGTCTCACCCCCACCGAAGCCCTCGCGTCCACCTGACGAAAGGTCCCCCCATGCGTACGAAGCTTCCCGTCGCCGTCCTCGCCGTCTCCCTGGGCGTCCTCGCCGGGTGCGCCGCGCTGCCGCGGAAGGCGGAGCCCGCCGGCCGTCCGGAGGTGGCGACGCTCGAGTCGTCGAGCGCCGCCGCTCCCGCCGCGACGGCGCCCGCTCCGGTGGCGCCGGTGATCCGACCGGACACCACGACCGAGGAGCAGAACCGGATGAACCAGCCCTGGTTGCAGTGCCTGAAGAAGGAGGGCGTGCCGACGCGCACCACGGCGGACGGGTTGCTGGATCTCGCCGGCGGCGACACCAACGAGACGAACGGGCGCATCCTGGCGAACGAACCGAGGTACGTGCAGGCGTGCGGGAAGCTTCGGCCGGTCCTGGCCCCGGAGTTGGACGAGGACAAGAACCCGTACTGGGCCGACGACAACGAGAACTACCACAGGTGCGTCGTGGCGAACGGCAAGCCGCTGGTCAAGAAGGACGGCAGGTGGGTGCCGGGCCCCGGCTTCAACGACTGGGCGCCGAACGAGGCGATGGAGTTGGAGTGCCAGGCGAAGTCCTTCGACGGCAGGAAGGGCTAGGAGCGGCCCGATCCGGACGGCGGGGTTCAGGTGGCAGACTCGGCGGCGTGAACGACGTGGCCGCATCGCCGACGGATGGCGAGCTGGAGAGTGTCAGCCTGGTGGACCTCGCCGTCACCCGGCTCACCCGGGAGATCCTCAGTGGCCGGAGCGACCCGGGCGAACGCCTGGTGGAGGAGCAGTTGACCCGGCGTCTGGGGATCAGCCGGGCACCGCTGCGGGAGGCGCTGCGCCTGCTGGCCCAGCAGGGGCTGGTCGAGCACGTGCCCCGCCGGGGGGCCCGGGTCGCCACCCTCTCGGACCGCGACGTACGGGAGTTGTACGAGCTGCGGGACGTGTTGGAGCGCTTCGCGGTGCGGGCGGGCGTCCCGGTGGGTCGGGAGAGCGACCTGGTCGGCCTGCGGGCGGCGCTGGACCGGATGCGGGAGGCGGTGCGGCTGGGCGACCGGATGGCGGTTGCCGGTGCGCACCGGGCGTTCCACGTCGCGCTCGTCGCGCTCGCCGGCAACCGGCAACTGTCGGCGGTGTACGACTCCATCCTGGTGAAGGTGCAGCTCTACATGGCGGTCAACCTGCGTCGCGAGGCGGAGCTGGCCCAGCCGTCGGACGGGGTGCACCGGCACGAGCGGCTGTTCGAGGCGGTCGCCGGGGGAGATCCGGAGGAGGTGCTCGCTGTGCTCTCCGCGCACGGCGCGCGCTCGTACCTCGGCTAGTCGCGCGTCACGGCGTCGTTACGAACCGCGCCGTCGTTCGTAACCATACTGTCGACAATCGACAGTATGGCAGAGCGAATCGACTCGATCGCGGCGCTGCGGGCGGCCTACCGCAGCGGCGCGACGAACGCCGCCGAACAGGCCGAACGTGTCCTGGCCGGGCTCGCCGGGCAGGCGGGCGGGCCGGTCTGGATCAGCACCGTCCCGGCCGGCGAACTGCGGGCCCGCGCCGACGCGCTGACCCGCCACCCCGACCCCGCCGTGCTGCCGCTCTACGGCATCCCGTTCGCGGTCAAGGACAACATCGACGTCGCCGGCATGACCACCACGGCCGGCTGCCCCGACTTCGGCTACCGGGCCACCGAGGACGCGCCGGTGGTGCGCCGGCTGCTCGACGCCGGCGCGATGCTCGTCGGCAAGACCAACCTGGACCAGTTCGCCACCGGCCTGACCGGCTCCCGATCGCCGTACGGCCGTGGCGAGAGCGTCTTCGGCGGCGGCCTCATCTCCGGCGGCTCCAGCTCCGGATCGGCCGTCGCGGTCGCCGCCGGCCAGGTCAGCTTCGCCCTGGGTACGGACACCGCCGGCTCTGGCCGGGTGCCGGCGGCGATGAACGGGATCGTCGGCCTCAAGCCCACCCGGGGCCTGCTCAGCACCGCCGGCGTGGTGCCGGCCTGCCGCTCGCTGGACTGCGTGTCGGTCTTCGCCACCGACGTGGCGGACACCGTTGACGTGCTGCACGCCGCCCGGGGCGTCTCGGCGGCCGACCCGTGGGGGCGCGCGCTGCCGGCGGACCGGGCGGTCGCCGGCGCGCCGGGGACGCTCCGCCTCGGGGTGCCCGGAGCGGCGGACCTCGACTTCTTCGGCGACCACGGGCAGGCCGACCGGTTCGACGACGGCGTACGGCGACTGGGCGCCCTGGTCGGCGGCGTGCGGCAGGTGCCGCTCGACGCCTTCTACCAGGCGGGGGATCTGCTCTACCGGGGCCCCTGGGTCGCCGAGCGGCTCGTCGCGCTCGACGAATTCCTGCGGGCGCGCCCCGGGTCGGTCCTCCCGGTGACCCGGACCGTGCTGGAGACCGGCCGGGGCTACGACGCGATCGACGCCTTCCGGGGCCGGCACCGGCTCCGCGAGCTGGCCGCCCGGGTGGAGCAGCTCTGGCAGGAGATCGACGTGCTCGTGGTGCCCACCGTCGGCACGACGTTCACACTCGACGAGATCGCCGAGGACCCGATCGGGCGGAACCTGATCCTCGGCCGCTACACCCAGTTCGCGAACCTGCTCGACCTGGCCGCGGTGACCGTACCCAACGGGTTCACCGACGCCGGCCGGCCGGCGAGCCTGACCCTGGTCGGTCCCGCGTTCAGCGACCTCACCCTGGCCCGGCTCGCCGCCGCCCTCACCACCGGCGGCGACCCGGCGGGCGAGACCGCCGAGGGCGGCCCGGGGGCCGGGACCGCCGCGCCGCCCGCGTCGGCCGGCCCGCGCGCGGAGCTGCTGATCGCGGTCGTCGGGCGGCACCTGGCCGGCGAGTCCCGCAACGGCGAGCTGACCGGCCTCGGGGCCACCCTGGTCGGCGCGGCCCGGACCGCGCCGCTCTACCGGCTCTACCGGATGGACACCCCGGACGGCGAGGGGCTACCCGGCCTGGTCCGGGCCGCCCCGGCCGCCCCGGACGGGCGGCCGATCGACGTCGAGCTGTGGCGGCTGCCGGCGTCCGCCGTGGGCGGGCTCCTGGCCGGGGTGCCGGCGCCGCTCTCGCTCGGCTGGGTGCGACTGCACGACGGGCGGGACGTGCTCGGCTTCCTCTGCGAGGCGTACGCCGTGGGACCGCAGGTCGAGGACATCAGCGCAGCCGGCGGATGGCGGGCCTGGCGCCACGCCGCCCGGCGGTGAACGCGACCCCGTGAGGACGACAGCAGGGAGTGAGGATGGGCAGCATCGGGCCGGTACCGGCCAACCCCTACCCGTGGCCGTACGACGGCGCGGCGGACACCGCGCGTACCGCTCTGCTCTGCATCGACTGGCAGACCGACTTCTGCGGCCCGGGCGGCTACGTCGACGCGATGGGCTACGACATCGGCCTGACCCGGGCCGGGCTGCCGGCCACCGCCCGGCTGCTGGCGCACGCCCGGTCCCTCGGGATGCTCGTCGTGCACACCCGGGAGGGCCACCAGGCCGACCTGTCCGACCTGCCGGCGAACAAGCGTTGGCGGTCGGCGCGGATCGGCGCCGAGATCGGCGCTCCCGGCCCGGCCGGCCGGATCCTGGTCCGGGGCGAACCGGGCTGGGAGATCGTGCCCGAGGTCGCCCCGGCGCCCGGCGAGGTGATCGTCGACAAGCCGGGCAAGGGCGCCTTCTACGCCACCAACCTCGACCTGGTGCTGCGCACCCGGGGCATCACGCACCTGATCCTCACCGGCATCACCACCGACGTGTGCGTGCACACCACCATGCGCGAGGCGAACGACCGGGGGTTCGAGTGCCTGATCCTCGCCGACTGCACCGGAGCGACCGACAAGGCCAACCACGACGCGGCGCTGCACATGGTGACCATGCAGGGCGGCGTCTTCGGCTGCGTCGCCACCTCCGCCGACGTCATCGCCGCCACCACGGAATGAGGAGCAGCAGCATGGTGACCGTCGCCGCCCGCCCCGCCCCCTACACCTTCGACGTCCCGAGCACCGCGCTGCTCGTCATCGACATGCAGCGCGACTTCCTGGAGCCCGGCGGGTTCGGTGAGAGCCTCGGCAACGACGTCGGCCAGCTCCGCCGCACCATCGCCCCGCTCGCCGCGCTCCTCACCGACGCCCGCGCCGCCGGCCTGACCGTCATCCACACCCGCGAGGGGCACCTGCCCGACCTCTCCGACTGCCCGCCGGCCAAGCTGCGGCGGGGCGCGCCGAGCCGGCGGATCGGCGACCCCGGACCCAACGGCCGGATCCTGGTCCGGGGCGAGTACGGCCACGACATCGTCGACGAGTTGGCGCCGCGACCCGGCGAGCCGGTCGTCGACAAGCCCGGCAAGGGCGCGTTCCACGCCACCGACCTGGACTCCCTGCTCGTCGCGAGGGGCGTCCGCAGCCTCCTGGTCACCGGTGTCACCACCGAGGTGTGCGTGCACACCACCGTCCGCGAGGCGAACGACCGCGGGTACGAGTGCCTCGTGCTCGCCGACTGCGTCGGGTCCTACTTCCCGGAGTTCCACCGGGTCGGGCTCGACATGATCGCCGCCCAGGGCGGGATCTTCGGGTGGGTCGCCGATTCCACCTCGGTCCGCGCCGCGCTGCCCACCGCCTCCCTTCCGCAGCCCTCCTCCTGACCTGGAGCAGCCATGGTCCCCACCAAGTCCGCCGCCGTGCCGCTTCCGTTCTGGGTGCGCGGCGACACCAACGCGTTCTTCGGTTTCGGCGTCAACGTCCTGGTCAACGTGCTCACCCTGACCGGGCTGTGCCTGGCGGTGGTGAATCTCCCCGAGGGGGAGGTGTTCGGCACCATCCTGCCGGCGCTCGGCATCGCCCTGGTGGCCGGCAACATCTACTACACGCACCTGGCGCGGCGGCTGGCCCGGCGGGAGAACCGCACCGACGTGACGGCCCTGCCGTACGGGCCGAGCGTGCCGCACATGTTCATCGTCATCTTCGTCATCATGCTGCCGATCTACCTGCGCACCGAGGATCCGGTGCGGGCGTGGGAGGCCGGGCTGGCGTGGGCGTTCATCATCGGCGTGATCGTGCTGATCGGCGCGTTCGTGGGTCCCTACATCCGCCGGTACGCGCCGCGGGCCGCCCTGCTCGGCACGCTCGCCGGCATCTCCGTCACGTTCATCTCGATGAATCCGGCCGGGCAGATGTGGCGGATGGCCTGGGTCGCCCTGCCGGTCTTCGCGCTGCTCCTGATCGGCCTGCTCACCGACGTGAAACTGCCGTTCAACTTCCCGATCGGGCTCGCCGCGCTGCTACTGGGCACCGCGATCGGCTGGCTCGGCGGGGCCATGTCGGTGCCGGACGTCACGGCCGCCGCCCGGGACGTCGCGGTCGCCGTACCCTCGTTCCGGGTCGACCTGCTGCTCACCGGGCTTGGTGACATGGCGCCGCTGCTGGCGACGGCGATCCCGCTCGGGGTCTACAACTTCACCGAGGGCATGTCCAACGTGGAAAGCGCGGCGACCGCCGGGGACAACTACAACCTGCGCAGTGTGCTGCTCGCCGACGGCGCGGGTGCGGTGATCGGCGCGGCGCTCGGCTCGCCGTTCCCGCCCGCCGTCTACGTCGGGCATCCGGGCTGGAAGGCGGCCGGCGGCCGGAGCGGCTACTCGATGGCGACCGGCATCGTGATCGCGGTGCTCTGCTTCCTGGGCATGTTCGGCCTGCTGGCGACGATCTTCCCGACGCCTGCCATCGTGCCGATCCTGCTCTACATCGGGTTGCTGATCGGCGCGCAGGCGTTCCAGGCGACACCGCGGGCGCACGCCGCCGCTGTGGTCGCCGCGCTCATCCCGAACATCGCGGCGTGGGCCACCAGCCAGATCGACAACGCCCTGGCCGCAGCCGGCACCACCGCCGCCGCGGTGGGCGACGACGCGCTCAACGGCGCCGGCGTGGTCTACGACGGCCTGCTCGTGCTCGGCCGGGGCGCGATCCTCGCCGGCCTGGTGCTCGGCGCGACGGTGGTCTTCATCATTGACAAGCGGTTCCTGCGGGCCGCGATCTTCGCCGGCACCGGCGCGCTGCTGTCCTTCGTCGGGCTGATCCACGGCGAGAAGATCGAGTGGAACGCCAACGGTCCGGTGGCGCTCGGCTACCTCTTCATCGCGGTGATCTGCGCGGTCTTCGCACTGGGCCGTCCCGCGCCCCGGGTCCCCGACGAGGAGGAACGGGAACTGGACCGCCGGCACGAACCGCCCGTACCCACCGGCCCGGTCGCCGTCGAACAGCCGGCGCCGGCGGTGCGCGGCTGAGGCCGGCGGACCCGACGGCGGAAGGGGACGAACCGCATGGAGATCGACCGGTCGGACGTGGTGGCCGAGGTCACGGCGGCCTTCGCCGACTACGAGCAGGCGTTGGTCGACGGCGACGCGGACCGGATCTGCGGCTGGTTCTGGGATTCCGACCGGACCGTGCGGTTCGGCCTCGCCGACCACCAGTACGGCCTGGACGAGCAGCGCAAGTGGCGGGCCGCGCAGCCACCGCTGCCCGCCGGCCGCCGGCTCGTCGACCCGATGGTCACCACGTTCGGACCCGACCTCGCGGTCGTGACGACCCGTTTCGGGTACGCCGGGACCCCCGCCACCGGCCGGCAGACCCAGACCTGGGTACGCCTGCCGGCCGGCTGGCGGATCGTCACGGCGCACGTCTCCGAACCCGCGTCACCCGACTAGGATCGGCCCGACCATCCCCGTCGGACGGAAGTGTCTCCCCATGCGACTGCCCGCACCGGACAGCTCGTCGCCCGCGCTGGAGCTGACCGGGCTGGTCAAGCGCTTCGGCCCCAAGACCGCCGTGCGTGACGTCACGCTCTCGGTGCCCGCCGGCTCGTTCTACGGGCTCGTCGGCCCCAACGGGGCCGGCAAGACCACCGCGCTGTCGATGGCGGTCGGGCTGCTCCGACCGGACGCGGGCCGGGCCGCGATCTTCGGCGTGGACGTCTGGTCCGCGCCGGTCGAGGCCCGCGCCCTCGTCGGCGTGCTGCCCGACGGGCTGGCGCTGCCCGAGCGGCTGACCGGCCGCGAGCTGCTGGTCTACCTGGCCCGGTTGCGCGGGCTGGACCGGGCCACCGCGGCCGGTCGGGCCGAGGAGCTGCTCGACATCCTCGACCTGCTCGACGCCGAGCGCACGCTCGTCAACGACTACTCCACCGGCATGCGGAAGAAGATCGGCCTCGCCACCGCGCTGCTGCACGCCCCGCGACTGCTCGTGCTCGACGAGCCGTTCGAGGCGGTCGACCCGGTCTCCGCGTTGACCATCCGGGGGATGCTGCGGACCTTCGTCGCCGGCGGCGGCTCGATCGTGCTCTCCAGCCACGTCATGGCGCTCGTCGAGCAGGTCTGCGACCACGTCGCGGTGATCGACGCCGGTCGGGTGGTGGCCGTCGGCACGCTGGCCGAGGTGCGGGGCGGTGAGAGTTTGGAGAGCCGCTTCGTCGAGCTCGTCGGCGAGGGCGCCGGCGCCGGGAGGGTGCCGTCGTGGCTGGCGTCCTGATCGCGATGCGCCTGCGGGTGCTGGCGCACTCGCTCACCGGCTCCCGCGCGGCCGACATGATCACCGGTGGGGTGGTGGGCCTGCTGCTGGCCGTCGGCACCATCGCGCTGGCCGGCGCCGACCTCGTCCCCGGCGCCGCCCGCGCCGACCTGCTCGCCGTGCTGCTGGCCGGCTGGATGTTCGGCTGGCTCCTCGGTCCGGTCTACACCGGCGGCGGCGAGGACAGCCTGCGGCCGGAGCACTTCAGCCTCCTGCCCCTGCGACCGCTGCGCCTCGCGTCCGGCCTGCTCGCCGCCGGGTTCGTCGGCATCGCGCCGGTGGTCAGCCTGGTCGCCTTCGCGTCGCTCGTCGTCTACGCCGTCGGCCACGGCGCGGCAGGTGTCGCGGTCTCCGTCGCGGCCGTGCCGCTGCAACTGGTCCTGGTCCTGGTGTTGTCCCGGCTGGTGGTCGGGGTGCTCGCGGTCGCCGTCCGGTCCCGGCTCGGCGCCGCCCTGGCCGCGCTCGTCAACGCGGCCATGGCGGTGCTGCTCAACCAGTCCTGGGTGCTGATCTGGGCGGCGGTCGACTCGGAGCTGCTGACCTACGGGTTTCCGCCCCGGTTCGCCACCGTGCTGGCCTGGCTGCCGTCGTCGTGGGGGATGACCGCGATCGAGGCGGCCGGCGACGGCGACTGGGTCCGGGTGGCCGCCGCGCTGGCCGGGCTGACCGTGCTGATCGTCGCGGCGCTGGCGATCTGGGCGCGCCTGCTGGTGCGCCGGCTCACCACCCGCCCGAACCAGTGGGCGCCGACGGGCAGCGGGCGGCAGGGGTCGCCGCTCGACCGGCTCGCCGACCGCGGCGCCGCCGGCGTGGTCGCCGCGAAGGAGCTGCGCACCTGGTCCCGTGACCTGATGCGGACCCACCTGTTCTGCTACGCCGTCTTCGTCGGGATCCTCTACACGCTCGTCCCGCTGGTCGTCGACTGGTGGGGCATGCTGCCCTGGGCCGGGCTGATCGTCGCGGTGATGGCGGCGGCCACCTCGTCGAACCTGATCGGCCTCGACGGCACCGCCCTGTGGCTGGGCCTGGTGAATCCCGGTGGGGAGCGCGCCGAGATCCGCGGCCGGCAGCTCGCCTGGCTGCTCCAGGTCGCCCCGGTCACCATCGTGCTCACCGTCGTCGGCACGATCCTCGGCGGCACCGCCGAGACCTGGCCCTGGGCGTTGGCCCTGCTGGCCGCCACGCTCGGCGGCGGCGCCGGACTGCTCGCCCTGATCTCCGTCTACGCCCTGGTCCCGGTGATGGAGCCGAAACGTCGCAGCGGCAACCCGCTCGAAGCCGGCCCGATCTTCGGACAGGTCATCGGCGCCCTGCTGCTGACCTGCCTCACCGCGGCGCCCGCCGCCGCGGTCGCCTGGGCCGGCACCCACTTCGACCGGCCCGCGGTGAGCTGGGCGGCGGTCGCGGTCGGGATGGCCACCGGCGGATGGCTGACGATGTGGGGCGGCCGGCGGGCCGCGGACCGGCTGCGGGCGACCGGCCCGGAGCTGCTCGCCGCGATGCGCGGCGGCGGCACGGTGTCCCTGGGCGCCGTCGACAAGCGGGGGCGGGTCGCGGCGCCGGTGCCGAAACTGCCCAGGGGTACGTCGACGCTCGTCACCTTCTGCTGGACCTTCTGCTGGATCCCGCTGATCCCGCAGGGCCTCATCCCACTCTGGATGATCCACAGCGGCAGCGACAGCCGGGTGTGGTTCGCCGCGCTCTACCTCGACGACCCGTGGCGCATCCCGGTCGCCCTGGCGTTCATCGCGCTCGGTCTCGCCCTGATCGTCACCGGCACGGTCATCCCGCTGCGCCACCAACGCCGGCACCGCCTCGACCGGTCACCGCGGGAGCCGAGCCTGACCTGACCGCTCGGGACGCCGGGTCGGAGAGTTCTCTTCGCCGGCGTCAGCCGACCTGGCTGTTGTCCTTCAGCGCGCCCCACCCGTGCCAGCGGTCGATCTCGATCAACGCGCTGACCCGGGCACGCTCCCGCCGCGGATAGGCGTCGCCGGTGTAGTGCCGCGCAAGCCGGTCGATGTCGGCGAGGCCCTCGTCGTCGCGCAGCTCGGTGACGCGACCGATGATGCTCAGGTGCGTGTACCAGCCCTGCTCGTCGAGCACGGTGAGGGTGACCCGGGGGTCCTTGCGCAGGTGCGCCAGCCGGCGGCGGCCCTCGTCCATGTTCACCAGGATCCGGCCGTCGTCCCAGAGATACCAGGTGGCCGCGGAGACCGGTTGCCCGTCGGGGCGCAGCGTGGCGATGACGGCGGGGTTCGGCTTGCGCAGCATGGCGACGGCGGGCTCGGGCAGCGGCGGCTTCGACATGGCTCTCCTCTTCGCGACGGCTCTGTCTCCGCACTGTACGTACCGGCCGCGGCCGTCGCCCGCCGTACCGCGGGACGCGGGCCCGGAGCCGGGTGGCTCCGGGCCCGCGTCCGTGCTGCGGTCAGGAGGTGGTGCAGGTGACGTTGCCGGGTGCGGTGGCGCCGTTGCCGGTGGCGGTGAACCCGAAGGTGGTCGACGCGTTCGGGGCCAACGCGCCGTTGTAGGCGGCGTTCTGGACGCTCACGTTGCCGGTGGTGCCCGTGTTGACGCCGTTCCAGAGGCTGCTGATGGCCTGGCCGCCGGCCATGGTCAGGCGTACGGTCCAGCCGTTGATGCCGGCGGCGGTGTTGTTGGCCACGGTGACCTCACCCTGGAAGCCGCCCGGCCAGGTGTTGATGGTGCGGTAGGTGGCCGCGCAGCCGGTCGTCGGGGGAGTCGTCGGCGGCGTGGTCGTGGGCGGGGTCGTGGTGGGCGGGGTGGTCGTCGGCGGCGTGGTGGTCGGCGGGGTGGTCGTCGGCGGCGTGGTCGACTCGAACTGGCTGAAGAACCGCCAGATCTCGCCCGACGTCCAGGTCCGGGAGTCGTTCGGGCTGCCCGAGCCGTCGACCGGGCTGGGGGTGTGGTCGCCGTCGAACGCCGCCCACTGCACCGGGTAGCCGGACCGGCAGCCGGAGTAGGTGGTGGTGATGTGGCTGAAGCTGTTCAGAGCCGGTTCGCGCGGGCTCTGCGCGGTGCAGCCGTTGTTCCGGACGAACGTGTCGCGCAGCGACCGGCCCATGGAGATGTTCAGCACGCTGTCGTGGGTGCCGTGGATGCCGAAGTAGGGCACGGGCGCGGTGCCGCCGTTGCATCCGCTGAGGTTGGCGCCGGACAGGACGGCGACGGCGCGGATGACGCTGGCCCGGGCGCAGGCCACCGCGTAGCTCATGGCACCGCCGTAGCTCCAGCCGAGCGCGAACCGCTGGGTGGTGTCGACGCAGAGGTCGTTCTCGACCTGCCGGGAGATGTCGTCGAACAGGGTCAGGTCCCGGCCGTTGGTGTTGGCCCAGCCGGCGTCGATGCCCTGCGGCGCGACGAAGATCGTGCTGTTGTTCGACAGCGGCAGCAGCCCGTAGTAGCCGGCCGACGCGACGTTGTTCGCCGAGCCGTTCAGCCAGTGGAAGCCGAAGACCAGGCGGTAGGGGTGGTTCCGGTCGTACCCGTCCGGGATCCGCAGGATGTAGCTGCGGTTCTGCCCGCTGCTGGTGATGGTGCGGGTGCCGTTGGACAGCGTGGGTGCCTTGCCGCAGCCGGCGGTCGCGGCGAGGGTGCCGTTCGTCGCGGCCTCCGCCGCGCCGCCGAAGCCGGCGTTCAGTACGCCGGCGGCGGTCGCCGCGAGGAGCACGGTGGCGGCAGCGAGGGACGAGAGAAGCTGTGTACGTTTCACTATTGCTTGCCTCCTTGCCAGTGGTGGTGGTGATCCGGTGCCCGGGCGCGCGCGGGGTTCGCCTGCGGGAGGGCGGGGGGACAGGGCATGCGGCGGGCCGACATCGTCCGGCAGCGACCCGCGGTCGCTGCCGTCGGCGCGACGGCCCGGACTGGTCACCGAGCGGCGGGAGGTGTGCCTCGGCGGCACCTTCCGACTGCCGGGGTGACCGGGAGCGTGCCCTTCGCTCCCTGTTCCGAAAGATAGCAGTTTATCGATAACATTCTCAACCGCCCGCGTTCCGGAACGCGCCCCGGTCGCCGGCCGCGCCGGCCGCGTTTCTCCCGGTCAGGTGCGGCGGTCCCCACCCGCGAAGCGCGCCGACGCCACCGAAACTCTCGCCCGGACCGCCGGAAACTTCCGGACGGCACGATGACTGTTAACGCTCACAGCCGGTGGGCCGTCAGCTCCTCCGTGAGGTCCATCAGGCGGTCGGCGTCGCGCGGATCGAGCGTGGGGAAACTGAGCGGGAGCTGCCGGTTCCGGTCGACCGCGGTCAGCGGCGCGGTCGGCGGCGCGTCCAGGAAACGGTGGATCGGAGCCACCGCCTCCGCGACCGGGCGCGCCATCACCGAGGCCGCCGCCAGCAGCCCGCGGACGACGAGCGGAAGGGTGCTCCGGTCGCCGCTTCTGGTGAAGCCGGGGTGGTAGAGCACGTACCGGGCGCGACTGCCGGACCGGCGGGCGAAGCCGACGCCGAGCAGGTCGTTGGCGCGACCGGCCTGGAGCTGCGCGGTGACGGCCGAGTAGCCCGACACCAGCTGCGGATCCGACCAGCGGACCCCGCCCTTGGTGACACCCACACCGGCGACGTTCACGATCACCGGCGTGGCGGCCCGGTCCAGCGCCGGACGCAGCCCGAAGCTGAGCAGGTGACGACTGAGGTAGTAGAGCGCGAACGTGCGCTCCAGGCCGTCGGCGGTGACGACGCGGCGAGGCGCCACGGCGTTGGCGAACAGCGTCAGCGCGTCCACGACGGGGTAGGCCGTGACGAGGTGCTCGACGACCTGCCGGGTCTCGGCGACGCTTGACAGGTCGACGGGAAGGAAGGTGACGGAGGCGTCCGCCAACGCCTCGCCACGCTCGCGGTTGCGGCCGAGGACCACCACCCGGTCTCCGCGTGCGGCGCGTTCCAGGGCGAACGCGCGTCCCATCCCGTTGGTGCCACCGCTGACCACCACGACTGCCATGCCGCCCCCCGACTACCGTCTCCCGTTGACCGTGCTCATCCTGGGCGGGGGCCGGGCGGACGCGAAAGAAGGCACTTTCATGACCACAGGAAACACCGGTGTGCGTACCGCGCTGACCGGGCACCGGTTGCCGGAGCCCGTTCCGGCCGGCGAGTACGAGCACTGCCCGGTCACCGACGTGCTGCGGCGGGTCAGTGACAAGTGGACGCTTGTGCTTGTCACCCTGCTGGGGCGGCGGCCGTACCGGTTCAACGAGTTGAACCGCGCCGTCGAGGGCATCAGCCAGCGGATGCTCACCCGCACGCTGCGCACGCTGGAGAGCGACGGCCTGGTCGAGCGGGAGGTGCTGCCGACGTCGCCGCCGAGCGTCGAGTACCGGCTGACGCCCCTCGGTGCCAGCCTGCTGGAGCCGCTCTCCGCGCTGGCCGGCTGGGCGGTCGACCACCACGCCGAGATCACCGCCGCCCGACGCGCAGCCGCCTGAGGTTCGGCGGGGCCCGCGCCCGCCGCCGCGCCGGGCACTATCGTTCGGGCGTGCACATCCGTTTCGACGTACCGGCCGATCCCGCCTACCCGGGCCGAGTGGCCGCCGCGCTCGCCAGGGTGCGGCTGCGCCGGTTCGGATACGTCGGCGCGGCCCTCGCGGCGGTCGGGGTGGTCGGTCTCGTCGTCTCCCGGGTGGTCCCGTCCGGCGGCCGGTTCTCGTCGCTGTGGACGGCGCTGATCGTCGGCGGGCTGTTGTCGATGCTCTATTCACCCTGGGTGCGGTGGCGCGCCCGACGCCGCTCCGGCCGCTACGCCGTAGACGGCGGCTACGACATCACCGACGACAACATCATGATGCGCAGCGGCTCGGAGTCCGGCGGCATCGCCTGGGACGGGGTCGCCCGGGTCGAGGACACCCCGGAGTTCTGGATCGTGTACGTCGGCCGGATGCCGGCGACCGTGATCCCGCGCCGGCTGATGGCCCCCGGGGACGACGACACGTTGCGCGCCTTCATGGCCGGACGTGGGCTGCTGCGGCGACCGTGATGATCGATAAGCTGCGGCGGTGCGATACGACGAACTCGAAGCGGAGATCCGACGGCTGGTCACCGGTGCCGGCGACGAGAGTCTCCGCGTCTTCGGCGCCGAGACGGTGGAGCGCATGGTCCGGGCTGAGGACCTGCTGACGGAGGACGAGCTCGACGAGGACGCGGCGGCGGCGCTGGCCGTCGCCTGTGACCGCGCCCGGACGGCCGGCGCGGCCGAGCTGCGCGCGCTGCTGACCCGCATCGACGACGGCATCCTCAGCGACGGGGACATGGATCCCGCGCTCCTGGCCGTCGTCTCGGCGCTCGAACACCTGACGACCTACCGGGAGACGGGCCGGCGTGACGAGATCTACGAGCTGGCCATCCGCTCGATCGAGCAGGTCGACCACCAGGTCTCGGCCGCGCTCGACGACTTCCTCGCCACACCCGAGATGGCCGCCGAGTACGAGCGGATCCGGTGCCTGCTCACCGCCTAGATGTGCCGGCCGGAAACGGGCACCGTACGGCTAGGGTGTGGCCATGACGGCTCGCGTCGATGGGTTCGCCTTCCCGCCTCGCCGCCCGGCGGAGCGTCTGGGGGTGGCGGTGGTGAGCGAGCTGGTCGAGCTGGTCGTCACCGGCCAGCTCGGCGAGGGCGAGATGCTTCCCCCGGAAGGGCCGCTCAGCGAGCACTTCGGCGTGAGCCGCACGGTCATCCGCGAGTCGGTGAAGCGGCTCGAGGAGAAGGGCCTGGTGGTGGTCTCGCAGGGTCGCGGGACCCAGGTGGCCCGGGTCGGCTCGTGGAACATGCTGGACCCGTTCGTGCTGTCCGCGCTCATCGACAACGATGAGTCGCTGGGGGTTCTGGACGAGTTGACCGTGGTCCGGGGCAGCCTGGAGGGGGCCATGGCGGGCACCCTGGCGAGCCGGCGGACGACCGAGGAGCTGACCCGGGTCGAGCACGCGCTCGCGGCGATGCGCGAGATCCGGCACGAGACCGACTCGTTCCGGCAGGCGGACGTGGTCTTCCACTTCACGGTCATGGAGCTGTCCCGCAACCGCCTGGCGGAGAACATCTGCAAGCGTCTCTACCGGCGGGCGCTGGAGAGCAGCCGCTACCACGGGCTGAAGTACGAGAGCGCGTTCGAGTCGACGCTCGACGAGCACGCGCGGGTGGTCGACGCCATCTCCCGCCAGGACGTGGCGGGCGCCGAGCGGGCGATGCGGGACCACATCGTCGGTTCCTGGCAACGACGCCGGTTCCAGGGGCCGCCCGAGGAGCCGGAGCCCGGCGGCGCCCCGGCGTGACTCAGCGCTCGGGGACGAGGCGCAACCCGGCCCGGTCGGGGCGGACGTGCGGACCGGCCGCCGCGGGCGGGTCGGTGAGCGCCGGAGCGGCTTCGAGGCGTCGCTCGTCGACCCGGATGCCGAGGCCCGGCAGGTCGCCGAGGACGATGCCGCCGTCCGCGATCTCCTGGTCCACCGTCAACCCGATCGGCCAGGAGAAGTCCTGGATCTCGCAGGCCAGGTGGTTGGGCACGGCGGCGGCGGCGTGCGCGAGTGGATTGGCGTGGTATGCCACCGGGCTGACCGGCAGGTCCCGTCCGTGCGCCACGGCGGCCGTACGCAGGAAGTGGGTGATGCCCCAGACGCTGCCCACCTGCACGACGTCGACGGCGTCCGCGTCCAGCAGCGGCCGGTACTGTTCGAGGCCGGTGAGGTTCTCGCCGGTGGCGACCCCCGCCCGGACGCCGCGGCGGACCGACGCGAGACCTGCCGCGTCCCACCGGCGCACCGGTTCCTCGATCCAGGTCAGGTCGACGGTACGCTCCAGCGCGGTGACGAACCGGACGGCCTGCGCGCGGTTCCACGCCTCGTTCGCGTCGAACATCAGGGCCGGGCGGGGCGAGTTGCGGCCGAGGATCGCCCGGATCGCCTCCAGCCGGCGCCGGTCCCGTTCGACGTCGTGGCCGCCCTTGAGCTTGGCGGCGCCGAAGCCGCGCTCGGCGAAGCGTTCGTACAGCCGCCCGAGCGCGTCGTCGTCGAGGGCGATGTCCAGCCCGGAGGCGTAGCCGGGGACGAATCGGTCGGCGGCGCCGATGGTGCGCCAGAGCGGCTCGTCGGCGGCCTTCGCCTTGAGGTCCCACAGCGCCATGTCGATCGCGCCGATGGTCCCGAACGTCGCGCCGGCGTGGCCGGTCTTGAAGACCTGGTTCAACATCCGGTCGTACAACGCCGGGGCGGACCGGGGATCCTCGCCGTCGATCGCGCGGAACACCCGCTCGACCTCCGGGTGCGCGCCGAGACCGACGCCTTCCAGGCCCGAGTCGGTCTCCAGGATCAGCACCGGCACGGCGGTACGGGTATCCGGCATGACCCCGTTGGCGTCGCCGATCAGCCGTCCCCAGTCGTGCGCGGTGGTGCGGCTGCGGTAGCCGGTGACCTTCACAGTGGTGTCCCCTCCGTGGGCGTCGTGGTCAATCCTTGGTGCCGCCCGCCGTCATGCCGGCGACCAGGAAGCGCTGGGCGAATCCGAAGACGACGAGCACCGGCAGCACCGAGACGACGGTGGCCAGGGCGAGCGTCGGCAACTGCACCGACTGGGCCCCGGCGGAACTGGGGTTGAACGCCGGCGTGGAGGCGAGCAGCGAGGTCAGGCCGACCTGGATCGGGTAGCCGTCGCTGGCGGGCAGCATCACGAAGGGCAGGAAGAAGTTGTTCCAGCTCTGCACGAAGCTGAAGAACCCGACGAGCGCCACGATCGGGGTGGCGAGCGGCAACGCGATCCGGGCGAAGACCTGGAACTCGCCGCACCCGTCGATGCGCGCCGCCGCCAGCAGGTCGCGCGGCAGCGCGGTGGAGAAGTAGACGTACGCGAGGTAGACGCCGAACGGGAAGAACGACATCGGCAGGATCACCGACAGCGGGCTGTCGATCAGCCCCACCACGTTGAGTTCGAGGAAGATCGGCAGCACCAGCGCGGTGTTCGGGATCAGCATGACGACGAGCGTCAGCACCAGCAGCAGCCGGCGCAGGCGGAACTCGGTGAGCGCCAGCGCGTACCCGGCCGGGATGCTGACGGCCACGGTGATGACGAGCGCGCTCAGCGCGTACAGGGCCGAGTTGGCGACCCAGGTGGTGACCGCGCCGTCCTGGAACCCGAAGAGCTGGTGCCAGTTGTCGCTCAGGTCGCCGAGGCTACCGGGGCGGAACGGGTCGGTGCCGACGAGATCGCGCGCCGACTTGGTGGTGGCCACCAGCAGCCAGACGATCGGGACGACGAAGAAGAGCACGAAGACCGTGACCACGGCCCCGAGCACCGCCCGGCCGGCGCGTGCCGTCATGGCGTCAGTCCGTTCCGAACAGGCCGCCGCGCACCACGAAGACGGCGGACAGGGCGAGGGCGACGACGAGGAGCAGCAGCGAGATGGCCGCCGCGCCGTTGAAGTCGTTGTGTTGGAAGGCGTACTGGTAGGCCAGTTGGTTGAGCGAGTAGTCGTTCGGCACGACCGCGTTGCTCGCCTGCGAGAGCAGTTGCGGCTCGACGAAGAGCTGGGTGCCGGCGGCGAGCGACATGATGCCCATGTACGAGATCCACTTGCGTAGCAGCGGGAGCTGGACGTGCCAGGCGATCTGGACGGCGTTCGCCCCGTCGATGCGGGCGGCCTCGATCACCTCCGCGCCGATGGTGTTCAACGCGCCGTACATGATGACGACCCACCCGCCCGCGCCGGTCCAGAACGCGATGATCGCGAAGATCGCGGGCAGGTTCCCCGGCACGATGACCTGCACGAAACTGTGGAAGCCGAACAGGCGCAGCAGGCCGCTGACCGGGCTCGCGGTGGGGTCGAGCACGAACAGCCAGAGCAGCACGCTCGACGCGCCGGCCACCGCGCCGGGCAGATAGAAGACGAGCCGGAGGGTGCGGCTGAGCCAGCGCACCCGCACCGCGTGCACGACGACGGCCAGGAACGACACCAGCACGACGAGCGCGGCGAGCCAGATCGCCAGGTAGAGCGCGACGTGGGCGACGGCCGGCCCGAACCGGAAGTCGCCGAGCACCCGGGTGAAGTTGTCCAGCCCGGCGAAGCCGCCGGCCCCGGTGGTGAACGCCAGCCAGAGGGCGTAGAGGGCGGGCAGCACGCCGAACGCCAGGGCCAGCGCCGCGTACGCCGCGACGAAGCCGTAGCTCAGCGCGCCGCGCCCTCTCGTGCCGCCGGCCGCCATCGGCGTCACTTGACCGTGTAGCCGTTCACCTGGGCCTGGTTCCGGATCGCCTGCTCCCACTCGGGGAGCAGGTCGGCCACGCGCCGGCCGCTCGCGATCGCCGGGGTGACCGTCTTGGCCCAGATCGCCTCCTGGCTGAAGACGCCGGAGCCCCAGCCGTTCCAGATGCTCGCCCCGGCCGCGGTGACCGGCCCGAGGTCGGTGGCGTAGTAACCGCTCGCCTCCTGCTGCTTGATCCACTTCTCGGCGGCCGGCGCGTACGCCGGGTAACCGGGGGCGAGCGCCACCTGGTAGTCGTCGGCGGTCGTGACGAACTCGACGAACGCCGCCGCCGCCTTCAGGTTGCGGGAGTTGCTGCTGACGAACCACGTGCCGCCGCCGACGTTGCCGGTGACCGGCTCCTCTCCCCGCCAGGGCAGCGGGGCCGCGACGCCGAGCTGCCCGGCGGGCACGTCGAGGGACTGCGGGTTGTGGAAGATAGCCCCGGCGTACCAGGCCGGGCCGGGCAGCATCAGCACCTTGTCCGCGTACGTCTTGACGAACTCGGGGGTGAAGACGCTGATGTTGGGTGCGGTGCGGTTGCGGACCAGCGTGTCGACGAGCGTCGCGGCGCGCCGGCACTCGGTGCTGTCCGTGCGCACCGTCACCGTGCGCGGGCCGGTGATGCCGTTGGCCTGGCACCTGCTGCCCCAGAAGTAGATCTCCGGGGTCCACGGGTCACCGACCGTGCCCACCAGATAGCCGGGGTGCTCGCGTGCCACCCGCTCGCCCAGCGCCTGGTAGTCCTCCCAGGTGGCGGGCAGGGGGTACCCGAAGTCGTCGAGCAGCTTCCGGTTGTACCAGAGCACCACCTGGGCGAGGTCGTTGCGCAGGCAGTACACCTTGCCGTCCACGGTGCACGGGTCGAGCGCGCCCGTGGTGAACCCGTCGAGCACGCCGCTTCCGACCAGCCCCCGGTCGAGCACGGCCGCGAACGCCTGCTTGCCGTTGCTCTGCTGGCTGGCCCACGCCGCGTCGTTGTTCTGGGTGGAGAACACGACGTCGGGCCAGCCGCTGCCCGCCCGGTCGAAGAGCTGAACCTTGGTGCGGAACGAGTTGGAGCCGTTGGCCGACCCGTCGTACGTCTCCACCTTGAGCGCGACGTCGGGGTGCGCCTTCCGGAACGCGTCCACGGCCTTCGACCGGTCGGCGTCCACCCAGACCGTGATGGTGGCCTTGTCGTCCTGGGTGACCTGGGGGAAGCCGTAGGCGCCGGGGGAGGACTCGTCCTTGCCGCACCCGGTCAGCGCCAGGACGCCGGCGAGCGTCCCCACGACGCCGGCGGCGAGCAGCGACCGGCGGGCGGCGTTGACGCGCGGTACGTGTGCCATGTCGGTGGTCCTTCCCGATCGCTGCCGGCCGGGTCAGCCGCGCAGGCTCCACTGCTGGTTGGCCTGGCCGTTGCAGGTCCAGAGGATCAGCTTGGTGCCGTTCGCGGTGCCGGCGGCGTTGGCGTCCAGGCACAGGCCGGACTGTTGGCCGGTGATGGTGCCGTTGGAGTTGACGTTCCACTGTTGGTTGGCCTGGCCGTTGCAGTCCCAGATGATCACGGCGGTGCCGTTGCTGGTGCCCTGGCCGTTGGCGTCCAGGCACTTGGTCCCGTACACCTGGAGTTGCCGTCCGGAGGTGACGGTGAAGCGTTGGCCGCTGGCGCTGCCGCAGTCCCAGAGCTGGGCCTGGGTGCCGTTGGTGGTGGACGAGTTCGGCACGTCCACGCACCGGCCGGACTGCCCGCCGACGATCTGCCGGGCGCTGCCGGTGGGCGGCGGGGTGGTGGGGCCGCCGGTGCCCTGGGGTCCGGCGGAGTTCATCACGCTCTGCGCGCCGGACGGCCAACTGCCGTTGGTGACAGTCGTGTTGCCGTAGACGACGTTGCCCCGGTCGCCGTTCGTGACGTTCGTGCTGCCGTTCGTCGACCAGTTGTTGGTGACCGTCCAGTTGCCCATGTTCTCGCCGCCCCAGTAGTTGGCGGTGGCCCAGGTGCCGGTGTTGGAGAACACGTTGTTGGTGACGGTGTAGTACTTCGAGCCCTCGTCGAAGTAGACGCCGAAGTAGCCGTTGGTGCGCAGGCAGTAGTTCTCACTGATCAGCGCGTTCGGGTCCCACCCCAGGGTGTAGATGCATCCGCCGTCGTTCATCTGCTGCATCACGTCGTGGACGTAGTTGCCGACCACCCGGTTGTTGGACGCGGTCGTCGGCGTGCTGTAACGCGGCTGGTAGTTGTAGAGGCCGCGGTTGGCGTACTCGTTGTTGCCGCCGGCGTCGTTCGATCCCCAGCCGTACCCGATGGTGATGCCCGAGTAGGGCAGGTTGTAGATCTCGTTGTGGCTGATCGTGGCGTTGGTGACGTAGGTGGGCAGCACCGAGCTGATGCCCCGGTAGTCGAGGCCGAGGTCGTGGATGCGGTTGTTGCTGACGGTGATGTCCCGGTTGGTCATCCGGGTGTCGCTCGGGTGGTGGGCGTCGGCGCGCACGCCGCCGATGACGAAGCCGCCGGCGGCGTTCCGGGCGATCTCGGAGCGGGTGACGGTGATGCCGCTGGCGCCCAGCCCGACGCCGGTGCCGTGCGCGTTGGCGTCGTTGCCGATGCCGATGGCCGTCTGGCCCAGGTTGACGAACTGGGAGTCGCTGAACGTGATGGTGTTGGCGGCCGAGACCTGCACCGCGGCCGGCATCTGGAACCAGCTCGGCCGGGCCGCCTCGAACTGCTGGCAGCCGGAGGTGCAGGAGCCGAAGCCGGGCCACGACCAGTTGCCGGCGATGTACGAGCCGGTCTGCTGGTCGACCCAACCCTGGTTGCTGCTGGGGCCCAGCCAACTGGTGCCGGTGAAGGTGATGCCGCTGAACGCGATGTGGTGCGCCGGGCTGGCGTAGCTGCCGCCGACCTGGACCAGGGACTGCACCACCGGGAACTCGACGTCGACGTTCGACATGTTCTGGCCGGAGCGCGGGATGTAGTAGAGCGTGCCGGTGCCGGTGTTGACGTACCACTCACCCGGCGAGTCGAGGAACTCGTACGCGTTCACCAGGTAGAAGGGCCCGGCCCGGAACGGGTTCATCAGGGTGTCGTAGCCGAAGTTGTTGTTGTTCCACGCCGGCTGCGCCATGGTGAGCATGCCGCCGCTGATGCTCTGCACCGGCGAGTAGCGGTCGGTGAACGAGTTGACGCCCTCGACCTCGACCCGGTTGGCGTTGGCGACGTTGTTCAGGTAGTTCAGGTTGCCGTTGGTGATCCGCAGCCCGCTGGCCGAGGCGCTGAAGTCCGACCGGTTCACCTGCGTACGGGCCCGGGTGGCGACCTGGCCGTCGACGTAGAGCTGCCGGGTGTCCTGCCCGGCGCCGACGGTGGCCTTCCAGATGTTGCGGCCGGAATCGGCGACGGACCAGCCGGTCACCTGCTTCGCCCCGCTGATCACCGGGTGCGCGCCGGACGCGGCCTGCCAGCGCACGGTGTGGCCGTTCGTCCCGGAGTCGGCCGCGCCGAACGTCAGCGGCGAGGTCACCCGGTAGACGCCGTCGGCGAGCTGCACCACGATGTCGTCGGACATGCCGCCGGTCATCGTGCGCACCGTGGCCTGGGCCGCGGACAACGCGCAGGGTTGTGCCGCGGAGCAGGCGCTGCCGGTGCCGCCGGGGGCCGCGTACAGCGTGGTGACGGCGGCCGACGCGGACGAGGCGAAGGCCGCCACCGCGATGCCGGCGGCCACCGTCGCCAGCGCGAGGCCGGCCGCGGCGGACCGTCGCAGGGCGAATGGTTTCACGGGGACCTCCCCGGTCGAGGGGACATAGGTATGACGTCTGATGTTAAGCATCGATGTCGGACCGGTCAATATAGAGACATGTCTATAATGTGCGGGCCCGCGCGTTGACAGGTGTCACCGCCCCGACCTAGGGTCTGCGCACCAGGTGAACCGATTCGACGACCGTTGCCGGGAGCGGGATGAACATCGGTGAGATCGCCCGGCGGGCCGGGGTGTCCCGCAGCACCGTGTCGTACGTGCTGAGCGGCAAGCGGCCGGTCTCGGCGGCCACCCGGCAGCGCATCCAGGCCGTCATCGACGAGCTGGACTACCGCCCGAACGCCAGCGCGCGTGCCCTCAAGGAGGGCCGGACCCGCACCCTCGGCCTGGTCATCCCACCCGCCAGCCAGCGCCTCACCGACATGCAACTCGGCTTCGTCGCAAGCGTGGTCGAGGCCGCCGCCCGGGCCGACCTCGACGTGTTGCTGTCGCCCTCCGGCGGCGACCACGACCGGTCGTTCGAACGGATCGTCACCGGCCGCCGCGTCGACGGGGTGGTCCTGATGGAGATCCGGTTGACCGACGAGCGGGTGACCCGGCTGGAGCAGACCGGCCTGCCGTTCGTGACCATCGGCCGCACCGCCCAGCCGCACGGGATGAGCTGGGTGGACGTGGACTACGCCGGCCTCATCGCAAGCTGCGTGCACCACCTGGCGGACCTGGGGCACCGCACCGTCGCCCTGGTCAACCGGTCGGCCGAACTCGTCGCCGCGGGCTACGGCCCGGGCAGCCGGGCGCTCACCGGCTTCACCACGGCGACCCGGGAACGCGGCCTGGTCGGCATCGACGTCTGTTGCGGCGACGACGTCACCGCCGGCGAGGCGTGCGTCGAGGAACTGCTGGCGAGCCATCCCGACGTCACCGCCGTGGCCACCGTGAACGAGGCGGCCCTGCCCGGCATGCAGCGGGCGCTGGAGACGGCCGGGCTCGTGGTGCCGCGCGACTTCTCCCTCACCGGGGTCGCCGCCCGGCACTGGGCGGAGAACTTCCGCCCGCCGCTCACCGCGGCGGACGTGCCGATCGTCGACATGGGCGCGGCGGCCGTGTCGCTCCTGCTGGAGCGGATCGCCGCGCCCGAGACCGCGCCCCGGCACCGGCTCTACCGCCCGCCGATCTCGCTGCGTGCCAGCACCGGCCCGGTGCCCCGGACCGTCCGCTAACCGCCGGCCCGCCGCCGCCGGTCGTCGCCGGCCAGCAGGAGATAGCCGCTCGCGGTCCAGGTGTACGCGCGGTCCCGCAGGCCCGCGCCGGTCTTGGCGTCGAAGTTCTCGGCGAAGCCGGACCGCTCGCACAGCACCCGGAACCGCCGGCTGATCTCGTCGGCGAGCGCGGTGTGCCCGGCCCGGCGCAACCCGTCCTCGATCAGCACGGTGGCCGGGGCCCAGATCGGGCCGCGCCAGTAGCCGTCGGCGGCGTGGTACGGCGAGTCGAGCGGCTCGGTGGCCAGCCCGTGCTCGGTGAGATGGCTCTCGACGCGGCGGGCGAGGACGGCGGCGACAGCGGCCGGAAGCGCCTCGCCGAGCACGACCGGCATCAGGTCGAGCAGGCTGCTCCCGGCCCGGTTGCTCCCGGCCCGGTTGCTCCCGGCCCGGTTGCTCCCGGCCCCGGGGGCCCGCGCGGTGAACCGCTCGCCGGTCCACAGCTCACCCAGCAGCGCCTCGCGGACCTCGCCGGCGACGCCCGCCCACCGCGCCGCCTCCGCCGGGCGCTCCAGCTCGTCGGCCAGCTCCGCCAGGCACCCCAGCTGGATCGCCAGGAAAGCGGCGAGGTCCGGCGTCTCGATCACCCGGTCGTCGTCGAACGTGGTGGCGTTGTCCCAGCCGCTGTCGTTGCCGTGCTGGTAGTGCGGCAGGCATCGACCGGGCGCCCGCCGGTGGTCCAGCCAGAACGTGGTCCACCGGGCCAGCCGCTCGTAGACCTCGACCAGGTCGTCGCGCGACGGCGACCGGCCCGACCGCTGACGCAGCCGCCGCAACGCCCAGCCGTGGATCGGTGGCTTGACGAAGTTGTGCAGGATCTCCGAGTGCGTCACCGAGTCGGGCAGCGCACCGGCGTCGTCCATGTGGTCGAACGGCAGGTGGAACTGGTGCCAGGCGAGGTCGGCGTCGCCGTCCGCGAGGGCCAGCGCGTTGAAGCAGTGGTCCCAGCTCCACACCTTGTTCATCCAGTGCTTCGACATCAGGACGGCAGGCCGGGTGACGAAGCCGGCCGCACCCACCGTGGCCGACCACAACACATACCCGGCCAGCTCGGCGGCCGGGGTCTCCGCGTCGCGCCACGGCGCGACCGCCTCGACGAACGCCGCGAAGTCGGCGTGGCCGGCGTCGACCAGGTCGTCGAAGTCGGCGGTGTCCGGGTACGGCCGGCGGGCCGTCGCGTACTCCTCGATCGCGACCTCCCACGGCCGGTCGGCGGGCAGGAGCAGGCCCCGGTCGGCGGTGCCGAGGGCCTGCGCCCCGACCGTCTCGGCGGTGCCGGCGAGCACGGTGACCCGGTAGCGGCGGCCGGTCTCGTACGAGGTGAACACGGCCGAGGAGTCCGTCGGGTCGTCGTACAGGTAGGTCCCGCTGAACGGGGTGAGGGTGGCCGCGGCGGCGGTGATCCGCAGCCCGGCCCCCCGCCCGCGCAGCCGGAGCGTGTCCGGGCCCGCGTAGGTCAGCTCGACCCGGCCGACCCGGTCGTGCCAGCTCAGCAGCGCCGGCCGGGCCGTCACCGTGGCGTCGGCCGGCGCGCTGAACCGCAGCACCGGGTGCATGCCGTTGCGGTGCGAGACGAGGTGCAGGTCGTCGGCGTAGGTGTTCTCGGCGACCACGGGGGAGACGCTGAGCCAGGACCCGCGGTGGCTGAACGGAATCTCCCGGACGGAGAACGCCGGACCGGAGGGGGCAACGGTCATCTGCGCTGGCTGCCTTTCTGGGGTACGGATGGCTCAGTCCTTGACGGCGCCCGCTGTCACGCCCGCGGCGACGTACCGCTGGGCCACGATCAGCAGGACGGTGGCGGGGACGGAGGCGACCACTGCGGTGGCCATGATGGCGTTCCACTGCTGGTTGTTGTTGCCGATGTAGCGGTAGATGCCGAGCGTGATCGGCCGGGCGGCGCCCCCGGCGTCGAGCGTGGACGCGAAGAGGAAGTCCGACCAGGCCCAGAGGAAGGCGAACAGCGACACGGTGATGACCGAACCCCGGCTCAGCGGCAGCACCACCGACCAGAACGTCCGCCACCGGCCGGCGCCGTCCACCACCGCGGCGTGCAGCACCTCGTCCGGGATGCCGGACATGAACGCCGCGAAGATCAACACTCCGAAGGGCACGGCGATGGTGGAGTCGGCGAGCACCAGGCCGGCGGCCGAGTTGAGCACCCCGAGGCGGAGATAGATGGCGTAGAACCCCATCGCCATGATGATCCCGGGGATCATCTGCGCGATCAGCAGTACGAAGCTGAGCACGCCGCCGCCGGCCGGGCGCAACTTCGCCAGGGCGTAGCCGGCCGGCGCGGCGAGGGCCACGGTCAGCGCCACCGTGCCGAGCCCGACGAGCAGGCTGGTGCCCAGGTACGGCAACTGCTCCCGCAGCACCACCCGGTAACCCTCGACGGTGCCGTCGACGGGGAACAGGTGCGGCGGGTCGGCCCGCAGGTCGCCGTCGCGGGTGAACGAGACGTTGACCATCCAGTAGACCGGGAACAGCATCAGCGCGGTGAACACCAGCCCGAGGCCGGTCCGCCACCAGGCGGTACGCGCGGGTCTTCTCGTCACCACCGTTGCCTCCGTTGCGCTCGGGCGTAGCTCAACGCGAAGATGAGGGCGACCACGATCAGCAGGTTGCCGACGGCCGCGCCCGGCCCGAACTCCGGCAGCAGGCTGCCGAAACCGAGCCGGTAGGACCAGGTGGCGAACGTGGTGGACGAGTCGGTCGGCCCGCCCCTGGTCATGATCCAGATGAGGTCGAAGACCTTCAGCGTGTAGATCAGCCCGAGCAGCAGCGTGATCGCCGACACCGGCCGCAGCAACGGGAACGTGATCCGCCAGAACCGTTGCGGACCGCTCGCCCCGTCCAGCGCCGCGGCCTCGTACACCTCCGGCGGGACGGCCTGGAGACCGCTGTAGAGGACGACCAGGTTGAACGGGATGCCGATCCAGATGTTCGCGATGATCACCGAGACCAGCGACCACCGCGGCGACGTCAGCCAGTTGACCGGGTCGAGGCCCACCGCGCCGAGCGCCGCGTTGACCACCCCGGCGTCGCTGTTGAGCATCCACGACCAGGTGGAGGCCGAGACGATCAACGGCAGCAGCCAGGGTACGAGGAACAGCGCCCGCAGCGTCGCCGACAGCGGGAAGTGCCGGTGGAAGAAGACCGCGAGCGCCAGCCCGAGGGCGAACTGGAACAGCAGCGACACCGCCGTGAAGACCGCCGTGTGCACGAGCGCCGGCAGAAAGGTCGGATGGGTCACCACGTCCCGGTAGTTGTCCAGCCCGGCGAACGGGGCGTCGCCGGAGACGAACGAGCGGACCGTGTACCGCCGCAGGCTCAGCTCGATGTTCCGGTAGAGCGGATAGGCGTAGAAGACCAGCAGGTAGACCGTCACCGGGGCGAGGAACGCCCACGCCGTCCACCGGTCGGTGCGGTTTCGGCTCATGGATCTACTTGGCGGCGGCGGCCACGCCCTGGGCGGCGGACAGGGCCGCCTGCGGCGTCTTCGCGCCGCTGAGCGCCCCCTGCACGGCGGTCCACAACTGCTCGGAGATCTTCGGGTACCGCGTGCCGAGGTTGTCACCGGTGCGCCCCTTGGCGGCGTTGACCGCGTCGACCCACACCTTCAGCTCCGGGTCGGCCGCGACCTGCTTCTCCTGCACCGCCGCCACCGGCGCGACGTACGACAGCGTGGTGTCGGTGGTCAGCAGGTTGTCCGGGTTGGTCAGGCAGGTCACCAGCTTCCGCGCGACCTCGTACCGGCCGGTGTCGCGCTGCACCGGGATGGAGACGAACTCACCGCCGGTCGGGGCCGGGGCGGTGCCGCCGGCACTCGCCGGCACCGGGATGATCCCGTACTCGAAGTCGAGCTTCTCGGCGTTGGCCCGCTGCCAGGTGCCGTTCTCGGCGAACGCGTAGTCGCCGCCGGCGAACTCCTGCCAGCTGGTGGTCTGGGTGTTGTTGATGACGGAGTTCGGCGCGTACCCCCGGGTCAGCCAGTCGGACCACAGCGTCAGCGCGGAGATGGCCGGCGGCGAGTCCAGCGCGGTCAGCTGGGCGCCCGCGCCCCAGAACCAGGGCAGGAACTGGAAGCTGCCCTCCTCGGTGCCGATCGCCGAGAACGTGATGCCCTTCTTGCCGGCGCCCTTCACCTTCGCCAGCGCAGCGGTCAGCGACGGCCAGTCCCGGACCGACGCGACGTCCACCCCGGCCTTGCCCAGCAGGTCCTTGTTGTACCAGAGGGCGAGCGTGTTCGCCCCGATCGGGACGCCGTAGGTCCTGCCGTCGAGCTGGCCGGCGCCGAGCAGGTTGGGTGCCGAGGCCGCGGTGTCGAGCTTCGTCTCGTCCGCCGAGGTCAGCGCGCCGGCCTGGGCGAGCGTGGAGATGACCGGATTGTCGATGATCAGCACGTCGGGGGAGTTGCCCTGCTGGGCCGCGAGCAGCGCCTTGTTCGTCAGGTCGGTGGTGTCGTAGCCGGTGCGTCGCACCGGCACGCCCGCGGAGCTGCCGCAGGTGTCGAGCAGCTTCTCCCAGTCGGATCCGCCGGCGAACTGCGGGTACGGGTCCCAGACGGTGTACGCGGCGCCGCCGGCCCCGCCTTCCGGGGTGTCGTTCGCGGAGCAGCCGGTGACGGTGCCGGCGACCGTGAGGGCGGTCAGGGCGGCGCCGGCCACGCCCCGCCGCCAGGCGGATGTCGTCATGGTGTGGCCCCTCTCGGGCAGCGAAACGGCGAATCGGTTCGACCGAAGATAAGCCGGTCGATGTATGCGGTCAAGGTGCTCGATCGCCTCTGGGCGAAACTGGTTCGCCACAGGCTGGTCATGGCGTTGACATCCATAGACATCGACGCCTAGGCTGCCCGGCGAATCGATTCGCTAGGACGTCCTCCGCAGCCCCACCACACTGCCGAAGGAGTCGCAGTGAACATCCCCCACGCCCGGGCACCCCGGATCCGCGGCCTCGCCGCCCGGATCACGGCCGGTACCCTCGCCGTCGCCTGCTCGCTGGCGGTCGCCGCGTCCCCGGCACGGGCCGCCGACGAGTCGCTCACCGTCAACTTCTCCGCCTCCCTGGGTACGCCGACGTACCGCGGATCGGGGTGGATCTACGGGATGACCGAGAACGGCCAGAACCCGCCGGACAGCTACTTCCGGGACGTGAAGTTCCGGGCCATGCGCGCCGGCGGCGCCCAACTACCCGGACAGGGCTGGGTCGGCGGCGGCTACGACCGACGCTGGAACGCCACAGTCGCCCAGGCCCGCCGCACCGCCGCCCTCGGCGGCACGTTCGTGCTGCTCGACCACGACCTCTGGGGCGCCGACGGCGCCTCGATCAGCCGTTTCCCCGGCGACAACGGTGACTGGAGCGACTACGACCGCTTCCTGGACCGGCTCTTCTCCGATGTCCGTTCGGCCGGGATCACCGTGCAGTGGGACATCTGGAACGAGCCGAACATCAGCCTGTTCTGGAACCGGCCCCAGTCGCAGTACTTCGAACTGTGGCGACGCACCTACCAGCGGATCCGGTCGGCGTTCCCGGGCATGCTCATCGTCGGGCCGAGCTGCGCCTGCGTACCGTCCACGAGCGGCTGGTGGACCCAGTACCTGGACTACGTCAAGGCCAACAACGTGGTGCCGGACATCTTCAGCTGGCACTCGCTGCCCGGCGACCCGGTGTCGAACGTGGCCACCGCCAACCAGACGCTCGACTCGCGGGGCATCGCCCACCCGCGACCGCACCAGATCAACGAGTACGGCGCGTCCAACGAGCAGAACCCGGCCGCTGGGGCGTGGTACCTGGCCCGGCTGGAACGCGCCGGCGCGGACGGGCTGCGGGCCAACTGGGCCGGCGGCCAGAACCTGCACAACGACCTGGGCAACCTGCTCACCCACAACTCCAGCGGGCAGTACCAGCCCAAGGGCGAATGGTGGGCGTACCAGTTCTACGGCTCGATGACCGGCCAGATCGCCTCCGTCACGCCGAGCGCCTCCTACGACGCGTTCGCCACCCGCGACACCGGCTCGGCGAAGATCCTCATCGGCGGCCACCGCACCACCGGCAACGTCGCGGTGAACATCCAGCGCCTGGACGCGACAAGCGGCATCGTGGTCGACAACCAGGTCCGGGTGGTGGTGCAGAACATCCCGTACAACAACGGCGGCGCGGTGTCCGGGCCGGTCACGGTGCGGGACAGCGTGGTGACGCTGTCGAACAACGGCACCACGGTCAACGTGTCGCACTCGGCCATCAGCGACACGTCCACCGTCACCCTGCTGCCGCCCGGTGGCGGAGGGCCGACGAACCAGAACGTCCAGATCGTCGGCGGCCAGTCCGGCCGGTGCGCTGACGTGCCCGGCGCCACCACCACGAACGGCAGCCAGATCCAGCTCTGGGACTGCCACGGCAACGCCAACCAGCGGTTCAGCTACACGTCGGGCAAGCAGCTCACGGTGTACGGCAACAAGTGCCTGGACGCCTCCGGCCAGGGCACCGCGAACGGCACCCCGGTGGTCATCTGGGACTGCAACGGCCAGTCCAACCAGCAGTGGAACCTGAACGCCGACGGCACCATCACCGGCGTGCAGTCCAACCTGTGCCTGGATGCCAGCGCCTTCGGCACCACCAACGGCACCAAGATCCAGCTCTGGCAGTGCCTGAACGGCGCCAACCAACGCTGGACCCTCCGCCCCTGAGATGCAAGGCGGGGCCCCTTCTTAACGCCTGCGGTATGGGAAGGGGCCCCGCTTAACACCTCAGCGCCAGCTCCACCTCTGGTTGGCCTGGCCGTTGCAGGACCACAGGATGAGTCTCGTGCCGTTCGCGGTGCCGGCGGCGTTGGCGTCGAGGCAGAGCCCGGACTGCACACCGGTGACGGTGCCGTTGGCGTTGACGTTCCATTGCTGGTTGGCCTGGCCGTTGCAGCCCCACACGATGACCGCCGTGCCGTTGCTGGTGCCCGCCCCGTTCGCGTCTAGGCACAGGTTGCCGGCCAGTTGCAGTTGGCGGCCGGCGCCGGCGGTCCAGAGCTGACCGGACTGCCCGGCGCAGTCCTGCAACTGCACCTGCGTACCCGAGGTCTGGGTCGGTGCGGTCACGCAGCGGCCGGACTGTTCGCCGGCGAGCTGCCGCCCGGTGGTGGGCGACGGGCTGGTCGGTGGCGTGGTCGGCGGGTTCGTCGGGGTGGTGCCGTCGAACTGCGTGAAGAACCGCCACACCACGGCCTGCGTCCACGACCGCTCGCCCGGCGCGAACGGGTCGGCGGTGCCGT
The DNA here is from genome assembly GCF_029581215.1 of Micromonospora sp. WMMD975. NCBI lineage: Bacteria > Bacillati > Actinomycetota > Actinomycetes > Micromonosporales > Micromonosporaceae > Micromonospora > Micromonospora sp. WMMD975. The sequence goes on from NZ_CP120739.1 coordinate 1,018,320, forward strand.
CCACCGCGTTCGGGGCGTGCGGCCCGTCGAAGGCGCCCCAGGCGACCGGGTAGCCCGCCCGGCAACCCGAGTAGTAGGTGACGACGTGGGTCAGGCTGCCCTGCGCCGGCTCCGGCGGATTCTGCGGGGTGCAGCCGTTGTTGCGGACGAACTGGTCGCGCAGCGCGCGGCCCGCCGAAATCGGCAGCGTGCCGTCACGCAGACCATGGATCCCGAGGTACGCGATGGGCTGGGTGCCGCCGTTGCACCCGCTGAGGTTCGCGCCCGAATAGACCGCTACCGCGCGGAATACGTTCGCCCGGGCACAGGCGATGGCGTAGCTCATGCCGCCGCCGTAGCTGAAGCCCATCGCGTACAACTGGGTGGTGTCCACGCACAGGCCGGCCTCGAACGTGCGGACCATGTCGTCGACGAACGTCAGGTCCTGGCCGTTCGGGTTGGCCCAGCCGTTGCCGTTGCCCTGCGGTGCGACGAAGATCGCGCTGTTGTTCGACAGCGCCCGGACCCCGTAGTAGGACCACGGGTATCCGCTGGTCCCGCCCGAGTCGACGTCGCCCGCGGTGCCGCCGTTCCAGTGGAAGCCGAAGATCAGCCGGTACGGGTGGTTGTTGTCGTAGTTGTCGGGGATCCGCAGGATGTACGAACGGTTCTGGCCGCCGCTGGAGATCGTGTGCGAGCCGCTCGTCAGCGCCGGCGCCCTGCCGCAGCCGGCGGTCGCCGCCAGCGGGCTGACGCCGGCGGCATCCTGACCGGCGGCGAACGCGACGCCGCCCATGGCGAGGACGAGTCCCGCCACTCCCGCGACGACGCCGACGATGAGCCGATGTCTCGGCATGGCGTCCTCCTTCCTTCGAGTGGTTAAGCGGGGCCCCTTCCTATACCGGAGGCGTTAAGAAGGGGCCCCGCCTTGCACGTCAGCTTCGGGTGCTCCACTGCTGGTTGGTGCCGTTGTGGCAGTCCCAAAGGTTGATCTTCGTGCCGTTGGCGGTGCCGTAGCCGGCCGCGTCCAGGCAGCGTCCGGACTGCACGCCGGTGATGGTGCCGTTGGCGTTGAGGTTCCACTGCTGATTGGCCTGGCCGTTGCAGTCCCAGATGATCACGCTGGTGCCGTTCGCGGTCCCTTTACCGTTCGCGTCGAGACACTTGTTGCCGAGCACCTGCAACTGCTTCGCGGAGGTGTAGGTCCAGCGCTGCGGGGTGCCGCCCCAGCAGTCGTACAGCTGCACCTGGGTGCCGTTGGTGGTGCTGCCGTTCGGCACGTCCAGGCACCGGCCCGAGCCGCCACCGACCAGTTGCACGTTCTGGTAGGTGGTGCCGCCGCCGTTGCCCGGGGTGCCGATGCTGCCGTCCACCGACCGCAGCGCGGCATACCAGACGGCGGCCATCTTGTCGTAACCGCCGGCGGTCGGGTGGATGCCGTCGATCAGGTCGGCGGTGCTCAGCGCCGAGTGCTGGTCGACCAGGTGGACCCGCTTGCCGGCGTTCACCTTGGACTGCACGATGCCGGGAATGGCGGCGTTGAAGGTGCGTACCGCCGACTCCTGGCCGGAGTTGGCAAGCGGGATGATCTGCGCCACGAACACGTCGGCGTTGGGCGCCGTCGCGGTGATGTGGTCGATCAGGGTGGAGAGCCGGTTCGGCGCGCCGGACACGTTGTAGTTCTGCAGGATGTCGTTGGTGCCGATGTGCAGCAGCACGGTGCGCGGCTGGTAGGCGTTCAGCCAGCCGGTGATGTTGGCGTCGATCTGGTCGATCCGCCAGCCGGGGTGTCCCTCGTGGTCGTGGTCGCCGAGGTTGCCCGGCCCGTTGAACTGGGAGCCGACGAAGTCGATCCGGTAGCCGCCGGCGGCGAGCCGTTGCCACAGACCGATCCGGGAGCCGCCCGGGACCTGGGTGCCCTCGGTGATCGAGTCACCGAGCGGCATCACCCGTACCCCGCCGTTGGACTCGGCTGCGGCCGGGCCGGCCGGGGTGAGCACCCCGGCGACGGCCATGGCCAACGCGGCGGCTGCGGCGAGCCACCCTGTCCTTCTGCGCATGAGTGTTCCTCTCAGGGGCTGGTGCAGGTCAGGGACGGGGTCGACGGCGAGCCGTTGGCCAGGAAGCCGAACGTGGTCGAGCCGGCGGCCGGCACCGAGCCGTTGTACGACACGTTGCGGACGGTCGCCGTGGAGCCGCTGGTGCTCAGCGTGCCGCCCCAGATCTGGTTGATGCTCTGGCCTCCGGCCAGGTTCCAGCCCACCGTCCAGCCGTTGATCGCCGAGGCGCCGGCCGTGACGGTCACCTCGCCCTGGAAGCCGCCGGACCAGGTGCTCGTGGTGCGGTAGGTCGCGGCGCAGGCGCCGCTGGTGGGCGGCGGGGTGGTCGGCGGTGCGGTGGTCGGGGGCGGGGTCGTCGGCGGTGCGGTGGTCGGCGGCGCGGTGGTGGGCGGCGCGGTGGTCGGCGGGGTGCCGGTGCCGGAGCTGAACCGCCAGTGGTCGATGTTGAACAGCGAGCCGCTGCCACCGGTGAACCGCAGGTAGAGGTCGTGGGTGCCGGTGGCGCCGCTGACCCCGCAGGTCGTGTCCGTCCACGTCTGCCAGCCGCCGGTGCCGGACACCCGGCAACTGCCGACGAGCGGGCCGCTGGTGCTGTCCAGGCGCAACTCGATGGTGCCGCCGCTACCGGCCGAGGCCACCCGGGCGGTGTACGAGGTCGCGCCGGAGCCGAAGGCCACGCCCTTGACCTTGATGTAGTCCCCGTTGTCGATGAAGCCGACGTTCATGCCACCGCCGCTGGCCGGCTCGGTCTCGATCCCCTGCCCCCAGGCGATCGTCTCGGCCTCCTGCCGGACGTACGGGTTCAGCGTCCCGACCTGCGGGGCGCCCGCGTTGGTCATGGACATCGTCGGGATCGAGCCGTCCGACCCGTAGGAGAACTTCTCCACCGCCACCGACCTGGTGAAACCGCCGCCGCCGGGCAACGCGCCGTTGTGGTAGAAGAAGTAGGAACCGCCCTTGAAGTCGACGATCCCGGGGTGGTTGGTGAAGCTGCTGCCCTGGGTGGGCATGACCGTCCCGCGGTAGGTCCACGGCCCGGTCGGGCCGGGCGCCGTCGAGTAGCCGATGAACTCCGAGCAGCACTTGGCGGCGAACACGTTGTAGTAGAGGTTGTTGCGCTTGTAGACCCAGGGCCCTTCCTCGTACAGGGTGGGCCGGTTCGCGTCCCCGGTCCGGGTCCCGAAGCCCGCCGTGGTCAGCGGGATCTGCGTCGGGCTGCCCGAGTACGAGATCATGTCCGAGTTCAGCTTCACGTACCACAGCTTCGGGTTGCCCCAGTAGAGGTACGCCTGACCGTCGTCGTCGATGAACACGGTGGGGTCGATCTCGCCGTTGCTCACCAGCGGGCGGCCGATCGCGTCCCGGAACGGGCCGGTCGGGCTGTCGGAGACCGCCACGCCGATGCCCATCTGGCCGGTCGCCCGCACGACCATGGGTACGTACCAGTAGAACTTGCCGTTGCGGTAGATCGCCTGGCCGGCCCAGGCGTCCTGCTTGGCCCAGCTGAAGGTGGCGAGGTTGAGCGGCGACCCGTGGTCGGTCCAGTTGACCATGTCGTCGGACGACCAGACCCGCCACTCCTTCATGGTGAACCAGGTCGAGTTGTCCTCGTCGTGGCCGGTGTAGAGGTAGACCCGGCCGTTGTAGACCAGCGGCGCCGGGTCGGCGGTGTAGATGTGCTGCACGATCGGGTTGTCCGCCCGGGCGATCGCCGGGAAGAGCCCGATCACGACGAGCAGGCTGGCGAGCACGGCGAGTCCGCGCCGGGCCGGCCTTCTTGAGAGCGTTAACATCACGGTCCTTTCGGGGGTGGTGTGCGGGTGGTCTCAGCGGTAGCCGGCGGCCACGATGTTGGCCTGGACGGCGTTCTCGGTCGCGTCCGAGGGATAGCCGGCCACCATGGCCCCCTCGTAGAAGGTGCCGGCGCTGAGGTTGGCGCCACCGCCGGGCTTGCAGCAGTCGCCGCCGCTGCCCAGGATGATCGCGCCCTGCTTCTTCATCGGGCTGTAGCCGTTGGGCAACGACCCGTCGTAGAGCGTGTAGAGGTTGCCGGACTGGGCGTTGCTGCCCTTGATGGCGAAGCGCGACGTGCCGTTGTTCTTCAGCGTGGCGGTGACGAACTTGCTGGTGAAGGCGCGCTGGTTGGGATTCCAGGACGAGCTGCCGCCGGGGAAGAGACCCCATTCCAGGTCGGCCTGCACCCACGGGCCGCTGCCGGAGCAGCCGCCGAACCAGCAACTGGTGCTGAAGTTGATCGCGTCCATCGCTCCCGCGGCGTCGGCCTTGCGGGTGGTCTCGCTGTTGCCGTAGTCGAAGCAGCAGCCGCTGTTGACGTGGGTGCCGCTGGTGACCATGTACATGCCCTCGGGCGCGCTGCCGGTGGGAACGCCGGTCAGGTGGCCGTCCCGCCAGTAGCTGTTGTTGGGGTTGATGTAGAGCGAGTACGCCTTGGCGCCGCCGACGGTCAACGACTCGCTCGTCGCGGTGGCCGGCCGGCTGGAGGACGAGCCGGGGACCTGCGCCGAACCCTGGTACCACAGGTCGTTGCCGCGTCCCGACTGGTCGTAGACCACCGTGATCACGCAGGTCGTGCCGCCGCAGAACGAGTCCTGGCCGGAGGCGTCGGCGTAGCCGCCGGCGCTCAGCACCCCGATGTTGCGGGTGGCGTTGTCCGAGGACCGGCGGACCTGGTAGAGGTTGCCGCCGTAGGCCGAGAACAGCGCCCGGGTGGTGCTGTGCGCCGCCACGCACGGCGTCCCGCCGGCGGCGTAGAGGTCGCACGGCCGGCCACCGGTGGGGGGCGGCGAGGTGGGCGGCGCGGACGTCGGCGTCGTCGACGTGGTCCACCGCTGGTTGGCCTGGCCGTTGCAGGTCCAGAGGATCAGCTTGGTGCCGTTCGCGGTGCCGGCGGCGTTGGCGTCCAGGCACAGGCCGGACTGTTGGCCGGTGATGGTGCCGTTGGCGTTGACGTTCCACTGTTGGTTGGCCTGGCCGTTGCAGTCCCAGATGATCACGGCGGTGCCGTTGCTGGTGCCCTGGCCGTTGGCGTCCAGGCACTTGGTGCCGTAGACCGTGAACTGACGGGCCGACGTGTACGTCCAGTTCTGCGCGGTGACGCCGGTGCAGTCGTAGAGCTGGACCTGGGTGCCGTTCGTGGTGCTGCCGTTCGGCACGTCGACGCAGCGGCCGGACTGCGCGCCCACGACGGCGCCCGGTCCGGGGGCGGCGACGGCCACCCGTGTCTGTGTCGCCACGGCGGTGCCGCCGGCAGCCAGCACGAGGGCCAGGGCCGAGATCGCCAGGCGTAGGCGTCTGTGCCGGAGCGTTCGGGGACGGGAGATGGGCATGACGGCTCCTCGGATACGCAGGCTCCGGGACCGTCCGTACCGGCGCGGAGCCTCACGGGTGGTGATGGCCGTCGATGGAACGCTGACCCGCGCAGGGTGAACCCACCGCCGGCGCCCGGTTCCGGCGCGAGGCCCGCACGCATGACGATGCCGGAGGTGCCGGTGGTGGCAGCCGGTCATCGATGTTAGCGCGAACATCGACGCGAATAATTAGAACACATTGGCGGGCCGGACGCGCCGGCGCGCACCGGACAGACTCCGGTCGGAGCCGTGGGCCGACGCGTCGAAGGGCGCGAGGCGCGCCGCGCCCTGCTGGCTCTACGCCGTGTCCGGAGTGCCGCCGGCCAAGCGCGGCGGAATATGGCGCAGCCGAATGCGACGCGCCGGAATGCGACTCGGCCGAATGCGGCGCGGCGAGGTGAACGCGCTCAGCGGGCGCGCTTCGTCGCCCGCTTGCGCGGCGGGGTCAGCAGGTCCGCGATCGCGGCGATCGAGGCCGGCACCACCCGGTAGTAGGCCCAGACGCCCCGCTTCTCCCGTTCGAGCAGCCCGGCCTCGGTGAGGATCCGCAGGTGGTGACTCACCGTCGGCTGGGACAGCCCGAGCGGGGCGGTCAGGTCGCTCACCGACGCCTCGCCCTGCGGGGCGGACTGGATCAGGCTGATCAGCCGCAGCCGAGCCGGATCGGCGAACGCCTTCAGCACCCCGGCGAGGCGTTCGGCGTCGGCCCGCTTGATCGGCTCACCGGTCAGCGGCGAGATGGACGGCATGGCAGTTTTCGCAGTTCCCACGCCCTCCATAGTCGCACCAACGCCATCGATGCGATGGCAAAACGGCAACCATCACGGGTGATGAATCTCCCTCGGACGCGGTCCGCGCGTCGCGCGGGGGGTGGCCGGCACCAGCCGACGGGTGATCCACAGTGGGGAGGTGACGGCGTTGCCCATCACCACCGCGTGTGCCCCGGCGGCGAAGGCCCGGCCGATCTGCTCCGGGGTGCGGTACCGCCCCTCGGCGAGCACCGGCACCGGCAGCAGCGCGGCGAGTCGCGCCACGAGCCCCAGGTCAGGCCCGTCGGCGGACGGGCTGTTCGCGGTGTAGCCGGACAGCGTGGTGGCGACCGCGTCCGCGCCGGCCGCCACCGCGGCGACCCCCTCGGCCACGGTGGAAACGTCGGCCAGGACCAGCGCGTCGGTCCGCTCCCGCAGCGTACGTACGGTGTCGGCGAACCCGCGCCCGTCCGGCCGTGGACGGTCGGTCGCGTCGACCGCGACGACGTGCGAGCCGGCCCGCGCCACCTCCAGCGCGTGCGCCGCGGTCGGCGTGATGAACACGTCCCCGGCGCCGTGCTTGTACAGCCCGATCACCGGCACGTCGACGGCGGCGCGTACCGCCCGGACGTCGTCCGGGCCGTTCACCCGGACCGCCACGGCGCCACCGCGCACGACCGCCGCCGCGACGTGGGCCTGGACGTACGGGTCGCGCATCGGGTCGTCCGGCTCGTCGGGCAGCGGCTGGCAGGACACCACGAGCCCGCCGGCCAGGTCGTCGAGGACGCTCACGGTCCGGTCCCTCCGTCGTCGGTCGTTCGGGTGGCGAGCCGGGCCGCACCGACCAGGACGGCGTCGGCGCCCAGCGCGGCCGGCAGCAGCGGCACGCCGGCCCAGCCCTCGGGCAGCTCCGCCCGGTAGGCGGCGGACGCGGCGGGCAGCAGGACCGCGGCGGCCCCGCCGGTGACCAGGACGGTCTCCGGGTCGAGCAGGGCGACCAGCCCGGCCAGGGCCGCGCCGAGGGCGGCGCCGGCCCGGTCGACGACCTGCCCGGCGATCCGGTCGCCGGCGTTCGCGCGTTCCGCCACGGTCCGGCCGGTGACCCGGGTTCCGGTCGCGGCGGCGTACGCGGCGGACAGCCCGGTGCCGGAGGCGATCGCCTCCAGGTGCCCGTACCTGCCGCAGCCGCACCGCAGCCGGTGCGCGCCGGGCGCGGGCAGGTGCCCGAGTTGGCCGGCCGCCCCGCGAGCGCCGGTCTCGACGCGGCCGTCGCGGACCATCGCCCCGCCCAGCCCGGTGCCGACGGCCACCAGCAGCACGTGCCGGCGGCCCCGCCCGGCACCGGCCCAGCTCTCGCCGAGCGCGGCTGCGCTGACGTCGTTGGTGACGCGCACCGGTCGGCCCAGGCGTGCGGCGAGGGCGTCGGCGACCGGAGTGCCGGCCCACCCGGGGAGGCTGTCGGTCGCGTACCGGATGATGCCGGTGGCCGGGTCGACGGTGCCGGCGGTGCCCACCCCCACCGGGCCGGTGCCGGCGGTGCCCACCCCCACCGGGCCGGCGCCGGCCGGGTCGAACAGGTCCGCGGCCAGGCCGGCGGCGGTGTCGAGCACCGCCTCGGGCCCGGCGCGGGCCGGGGTGGGGGCCTCCCGGCGGGCCCGCACCCGTCCGTCCGGGTCGACGAGCGCGGCGGCGGTCTTGGTGCCGCCGATGTCGACGCCGATCACCGGCGCGGTCACCCCTTCAGGCCGGTGTGCGCGAGGCCCTCGACGAACTGCTTCTGCGCGATGACGAACACCACCAGGACCGGCAGCGCGGTCATCGACGCCGCCGCGAGCTGGACGTCCCACATCGGGCCGCCGTACGCGTCGACGAACTGGGTGAGCGCCTGCGGCAGGGTGAACTTCTCCGGCGAGGAGAGGAACACGATCGGTTCCAGGTAGAGATTCCAACTGTGCAGGAAGGTGAAGATGGACACCGCGCCCAGCGCGGGCCGGGACAGCGGCAACGCGATCCGCCAGAACGTGGCGAAGCGGCCCAACCCGTCGACCCGCGCCGCCTCCTCCAGCTCGTCGGGGAGGCTGATGAAGAACTGCCGCATGATGAACGTCGCCAGCACGCTCGGCGCGCCGAAGATCGGCACCAGGATCAGCGGCCAGTGGGTGTCGATCAGCCCGGCCTTGAAGAACATCTGGAACAGCGGCACGATCGTCACCTCGCTGGGGATGAGCAGGCCCGCGAGCACGACCAGGAACAGCAGGTTCTGGCCCCGGAACCGGATCCGCGCGAAGGCGTACCCGGCGAGCGCCGCCACGGCGAGCGTGCCGACGGTGACCAGCAGCGCGATGTAGAGGCTGTTCAGATACTGCTGCCCGAACGGCTGCAACTCGAACACCCGCCGGTAGGCGTCGAGCCTCGGGTCGGTCGGCAGCAGCTTCGGCGGGAAGGCGAAGATGTCCGCCACCGGCGTCAGTGACGAGGTGACCATCCACCAGGTGGGGAAGACGAACGGGACGGCCAGGATCAGCAGCGCCCCGTAGAGCACCAGCTTGGCCCGGCGGGACAGCTCACGATTCATGGAAGACCCACCTCTTGCGCATCTGCCACTGCAGCACGGTGAGCGCGAGCACGATGACGAACAGCAGGATCGACAGCGTCGCGCCGTAGCCGAAGTGATGGAACTGGAAGGCCTGCTGGTAGAGGTAGTAGACGAGCACCGTGGTCGAGGTGCCGGGCCCGCCCTGGGTCAGCACCGCGATCTGCGCGAAGACCTGGAGCGATCCGACCACCGTGATGATCGACGTCAGCAGGATCGTCGGGCTGATCAGGGGCACGGTGATCCGCCAGAACTGGCGCATCCGGCCGGCGCCGTCCACCTCCGCGGCCTCGTACAGGTCCGCCGGCACGCCCTGGAGGGCGGCCAGGAACAGGACCATGTTCAGGCCGACGTTCTTGAACACCTGCACGACGACGACCGACAGCATCGCGGTGCCCTCGCCGCGCAGCCAGTTCGGCCCGGTGACGCCGACGGTGTCGAGCAGACCGTTGATCCCGCCGTTCTTCTGCAGCAGGAACCCCCAGACGATGGTCCAGGCCACCAGGGAGACGACCACGGGGGAGAAGAACAGGGTGCGGAACAGGACGGTGCCCCGCAGCTTCTGGTTGAGCAGCACGGCCAGCAGCAGCGCCAGGCCGAGGTTGAACACCACCAGGCCGACGGAGAACAGCCCGGTGGCCCGCAGGACCGCGCCGAGGTTGGGGTCGTCGGCGAGCGCGGTGTAGTTGTCGGCGCCGACGAACTCGAAGCTGCCGGCGAGCACGTTCCACTCGTGCAGGCTGTACCAGACCACGAGGACCAGCGGCACGATCACGAAGAGCACGCTGCCGAGCAGTTGCGGGGCGATGAACAGGTAACCGGTGAGCTGGTCCCGGCGACGGCTGGTCCAGAACGGCCGGGCCCGGCCCGGGGTGGGCCCGGCAGCGGCCGGGCCCACCCTGGTGTCCGTCTGGGTCATGATTCTCGGCCCTACTTCGCCAACAGCGGCTGGATCTTGGCGCAGAGGCCGTCGAGCACGGCCTTGACGTCGGCGTCCGGCTGCCACAGCGGGTCCAGACCGGCCCGGACCTGCTGGCTCAGCTCGGCCTGCCCGGCGTGGCTGGGCTTGACCACGCCGCTGGTGATGCCGTCGACGACAACCTTCTGGAGCTGCTCCGGCTTGAGCTTCGGGTTCGTCTTGCCGAGCGTCTCGGCGGTCAGCTGCGACGTGCGGGGCGGCGGGAAGAACTGGGCGAGCTTCGCCGAGTTGGTGGGGTTGGTGAAGAACGCCAGGAAGTCGGCCGCCTGCTCGGCGTGCGGGCTCTTCTTCATCACCCCGAGGCCGGCCTGGCCGACCACCGCGTACGGGCCCTTCGGGCCGGCCGGCAGCGGGACCAGGTCCCAGCCGAAACCGTCGTCCTTCAGCAGCGAGGCGCGCGAGATCTGGGTGACGGTCATGGCCGCGTCACCGGCGAAGAAGTCGGCGGTGGTGCCCGGCCCGGGCAGCGCCTTGCCGGTGAAGATGGCCTTGTGCAGGGTGGTCATCGCGTCGACCATCTCCGGGCTGGCGAAGCCGCAGCTCCGGCCGTCCTCGCTCCACGCCTGGGCGCCCCAGCCGGTCCAGAAGGTGGACAGGTTGTCCCAGCCCTTGTAGTCGAAGTCGCGGATCACCAGGCCGGCCTTGCCCGACTTCGCCGCGGTCGCGCCGGCGGTGGCCAGCGCGTTGTCCCAGGTCCACTGCCCGGCCGCGATCAGCTCGGCAGGCGTCTTCTGCCCGGCCTTCCGCACCATGTCGGTGTTGACGAACACCCCGAACGGCGAGGTGGAGAAGGGGTACGCGTACAGCTTGCCGTCCTCCTGCCAGAGCTTGAGCGTGGCGGCGGAGAGATCGTCGTACTGGTAGCCGTCGGCCTTCTTGAGCGTGTCGTCGAGCGGGCGCAGCGCGCCGGAGGCGACGAAGTCCGGGGCCGAGTTCTCGAAGATCCACGCCAGGTCGGGCGCGTTGCCGCCGGCGATCTGCGTGGTCAGGGTGGTGGTGTAGTTGTCGAACGGCAGCGGGTCGAACGTGATCTCCGTGACGTCCGGGTGGCTCTTGCGGTACTCGTCGGCGATCTCGTTGAACAGCTTCAGGTGCGCCTCGTTGGCCGACCAGACGGTCATCCGCAGGCTGGCCGGGCCGTCGTCCTTCGCCTCGCCGCCACCGCCGCAGGCGGACAGCACGAGGACACCTGACAACGCCGCGGCGACGGCGGCCAGACCCTTTCGTGTTTTCACTATCTTCTCCTCACCGGGGGTTTCAGTAGCCCGCGATCTGCGGCCAGTGGCGCTGGACGCCGGCGGCCGAGACGCGATCAGTGAATTCGGCCAGCAGGCGGGGGGTGCCGCGGACCGCACGCGGGGACTCGCCCCGCGTCAGGCAGAAGTCGGCAAGCAGGCCGGCGACCTCGCCGACGTTCCACTCGACCGGGTGCAGCCGGTAGCTGCCGTTGGTGACGTGCGTGGTGCCGATGTTCTTGCCGGCCGGCAGCAGGTTCTCCATCCGCTGCGGGATCAGCGCCCCGAGCGGGATCTCGAACGGGCAGGAGCCGACGTCGATGTAGTTGTCGCCGCCGGTCGACGGGTGCAGGTCGATGCGGTACATCCCCACGCCGATCGAGTCGGGGTAGCTCACCGCGCCGTGCTCACCCCGCACCGCGAGGGAGAGGTCCTGCTCCACCACCGTGTACTCGGCGCGGATCCGGCGGGACTCCCGGATGTAGGGCGCCTGCGCCAGGCCGTCGCCGCTGCCGGTCACGTCGCCGCGCAGCCGCAGCCCGGGGAAGCCGGTGCCGCCGTCGGGACGGGGGGCCTCCGTCTGCAACCAGTACAGGACGGAGTACGACAGCTCGCGCGCCTGGGCCAGGTGCCAGGTCGCGTTCGGCACGTCGATGACCGGGCTCTCGAAATAGTCGATCATCGGCCAGTTGACCAGGGTGATGTCGCTGCCGTACGCCCCGTCGACGAAGTTGCGCCGCGCGGCGATGCGCCGGAACGTCCACAGGTTGCCGTCACCGGGATTGAGCCGCTGGTCGGCGTGGACGCTCAGCGGATCGTCGTCGGGGTTCGGGGTGAAACTGCGCTCGACGATCTCCAGCGTCCGGGGGTGCGGCGACCGCCAGGACAACATCCGGTCGCCCCAGAAGTCGGGCTTGTAGTCGCGCCAGAAGTCGTAGGAGGCGGGCCGGTCGATGGTGTGATCGCCGTCGACGTGGTCCAGGGCGAAGCAGACGGACACCGCCTGCATGTTCATCGGCTGCGCCTGCGCCGGGGCGCTCGGTTCGCCGGTCTCCGCCTGCGACTCGAACCCGGTGACGTACTCGGTGCCGGTCAGCGGCAGCAGCTCGCCGGTCTCGGTGGCGTCCAGCACGTACGGCGCCACCACCTCGATCCGGTCGTCGCGGTCCCGGTGCGCGAGGGTGACCCCGGTGACCCGGTCCCCGTCGGTCTCGGCGGCCACCGGCCGGTACGGCTGCAACACCGTCAGCCGCCCGGATCCCCGGTGCGGCGCGAGCATCTGCTCCAGGACCGCGACGGCCACCCGGGGCTCGTGGCAGAGCCGGCTCACCCAGCCGGCGCCCGGGTTGAGGTCGGTCCAGGCCCGGGACCGTTCGGTGAGCGGGTAGTGGCGGCGGTAGTAGTCCCGGATGCCGTCCCGCAGCTCCCGGTAGCTGGCGGTGGCGCCGAACTGCTCGATCCAGGAGTGCTCGTCGGGCGGGACGGCCTGGCTGGTGAGCTGCCCGCCGAGCCAGTCGAACTCCTCGGTCAGGACGACCGACCGGCCGGCCCGCGCCGCGGCGAGCGCCGCGGCGACGCCGCCCAGTCCGCCGCCGACGACGAGGACGTCCGCACGCATCTTTGCCATTGCTTCCTTCCAGTTGCCCGGTCGACCGCTCGGTGCGGTCGACCGCTCAGTGCCGTCCGACAGCTCAGTGCCGGCCGACCGCCGGTTCGGGTGCGCCGAGGGTGTCGCCCTCGACGAGTTCGCAGGGGAGCAGGCGCTGCTGCGGCCCGGCCGCGCTGCCGTCGATGACGCCGGTGAGCACCTCGACGGCCTGCCGGCCCATCTCCTCGCGCGGGATGTGGAAGCCGGTGAACGCGATGTCGGTGGGCACCGGGGACGTCGGGTCGCCGAGTGTCACGATCGACAGGTCGCCGGGCACGGCCAGCCCGCGCCGGCGGGCGGCCGACTCCAGCGCGACGGCCGTGGCGAAGTCCTCCACGAAGGCGACCGTGCTGCCGTCGGCCCGCAGCTCGTCGACGGCGGCGTCGGCCTCGCCGGCCGCCGCGACGACCTGCCGGGCGTGCTCCGCGCCGGTCGCCGCGGCGTCGAAGCCGCGCCGCCGGTCCTGCGAGGACTCGGCGGTCATGCCCATGCCCACGTACGTCAGGCGCCGGTGACCGTCGCGCAACGCCCGCTCGACGAGGCGGGCCACCGCCGTGGCGTAGTCGGCGCCGACGTAGGGCACCGGACCGCTGGCGTCGTCGCGGCGTCCGACGGCGACGTAGGGGAACCCGTCGCGGTTGAGCCGGTCCAGCTCCGCGCCGTCGATCTCGCGGCCGAGCAGGAGGCAGCCGTCGGCGAGCCGGAGCCGGTTGTCCTGGTGGAAGATGCGTCGCCGGCCGTCCACCACCGGCGCGCTGGTGAACAGCAGCAGGTCGCAGCCGACCCGTTCGGCGTACTCCTCGATGCCGAGCAGGAACGGGTGGAAGAAGTCCCGGCTGCCGCTGGGGAAGGCGGGCTCGTAGGTGAACACGCCGATGATCCGGTTGAACCGCGAGGCGAGGCGGCGGGCGGCCGGGTCGGCGGCGTAGCCGGTCTCGGCGATGACCCGCAGCACCCGGTCCCGGGTCTCCGGGGCGATGCGCACGTCGGCGTCGGTCCGGTTGTTCAGCACCAGCGACACGGTCGCCTGGCTGACACCTGCCATCCGCGCGATGTCACGCTGGGTCACGCGCTTGGGGGGAGCGGTCACGTCGGTCCTTCCGGGGCGGCTAATGCGTATTAGCGCTCGGCGTTGGGATGGAGCGTGACCGCTGACCCGGAGCGCTGTCAAGGGGTAGATGAAGATTTCCGGCGAGTGAACTCCCTGAAGTAATGCGCATTAGCGGCTCGTCGGGGTGGCCCTCTTGACAGTGGCGGCGGTCGGCGCGCAACATTTGAGAAACATAGATGCTAATACGTATTAGCACCCCGGCGGCGCTTCGGCCCCGACGGTCGATGACGCCTGTACCTCTACCGAGAGTTACCCCTGTCCCTCGGTGCCACCCGACAGCACAGGAAGAAGACGCATGCCCAGACCATCCGTACCGTCACCCCGACGCGCCGTCGCCACCGCCGGCGTCGCCCTGCTCGCGGTCACCGCGGCCGGCGCCGTGCCGGCCGCCGCCGATCCCGGACTCGGCTTCCCGGCGTTCACCTACGCGGGCACCGCCTTCGACAAGGACGACCTCGCCTACAACCCGACGGGCGAGTTCATCTTCCCCAGCGTCATCCGCGCGGCCGACTACTTCCCGAACCCGCTCGGCGCCTACTACCTCTACTACGCGCCGCACGAGCGCCCCGGCGGCATCGCGCTCGCGTACGCCGACTCGATCGACGGGCCGTGGACCGAGTACGACGCGAACCCGCTCGTCGCCAACACCTGGCTGCCGCACTACAGCACGGTCAGCCACGTCTCCTCCCCGCACGCCGTGTGGATCGAGGGCGAGCGCAAGCTGTTCCTCTACTACCACGGCGAGAACTCGATCACCCGGTACGCGACCTCCGACGACGGCATCCACTTCAGCTACGGCGGCACCGCCGTCAGCCGGGACGCGAGCACCGGCGGCGAGACCTCGTACGCCCGGGTGTTCGAACAGTCCGTGGCCCGGCTCGGCACGCGGTACCTGATGGTCTTCATGGACAACCCCACCGGCGGCGCGCCCGGCCCCACCGGGCCGGTGTCCCGCCGGATCCGCTGGGCCGTCTCGAACGACGCGCGGACCTGGACCATCCAGCCCGACCCGATCGTCACCCCGCAGGGCGACGAGGGGCCGAACGCCTCGGGGCCGTTCTTCCTCCGCTGGAACGACCGCAACCTGGTGATCTACCACGCGGCCGACGGCAACATGCACGCGGTCGACGTGGGCGCGAACTTCGACCAGGAGGTCCACCTCGGCGTCGTGCACGACTCGATGGCCGCCGCGCCCGACCTCGGCCGGTCGGCCGCTCCCACGTTCTACTTCGACGGCCGTACCGCGCACATGTACTACGAGGCCGGCGGCCGGCTCACCGCGACGATCGGGCACGCCACCGCCACCCTTGCCGCACCCCTGCCGGTACGGCCGCTGGACTGCGTGGTGGACCGGCCGGTGCTGTGGCCGCCGAACCACAAGCTCGTCGACGTTACCGTCCGCGTGGACCTGCGCGACGGGGTGCTCGGCCCGCACGCGTTCACCCTCACCGGCGTGACCGGCGGGGACGCCACCGATGTCAGCGGCTTCACCACCGGCACCGCCGACACGCGGGGCAAGCTGCGGGCGGAACGCGCCGGCAACGGCGGCGACCGGGTGTACCGCCTGACCTACGCCGGTCACGACGAGATCGGCCGGCCGGCGGGCTGCACCGTCACCGTCACCGTCCCGCACGACCGGCGCGGCGGCTGACGGGTGCTCCGGCGCGGCTCTCGGCCGCGCGCTGCGGGGCGGTGCGGTGCACTGCCCCGCAGTCGTCCCCGTCCCGCCGCCGACCTCAGAGATCCGTCAGAGGGTGATGACGACCTTCGCCCGGGCGTGCTCACCCTCCAGGTATCGGATGGCTTCGGGCACCTCGTCCAGGGGATAGGCGCGGTCGATGACCGGGGTGAGGTGCCCGGCCTCGGCGTGGGCGCGCAGCGTGTCGAGGTGGTCCCGGCCGGGCGTGGTGGACAGGACGACGACGCGCTGCCGGACCAGCGGCGCGAGCAGCCGCCCACGGGCCATCAACCAGACCGGCCCGACGAGGCTGCCACCCCGGTAGACGCCGCCGCCGGAGAGCACGAGCGTTCCGGTCGGGGTGGACGCCCGCCGCAGCGCGGTGAGCGAGCGGTTGCCCACCAGGTCGAACACGACGTCGTGGCGGCCGGCGGCCCGGGTGAAGTCGTCGCGGGTGTAGTCGACGACGTGGTCGGCGCCGAGTGAACGGACCAGGTCGACGTTGCGGGTGCTGCACACGCCGGTCACGGTCGCGCCGAGCGCCTTGGCCAGTTGGACCGCGAGGGTGCCGACGCCGCCGGAGGCGCCGTTGACGAGGACGCGGTGGCCGGGCTCGACCCGCCCGGCGTCGCGCAGCCCGACGAGCGCGGTGACGCCGGCCAGCGGCAGGGCCGCCGCCTGCTGCGGCGTCAGGTTCGCCGGCCGCGGCGCGACCAGGGCTTCGGGTACGCACACGTACTCGGCGAACGCGCCGTTGGCGTCGCCGAGGTCGGCGAAGACGGCGTCGCCCGGCCGGATGCCCTGCACGTCGGCGCCGACGTCCTCGACCCGGCCGGCGACGTCCCGGCCGCGGATGCGCGCCCGCGGCCGGACCCGCCCCAGCGCCAACCGCGCCATCCGCGGGTCGCCCCGCATGGCGTGCCAGTCGTACGCGTTGAGCGAGGCGGCCTCGACCCGGATGAGCACCTCGTCGGGGTTGGGTCTCGGCGTGGGGACGTCCGCGAGCGTCAGCGTCTCCGGCGGGCCGTATCGGTCCTGCACGATCGCCTTCATGGTTCCTCCCAGGTGTACGGCGTACGCCTATCATGGGTGTACGCCGTACACCTGTCAAGGGAGTTAGGGTGCAAACACTGACCCCGGAAGACGAGGACGACATGGTCGAGCAGGCCGAGGCGCTCCGCCGCACGCCCCTGAGCAGGGAGCGCGTCCTGTGTACCGCCGTCGCGCTCGCCGACGCGGGCGGGATCGAATCCCTCAGCATGCGCAACCTCGCGCAGCACCTGGGCGTCGTGCCGATGGCGCTCTACAAGCACGTGGCGAACAAGGACGAACTGCTCGACGGCATGATCGACGCGGTGGTCGGCGAGATCGACCCGCCGGAGCCCGACGCCGACTGGAAGCAGACGGTCCGCGGACGCATCCTCTCGGCGCGGCAGATGCTGCTCCGCCACCCCTGGGCGGCGCTCGCGATCGAGTCGCGGAACACGCCGACGCCCGGTGTCCTCGGCTATCTCGACTCGATGGTCGGCGCGTTCCGGGCCGGTGGGTTCTCCACCGACCTGGCCCACCACGTGATGCACGCGATGGGCAGCCGGATCCTCGGCTTCAGCCAGGAGTTGTTCGACGCCACCCGCCGCGCCGGCCGCTCCGGCCCGGCCGAACCCGACCCGGCGGCCGGCTTCCCGCCGGAGGCCGCCGCCCGGTTCCCGCACCTCGCCGAAATCGCCGGCGCGGCGTCCCACGACGACGCGTCGGTGGTCGGGCCGGGCTGCGACGACCAGTTCGAGTTCGAATTCGCGCTGGACCTGCTGCTGGACGGCGTCGACCGGCTGCACCGCCAGGGCTGGAGGTCCGCGCCCTGACGGCGGGCGCCCGCTGAACCGGGCGGACGGCCGGAGGCGATTTCGCATTCCCGGCTCGTGTCCGAGACCCTCCTGCCTAGGCTGAAGGGCAGGTCAGAGGCGCGGGGGCGGCGGATGTGGGGTGTCGGGGAGCACCGTCGGTGCCACGTCCCTCGCCCTGACGCGTGGGACGTGCGGGCCCCGCGCCGGACCGGGCGGCGGTCCCGGGCCGCGCCCGCCTCGCTCCCGACGCCGCACCCGAGATCGGCGCTGACGCTCGCCCTGCTGTTCAGCACGGCGCTGCTGGTCTGCCTCTATCTGGCCGGGGACGGCGTCGTCAAGGTGCCCCGGTGGGCGCCCCACCAGGTGTGGCCGGCCCTCACCGACGGGGTGCGGGGAGTGTTGGCGGGCGCCCGCATCATGTTCTTCGCCGCCGGCCCGCTGCGGTGGCGGCAACTGGGCCTGCTCGGCCTCGGCCTGCTCACCTACGTGGCGTGGCGGTCCTGGCGGCAGGCGAGCTTCGCCGACCGTCCCGGGCCGATCGACATC
Source organism: Micromonospora sp. WMMD975 (assembly GCF_029581215.1). Lineage (NCBI taxonomy): Bacteria > Bacillati > Actinomycetota > Actinomycetes > Micromonosporales > Micromonosporaceae > Micromonospora > Micromonospora sp. WMMD975. The sequence goes on from NZ_CP120739.1 coordinate 1,036,110, forward strand.
CGGAAGTTCGAGAACGGGACCGAGGAGAAGGAGGGGTGCGCCACCTACCTGCGCAGCCGGTTCTGCCGGCAGTTGGCGGACACCGACATCTACCCGCCGTACGCCGGCCCCTCCGACCCGGCGCCGCAGGGCTTCATGGACGCGCTGTCCAAGCAGGGCGACACCTCGTCCCCGATGCAGGTCATCACGCGCGTGGTGGCGGCCCTGTGGCCACGGAACGGATACTTCGTCACCGCGACGCTGCAGAAGCGGACGCAGGAGCCGCAGTACGGGCTGTCGGTCACGGTCACGTCGCTGCTGGGCCGCGCCCAGAGCACGACGACGACCATGTGGGGGCGGAGCTGGGAGGACGCCACCTGCCGAGCGGCCTACTGGACCATGGCCAAGATCCTGCCGGCCACCCGGCTGGCGAAGAACCCGCCGTGGCGCAAGTGGTACGGCCGTGACATGCCCGCCGAGCTGTTCGAGTGCTACAACGAGGCGAAGAAGCGCCACGACGACCAGAAGCTCGACGACGCGCTCTGGTGGTACCGGGAGGCACTGCGCCTGGACCCGTTCAACATCAACATCAGGATGATGGTGGCGAGCGTGCAGGAGGACCTCGGGCTCTTCCTCGACGCCCTGCACACCTACGAGGCGGCTCTCGCCGTGGTCGAGTTGGAAGGTCGCTACACGGGTGCGCTCTGGAGCCGGAGGCGTTACCGCCTCGTGCGTCCCTGGCGGTTCACCTGGTCCACCCTGCGCCTGCTCCGTCGCCACCCGGAGTGGATCCGACTGCGCTACCAGTACGCCCGCGCGCTCGGCTACACCGAGCGGTTGGTGGGGGAGTGGTTCGCCGACGAACCGTCCGACGACCGGCGGACCGAGCGGCACCGGGTGCACGACCAGGTCCGGCAGCGGCTCTGCGCCGCCCTCGCCGACCGCTACTGGCCAGCCGTGGCGAACCGCACCACCCTCGCCACCGAGGAACAGGCGAAGGACCACGTGCGCGTCCTGCTCACCAAGGAGTCCTCCGCCCGTACCCTGTTGGCGCTCGCGGCCTGGCAGGAGTTCCACCGCCTGCACGACGACGCCGCCCTGGCCCGGCTCGTGCCGGCCGTGGACCGCGAGATCGGCCGCCGGCTGCTGCGCGCGATGCGCGACCTCTGGGCGCCGCTGCGCCTGATGAGCGCGTTGAACGACGACCGGCGTGGCGCCGCGGGAACCGCCATGTCGGGCGAGCGCCCCGGTGCTGACGCCCCGCTGGAGCGCGTCGAGTTCGACGTGCGGGACGCGGAATGCCTACCGACCTGGTGGCACCGCCACCACCGGGTGAAGGCGCGACAGGCCCTAGTGATCGGGTGGCCGGCCGATCCCCGGGCGCTGGAGCAGCGCATCTGGTGGGTGCAGCGCCGATGGAACTGGTTCGGGCCGATGAACCACCTCGACTACTACACGGCGGCGTGCGTGGCGGCCTTCGCCCTGGCCGGGTATCCCCGCAAGCTGCCCGACCGGGACCCGGACGAACGGAGGTGCGGGCTGCCCCGGGCCAACCCGAGGGGCGAGGTGGAACTCCTGACCCACCTGGCCGTCGACAACCTGCGCGCCGCGCTGCAGAGCACGGAGAGCGGGCGCGCCGGCCGTGTCGTCACCCAGTCCGACACCCGGTACGGCACTGCGTCCCGGCTGCGGACCTGGATCCTCAGCAGCGACTCGGACCTGGCCTGGCTGCGCCACCACGCGGTGTTCCGCTTCTTCGAGCAGGACATCTACCAGTCCCTGCAACCGGTGTCGCTGCGTCCCATGGACGTCACGAAGGTGCGGGTCGCCTCGTACGTCAAGCAGTTGTTGTGCGAGGGCGCCCGCCTGCTGGAACGGGAGTGGCACAAGCGGCGGTTGCAGCCCGGCCAGCGGCCATCCTTCCTGCACGACGTCCTCCGGTGGGTGCGGCTGGACCGACAGACCTGGCAGGTCGTCGAGCGGATCGGTCGCGACCACGGGCTGCACTGGGAAGATCGGGCCAAGTTCGGTCGGCTCGTCACCGAAGCGGTCCGGCTCGTGCGCACCGCCGAACTCCACTTCCCGCCGGCGGTGCCGCGCTACGACGACCTCGACCTGCCACAGGTCAGCAGGATCGACGACGACGAACCGTACCTGGCAAACATGGTCGAGGACCGGGTGCATTCCTCGGTGTCGAGGGTCAACGCGTGCCTCGACCAGCTGGGCCACGCGATGGCGGGCGCCTTCGAAGGGGAAGCGGACGACGAGGACCGCGTGCTGCGGGTGCTGGACGTGGCGGACCACGACCTCGCCACGGCGTACGCCGAGTTCTGCATGCGCCACGCGCGGCGGTGGCAGTGGGTCATCGAGGTCCTCGACGACGCGGACCTGGACGTCGAGACCGTCGTCCCGGACGAGGAGCAGATCGAGCCGTGAGCCCGGTCGGGCCGGTGGATATCCTGAGGCGTTCCCATTCCGGGGATCCGCCGATCGGGGACGGAGAGCAGATGACCTACCCACCGCCGCGCTACCGCGGATCCACCGGCGAGACCAGCGCCACCTACCGCCCGGCCGACACCGCGCCCGAGCTGCGCCACGCCAGCGGCGGCGGGGCGCACTACCTGGCCACCGGCGCCAGCACGAACGGCCAGTTCGGGCTCTACCGGTTGGACATGGGCGCGACGCCGAGCGGCCCGGCCCCGCACTTCCACCGCAGCATCTCGGAGTCGTTCTTCGTGCTCAGCGGCACGATCCGCATCTACGACGGGCGGAGCTGGATCGACTGCGGCCCGGGTGACTTCGTCCACGTGCCCGAGGGCGGGGTCCACGGGTTCCGCAACGAGTCCGGTGAGCCCGCGTCGATGCTGTTGCACTTCGCGCCGGGCGCACCCCGGGAGGGCTACTTCGAGGGGATACACCGGGTGGCGGAGATGAGCGAGGAGGAGCGGACCGAGTTCTTCCTGACGCACGACACCTACTGGGTGTGACGACGGCGTGCTTTCAGCAAGCTCCCAGGTTTTCCCGGATTGACATCAAAGGGGTCGTCGGGGATATTTTGGCGGCGCATCGGGGCCGGGGGGCGAGTGGCCGGAGCCTGCCGACGTGGCTGTCCGAGATGCGCGAAAGCGTCGGTGCGCCCTGCTCACCAGGGTGCGGACAGGGTCTGGAGAAATGATCAATCGCGCCGTCGAATTCGCCAAGCACAATTCGCCGAACTCGCTGCGCGTCGCGGCCCGGCGAGCGCAGATGGAAGCGCGCAACGCGCGAATGCGGCTGACCGTTCCGGTGGTCGCCCGGAGCGAATTCGACAACATCTTCCACTGCACCGTCCGCAAGACCGGCAGTCAGTGGATCAAGGCGTTGTTCAGCGACCCGGCCGTCTACCGCCGCTGCGGGCTGCTGCCCTACGACCCCCGCTTCTATCCCGGCGGAGCGACCGCGCCGGTCCCGGCCGGGCGCACCGGCCTGGCGATCTTCCTCTCCCACAAACGCTTCGAGGCCGTCCCGAAGGCGGGCACGTACCGCGCGTTCTTCGTGATCCGCGACCCCCGCGACGTGGTGGTGTCGAGTTACTTCTCGCTGCGGAACTCGCACGCCCCGATGGGCGACATCCCGCAGGCACGCGAGGCGTTGCAGGAGCTGCCGAAGAAGGACGGGATGCTCTACGTCATCGACCGGCTCCGCGACAAGAAGCAGTTCGGGCAGATGCGGTCGTGGGCGCAGGCCCGGCCCGCCGAGACGTTCCGGCTGTTCCGCTACGAGGACCTGACCGGCGAGCGGCAGGCCGACGAGGTGGACCGGTTGCTGCGCCACTGCGGCATCACGCTGCCCCCGGCCGAGCTGGAGACGCTCCTCGCCCGCTACAGCTTCACGAAGATGAAGAAGGACAAGGAGACGCCGGGCCGCATCTCGCACTACCGCAAGGGCGCGGCCGGCGACTGGCGCAACCACTTCGACGACGAGATCTACGCGGCGTACACGGCGGCGGCGGGCGACCTCGCCGAGGTGCTGGGTTACCCCTCCCGCGACGATTCGGCCGGCGATATCGGCCGGTGAGCGGACCGCCACGGGTTCCACATGAGTACGGAGAGACCTCTGACGTTCCACCGCGACGGCCGGTCCGGTTCGGCGGTTTCTGGGCGCTTGGTGGCGGCGCGGTCGTCATCGCGGTGGCGCTGCTCGTCCTCCGCCCGGTCGTGGACCAGCGGGATTGCCCCAACTACGGGGGAAGCGGGAACGCGAGCGCCTTCGGCGACGACCGCCTGGACGGCCTCTTCCTGTTGCTGCTCCTCGGCTGGTTGGTGGCGGTGCTTGTGGAGCAGGCGCTGCCGGTGGCGTGGCGGGACCGGCGGCCGGCGGAGGTCGCGCTGCGGGCGGTGGCCGCCGTGCTGCTGGCGTCGACCGGTTCCTGCTGTCTCGCGCTCGGTCTGCTCACGGTCTGTCACTGACGCGGATCGGGTCAGGGCAGCGGCACGACGTACGAGTCGACGCGGGCGATGAGCCCGTCGCGGAACGTGAACAGGTCGTTGAAGGCGAACCGGAACGGGCCGTGCGCCACGCTTGTCCCTCGGCCCTCGCCGGTGACCACGACCACCGGGCCGTCCTCGATCACCCGCTCCACGTCGAGCTGCGGGCTGCCGGTGAACGCCGGATTCTCGATCTCGCCGTCGAACTCGGTGCGCCCCCGGATGGTGCGGTGGCCGTGGATCACCCATTCGACGTCGTCGGTGAGGGTGGCCAGGATGCGCGGGTGGTCGCTGGTCCGGAAGCCGGCGAAGTATTCGTCAACGAGGTCACGCTGAGTGGTCATGGGGATCTCCGTTCTCGGACAGGTGGGCGGCGAGGGCGTCGAGGATCGCGGCGAGCCCGTCGACCGCCCGGGTGCTGCGGAGCTCCGGCGGGAGCCGTCGCTGGTGGACGGTGAGGTCCGTACCGTCGTCGGCGGGTCGGAGCGTCACGGTGGTGCGTAGGCCGGTGACCGGTTCGTCGAACACGAGTTCGCGGGGCGGGTCGAGGCGTACGTAGACGAACCGCAGCCGGCGGGTCGCGCCGTCCGGCGCCCGGGTGTCGAGCGCGAACTCACCGCCGGGTCGGGCGTCGACGGTCACCGACCCGGCGGGCACCCGGGCGTGCGAGCCACCCCAGAACGCCGCGATGCTCGCCGGCGTGGTGAAGGCGGCCCAGACCCGGTCCGGTGCGGCGGACAGGTGGCGCCGGGCGATCAGCTCGTCGCCGTGCAGCTCGGCTCGGGCGGTCACCGGGTGCCCTCCTCGGCGGCGAGGTGGCGGTCGAGCGCGTCGAGCCGGTCGTGCCAGGCCCGGCGTTGCTCGTCGATCCACGTGCCGAGCAGCGCGAGCTGGTCGGCACGGAGCCGGCAGGGGCGCCGGGTGCCCTCGCGCCGCTGCTCGACCAGCCCACAGCGGCGCAGCACCCCCACGTGGTGGGAGATCGCCTGTGGGGTCAGGTCGAACGGCGCGGCCAGCTCGCCCACCGTGGCGTCGCCGCGGGCGAGGCGGGTCACCAGGGCGCGGCGGACCGGGTCGCCGAGGGCGGCGAACGCGAGATCGAGATCGGACACGCCGCCATGTTAGAACAAACATGCATTTGTGCAAAGCTGTGTTTTCATATCCATGGTGTTTCGGTCTGGCCGGCAGCGGGCAGGTGCCCGGGCAGGGGCCATCGGACGGAGGTTGACGTGAACGGACCTGATCGACGTCACCGGCGGCTGCTGGGCCTGCCGCTGCTCGCCACCGCGCTGCTGGCCGGCGCGTGCACCGCCGGCGGGGGTGACCAGGGACAGGGGGCCAGCACGGCCCCGGCGTCGGTGCCGACGCCCGACGCCACGCCGTCGGCATCACCCACGACCGGCGGGACCGATACGGCCGTGACGATCCCGAAGTCCGCCTTCGTCGACCTGCCGCCCGAGCTGCGCAAGAGCACCCCACGGTCGATGCAGGTCGCCGACGCCCTGCCGAAGCTGTGCGCCGAGGAGTTCGCCACCGGCGGCCGGTCGACCGCTGCCGCCGCCATGATGAGCACCTACAAGACACCCGAGGACCCGCCGGAGAACGTCCCCTTCGGCACGCTCAACCAGACCGTGTTCGCCTTCGCGGGCACCGACGCCGCGGACTACCTGCGCCGGGTCCGCGAGGCGGTGGAATCCTGCCGGTCCTTCCCGGACGCCGGCAACACCGTCACCGTCCGGTCGCGGCCACTCGCCGACACCGGCGACGAGGGTCTGCTCGTGACGTTGACCCGGCCCGCGACCAACATCGACGGCAGCCCACGTGAGGGCACCGCGACCAGCCAGATCGCGGTGGTGCGGGTGGCGGACGGCGTGACGGTGGTGCACGACCAGGGCTGGGAGGCGAGCAGCAACAACCCTGACTTCGCCGACGACTTCGCCGACGCCGCGGTCCGCGGCCTCAAGTCCTGGCAGACATAGGGGCCGTGCCGCCCGTCAGGAAACCGCCGCCCGCACCAGCTCCACGAGTTTCTTCTCCACCTCGGGGCTCCACCTCAGCAACGCGTACGACGCCGGCCACATGTCGCCGTCGTCGAGGTTCGCCGATTCCTGGAAGCCCACCGTCGAGTAGCGGTAGTTGAACTTCCCCGAGTCCTGGAAGAAGACCACGATCTTGCCGGCCGCGTTCGCGTACGCGGGCATGCCGTACCAGGTCTTCGGCGACAGCTCGGGCGCGGTGGCGGTGATCGTCACGTGCACGCGCTCGGCCAGTTCCCGGTCGGCCGGCGCCATCTGCGCGATCCGGTCCAGCAGGGTCTGCAACTCGTCGGCCTTCTTCGCGCCCTTCTTCCCCTCGGCGCGAAGCTCGGCGGCGCGCTCCTTCATGGCGGCGCGCTCCTCGGCGCTGAATCCGTCGGACATCTCGGTTCCCCCTCGTCGTCGGCCGGCGTGGTGCCGCCCGCTCAGGAGGAACGCTATGACCTGCGACGGTACGCCCGCTTCTCGATTCCTGATCACCTCAGGTGCAAGGCGGGGCCCCCGCTTAACGCCTCCGGTATAGAAGGGGCCCCTTCTCACAACCCGGGGCGCGCGGAGGGACAGCCGGGAGCGGCACGGGCGGCCTACGATCCGGTGATGAGTGGAGTGTCGGCCGTCCTCACCGAGGCGGAGACGTTGCTGTCGGTGCTCGACGCCCCGGGCGAGGCGCACGCGCTGTGGCGCGCCGCGGTCGAGCGGTCGCGCACGCTTGTCACGGCGGTGGTCGAGGAGCGAGGGCTCGCCGGTCCGGCCGCCTTCACCTGGCCCGACGGCCGCACCCCGACGGTCCGGGCCATGCTCCCGGACATGATCGAGGAGTACGCGCGCCACACCGGGCACGCCGACCTCCTCCGCGAGGCGGTCGACGGGCGAGTGGGCGAGGGCGCGCCGCCGGACTTCACGATCTGAGCCGGTAACCCGCTCCCGGGCCGATGAGTTTGGCATGCTGCGGCGGTCTACCCGTCGACATCACCCTGACGTGAAGGAGCACCGCACATGGCGAAGGTCATCTCCACGCTGTTCATCTCGGCCGACGGCGTCGCCGAGATCGACCCGGACTGGCACTTCCCCTACTTCGACGACAACATGGGCCGGGCCGTCACCGAGGACTACGAGACCGCAGACGTCCTGCTCATCGCCCGTCCCACCTACGACAGCTTCGCCGGCGCGTGGCCCGACCGGGAGGCCGCCGGTGGGGAGGACGCGCCGTTCGCCAAGCAGCTCGGCGACATGCGCAAGGTGGTCGTCTCGCGGCAGCCGCTGGAGTTCTCCTGGCGCAACTCCGAGCTGATCCAGGGCGAACTGGCGGAGGCGGTCGCCGCGCTCAAGGCCGACCCCGACGTCAAGGGCATCCTCATCCCCGGGTCCATCTCCGTGGTGCAGCAGTTGCTCGCCGCCGGGCTTGTCGACGAACTGCGGTTGCTGGTGCACCCGGTGGCGGCGCGCAAGGGGCGCAAGCTGTTCGACGAGGGCGACGCGCCGTACCACCTGCGGGTGGCCGCGACCGAGGCGTACCCGACCGGCGTGCTCCGGGTGATCTACACGCCGGCCGAGGCTCCCGGCCCGGTCGGCTACGACGAGGTCAAGGAGCAGGTGCCGGCGGGGAACTGACCGTCGGTCGCCGGTCCGTCCGGTCGAGCAGGGCGAGCAGCGCCCGCACCGCCGGGTTGGTGCTGTCGACCGGCCAGGCCAGGCCGACATCCACGGTGGGCGTCGGGGCGGTGAACCGGCGCAGCCGTACGCCGGGCAGCCGCAACGCCCGGGCCCGGCCGGCCGGCACGGCCGCGACCACGTCGCCGCGCGCCACCGCGCGCAGCAACTGCTCGTCGTCCGGCTCGTGCCGGACCAGCCGGAAGCCGCCACCCGGCCACACCTGGGCGATCGTCCGGTCGAACATGCCCGGCCCGTTCTCCCGTGGCCACATCACCGCCGGCAGGTCGACCACCTCGGCCCGGGTGATCCGGCGGCGGCCGGCGGCGAGCGGATGGCCGGCCGGCAGCGCCAGCAGCAGTTCCTCGGTGTCGACCGTGCGGCAGGCCAACGCCCGCTCGTGCACCGGCGGTCGGACGAACGCCGCGTCCAGCCGGCCGGCGAGCAGGCCGGCCACGTTCGGGGCCGTCCAGGCCGTCTCGGAGACCAGCTCGACGCCCGGGTGGGCGGCCCGGAACCGGTCGATCAGCGCGTCGACCCGGCCGCCGCGCGCCGATCGGGTGTACGCCAGCCGCAACCGGCCGCCCCGACCGCGTGCCAGGTCGAGGATGCGGGCGGTGGTGGCGTCCACGTCGGCGATCAGCCGCGCCGCCTCGCCGGCAACCCGCGCGCCGACCTCGGTCAACGTGCAGCCCCGGCTGGTGCGGTGCACCAGCGGCGCGCCGAGCTGGCGTTCCAACGCCCGGATCTGCTGGCTGAGCGCGGGCTGGGCGATGCGCAGCCGGGCCGCGGCGCGGGTGAAGTGCAGCTCCTCGGCGAGCACCACGAAGGAGCGCAGCCGGCGCAGGTCCGACCAGGCACCCGTGGCGTCGACCATGCCACCATCATAAGCGCCGCTTATCGCCGCCGGTCCGATCCGTCTTGGACGGCAGCGCCGCCGGCACCCACCATCGGAAGAACACCGAGGGTACGAGCGAGGGAGCGGACGATGGCGGCAGCGGACGTGGTGGTGGTCGGCGGGGGAGTGATCGGGCTGACGGCGGCGGTCACCCTCCAGCGGCGTGGCGCGCGGGTCACCGTGCTGACCGCCGACGACCCGGCGGAGATCGTGTCCACGGTGGCCGCCGCGGTGTGGTATCCGAGCCACACCGAGGAGGACCCTCGGGTGCTGCGCTGGGCCCGGGACACGCACGCGGAACTGCGCCGCCAGGCGGCAGACGGCGTGCCGGGGGTGGTGGACCGGCCCACCCGGATGTGGCTGCGCCGCCCGTACACCGGGCCGCCGTGGTGGGCCGACGCCTGCGGCGACCTGGTGGCGGAGCCGGCCGACGCGCCCCACACGGCGCTGCTGCGGTTCACCGCTCCGACGGTGGAGATGACCCGCTACCTGACCTGGCTGCACCGGCAGGTCGAGGCCGCCGGCGGCCGGATCGTCCGCCGCGCCCTGGGCACGCTCGCCGAGGCGTACGAGGTCGCGCCGACCGTCGTCAACGCGACCGGCCTGGCCGCCGGCCGACTCGCCGCCGACCCGGCCGTCCACCCGGCGCGCGGGCACATCGTGCTGGTGGCGAATCCCGGCCTGACCGTCTCGGTACGCGACGAGGACCACCCGGCCGGCGTCACGTACGTGCACCCGCGCCGGCACGACGTGGTCCTCGGCGGCACCTACCAGCCCGGCGTCGGCCACACCCGACCCGACCCGGAGACGGCGGCGGCGATCCACCGGCGGTGCGTCGCCCTGGTGCCGCGGTTGGCGGGCGCGCCGGTGCTGGGGGAGCGGATCGGGTTGCGGCCGGTCCGGCACGGCGGCCCCCGGGTCGAGGCGGATCCCGCGGGCGGGCGCCTGGTGCACGCCTACGGGCACGGTGGGGCGGGGGTGACGCTGTCCTGGGGCTGCGCCGCCGAGGTGGCGGACCTGGCCCTGGCTGTCTAGCGTCCTCGCCGTCAGTTCAGTTGCTCGGCCAGGGCGAGGATGATGCCGCTCGGGCCGCGGAGATAGCAGAGCAGGAAGCTGTCCTCGAAGCGCATCACCTCGCCCACGAGTTCGGCGCCGTGCGGGCGGAGGCGGGCGAGCGTGGCCTCGATGTCGTCGACGGCGAACATGACGCGGTGCAGGCCCACCGTGTTCGACGGGGTGACGGCCGGCTCGGGGACGATCGCCTTCGGGGAGTGGTACGTCGCCAGTTCGAGCCGGCCCGGCGCGTCCGGGATCCGCATCATCGCGATCTCGCTCCGCATGTCGTCGAGCCCGACGACCTTGCCGGCCCACGGTTCGTCGATCGACATCCGGCCTTCCAGCTCCATGCCGAGCGCGGTGAAGAAGGCGACCGCGGCGTCCAGATCGTCGACCACGATGCCGACGTTGTCCATGCGTTGAATCGTCACGACCGCGAGGGTAGTGCGGCGGACCGACAGCCGGCGTTGTGTTCCGCCACCAGGGCGGGGAGTTCGTCGAGCGACCCGATCCGGAACAGGCACCGCTGCGCCACGTCCGGCAGGTCGAGGATGTGCCCCCACGGACCGCGTCGGATCAGGCAGGCCCGCATACCCGCCGCCATGGCGGCGTGCGCGTCGTTGTCCGGCCGGTCACCGACGTACAGGATGGACGACGGGTCACCGCCGGCCGCGTGGACGACCCGCGCGAAAAACGCCGGTGCCGGCTTCGCCACGCCCCAGCCGTGCGACGTGCCGATCACGTCCACCGGCAGGTCGAGGGCGCGCAGGCTCGCCTCGGCGTGCGCCGGCTGGTTGCCGGCCAGGCCCACGAGCAGGCCCTGCTCCCGGAGGGCGGCAAGGCACGGTCGCGCGTCGGGGTAGAGGTCGTCCGCGCCGAACGACTCCGGCCGACCGGCCGCGACACGGCGTGCCACCTCGGTGGCGAGGTCGAAGTCGGGCCGGAAGGTGCGGAACGCCTCCTGCCAGTCCTGCCCCCGGGCGATCACCGCGCCGAACACGGCGGAGAACGTGTGCCGGGGCACGCCGAGCCAGTCCGCCCAGTCCGCGAACTCCCGCGTCTCGTCGAGGACCGTCCCCCCGACGTCGAAGAAGACCGCCTCGATCATCTGGTCACCCCCGTCAAACCGACCTGTGGCACCGCCCCGCCCCCGGCGGTCCGGGGGCGGGGCGGCTCGTCACCTCATGCGCCGGCGGCGCGCTCGCGGTCGGCCTCGGCGTCGGCGGCACCCACCGGGGTGCCGTCGCTGTCCCGGGTGGCTCCGGACAGGTCCACGTCGGCGCCGGCCCGCGCGGCGTCGGCCGCCGCGTCGTCCGCACCGACGACCTCACCACCGCCGGTCTCGCTGTCGTCATCGCCCAGTTGCCCAGCGGCGGCCAGCCCGATCGGTGCGTACCTGGGGTCGGTCATCTCGTCCTCCTCACCGGTGCTCCTGTCCCGTTGATACCCCGTGGGCCCGGCGACCAACCGACAGCAGCAACCCGGCGGCGGTCAGCACCGCCCCGGCCGTGGCCGCGTACCCGGGCAGGCTCGTCGGAATGCCCAGGTAGACGGTGATACCGAGGATGCGGGACAGCCCCCACGGCAGCAACGCCATCTGGTCGTTCCACACCGTCAGCGCGCGTTCCAGGCCGACCCACACGACCAGCCCGGCCAGCACCGCCAGCGGCACCCCGGCGGCGGCGAGCGTCACCCCGACCGCGCGGCGGCGAGCCAGCCGGTAACGGTCGCGCAGCACCACGGCGGTCGCCACGAACAGCCAGCAGCACGCCGCCACCGCGACGGTCAGGTAGATCGCCCGGCGGGTCGGCGCGGTCCAGAACACGAACCAGTAGCCGCCCGGCCCGCGCGCGGCCAGCATCGCCAGCAGCAGCACGCTGCGCAGCAGCGCCACCCCGCCGAGCACCGCCCACAGATGGAACGGATCGCGGCGGCCCACGGCCAGGCGCGCGACGAGCGCGAACAGCGCCCACGCGCCGAGCGTGACAAGCAGGTGCGCGGGGGCGGCGAACCAGGTGAACACCAGCCGGCTCGCCACCAGCACCACGGCCGGCACCAGCCACACCAGCACCCGGTCCAGCCGGGACGCCGGCGTCGGCAGGTCCGCCAGCCGCCCCGGGCGCACCGCGCCGAGCAGCAACGCCCGCGCCGCCGCACCCCCCGGCCCGCGCCCGCTGTCCGGCCCGCCGTCGCGCTCGCCGCCGCGCTCGCCCCCGCTGTCGCCCCCGCGCCCGCCCCCGCGTCCGCGTAGGCCGAGCGCCACCACCGCGCCGACCAGGACCAGCAGCGCCCGCGCCGCCCAGGCCATCGCCGGGTCGCGGTCCGCGCGCTGTGCGCCGAGGTCGGCCGCGGTGAAGTGGTACGCCGGCAGGTCGACGTCCCCGGCGTAGCGCTGCCGGTGCCGGTCCCGCGCCTCCCGGTACGCGTCGGCCGCCGACCGCCACTGCGCGTACGCGGTGGCGGAACCGGTGTCCAGCCACTGCGCGTGCCGCAGCACCATGCTCCGGTAGGCGGCGAGCGTCCCGAACAGGTCCACCTGGTAGTCGAGCGTGTCGACGAAGCGCTGCCGCAGCTCGGCGTCCCGCCACGTGGCCGGGTCGGTGCCGGCGACCAGCGCGCGCATCCGCCGGGCGGTCGCGACCGCGTCGGCGCCCTCGGCGACCGCCGCGTCGACCCGGTCGCCGGTGACCGCGTAGATGCTGTCAAGCGCCGCCGAGTCCCCGGTCGGGATGTCCCACTCGAAGATCCACATCATCGGCGGCGGTTCCAGCCCGAGCGCCCGCACCGACGTGTCCGCGTACGGGCCGATGTAGAGGCCCGTGGTGACCGCCGTGCGGGACAACGCCATGGCCTGCCCGATCGCCGCCACGGTCGCCGGGTCGGCGGAGAACGTCCGGTACGCCCAGTCCGCCGTGATCCGCGCCGGGTCGGTGTCCGGATCCCAGGCCAGCCGGGCGACCGCGTACGTGTTCAGGTCGTAGAGCTGCCAGAAACCGGCGCGCAGGTAGAGCGACATCGGCCCGGCGCGCAGGGGACCGCCGTCCTGGGTCCAGTTCCACACGCCCTCGACGTGCGGGTTCGCGGCGAGGAACGCGCGCAGCGCGGCCCGGTGCAGCGGGCCGAGGTCGTTCGGGAGCGCGCCGAACCCCTCGAACTCGCGCCGGGCCTGGAACTCGACGATCCGCCGGTGCGCGCCGCCGAGCAGCGTGGTGTTGAGCGGCAGGTGGCTGTAGAAGTCGCCGAGCGTGTACTTGGTGGACACGATCAGGTGCGGATCGTCGAACCCGCCCAGCACCTCGGCGTACGAATCCGGGTTGGTGTGCAGGTCACCGACCGCGCCGACGCCCACCGTCCAGGTGCGGAAGATGACCTCCTTGCCGGCCGGTCCCGCCGTGTCGAGCAGCGCCCGCAGCATCGTGCGGACGCCCTCGGCGGTGGTGACCGCGAGCTTCGAGGTGTAGTCCCAGCCGTCGCCCGCGTACACCTCGCCGCCCTCACCGACGCGGACCATCAGGCCGGCGACGAACGGCATGCCGGCGAACAGCTCGGCCAGCCCGGCGCGGTAGACCGCCCAGAGCCGGGGGTCGGTGGTGTCGAGCCCGCCCACGGTCCGGTTCAGGTACGCCTCAAGCGGCGGCGACACCGCCAGCATGTCGGTGAGCAGGAAGACCTTCAGGCCCATCTGTTCGGCGTACCGGAAGACCGGCCCGAACGCCGCCACCATCGCGCGGGCCCGGTCCACGTGCGGGTCGCCGGCCGGATAGACCGCGTGCCCGTCGCCGACCTTCTCGAACGTGACGTACTCCAGGAAGCCGGGCACCACGACGCCGTTGTAGCCCTGCGCCGCCGCGTGGTCGACGAACTGCCGGAACTGCGCGTCGATCCGAGCCACCGCCGTGGCGTCCACCCATGGCGCCCGGGGCAGCAGCGCGGGCGTGACGATGTCGGTGTTGAGGCGGTAGTCGTCGCCGAACGCCTTCGGGTCCGCCTCGCGCCCCACCGAACCGGCGTCGGTCAGCCGCAGCCCCAGCCGGGGCGCGACCGGGCGGCCTGCCTCCGCCGCCGGCAGCACCTCGGCGCCCGAGCGGATCCGGTCGGCCAGCCGGTAGAGCCCGGCCACCACCCCCGCGAGGTCGCCGGTGACGCTCAGCTCCGTCCGGCGGGCGTCGATCCGGTACGTCTCCGGCGTGTCGCTGGCGCGCAGCTCCGCGCTCAGCGTGGTGACTGCCGACATGCTCGCGGCGGTCGCGTTCCGGCCGGTTTCGGTCGGAGCCGTGTTCGCGTTCGGACCGGCTCCGCTCGGGCCGGTTGTGCCGGTGCTGGTGCTCCGGCCGGTTCCGGCTGGATCGGTTGTGCCGGCGCGTGTATTTCGGGCTGGCGCGGGTGTTGCGGTCCGGGTGACCGTGGGGCGGGGGTGGCCCCGCGTGGCGAGCGCGTCGGCCACGGCTGCGGCGGCCTTGACCGTGCGAAGGTGGTCCGGCACGACGATGGAGGTCAGCGGCGGCACCGGGGCCGGCGTGCGTGGCGGCGCGGCGACGCCTGTCTCGCGTGGCACGTCGGCCGGAGTGTGGCTCAGCCCCAGCGCGTCGTCGACACCCCAGGCCACGCCCGCGCCAACCAGCAGCACCACCACGACGGCGGCGACCAGCCGGTACGGACGCCAAACCTGAGCCACGCTCGCATCCTAGTGCTGGCGGATCGGCTCTCCAGCACCCTGAAGAGGGCGTCCTCGCGCGCCGCATGCGACCGCAGAGATCTTGGAACGAAATGGCCCCTATAGGGGCCATTTCGTTCCAAGATCTCTGCGGGTTCCATGGTGCAGAACATCAATCTCGTCACGCGAGATGAAGTGGGTGGTCGAATCGGATTCGCTCAGGGACGTCAGTCGACACGACCGGCGCTGGTGGCCGCGACGAACCGGATCCACGCGGCCACGGTGGTCACGGCGGGCCATCCGCCGGTACGGACGAACAGGGAGTCGGCGCGTCGCGCCGCTGCACGTCGACCGCGTGGTCCTCACCGCGCCGGCGACGGCGCCCGCACGTCACGGACCATGCGAATCTCCCGTACGCCGCCCTCGACCCGGATCGTCCCGTCGGAGACAAAGCCGTGCTTGCGGTAGAACGCCTGCGCGCGGGGGTTGGGATCGGCGACCCACAGCGCCGCCGACTCCGCCGGGTCGATGACCGCCCGCAACAACGCTTGTCCCGCACCCGTGCCGTGCTCGGTCGCGTACACGTAGAGGACATGGAGCTGCCGTGTCCACGCCGCCACGGCGTCCGGCGGCGGACCCGACATCGCGATCCCGATCACGTCGCCGTCCCGTTCGGCCACCGCCGCGCGGTTCTCGCGATAGCGTTCGTCGGTCAGGGCAGCGGTCCAGAACCGCTCCCGAGCGGCCGGGAAACCGGGATCATCGAGCACCGCGTCCGGCATGAGCCCGCGATACGTCTCCTGCCAGCACCGAACATGCGTCTGCGCCATCTGAGCGACGTCCGCGACCCGGGCCGGGCGAACAGTCAGCGAGGAATCCACTCCGCGCGCCCCCCTCCTCCTCCGTGATCATGAGGTTAACGGCGATGTTGATCTCCGTTGATGCCGCCAACTTCATGATCGCCCACTCGGCTACCGGCGGGGCGGGTGAGGTTGGGCTGGTCTCCTCGTCGATCTTGGGCTTGTGGTGCAAGGAATGTCGGTTCGGGTTGGTATCGGAGGTGCCATAAGTCCAAGATCGACGTTGACGCGCGGGAGCGAGACGGAGTGGTGTGACCGGGTGCCTCAGATGTCCGCTGCGCGAATTTCGGGAGATGCCGCTATTCCAACATCGACGGAGGTGTGGTGGCGGGCGACGAAGTCGCGGCGGGACGCGATGTCGCTGCGCGGCAGGACGGTGAGGTCGTAGCCGTGCATGGTGTAGGCGGCAACCATCGCCTCGTAGGTGCGGACGGCTTCGGTGAAGTCCTGCTGTCGCTCGCTGTCCGTGGCGTAGATCTGCGGCCAGGGCGGTGCGATGAACACCCGCCGGTGGTAGCGGAACTTCTCGGCCGCTGCTGTCACGTGCTCGGGAACGGGTCGGCCGAGCAGGAGGTGGTAGCCGACCAGGTCCGGAATGCCCCGGTCGAAGAAGACGACCCCGGCGTGCCGGCCGGCCTGGCGGTAGGAGCGGATCTCCCAACTGAGCATGATCTCGGCGAACAGCCGTGAGTCCCGAGTGTGCAGCGCCTGACCACCGATCGACAACTGATCCTGGATGATCTGTCGGCCAGCTTCGTCGACGCAGGCGTGGCCGGCTTGCCGCAGGCTGTTGAGCAGCGTGGTCTTGCCCGCCCCGGGACCACCTGTGATCACCACGAACCTGCTGCTCATCTCGTCCTTCCTGCGTCGGATCGGTATGCCGGAGGATGTCGCGCAGGGTCTGAGTTGCCGGGGAGCAGCCGGACGACCCGGGCGCCGGCGGCCCGGCACCCGACTCGCCATCAGCGGATCAGGGCCGGTTGTCGAAGCGGCCGGTGCGGGTGGCCGCGACGAACCGGGTCCAACTCGTCGGGTCGAAGCTCAACGCCGGCCCCCGCCGATCCTTGGTGTCCCGCACCCCCACCGCGTCGGCGAAGCCGGCCACCTCGACGCAGTTGCCCTCGCCGCCGGACCGGGACGACTTGCGCCACACCCCGTCACGTCCCATGGGTCATCTCCTTCGCGATCTCCGTGATCAGCTCACGGGACTCGTCCGCTCAGGGCCGGTTGTCGAAGCGGCCGGTGCGGGTGGCCGCGACGAACCGGGTCCAGCTCGTCGGGTCGAAGCTCAACGCCGGCCCCCGCCGGTCCTTGGTGTCCCGTACCCCTACCGCGTCGGCGAAGCCGGCCACCTCGACGCAGTCCCCGTTGCCGCCGGACCGGGACGACTTGCGCCACACCCCGTCACGTTCCATCGGTCATCTCCTTCGCGATCTCCGTGATCAGCTCACGGGACTCATCCGCATCGAGGGTTCGCTCACCGAGCGAGCGCCACGCTTCCTCATAGGTCTGGATCTCGTACGGCTTGTCAAGGTAGACCGCGCCGCACGGCCCGTCCATGTAGATCGTGGTTGGCTCTGGCTCCCGCACATCGTCTGGGAAATCGAGCATGGTGAACGTGCCGGCCGACGCCCAACGATAGAGCCCGATGCTGAGCGGCAGCACCCGAACGCCGATGTTGTGTCGCTGGCTGGCCACTACCAGGGAATCGAGCTGCCTAACCATGGCAGTCCGGTCCCGCAGCGGTCGACGTAACACCGATTCGTTGAGAACCACGTCCAGGTAAGGGGCCCGGGGCACCGCGCGAGCCAGCAGTCGCTGACGGCGCAGCCGGACATCCACCTTCGCCTGCTGCTCGCCCTTGCTCAGATGAGGGTTGTCGGTGGCGATCACCTCGGTCATGTACTCGACTGTCTGCAAGAGCCCTGGGATCAGGTCGGATTCGTACTTTCGGATCTTGGTCGCCGCCGCTTCCAGGCCCACGTACAACTTGAACCAGTCTTCGACCGCCTCGCCGTAGCTGTGCCACCAGCCGTGGGCCTTGGTCTCCCGGGCCAGCGCCCGCATCGTCTCGATCGTCTCGCGGGACGCGCCGTAGACCCGGCACATCGCCTCGACGTCGTTCGGATGCATGGGGACCTGGCCCGTTTCGTAACGCCAGATCCGGGGCGTCGACCATTCCAACTGCTTGGCCGCCGCACTCACCGTGATGTGCGCGTCTTCGCGAATCTCCCTCAGATATCTGCCGAGTTGCCTACGCGGGACGGTGCTCCCCGAGTCGTCCACGTCATCTCCTCTGCTGCGGTCGCGTAAGACACCTCATCCCTTGGTCCGCATTCTGCGGCAAAACATTGTCCGACACCAGTAAGGAATCGACCATCGTGGGCATGACCGACGCGCGTCCGGAACGCCTTCTCCCACACCACGTTCGCGCTGCCGCCTTCGACACGCGCTGGCGTGGGCTGGATCCGGTGCAGGTCCGCGACCATCTCGACCGGGTGGCGGACGAACTCGAACGCCTGAACCGCGATCTGATCACCGCCCGGACCCAGAACGACCGTGTCCGCCAGGCTCTACGCCAATGGCAGTCCCGGCATCGCGCCTGCCGCCGCCGCGACCCGGACGTCCCGGACGGCACGTGATCATGCGAATTCCACATTCACAATTCCCATCTCGTCCGATCCGTATGGAGGCGCCCGCCGATGTCTGCCGAACGCACCGACGCCTGGCGGTTTTCGTGACCGACGAGACCTGTGAATTCTGGACCGCAGTGGAAAATCGTTGTCCGGGGCTGCTGCCGGAACGCGACGCGCCGCTGCTGCACGCCTCGCTGCGGCGGCTGCTCGACGGCGACGACGACCGCGCCGGGCGCGTGGCGTCGCTGCGGGCGCTCGGGTCCGCGTACCGAAGCTTCGGTCTTCGGCCCTGGCACGCGGCGGCGATCGGCGACGCCCTGCTGCCCGCGCCCGGCGTGCGCTGGTGGCGGGCCTGGCGGCTGATCGAGCGCACCGCCGCCCGTCTCGGCGACGGGCCGCCGTGGTGGCCGGTCGAGGTGATCGACCACGACCGGCCCGTCGACACCATCGCCATGCTGACGGTACGACCGCGGCGGCGGCTGCCCCACCGACCCGGCCAGGCCGTCCCGGTGCACACGCCGCGCCGGCCGGGACGGTGGCGGTGGCTGTCCCCGGCGAACGCGCCCCGCCCGGACGGCACGCTGGAGTTCCACGTCCGCGCCCTGACCGCCGGCTCCGTCTCCCGCAGCCTGGTCGAGGAGGTACGCCCCGGCGACGTGCTCCACCTCGGCGCGCCCGCCGACACCGGGCTGGAGTTGACCGAGGGCGACGGAGACCTGTTGCTCGTGGCCGGTGGCACCGGCCTCGCGCCCCTGCGCGCCCTCGTCGAACAGGTCGTCGACGCGCCGGGCGGCCGGCGGGTCACGCTGATCCTCGGGGCGCGGACGTTCGCCGACCTCTATGACGCGATCGCCCTCGACAAGCTTCAACAGGCGCACGACCGGTTGACGATCGTGCCCGCCTTGTCCGACGACCCCGAGGCCGGGCCGTCCGAGCGCGGCAGCGCCATCGGCCTGGCCGCCCGTCACCACCGGCCCGGCCAGCAGGTCCACGTGTGCGGCCCACCCGCCATGCTCGGGGCCGCCCGCCGCTGGCTCAGCGCTGCCGCCGTACCCGCCGGCGACCGGCGCCTGCCCACGATCGGCGAGCGGTGACGGCCGTCGGCGGCGAGCGGCGACGTCAGCGCGCGGCCGGGGCGCCGCACCTCATGAACCGGTGCAGCGCGTCGAGTGCCGCCGGGGCGAGCACGTCCGGATCCGCGGGGTCGGTCAGGTCGTGGCCCACGCCCGGCAGCACGACCCGGCCCGGCCCGCCTGTGTGCGCCCGCGCCAGCGCCGTCGCCAGTGGCGTGGTCGTGTCGCACGGGACCTGCGGGTCGATGGTTCCGCAGGTGAGAAGCGCCGGGGTTCGAGGGGGTAGCCGGCGTGCGACCGAGGCGGGGTCGACGGCGTCGATGGACTCCACGTAGCGCCGGCTGGGACCGCCGAGGCCCTGGAAGAGCGCGGCGAGCGCGGCCGGCATGGCGCTGGTGTCGATCGGGCGGTGCGCCCGCAGGTCGGCGACGGCCCGGTCGACGGCGCGCCCGATCGCGCGTTGCTCCTCCGGGCTCATCTGGCCCGCCGCGACGGCGGCGGCGAGCTGCTCGTGCAGTTGTCGGGCGAGCACGTCGAGGAACCGTTCCGCCAGGGGTTGCAGCAGCCCGACCCCGGCCGTACGGGGTTCGGCGGCGACCGCGACCATCAGCGCCGTCAGCGCGCCCTCGCTGTGCCCGATCAGGCGTACCGCTCGCCGGTCGACCTCGGGTTGGCGGGCGAGCAGCCGGTACGCGGCGTCGGCCTGGCGGACGAATGCGGGATAGTCGATCGTCTCCGGCTTGTCGGCGTACGCGCCCAGCCCGGTCCGGCCCGAGCCGTACTTGTCGAAGCGAAGGCTGGCGACCCCGTCGCGCGCCAGCGCGTCGGCGAGCTTGGCCAGGGTGTGCGGGGTGAGCGCGGGCGGCTGGTCGCCGTTGCGGTCGGTGGGACCGCTGCCGGGCAGCAACAGCACCGCCGGCATCCGCTGCCCCCGCCGATGGGCGGGGAGGTGCAGGGTGCCGTACGTGACGGTCCCGTCCACGGTGAACGTGACCTCGCGGTCCGTGGCCGGCGTGAGCGGCCTGGCCTGCGCGGCGCCGGCGGGAAGCACCCCGGCGGCGATGCTCCCGACCAGGACGGCGCCGATGGCGGCCCGCCGGGCGAGCGGGATCATCGCGCCACCGCCTGCTCGATGAGGGCGACCGTGGCGGCCGGGTCGGCGACCTCCACGACCAGGCGGGCGTAGCGCTCGTCCGCGAGTTCGATGACGACGGCGCGGGCGCCGTCACGGATGTTCCAGAAGACGCGCTCACCGTCCTGGTGGAAGGTGCCAGCCGTGATCACTCCGGGCAGGTGGGTGCCCGGTGCCCGTACCCCCTTGGGGTCGGCGGCGATGCCCGGGTCGGCGGTGGCGCCGCGGACGTTTGCCAACGGGATCACCAGGCGGCTCTTGAGCGACCACAACCGGTCCATCCCTTCGATCTCCACGACGACATCGTCGCCGTCGATGCGGACACTGGCCATGACAACGGTCCTTTCGCAAGTCCCGGCGACACCGGCCGCGGGGCGTGGTGGCGCACCGGCGCGGGCAGCGTCGGGCGGGGAGAGGGTTCGGTTACGAGGGATCGGCCGGTGCTGCCGCGGCGCGGGCCCGCAGTCGCTCACCCAGCAGCGCGTCCACCCCGTTCGCGCGTGGGCGGTCAGCCGCCGGCACCCGTGGCAGGGCCTGTTCCAGAGCCTGCCACGCCTTGGCCACCAGAGCGGCCACCTCGACGTCGCTGGGCGCGCGCTCTACCGCGGCCAGCAACAGCAGATCGAGGGTGTGGTCGTCGGCGACGCCCGTGCCGGCGGCGAGTTGCTCGGTCAGCGCCGGCAGCCGGTGCGCGATGTGCCATCGCAGGGCGGCGAGATAGAGCCCCCGCTTGCTGCCGAAAGTCTTGTACAGACTGTTGCGGTGCACCCCCAGTTGCTGGACGAGATCGTCGACCGACACCCCGTCGTAGGCCCGGCCGGCGAACAACTCGGCCGCCGCCGCCGTCACGACTTCCTCGTCGAAACCCCTCGGGCGACCCATGCCGAGAACATTAACCGTTTAGGAACGAACAGTCAAGAACGATCGTTCCTCATCCGTGTGGGACTCATCAGAGTCGAGCGCCCGTTCACCGAGCGAGCGCCGCGCGTCCGCGTAGGTCTGGATCTCGTACGGCTTGTCAAGGTAGACGGCACCGCAGGGGCGCGGCCCGGTCAGTCGTGGCGGTGACGCACAATGTGGTCGATGTGGCGGAGCGTGTCCTCGCGGTCGTCCGCCCTGATCGAGTCCCAGAGGTCCGCCAACCAGTAGAGCGAGCCCGACAGCATCCAGGCCCACCCGCGTACCCAGGTCGCCTCGTCGAACCCGAGCGCCTCCCGGTAGACGGTCCGCGCGCGGGCGTCGAACAGACTCCAGCCCGGCCGCACCTCGACCGCGGGATCGCCGCGGCCGAGACCGCCGAAGTCGATCACTCCGGTGAGTCTGCCCCGATCGACCAGCAGATTGCCTGCCAGGAGATCGCCGTGCAGCCACACCGGCGGTTCGGACCACTCGTCCGCCGCCATCGCCTCGTCCCACGCCGCGGTCACGGCCCGCCCGTCGATCCGGTCGCCCAGCGCCGCGATCGAGCGGCGGGTCAGCTCGTCCCGTCGCACCAGCGGCACGCCGCGTTGGATCCCCTCCTTGACCGGGCCGCCCATCGGATCGATCGCGATCATCGCGTGCACGAAGCCGGCGAGGTCGACGGCGAGGTCGGAGAGATCCCGCCCGACCTCCGGATTGTGCCCGTCCAGCCACGGGACGACCGTCCACGGCCACGGGTAGTCCCCGCCCGGCTGCCCGACCGCGATCGGCACCGGCACCGGCACCGGTAGGTGTGGCGCCAGCCGCGGCAGCCAGGTCGCGTCGGTCGTCACCTGGTCGACCGCCCACCGCGCCCGCGGCAGCCGCGCCGTGAGAAAGTCACCGAGCCGGAACAGCGCGTTATCGGTGCCGTTGAGCGGCTGCGCCACGACCGGCAGGTCCGACCACTCGGGGAACTGCTCGTCGATCAGGGCGCGCACCTGCTGGACCGTGACGACAATTTCTCCAGGGCGCATCGCGGGACCGTAGAACCCGCTCGATGTCCCGTCAATCGAGTTCGGGTCGCGGCACGCTGCGGGACGCCGCCGCGGGCCGACCCGCGCCCACCTGCCCGCTGCCGGGGCGTCGCCCCATCGTCCCCCGTGCACGACGCGGCGACGCCCCGGCGGCGGTGGCTCAGCGGCCCCCGTCGAGGAAGGCGAGCGTGACGGCGGCGAACAGCGGCGAGTCGTGGAGGTCGTAGTGGCTCAGGCCGGGCAGGATCGCCAGCGCGTGCCCGCCCGCCGGGCGGCCCTCGCCGGTCCAGCCGGCGTCCCGCAGTCCACCGTCGAGCAGCGTGAACACCTCGACGTAGTGGCTCGGCGGGGCCATGTCGGCGTCCGCGGCGACCACGAGCGTCGGCACCCGCAGGGCGCGCACCTGCTCGGTGACGTCGAAGTCCACCCGCATCGCCGCGCCGATCTTGTCGAGCAGCCCGGGGAAGTCCTCCGGGCGTGGCGCCACCCGCTGGTACAACTCGTACATCGGGGTCTCCTTGAGGAACTCCGCCGCTGCGGCGTTCATCTGGCCCTGCTGCGCGAGCAGCTCCGGGTAGACCGCGTCGCGCCGGATGTGCGCCGACGCGGAGACCAGCCGGCCCACCTTCTCCGGGTGCCGGAACGCCACGTGCATCGCCACGCCGCCGCCGAGGGAGAAGCCGACCAGGTCCGGCCGGTCCAGGCCGAGGTGGTCGATGAGCGCGGCGATGTCGTCGGCCATCAGCGCCATGTCGAGCGGCCGGTCGATGTCGGCGGTGCGGCCGTGCCCCTGGAGGTCCACCAGGATCACCTGGTGCCCTGCGGCAAGCGCGGGCAGGATCGGCGTGAACATCTCGCCCGAGCCGAGCCCGCCGTGCAGCAGGATCATCGGCCGGCCGGACCCGTGCGACTCGACGTAGAGGCGGAGGCCGTTGACGTCGGCGTACCGCCCGGGGGCGCTCGTCTCGATGGTGGCCATCGGATGCTCCTTCGCATGTTCCGTGCTGACGACTGGTGGACCGGACCCGCCCGGCGAACTCATCGGTGCGCGCCACCCGACTTCGGGTGCTCGCGTTCGCGCAGCATGTGGGCTAGTTTCGAACAGGTGAGCGAGGTGGCGAGCGTCCCCGTGGAGACGCAACTCGAGGCGTACCGGTCGGAACTGACCGGCTACTGCTACCGGATGCTGGGGTCGGCCTTCGAGGCCGAGGACGCGGTGCAGGACACCTTCGTCCGGGCCTGGCGCAACTTCGACCGGTTCGAGGGGCGGTCCGCGCTGCGGACCTGGCTCTACCGGATCGCGACGAACGTCTGCCTGAACATGGCCGCCAGCGCGCAGCGCCGGGTCCGGCCGATGGACCTCGGCCCGGCCGGCAGCGGCACCGCCACCCACCCCGGCGAGCCCCGGCCGGAGCAGATCTGGCTCGGCCCGATGCCGGACGACCGGGTGCTGCCCTCGGCCGGCGACCCGGCCGAGGTGATCGCCGGGCGGGAGTCCGTCCGGCTGGCGTTCGTCGCGGCGTTGCAGCACCTCCCACCGAAGCAGCGGGCCGTGCTCATCCTGCGCGAGGTGCTGGCCTGGTCGGCGCAGGAGGTCGCGGACCTGCTCGACACCTCCGTGCCGAGCGTCAACAGCGCGCTGCAACGCGCCCGGGCCACGCTCGCGTCCGCCGACACCGCCGCCGACGTGCGCCGGCCACTCGACGAGGAGCAGCAGGCGCTGTTGACCCGCTACGTGCGGGCATTCGAGGCGTACGACCTGACGGCGCTCACCGAGCTGCTGCACGAGGACGCGACGCTGTCGATGCCGCCGGTGCCGCTGTGGCTGCGCGGGCCCGACCACATCACGGCCTGGATGACCGGCACGGGCAACGGTTGCCGTGGCTCGCGCCTGGTGCCGGTGGCCGCCAACGGCATGCCGGCGTTCGGGCAGTACCGGCGCGACCCCGACTCAGGGCACGTGCCCTGGTCGCTGATCGTGATCGGGCTCTCCGGCGGGCGGATCACCTCGCTCAACCACTTCCTCGACACCGACCGCCTCTTCCCGCTCTTCGGTCTGCCGGCCCGGCTCGAAGAGGGCGTCGGCCAGCCCGAGCAGGTCGGCCAGGTCGCGTAGGCCGACGCCCGCGCCGCGGACCTCCAACCGCCACCCGAACCGCCGGGCGGTCAGCCGGAGCCGGGCCAGCACCTCGACCGTCACCACGTCGGGCCGGGTCACCGCGGACACGTCGCAGACCACCACACCCCGCTCGCGACCGCGTACCGTCTCGGCCAGCTCGGCGCAGCGGACCGCGATCTCCGCGCGGGTCGGCGTCCGATCGGCCAGCCGCAGCACGAGTGTGGTCACCCGGATCAGACCGCCGTACGGCCCGAATCTCATCGCTCGTGGAAAGGCGAGGACCATGACCGCGTACGCCCGGATCGGGTTGCCACGATGGAGCCGGCACGGCGATCCGGTGGCCCTGCGTGCGGAGATCGCCGCCTGGGCGACCTCGCCCGCGATGCGCGACCTGGTCGAGTGCTTCGAGGAGAGATGGCCGACCGGGGATGTGCTCCGTGGGGATGTGCTCCGCGGGCTGGGGGAGATCTCGGCCCGGCACTGGGACTTCCGCCGTGGCGGCGAACGCGCCACCGCCCTGCGGCGGGACTTCACCGCGGACGTGACCGAGCGGGTGCGTGCGGCGGTCACCGCGCTCGGCCTGCGGCACCGCGGCGTGCCGAGCCAGGACCGGTACGAGCACGTCCTGATCCACGGTGGCCTGCTCCGCAGCTGCCTGATCCGGGCCCGGCACGCGGCGGCGCTGCTCGGCGGCCGGGTCACCGGCGGCACGCTGTGCGGCCTGGGCAGCCTCCGTCCCACCTCGACGCAGGAGCAGACCCTGGCGGGGGACCTAGGCGTCGACGCCTGCCCCACCGAGTTCGACGCCATGGACGTCGCGGTCCGGGCTGCATTCCCCGGTTACCGCCCGCGGGGCGACGTCGGTGCGTCAACCCTGACCCGCGACTACGACGCTCCCGACGGCCGGCGGTTGAGCGTCCTGGCCGCGCCGTCGTCCGACCCGAACCGGCGAGCCAACACCGCCGACACGTGTGCATACTGGGCCGACTCCCGGGCCCGGCCGCAGCCGGGGGAACGCATCCTCCTGATCACCACCGAGCACTTCGTACCGTTCCAGCAGGCGGATGCCATCCGGACGCTCGGCATTCCGTACGGCTGCGCGGTGGAGACGGTGGGTGTCGACCCGGCGGCGGTGCCGGACGCGCGCCTGCGGCAGTCGCTGACCACGGCCGAGTATCTCCAGGAGACCCGGTCGGCCATCCGGTCGATGCGGACGCTGTGGGACGCGGTGCCGGCGTGACCTCGGCCCGCAATTTGCTCAGGTCATCTTGTCGGATGCCGTTACATCGACGTTAACTGCTATACCAATCATCGGTGGGCGGCTATATGATCCCCGGTAGCTCGCCTCGTAGCCTCACGAAACAGCAGCTCCAGCACGCCTCAGGCCGCGCTCCGCACCGCGTGCTCCGCGTAGGTGGGCGGCCCGATCCGCCGCGTCAGCAATGGCGCGGGCAATTGCCGGGCGCTGCGCCAGCCTGCCGGAAAGGTGGGAACGGATGACAGCGATCCCGTCCTTGGTCATCGGCATTGCGACCTCGGCGACCGAGCGCCGGCAGCTCGCCCAACTGCTCGGCGGCACCGAGACGTTCCTGATCGTCTCCAGCGCGCACCAGGCCCGCCGCTTCCTCGACCTGGTCCGCCGTCCGCCGGCGCCCCCAGTGCACCCAGTGCCCCCAGTGCCCCCAGTGCCCCCGGTGCCGCCGGTGCCCGTGGTGCCCCCGGTGCCCGCGGTGCCCGCAACCTTGACCGACGTCGACGCTGTCGCGCCGGCCGGTGCTGTTCTGCCGGTGGATGTTGGCTCGTCGGTGGATGCCGGCTCGTCGGTAGAGGTTGGCTCGTCGGTAGAGGTTGGCTCGTCGGTAGAGGTTGGCTTGCCGGTCGCCGCCACTGCCGCGTCCGTCGACGCCCTGGGCGCGCGTTCCGGTGTGCGGGGCCCGGCTGCCGACGCCGACGCGCCGGTCGAGTTTCCGGGGCTGGAGTTGGCCGTCGACTCCGACCGGCGAGTGTTGCGCTGGCGGGAGCGGGAGATCGGGTTGACGCCGCTGGAGCACGACCTGCTGGTCTGCCTCGTCGGCACTCCGGGCCGGGTGTGGACGTACGCGCGACTGCACCGCGCGGTCTGGGGCAACGATCATCTCGGACGGGGCTCCGACATGCACTCGGTGGTCCGCCGTATCCGGCACAAGCTGGGCCGCTTGGACGCCGCCGCCACGATCCACGCCGTCCGAGGCGTCGGCTTCCGCCTGACCCCCGCCTAACCTGTGTCCTGCCCCGCGTTGGTGTCCTGCCCCGCGCTGCACCTCTCCCCGGCGTGATGAAGGAGTTTGGGTAGCCGAATTCGCTCCCGCGCGACGCAAACTCCTTGATCAACGAAGAGAACCGGGCGGGAAGGTGGGCGACCCGCCCGCGCCGTCGATCATGAAGTTAATGACGACAATTCGGACGCTGCGTGCAACTAACTTCATGATCGACGGGCTGCTTCCTCCGGTTTCGTCGATCAAGTAGTTGTGGCAAGTGGCAAAAGTCGCAAGAGCCGCATTTCGGAGCCATAGAGTCCATGATCGGCAAGGCGGGGCGAGGCAGGGCAGCGCAGGGCGAGGCAGGGCGGGAACAGGGCAGGGCAGGGCGGGCAGGGCAGGTGGGAACAGGGCGAGGCCGGGGGCAGGGCAGGGTAGGGCAATGTAGGGCGGGGCGGGGCGGGGCGGGCTGCGCGGATGACGGGGGGCGGAAGGGGTGACGTGGAGCGGCCCGCCCGGTGGGGAACACCGGGCGGGCCGGACCTGTCGGCCGCTACGGGTCAGCAGCGGGTGGGGGCGAGGGTGAAGTCCTCCACGGTGGGCGTGGCGGAATTGATCTTCGTTTGGCGCGTCTGGGGCTTCCAGCCGTCCTTGGCGACGATCAACGTGAGCGGGTTGTTGCGCCGGTCCATCCAGTAGGCGTACTTGCCCTCGGCGTCCGTGGTGAACGTGTAGGAACTAGCCCACGAGTCGACCTGGACGGTCGCGCCCGGCAGTGGCGCGGTGCCGCCCTGGCAACTCTTGCCGGAGACCGTGCCGGACAGCTTGGCCCAGGTGTTCGGCGGCTGCGCGACCATGGTGACCGCCACCGGCGCCACCGTGTACGGGGTGTCCTCCTTGATCGCGACGGTCGCCGAGTACGTACCCGGCTGGTCGACGTTCGCGGTCATGCCGACCGTGACCTTGACCTTCGCGCCGGGCGCCAGCGTGACCTTGGACTTGTCCACGGTGAGCCAGCTGACGTCCGCCGCGACCTCCGAGCACTCGGAGAAGCCGGGCAGGACCTCGCTGTCCTTGGTGGCCGTGAAGCTGCCCGACGAACCGCCGATCTTGTAGAACCCGCAGGCCGCGCCGCCCCGGTAACGGGGGGTGTTGGCGTTGGGCAGGTTCGCCCAGGAGTTGGTCGCCGGGTCGTACGCGAATCCGGCGTTGGTGATGGCGCCGCCCTGCGACCCGCCGACGACCAGGAGCTTGCCGTTGGCCACCGCGTACGACGAGGCCCAGTTGTCGGCCGGCGCGTCCGGGATGGCGGTCCAGGCGTTGGCGGCCGGGTCGAAGGCGTAGCCGGCCTTCTGCGACACCGTCCCGTCGTTGCCGCCGGTGCAGTAGACGATGCCGTCGATCCCGCCGCAGGACAGGAACGCCACCGACTTCGGGTAGGACGGCAGGGTCTCCCAGGTGTTCGCGCCCGGGTCATACCTGACCACCGTGTTGGACATCGGCAGGCAACTGGCCGTGGTGCAGCCGCCGACCGCGTACAACTTGCCGCCCGCGACGGCCTGGCCGGCCGCCGACCGTGGCGCCGGGTTGTTCGCCTTGGCGGTCCAGGTGTTCGCCGCCGGGTCGTACGACCAGGTGGTGCCGTCCGGGCCGGAGGCCCCCCAGCCGCCGCTGGCGACGATCTTGCCGTCGATCACGCCGACCGTCATCGCGGTCCGCGCGCCGGGCAGGTCGGCGATGGCGGACCAGGTCTGGGCGACCGGGTCGTAGCGGTAGTTCTTGGTGCTGGACGTGGTGCCGTCACCGCCACCGATGGAGTAGACCTTGCCGTCGACGGTGACGACCCGGTTGTCCATCACGTTGGCCGGGTAGCCCGGGATGGTGGTCCAGGGGTCCGCCTGCGGAGCGGCCGGCGCGGCGGCCGAGGTGGCCGACTTGCCGGAGGGGCGGGCGGCGAACGACGTGGCCGCGGTCAGCCGCTGCGCCGCCGCGCCGGTCGAGCCGAGCAGCGCCTGCTCGGAGAGTTGCGAGCCGTCCGCGCGTTGCAGCACGAACCCGCCGTCCCGTTCGGAGAACTCGACGTTCACCGGCGCCCCGCCGGTGTTCTTCACCGTGAACGTCTTGCTGACCTTGCCGCTGGGCATCCGGGCCGTGCCCGTCAGCGACGTCGGCTGCACCGACAGTTGGCCGGCGGCGAGACTGAAGCTGGCCGCGGTGGCCCAGTCCGTCTCGACGTCCACCTGCTTGGTCTGACTCACGTAGTTGCCGGCGGTCGCCGTGAACGGGTGCGTGCCGGTCAGCGACGAGAACATCCAGTAGAAGCCGTCCGGCAGCTCGGTGTCGTCCGGGGTGGCGACCGTGGTGGCCTTCTCCGCCGGACGGTCCTTGCTGGTCACGGTGGCGCCGTTGACGTACCCGTCGTCGTTGGCGTCCCGGACGTGGCCGAGCACCAGGCCGCCGTCGACCGGCTTGCAGACGAGCCCGCTGCCGATCAGCACGTTGTCGACCTCCCACCACCATTCCCAGCTCGCGTCGTAGTAGTGGAAGCGCACCCGCACCTGCGACTGGTTGGCCGCCTGCGGGATCGGCACCTCGGTCAGTTTGGTGCGCACGTCGGCCGCCTGCCGGAGCACGTTGCTCCAGGTGTCGCCGCCGTCGAGGCTCAGGTCGACGTCCGCGCGGTCGCTGTTCAGCCAGTTGTAGTCCTGGTTGAACCGGATCACCGGAGCGCTCACCCCGGTCAGGTCGACCACCGGGCTGACGAGCGAGGTGTCCTGCTTGCCGCCGCTGCCGTAGTTGTCGCTGTCGATGATGGCGAAGTTGCCGTCGCCGCCGGTCAGGTTGCCGCGCTCACCCGCGTCGGTGAACTCCCAGACCTGCCCGGAGGCGGCGTTGTCCACCACCGACCAGCCCTCCGGCACGCCGGTGCCGTCGAACGTCTCGTACACGCCGTCGGAGCTGACGGTGTAGCCGGGCGCGGTGGTGCACGCCTCCGGGTTCGCCGGCACCGCGATGTTCGCGGTGAGGTTGCCCGAGCCGACCGTGACCTCCTTGGTGACGGTCAGGTAGCCGGCGTACTGCGGCTCGACCTTCAGCCGGTAGGTCGAACCGGCGGGCACCTTCAGGCTGTACCGGCCGTTGGTGGGCGTGGTGTAGTCGGAGATCGGCGTGCCCTCGACGCTCACCTTCGCGTAGAGCGGCCAGCCGTGCCCGGACCCGTCGGTGACCT
This sequence comes from Micromonospora sp. WMMD975, assembly GCF_029581215.1. Classification (NCBI taxonomy): domain Bacteria; kingdom Bacillati; phylum Actinomycetota; class Actinomycetes; order Micromonosporales; family Micromonosporaceae; genus Micromonospora; species Micromonospora sp. WMMD975. Next base: position 1,066,072 of record NZ_CP120739.1, read on the forward strand.
GCCCGCCGACCGTGACGCTCGGCACCGCGGTCAGCGTGACGTTCAGGGTGGTGGTCGTGTTCGTGGTGACCGTCGCCGTCAGCGTGCGGCTCGCGTAGCCGAACGCCGCGACCACCACCTGGTAGTCGCCGGCCGGCAGCAGCGAGGAGTACGTGCCGTCGGCGCCGGTGACGAGCGTCCGGTCCGCCGCGCCGGTCAGGGTGACCGTGGCGCCGGCGATCGGGGCGCCGGCCGCGTCGGTGACCTTGCCGGCCAGCGTGCCGTTGTCCCCGATCGGGGCGGCGGCGAGCAGCGCGAGCGCGTCGAGGCGGCCCTCGCCGTAGACGTTGTTGTCGTCCGTGGTGCCGCCGCACTGGGTGTCGGCCTTGTCGACCGCGGTGTCGTTGAGCAGCGCGCGGGTCGCCGTGACGTCACCGACCAGGGTGGGCGCCGCGGACCAGAGCAGCGCGATCGCGCCGGCCAGGTGCGGCGCCGCCATCGAGGTGCCGCTGATGCTGGCGTACGAGTTGTCCGGCACGCTGGAGCGGATGTTGACGCCGGGCGCCGAGATGTTCGGCTTGATCTCGCCGCTCTGCCCGGTGCCCCGGGACGAGAAGCTGGCGATGTTGTTGTTGACGTCGTACGCGCCGGCCGAGTAGTTGCTGGCCAGGCTGCCCGGTGACCCGCTGGTCTGACACGACGGGCCGTTGTTGCCGTTGGACCAGACGCCGAAGATGCCGGAGGCGGTCCAGGCGTCGGTGACGTCCTCCATGAACGGCTCGTTCGAGGGCTGGGTGGTGCCCCACGAGTTGTTGATGATGTTCGGCCGCTTGCTGGCGTCCGGGTTCTCCCCGTCGAGGTCGGTGGGTTCCAGCATCCACTGTCCCGACGAGATCAGCGCGGCGTCGGTCGGGCAGCACCCGTTCGCGGCGATCCACTTGACGTCGGGGGCGACGCCGATCTGGTTGGCGCCGTCCGAGCCGGCCATGGTGCCCATGGTGTGGGTGCCGTGCCCGTCGGAGTCGCACGGCCCGTCGTCGCACTCGCCGGCCGCGTCGTACCAGTTGTAGTTGTGGTCGAAGGTGCCGTCGCCGTTGTTGCCCCGGTAGGCGTTCACCAGCGCCGGGTGGTCGAACTGGACGCCGCTGTCGATGCTGGCGACGGTGATGCCGGCGCCCTTGACGCCGTACTGGTTCCAGACGTCGTCGGCGTTGATGTTGGCGATGCCCCACTCCAGGGCGTTCGTCGACTTCTCGGCGGCGCCCGGCGTGGTCTTCGGAAGCTGGTATTCGACCGGGGCGTAGATGCCGTCCACCTCGGCGTGGGCGGCGAAGTTCTGCGCCATGGTGAGGGAGCCGCCGCTGACCTTGATGGCGTTGGTGGCCCAGAACGTCTGGTATCTGGTGCCCGCGCGGTCCAGTTCGGCGCGGATCTTCGCCTGGCTGTCGGCGGCGGTCTTCTTCAGCGCCGCGGCGACCGCCGTGCCACGCTGGTTCCAGTCCTTGACCGAGGCGGCCTTGCCCAGGTCGGCCCGACCGGCGAAGTGGATCCAGAAGTCGCCTTCGCTCTTGCCCTCAAGCTGGCGGGTGAGTTCGGGGCGGATCTTGTCGCCGGCGGTCGCGCCGGTGCCCGCGCCGGCCTGCGCCGACGCGGGGGAGCCGGTGGCGGCCAGGGCGGTAGCGGCGAGGACCAGTGCGGCGCCCGCGCTCACCAGCCGCGCGGCCGGACCCCTTCTGTGTGGACGTCTCAGCATCGGTGCTGCCTCCTCGGATGACCCGCGGATGGTCGAGCCATGACAGAAGGACCAGGAGACTGCGCTCCCGACTGGTCACACCGGTTTGAAACGAACCCCCCAGGCCCCCTAGGCGCCGTGCGGGTCTACGCCGGTCACCTGTGTGGACACTATGATCGACAGCAGAGGGCGATCAATGACCGTAAGTAAGCAACTTGTCACCAACAGGTCGGGGCCTGTTTGACAGTCATTGTCACGGTGGGGGCGCGGTGACAGCGGACGACCCGAACGCGACGCCTGCCGGCGCCGATCCGGCGGAGCGGCCGTTCTCGCTTGTCATCGGCGTGACGCCGTCCCCGGCCGAGCGGCTGCGGCTCACCGAGCTGCTGGACGGCGTGGCGCCGTTGCTGCTGGTCGCCGACCTGGACGAGCTGCGCGAGCTGATCGCCCCCACGGGGGATGTTAGGCGGGGGCCCCCGTTAACGCATTCGGAGGTGGCGGGGCCCCCGCCTAACACCCCCGCGTCGCCGGCCGACGGCGCGCTGGTGATCGACGTCGGCCGGTCCACCGCCCGCTGGGGGGACCGGCAGGTCGCCCTCACCCGGCTGGAACGCGATCTGCTGACCTGCCTGACCACCGAGCCGGTACGGGTGTGGAGCTACGCCGAGCTGCACCGCGCGGTCTGGCACGACACGCCGACGCAGCGCCGGGCCGACGTGCAGTCCCTGGTCAAACGGCTCCGCCGCAAGCTCGACGAGCTGGGCACCGGCGTTACGGTCGTCGCGGTACGCGGCGTCGGGCTGCGGCTGACCGACCACCGCCGCCCCCGCGTGCGCGAGGGCTGACGGCGAGCGGCTCTCCGCCGACCCGCGCCTCGCCGCCGCACTGGCCGAGCACACCGACCCGCAGCGCCGCGACGCGGTGCTGGCGCAGGAGGAGAAGCACGGCGACGAGGCGCCCTGACCGGGGGTGCGGAAAACCCCAGGGTCGCGGTCCGGTCGGCCCGCTCAGGCGTGCGTTCACCCTCATGGTCCAGGCCCCGCCACAGCCATAGCGTCGGGGACATGATCGATTCATGGCACCTCACGACCCCCTCCGCCGCGCCGACGCCCGGTGACACCGGCGGCCTGGCCGGATTCGCGACCGACCTGGTCGAGCGCCTCGGCGCTCCCGGCGCCGGGCTGGCGGTGGCGCTGGAGAACCTGTTCCCGCCGATCCCGAGCGAGGTGATCCTGCCGCTGGCCGGCTTCGCCGCCAGCCAGGGTCGGATGAGCCTGTTCGCCGCGATCGCCTGGACCACGCTCGGCTCGGTCGTCGGCGCGGTGGCCCTCTACCAGGTCGGCGTGGTGCTCGGCCGGGACCGGGTACGGGCCGTCGTCCGGCGACTCCCGCTGGTCAAGCTGAGCGACCTCGACCGGACCGAGGCGTGGTTCGCCCGGCACGGCACGGCGACCGTGTTCTTCGGGCGCATGATTCCGATCTTCCGGAGCCTGATCTCCGTCCCGGCCGGCGTGGAACGGATGCCGATCGGCAGGTTCCTGTTCTACACCACGCTCGGCAGTCTCGTCTGGAACACCGTGTTCGTGCTCGCCGGCTACCAGCTCGGCGCCAACTGGCACGTGGTCGAGGAATGGGCGGGCGCCCTCCAGAACGTCGTCATCGTCGTCTGCGCGCTGGTGCTCGGCGCGCTCGTGGTGTCCGGCCTGCTCCGGCAGCGGCGACGTCCGGTCGCCGCGGAGGTCGCCGGTGATCCGACTCCGGGTGGCTCATGCCGTACCCTCCCCGGACACGCCCGCCGTCGACCGGAGCCGGACGGAGTCGGCGGACCGGGCCTGCCGGTGCGATCCGGCACGGTGTACCGCAGCCGGGGTCACCTGGGGGAGGATGGGTGAGCGGCGGCACCGGCAGGCCGGCGGGGAGGGGCGGATGGTGGTGACCGGGGCGCCGACCGGAGGCGTGCGGATCGGCCGGTGGGCGCGGCCCGTGCTCGGCGTCGCCGCCGGTGTCGTCTCCGCCGCCGTCGAGGTGGCGATCCTGGTCGCGGCCGGCCTGCTGCTGGCCCTGACCGTGCCGGTTCCGGCGCTGCGCCGCCGCGTCCTCGCCGCCGTCCTCCGGTACGCCCCGGTGGCGGCCTGGTGGGAGCGGCGGCGGCTGGCCTGGGCCGCGAACCGTCCGGCGCCCGCCCCGCTGCGCGCCACCGGCCGGCGGGCCGTCGGCTACCTCGCGCTGCGGGTCGTGCCGGGCCTGCTCGGTGCGCTCACCGTCGGGGTGCTGGCCGTGGGCGTGATGCTCGCGGCCGTTCTCCTCCGTGCCGTCGGGTCCGGCGGCGTCGCCGCGCCCGATCTGCTGCTGCAAGTCGTGATCGGGGCGGGCCTGCTCCTGGTGAACCTCCAGGCGGTCGCCAGCGTCGGCGCGCTGGATCGGCATCTCGCACGGCGGATGCTGGAGCCCGACGGCGAAGACGCGCTGCGGCGCCGGATCGACGAGCTGACCGAGAGCCGGGCCGGCGTCATGGCGGCGGTCGACGCGGAGCGCCGCCGGATCGAGCGGGACCTGCACGACGGCGTGCAACAGCGTCTCGTCGCGCTCGGCATGCTTTTGGGTCGCGCGCGACGTAGCCGCGACCCGGACCGGGCGCGGGCACTGCTGGACCAGGCGCACGCCGACGTGCAGTGGGCCCTCGACGAGCTGCGGGAGGTGGCCTGGCAGGTCTATCCGTCCGCGCTCGACCACAGCCCGCTGGACGAGGTGCTGACCATGGTGGCCCGGCGCACGCCGATCCCGGTGCGGATCAGCCACGCACTGCCCGACCGCCCGCCGCGTCCGGTCGAGGCCGTGCTCTACTTCATCGCCTGCGAGGCGATCACCAACGCGGCGAAGCACGCCGGCGCTTCCGTGATCGACATCGAGATCAGGGCCGGGGACGGGGGAGTGGACATGTGGGTCCGTGACGACGGCCGGGGCGGGGCCGATCCCGCCGGCAGCGGGCTGCGTGGCCTCGCCCGGCGGGCCGCGGCTCTCGACGGCAACCTCGACGTGTCCAGCCCGCCGGGCGGTCCGACCACGATCCGGGCGACGCTCCCGTGCGGATAGTCCTGGCCGAGGACTCGACGCTGCTCCGGGACGGGCTCACCCGGTTGCTGGTCGATGAGGGGCACGAGGTGGTGGCCGCGGTGGGCGACGCCGACGACCTGGTTTCCGCCGTCGCGCGGCACCGTCCCGAGGTGGTGGTCACGGATGTGCGGATGCCGCCCACCAACAGCGACGACGGGCTGCGGGCCGCGCTGGAGATCCGCCGCGAGTTCCCCACCGTCGCGGTGCTGGTCTTGTCCCAGTACGTCGAGAAGCGCTATGCCGCGCAGTTGCTCGCCGACCGCTCCGAGGGCGTCGGGTACGTGTTGAAGGACCGCGTCGCCCAGGTCGAGGACTTCCTCGACGCGCTCGACCGGGTCGCCGCCGGCGCCACCGCACTCGACCCGGAGGTGGTGCGGCAGCTCATGTCGGGCACGAGCCGCACCGATCCGCTCAGCCGTCTCACCCCACGAGAACGCGACGTGTTGCACCACATGGCGCAGGGCCACACCAACGCCGCCGTCGCCCAGCGGCTGCACGTCTCGCAGAGCGCGGTGGAGAAGCACGTCAACGCCATCTTCGACAAGCTCGACCTCTCCGACGCCATCGGGTACAGCCGCCGGGTGCTGGCGATCCTGCGCTACCTCGGATCCTGACCGTCAGGCCGGCACCTCCTCCAACGCGGTCCGGAAGTCGGCCACCAGGTCGGCGGTGTCCTCGATACCGGTGGAGACGCGCACCAGGCCCGCGCCGATCCCGGCGGCGGCGAGCTGGTCGGCGTCCACGATCCCGGCCCACATCGAGCGCGGGTGCACCACAAGCGTGCTGACGCTGCCGAGGCTGGCCGCCCGCTTGGCCAGCCGCAGCCCGGCCAGCAGCGCCGCCGCGCCGTCGCGGCCGGCGGCCAGCTCGACGCCGAGCACCCCACCGAACCCGGTCATCTGCCGGCGGGCCAGCGCGTGCTGCGGGTGCGAGGGCAGCCCGGGATAGCGGACCCGGGCCACCGCCGGATGGCCCTCCAGCGCCTCGGCCAGCGCGAGCGCGTTTGCGTTGTGCCGCTCCACCCGCAGCGACAGCGTCCGCAGGCCGCGCAGCAGCAGCCAGGCGTCCACCGGGCCGAGCGTGGCGCCGGTGACGATCGCCGTCCGCCACACCCGTTCGACAAGCTCCGCGCCGCCCACCACCACCCCGGCGGACACGTCGGAGTGCCCGCCGAGGAACTTCGTGCCGCTGTGCCAGACCAGGTCCGCGCCGGCGGCGAGCGGGCGCTGGTTGACCGGCGTGGCGAACGTGTTGTCCACCACCACGAGCGCGCCGGCCGCGTGCGCCGTCCCGACGACGGCGGCCAGGTCGGTCAGCTCCAGCAGCGGGTTGCTCGGCGTCTCCACGAGCACCAGCCGGGTCTCCGGCCGCAGCGCCCGGGTGAACGCGTCCGCGTCGGTCTGGTCGACCTGGGTGCAGGCGACACCGAAGCGCGCCAGCAGCCCGGTGGCCAGCGAGGTGGTGCCGCCGTACGTGCTGCGCTGCACCACCACGTGGTCGCCGGCGGCGAGCAGGGCCAGCGCGACAGTGCTGATCGCGCCCATCCCGGAAGCGGTGACCAGCCCGGTCTCCGCGCCCTCAAGCGCGGCGACCACGGCGGCCACCTGCGCGTGGTTCGGGTTGCCGTACCTGGTGTAGAACGCGCTGCCCCGCGTCTCGGTGGCGATCTCGGTGAACCGCTCGTCGGACTCGGCGCTGAACGTGGCGCTCTGCACGATCGGCGGCGCGACCGCCCCGCCGGGGACCAGGCCGTCGTCGCCGTGCACCGCGGCGGTGCCGAACCCGGTCATCCGCGGGCCACCCGGTCGACGAGCTCCCGGTAGCTGCCAAGCGCGGTGAACTCCGGCAGCGTCAGGTCGCTGCCGTGGCGCTGGCGCAGCACGGTGACCAGGCGCAGCGCGCGCAGCGAGTCACCGCCGGCGGCGAGGAACCCGGCCGCCGGGTCGCGCGGGGCCGCGCCCAGCACCTCCTGCCAGGCCGCCGCCACCCGGTCCGCCCACTGGTCCCGCGCGCCCCCGGCGACCGTCGGCGGCGAGACCACCGGCGGCAACGGCGCGTCCGGCTCGGCCGCCAGCAACCGGCGGAAGCCGTCGGTGAGCGCGTCCACCCGGTCGGCCGGTACGTGCCGGTGGTCGTACTGGACCATCAGCCCGAGCCGCCCGGCATCCAGTTCGGCGTCGACGGCGAGGCTGAACGCCACGTCCACCGTGACGCCCCGACTGTCCACGATGCGGGTGCCGTCGCCGGCGGGGCGCGGCGGGAAGTGGGTCCAGTTGAAGAAGTGGTCGAAGCGCGGACCCGCGCCGCCCGCCCGGACGATCTCGGCGAGCGGGAAGCGGTGGCGCCCCATCAGCTCCCGTTCGGCCCGCCACGCCTCGGCCGCCAACTCGGCCACCGACCGGCTGCCCAGCGTGAGGCGCACCGGCAGCGTGTTGAGGAACAGCCCGAGCGTGGCGGGGCTGCCCTCGCCCTCCGGCCGGCCGCCGACCACCAGACCGCTGACCACGTCGTCCCGGCCGGCCAGTTCGCCGATCAGCCGCAGGTGCACGGCGAACAGCCAGGACTTGACCGGCACCCCGGCGGCGCGGGCCACCTCGGCCACCCGTTCGGTGGTGCCGTCCCGCAGCGGCACCCGCTGGGTGGTGGTGGTCCTCGGCTGCGCGCCGCCGACGAGCAGCGGTGGCGCGCCGCCGGGGCCGTCCAGCCAGAACCGCCGGATCGCCGGGTCGGCAAGCGCCGCCCGCTCGGCCGCCACATATTCCCGGAACGGCAGCCCGGCGTCGGCGTCCGCGGGCGTGCCGGCCCGTTCCCGGTCGTACCCGGTGAGCAGGTCGGCCAGGAGCAGGTGCAGGCTCCAGCCGTCGAGGACACTGTGGTGCTCGGCGACCAGCAGCGTGAACCCGTCGCCGCCGGTGCGGACCGCGTGCAGGCGCAGCAGCGGCGGCCGGGCCCAGTCGAACGGACGGTGGCGTTCCTCGGCGACGAGCGCGTCGATCCGGGCCCTCCGGGCCGGCGCGTCGAGGCCGGTCAGGTCCGTCACCGGCAGGTCGACCGGCACCCGCGCGTGGACGAGCTGCAACGGCTCGGTGTACGCGCCGAGCGCGAAACCGGTCCGCAGCACCGGATGCGCGTCCACCAGGACGGCAAGCGCCCGGCGCAGCGCCGCCACGTCGAGCGGCGCGGCCACCTCGTGCGCGGTGACGTTGTGGTAGACGGCCGGGTCGCCGGTCAGCTCACCGTGGTAGACCATGCCGAGCTGGAGCGCGGTCATCGGGTACGCGTCGACGAGCCCGTCCGGCAGCAGCGCCCGGTCGGCGGCGTCGACCAGGCCGAACCGCCCGTCGTGCGCGGCCGGCTCGGTCGCCACGCCGTCCAGCGTGATCCGGCCGTGCGTCACCAGGTCCCGGATCGTCTGGTGCGTGAAGATGTCGTTGAGCTGGAACGACAGTCCTCGTTTCTGCGCCGCGACCTGCATCTGGATGCTGCGGATGGAGTCGCCGCCGAGCGCGAAGAAGCTGTCGGTCACGCCGAACGTGGCCACGCCGAGCACCTCCCGCCACGCCTCGACCAGGATCTCCTCGGCCCGGTTGGCGGGGGTCACCGCCGGGTCGCCGGCCGGGCGGTCGGGCCGTGGCGCGGGCAACGCCGCCCGGTCGAGCTTGCCGTTGCGGGTCAGCGGCAGCTCGTCGAGGACCACCACCGCGGCCGGCACCAGGTGCGCCGGCAGGCGCTCGGCGAGCCACTCCCGAAGTGTTAGGCGGGGGCCCGCGTTATCGGATTCTGCTGTGGCGGGGCCCCCGCCAATCACCTCACCGGGCGCGGCGGCGTACTCGGGGCGGACCGCGTGCAGGGTGTGCCGGTCGGTGCCGGCCAGCAGGTCGTCCTGTCGGGTGACCACGGTGAAGCCGCGCGCCTCCAGCAGCGCCACCAGCTCGGCCAGCCGGCCGGCGGTGGCGGTGCCGGGCGCGTCGTGCACCTCCATGGCGACCTGCGCGATCAGTGGCCAGTGCCGGTCGTCCAGCCCGGCCAGCACGTCCGCCTCGGCGCGCTGCACGTCGATCTTGAGCAGGTCGACCCGGGTCGGCGCCAGCTCGTCCAGCACGGCCGACAGCGACCGGACCGGCACGGTCAGCTCCCGGCCGGCGAACCGCTCGGCGAGCAACTCGTCGGCCCGGTCGAGCAGCACGTCCCGGGCGTCGGCATCAGCGCCGGCGTCGTCGGCGGCGTCCCGCTCGTTCGCCAGGTACCGCTTGATCACCCCGATCTCGGCGTCCGGGTCGGCGTACGCGGCGTGGCCGGACATCATCGAATAGCCCGGGTAGTAGGTGAACGAGACCTCGCCCGCCTCCCGGGACAGCCCGTGCGCGTGCACCGTGGCCGGCACGCCGAACTCGGCGACGTTGCGGCGCAGCGCCTCCACCACGGCCGGCACCGGCTCGAACGCGTGGATCGTGGCATCCGGGCAGACCTGGTGCACGAAGAGCGAGAACATGCCGATGTTCGCGCCGACGTCCAGCACTGTCGCGCCGGGGCGCAGCACGATCCCGTCGCGCAGGTAGACCCGCTGGGTGAAGATCTCGTCGTACAGGTAACGGGTCTCGTGCGGGTTGATCCCGGTCACCCGGGTCAGGTCCAGCGACGCCCCGGCGCGGGGCCGGACGTAGGCGACCAGCCGGTCGCCGTACCCGTCGTCGTCGCGGGCGACCACGGCGGCGTCGGCCACCTCCGGGTGGCCGCGCAGCACGGCGGCGACCTCGCCCGGCTCCACCCGGAACCCGTGGATCTTCACCTGGTCGTCGAGCCGCCCCAGGTAGCGCAACCGCCGCTCGGCGTCGAAGCGGACCCGGTCGCCGGTGCGGTAGACCCGCTCGACGCCGCCGTCGGGCAGCGGCAGCTCCACGAACCGGCGGGCGGTCGCCTCCTCGTCGCCGAGGTAGCCGTCGGCGAGCTGCGGACCGGCCACGCACAGCTCCCCGGCCGCCCCCGGCGGCACCGGGCGCAGCCGCTCGTCGAGCACCCGCACCGCGACGCCCGGCAGCGGCCGGCCGATCGTCGGCGGTTCCCCGGCGCGGATCTCCGCGACGGTGCTGTCGACAGTGCACTCGGTCGGTCCGTACAGGTTCACCGCGCGCACGCCCGGCAGCGCCGCCATCTCGGTCCACAGGTCGTCGCCGACGGCCTCGCCGCCGAGCAGCAGCAGCCCGGGCAGCCGGGCGTCACCGGCCCCGGTGAGCAGGATGCGCGCCTGCGACGGGGTCAGGTCGAGCACGTCCACCCGATGCTCGGCGAGTGTGGCGGCGAGCACGGCCCCGTCCCGGCGGACGTCCTCCGGCACCAGGAAGAGGCTGCGCCCATGGGCGAGCTGCACGAGCTGCTTCATCGAGGCGTCGAAGGTCAGCGGCGCGTTCACGGCCACCCGCAGGCCGGCCGAGCTGTCCGCGTACACGGTCGCCTCCAGCGCGCCGGCCAGGTGCGCGGCGGCGGCGTGCGACACCCGCACCGGCCGGGGCGTGCCGGTGGAGCCGGAGGTGAAGATGACGTACGCCGGGTCGGTCGGCGCCGGCGCGGCCGGCGGCGGGCCACCGGCCGCGACCAGCTCCTCGACGGACACGGTGGCCGGCCCGCCGACGCCCACCACGCAGTCCGCGCCGACCGCGCGGAGCTGCGCGGCCACGCGCGGCGCGGGGGCGTCCGGGTCGAGCGGCACGAACACCGCGCCGGCCCGCAGCACGCCGAGGAACGCCACCACGGTGTCCCGGGACCGGGTCGCGAGCACGCCCACCGGCGCGCCGGCCAGGCCGCGCGCGGCCAGCGCCGCAGCCACCCGCGCGGCCCGCCGGTCCAGTTCCTCGGCGGAGTACGCGCCGTCGGCCGCCACCACGGCCGGGGCCTGCGGTTCCATCCCGGCCAGGCCCGCGTCCAGCAGGTCGACGAGGGTACGCGTCGACGCGGCGCCCGCCGCGCCGCCGGCCTCGGACAGCCAGCCGGCCTCCCCGGCGCCGAGCACCGCCAGCGGGGCATCCCCGGCGAGCGCGGCCGGCAGGCTGCGCAGCACCGCCACCAGCGAGTCGAGCAGCCACCGCCCGCCGCTGACCCGGAGCGTGACCTCGCCGTCGCCGGGGCCGGTGAGCACGGTGAGCCGGGGGCCGGTCGGCGGCGGCGGGACGGGCACCTCCGCGGCCGTACCGCCGAGGCCGGAAACGGTGTCCGGGGCGACCGCCGGCTGCACCGCGAACCCGGCGACCGCGCCGGTCGCCTCGTCGACCGGGTCGACCAGGTGGAACGTCTCGTCGGCGGTGGCCTCCGCGGCGCGTACCGCGGTCAGCAGCTCGGCCGGCGCGGCCGGCAGCGGCAGGGCCAGTCGGAGCGGGCCGTAGCCGCCGAGCGGGCCGACCACGGCGGCGGTGCCCTCGGCCCGCCGGCCGTCGTGCCAGCGGGCCAGCACCAGATCCGCGTCCTCGACCCCGGCGGGCGCCTCGGCCCGGCGGGTGACCGCGACCGCCCAGGCGGCCAGGAGCACCGTCTCGGCGGCGCAGCCGGCGGCCTCGGCGATCCCGGCCAGGTCGGCGGCGGGCAGCGTGGCGGTGACCACCGCGCCCGGGTCGTCACCGTGCGGCTCGACCAGCCGGGCGGCCGGCGCGACCGGCGCGGGCGCCGGGGCCTGCTCCCGCTCCTCCACCTGCCACTCGGTGACGTCGAGGAACTGCAACGCCTCCTCGTCGGCCGGCGGCAGGTCGTCCGCGTACGCCCGGGCCAGGTCGGCCAGGACCAGGCGCAGGCTCGCCGGGTCGGCGATCAGCGGGGTGGCGGCCAACTCCAGCGCGTCGTCGGTGAGCGTCACCGACAGCTCGCCCTGCGCGCCGACGGTGACGGTACGGTCGTCGTCCACGTCCTGCAACGGCACCCGCAGGCCGGGGTGGTGCACCAGGGTCAACCGCAGCGCCTCGTGCCGGGCCACCACCGCGTCGACGGCGGCCTGCAACCGTGCCCGGTCGAGCGGCCGGTCCAGCCGCACCCGGGCCCGGACCAGGTCCTGCTTGCCGGCCCAGGCCAGCCGCTGGACCGGGGACAGACGGTATCCGTTCACCACACACTCCGGTTGACGTAGAGGTCGGACATGGCGACCAGGATCTGCCGGTCGCCGGTGAAGGGTTCCCGGCCGTGGGTCGCCAGGAAGTTGTCCACCACCAGCACGTCGCCGCGCCGCCACGGCACGGAGAGGGCGTGCTGCCGGTACAGCGCACGGATGCCGCCGACCACCTCGTCGGGGATCGGCTCACCGTCGCCGTGGTACGCGTTGCGGGGCAGCCCCTCCGGGCCGTACTCGCGCAGCAGCGCGGCGGCCACCTCGGGCGGCATGTTCGACACGTGGAACAGGTGGGCGTGGTTGAACCACACCGTCTCCCCGGTACGCGGGTGGGTGGCCGTCGCCTGCCGCCGCGCCACGGTCCGCAGCCCGTCGTCCCCCAGCCAGGTGAACTCGGTCGCCGAGGCGGCGCAGTACGCCTCCACCTCCGCCCGGTCGGTGGTCTGGAACGCCTCCTGCCAGGGCAGGTCCAGGTGCGGGCCGTAGTTGCGCACGTAGCGGACCCCGTCGCGGTCGAACCGGTCCCGCACCTCCGCCGGGATCAGCGGGGTGATCACCCGCTCGGCGGCGAGCGGGGTCGCGCCGCCCTCGCCGGTGGCCGGCTGGGCACAGTGGAAGAAGAGGTGGGTCGGCCAGTTGTGCGAGTACGACATCTCGTGGTGCAGCGGAATCCACTGGGCGGCGTTGAACTCGGTGGAGGTGAACACCTTGTCGGCCACCTCGTGCCGGGGCGCCGCCCGCTCCAGGTAGCCCAGCAGCTCCGGGCCGACCGTCCGGGCCGCCCGGCCGAAGTCGTCGGCGCTGCGCACGTCGAAGCCGCGGAAGAACACCGCGGCGTGCCGGTCCAGGTCGGCCAGCAGCTCCGCCCGCCGCCCGGCGAGCCAACCGGCCAGGTCGAGGTCGGGCACGGCGGCCTCGACAAGCAGCACGAAGTCGTCCGGCCCGAGCGTGCGGCGAGTCACCGGCTCGGTGGTGGTGCCGCCGGCGGCACGGCGGCGCGGTCCGGGGGCGCTCATGATGCGCCGTCCTGGGTGTGCAGCTCCGGCGCGGCGACCGGGTCGGCCATCGCGGTGAGGATCCGCCGGGGCGGCGTGAACGGCTCCCGGGCGTGCGCGGCGAGCATGTTCTCCACGAGCAGCACGTCGCCGACGCGCCAGTCGAAGGAACGGGTCTCCGCGGCGTACGCGGCGCGCAGCTCGGCCAGCACCTCGTCCGGGATGGGCGTGCCGTCGCCGTACGCGGTCTGGTAGGGCAGGTCCTCTTCGGCCAACGCGGCCCGAAGGCCGGCGCTCACGTCCGCCGGCAGCGAGGTGACGTGGAAGAACAACGCGTGGTTGAACCAGGTGCGTTCCCCGGTGACCGGGTGCCGCCGTACCGCCGGGCGGACCTGCCGGGTGCGTAGTTGCGCCTCGCTCACCCACTCCACGTCGATCATCGCGCGCCCGCAGTACGCCTCCACCTCGGCGCGGGAGTCGGTCTGGAACGCCGTCTGCCAGGACAGGCTGATCCCGGGCAGGTAGTTGCGCCGGTAGAGCACGCCCCGGCGCTCGAACCCGTCGACCGTCTCCGGGCGCAGCCGGGCCAGCACCCGGCGGCTGTCCGCGAGCGGCGTACGCCCACCGGCGGCCGGCGCCACCTCGCAGTGGAACACGATGCGCAGCGGCCAGTTGACCGTGTAGGACTGCTCGTTGTGCAGCACGATCGGCTGGTCGGCCGGGTGTTCCGTGGAGGTGTAGACGCCCTCGGCGACCCGGCTGCGCGGCGAGGACCGCTCGCCGTAGGACAGCACGTCGCCGGAGAGCGCCGCCATCACGGTGCGGAAGTCGTCCGCGCCGGCCACCGCGAAGCCGCGGAACAGCACCGCGCCGGCGCGTCGGGCCAGCTCGTCCACCTCGTCGCGGTGTCCGGCGAGCCAGCCGGCCAGGTCCACGTCGGGCACGGTGGCGCGCACCAGCGCCGGCAGCGGACCGCCGGGCCAGTCCGGTCGTACGTCCACCAGGGTCCGTTCCCGGCCGCGGCGGGGGACGGGCCGCGCGACCCGGATCTGATCGGTCATCTCTCTCTCCCAGCGGTGTCGACGCAGTCGGCGAGACTGCGCCGGGGGTCGGCGGCGGCGGTGCGCAGCAGCGCGGTGAGGCGGCGGTGCCACTCCACCACCGTGTGGTGGTCGAACAGGTCGGTGCGGTAGGTCCAGAGCGCGTCCAGGGCGTCGCGCCGGTCGTCCAGCCAGAGCGTCAGGTCGAGGCGGGCCGCGTCCGGGGTCAGCTCGACGCCGGTGAACTCGCCACCGGCGACGCTGAGGTGCCGGGCCGGCGGGGCGTTCTGCACCCCGAACGCGACCTGGACGAGCGGGTTGCGGTCCGGCCGCCGGACCGGACGTAGCCGCTCCACCAGCAGGTCGAACGGGACGTCCTGGCGGGCGGCGGCGAACAGCGTGACCCGCCGCGCCTCGGCGAGCAGGTCGGCGAACGTCCGGTCCGGCGCCGGGCGCAGTCGCAGCGGCAGCGTGTTGACGTGGCAGCCGACGCTGCGTTCGGCGGCCACGCTTGTGCGCCCGGCGAAGGCGACGCCGACGAGCAGGTCGTCCCGGCCGGCGGCGACGCCGAGCAGCGCCGCGAACGCGGCCAGCCCGACCATGTGCAGGCTGACCCGGCGGGCACGGGCGAGTTCCCGCACCGCCCTCGCGGTCGTCGGGTCGACGGTGGTCCGCAGCGCCGCCCCGCTTCGGCCCGGCCGGTTAAGCGGGGCCCCTTCCTCTACCGAATGCGTTAAGCGGGGGCCCCTCCTTACCTCCAGGAGGTGGGGTGCGCCGTGCAACTCGCGTAGCAGCTCGGCGGTCGCGCGCTGGCCGGCGGGGCCGGTCAGCCAGGCGCGCTGCGCGGCGGCGAAGACGGCCGGGCCGGGCGCCGGAGCGCCGGGTGGCGCGTCCGGGGCGTCGTAGGCTTCCGCGAGGTCCCGCACCAGCACCCCGAACGACCAGTCGTCGGCGACGGCGTGGTGCACGACCAGCAGCAGCGCCTCCGCCCGCCCCTTGCCGTCGGAGAGCAGGTGGGCGCGCAGCAGCGGCCCGGTCGCCAGGTCCATCGGGGTCGCGGTGGCCTCGGCGGTCAGCCGGGCGAGCCGGGTGTCGAGCGGGATGCCCGGCTCGGGTGGGGCGACGACGAGGCGTGGCCGGGCGTCGGGCCGGACCACCTGCACCGGCCCCCGCGGGCCGGTGGGGAAGACGGTACGCAGCGCGGGATGCCTGTCGACCACCAGGTGCAGCGCCCGGGTCAGCCGTGCCGCCTCCACCGGCGCGGCGAAGCGGACCGCGAACGCCAGCAGGTAGGACGTGTCGGTCGGGTCGAGCCGGTGCAGGAACCAGAACCGCCGCTGCGCCGCGGAGAGCGGTGCCGGCCCACCGTCGCCCGCCTCCGGCCGGTCGCCGGTCGCTTCCAGCCCGGCGCCGCCTGTTTCCGGCCCGGTGGTGCCCGCTTCCGGCCCAGTGGGGTCCTCGTCGTCCGGTGTGGACGGGGCGTCGAGGTGTTCGGTGAGCGCGCCGACTGTGGGGTGGGCGAACAGGTCGCCGGGGTGGACCCGGCGGCCGGTGGCGGCGGTCAGCCGGGTGGCGCAGCGCAGGGCGAGCAGCGAGTCACCGCCGAGCGCGAGGAAATCGTCGTCCGGGCGGGTGACCGGCACGCCGAGCAGCTCCCGCCACACCGCCGCCACCAGGGCGCCGGTCGCGCCGAGCAGGTCCGCGCCGGCGCCGGAGTCGGAGCCGGCATCGGCGGTGGAGCCGGCGTCGGAGCCGGCGTCGGAGCCGGCGTCGGCGGTGGAGCCGAACGCCGGCGTGGGCAGGGCCGCGCGGTCCACCTTGCCGTTCGGCAGCGTGGGCAGCCGGTCCAGCCACACCACGGCCGCCGGGACCAGCGGCGCCGGCAGCACCTCGGCCAGCCGGGCCCGGACATCGTCGCGTCGTGCCCCGACCAGGTAGCCGACGAGCAGCGGGTCCCCGCTCGGGCCGGGCCGGACCGCGGCGGTCGCCTCCCGCACGCCGGGCAGGGCGGCGAGCCGGGCGGCCACCTCGCCCAGCTCGATCCGGTAGCCGCGCAGCTTCACCTGGTCGTCCAGCCGGCCCAGGTAGGCAAGTTGCCCGTCCGGGCGCAGCCGGACCCGGTCACCGGTGCGGTACATCCGCTCGCCGGGCCGGAACGGGTCCGGCCGGAACCGGGCCTCGGTCTCCGCCGGCCGGTCCAGGTAGCCGCGGGCCAGCCCGGCGCCGGCCAGGTACAGCTCGCCGGCCTCGCCGGGCGGCACCGGCTGGCCGTCCGGGTCGAGCACGTACGCCCGGGTGCCCGGCAGCGGACGGCCGATCGGCGGGTCACCGCCGTCGCGCGGCACCTCGGCCCAGGTCGAGTACGTGGTGTCCTCGGACGGGCCGTACAGGTTGCACAGCCGGCGCACGTGCGGACGCGCCCACACCCGGGCGGCGAGCGCGGCGGTGAGCGGCTCGCCGGCCAGGCAGACCGTGCGGACGCCCGGCGGCAGCGCCCCGGCGGTGAGCAGCTCGCCCATCGCGGCCGGGACGGTGTTGACGAGCGTGATCGGCAGCCGCTCCGCGCCCGGCGTCGCCAGCGCCAGCACGTCGTCGACGAGCAGCACCCGCCCGCCCCAGGCGAGCGGCCCGAAGATCTCGAAGACGGACAGGTCGAAGCAGACCGAGGTGGCGGCGAGCATCCCACCCAGCTCGGTGTCGTCGAACGTCTGCCGCACCCAGTGCAGCAGCACCGACGCCGAGCGGTGCTCGATGGCCACACCCTTGGGGCGTCCGGTGGAGCCGGAGGTGTAGATGACGTACGCCAGATCCCCGGGCGTAACCGGCGTGGCCGGGTCGGTGGCGTCACCGGTCGGGTCGAGCCGGTCCACGAGCACGGTCGGGCCGGTGAACCGGTCGGCGAGGCCGGCGGTGGTCAGCACCAGCCGCGCCCTCGAGTCGGCGGTCATGAACGCCACCCGGGCCGCCGGGTACGCCGGGTCCAGCGGCACG
The DNA here is from genome assembly GCF_029581215.1 of Micromonospora sp. WMMD975. Classification (NCBI taxonomy): domain Bacteria; kingdom Bacillati; phylum Actinomycetota; class Actinomycetes; order Micromonosporales; family Micromonosporaceae; genus Micromonospora; species Micromonospora sp. WMMD975. The sequence continues at coordinate 1,083,010 of NZ_CP120739.1, forward strand.
TACGCGGCGCCGGCCTTGAGCACGGCGAGCAGCGCCACCACCAGGTCCGGCGTACGCGGCAGGCAGACACCGACCCGGTCGCCGCGCGCGACGCCACGCGCCAGCAGCACCCGGGCCAGCCGGTTCGCCGCCTCGTCGAGGTCGCGGTAGGTGAGCGTGGCGTCGCCGTGCCGGACCGCCTCCGCCTCCGGGGTCCGGGCGGCCTGGGCGGCGACCATCCGGTGCAGACAGTCCACGGTGCTGCTGCCGCCGCCGGCCCGCCGGGTGGCGGCGCGGCGGGCCGGTCCGGCGGGCCGGGCGGGCGCGCTCACCGGGAACCACCCACGGCCGCGAGACGGCGGTCCGCCTCCTCCTGGATGCGGTCCTTGTCGGCGAGCACGACGCGGCCCGGGTCGTTGTCCGGCAGTTCGTCCTCCAGCCGCCGGATCCGCCGGTACGCGATGCCGCCGGCGGCGAGCGCCAGCGCGCAGAGCCCGGCCAGGATCGCGGCGAGCGCCATCCCGCGCCCCGGCCCGGTGCCGACCAGCCCGGCGAGCGGGCCGCCGGGCCGGGCCAGCGGTGCGAGCACGTGTTCGGCGAGCGGGCCGGCGCTGAGGAAACCGGCCGGCACCATCAGCCAGGACAGCATCTGCGCCATGGCCAACACCCGGCCCTGGAGTTCCAGTCCCACCTTGGCCTGCACGATGGCCAGCCAGTGCGTGTTGACAAGCGCGGTGGCCAGGCCCATGCCGAACAGGCCGAGCGCCGGGAACAGCGGGTCCGGCCGCAGCCCGACGGTGAGCAGCGAGACGCCGAGCAGCACGACGCTGGCCAGGATGCCTGTGGTCCGCCGGGCGGTGCCGCCCCAGACGCCCATCAACACCGACCCGACGACCATGCCGACGCCGCTGGCGGCCAGCACCCGGCCGAGCACCGCCGGGTCGCCGAAGGAGAGCGTGAGCGGGGTGACGAGCACCTCGACCATGGCGAAGAAATAGTTCAGTGACGCGACCAGGACGACCAGGGCGACCAGCCCGTGCCGCCGGACGATGAACCGCCAGCCGCCCAGCACCTCGCGCCGGAACGGCTCCTCCCGCCGGACGAACAGCGTGTCCGGGAAGCGGACCGACAGCGTCACGGTGACCGCGACCGCGAACGTCACCAGGTCGATCACCACGATCCCGCGTAGTCCGACCGCGAGCACCAGCGCGCCGCCGACAAGCGGGGCCAGCACGGTGCTGGTGGCGGTGCCGAGCGAGACGATGCCGTTGGCCCGCCCGTAGTAGCGCTTCGGCACGAGCTGGGTGACCGCCGCCTGGTAGGCGGGTTGCTGGAACGCGGTGGCCACGGCCGTGACGGTGATCGCGGTGAGGATGTGCCACAGGTGGAGCTGACCGAGCCAGAGCAGCAACGCCAGGCTCACCGTGCCGGTGGCGGCCAGGCAGTCGGCGAGCACCATGATCCGGCGGCGGTCCCACCTGTCGGCCAGCGCGCCGGCGATCGGCGACAGCACCACGGCCGGCAGCAGCGCCAGCACGGTGGCGGTGGCGAACAGCGACACCGAGCCGGTGCGCTGGTAGACCCACAGCCCCATCCCGAACGCGGTCAGCCCGCTGCCGATCAGCGAGATCAGTTGACCGATCGCGACCAGGTAGAACACCGCCAGGCTGGGCGTCGCCGGGCGTCGGGCCGCGACGTCCGCCGCGGGCGGGGCGGTCGGGCCGGTCCGGGCCGCCCCGCCCGGCCGCGCAGTCCCGGGTACGCCGGTGCGCCGCTCCCCGCCCGCCGGTGCGGGTCCGGCGGTGACGCCGTCCGGCGCGGATTCGGCGGTGACGCCGTCCGGCGCGGCGGCGCAGTGCGCCAGGATGATCCCGGCCAGCTCGGCCGGCTGGTGCTTGGCGAAGTAGTGGCCGGCGCCGTCGATGACCTCAAGCGACACCCGGTCGGCGAAGAACTCCCACTCCAGGTAGCGCTCCTGGTACAACTCGGTGGCCCGGTCGCCGCTCCCGACCACGCACACGAGCGGCGCGGACAGCTTCCGGGGCAGCCCCCGCGCGTAGACGTCGGTGTAGTAGTCCTCGCCCCGGGCCGCGTCGGCGAGGACCACCCGCATCACGAAGTCCTTCTCGGCGGAGTCGAAGACCTCGGTGAAGAAGCCCATCGCGCGCAGCGACTCCAGCGTCCGCCGCTTCGACGCCCAGCGCTCCACCGGGAACCACCGGCGCAGCCAGCCGAACACCCGGCCGGGCAGCCGGGGCGCGGGGAAGTGCGCGCCGATCACCACGCCGGTCACGTCGACGCCGGCCGCCTCCAGCCGGCGGGCCAGCTCCACCGCCTCGGCGCCGCCCACGCAGTGCCCGTACACCGCCACCGGGCCGGTGATCTGCTCGACCACCTCGGCCACGCAGCGGTCCACCAGCTCGTCCAAGTCGAGCATCGGCTCGTCCGGCCGGTTCAGGTCGTGCCCGGGCCGTTCCAGCGCGTAGAGCGACACCCCGGCCGGCAGGGCGTCCGCGAGCGGCTGGAAGGTGATCGCGGAGCCGCCGCCGAACGGTACGCAGAGCAGCGTCAGCGTGGTCGGGGTGCCCGGCCGGGCCGGGGTCAGCTCGTGCAGCAGCCGGCCGGCGGAGCCGCCGGTGGCGTCCAGGTGTTCGGTAAGCGCCCGGATGGTCGGGTGGCGGAACAGGTCGAGCACGCTGATCGCCGGGTCGCTGCCGGCCAGCGCCTTGATCGCCCGGAACGAGTCGCCGCCCAGGTCGAAGAAGTCGTCGTCGATGCCGACCCGGTCGTAGCCGAGCACTTCCGCCCAGCGTCGGGCCAGCGCCGCCCGCAGCGGGGTGTCCGGCTCGCCCGCGCCGGCCGCGGCGCGGTCGCGGCGGGGCGCGGGCAGGGCCGCCCGGTCGACCTTGCCGTTGGCGTTGAGCGGCATCCGGGACAGCGGCACGAACGCCGACGGCACCATGTAGTCCGGCAGCCAGGTCCGGACGTACGCCCGCCACGGCCCCGGGTCGGCGGTGAAGTCGGCGATCAGCTCGCTCCCGGCGTCGGGCTCGGGCCCGCCGGCCAGGGTCAGGTAGGCCACCACGGCTTTCTCGCCCGTGTCCTCGCGGACCACCACGGCGGCGTCGCGGACCGCGTCGTGCCGGCGCAGCACCGACTCGATCTCGCCCAGCTCGATCCGGAACCCGCGCACCTTCACCTGCGAGTCGCCCCGCCCGAGGAACTCGATCCGGCCGTCGGCGAGGCGACGGCCGAGGTCGCCGGTGCGGTAGAGCCGGCCGCCGCCGTCCGGGTCGGGCACGAAACGCGCGGCGGTCAGCGCCGCGTCGCCGTGGTAGTCCCGGGCCAGCCCCGGCCCGCCCAGGTGGATCTCGCCGGGCACGCCGACCGGCACCGGGTGCGACGTCGCGTCGAGCACGTACGCCCGCATGTTGCCGATCGGCCGGCCGATCGTGGGCCGGCTCTCGTCCGGGGTGATCCGGTCCATGGTCGCCCAGACCGCGGCCTCGGTCGGGCCGTAGAGGTTCCACAGCGCGTCCACCCGGTCGGCCAGTTGCCGGGCCAGCGGCGCGGGCACCGCCTCGCCGCCGCAGACCGCGGTCAGCCCGGGCGTGCCGGTCCAGCCGGACTCGATCAGCAGCCGCCAGGTCGTCGGCGTGCCCTGGGCCAGGGTGACCCGCTCGGCGGTGAGCAGCGCGGCCAGCCGGGACGCGTCGTAGGCGACGTCGCGGTCCACAAGCAGCATCCGGGCGCCGATCACGAGCGGCAGGAACAGCTCCGGCACGGACATGTCGAACGCGAAGCTGGCCATCGCCAGCATGGTGCCGTCGCGGGTCAGGCCGGGGCGTTCGCGCATCGCGCCGAGCGTGTTGACCACCGCGCCGTGGGTGACCCGGACGCCCTTGGGACGGCCGGTCGAGCCGGAGGTGTAGATCAGGTACGCCAGGTGCTCCGGCCGGACCGACGGCGGGGGCGCGGTGTCCGGCTCCCCGGCCGCATCCGGCGTCACCACCGTGCCGTCGAAGTCGGCGAACCGGTCGACCAGGCCCGGGTCGGTGACAAGCACCGGGGCGCCGCTGTGCGTCAGCACGTAGCGCTGCCGCTCAACCGGGTACTCCGGGTCCACCGGCACGTACGCGCCACCGGCCTTGAGCACGCCGAGCAGCGCGACCGGCAGCTCGGCCGAGCGGGGCAGGCAGAGCGCGACCGGCACGTCCGGCCCGACGCCGGCCCGGCGCAGCCGGTGCGCGAGCCGGTTGGCGCGGGCGTCCAACGTGGCGTAGTCGAGAGTGGTCCCGCCGAACGTCACGGCCGGCCGGTCGGGGCCGGTCGCCACCTGGCGGGCGAAGAGGTCGACGAGCGTCGGCACCCGGTCGGGCGGGGTGTCCCAGCCGGCCGGCGTGGCGGTGTCGTTCCACTCGGCGAGCCGGGCCCGCTCGGCGGCGGTGAGCAGCGGCAGCGCCGCCAGCCGGACGCCCGGGTCGGTGACCGCGGCGGCGAGCAGGGTCTTCAGGTGGCCGACCATCCGCTCGGCGGTCGTGGCGTCGAACAGCGCGGTGTTGTACTCCAGCCGGAACCGCAGCCCCTCGGCCACCTCGTACGCGTACAGCGCCAGGTCCTGCTGGGCGATGCCCGGCTCGACCGCGAACGGGGTCATCCGCACCCCGGCCGCGTCCACGTCCCGCTGCTCGGGCACGTTGAGCAGGTTGAACATCACCTGGAACAGCGGGTTGCGGCTCAGGTCGCGGGGCGCGTCGACCAGGTCCACCAGCCGCTCGAACGGCACCTCCTGGTGCGCGTACGCGTCAAGCGCGGTGCGCCGGACCCGACCGAGCAGCTCGGTGAACGTCCAGTCGCCGTCCAGCACGGTCCGCATCGGCAGCATGGTGACGAAGAAGCCGACCATCGGCTCCAGCTCGGCGCGGACCCGGCCGGCGACCGGGGTGCCGACGCAGAAGTCCCGCTGGCCGGTCCAGCGGAAGAGCACCGTCTGCCACGCCGCCAGCAACGTCATGGCCAGCGTGGCGCCGTGCTGCTGGCTGAACCGGCGCAGCGCGTCGGCGGCCGGTCGGGGCAGGACCAGCGTGCGGACCGCCCCGTCGAACGTCTGCACCGGTGGGCGCGGCCGGTCGGTGGGCAGTTCCAGGGCGGCCGGCACCCCGGCGAGCTGCGCCCGCCAGTACGCCAGGTCCGGGTGGTCCGGGTCGGCCAGCCGGCCGCGCTGCCAGCGCGCGTAGTCGCCGTACTGGACGGCCAGCTCGGGCAGCGGGTCGGCGCGTCCCTCCCGCGCGGCGGCGTAGAGCGTGGCCACCTCGCGGGCCACCACGCCGAGCGACCACCCGTCGGAGACGCCGTGGTGCATGGTCAGCGACAGCACGTGCCGGTCGTCGGCGACGCGCAGCAGCACGGCCCGGAACAGCGGCCCGGCGGCCAGGTCGAACGGGCGCCGCACGTCGGCGGCGAGGGCGGCGTGCACCCATCCGGGCAGCGCGCCGGCCACCGCCGGCTCGACGATGCTCGGCGGCGCGTCCGGGTCCGGGTCCGCCGGGGCGGTCCGGACCGGCAGCTCCACCGACCCGGCCGGGAGCACCCGCTGGACCGGGTCGCCGTCCGGGCCGAGCGGGAACACGGTCCGCAGCGCCTCGTGCCGCCGCACCAGTCCGGCCAGCGCGGCGCGCAGCGCGTCCAGGTCGAGCTTGCCGTCGAGCAGCAGCGTGGTGCCGACGGTGTAGGCGTTCTGCGCGTACGCCTGGTCGAGGAACCACAGGCGGTGCTGGCCGGAGGAGAGCGGCGCCGGGCCGGCGTCCGGCGCGGCGCGCGCGATGCGCTCCCCGTTCGCCGCGTCCGGGGCGACGACCGTGGGCCGGGTCGCCGCGTCGTGGCTGTCCGCCGCGGGCTGGGCCGTCGGCCAGCCGTCGATCGGTGCGGGCAGCGCCGCCGCCAGCGCGGCGACGGTGGGCCGGGCGAAGACGGTCTCCATCGGCACCGCCACGCCGAGGCGGGCGCGCAGCCGCACCACCACCTGGGTGGCGAGCAGCGAGTGCCCGCCCAGTTCGAAGAAGTCGTCGTGCGCGCCGATCGGCCGGATGCCGAGCAGCTCCCCCCAGACCTCCGCCACCACCTCCTGCGCCGCCCCCGCCGGCGCCACGAAACCGGTCCCCAACGCCGGCCGATTCCCCCCGTCCTCCGCGCGCTGATTCCCGGAAAGCGTGGCTGTCTCGACCGGAACAGCCACGCTTTCCGGGAAAGCGGCCCCGGCGGGTGCGGGCTTGGCGGGGGCGATCCAGTGGCGCTGTCGGGCGAAGGGATAGCTGGGCAGCGCCACCCGCCGGTCACCGTCGCCGTGGAAGCGGTCCACGTCGACCGGGACGCCGGCCAGCCAGAGCCGGCCCACGGCGTCGAGCAGCGTCGTCAGGTCGTCGGCGTCGGCGCGGGGATGCCGCATCGCCGCCACCGCGTGGGCCGGGCGCAGGCCGGCGAGCCGGGCCAGGCCGCCGAGCGCGTGCCCGGGACCCAGCTCGACCACTGCCGCCTCCTGCTCGGCGAGGAGCGCGGCCGACTCGGCGAAGCGGACCGGCTCCCGCAGGTGCCGCACCCAGTACGCCGGATCGGTGACCAGGCCCGGCGTGACCGGACCGCCGGTCAGGTTGCTCAGGTAGGGACGGTCGGGTTCGGCGTAGTCGACGGCGGCGGCGTGCGCGGCGAACTCGTCCAGGATCGGATCGAGCAGCGCGGAGTGGTAGCCGCGGGCCACCCGCAGCGGCCGGCAGTCGACCCCGTCGGCGGCCAACCGGTCCCGCAGCCGCCCGACCGCCGCCGGGTCGCCGGAGACCACACACAGCTCCGGGGCGTTCACCGCGGCCAGTGACAGCCCGTCGTCGAGCAGCCCGGTCACCGCCGCCTCGGGCAGCCCCACCGCGAGCATCGCCCCGGCCGGGGTCCGCTCCACCAGCTCGCCGCGCACCCGCACCAGGCGCAGCGCGTCGGCGAGGGAGAAGACGCCGGCCAGGCAGGCGGCCACGTACTCGCCGAGGCTGTGGCCGACCATCAGGTCCGCGGTGACGCCCCGGGCCAGCAGCGTGCGGGCCAGCGCGTACCCGGTGACGAAGAGCGCGGGCTGCACCAGCGCGGGCCGGTCGAGCAGCCGCTGTGCCGCCGCGTGCCCGCCCGGCGGCGGGTCGAGCACGGCGCGCAGGTCCCGGCCAAGGTCGCCGCCGAGCAGTTCGGCGCACTCGTCCACCACGGCCCGGTAGGTCGGCTCGGACCGGTGGAGCCCGGCCCCCATCGCCACGTGCTGGGCGCCGTGCCCGGGGAAGGCGAACGCGAGCGTCCGCCGGCCGCCCGGGTGGCTGCCGGTGAACCGGCGCGCCGGGGTGTCCAGGGCGGACACCGCGTCGGCGCGGTCCGCCGCCACCACGTACCGCCGGTGGGTCATCGGCTGCCGGCGGCCCAGCGCCGTCGCGACGTCGGCGAGCGCCACCTCCGGGTGGGCGTCGAGGTGGTCGCGGAGCTGCCCGGTGACGCGCTCCAGCGCGTCCGGGGTACGCGCCGACACCACGAGCAGCCGTGGCCCCGGCGCGGCCGGGACCGGCGGCGGAGCCGGTGCCGCCGGCGGCTCCTCCAGCACCACGTGCGCGTTCGTGCCGCCCATGCCGAACGAGCTGACCCCGGCCCGGCGGGGTCCGTCGGCCACCCACGGGCCGCCGGCGGGGTCGAGCCGGAACGGGCCGGTCGTGACGTCGATCGCCGGGTGCGGCCGGTCCACGTTGATGGTCGGCGGCAGGGTACGCGTCCACAGCGCCATCACGGTCTTGATCAGACCGGCCACGCCCGCCGCCGCATCGGTGTGCCCGATGTTGGCCTTGACCGAGCCGAGCGCGCAGAAGCCCCGCGCGTCGGTGCCGCGCCGGAACGCCTCGCTCAGCGCGGCCACCTCGATCGGGTCGCCGAGGCTGGTGCCGGTGCCGTGCGCCTCCACGTAGCCCACCGAGCGCGGGCTCACCCCGGCCGTGGCCAGCGCCCGGCTGATCACCTCGACCTGCCCGGCGACACCAGGCGCGGTGTAGCCGGTGCGGCGCGCCCCGTCGTTGTTGATCGCCGAGCCGCGGATCACCGCGTAGACCGTGTCGCCGTCGGCGAGCGCGTCGGCCAGTCGCTTGAGCACGACCACGCCCACGCCGCTGGACTCGATGCTGCCGCGCGCGTCGGCGCTGAACGGACGGCAGTGCCCGTCGGGGGAGTAGATGCCGCCGTCGTGCCAGAGATACCCGCGTCGCTGGGCGGGGAAGACGCTGACGCCGCCGGCGAGCACCACGTCGGACTCGCCGCTGAGCAGGCTCTGCCGGCCCAGGTGCACGGCCACCAGCGAGGTCGAACAGGCGGTGGCCACGGTGACCGCGGGGCCGGTCAGGTCGAGCTGGTACGCGACGCGGCTGAGCAGGAAGTCCTTGTCGTTGCCGAGCGAGATCTGATGTTCGCTGAGCCCGCCGGTCAGCTCCGGGTGGCCGTTGAGGTGGTCGAGCAGGTAGGAGCTGCGGCCCGAGCCGGCGAACAGACCGACCCGGCCGGCGTGGCGGGACGGGTCGTGGCCGGCGTGTTCGAGCGCGTGCCAGGCGCACTCCAGCAGCAGCCGGTGCTGCGGGTCAAGCGTCTCCGCCTCGCGCGGGGTGAAGCCGAAGAAGGCCGCGTCGAACTCGTCGATGCCGGGCAGGTACGTGCCGGCGCGCACGTACGCCGGGTCGTCGACGCGGGCCGGGTCGGCGCCGTCGGCGAGCATCTCCTCGACAGTGAACTCACCTACCGACTCCACCCCGTCGCGGATGTTCGCCCAGAACTCGTCCACCGTGCGGGCGCCCGGGAACCGGCACGCCATGCCCACCACGGCGACCAGGCCGTCGGCCGGACCGGCGCTCACGGCCGGCGGCGCGACGGGCAGGACCGCCGGCTGCGGGTCCGCGCCGGTCGTCGTGACTCCGACGAGGTACGCGGCGAGCGACTCGGGCGTGGGATGGCGGAACAGGTCGGTGGCGGTCAGCACGTCACCGAGGCGGGCGCGGAGCCGGTCGAGCACGGCCAGCAGCCGCATCGAGTGCCCGCCGAGGTCGAAGAAGCTGTCCCGGGGGCCAATCTCGTCCACGCCGAGCACCTCGCGCCACACGTCGGCGACGAGCCGCTGAAGGCGTACCCGGTCGGCGTCCCACCGGTCCGCCGTGGCGGTGGCGGCGGGACCGGCCGGCTCCCGACGGGCGGCCTGGGGGCCGGTGACCCGGCGGACGTCGGACGGCCCCGGTGCGGGCAGCGCCTCCGGGTCGAGCTTGCCGTTGCCGGTCAGCGGCAGCGCGTCGAGCCGGACGAACGCGGCCGGCACCAGCCAGGACGGCAGCTCGGCGGCGAGCGCCGCGGCCAGCCCGGCCGGGTCCGCCCCGTCGCCGGCCAGGTAGGCCACCAGGCGCGGGTCGGCCGGGTCGTCGTGGCGCAGGTGGACGGTCACGTCGGCGCCCGGCCGGTGCCGTCGGATCGCCGCCTCGATCTCGCCGCGCTCGACCCGGTATCCGTGCACCTTGACCTGCCGGTCGGTGCGGCCCAGGTATTCCAGGACCCCGTCCGGCCGGCGACGCGCCAGGTCGCCGGTGCGGTACAGGCGCGCGCCGGGCACGCCGGAGAACGGGTCGGGCCGGAACCGCTCGGCGGTGCGGTCCGGCTGCCCCAGGTAGCCGCGCGCCACCCCGGCGCCGCCGACGTACAGTTCGCCGACCACGCCCACCGGCACCGGGTTGCCCCACGCGTCGAGCAGGTACAGCGCCGTGTTGGCGATCGGTCGGCCGATCGGCACCGAACCGTCGGCCGGGGTGTCCGGCTCCACCTCGTACGCGGCGCAGCCGACCACGGTCTCGGTCGGGCCGTACTCGTTGACGAGCGCGGTCCCCGGCGCGTGCGTCCGCCACGGCGCGACCTGGTCGACGCGCAGGTTCTCGCCGCCGATGACGAAGCACCGGGTCCGCCCGGCCAACTCGTCCGGGCGGAGCTGGTGCGTGACCAGCTCCAACTGGGCCGGGGTGATCTTGACGAGGCCGAACGGGGTGGTGGTGTCGCGCAGCGCCTCGCCCAGCGCGGCCGGGCCGAGGTGCGCACCGATCATGCGGACGGTCGCGCCGGCGGCCAGCGGCACCAGCAGGCTCGTCACGGTCAGGTCGAACCCGACCGACGAGTGCAGCGGGACCACGTCACCGGCGCGCAACCGGTAGGACTGGGTGGCCCACCGCACGTAGTTGGCCACCCCCCGGTGGGTGACCATCACGCCCTTCGGGCGGCCGGTCGACCCGGACGTGTGGATGACGTACGCCAGGTCGTCCCCGGTGGGCGCGGGCCGTCGTCGCGGGCGTCGGCGCGGCCCGCCACCACGCGCCGGCTCCACCACAGTCGCCTGGTCGTCCGGCCCCGGCACCAGCAGCGCCGCGTCCCCGGGCACCAGGTGCGCCAGCTCGGCGCAGGTGAGCACGACCCGGGCGGCGGTGTCGTCGATCAGGTGCCGCAGCCGGGCCGGCGGGTTCGCCGGGTCCATCGGGACGTAGGCAGCGCCGGCCCGCAGCACCGCCAGCACCGCCACGGTGAAGCCGACCGTGCGGGGCAGCAGCACCCCGACCAGGGCGCCGACGCCGACCCCGCGTGCGCGCAGCGTCTCCGCCAGCGCCTCGGCCCGGGCCTGCAACTCCCGGTAGCTCAGCGCGGCCACGTCGTCGGTCACCGCCACCCCGTCGGGGGTACGCCGGGCCTGCTCCTCGATCAGCACGTGGACCAGCTCGTCCGGCTCGGCCGGCGTGGCGGTGCGGTTCCACTCGGCGACCAGCCGCCGGTGCTCGGCGGCGGTGAGCATCGCCGCCGAGCCCACCGGCGCGCCCGGCTCGGCCAGCAGCGACGCCAGCAGCGTCTGGAAGTGCCCGGCGAGGCGGGTCATCGTGTCGGCGTCGAACAGGTCGGTGCGGTACTCCAGCACGGTCCGGAGACCACTGTCGTTCTCCCGGACGGCGACCGTGAGGTCGAACTTCGCGGTGTCGACCGGCACCTCCACGGCGCTCACCTGGAGGCCGTCCAGGCGGGGCGGGGCGGCTTCGCGCCCGTACACGAACATCACCTGGAACAGCGGGCTGAAGCCGGCCCGCCGCGCCGGGCGTACCGTCTCCAGCACGGTCGAGAAGGGAAGCTCCTCCCGGCTCAGGGCGTCGAGCACCGCGCCACGCACCCGGTCCAGCAGCAGGTCGAAGGACGGGTCGTCGTCCAGCCGGGCCCGGATCGCGACGGTGTTGAGCAGCAGGCCGACGAGGTGCCGCGTCTCCGGGCCGCGCCGGCCGGCCACCGGCGTGCCCACCACCACGTCACGCTCGCCGGTCCACCGGGCCAGCAGCACGTGCAGCGCCGCCAGCAGCACCATGTACGGCGACACCCGCGCCCGCCGGCAGAACGCGGCCAGTTCCTCGGCGGGCACCTCCAGCGGCACCGCGAGGGTGGCGCCGGCGGCGGACGGCACCGCCGGGCGCGGTCCCCGGGTGGGCAGGTCGAGCGCCGCCGGCGCGCCCGCGAGCTGGTCCCGCCAGTAGTCGAGCTGGGCCGAGGACTCCGTCCCGGCCAGCCAGTTCCGTTGCCGGATCGCGTGGTCGCGGCAGTCGCCGGCCACCGGATCGAGCGCGGCCGGTCGGCCCGTGCGGTGGGCCGCGTAGAGCAGTTCCCACTCGTCGGTCAGGATGCCCAGCGACCACTCGTCGATCGCGACGTGGTGGATCGTCAGCAGAAGCAGGTGCTCCTCCGGCGAGCACCGCAGCAGGTCGGCCCGGAGCACCGGCCCGCGTAGCAGGTCGAGCGGGTCACGGGCGGCGGCGCGCAGTCGTGCCCGCACCTCCCGGTCGCGCTGCCAGCTCGGCAGGCCACTGAGGTCGTGCACCCGCAGCAGCCCCGGGCGAGGCTCGTGGACCACCTGGACCAGACGGCCGTCATCGCCGTCGCCGCCCGGTCCGGGCGCGAGCGTGGTCCGCAGCGCGGCGTGTCGGGCCACCAGGTCGTCGAGCGTCGCGGACAGCGCCGGCACGTCGAGCGGCCCGTGCAGCCGGTAGGCCAACGGCACCAGGTAGCCGGCCGACCCGGGGTCGAGTCGGTCCAGTTGCCACATCTGGCGCTGCGCGGCGGTGGCCGGCGCGGAGCGGCCGGGGTCGGGCCGCGCCGGTCGGGTCGGTCGCCGGGTCCGCAGGACGTCGGTCATCGCCTCCGCCTTCGTCACTGTCCGGCCGCCTGGTGGGCGTCGTCCGGGCACGGAGAACCGCGCCCGGATCGGCCGGGTGATGGAAAAGATCCGGATTCCTCGATGGGGAACCACGCCCATCATGGCACCGGCGATCTTCGGCCGCCGATCCCCGGATCGTGTCGGCGGTTGATGCGTTCGGTGCCTGAGGCAACACTTTCGGCCAATTCCCGAGCGTCGGCAAGAAATGCGATTGCGGCATCCCGGCCCCGGCGATGTCGACCGGACGATAGTTTTCCCTGCTCACGGCCTTGTGTGGTGGCGTCGTTGACAGAGCGAACTTGATCGATTACCGTCACGATCGATCTTCGCGCGGCCCGCTGGGGCGACCGCTCGACGCGTTCGTCCGGGGCGGATCGCGCCGTCCCCGTCATTGATTCGACAATTGCGTCGGCGTGCTGCCCGCCGCGTCGCACCCCGTTCCTCGACACACTTCCCCGTTCTTTGTCGACATTTCCCGCGAAGGCAGTCGCCCAGGCGTCAGATCCAGCTCGGTCGACACCATTTCGCCGAGGTGGTGGGTGGGGCCCACCCGATCGGTGGACGGGACCCGCCGGTGTGGCCGAAATTGATGCCGAGCGGTCGATAACCGGCGCGGCGGCGTATCGCGAGAACTCCTTGCCTCCCTACGGTGACCTCCGGCACGCGGACGGAGGGAGTCGGGAGCCACCCGAGGGCGCCGTCCGCGCGGACAGGGAGAGTTGACTCGATGCGAGTTTGGAGTCGCGCCGTCGCGGTGCTCGCCGTGGGCGCGGTCGTGGTGGCGGGGGTGCCGGCGCTCGCCGCCACCACGACCGTCACCGACGCCGGCGCCGCCGGGCGGACCGGCGCCCGGGCGATGGGGGGCAGCGCCGCGCTCGGCGCCGCCCGTACGGTCGCCACCAGGGCACAGGTGACGCCGGGGGACACCCGGCTGATGCCGACCACGCCCCGCACCGACACGCCGCGGATCAACAATGGCGAGATCACCGACATCGAGGTGATCGGCAACCGGGTCTTCATCGCCGGCACCTTCACCTCGATCACCAATGTCGGCGGCACGGCGATCGCGCAGCGGTCGCTGGCGTCCTACAACCTCGACACCGGCAAGGTGGACACCGGCTTCAAGCCGACCATCGACGGCGCGGTGGCGGCCGTCGAGGCGTCACCGGACGGGTCGTCGCTCTACATCGCGGGCTCGTTCAACACGATCAACGGGGTCACCAAGCGCAAGATCGCCCGGCTCAACCCGTCCACCGGCGCGCCGGTCGCCGCGTTCACCGCGACCGCGAACGCGCGGGCGACCGCGCTGGCGGTGAGCCCCACCGCGGTCTACGTCGGCGGCCAGTTCGCCACCGTCAACGGGGTCTCCCGCAGCGGCCTCGCCGCGGTCAACCCCACCACCGGCGCGGTCGACACCGCGTTCAACCTGCCGCTCACCGGCGGCATCGGCGTCGGCGGCATGCTCACCGTGCAGCAGCTCAAGCTCACCCACGACCGCAGCAAGCTGCTCGTCGTGCACACCGGCCGCCAGATCGCCGGCCAGGACCGCTACGGGGTGGCGCTGATCGACACGGCCGGCAAGTCGTTGCTGCCGTGGCGGACCCGGCTGTGGGAGGACAACCTCTCCTTCGTCGGCGGAATCCAGCGCGTCTTCGCCGGCGACATCGCGCCGGACGACTCGTACTTCGTCGTCACCAGTGGCTCCGGCGGTGACCGCCCGCCGATCAACGACACCGCCATCGCGTACTCCCTGACCGGAAACGACCACGTCGAGCCGCTCTGGGTCTCCCGGCACTTCGACAGCATCTACTCGGTCGCGATCACCGACACCGCCGTCTACGTCGGCGGCCACTTCAGCTGGCAGGAGTCGCCCACCTCGAACGTGCCCTGGCCCGGCCTGGACAACGTCGGCTACGGCACCGGCCAGGGCCTGAGCGGCTACGGCCTCGGCGACCAGGTGGTCCGCCGCGACCACCTCGGCGCGCTGGACCCGGTCACCGGCACCGCGCTGGAGTGGAACCCCGGCTCCAACTCGTACGAGGGAGAGAAGGCGATGCTCGCCACGTCGCGCGGCCTGCTCGTCGGCGGCGACGGCAACGTCAAGGGCGGCAAGACGACCGGCCGGGTGGCCTTCTTCGACCTGTCCGCCGAGCCCGCGCCGTCACCGCTGGACACCACGATCACCACCCCGATCGAGGGCGCGGTGAAGCAGGCCGGCGAGTCGTTCGACCTCGCCGGGCAGGCGCTGGCCCCGGCCGGCGTGTCGAAGGTCCAGGTCGAGATCATGGACCGCACCAGCGGTCGGTACCTCCAGGACGACCTGACCACCTGGGGCGCGTTCAAGGGCATCAAGGCGACGCTCGCCGAGCCGAACGCCACGTCCACCACGTGGACGCTGCCGGTGTCGCTACCCGCCGGCACCTACCAGATCCAGGCCAAGACGTTCGCCGTCGGCGGGGCCGGCGACACCACCAAGGCGGTCAAGAAGATCGAGGCGTTCCGCTTCGACGATCTGCCGCCGTCGACCCGGATCAGCGCCCCGGCCGGCGGACTGCTCGCCACGCAGAGCTTCGTGGCCAGCGGCACCGCTACCGACGACCAGGGCGTCAGCTCGCTGATCTACTCGTTCCGCACCCCGGACAACCGTTACCTCCAGGACGACGGCAGCGTCGCGGCGGTCTACAACACGTTCCGCGGTGAGCCGGACGTGATCGGTGCGAAGTCCGCCACCTGGCAGTACGAGGTGACGCTGCCGATCGAGGGGCAGTGGAAGATGACCGCCACCGCGGTCGACACCGCCGGGCAGAGCGACCTGCGCGGCGACACCCGGGACTGGACCGTCTCGGCCACCGGCGTCCCGCCGACGGTGGCGATCACCGCGCCGGTGGCGATGACCCCGCCGACCGCCGCCGCGCCGCTGACCGTGGAGCCGGGCGCAACCGTCACGTTCGCCGGCACCGCCACGGACGAGGACGCCCTGCGGTCGGTCGAGATCTACCTGCGCAACAACACCACCCGTGAGGCGCTGGCCGCCGACGGCACCTGGGGTGCCGACTCGGTCGCCGCGTACCACCGGATCTCACCGACCAACCTGAACGCCGCGACGTTCGACTGGTCCTTCACCAGCGTGCCGCTCACCCCCGGGGTGTACGACTTCCGGGTACGCGCGACCGACAATCTCGGCCTGACCACGTCCAACTCCAACCTGGGCCGGCTCACCGTCACCGCGCAGACGCCCGGCGACGCCTTCCCGAACGGGCGGCTCAACTTCACCGGCACCGACCAGAACATCGACCAACTGCACCTCGACCTGTCCGGCACGGCCACCGACGACAAGGGCGTGCGGGCGGTCCGGGTGGCGTTGCGCGACCTGGACACCGGCCGGTACGTGCAGCCCAACGGCACGATGGCCGCCGCGTTCGCCACGGTCGACGCGACGCTCGCCGATCCGGACGCGACGAGCACCGCGTTCACGCTCTCGATCGACCTGCCCACGAAGGGCACCTACAGCGTCGAGGCGTGGGCCGTGGACACGGTCGGCCAGCAGGACGGGAACACCTCCGGCGCCACCGCGAGGTACCTGGTCTACCCCGGTGACCTCGACCCGACGCTGGAGCCGAGCATCACGCCGGTCGAGGGTGAGGTCTACTCCGGCGGTCGGATCGTGGTGACCGGCCGGGCCGTCGACGACGTCGGCATGCAGAAGGTGGAGCTCCAGATCACCAACAGCGCCGGGCAGGGCATGAACGCGGCCGGCACGTTCGGCCGGGCGGGCACGTGGATCGCGACGTTCCTCACCAGCCCGGGGTCCCCGGGGTCGAACTTCGCCTACACGTCCCCGGTCGTCCCGGCCGGCACGTACACGGTGACGATCCGCGGGATGGACAACTACGGGCAGTACCAGCAGCCGCCCCGTACCGTCTCGGTGACCGTCACCGACTGAGCCGTCGTCGCTCCGCGGGCCGGTCCGGCGTCGAATCTCTCGGCGCCGGGCCGGCCCGCGGCCGTCTCGGGCGGACGGCAATCCCTTGAGCACGGTCATCCGGATGGCAAGGCGCATGGCGCAAGGTGCGGGAAAGCGGCAGAAACAGATTGATGCCGGCATATCTTGACTCGTGTTCGACCGGTAGCGCACGGTAAGGAAAGCGGCCGGTAGTGCAGGAGGCGGTCATGCGGTTGAATCCGTTCGCGGGAACGTATCTCACCGATCCGGCCGGCGTCTGGGCCCGGCTGCTGGACCGCGACGGCGGGGTGCACCACGACGAGCAACTCGGATTGTGGCTGGTCACCCGGCATGCCGACGTGCGGCGGGCGCTCGCCGACGTGCGCTCGTTCGGCAACGCGCTCACCCTCGCCCCGGTGTACGACATCTGCCCGGAAGCGCTGGCGCTGGTCGCTCAGATCGATGCGCCACCCACCACCGCCGCCGCCGATCCGCCGGTGCATCCGCGGACCCGGCGGGCGTTGCGGGTGACCTTCGCCAACACCGCGGAACGGGTCGAGCAGCGCTACGGCCGGATCGTCCGTCGCCGGGTGGACGAGCTGGTGGCACGCCTGGCCACCCGGGTCGGGGCCGAGGTCGACCTCGTGCCGGAGTTCACCGCCGAGCTGCCGCTGCTGGTCCTGCTGGACATCCTCGGCGTACCGGCGTGCGACGTGCCGCGGATCCGGGCCTGGGCCGACGGCCAGATCGCCCTGGTCTGGGGGAGCCCGGACCCGGCCGAGCAGGTCCGGCTGGCCGGCGGGCTGCTGGAGTTCTGGCGCTACTGCCAGGACCTCGTCCGGTGCCGCCTCGACGTCGGTGGTGACGACTACGTGACCGAGCTGCTGGCGTACCGGGGCGGCGACGACGAGGTCCTGACCGCCGCCGAGGCCGCCAGCATCGTGTTCAACCTGCTGGTCGCCGGCCACGAGACCACCGCCGGGTTGCTCGCCCACGCGGTGGACCGGGCACTGTCCGAACCGGGCCGGTGGCGGGCGCTCGCGGACCGGCCGGAGCGGGTGCCGGCGTTCCTCACCGAGACGCTGCGGTACACGCCCGCGATCGACGGCTGGCTGCGGGTGACCAACCGGCCGGTCACGCTCGGCGGTGTCACCATTCCCGCCGGGGCGCGCTGCCTGCTGCTGATCGGCGCGGCCAACCGGGATCCGGCGGTGTTCGACCATCCGAACCGGTTCGATCCGGACCGGACGGACGCGCACGACCACCTCTCCTTCGGGCACGGTCCGCACTTCTGCATCGGCGCGGCGCTGGCCCGACTGGAGGCGGGCACCGCGCTCACCCGTCTCGCCGCGGCCCTGCCGGATCTGCGCCCGGCGACCGGGCACGACCGGGTCTTCCGGCCGAACCTGGCGTTCCGCGCGCACCGCACGCTGCCGGTGACCGTCGACGTGGCGGTGCCGGCCGGTCGGCGTCCGGCCGCCCGCCCGGCGGCCTGACCGCGTCCCGATGCGGGTGTCGACGATCGGCGGGAGCGGACACGCAGCGCGTTCACGTCTTCACACCCACGTGCCGGTGGGTTAAGAATGGCTCCCTGCGAACGCCCATTCATCACCCACCCTCGATCTGCTGCCGATGCCGGCCCGGCGTCGCGGAGGTGAGCACATGGATCGCACACCCGCTCCCTCCGCCGCCAGCCACCAGTTCCGTGTCGAGCTGCGCCGCTGGCGGACCCGGCGCGGCCTGACCCAGCGGGCGCTGGCCGAGCGGGTGCGGTTCAGCCGGGAGACGGTCGCCGCGGTCGAGTCCGGCCGGCGGTTCGGCAGCCAGGAGTTCGCCGTCCGCTGCGACGAGGTGCTCACCACCGGCGGCCGGCTGGCCGAGTTGTGGCCGTTGGTCGCGGCGGAGCAGTTGGCGGCGGACGGGCGACGGGGCCCCCGGCCCGGCGAGCCGGAGCCGGTCGGCCGTCCGACCGCACGACGCGACCCGCGCGATCCGCAGGCCGTGGTCGCGGCGATCGACGAGCTGCGGGAGTTGATCGGCCAGGTGCTCGCCCAGCCCGAACCCGAGGGCCCGCCGCCGTCGGCGGCCGGCCGGCGCTGACCGGCCCGGCGCCCAACGCCTCCGGGGCGTCGCCGGTGTCGCCAACTCTGGGTACAGATGCTGGTACGGCCTGTTTGTACCACGGTCGGGTCTGGTCTCGACGCATGGCTTCCGGCGCAATGAACGTGCAATCCGCAAATGCAGATGGAACGTTGCCGATCAGCGCGGGGAGTCAGCAGTGGCGTCGAGCACGAGGTCCCACGCGGCCCGACCCTACCCGACCCGCCGCCGCCGGTGGCGCATCGGTGGCCGCATGCGCCTCATCGTGGCCGCCCCGCTCGTCGCCGTGATGGGCTTCGCCGGACTGGCGCTCACCGAGAGCGCCCGGCAGACCGCCCGCGCCAGCGACCTCGGGCAGCTCGCCCAGCTCGGCGCCGAGGCGGGCGGTCTGGCCCACCGCCT
This sequence comes from Micromonospora sp. WMMD975, assembly GCF_029581215.1. Taxonomy (NCBI): domain Bacteria; kingdom Bacillati; phylum Actinomycetota; class Actinomycetes; order Micromonosporales; family Micromonosporaceae; genus Micromonospora; species Micromonospora sp. WMMD975. The sequence goes on from NZ_CP120739.1 coordinate 1,101,705, forward strand.
CCAGCACGAGCGGATCGTCGCCGCCGACCTGCTGACCCGGGGCGCTCCGGAGCAGCAGGACGCGTACGCCGCCGCCACCGCCGCCACCGACACCGCGGTCGCCGGATACCGCCGGCAGCGCGCCCGGGTGCCCGCCGGCGACACCGCCGAACGGGCCGTCCTGCCGCGCATCGACGCGGCGCTCGCCGGCCTCGCCCCGCTACGCGCGCAGGTACGCACCGCCGAGCGCGCCTCGGTCTCGGCGATGACCTTCAGCTACCGGATCGTCATCGCCGACCTGCTCGGCCTGCGCGAGAGCGTCACCCTCGGCGTGGTCAACCCGCGGATCGCGGACGGCATCCGGGCCTCCGCCGCGCTGTCCAAGGTGGCCGAGACGGTCGGCCAGCAACAGGTGGCCGTGCTGCGCGCGGTCACCGCCGGCCAGGTCACGCCCGCGTTGCAGCAGGACATCACCGCCGCCCGGACCGGCTTCACCGAGGCGTCGCTGGCTTTCCTGTCCCTCGCCCGGCCGGCTTGGCAGGGCTGGTGGGAGCAGGCCGGCAGCGGCGAGAGCGCCGTGCGGCTGCAACGGATCCTCGACCAGGTGGCCCGGACGGCCGCCGGGGACCGCCTCGAACTGGACCTGGACACCTGGCTCACCGCCACCGGGCAATGGGCGGTACGCCTGGCCGAGCTGCGCCTGCGGGTCGACGGTGCGGTGCTCGACGACATCCGCGCCGCCCACGCCGACCAACGTCGGCGCACCGTCGTGGAGGCGGCGGCGGCCATGCTGGCCCTGCTGCTGACCGCGCTCGTCACCTGGGCGGTGGCCCGCCAGATCACCCGCCGGCTGCGGCGACTGCGGGACGCGGCGAACGCGGTCGCGTACGAGCGGCTGCCCCAGGTGGTGGCCCGGTTGCAGGAGCGGGACAGCGCCTCGGTGGACCCGGACGAACTGGCCCGCAGGCAGGCCCTCGACACGATCGAGGTCTCCGGCGACGACGAGATCGGCGAGGTCGGGCAGGCGTTCGACGCGGTGCACCGGGCCGCCGTGCGCACCGCGGCGGAGCAGGCCGTGATGCGGGCCAACACCCAGGAGATCTTCATCCACCTGAGCCGGCGGGAGCAGCGCCTGGTCGACGCCGTACTGGCCCAGGTGGACCTGGTCGAGCGGGACGAGACCGATCCGGACCGGCTGCACCGGCTCTACGCGCTCGACAATCTCGCCACCCGGATGGGGCGGATCAACGCCAGTCTGCTCGTCCTCGGCGGGGTGGGCGTCGGGCGGGTCCGCCACCACGACGTGCCGCTGCCGCAGGTGCTCCAGGCCGCGCAGAGCCAGATCGAGCACTACGCCCGCATCCGCCTCGGTCTGGTCGACGGCGACGTGGCGGTGGCCGCCGAGTCGGTCGACGAGGTGGTGCACCTGCTCGCCGAGCTGATGGAGAACGCCACCGGCTACTCGCCGCCGGCGACCGAGGCGTGGGTGACCGGCCGGAGCCTCGGCGACCGGGTGATCGTGCAGATCAGCGACGAGGGCGTCGGCTTGCCCCCGCACCGGCGGCAACAGCTCAACGACCTGCTCGCCCAGCCGCCCGCCATCGACGTGGCCACCGTCCGGGCGATGGGCCTGGTCGTGGTGGGGCAGCTCGCCATGCGACTGGGCGCCGCCGTCCAGCTCCGGTCCGGGCCGCGTCGCGGCACCATCGCCGAGGTGGCGCTCCCGGCCGCGTTGATCCGGTCGTTGCCCCCCGAGGAGTTCCTGCTCACCCCCGAACGGCCGTCCCGCCGGGCGGCCCGCAACACGGTCGCCTCCCCGGCCGGGCGGGCCCCCGTCGTGTCCGCCGGCCCACGGCCCGCCCCGCAGCCGTGGGCCGGCGGTCCGGCCGCCGACCGGGCGCTCCCGGTCGCCCCGGTCTTCCAGCCGGTGCCGGCCGGCGCCGGCGACGCGCCCACCGAGGAACTGGTCATCTTCCACCAGGTCAACCACTGGTTCCAGGCGGACCGGCCGGACGGCGACGGCCCGTCCTGGTCCGGCCCCGCCGACGACGCCTGGCGCACCGCGGCGCGTGCCGACGAGCCCCGGGTCGCCGGCACCACCACGTCCGGACTGCCCCGGCGGCAGCCGCAGGAGCACCTGGTGCCCGGCGGCGTGCCGGCGTCCCGCCCGACCAACGAGCACCGCGACCCGGCCCGGGTGGCCACCGCGATGGCCGCGTACGCCCGCGGTGTCGCCGGCCGCCGGCCCAACCTGATCACCCACTGACCCGACAAGGGAGTGCACGTGACCGATCACCAGGATCTCGGCTGGCTGCTGGACGCCTTCGCCGAGCGCGCCACCGAGGTCACCCACGCGATCGCCATCTCCAGCGACGGGCTGATGGTGGCCGCCACCCGTGGCCTCCCACCCGACCGGGCCGACCAGTTGGCGGCGACCGGCAGCGGGTTGGTCAGCCTGCTGCGCGGCGCGGCGGCGTTCTTCGACGCCGGCGCGGTGATCTCCAACGTGACCCAGTTGGAGGGCGGCTTCATGTTCTCCATGGCCTTCAACGACGGCGCCTCACTGCTCGTGCTGGCCGACCCGCAGTGCGACGTCGGCAAGGTCTCCTACGAGATGACCGAGCTGGCGAACCGCATCGGTGACGCGCTCACCCCCGCGGCCCGGGCGGCGTTGAGCCGCAGCCGCTGACCGCCGGCGTCCCGCCGGATCCGCACCCCTGACACAGGAGAGACACCATGTCCCTGACCCTGCCCGGGCGCAGTCGTGCCCGCACCGCGGCGCTGCTCGCGCTCGTCCTGCTCGCCGCGCCCGCCTGCGCCGACGACGGACCGTCCGCCGGCTCCGGCGGCCCCGTCAAGATCGGTCTGCTCGCGTCGCTCTCCGGCACCTACCAGTCGGTCGGCAAGGACATCCGCGACGGCTTCCAGCTCTACCTGTCCGCCCACGACGGCAAGCTCGGCGGCCGGCGGGTCGAGCTGGTCGTCGCGGACGAGGGCAACGGCGCGGCGACCGCCGTACCCGCCGCCACCAAGCTGCTCAAACAGGACCGGGTGGTGGCGCTGACCGGCATCGTCGGCGGCGGCTCGGTGGCCGCGGTCTATCCGCTGCTCAAGGAGACGAAGGTGCCGTTCGTCGGGTCCAACGGACGGCCGGAGCTCAAGGACGTGTCCCGGGTCTGGCACACCTCCTACCTGTCCGACGAGCCCGGCCAGGCGATCGCGGCGCACGTACGCGAGGACGTCAGCGGCAGCGTCTACGCCATCGGCCCGGACTATCAGGGCGGCTGGGACGAGCTACGCGGCTTCACCGAGGCGTTCGCCTCCGCCGGCGGCAAGCTCGCCAACCCCGACGGCAAGACCACGTTCACGCCGTTCCCGGCGACCACCAACTTCACCCCGTACTTCGCCCGGATCAAGGCGTCCGGGGCGGACGCGGTCTACACGTTCTACGCCGGCAGCGCGGCGATCGACTTCGTCAAGCAGTACGCCCAGTCGGAGATCAGGGACGTACCGCTCTACGCCGCCGGCTTCCTGACCGAGGGCGGGGTGCTCGACGCGCAGGGCGACGCCGCGCGGGACATCTACTCGGTGTTGAACTACTCGCCCGACCTCGACAACGCGGAGAACCGGTCGTTCGTGGCCGCCTGGAAGGCCGAGCACGACGGCTCCCCGACGACCTACGCGATGGCCTCCTACGACGCGGCGGCGGTGCTGGACCGGGCGATCGCGGCGGCCGGCGACGACGCCACCCCGGAGAAGATCAACGCCAGCATCGGCCAGCTCGGGCAGATCAGCAGCCCGCGCGGCACCTGGCAGTTCTCGCCGACCACCCACGCGCCGGTGCAGAAGTGGTATCTGCGCCAGGTCCGCCCGGACGGGCGGGCGCTGTCCAACACGGTGGTCGGCGACCTCGCCACCGTGGGGGGCTGACCGGCGTGCCGATCGACCCGTACGTCGTCCCGGCCCTGGACGGGGTCGCCTACGGGCTGCTGGTGTTCGTCGCCGCGGCCGGGCTGGTGCTCTGCTTCGGCGTGGCCGGCATCCTCAACCTCGCCCACGGCACGCTCTTCGCGATCGGCGGCTACACCGCCGCCGCGCTGCTGGACGGCGGGTGGCCCAGCCTGGCGCTGGCGCTGGCGGTCGGCGTGACCGCCGCCACCGCCGCCGGCGTGCTCGTCGCGGTGCTGCTCACCCGGGTCGCGGCGGCCGGGCACCTCACCCAGGCGCTGCTCACCTTCGGCGTCGCGCTGGCCGGTGGCAGCCTGCTCGTGGCCGCGTTCGGCCCGGACGACCCGCCGGTACGGGTACCCGCCGCGCTCGACGGGTCGGTCGCGCTCGCGGGTCACCGCTACGCGGCGTACCGGCTGGTCTTCATCGTGGTGGCCGGGTTGCTCGCCGGCCTGCTGCACCTGGTGGTGCGCCGCACCCGGGCCGGCATGCTGGTGCGGGCGGCGGTCGACGACGCCGAGATGGTCGCCACGCTCGGGGTGAGCCCGGCGGTGGTCCGGGTCGGTGTGCTGGCCGCGGCCGGCGCGCTGGCCGGGGCCGCCGGGGTGCTCGGCGCGCCGATCATCCGCCCGGGGCCCGGCACCGCCGACGCGGTGCTGCTGCTCTCCCTGGTCGTGGTGGTCCTCGGCGGCCTCGGCTCGATGACCGGCACGCTGCTGGCGGCGCTGGCGGTCGGCCAGATCCAGACGCTCGGCGTGGCGCTCGTCCCGTCCGCCGCCCCGTTCCTGCTTTTCGCCGCCATGGCGGTCGTCCTCGCGGTCCGGGCGCGCGGCCTGGCCCCCGCGCGGAGGGCGACGTGAGGGAGCGGGCGGTGCGGGTGCTGCGTCCGGTGGCCGGCGCGGTGGTGCTTGCCGGGCTGGTTGCCGTGCGGTCTGGTCGCGGTGCGGTGGGCGACGTGCGGGAGCGGGCGGTGCGGGTGGCCGTCGCCGTGGCGGTGCTTGGCGGCTTGGCCGCCGTGCCCTGGGCGGTGGACGACTACACCGTGGCGCTGCTGGCCCGCACGCTGGCGTTGGGCCTGGTCGCGGTGAGCGTCGCGCTGCTGACCGGCGTCGCCGGGCTGCCCACGCTCGGGCAGACCGCGCCGTACGCGGCCGGCGCGTACGCCGGCGCGGTGGCCGGCGGTCAGCTCTCCGACGTCGGGCCGGTGCACCTGCTCGTCGCGGCGGCGGCGGGCGCGGCGCTGGCCGTGGTCGCGTTGCCGCTCGTGCTCCCAGCCCGGGGGGTGGTGCTCCTGATGATCACGCTGGCGATCGGTGAGCTGGCGGTGGTCGTCGCCGGGCGGTGGACCTCGGTGACTGGCGGCACCGACGGGCTGGCCGGCATCGCCCCGACGCGCCCGTGGTGGGGGCTGCCGGTGCTGGCCACCGACCGGGCCCGCTACCTCTACACGCTTGTGGCGGTCGCGGCGCTCGCCGGCCTGGTGCTGCTGGTGCTGCGGACCCGCGTCGGGTTGCTGCTGCGCGCCGGCCGCGACGACGAGGCGCGGCTGCGGGCCAGCGGGCACCGCGTGCCGGCGCACGTGGCGGGCGTCCACGTCGCCGCCGGCGCGATCGCCGGCGCGGCCGGCTCGCTGCTGGTCACCGCCCAGCAGTACGTCTCGCCGGCCGACTTCGGCTTCGACACCTCCGCGCTGCTGCTGCTCGGTGTGGTCGTCGGCGGCACCGCCTCGGTCGGCGGCGCGCTCGTCGGCGCGGTGCTCGTCGTCGCCGCCCGGGACTGGCTGTTCGGCGCGCTGCCGGGGCAGGGGCCGCTGCTGCTCGGGTTGGCCTTCGTCGTGGCCGCGCACCTGCTGCCCACCGCCCGGTCCGCCCGGCCGGCGGCCCGGCCCGACCGCCCGGCCACCCCGGACGCGCACCCCGCCGAGGCGGAAAGACGCGCCGCCACGACCGGGGTACGCGCGTGACGCCCCTGCTCACCGCCGAGGCGGTCACCGTGCGCTACGGGTCGCTCGTCGCGTTGGACGCGGTCGACCTGCGGATCCCGCTCGGCCAGCGACACGCGCTCATCGGGCCGAACGGCGCGGGCAAGACCACGCTGCTCGACGTGGTGGCCGGCGCCACCCGACCGACCGCCGGTCGGCTCCGGCTGGCCGGGCGGGACGTCACCGGGCTCGGTCCGGCCGCCCGGGCCCGGCGCGGTGTCGGCCGGATCCACCAGCGTCCCGCCGTCTGGGGTTCGTTGACCACCCGGGAGAACGTGCTCGTCGCCGCGCTGCCCCGGGCCGAGCGGCCCGGTCGGTGGCATCCGGCGGCCCGGCGGCGGGCGGCCGGGCGCACCGCGGACGCGCTGCTGGACCGGGTGGGCCTCGGCGGCCTCGCCGCGACGCCCGCCGGGCAACTCGCCCACGGGCAGCGCCGGCAACTGGAGATCGCCGTGGCGCTCGCCGGCCGGCCGCGTCTTCTGCTGCTCGACGAGCCGGCCGCCGGGCTGTCCACCGTGGAGGCCGGCTGGTTGGTGGAGTTCCTGCGCGGGCTGCCCCGCGCGGTCGCGGTCCTGCTCGTCGAACACCGGCTGGACCTGGTCTACGCGCTCTGCGACACGGTCACCGTGCTGCGCGACGGGCGGACGCTCGCCACCGGGTCGCCCGCCGAGATCCGCGCGTCCGGCCCGGTCCGTCAGGCGTACGCGGAAGGGGTGACGTGATGCTGCGGATCGAAGCGCTCCGCGCCGGCTACGCCGGTGGCACGGTGCTGCACGAGGTGGATCTCGACGTGCGGCCCGGCGCCGTGCAGGCGGTGGTGGGCCGCAACGGCGCCGGCAAGACCACGCTCGTGCACTGCGTGGCCGGCCTGGTCCGGCCGCAGGCCGGGCGGATCGAGATCGGCGGCGTGCCGGTCGCCGGCCGGCAACCGCACCGGATCGCCCGCGCCGGGGTGGGGCTGGTGCCGCAGGGCCGGCGGGTCTTCTCCCGGCTGACGGTGGCCGAGCATCTCGTCCTGGCCGCCGCGCCGTGGCGGGCGGCGACCCCGGGCGGGGAGGGCTGGACCGTCGCCCGGGTGCTGGAGCTGCTGCCCCGGCTCTCGGCACGGCTGCGGCACCGCGGCGACCAGCTCTCCGGCGGCGAGCAGCAGATGCTGGCGATCGCCCGCGCCCTGCTCGGCCAGCCCCGCGTGCTGCTGCTCGACGAGCCGTGCGAGGGGCTCGCGCCCGACCTGGCCGTCCGGGTCCGCGACCTGGTCGGCTCCCTGGCCCGGGCCGGCATGACCGTGCTCCTGGTCGAGCAGCAGCTCCGGTACGCGATCGAGGTCGCCGACCGGATCGCCGTGCTGGAGTACGGCCGGGTGGTCTACGACCGGCCGGCCGACGAGTCCCGGGCCGACCCGGGCGCGGTGGCGGCGCTGCTGAGCGTCGCCGCAGTCGCGGAGCCACCGGCTCCCCGGCCCCGGCCCGGGTTGGCGGCAGCCCCGGGCGCGCGAACCGAACGACCGCGACAGGAATGAGGAGCGATGCCGACCGACACCCCCGAGACCGACCACGCCCCCGAGTCCGACCACGCCTCCGAGTCCGACCACGCCTCCGAGTCCGACCACGCCTCCGGCACCGACTACGCCTTCGACACCGGCGCCCCCGACGCGGTGCCCCAACTGCACGCGCTCGAATCGTTCCTCGATCCGATCACCACCGGCCGGATCGCCGCGCCGCTGCTCGCCCCGGGCAGCCGGTGCTGGGAGGTCGGCGCCGGCGGTGGCTCGGTCGCCCGGGCCATGGCCGCCACGGTCGGCCCGGCCGGCCGGGTGCTCGCCACCGACCTCGACCTGACGCACCTGCGCCCGGCGGGCAACCTCGACGTACGGCGGCACGACGTGCGTCACGAGCCGCCGCCCGGGGACGACTTCGACCTGGTCCACGCCCGGCTGGTGCTGCTGCACCTGCCGGAACGGCGCCGGGTCCTGCGTACCCTGGCCGGCGCGCTCGCCCCGGGCGGCTGGCTGGTGGTCGAGGAGTTCGACTGCACCGCGCCGCTGCGGGTGCTGACCGCGCCCAGCGACGACGCGGCGAAGCTCTTCGCCCAGGTGACGGACGCGATGCTCGGCATCCTCCAGAGCCACGGCGCGGACCTGGCCTGGGCGCAGGACGTGCACGCCGAGCTGGCGTCGGCGGGCCTGGTCGAGGTGGACAGCGTCAGCCACGCACGGAGCTGGCCCGGTGGCTCGCTCGGCATCTCGCTCTACGGCACGAACTCCCGGCAGCTCGAACCGGAGCTGCTCGACGCCGGGCTGTCCGCCGGCCAGTTGGACGCCTTCCGCCGGCTGCTGCGCGATCCGGCGTTCGCGGCGATGTCGTACCAGTTCGTCTCGACCCGGGGTCGGCGGCCCGGCCCGGGACGGCGATGACGCCCCCGCGGGCCGGCGGTCAACGCAGCGGGCCGTCGCCCGGGCCGAACGGATCGTCGACGACGTGCACCGCGGCCTCCTCGGCGCTGGCCGCGCCGCCGTCGATGCCGACGTCCCAGGCCACCGAGTCGGCCTGCTCGTCCTCGCCGAAACCCTGGTCGTCGGCGACCAGGCGACCCGTCCGCGCCTCCCGCTCGTAGCCCCGGCGGCTCAGTTCGTCCTCGTCGTCGGCCGGCTCGGCGTACGGGTCGACGTCCGGCTCCTCCTGGGCGAGCAGATGCGCGAGCGAGTCGCCGGCCCGCTCCTCGGCGGGCGTGGTGCCGAACCGGTTCGCCGCCGTCCAGCGGTCGGCGGCGGCGATGCCGGTGTCCAGCGGGTCACCGCCCCGGTCGTCGAGGGTGTCCGAGGCATCAAGCACGCCGTCGTCCTCGGCGACGTTCCATTCGTCACCGACCTGCTCGGCCTGGCTCATGGTGGACCCCTTCCCGGTCATGTCCTGCTCCGCCATCTCAGCGCAGAAATCCCGTCGACGGAAGGGCCCGTGGCCGCCGGTGGTGCGGATGGGCAGCCAGGGGTGCTTCACTGGACGCCATGCCCAACCCCGCGATCCTCACCGTCGACGACGACCCGGCCGTCTCCCGGGCGGTCGCCCGCGACATCCGGCGCCGCTACGGCGACCGCTACCGGGTGGTGCGGGCCGACTCCGCCGAGGCGGCCCTGGAGGCGCTGCGCGAGTTGAAGCTGCGCGGCGAGCAGGTGGCGGTGCTGATCGCCGACTACCGGATGCCGCAGATGAACGGCATCGAGTTCCTCGAAGCGGCGATGGACCTGTTCCCCGCCGCCCGCCGGGTCCTGCTCACCGCGTACGCCGACACCGACGCCGCGATCAACGCGATCAACGTGGTCGACCTCGACCACTACCTGCTCAAGCCGTGGCACCCGCCGGAGGAGAAGCTCTACCCGGTGCTGGACCAACTCCTGGAGGCGTGGACCGCCGGCGGGACCACGGCCGCGCCGGAGCTGCGGGTGGTCGGGCACCGCTGGTCCGCGCCGTCGTTCACGGCCCGCGACTTCCTGGCCCGCAACCTGGTGCCGTTCCGCTGGGTGCTCGCCGACGAGCCGGAGGGCGCCGAGTTGCTCACCGCCGCGGGCGTGACCGCGAACGACGTACCCCTGGTGGTGACCGCGGACGGCAAGTCGCTGGTGCAGCCGACGGCGGCCGACCTGGCCGCGCAGGTCGGGCTGGCCACCACGCCGGCCGCCGACTTCTACGACCTGGTGGTGGTCGGCGCCGGCCCGGCCGGCCTCGGGGCGGCCGTCTACGGCGCCTCCGAGGGGCTGCGGACGGTGCTGATCGAGCGGCGGGCCACCGGCGGGCAGGCCGGGCAGAGCAGCCGGATCGAGAACTACCTCGGTTTCCCGGACGGTGTGTCCGGCGCGCAGCTCACCGACCGGGCCCGCCGGCAGGCGTTGCGCTTCGGCGCGGAGCTGCTCAGCGCCCGGGAGGTGGTGTCGCTGGAGAACGCCGGCGGGGCGCGGGTGCTGCGGTTCAGCGACGGCAGCAGCGTCGCCGCGCACACCGTGGTGCTCGCCACCGGCGTCTCCTACCGGATGCTGCCGGCGCCGGGGCTGGCCGAGCTGACCGGTCGTGGCTGCTTCTACGGCTCGGTGGCGAGCGAGGCGCCGAGCTGCTCCGGGGCGGACGTCTACATCGTCGGCGGGGCCAACTCGGCAGGTCAGGCCGCCGTCCACTTCTCCCGGTACGCCCGCCGGGTGCACCTGCTCATCCGCGGCGACGACCTGACCCGCTCGATGTCCAGCTATCTGATCGACCAGATCGCCCGGATCGACACCATCGAGGTCCACCCGTGCACCGAGGTGGTCGGCGGTGCCGGCCAGGAGCACCTGGAGCGGGTGACGCTGCGCGACATGCGCACCGGCGAGACCCGGGAGGTGGACACGTCGTGGCTGTTCGTGTTCATCGGCGCGGAGCCGCACACCGACTGGCTCGACGGCGCGGTGGTCCGGGACGGCCGGGGCTTCGTGCTGACCGGGCCGGACCTGACCCGAAGCGGCCAGCGGCCGGCCGGCTGGTCGCTGCCGCGCGACCCGTACCACCTGGAATCCAGCATGCCGGGCGTGTTCGCCGCCGGTGACGTGCGGGCCGACTCGGTGAAGCGCGTCGCCTCGGCCGTGGGTGAGGGCGCGATGGCGGTCTCGCTCGTGCACCGATACCTGGAGGCGCAGTGAGCGACGACCGGCTCACCGCGGACGAGGGAGGCAGTATGACCACCGACCGGCTCGCCCCGGACGAGCTGCGGCAGCTCTTCCTGTTCGAGTCGCTCACCCCGGAGCAGCTCGCCCATCTGGCCGAGCACGGCCGGGTGGAGCGGCGCCGCGCCGGCGAGGCCGTCTACGTCGAAGGCGAGCCGGCGAGCTGCTTCTACGTCCTGCTCGACGGCACCGTGGCGATGCACCAGCGGGTGCAGGGCGACGAGGTGGAGGTGAGCCGCACCAGCCACCGTGGTGTCTACGGCGGCGCCATGCAGGCGTACGTCGGCGACCCGGCCGAGCAGCGCTACCGCAACAGCCTGCGCGCGGTGACCGACGTCGCGGTGTTCGCCCTGCCCGCCGAGATCATCGCGGACGCCATGCGCGGCTGGTTCCCGATGGCCACCCACCTGTTGGAGGGCCTGTTCGTCGGGATGCGCAACTCGCAGACCATCGTGGGGGAGCGGGAACGGCTGCTGGCCCTGGGCGCTCTCTCGGCCGGGCTCACCCACGAGCTGAACAACCCGGCGGCGGCGGCCGTCCGGGCCACCGCGGCGCTGCGCGGCCGGGTGGCGAAGATGCGGCACAAACTCGCCATGATCGCCGACGGCCGGCTCGACGGGCGGCGCCTGCACGACCTCGTCTCGTTGCAGGAGGAGGCGGTGAAGCGGGCCGCCGCCGCGCCCGCGCTGTCGCCGCTGGCCGCGAGCGACGCCGAGGACGAGCTGGCCGACTGGCTCGACAACCACGGCGTACGCGGGGCGTGGGAGCTGGCGCCGACGCTCGTGGCCGGTGGCCTCGACACCGGCTGGCTGGCCCAGGTCGACGCCGCGGTCGGCGGCGACGACCTGGAGTCGGCCGTGCACTGGATCACCTACACCATCGACACCGAGCTGCTGATGGGCGAGATCGACGACGCGGTCACCCGGGTCTCCGGGCTGGTCGGGGCCGCGAAACAGTATTCCCAACTCGACCGGGCGCCCTACCAGACGGTGGACGTGCACGACCTGCTCGACGCCACGCTCGTCATGCTCCAGGCGAAGATCCCGGCCGGCGTGCGGGTGGTCAAGGAGTACGACCGGAACCTGCCCGCCGTCGCGGCGTACGCGGCCGAACTCAACCAGGTCTGGACCAACCTCATCGACAACGCGCTCGCCTCGATGGCCGGCGTTGGCACGCTGACGGTGCGGACCGGGCGCACCGACGACCGGCTGACCGTCGAGATCCGCGACACCGGCCCGGGCATCCCGCCGGAGGTCCGGCCGCGCATCTTCGAGCCGTTCTTCACCACCAAGGCGGTCGGCGAGGGCACCGGTCTCGGGCTGGACATCTCGTACCGGATCGTGGTCAACAAGCACCACGGCGACATCCGGGTGCAGTCCGAGCCCGGCGACACCCGGTTCATGGTGCTGCTGCCGTTCGCTTCCGCCTGAGCCGGCGCGGGCCGTTGGCCTGACCGCGGGCTTTGGGTGCGCCTGTGGTCGCCGGGGCGACGACAACCGCACCCAAAGGCGTGGTGCAGTCAGAACAGCGTGGCCGGGCCGACCGGCGTCGGCTCGGGCAGCGGCGTCAACTCGGGCAGGCGGGCGCGGACCTGGTCGTGGAACCGGCGGGCCAGGTCGGGGGCGTCCGTGTTGTCGGGCGTGTGCACGAACACGGTCGGCGAGCGACCCTCGCGCAGCCAGCCGGTGACCACGTCCAGCCACGGCTGCCAGCCCGCCACCGTGGCGGCCGGGTCGTCCCGGCCCAGGTAGCGCACGATCGGCCGGTCGGTCAGCGCCTCGGTGCGCAGTGGTAGGCGCGGCTTGCGCGTCCACGCCTCCCGCTCCGCGTCGCTCGTCGGCGGCGTGCGGAAGAACGCGGTGGTGTCGAACGGGATCCACTCCGCGTCCGCCCGGCGCAGTGTGGCCGCCAGCGCGCGGGCGGCGGCGTCCTCGGTGAAGAAGGCGGGGTGGCGGACCTCGACCGCGTACCGGTGGGTGGCGGGCAGGGCACGCAGGAACCGGTCCAGATCGGGCACGTCGCTCGGGCCGAACGAGCCGGGCAGTTGCACCCACAGCATGTGTGCCCGTGGCCCGAGCGGCTCCATCGCGTCCAGGAACGCCCGCAGTTCGGCCTCACCGCCGGTGAGCCGGCGCTCGTGGGTGACAGCCTTCGGCAGCTTCGGCAGGAAAACGAAGTCCGGGTCGGTCTGCTCGGCCCAGGACGCCACCGTCTCCCGGGACGGCGTCGCGTAGAAGGTGGTGTTCCCTTCGACCGCGTCGCACCAGCCGGCGTACGCCCGAAGTCGCTCGTGCGTCGGCAGGAGCCGTCCCGGCCAGGCCCGATGTGTCCACATGGCACACCCGACGTGCAGTCGCATCCGACCCCCTCCCGGCCGGGCCCACCGTATCCGACCCCCTCCCACCGCCGCTCGTGCCCCACCCGGCTCGCGGATCTCCTTGATCACGGCCTCAGGGGTGGGGTGCGCCGACCCTTCTCGGACGTCGCCGCGCCCGGGCAACCCACTTTCGTCGACATCGGAGCACCGGATCCATAGACTCCGGTCGTTCTGGTGCCACGAGTCCAGGGAGGACCCACGTGTCGAGCGAAACCCGACCGCACGCCGCCTCATCGCTGCTGGCCCGCCTCGCCGGGGTGACGGTGACCGCCGCCGCACTGGTCGCCACCGCCGGTGTCGCCGCGAGCGCGGCGCCGGCCGCCGAGCCCGCGCCCACCAAGGGGCCGTGCGCGTACACGCCGACGCCGGACGAGCCGGCGGCCCGGCCGGTGCCGCTGCCGCCGGACCCGCGTCGCACGCCGGCCCGGGGGACGGTACGGGTCACGCTGCGCACCAACCAGGGGCCGATCGGGCTGGTCCTCGATCGCGAGCAGGCGCCCTGCACCGTGCAGAGCTTCCTGCATCTGACCCGGCACCGGTTCTACGACCGGACGCCGTGCCACCGGCTCACCGCGTACCCGACGTTGACGGTGCTCCAGTGCGGCGACCCGTCCGGCACCGGCGAGGGCGGCCCGGGCTACCGGTACCGCGACGAGCTTCCCACCGACCTGCCGCCCGCGCCGACCGACCCGACCGGGGTACGCCGCCTCTACGCCCGCGGCACGCTTGCCATGGCGAACGCCGGGCCGGACACCAACGGCAGCCAGTTCTTCCTGGTCCAGGCCGACTCGGCGTTGCGGCCGAACTACACCGTCTTCGGCCGGGTCGACGCCGCCGGGCTGGCCACCCTGGACCGGATCGCGGCCGGCGGCATCGCGGCCACGCCGGAGGACCCGGCGCCGGTCGACGGCGCGCCGGCCCACCCGGTGCAGATCTGCCGGGCCACCCGGGGCCGCTGACACCGGCGGCCCGGCGGGACGGCCTCGTGGCCGCCCCGCCGGACCGGTGGTGCGGGTCAGGCGGGCAGTCGCCAGACCTGGTTGGCGCCGCCGAAGCAGTCCCAGATCTGGAGCCGGGTGCCGTCGGCTGAGCTGTTGTCGGTGGCGTCCAGGCACCGGTTCGACACCGGGTTGCGCAGGGTGCCGTTGCTCTGGGCCTGCCAAACCTGGGCGCCGGTGCCGTTGCAGTCCCAGATCTGGATCTTGGTGCCGTTCGCGGTGCCGGCGCTCGTCACGTCGAGGCACTTGCCCAGCGCCCGCAGGGTGCCGTCGCCGCCGACGGTCCAGCTCTGCGCGGCGGTGCCGTTGCAGGTGTAGAGCTGGACCGCGGTGCCGTTGGCGCTGCTGGCGGCGGCGACGTCGACGCACTTGCCGCCGATGCCGGTGACCGGCCCGGTGCGCCCGGACGGCGGCGGGTTGGTGCCGCCGCCGGTGGCCGCGTCGTAGATCGCGGTGACCAGCGACGTCGCGCCGGTGGTGTCCTGGGACAGCTCCCAGTTCATCATGCCGCCGGCGTTCGCCCTGGCCCACTGCGTCTTGCGCGTGACCGTGGGCAGGCCGTTGTAGCACTGCTGGACGCCGCCGACGGTGGTGCAGTCCCGGTTGGCGTTCGCCGGGTCCATGCCGACGAGCGCGGCGTACGTGTAGTAGCCGGGCCGGCTGTAGAAGGGCACGCCGAGCACCGCCTTGGCGGCGGGCAGGCCACGCGCCTTCCATCCGTTGACGCTGGCGATCGCCCAGTCGTAGTTGGCGTGCGGGCTGCCGCCGTCGTACGCCATGATGTTCAGCCAGTCGACGGCGCCGAAGACCGCCGTGGGCACCCCGTTGACGTAGTAGCCCTCGGCGACCACGGCGGCGGTGAGCAGCTTGCCGCGGCTGTGCAGGGCGCTGCCGAGCTGCTGCATCAGCAGCGTGTAGTTGTTCGCCGAGGCGCCCGGGTCGGGGTATTCCCAGTCGATGTCGACGCCGTCGAGGTTGTACTGGTTGACGAAGTTGACCACGTTGGTGACGAACGCGCCGCGGGCGCCGGAGTTGGCGGCGAGCGCCTCGAACGCGGAGTCGTCGCCGTCGTTCCAGCCGCCGATGGCGATGGACACCTTGACGTTGTTGGCGTGGCCGAGCGACACCAGCGAGGAGAGCTTGCTCGGGTTCTCCACCGCGCGCAGGCTGCCGTCGCCGTTGGGTAGCGCGAAGGCGTAGTTGACGTGGGTGAGCTTGCCGTACTGGATGCTGTTGACGCTGCCGCTCCAGGACGGCATGTAGCCGACGCTCTTGAAGCCGTTGGGCAGCACGGCCGCCTCGGCGGCGGACGGGGCGAGGGTGAGCGTGGCGGCGGCGGTGGCCAGCGCGAGCGCACCGGCGGCGAGGCGACGCCGGAGGTGGGGTCTGGGCATCGAGGGGCCTTCCCGGGGACGGGGGCGGACAGGGGGTGTTCCTCGAGGTGAACCAAATATTAAAGACTATTAACTAAGCCGTCAACGAGAGACTTCGATGGGTCATGCTGCGTACGCGGACAGTCGAGCGAGCTGACCCGCAGGCCAGCCGGTGTTCGCCGTGATGAGCACGCGGAGGTACCGGATCGAGGTGGCGGCGAAGGTCAGCGTCGCCTGGTTGCCGCCGGCCGGGTCGAACCGCACCCCGGCCGACGCGGCCAGCGTGCCGAAGCTCGCCCCGTCGGTGCTGCCCTGCACGGACAGCGTCTGGGTACGCGCCTCCCATCCCGGCGGCAGCGCGAGCACCACGCGGGCCACCGACCGGGCGGCGCCGAGGTCGACCTGCCACCACTGCGGGAACACCCCGTTAGCCGACTCCCAGTAGCTGCCCGGGTCGGCGTCGACCGCGTTGCCGGCGCTGAACGGCCCGTTCTGCTGGCTGCTCGACGACGCGGGCCGGCCGGCCGCCAGGTCGCCGCCGGACGGCTGCCCGCCGCCGGTAACCGGCGGGGTGGGGCGCACCGGGGTGAGCGCCAGTTGTCCCTTGAGCATCCGGCCGCCGTCGGCGGTGATGCGCAGGTAGTAGTCGGCCGAGCAGAACGTGCCGTCCTCGTCGAGCGCCCGGATGCCGGCGCCGGCCGGGGTGGCCGCCGCGGTCTCGCTGGTCTTGGAGATCTGGTTGCCCTCGTTGAACTCGTCGAACATCGACACGTAGAGGCCCTGCGACCCGAGCCGGACCATGTTGTAGAGGTGCCGCCAGTAGAAGTCGCCGTGCCGGCGGTGCCCGGCGGACAGGTCGCCGGGCATCACGCAGGGCTGGTAGTCGATGCCGTGGGCGGCGCAGTCGGCCAGGTCGGGGACGTTCACGTTGGCGTGGAACCAATCCAGCCCGTCGAGCGTGCCGGTGCGGCCGACCATCCACGGCGACAGCATGTCGAACGCGTGGTAGACCTCGGCGAAGCCGGGCCGGGAGTCGTTGATGCCCTGCCGCCAGTAGGTCGGCACCCCGCCGATGACGTAGCAGCCCTGCGCCTTGAGCCACCGCACCACGTCCAGGCAGGCGGCGGGCGCGAAGGGACGGCCGTCGTCGGCGAAGCCGAACCCCCAGACGCACACCACCGGCCGGCCGTTCTGCCGGGCGTACGCCGGTGAGGCGGTGTGCGCCGACATCCTGGTCGTCCAGTCCTCCTTGAGCTGCGACTGCATGGCCGTCCAGCCGGTGACGTCGTACATGACGTAGAACTTGCGGCCGTAGCGCTCCGCCGCCGAGCGGACCTTGACGGTCATCGCGTCGCGGGTGGGCCCCTCGTCGCCGAACGGGTTGAACCGCTGCAACGCCGCGGTGTCGCAGCCGTACTCCTGCATCCAGCGGAAGTGGGTGTCCACGGTCTGCTGGTCGTAGGAGGAGAAGAGCGTGGCCGGCCGGCCGTCGCCGAGGTTCGGGTACGCGGTGGGGTAGCCGCGGGCGTACTCCCGCATGTCCGGCCAGGACACGATCGTGGTGTTCGACGGCGCGGGGGACTGGAAGCGGTCGCGGCTCCAGTGCCACCAGCCGCCGATCGGGGCGCCGTCACCCGGGCAGCTGAACCAGCCCTGGTAGCCGACCGTGACCTTGCCGACCACGTCGCCGGGGGGACTGGCCGCGGCGGCGGACCGGGCGGTGAGGGGTGGCAGATCAGGCAGCACGGCGAGCGCGGACCCGGCCACCACGGACCGGATCAGAGTACGGCGGGTGGGCGCCATGGGGACCACTCCTTCGAGGGAGGAAGAAATGACGGTCATCATGGCAGTACGCGACATCCAATCGCAATACTTAGACAAGTCGATGAAACATCGCGGCCGGGGGCAGATGACGACGCGGGGCGGCCCCGTCCGGGACCGCCCCGCGTCACGCGGAGGAGACTCAGCCGACCGAGGCGGGGAACCGCTCCCAGACCCGGTGCGCCGCCATCAGCCCCTGCACGGCTTCCAGCACCTCGGCGCCGGAGCCGCCGCTGACCACGCCCGGCGAGCCGGCGACCCCGGCCCGCTGGAGCACCTCCGTGCCGGCGCCCCACGCGCCGATCGCCTTGGCGTGCCGCCACGCCTCCTCGACCAGCAGCAGCACCCGGGGGTCGACCGTGGGGGAGCCCGCCGCGCCGGCCTTGGCGTCCCGGGCCGGCAGCGCGTCAGGCGCCGGCGCCGGGGCCCCGGCCAGCAGGACCGCGTCGAACTCGACCGAGCGGGCGGTGGCGAACGTACGCTGCACCGGCAGCCCGCCGACGGTGCCGCCGTGCGCGGCGATCAGCAGCGGCACCATGCCGGCGGCGAACACCGCCCCCTGGACCTGCCCGACGTCGTCCAGGTCGCTGTCCGCGTCGACCACGATGCCGACCATCCGCCCGTCGGCCGGCCACTCCCGGCCGACCTGGGACAGCGCCGGGCTGGGCTGCACCTCGGCCAGCGGCACGGTGGGCTGCGGCGCGGGCAGGCCCAGGCCGGTGGCGACCCGCTCGCAGAGCACCGGGTCGATGTTGGCCAGGCACTGGAGCTGCCGCTCCTTGATCGCCTGGTGGTAGCACTTGCCCAACTCGAACGTGTACGCCCGGACGATGTGCTCCTTCTCCACCGGAGACATGCTCGCCCAGAAGAGCCGGACCTGGCTGAAGTGGTCGTCGAAGGAGGCCGGGGCCGCCCGGACCTTCGGCGCCTCCGCCACCGTCACCGGTACGTCGACGAAGGCGTGCTCCCGGTCACCGGCCGGGAACGGGTTGCCGCCGTCGAGCGAGTTCGGCCGGTACGGGGCCACCCCGGCGTGCACCGCGTGCTGGTGGAAGCCGTCCCGCAGCATGTCGTTGACGTCGGCGTGCGGCCGGTTGATCGGGATCTGGGTGAAGTTCGGCCCGCCCAGCCGGGTGAGCTGCGTGTCCAGGTAGGAGAAGAGCCGGCCCTGGAGCAGCGGGTCGTTGGTGACGTCGATGCCCGGCGGGAGGTGCCCGAGGTGGAACGCCACCTGCTCGGTCTCGGCGAAGAAGTTACGCGGCGTCCGGTTGAGCGTCAGCGTGCCGATCGGCTGCACCGGCGCCAGCTCCTCCGGGACGATCTTCGTCGGGTCGAGCAGGTCGACCCCGGCGAACGTCTCCTCCGGCGTGTCCGGGAAGACCTGGATGCCCAGCTCCCACTCCGGGAACGCGCCGGCCTCGATGGCGTCGTAGAGGTCGCGGCGGTGGAAGTCCGGGTCCATGCCGTTGATCAGCTGCGCCTCCTCCCACTCCAGCGAGTGCACCCCGAGCTTCGGCTTCCAGTGGAACTTGACGAGCACCGTCGCCCCGGCGTCGTCGACCAGGCGGAAGGTGTGCACGCCGAAGCCCTCCATGGTCCGGTAGGACCGCGGGATGCCCCGGTCGGACATGTTCCAGATGGTGTGGTGCTGCGCCTCGGTGTGCAGGGAGACGAAGTCCCAGAACGTGTCGTGCGCGCTCTGCGCCTGCGGGATCTCCCGGTCCGGGTGCGGCTTGCCGGCGTGGATGATGTCCGGGAACTTGATCGCGTCCTGGATGAAGAACACCGGCATGTTGTTGCCGACCAGGTCGAACGTGCCCTCGTCGGTGTAGAACTTGGTGGCGAAGCCCCGGGTGTCACGGACCGTGTCCGCCGAGCCGCGCGAGCCCAGCACCGTGGAGAAGCGGACGAAGACCGGTGTCTCGCGTCCCTTCTTCAGGAAGCCGGCGCGGGTGACCTTCTCGGCGGCGCCGTTGGCGACGAAGACGCCGTGCGCGCCGGCGCCCCGGGCGTGCACCACGCGCTCCGGGATCCGCTCGTGGTCGAAGTGCATGATCTTTTCGCGCAGGTGGTGGTCCTGGAGCAGCACCGGGCCGCGCGGACCGGCCTTGAGCGAGTGGTCGGTGTCGCGCAGCCGCGCGCCGTTGGCGGTGGTGAGGTACGCCCCCTGCTGCCCCTTGGCGCTCTTCGGCACGCCGGTCTCCGCGCCGGTCGGGGTGCGGGTGTCCGGTGCGCCCTGCTCGTCGGAGGGTGGCAGCGGGCCGTGCGGGGTGGTCGGCTCCTCCAGCGAGGGTGGCGCGCTGCCCGGCGCGCCCGGCACATCCGGCGTCAGTGCGTCGCCGACCTTCTCCACGGCGGCCTCGACGACGTCCTTGACGACCTGGGCGGGCTTGCTGGATTCCATCAGGCTTTGTCCTCCCTGGGGCGATTTATCAAGCCCTCAGGGCCCTACCCGTGGCGGGGGAGGACAAACACGGATCACCCGGACGGGTCGCCGGGGTGCGGCACGACCACGGCGGTCACCACCAGCCCACCGGCGACCAGCCATCGACCGTCGAGCACGCGCAGCGGCGGCCCGCCGTCGGCCCGGGCGCCGTCGACAAGGATCCGGGCGGCGAACCGGCCGGCCGGGTCGATGGTCAACTCCGCGTCCTCGAACCCGAGCCAGCGGCCGGTCAACGGGTACCACGCCTTGTAGACGGACTCCTTGGCGCTGAACAGCAGCCGGTCCCAGTGCGTCGCGGGGTCGGCGGCGCGCAGCGCGGCCAGGTGCGCCGGCTCCCCGGCGGTGGTGACCGCCTCGGCCACGCCGTCGGGCAGCGGCCCGTGCGGCTCGGCGTCGACGCCCAACCCGGCCAGCGTGTCGGCCGGCGCCACCACCGCCGCCCGGTAGCCCGAGCAGTGGGTGATGCTCCCCACCACCCCGGACGGCCAGACCGGCTCCCGGCGCGGGCCGGGAAGGATCGGCGCCGGCGCGTACCCGAGCCGGCCCAGCGCCTCCCGGGCGCAGCGGCGGGCGGTGACGAACTCCCGACGGCGACCCTCGACCGCGCGGGCGACCAGGTCCTCCTCCCCGGGGTACGGCGTCTCGCCGGGCACGTCGGCGAACGCCTCCACGGCCACCACCGCCGCCGGCAGCAGCGCCTCGATCACCCGGCACCGCCGAGGATCCGCCGCATCGGCCGGGGGTCACCGCCCCGGCGACCCCACTCGCGCGGGTAGCCGAGCGACACCTCCTCGAACCGCACCCCGTCGTAGTGGGTGGTGCGCGGGATGTGCAGGTGACCGTAGACCGCGACGGCGGCCCGGTGCCGCACGTGCCAGTCGGCGGTGCGGTCGGTGCCGCACCACTGGGCGAATTCCGGATACCAGAGCACGTCGGTGGGCTGGCGCACCAGCGGCCAGTGGCTGACCAGGACCGTGGGCAACGCCGGGTCCGCGGCGGCCAACCGCCGCTCGGTCGCCGCCAGCCGCGCCCAGCACCACGACTCCCGATCCGGGTACGGGTCGGGATGCAGCAGCATCTCGTCGGTGCACACCACCCCGGAGGCGTACGCCACGCGCAGCGACTCCTCCTTCGTCGTCGTCCCGGGCGCCCGGAAGGAGTAGTCGTAGAGCAGGAACAGCGGCGCCACGGTGACCGGCCCGCCCGCGCCCCGCCACACCTGGTAGTCGTCCTCCGGGGTGAGCACGTCCAGGTCGCGGCACATGGCGACGAGCGCCTCGTAGCGCGCCACCCCGCGCAGCGTCACCGGGTCGGCCGGGTGCGTCCACAACTCGTGGTTGCCGGGCGCCCAGATCACCCGGGCGAACCGGTCGCGCAGGTCGCGCAGGGTGCGTTCGATGTCGGCGAAGGCTTCGCCGACGTCACCGGCCACGATCAGCCAGTCGTCGGCCGTCTCCGGCCGCAGGCCGTCCACCACCGCGCGGTTCTCCGCGTACGACACGTGGAGGTCACTGACCGCGTACAGCCCAGCCGTCACCCGGTCGATCTTGCCAGTGGCGCTCCCGGAAGGCCAGGCGTGGAGCCCGGTCAACCGGTCAGATCGGCGACCCGGTCGACGGCGCGCAGCAACTCCCGGGCGATGCCCGGCTCGGCCGCCGAGTGGCCGGCGTCCGGCACGATCCGCAGCTCCGCCGCCGGCCACCGGTGGGCCAGGTCGTACGCGGACACCGGCGGGCAGCACAGGTCGTACCGGCCGTTGACGATCACGGCGGGCAGGTGCCGGATCCGGTCCACCCCGTCGAGCAGTTGACCCTCGGCGAGAAAGCCGCCGTGCACCGCGTAGTGCGACAGGATCCGGGCGATCGGCAGCGCTTGGGCGTCGTCGGTGAAGTGGGCGAGCACCTCCGGGTCGGGCCGCAGCGACGAGTTCACCGCCTCCCACCGCCCCCAGGCCCGCGCGTACGCCCGCGCCTCGTCCACGTCCGCGCCGTGCAACCGCCTGTGGTAGGCGGCCAGCACGTCACCGCGCTCGGCCGGCGGGACCGGGGCGACGAACCGCTCCCACTCCTCGGGCTGGAGGTGGCGCAGGCCGCCCTGGTAGAACCAGTCCCGCTCGCTGCGCCGCAGCAGCAGCACGCCGCGCAGCACCAGGCCGGTCACCCGGTCCGGGTGGGTCTGCGCGTACGCCAGGCCGAGGGTGACCCCCCACGACCCGCCGAAGACCAGCCACGACTCGATGCCCAGGCGCTGCCGGATCGTCTCCAGGTCGGCCACCAGGTGCCAGGTGGTGTTGGCCCGTAGCTCGCCGAACGGGGTGCTGCGGCCCGCGCCGCGCTGGTCGAACAACACCGCCCGGTAGCGCCGGGGATCGAAGAACCGCCGCGCCGCCGGCACCAGGCCGCCGCCGGGCCCGCCGTGCAGGAACACCACGGGTACGCCGTCCGGCCGTCCCACCTCCTCCACGTGCAGGACGTGGCCGTCGCCGACCGGGATCCGGTGGGTGGCGTACGGCTCGACGGGCGGGTGGAGGGCGGCTCCGGTCATGCCAGATGATTCTGCCCGTCCGGCGCCCGCCGGGCGGGCCGGTCAGCAGGCGACGTTGGCGCCGAGGTTGTCGAGCAGGGCGTCGGCGGCCCAGCCGGACACGCCGGTCGTGGTGTCCTTCAGGTAGGTCCAGGTGTAGGTGGTGTGCCCGTTGGCGCTGACCCGGTCGCCGCTGGCGAAGCAGTGGAAGTCGACGCCGTGCGAGAGCTGGCCGTAGCCGAGCGATCCGCAGCTGGTGTGCGGACCGGTGCGGATGTTGACGTTCGTGGCGTTGAAGAGCTGGCCGAACTTGTTGTCCACGTTGGAGTGGGAGTGGCCGCAGCTCGCGCTCGCCGGTGCGCCCGCGCCCACCACCGCGACACCCGCCGCGGCGACGGTCAGGACGACCGCCGCGCCGATCGAGGACGCCTTGCGCATGCTCATCAACCCCCGGATCAAGGCCGCCATTGATCCACATATTTGCATATGGCAAAGGCAGGTGGCAAGCGCGCCGGGAGGTAAGGAGGGGCCCCTTTTTAACACACGTGTGTTAAAAAGGGGCCCCTCCTTACCCTCAGGCGGGGGTGCGGACGTCCGTGTCCTCGTCGGGGACGGGGCGCGGCGCCGGCGTGCGCACCGCGAACGCGTCGAAGCTCGGCCCGTCCAGCCGCTCGATGAACGGCTCGGCGCTCGGCCGGTCGACCTCGCCCCGCTCGGACTCCGCCCGCTCCGAGTTCGCCCGCTCGTTGTCGGCCCGCTCGTTGTCGGCCCGTTCCGCGTCGAGCCGCCCGGTGTCAGGCCGCCCGGTGTCCGGCCGCTCGGCGTCGGACCGCTCGCCGCGCGCCGGCTCGGCCGCCGCCGGGACGGAAGCGGCCGGGCGCGCGAGCACCTGCGGATACTCGGCGGTCTCGCTGCCACCCGCGGCAGCCGCCATCACCGCCGCCGCGGCCAGGTCGGCCACCCTCTTGGCCTCCCGCTGCACCCGGGCCCGGGTCTCCTTGGCGTGCTGCTCCGCCAGGTCCGCCGCCCGCCGCGCCTCCTCCAGGCGCCTGGTCTCGGCGGCCAGGTCCCGGCGTACGCCGACCAGCCGCTCCTCCAGCTCGGCGCCGGCCTGCTCGATCTCGGTGATCTCCCCGCGGGTCTCCGCCAACTGCTGGCCGACGGACTCCAGCTCGGCCTTGAGCTGGGCAAGCGCCTCCTGCCGCTGCTGGACCTCCCGCTGCACGACGGCGAGCTGCTCCTGGTGTGCGGCGTTCTCCTCGTCGGCCCGCTCCCGCACCTCGGTCGCGTACTGCTGGGCCTCGGCGACAAGCGCGGCGATGTCCCGTTCCGCGGCGGTTGCCCGGTCGGCCAGCTCCTGCTCGGCGGCGGCCCGCCGCTCGTCCAGCTCGCGGGCCATGGTGGCCTGCCACTGGGCCAGCTCCTGCTGCGCCTTGCTCCGGTTGGCCTGCACCTCCTGCTGGATCTGGGTGCGCGCGGCCTTCACCAGCGCCTCGGACGCCGACCGGGCCTGCTCGACCTGCTGGGTGGTCTGCTCGGAGATCCGCTTGGCCTCCTGCTGGGCCCGGTCGTGCACGGCCTGACCCTCGGTGCGCAGCTTCTCCGCCAGCTCCCGCGCGGCGGTCAGCTCCGCCTGTGCGACGGCCCGCCGCTCCTCGTCCGCCCGCTCCTGCTCGGCCCGGCGGGTGGACAGCTCCTCGTCCAGCTCGCGCCGGTCCCGGGCGGCCTGCTCCTGGGCCGCGGCCAGCACCTTCTCCGCCTGCGCGTGGACGTCGTCGGCGCGCTTCGTGGCCATCTCGGTGATCTGGCCGGCCTGCTTCTCGGCCAGATCGAGGATCTGGTCGACCATCGGGCCGAGGTCCCGGAAGGAAGCCCGGTCGACAGGCGTCGGGCGGTCGCGCAGCTCGACCGCCTCGGCCTGCGCCCGCTGCATCTGCGCGGTCAACTCGCGGACCTGCGCGTACGCCCGGTCCCGGGCGGCGGTCAACGAGCTGACCTCGCCGTCCATCTGCTCGACGTACCTGTCGACCTGCCGTTTGTCGTAGCCGCGCAGGGCCGGGTCGAACCGTGGCCGCGCGGACACGTCGTCGTGGGGTGCGAACGGTTCCTCACCGTTGGACATGCGCCATCCTCCGTCGGTTCGCCAGCGCCAGGCCGCGGGGCACGATGAGGCGCAACGGTACCGTGTCCGCGCGCGCCGTTGACCCCGCCCCGCCCCGGGACCGCCGGTTGGTCGGTCGGTCAGACCGGGAAGTGGGCATTCCCCGCCGTCAGTCGGATGGTGAAACCGTCGGCGTCGCGGTGCGAGGTCACGTGGTCGCAACTCTGGTGGGTGATCCAGAGCCCCAGGCCGCCCTCGCTGCCGTCGCCCGCCGGCAGCAGACCGGCGTACGGGTCCTTGGGGCCTGGACCGCGATCGTGGACGGTCACCACGATCCGGTCCGCCGCGCACCACACCCGCACGCGCACCGGCGTCGTCCCGTGCCGCAGCGCGTTGCACACCACCTCGCTGACGGCCATCACCAGGTCGTCGACGCCGTCGGGCGAAAGCAGGCCGTGGTCGGCGGCGCGTACCGCCTCCCGGGCGCGGGCCGGCGTCGGATCGGTCAGGTCGACCGCGGGCGTGGTGTGCTGGAGCGGGTCGAGCGGGGCCGGGTGGTGCTCGGCCAGGTAGCTCACCGGCTCGGTGTAGACGCCGGTCGGCTCGTGGGCGTCGTCCGGCCCGGCGATCCGGGGATGGGTGCGCGCCACGTCGGCCAGCACGTGCGGCGGCGCGACCCGCCGGTCGTACGCGCACATGCTCCAGAGCGGGAACTCGTCGTACGCGTGGTTTATCGCCGACTCGTAGCGGGCCCACCAGTCCCAGGTCGCACCGAACACCACCGGCGGCAACTCGCCGACGATCCGGATCTGCGTCGCGCCCGCCGCCACGTGCCCGGCGAGCAGTTCCCGGTAGGCGCGGATCGCCCCGGTGGGCCGGGCGTAGACGTCCCCGCCGGGCAGGAACGTGACCCCGGCGCCGGCCGGCAACGCCCGACGCACCAGGTCGGCGTTGCGGGCGCCGAGGCCCACCACGGTGGGCTCACCGGCCTCGACGCCGCCGGTCAGGAACGGCAGCACCACAGCCAGCAGGTGCTCGTCGGAGTCGTAGAGGATCGCCTCGTGGATGTAGCCCACGTGCCCGGCCGCCGCACCGGTCCTCATCGGAGCACCTCCACCCGTACCTCGGTCAGGCCCAGCAGCTCGACCAGCCGGGCCACGGCCGGGCGGCGGGTGCGCAGCACCACGGCGGCGCGGTGCCGGCGGGCATGGTCGCGCAGGCGCAGAAGCGCGCGGTGGTCGACGAAGCGCAGGTCGGCCGCGTCGACGACGAGCCGCCCGGCGACCGGTCGCGGGTCGGCCCGGTCCAGGGCGGCGGCGAAGAGCGCGTGGTGAGTCTGGTCCAGCTCGCCCCCGAGCGCCACCACCGCGTCACCGTCGCCGGCGTGCAGCCGGAACGGCACGTCGGCGTTGCTCTCCGGATGCAGGCAGGCCAGCTCGGCGACCGCCGCGTCGCCGAGCGCCCGGCGGTCGTAGGCGCACACCGCCGACATCGGCCGGTGCCGCATCCAGCGGTCCACCTGGTGCTCGTAGCGGGCGAACGCGTCGCGCCGGGCGGCGTCACGGACCAGGGCGGTCGCGTCGGCCACCACCCGCAGGCCGGTGTGGCCGGCGGCCAGCGCCTCGGCGGTGGCCCGCGCGTACGCCCGGACCTGTCGCCGAGGGTCGACGGCCCGGTCGTGCCGGTAGGCGTCGCCGGTCGCGAACAGCCGCACCGTGCCGCGACCCAACGCGGCGTCGAAGCCGGGGACGGACCCCAGCCGCCGGGTCACGGCACCGGGCTCCTCCGGCCCGACCACCCAGACCTGCTCACCGGCCGCGAGACCGACGGTGACCTGCTCGACCGTGCGGGCGTGCCACGTGGCCGGGTCGTCGTAGGCGAGGCAGGCGTGGCCGTGGCCCGTCGCGGCCACGCTCGTCACCGGCTCCGCCCCATCAGGTCATTCTAAGCCCAGCCGAGCTGGAGATCGCGCCAGGCGGTCGACTCCAACGGCGGGTCGCCCAACGGCACTCCCGTCGAGTTGTTCCAGTACGCGATCGCGTCCACGTCGTGCTGCTGCCGCAGCCAGGTGACGTGGTCCCGGAGCGCCTGGGCCCGGCCCGCGCCCGTGGTGTCGGCGGTGGTCCGGCTCAACCCGTACTCGGGCACCAGCAGCCGGACGCCGGGGACGGCGGCGCGCACCTTGCCGAAGGCCACCCCGAACATCCGGGAGGCGGGCCAGTACGCGGCGGTGTCCTGCGAGTAGCAGTCCACCCCGTAGTGCGTCATGCCCGGGTAGACCCAGTCGGTCGGGTTGCCGCGCCCCTCGTCCAGCCAGTAACGGGTGACGATCGGGCCGTGCCCCAGCACCCAACGCCGTTGGGGATGCGCGGCCAGGATCTGGCTCACCCGGGCGGCGGTGGCCCGGTACGTCGCCGGCGTCACGTCGCCCATCGGCTCGTGGTACCAGGTCAGGTAGATCGGCCGGCGCACCTCGTCGAGCCAGCCCGCCAGCTGCTCGACGTCGTCCTTCCAGGAGACGTGCATGACGGCCGACGGCGCGTCGGCGAACTTCCCGGCGTTCAGCGGGGGCAGCTCCGGCAGCGCGTCCGCGTCCGGGCCGTCGGTGCCGTAGTCACGCATGTAGCGGATGCCCGGATAGTCGGCGACCACCCGCCGGGTCCGTGCCCCCTTCTCGGCGGACATGCCGACCAGCAGTGGCACCGTCAGGGTGGCGCTGCCGGTGCCGGCGCGCCCCGCGCCGTCCCGGGCGGTCGCGGTGAGCGTCACCGTGCCCGGGCCGGCCAGTACGCCGACCGTGAAGCGGGTCGGGTCGGCGTCGGCGGGCGTGACTGTCACACCCGGTGAGGCGCTGCCGAGCTGCACGGTCAGCGGCACGCTCAGGTCCAGCCGGACCGGGCTGTCCCAGGCCACCCCGGTGGGGTCGCTGACCCGGCCGGGGAGGGTCAGCAGTCGGGAGTCGGGATGGTAGGCGTCGACCCGTACGGTGGTCGACTGCCCGGGTGTCAGGACGGTCTGGTCGGCGGTGACGGAACGGATCACGGGTGCGGCCATGACGATCTCCTTCGACGTGCGCCTACGCGCTCCAGCCGCACGTCTTCGGGTGACCAGATAGGCTCTGAGCTGCTCTTTCACTAGCTTGCGCCGATTCGGTGCGGACCGCCACAGGTGGTAGCAGATGGTGCGAAATCCGAGGCGGGGCCCGACCACCGGATGACTCCCGGCGGCGATGTTTGCCGGACGCGCTCGGCGGTACTGCACCCGGGGGACGGCAACGAGACGGTGGGGGAGTGAGGCGCGGTGGACGTGAACGACCTGCTGACCGAGGCGTACGGGCGGCTGCCGGACCTGGTCGCCGGTGCGCTCGACGGGCTCGACCCGGAGCAGCTTCGGCAGGCCCCGGCCGACGGGGCGAACCCGGTCGGCTGGTTGATCTGGCACCTGACCCGGATCCAGGATCATCACGTGGCGGACCTGCTCGGGGAGAAGCAGCTCTGGGCCACCGGCGACTGGGCGCAGCGGTGCGGCCTGCGCCCCGACGCCGACGACACCGGCTACGGCCACGGCCCCGAACAGATCGCCGCGGTGCGGCCGGATGACGGCGGCGTGCTGCTCGACTACCACCGGGCGGTGGTGGAACGGAGCTTGGCATACCTGCGGCGGTTGCGTCCGGGCGATCTGGACCGGGTGGTGGACGAGAACTGGGACCCGCCGGTCACGCTCGGTGTACGACTGGTGAGCGTGCTCGACGACGACCTTCAGCACGTCGGACAGGCGGCGTACGTGCGCGGCCTCATCCGGAACGGGTGAGTTGGACCCACCCGGGCGGCGGGAACCCAGCGCCTCGGGCGGAGTCCGGCATCGGCCGCCGCCACGGACGAGGGAGGGATCGATGAGCGCCTCCGCCGCGGAGTACCTGGCCCGGGGAGCGGCCGGCCATCACCCCGAGCTGCCCGAGACCACCTCCGGCACGATCCGCCTGGACCTGGGAGAGGGCGGCCGGACCGAGCACTGGTATCTGACCATCGACCACCAGGCGGTCGGGGTGACCCGTTCGGCCGAGGCGGCGGACCTGGTGATCCGGGCCGACCGGGAGGTGTTCGACCGGATCGCCGCGGGCCGCCTGCACCTGGCCGCGGCGATCCTGCGCAACGACATCAGCGGGCAGGGCAACCTACGACTGTTGACGATGTTGCGCCGCATCTTCCCCGGCCCGCCGGACGCGCGGCACCCCCGGGACGTCGCCGGTTCCCCGCACCGGCAGGCGACGCGATGAAGCAGGAACTCGTCTCCGTCCTCGCCGGCAACGCCTTCGCCACGGGCGACGCGCAGGGCGACATGGAGGCGGAGCCGTGCGTGCCGATCGGCCTGTTCTCCTTCGACACCCGGTTCCTGTCCCGCTGGATCCTGACGATCGACGGTGAGCGGTTGCAGGCGCTGTCCCGGGACGACCTGAGCTACTTCGAGGCCCGCTTCGTGCTGGTGCCCGGCGCCGCCAGCCACTATGTGGACGCCGACATCTCGGTGATCCGGTACCGCTCCCTCGGCGAGTCGTTCCACGAGGAGATCACGGTGCTGAACCACTCCGCCGAACCCGCCGAGTTCACGGTGCGGATGGAGATCGGCAGTGACTTCGCCGACACCGCCGAGATCCATCAACCCGGCCCGCGCCGCCCGGCCGCCACCGCCGACCCGGAGCGCCGCGAGCTGCGGATCCGCTACCAGCGCGAACGGTTCACCCGGGAGACGGTGGTCGCCAGCACCGCCCCGGTCGAGGTCGACTCCCGGGGGATGACCTTCCGACTCCGGATCGAGCCGAACGGCCTCTGGCGCACCCATCTGCACGTGCACATGGTCATCCACGGCGCCGGCGAACAGGACCTGCGGACCGACATCGAGGACCACCGCCAACAGGTCCGGCAGAGCATGGCCGACGACCTGACCCGGTGGTTCGACCAGGCGCCGCAGTTGGTCGCCGACCGCGCGCCCCTGGCCGCCGCGTACCGGCAGGCCCTGGCCGACCTGGCCGCGCTGCGCTACACCCCGCTCGCGTACGCCGAGCGGGTGCCGGTCGGTGGGCTGCCCTGGGCGATGACCCTGTACGGCCGGGACGCGCTGATCACCTGCCTGGAGACGCTGCCGTTCACGCCCGAGCTGACGCCGCCGACGCTGCGCATGCTCGCGTTCGCGCAGGGCGGCCAGCTCGACGACTACCACGACGAGGAACCCGGCAAGATCCTCGGCGAGCTGCGGTACGGCGAGACGGCCGCGTTCGACGAGAAGCCCACCGCGCTCTACTACGGCGCGGCGGACACCACCCCGCTCTTCGTCGTCCTGCTCGACGAGTACGAACGCTGGACCGGCGACGCCGACCTGGTCCGGCAACTGCGCCACCCGGCCCGGATGGCGCTGGACTGGCTGACCGAGTACGGCGACCCGTACGGCGACGGCTACCTGCGCTACCAGCCGCGCAACACGACGAACGGGGTGGCCAACCAGACCTGGCGCAACTCGCCGGACGCGATCGTCGACCGGCACGGCGTCGTGCCGCCGTTCCCGCGGGCCACCTGCGAACTGCAGGGGTACGCGTACGACGCGCGGATCCGGGGCGCCCGGCTGGCCCGGGAGTTCTGGAACGACCCGGGGTACGCGCAGCGGCTGGAGGCGGACGCGGCCCGGCTGCGGGAGCGGTTCGACCGGGACTTCTGGCTGCCGAACCGGGGCTACCACGCGCTGGCCATCACCCCGGACGGGGAGCCGGTCGACGCGCTCACCTCCGCCCTCGGACACCTGCTCTGGAGTGGCATCGTCGCACCCGAGCGGGCCGACTCGCTCGCCGCCCACCTGTGCGGGCCGGACCTCTTCTCCGGCTGGGGAGTGCGCACCTACGCGGAGGGGCAACGGCCGTACAACCCGGTCGGCGCGCACCTCGGCGCGGTCTGGCCCTCGGACAACGCCCTCGTCGCGGCCGGTCTGCGCCGGTACGGCTACGACGCCGAGGCAGCCCAGGTCGCCGCCGGTGTGCTCGCCGTGGCGGAGACGCTCGGCGGGTCGGTGCCGGAGGTGATCGCCGGCTATCCGCGCCGGCTCACCAGGTACCCGGTCCAGCTTCCGGCGGCCGGGCGACCGCAGTCGTGGGCTTCCGGCGGCCTGCTGATGCTGCTCGCGACCATCTTGGGACTGCGCCCGTGCGGGGACAACCTGCTGGTGGACCCGGCCATCCCCGCCGGCTACGGAAAGATCGAGCTGCTCGACGTCCCGGGCCGGTGGGGCCGGGCCGACTCGTACGGCCGGGAACGAGGCAGTCGTCGGCGGCTGCGCACCGGCGGGGGAGCGGGCCGGCGCGCCGCCTGACCGCGCCCGCTCAGCCGGAGCCGGAGCCGCTGCGCTCCCGGGTCGCCGGTCCGTTCGCCTCGGGTTGCGGCGGCGGGTCGGCCCGGGACGTCCGGGCGAGCAGCCGGTCGACGCCCACGAAGAGCAGGCCCAGCAGCCAGAACACGGTGGCGAACCCGAGCGCGCTGACCCCGACGCCGTCGTAGCCGAGCTGCCCGGCGTCCAGGAACGGGTACGGGTAGCGGTCCACGACGAGGCCGCGTACCAGCGCGAACCCGAGGTAGGCGAGCGGGAACGCCAGCCACCAGGCGGCGTACCGCGGGCGCAGCCGGCCACGCCTGTCGAACAGCGCCCAGTCGGCCACGGCGAGCAGCGGCACCACGGTGTGCAGGAGCTGGTTGCCCCACCACTCGCCCGGCTCCCGGTGCGGCTGCGCCATGGCGAACGGGCTGGCTGGATTGGCCAGCACCAGGTGGTAGACCGTGCCGGTGATGGTGATGTAGAGCGTCACCGCGCCCTTCAGCGCACTCGGCGGCTCCGGCCGGTCGCGCGACGCGCACCAGGCGGCGTAGCCGGCGAGGACGCCGACCGCCACGTTGCTCTGGATCGTGAAGTACGGCAGCAGGCCGGTCACGGTGGCCGGGCCGAGCGCGGTGAGCACGATGCCGGCCAGCACGGCGAGCACCACGGCCAGGCGGAGGAGGATCGCCGGTCGGCGACGCCGGGGGGTCACCGGGGCAAGTTACCAGCCGGTTCGTCCATCGGCCCGCCGGCCGGACGGCGGCGGCGTCCGAGCCGTCACCGACCGGTGGGCGGAATCGTGGGCACGGGTTGACGGAACCACGACGTCGGGGGTGGGGACGCCTCCGGTCGGTGGACCGGTGGACTGGCCGGTCGGATCCGCACCCGACGGCGTGGCGGTCGGCCCGGGCGAACCGGAGCCGTCGAGCAGGCCGGCGCAGTAGCCGGGCACCCGGTCCGGGCCGCCGGCGGCGGCGACCAGACCGGCGAAGGCCGGCGTCTCCAGGGCGGGACCCCGCTCACCCTCGGCGACGGCTCGGTACGCGGTGCAGAGTCGGGCCGGTGCGGACGTGTCGGTCGCCCTGCCGGAAGGGCCGCTGCCGGCCGGAGGACTCGGGTACGCCGTGGGTCTGGCGCCGGCGGTGGGTCTGGCGCCGGCGGTGGGTGTGGCGCCTGCCGTGGGCGCGGCACCTGTGCCGGGCGTCGCGGGTTGCCCGTCGACCTCGACGCCCCCGGGCAGGTTCCCGGTCACGGCGGCCAGCGCGACGCCACCGGTGAGCGTCGCGGCCAGGGTGGCGATGGCGAGTTTGGCGCCGAGCAGCCCGGCGGCGAATCGTCGGATCGGACGGCCGCCCGGGTCACGCCGTGCCGCCGCGCGCGTCCGCCGGCCGTAACCGGCGACCGGCCCGACGGCTGAGTCCGGTCCGGTGCTCTGCACACGCGCCGCTCGATAGGCCGCGAGGACGGCCGCCTCGCCGTCGAGTTCCCCGTTGTCGGGTGCGGCCCGCACGGCGTGGAGGAGCCGGACGAGCGCCCGGGGCGCAGCCGGCCGGGAGTCGCCGGCAGCACCGGCGAGCAACCACTCGACGGTCTCCTGATCCAGGCGGGGTGCGTCCATCTCGTGACCCTCAGCGCCGTCACCTGCCCGCGCGTCACACACCGGCCTCTCCGGTTGCCGGTACGTCCGGTTCGGGGTGAACTGAATGACATGGGTGTCATCAAGGTGGGCACGTCCTCGTGGGCCGACCAGATGCTGGTCCGCTCCGGCTGGTATCCACGCGGGACCAACACCCCGGCCGGCCGGCTGGGCTGGTATGCCGAGCACTTCGGACTGGTCGAGGTGGACACCTCGTACTATGCCGTGCCGGCGCCGGAGACCACCGCGGGCTGGGCGGACGCGACCCCGTCGGGCTTCACCTTCGACGTCAAGGCGTTCCGGCTCTTCACCGGCCACCACACCCCGGTCGAGGCGCTGCCGAAGGACCTGCGACCGGCGGGTGGCCCGAGCCGGATCCGCTGGCGGGACCTGTCCGCCGGGGCGTACGACGAGTTGTGGGACCGGTTCCACGCGGCGCTGGCGCCGCTCGCGGCGGCCGACCGGCTCGGCGCCGTGCTGTTGCAGTTCCCGCCCTGGCTGGCCCGCGGCGACGCGGCCCGCCGGCGGATCCTGGCCGCCGCGCGGCGGTGCCGGCCCTTCCCGGTCACCGTCGAGCTGCGGCACTCCTCCTGGTTCGCCGAGGACGCCGTGGTGGACACCGTGACGTTCCTGCGCGAGAACGGGCTCGGCTACGGCTGTGTGGACATGCCGCAGGGGCACGCCTCCTCGGTGCCGCCGATCCTGGTCGCCACCACCGACCTCGCGGTGGTCCGCTTCCACGGGCACAGCGACGCCTGGGAGAGCGGCGACAAGCAGGAGCGGTTCCGCTACGCCTACGGCGAGCGGGAGCTGCGGCACTGGTCGGTGCTGTTGCGCGAGCTGGCCGACAAGTGCGCCGAGCTGCACGTGCTGATGAACAACTGCTGCGGCGACCAGGCCCAGCGGGACGCCGCCCGCCTCGCCGGGCTTCTCGGCGTGGTTCCCGCCACCGCGCGCGCCTGAGGCCGCCCGGGACGGGGGCGGCACCGGCTCCCGAGCAGGGCACCGCGTGGCCGGCGACCCACCCCGATGTGGGCCGCCGGCCACGCGGTGGTCAGCGGGTGGCCCCGGCCATGTGCCGCGTGGCCGCGCCCATCGCGGCGACCTTGCCGACCGTCTTCGGCGCGGACATCAGCCCGCCGGCGCGATCGAGCATGCCGCGGAACACCTGGGTCGGCTTCTGCTGTTCGCTCATGTACGCCGTCACCACGACCAGCGCGCCGGTCAACGCCGGGATCGCCCACTGGAGCAGCTTCATCTGCCGCTGGCTGGCGGCGACATTGGCCGGAGTGTGGTGGTTCGGCTCGGTGGTCCCGTCGACGGGTGGCCCGCCCGCCCGCTCCAGGCGCATGCCCACCATCTTGCTGTACCCGGTCACCGCGAGCGCGCCGACGGTGAGCGCGGTCTTCACCGCGCTCGCCTTGCCCACGCCGGACTGCCGGGCCATCCGCGGGCTCTCGGTGACCAGCTCGCCGACCGCGCCGGCCAGGTGCGCGCCGATCGCCGCCGCGTTCACCGGGGTCCACCGCGACCAGCCGGCCGAGGCCACCGGCAGCCGCTGGGTCGTGTCGTCGATTCGTGCCGCTGCGCCGTTGACGCCGAGCGCTCCCATCAGCGAGCCGCCGAACCAGGCCGCCAGGCCCAGGTCGTGCATCGAGCGCAACGTGGTGTGCCGTTCGGACATCTGATCCCCCTCCGCCGTGTTCGGGCGGTGCGGCATACCCGTCCTGGATCCGCTCACGCCCCCGGGATGCGGGTCGGCAGCGTGTCGGCGAACGCGGCCACCCGGGCGGCGAGCGGCGCCGCCGCCCGGACCCAGGTGAAGTGGTCCAGCGCGGCGCCCGCCTCGGCGACGGTGTACCGGTGCCGGGTGACCGGCGCGCCGGTCAGCTTGTCGCAGAGGTGGTCGAGCGTGTCGTGCGGCGTGTACTGGTCGTCGTCGACGCTCACCGCGAGCACGGGCGTCCGGATCCGCCGCACGGCGGCCTCCGCGTCGACCCCGTCGAGCGCCGGGAACCGCCCGGTGCGGGCGGTGTGCGCCCAGTCGCGGATCACACCGCGCGCCTGCCGGCCGCCGAAGCCCCAGCCGGGCCAGACGCCGAGCAGTCGGGCCGCCGCCGCGATGCCCTGGGTGTACGGCAGCACACCCCAGCCGCGTCGACCGGGATACCGTCGCCACCACGGCAGGCCCACCGCCACGAGCGCCAGCCCGTCCACCCGGCCGGCGTCGTGCAGCGCCTGGTGCAGCACCGCGACCTGCCCGCCGAGGGAGTGCCCGAGCAGCACCCGGACCCGGCCGTCCAGCCGTGGCTTGAGCGCGTCGAGCACCGCGCCGACGTCGCCGGCCAGCTCGGCGTAGCCGTACCGGCAGGTGCGGGCCGGGGTGGGGGTGCTCTCTCCGGTGCCGCGCAGGTCCGCCACGATCACCGCGAGCCCGGCCTCGCGCAGCGCGGCGGCGAACGGCCGGTAGTAGCGGGCCCGGACGCCCATGGCCGGCCAGATCACCACCACCGGCGCGCCGGACCGCCCGGCCGGCTCCGGATAGACCTGCACCCCGATCCGGGCGCCGTCGACGTCCACGTACTCCTGCGCGTACTCGACACTCACCGGCCCAGCGTAGCTACCGGCGGGTAGCAACGGTCGGCCGGTGCCGCACCGCCGGCCGGTCAGCCGGGCAGCATCCCGGGGCCGAACACCTCGTAGGCGATCCGTCCGGCCGGCACGCCCCGCCCCAGCAGGTTGCTCCGGACCAGGTTCATGAAGGCGATCGGGCCGCACAGGTGCGCCGTGGCCCCGGCGGTGACCGGGATCCGTTCCGGCTCGACCAGCCCGGACCGTACCTCCGCCTTCAGCCCGGGCAGGTCGCCGCTGGCGGCGTCCTCGTACCAGAGCCGGGCCGTGAGGTTCGGCAGCCGCTCCTGCAGCGCGGGCAGTTCGTGGCGCAACGCGTGCGTGCTGGCGGTCCGGTCGGCGTGCACAAGCGTCACCTCGCGGTGGGGGTCCTGATCGGCCAGGTGCGCCAGCGCCGCCATCGCCGGGGTGAGTCCGATGCCGGCGCTGACCAGCAGCAGCGGCCCGTCGCCGCCGGCCGCGTCGACCTCGCCGAACGCCGGGCTGAGCCGGAGCGTGTCGCCGACCGCCACATGCTCGTGCAGATGCCCGGAGACCATCCCGTCCGGCGCGCCCGCCTCGCCGCGGACCCGCTTCACGGTGATCCGCCACGTGTCCGCGCCGGGCCGGCCGGAGAGGCTGTACTGCCGGATCTGCCGCCCCTGGCCGGACTCCAGGTCGACCGCGACCGACACGTACCGGCCGGGAACGAAGCCGGGAGCGGCGGCACCGCCGGCCGGGGCCAGGGTGAACGAGACGACGTCGGCGGTCTCCCGGGCCCGGCCGGTGACCCGCCAGTCCCGCCACACCGGACCGCCCTCGGGCACGCCGGCCCCGGCGTACAGCCGTGCCTCCCGGGCGATCAGCTCGCACGCGAGCAGCCAGTAGACCTCGTCCCAGGCGGCGACGACCGGGGGCGTCACGGCGTCGCCGAGCACCTCGCCGACCGCCGCGAGCAGGTGCCGGCCGACGATCGGGTACTGGGTGGCGGTGATGCCGAGCGAGGCGTGCTTGTGCGCGATCCGATCCAGCACCGGCCCCCACGGCGGGCCGGCGGAGTCCCCGGTCAGGTACCCGGCGTACGCGACCACGGCGGCGGCCAGGGCGGCCTTCTGCTGTCCGGTCGCCTGGTTGCCCCGGTTGAAGAGGTCCAGCAGTTCCGGGTGGGCGTCGAACATCCGCCGGTAGAACCGGCCGGTGATCGCCTCGCCGTGCGCCCGCACGGCGGGCAGGGTCGCGGTCACCACGGCGGCGGAGGATTCCGAGAGCACGACTGTCTCCTTCGGGCGTCCATCAGGTCGACCTCCACGAAACAGGAGTGACGGAGTCCTCTTCAGGGTCCAAAGTCCCGGCGTGAGCATGGCGTGGGTCACCCGAATCGACCCGTGTCACATTCGGCGTCCAGTGGCTAGGGTCGGTGCGTGAGGCTCAACCGGTCGACCGACATGGCGTTGCGGATCGCCATGCTGACCGCCGCGTCCCCGGTCCGCGCCACGGTCGACGAGCTCGCCACCCGACTCGCGCTGCCCCGCAGCCATGTCGCCAAGGTGGTGCAGCGGCTCCAGCGGCTCGGCGTGCTGGTGACCATCCGGGGCCGTTCCGGCGGGGTGGCCTTCGCCGAGCACGCCGGCGAGCTGACCGTCGGGCACGTGGTCCGGGCCTTCGAGGGCGACGACGAGGTGGTCAACTGCGCCGAACCCGCCTGCCCGCTCGTCACCGGCTGCCGGCTGCGCGGCGAACTGCGCCGCGCGCAGGCGGCGTTCCTCGCCGTGCTCGACGGGACCCGCCTCGGCGATCTGGTCGACGGCGCGGCCGGCCCACTCCTGCTCAGCCTCGGCGCCCCACCGGCGGCCCGCTGATGGGTTTCTCCCACCCGATCTTCGCCCGGCAGTTCGCGCGCGCCAGCGTCGCCATGGACGCCATCGGCGTCGCCGCGCACCGACGCCGCCTGGTGGCCGGGCTACGCGGCCGGGTGGTCGAGGTCGGCGCCGGCAACGGGCGTAACCTGTCGCACTACCCGCCGGCCGTGACCCGGGTGCTCGCCGTCGAGCCGGAACCCCTGCTGCGCGCCCTCGCCCACGCCGCCGGGGCCGCCGCCGGAGTGCCGGTGACCGTCGCCGCCGGTCTGGCCGAGGCGCTGCCGGTCGCCGACGGCGCCGCCGACGCGGTGGTCTTCTCGCTGGTGCTCTGCTCCGTGCCCGACCAGGCGGTCGCGCTACGGGAGGCGCGTCGGGTCCTGCGACCCGGCGGCGAACTGCGCTTCTACGAGCACGTGGTCGCGTCGACGCGGGGCCTGCGCCGGGCCCAGCGCCTCGCCGACCGGACGCTGTGGCCGCTGTTCTGCGCCGGCTGTCACACCGGCCGCGACACCGTGGCCGCGATCCGGGCCGCCGGCTTCACCGTGACCGAACTGGACCGGTTCCGCTTCCCCGAGCGGGGGATCCCCGTGCCCGCCTCGCCGCACGTGCTCGGCGCCGCGATCCGGAGCTGACCGCTGCCCGGCGAGGCGATCCGGAGTCGATCGAAGCCCGGCGCCGCCACCCGGAGTCGATCGAAGCCCGGCGCGGCGACCCGGAGTCGATCGCGGCCCGGCCCGGCGGCGGTGCCGCGCGGTGGGCGGCTCCCCGAGCCGGCGCGGGCCGGCGTATCCGGTGCGGGAACGCCGGCCCGCGGCCTCAGCCCACCGTGATCGTGCCGTCCGCGGCGCGGACGCAGGCCACGGTGCGGGCGCCCGTCGTCGCCGCCCCGCTCAGGCACCGGCCGAGCACCCGGTGGCCGGCGGCGCTCGGGTGCCACGACTCCTGGCAGGTCTGGAAGTAGGTCCCGCAGGCGTTCGCGATCCGCTGGATGTCGAGCTTGTCCTTGCCGGAGAGGCTGGTCACGAAGACGCCGCTCGGGCCGTCCATCAGCCGGATCGGAGTGGCCAGCGCGTTGGCCGGGCTGCCCGCCGACTCGCAGAGCCGGGCGCCGTCGAACGCCCGCTGCACGTTCAGGTAGACCAGGTCGTCGGCCGGGAACTCGGCGGCCAGCGTGTCGCGTACGGAGCCGACCAGGGAACCGAGCCCCTGGGAGAAGCGCTGCCCGGGCGCCAGGCTGGCCCGGTGGATCGGACAGCCGGCCGCGTACCGCTCGGCGCCCAGGGCGCGGAACTTGTCCCGGGTGTCGTCCCGGTTGTCCTCACTCCAGTAGCTCTGCGCCAGCTCGGGCGGCAGCGGGTTGGTGTAGTCCTGGAACACGATCCGGTGCTGGCCGTCCGCGTCGACCTCGTCGAGCGTGGTGAGCAGTTGGCGCAGCGCCGCCGTGGTCTCCGCGGTGGCGGCGGAGAACTGCGCGGCGGTGCCCAGGTCGGCGTCGGTGCAGGGCCTCTGCTCCACCGGCCCGCCCAGGTAGGCCCAGAACTCCCACCAGCCGGTCCAGGCGTCGGCGATGAACCGGTTGGCGCACTTCTCCGCCACGCTGCCGAAGGTGAACGAGCTGTTGTTCGAGCCGAGGCCGACAAGCACCAGGTCGATGTCGTGGGTGCGCGCCACCGACCGGAGCTGGTCGAGCTGGGCGGCCACCTGCCGGCCCTTGGCCCGGGTGGCCGAGGCGTTGGCGATGTCGTACGGCTGCCCGCCGGAGCAGGCCAGGTTGAACCGCGCGGCGATCCCCGGCAGGTCGGCCTGGAACAGCGAGGCGTTCGGTGAGCGGTGGCAGAAGTAGGCGTTGGCGTTCGCCGCCGACCAGCCGGGGAAGCCCTGCGCGACGCCGTTGACGTCGACCACCGGGGCGTACGCGCCGGCGCCCTCGCCGCTGATGAAGCTGTCACCCAATGCCACCGCGGCGGTGGGCAGCGCCGCGGCGGCGGGCGCGGCGGGCGCCGCGGCGACCGGCAGCCCCACCGTGGCGAGCGCCAGCGCCGCCGCGAGCACGGAACGACGGAACACGGTCATGCCGACCACACCCCTCACCCATCGAAATGTGAAAGATTCTTCAAGGGGGCGATCAGATCACGCACGTGTGACGGGCGTCAATGGCTGGACATCGGCCCGACCCGGACCGGGAAGACAACCGGCGGGTCGGATCGTTGTCGTGCACGGACGCCTCCTCATACCGTGGGCCCTCGCCCCCGGCGCGCCCCGCTGGTCAACCGGACAACGCACCCCACCGGGTGCGTCGGACCTGTCGGGGTGCCGGGCTACGCTCGCTGCGGCGCGCCGCGCCCGGCGATCGCCGTGGGGGCATCGCACGGTGAACGGCACCACACCGCCGAGACCTGGGAGTACGACCAGTTGACCGCACAGCCTGAGACGCTCTACGGAGCCGACGACCTGACCCACCTGGAGGGCCTCGACGCCGTCCGCAAGCGCCCCGGCATGTACATCGGCTCGACCGACAGCCGTGGCGTGGGCCACCTCGTCAACGAAATCCTCGACAACTCCACCGACGAGGGCGTCGCGGGCCACGCCACCAAGGTCGACGTGATCCTGCACGCCGACGGCTCGGTGCAGGTCGACGACGACGGCCGGGGCATCCCCACCGACGTGCACGCCAAGTCCGGCATCTCCGGCGTCGAGCT
Source organism: Micromonospora sp. WMMD975 (assembly GCF_029581215.1). NCBI lineage: Bacteria > Bacillati > Actinomycetota > Actinomycetes > Micromonosporales > Micromonosporaceae > Micromonospora > Micromonospora sp. WMMD975. Next base: position 1,141,097 of record NZ_CP120739.1, read on the forward strand.
GGTGCTCACCCGGCTGCACGCCGGCGGCAAGTTCGGCGGCTCGGGCTACAAGACCTCCGGCGGCCTGCACGGCGTGGGCGCCTCCGCGGTCAACGCCCTGTCCCGCCGCTTCGACGTCACCGTCCGCCGCGGCGGCAAGATCCACGCGATGTCGTTCCGCCACGGCGTGCCCGGGGTCTTCGACGGAGACGGCCCCGACGCGCCGTTCACCCCCGGCCCCGGCCTCCAGGTCGTCGGCGCGATGAAGCGCGGCCAGCGCACCGGCACCTCGATCCGCTGGTGGCACGACCCCCGCTACTTCGAGACCGGTGCCGCGCTCGACGTCGACGCGGTCCGCCTCAAGCTGCGCAACACCGCCTTCCTCGTCCCCGGCGTGGCCTACCGGCTGCGCGACGAGACCGGCGAGGAGACCGCCGAGGAGCGCTTCCACTTCCCCGACGGCCTGACCGACATGGTGGAGTTCCTCGCCCCGGCCGGCGACCGCCCGGTCTCCGGCACGCTGCTGGTCACCGGTGAGGGCACCTACCGCGAGAACGCCGCCGACGCCAACGGCGTCATGCAGTCCAACGTGCAGCGTCGCGCCGAGGTCGAGATCGCGTTCCGCTGGGGCACCGGCTACGAACGCACCGTCGAGTGCTTCACCAACACCATCCGCAACGCCCACGGCGGCACCCACCGCAAAGGCTTCGAGCGGGCCCTGGCCCGCACCCTCGCCGAGGCCGCCCGCAGCGCCCGTGGCCTGCTCAAGCCCAAGGAGGACGCGCCCACCCTGGACGACGTCCTGGAGGGCATGACCGCGGTGGTGCACGTCCGCATCCCGGAGCCGCAGTTCACCTCGCAGACCAAGGACGAGCTCTCCACCGCCGGCATCACCAAGGTGCTCCAGGGGCTGGTCGAGGCGCACCTGAAGAGCTGGCTGGACGACCGGCGCACCAAGGCCGAGGCCCGCACCGTGCTGCAGAAGATCGTCGACGCGGCCCGGGTCCGGCTCACCCAGAAGCAGCAGAAGGACGCCGCCCGCCGCAAGACCGCGCTGGAGGGCGCGGCCATGCCGGCCAAGCTTGTCGACTGCCGCGCCACCGGCGTCGACCGCAGCGAGCTGTTCATCGTGGAAGGCGACAGCGCCCTCGGGTGTTTCACCGGCGAAACGATGGTCGCACTCGCCTCTGGCGAGGCCCGGTCATTCGCTGACCTCGCAGCCGACTGGGCTCAGGGCGTCACCCACTTCGGCTACACGACCAACAAGGCCGGCCGGGTGGTGCTCGCACCGCTTCAGGAACCTCGGCTCACCAAGCGGGACGCCGCACTGGTCCGGGTGACCCTCGACAACGGCGAGTCGGTCCGATGCACACCGGACCACCTCTTCCGGCTGCGCGACGGCTCCTACCGCCGAGCCGATGCTCTGACGCCTGGCGACTCGCTGATGCCGCTCTACCGACGCCTCTCCAGCAAGGCCGAGGGGCACAATCTGAATGGTTACGAGCGGGTCTGGATGAACGACCGCGCGGAGTGGGTCTACACCCACTACCTCGCGGACGGATGGAACCTCCGTCACGGCAGGGACAGCGCCGCGAACGGCAACGTCAGGCACCACATCGACATCAACAAGCGCAACAACGATCCGCGCAACCTGCGGCGGATGACCCCGGCGGATCACTTCGCCCTGCACGCCGCCATGATGGGCGACCACGTTCATGCGGCGTGGCGGGAGTGGTTCGAGAACGGTGGGCGGGAGTTCCGCTCGGCGATGTTGACCGCGCAGTGGCGGGATCCTGCCTTCCGGGAGGCATGCCTGGCCCGGCTGTTCGCGCTCAACGAGTCGCCCGCGTTCCGCGCCAAGATCGAGCAGAGGTTCCAGGAGTGGTATTCCGCGCTCAGCGATGACGAGAAGCGCGCCTACGCCGAGCGTATGCGCGAGCGCCAGCACGAATACTGGTCCCGTCCCGAGCACCGGCTCGCGGACGCCGAGCGGGTGCGGTTGTTCTTCACCGACCCGGCTCGCCGCGAAGAGTGGCGTCGTCGTTCCGTACGCCAGTGGCAAGACCAGGACCTGCGTGCGTGGCGGAGTCAGAAGACCACTGAGCAGTTCGCGGATCCGGCCGAACGCGAGCGTCAGCGCAATGCCGTCCGGGCCTGGCACGAGGACAATCCGGAGTTCCGCCGGGCACATTCGCGTCGGATGGCGGGCCGGATGACGGACCCAGCCACCGGTCACCTCGCCAGAATTCAGGCTGGGCGCGCTCGCTATGTGGCCAACGTCCCGCGCGCCGAGCGGGCCGCCCAGCAGAAGGACGGGCGACGAGTAGCTGCCCTGCGACGACTCGCGCCGCTGGTGTCCATGCCCGACGCGGAGATGGCCGCCGCCTATGAGGCCGAGCGAAAGCGGACCGCGCGCACCGGCCTGCGATTCGATCGGCTACTGGCTCTGCACGAAGGCGACTACGCGCGCCTGCGAGAGGCAGCCGCGCTCGTCAACCACAGCGTGGCATCGGTCGAGCATCTGAGTGAGACGGCTGACGTCTATGACCTGACAGTCGAGGGCTACCACAACTTCGCGCTGGAAGCCGGGGTGTTCGTGCATAACAGCGCCCGAGTGGCGCGAACGTCGGAATATCAGGCGCTTCTCCCGATTCGCGGCAAGATCCTCAACGTGCAGAAGGCCAACCTCCAGCAGGTGCTGGACAATGCCGAGTGCGCGGCGATCGTGCAGGTGCTGGGCGCCGGCTCCGGCCGCACGTTCGACCTGTCCACCATGCGCTACGGCCGGGTGCTCATCATGGCCGACGCGGACGTCGACGGCGCGCACATCCGCACGCTGCTGATCACGCTCTTCGCCCGCTACATGCGCCCGCTGATCGAGGCCGGCCGGCTCTACGCGGCGATGCCGCCCCTGCACAAGATCACCACGAAGGGGCGCAACGCGCAGACCGTCTACACCTACACCCAGGCCGAGATGGAGGCGACGGTCCGCAAGCTGGAGAAGGCCGGCAAGCAGATCGTCACCCCGATCCCGCGGTTCAAGGGCCTGGGCGAGATGGACGCCGACGAGCTGTGGGAGACCACCATGAACCCGGCCACCCGGGCGGTCCGCCGGATCACGCTCGACGACGTCGAGGCCGCCGAGCGGATCCTCGACCTGCTCATGGGGGAGAAGGTCGAGCCTCGCCGCAACTGGCTCATCGACTCCGCCGACCGCGTCGACCGCGACGCCATCGACGCCTGACCACCGCGTTCGTTTCGGAAGGAAGCTGCACCATGGCACGCCGCAAGGACGACCGCGCCAAGGCGGACCTCTCCGCCTTCGACCAGGCCGGCGCACGGGTCTTCGACAACCCGCTTGTCACCGAGGTGTCCGACTCCTATCTGGAGTACGCGTTCTCGGTCATCCACTCCCGCGCCCTGCCGGACGCCCGGGACGGGCTCAAGCCGGTGCATCGGCGCATCCTCTGGTCGATGCACGAGCAGGGCCACCGCCCCGACCGTGGGCACGTGAAGAGTGCCCGCATCGTCGGTGACGTGATGGGTAAGTACCATCCGCACGGCGATACGGCGATCTACGACGCCATGGTGCGGTTGGCGCAGGACTTCTCACTCAACACCCCACTCATCGACGGGCATGGAAATTTTGGGTCACCGGACGACGGCCCGGCGGCGGCGCGTTACTGCGTGGTAGGCGATACCCGGATCCGTATGGCCGACGGGACCAGCCCGCGAATTCGTGATGTGGTGAATCTTCCGCCGGACAGCGAGGCGGATGCCGACTTCGAGGTCCTGGACAAGGACGGCAAGGCCGTTCGGGTCAACAAGGTCTTCAACTCAGGAGTTCATCCGACGCTGCGTCTTACCACGGAGACCGGCTTCTCGCTGCGTGGCAGTGAAAATCATCTGGTCCTCTGCCTCGACGCCCCGATGGGCGTTCCGGTTCTCCAATGGAGGCGACTCGACGAACTGGCTCCGGGCGCGGTGGTTTGCCTCGCTCGGAATGCCTGGAGTCAGGTCATCCCCACCGCGCGGGAATACATGCTGGGCGTGTTGGGTGGCGCCTGGGTGTCGGAAGGCTTTGCGAGCGAGTCCCGGGCGGGGTTCAACAACACCGACGAGCACTTCTTCGATGAGGTCCTGCACGCCTACGACCAGGTCATCGGTGGGCGACGTTACGTCAGCGAACGGCATACCCGCCGAGACCGTCGGCGCGTCCGTGAGTTGGACGTCCAGGAGTCCGCCGGGGGCATGGACGCCTTCCGGGCAAGTCCGCTCGCCGAGTTGATCGGTCATCAGGCCAGGGACAAGTTCGTACCCGAGTTCGTCTGGACCGGCGGATGGGGTGCCAAGCGAGCGTTCCTGATGGCCCTGTTCGAGGGCGATGGCGGGGTCCGGGTCGCCAACACCACCAGCTTCACCATCCAGTACACAAGCTTCAGTGAGCGGCTGACCCGCGAGGTTCAGGAGTTGCTGGCAGAGTTCGGCGTTGTCGCCTGCCATCGGCAGTACACCCGCCCCAGCGGTTCGGTGGAGCACCGCCTGGTGGTGTCTGGGCTAGGAAACATCAAGGCTTTCGCGACCCGGGTCGGCTTCCTGCGTACGAAGCAAGCAGTTCTGGCCGGTGTGCTGGGCCACGCGCCCTTGCGCCCGCACCGACTCAGTCAGGATCACGTCCCCTTTGTCGCCGACTACGTGCGGGATGCCCTCGACTTCGACCGACGGGGCAGCGGACGTAAATGGCTGACCCAGCACAACTTTGATCGCATCGAGCGGTGGGAGACTGAACGGCTCCGGATCATCGACCGAATCAAGGACACTGAGATCCTGGCGACCATTTTGCCGATCATGGACTCGGGGTACCGGTTCGAGCGTGTCGTTTCCGTGACTCCCGATGAGCCGGCAGAGGTCTACTCCGTACGAGTCGAGTCCGCCGACCATTCCTTCCTGGCCGGGGGCTTCGTCAATCACAACACGGAAGCACGGATGTCCCGCGAGGCGATGCTGCTCGTCGGCGAGCTGGGCGAGGATACCGTCGACGTCGAGCCCAACTACGACGGCTCGCTCACCCAGCCCACCGTGCTGCCGGCCGCCTTCCCCAACCTGCTCGTCAACGGCGCGTCCGGGATCGCGGTCGGGATGGCGACCAACATGATCCCGCACAACCTCGGCGAGGTGGTCCAGGCCGCCCGCTGGCTGATCAACCACCCGGACGCCACCCTCGACCGGCTGATGGAGTTCGTGCCCGGCCCCGACCTGCCCACCGGTGGGCTGCTGCTCGGTCTGGACGAGGTGCGCCGGGCGTACGAGACCGGGCGCGGCGTGGTGCGGATGCGCGGCCGGGTCGAGATCGGCCCGCTGGAGGGCAGCCGCGGCCGGCAGGCCATCACGGTCACCGAGCTGCCGTACGGCGTCGGCGCCGAGAAGGTCATCGCGGCGATCACCAACGAGGTCAACAAGACCAAGCGGCTGACCGGCATCGCCGACGTCAAGGACCTCACCGACCGGGAGAACGGCACCCGCCTGGTGGTCGAGTGCAAGGTCGGGGTCAACCCGCAGGCGTTGCTCGCCGACCTCTACCGGCTCACCCCGCTGGAGCAGTCGTTCGGCGTGAACAACCTGGTGCTTGTGGACGGCCAGCCGCGTACGCTCGGGCTCAAGGAACTGCTCGAGGTCTTCCTGTCGCACCGCTACGAGGTGGTGACCCGGCGCAGCGCCTACCGCAAGCGCAAGCGGGAGGAGCGGCTGCACCTGGTCGACGGCCTGCTGATCGCGCTGCTCGACATCGACCGGGTGGTCAAGCTGATCCGGGCGAGCGAGGACGCCCAGGCGGCCAAGGACGGCCTGATGCAGAGGTTCAAGCTCTCCGAGATCCAGGCCACCTACATCCTGGACACGCCGCTGCGCCGGCTGACGAAGTACGACCGGCTGGAGTTGGAGGCCGAGCAGGAGAAGCTGCGCGGTGAGATCGCCGAGCTGTCGAAGATCCTCGACGACCCGAAGGTGCTGCGGAAGCTGGTCTCCGACGAGTTGGCCTCGGTGGTGAAGCAGTTCGGCGCCGAGCGGCGCACCACCCTCGTCGACGGCGACCTGAAGGAGGTGCTGGCGGCCTCCGTGCCGGCCGGTCCGCTGGAGGTCGCCGACGACCCGTGCCAGGTGATCCTGTCCGCCACCGGGCTGGTCGCGCGGACCGCGGCCGAGTCCGAGGAGGCCGCCGAGGCGCGCCGGCGCAGCGGCCGGGTCAAGCACGACGCGGTACGCGCGGTGGTGCACTCCACCGCCCGGGGCCGGGTGTTGCTGGTGACGAGCGCCGGTCGGGCGTTCAAGATCGACGTGTTGCCGTTGCCGGTGCTGCCGGAGCAGGCCGGCACGGTGTCGCTGCGGGGCGGCATGTCGGCCGCGGAGTTGGCGCCGTTGGCGCCGGGGGAGACGGTGGTCGGGCTGGCGCCGCTGGGGCCGTCCGCCGAGGGGTCGCCCGGCCTGGCGCTCGGCACCCGGCAGGGCGTGGTGAAGGTGTGCTCGCCCGACTGGCCGGTCCGCTCGGACGAGTTCGAGGTGATCTCGTTGCGCGACGGCGACGAGGTGGTCGGCGCGACCTGGCTGACCGACGGCGCCGAGGCGCTGGCGTTCGTTTCCTCGGAGGCGTCGCTGCTGCGTTTCCCGGCGTCCCTGGTCCGCCCGCAGGGCCTCAAGGGCGGCGGGATGGCCGGCATCAACCTGCCGGCCGGGGCGCGGGTGGTCTTCTTCGGCGCGGTGCGCACCGACGATCCGCAGCACGGCGAGCCGATGGTGGTCACGTCGACGGGCGCCACGGTCAAGGTGACGCCGCTGAAGGCGTACCCGGCGAAGGGACGGGCGACCGGCGGCGTGCGCGCGCAGCGGCTTCTCAAGGGTGAGCTGGATCTGTCGGTGGCCTGGATCGGCCCGCGGCCGGTGGCCGCGACGGCGAACGGTGACCCGGTGGACCTGCCGCCGGCGGATCCGCGCCGCGACGGCTCCGGCTTCGCCGTGATGCTCGGCCCCACCGTGGTGGGCCACCACATCGACCGCGACTGACCCGCCCCCGGCGCCACCCTTCGCGCGCCGATTCACGGAAACAGTGGCCATCCCGTCCAGGATGGCCACTGTTTCCGTGAATCAGCAGGTAAAAAAGGGGGTGGGGGTCAGGCCACCCCGGCGGGGCGGAACTGGACGCTGACCCGGGGACCCACCGGCCGGGTGGTCTTCGGCACCGCGTGTTCCCAGGTGCGCTGGCAGGAACCGCCCATCACCACCAGGTCGCCGTGGCCGAGCGGGAAGCGCAGGCCGGCGCCGCCGCCGCGCGGGCGGAGCAGCAGCGGGCGGGGCGAACCGAACGAGACGATGGCGACCATGGTGTCGGTGTGCGCGGAGCGGCCCTGGGTGTCGCCGTGCCAGGCCACGCTGTCCCGGCCGTCGCGGTAGAGGCACAGGCCGGCGGTGACGAACGGCTCGCCCAACTCGGGCGCGTAGTGCCGGGTGAGCGTGTCGCGGGCGGCGGTGAGCACCGGGTGCGGCAGCGGGCGGCCGGCGGCATACCAGCAGAGCAGGCGGGGCACGTCGACCTCGGTGTCGTACATGGTGCGGCGTTCGGCCCGCCACGGCACGTCGTGTCGCAGCGTGTCGAGCACCGCGTCGGAGCCGCGCACCCAGCCGGGCAGGTGGTCGACCCAGGCCCCCCGGCTCAGCTCGTGGCGGCGCAACCGGCCCCCGAGCGGGCCCAGGGCCGGGCCGTCGGGGGTGAGGTCGAGCATCGAGGGCTGGTACGCGACGTCGGACACGCCCGCCATCGTAACCTGTGGTCGAACATGCGTACGATCGTTAACGCCCCAGCATGCGGCGGACCGGGTCCGGGACGGCCTGCTTGATCCGCTGGCGCAACCCCTGGGCGCGGAGTCCGTCGATCGTCTCGGCGAGCGTGCGGTTCTCGTCGCGGAGCCGCTCGATGCGGGTCAGCAGCTCGGCCGGCGCGGTGGCGGCGGCCGGCCCGACGGCCGGCGGAAACTCCGTCTCCCCGACCTGCTTGTCGAACCGGGCGGCGCTGTCGCCGTCGGCGAACGACGTGCCGAGGTCGTGCTTGGCCAGGAACGCGGTGATCGTGTCGAAGCGGGCCTTGTGACCGGCGATCAGCGCGGTGTAGTCGGCCTCGGCGTAGAGGTCCGCGGCGTCGACGTCGGCCGGCACGTCCCGCATGATCCGGTACGGGATGTCGAAGTAACGGGCCAGTTCCAGGGTGCGCGAGTCGTGGGCGAAGAGGTAGCCGGGGGTGCCGGCGAGCAGCGCCGTGATGGTGCCGTGGATCCGGGTGCCGAAGTTGAAGTCGAAGCCGGACAGGTGCGACATCCAGGTCCACGGGTCGACGAACATCCGCACCTTGTCCTCGACGAAGAGCGGGTGCGAGGTGTGCAGCGGCATCTCGCTGCGCTTGCCCCGGTGCTCGGGCGCGTCGCCGTAGAGCAGGGTGCCGAGGGTCCGCAGGTCCTGCGGGATGTAGCACAGGTTCGGGTAGCGCTCCCGGTGGTGGCGGACGATTTTGGCCATGGAGGCGACGTACGGGGAGATGGTCAGCGCGATCCGGGCGTCGGTGGTCAGCTCGGGGCGCTTCTTCGCCAGCCGGAACTCGTCGCCGTGCAGGAACATCGACGGACAGCCGATCTGCTCCACCGCGGAGAAGCCGAGGGTACGCAGATAGCTCTCGGTGATCTCGCCGCGTACCCCGATGCTGTGCGAACGGTCGAGCACGGCCCGGCAGAACGCGCTGACCGGCTCGTCGATCTGGCGCAGGTATTCCCGGTCCCCGTCGACGTTCGTCTGCACGCCGACGCCGAGGACCACCACCGGGATCTTCAGGCGCTCGATCAGCCGGGTGAGCGGGTTGAGGCGGCGCACGAAGCTGCGGCGGAAGGCGTTGGCGAGCGGCACCACGAAGACGTCGTACCGCTCGTTGATCTCGTCGGCGTCGCGCGGGTCGGCCGGTGCCCGGTTCGGGGTGATCTGCGCCGTGCCGGTGGCCAGCAGCTTGTGCGCGGCGTGGCTGAACACCAGGTTGCCGCTGTTGTCGCCGATCCAGTTGCCGGCGAAGGTCTCCTCCGGCGTCAGGACGTCGAACGGGCCCTTGCGGGCGCGGAGCAGGATCCGCTGGTGCATCCGGTCGCTCACCTTCCGTGCGGGCCCGGCGAGGCCCGGACCGGCCCCGCACGTGCGGGAACGGAAAGCTTATCCGGCGTTCCCCGGGCCCCGGCCGGCCGCCGCCGCGCGGCGGCGGGCCGCCCGCCACGGGTAGGGTCCCCGGGATGACAAGTGCGCCGACCACCACCCGCGCTCCGCGGCTGCCGTCGCTGACCGGGCTCCGGTGGGTCGCCGCTCTCCTGGTGTTCGGCTTCCACGCCGGCACCATGCGGATCGTCGCCGAGCCGGACCTGAAGGCGGTGGTGGACCGCGCCTTCAGTCTCGGGCTCTCCGGCGTCGAGTTCTTCTTCATCCTCAGTGGATTCGTGCTGGTCTGGTCGTACCGGGACGGCGAGCGCGGTCGGACGTTCCTGCGGCGCCGGTTCGCCAAGATCTATCCGAACCACGTGGTGACGTTCGTGGCGGCGCTGGCCGTGGCGGCATGGTTCGCCGACCCGGTCCTGCCGTGGGCCGCGATCGGCAACCTCTTCCTGGTCCAGGCGTGGATCCCGCTCAACGGCTACTTCTACAGCGTCAACAACGTGAGCTGGTCGCTCTCCTGCGAGCTGGCGTTCTACCTGTTCCTGCCGCTCGTGGTGCCGTGGCTGCGCCGGGCGCGTACCGGTGCGCTGGCGGCCGTGCTCGTCGCCGCGCCGCTGCTGATCCTGGCGCTCTGGCCGGGCCAGCACCTGGTGCCCGAGGAACAGCGGTGGTGGTTCACCCAGATCTTCCCGGTCACCCGCTCCTTCGAGTTCTGGATGGGCGCCGCCGCCGCCGAGCTGATGCGCCGCCACCGCTGGCGTGGCCCGAACCTGACGGTGGCGAGCACGCTCTTCGTGACCACCTGGGTGGTCGCCGCGCTGTGGATCCGGGCCGAGTTCTGGGCGGCGCTGCTCGCCGTGGCGTACCTGCTGGTCATCACCGCCGCGGCGGACGCCGACGTGCGTGGCCGGCGGACCCCGTGGCGGTCCCGCCCGATGGTCTGGCTCGGCGAGGTCTCGTTCGCGTTCTACCTCGTGCACGTGCTGGTCATGGTGACCGTGCTGCGGCTCACCGGCGACTGGGGCACCGGGCTGCCCGGGTGGCGGGGCCCACTCGCGGTGCTCGGCTTCCTGCTGCTCACCCTGGCGCTCGCCGCCGCCCTGCACCGTTGGGTGGAGGTGCCGATGATGCGCCTCCTCGGCCCGTCGCGCCGGGCCCGCGCCGCCACCGCGCCGGCCGTGCCCGCACCCCGGCCGGCCGCCGACGACGCCGACCGCCCGATCGAGTACGCCGAGTCGCGCCGGCCCGACTGACCGGTCCACCCTGATCGGTGGCGTTGCGACACGCCGGGTGACGGTGCGTGGTGGTGGGATCGCGGGTAATTTGTACCCGTGCTTCCGATCGCGCTCACCTGTCCCGTGTGGTGGGTGGCGCGCTGGGCCGCACGCATGCTCGCCAGCCTGGCCGTGGTCGTCGCCTTCTCGTTCGGCGCCGCTTCGCTGCCGGCTGCCGCTTCGTTGCCGGCGCCGGGCGGCTTGGTTGGCCCGGTCGCCGGATCGACGTCACGCGCCGATGCCGGCTCAGCGTTCCGCGCGACGTTACGCGGCGATGCCGGCTCAGCGTTCCGCGCCGATGCCGGCTCGACGTTGCGCGGCGATGCCGGCTCGCGGGCGGCGCACGACGCCGCCACCGAGCGGCAGACCGTCGCCACCGGCGTCCCGGCGCCCGAGCCGGAGGGCGATTCCGTACGCCCGGCCGGTCGGCGTCCGGTCCCGGCGGGTCCGCCGCCGGCACCGGCCGGCCCGCGGGCCCCGCCCGCCCGCTGACCCGCCCCGGGCCTGCCCCGTCGCCCACCCGAACCTCACCCGCACCCGCCCCTCGGCGGCCCGGTCGCGCCCGGATCCCGGTCGCGCCCCCCCGTCCCCGACCGGCCGTGCGGAATTCCCCGTCACCGTCTCCCGTGAGGTGCCCGCCGATGTCACAGACCGTTCTCCTCAACTTCCTCACCGAGGTCCCCGAGGCCGCCGCCATCTGGTCGGCCCTGACCGTGCTCGCCCTCGTCCTGCTCACCGTCCTGGTCGCCCGCCCCGAACGCGACGCCGTGACCGAGGCCGAACCCGACCCGGCAGACGTCGAGGCACTGCACCGGGCCGACCTGACCCGGTACGCCGACGAGGTGGCGGTGGCCGCCGCCGGAGCCGCCCAGACCGCCCGGCGTCGCCGCGAGCGGTGGCTGGTCGCCCAGGACGAGGCGGAGCGGGCCTGGGCGGCGTACGACGAGGCGGACTCGGCCGCCCGCCGCCTGGCCGGCACCGCCGCCCTGCCCGAACCACACACGCCTCGCACCCCGTCCGAGTACGCGGCGCGGGAACGCTGGCTCCGGCACGCCGCGATGGCGGCGCACTGGCGGGGCGACCTGACCGCCCGCCAGCTCGCCGACGTGCTGGCCGGCCGCAACGGGTGGGACCCCTGCCACCACCCGGCGACGCAGGAGATCGTGCTGGCCCGGACGGTCCGTGACGGCCGCCGAGCCGCCTGGGAGACGGCCGCCGAGCGGGAACGGCTGGCATGGCGGGACACCGAACTCGCCGCCGAGTCGGCCCGGACGCTCGCCGCCGAGGCGTACGCCGCCGCGACGGCGCTTCGGCCCGCGCCGGCGTTCCGGGCCTCGGCGGCGCTCCGTGTCCCGGTGCAGGCTCCGGTGCGTAGCGCCCGCTGGCGTCCGGCCCGCGTCGGCTGAGCGGTGGTATCGGCTGAGGGGTTGTCCCGGCTGAGCGGTGATACCGGTCGAGGGGCGGTCTCGGTCGAGCAGCGGTGGTCTCGGTTGGGGGCGGTCTCGGTTGAGCGGGGTGGACCTCGGCTGGAGCGGCGGTCTCGGTTGAGCGGGGTGGACCTCGGCTGGAGCGGCGGCCTCGACCGAATCGTTACCGAACGCGGTGAGCCGGGTCACCGGCCCGACGCGCCGGCGGAGCCGATGTCCCCGGTCGCCCCCGGCGACCGATTCTCCTCCCGCCGGACGTCCGGTTTCCGCCGGCCGGCGTCGACGGTGCCCCTTGTCCCATTGAGTCACGTCAGTGATCGGCTGCACCGAAATTGTAGTCGCCGAGCACGTTTCCGCAGGTGAGAGCGCTTGGCATGGGTCGTACCCATCGGTAGTGTCGGCGCGTCCGGTGCGGTTGTCGATCGCCGATGGCGTCGCCGTGCCGACCCGCCTAATCGTGCATACGAACCGGGGACCCACAGCAACACCGGGGTGAATCCGCGGAGCCCACGGCCCGCGGTAGGGCGTACTTCCCGCCCGAATCCGTCAGCTAACCCGGTCGGCGGCCACGGAAGGAGCTACCTCCTCGTGTCAACCAACCCCCGAACGTCCCCCCGCCTCCACGGCCTGCGGGGGCCGGCGCGCGCCTGAGGCGACGCGTACCCGACCCCTGATCCGCCCGGCGTCCCGGGCCATCACCCGCGGCCGTCCAGCCCGTCAGCGCGCGTGAGTCCCTCCGCGCGTAGGGCCGGCGTGTGCCGCCCACCCCCGTGGAGGAATCCGTGAAGCACCACCTGAAGCGTCAACTGCGGCGGCTCGCGACCGAGCGCCCGTACCAGATCATCGCCGGTTCGGCGGCGGCCCTCGTGCTGGCCGGCGGCGCCGGCGCCACCCTGACCGCCACCGACGGCGCCCCGGCTCAGCGGGACACCGCCGCCGTGGCGGACCTCGGCTCCCGCCTCAACGACGCCGCGACCCGGAGCGAGGCCAGGGTCGCCGTCCCGTCGCCCAGCGCCTCGCCGAGCGCGTCGCCCAAGCCCTCTCCCACGGCCTCGCCCGTGGCGAAGGTCGCGGCCAAGTCCGCCGACCCGGACACCACGCCGAAGGCCAAGCCGAAGCCACCGTCGAGCAAGGTGCTCGACTACGACTACCAGGCCCAGACCACCTACTACTACTGCGGTCCGGCCGCCGTGCGGAACGCGCTCAGCGCCGCCGGCATCGAGCGCAGCCAGGACACGCTGGCCGTCGCGCTCGGCACCACCGAGATGGGCACCAACTCGGCCGAGGACACCACCCGGGTGCTCAACCAGCAGGTCAAGGGCGACCCGTACCGGACCCGCATGATCGCCGGCGCAGCCACCCCCGGCCAGGTCGACCGGCTCCGGGCCGACGTCGTCAACGCGGTCAGCAACGGCCGGGCGGTCGTCTCGAACATCGTCGGCGACGCCACCGACACGAACGGCGGCTGGCACTCGTTCCCGGGCGGCCACTATGTCGCCGTGATCGGCTACAAGAACGACGGCCGGACGGTACGGATCGCCGACTCGGCCGACCCGTCGCTGCCGTCGTACTGGGTGGCCACGGCCGACCTGGCGAACTGGATGGCCACGCGCGGTTACTCCGCCTGACCCATTTATTGGTACGTGAAGGCCGGCACCCCGTTGGGTGCCGGCCTTCGTGCGTTAGCTGTTCCAGTGCTGGGTGACGAGGTCGGTGGCCTGGTTCTCCCACTGGGCGTAGGCGTCGGGGTAGGCGCTCACCTGGACGGTCTGCGCGGCCTCGGTCAGGGGCATGTCCTGCCAGCCGTCGACCTGCTTCAGGCCCTTGAGGAAGGCCAGGGTGGAGTATTCGGGGTTGGTGATCTGTTCCGGGCTGCCCCAACCGCTCGACGGGCGTTGCTGGAACAGGCCGAGGGAGTCGTGGTCGTTGGTGTCGCCGAGGTGGCCCAGGTTCTCCAGCTTGGATTCCTGGAGGCTGGTGGCGATGGAGATGATCGCGGCTCGTTCGGGCAGGCCGGCCTTCTTCGTCGCGGCGATGATCGCCTTGACGTTGGCGGTCTGCTCGTCGTTGAGGGTGATGCTCGACTGCTTGCCCTCGGCCTGCACCACGGCCGCAGCCGTGGCGGGCTTGCCGGTGTGGGTGGGGGTGTCGGCGTGGGCGGCGATCGGGCCGGCGAACACACCACCGGTGAACGCCAGACCAGCGATACCCAGGACGCTCTTGCGCAGGATCGTGTTCATCAGGGGGCTCCATTCCGGGGGTCGACACACGCACCGGGGGAGGGTGGCGCGCGGGCGAGCACCGTCAGGCGCTCAAAGTTTCGGGGGGATCCGGCGTGGTCCGCGGGGCAGGGGCCGCACCGCGGGGGCCGGGAGAATGTGTAACGACCGGCTACCCACCGTCATTCCCCGGGGGGCGTGTCGGCCGCGCGGGATCAGGGGCGCTGGCCTTCCTCGGTCGTTCACCGGGTTACAACGCCCGCACCCCCGCGACGATTCCGCCGCCAGAGTGCCACCCACCACCCCCGAACCGGACACCCCACCCACCCGGCCCCACACGGCGACCGGATTCCCGCACGCCCCTCAACACCCCCAGGCCCACCACGGCAACGCCACGGGTGCGCGCCCGAGACGGCCACAGCGCTCCCACCCACGCGCCGCCCCGGGCCACGACTGGAACGCTATGGACGTCTCAGCGCACCCGAGCGGGCCATAGCGTTCCACCCGCGCGCCGCCCCGGGCCACGACTGGAACGCTATGGACGTCTCGGCGCGCCCGAGCGGGCCATATCGTTCCACCCGCGCGCCGTTCAGGCGACGACTGGAACGCTGTGGACGTCTCAGCACGCCTGAGACGGCCATAGCGTTCCACCCGCGCTCCGCCCCGGGCCACGAGTGGAGTGCGCGACCGTCGGACCGGAGTCGGTCATAAGTGCGGCCCGGCACCGGCGGGGTGGCGCGCAGGGTGGGCGTCCAGCCGGCGTCGCCGCCGAGGTCCGGGCATGTTGCGTCGCGCGCGCGACGTCGGTGTCCGCTCTCGCGCACCGTGTCCGTCCGGTGGCAGACTGCGCCGTATGGGCGATGCGAGGGGGACCCGTCACCTGGTGCTCCTACACGGTATGGGGGCCACCGGCGAGGTGTGGTTGCCGTGGGCGCCACTGCTGGAGCGCCGCTGGCCAGGACGTTGGCTTGCCCCCGACCTGGCTGGACACGGCTGGTCGCCGCCGCTGCCTCCGAGGACTGCCACAGGCGGGGCCTCCTTTGCGCCGGCAGTCGCCGCTGCGGTGGGAGACGCCGACGGGGTCGTAACTGCGCCCGGTGTCGCCGCTGCGGCGGGAGACGCCGACGGGGTCGTGACCGCGCCCGGTGTCGCCGCTGCGGCGCGGGACGCCGACGGGGCCGTGACCGCGCCCGGTGCCGCCGCCGCGGCGGGAGACGCCGACGGGGTCGTGACCGCGCCCGGTGTCGCCGCCGCGCCGGCAGACGCCGACGCGGTAGCCAGTGCGCCCGGGGCTGCCGCCGATGAGGGCGCCACCGCGACCGGGTACTCCTTCGCGGCCCTGGCTCAGCGCGTCGTGGACGGGCTCGGGGCGGTCCGGCTCGGCCCGAACGACCGGCTGGTGCTGCTCGGGCACTCGCTCGGTGGCGTGGTGGCGCTGGCGCTGGCCGCGCGCCGGCGGGGCCTGCCGGTGGACGCGGTGGTCGGCCTCGGCATCAAGGTGGCCTGGTCGCCGGCCGAGCTGGCGAAGGCGGAGGAGTTGGCCGCCCGGCCGGTGACCTGGTTCGGCACCCGTGACGAGGCGGCCCGTCGTTACCTGCGGGTGTCCGGGCTCGCCGGGCTGTTCGCTCCGGACCATCCGGTGGTCGACGCGGGACTACGCCGGGGCGACGGGCGCTGGCGGTTGGCCATGGATCCGGCCGCGTTCGCGGTGGGGGCGCCTCGGCTGCCGGCCCTGCTCGCCGCCGTCGACGTGCCGGTGCTGCTGGCCCGGGGCGAGCGGGACCCGATGGTGACCGACGCGCAGCTCAAGGAGCTGGGCGTTCCGGTGGCCACGCTGCCGGGGCTGGGCCACAACGCGCACGTCGAGGATCCCGCGGCGGTGCTCGCGCTGCTCGACCCGTACCTCTAGGACCGGTTCGGGGGGACTGACCGGCCTACGGCGTGCGCGGCGCCGGGACGGCGAAGTCCGGCTCCAGCTCGCGCCGGGCGGCGGTGAGGAACGCCTCGGCGTAGCCGTCGGTGGGGAAGTCGCCCAGGTAGCGGGTCCGGGCGGCCCAGCGGTCGGCCGCCTTCGGGTCGGTGTCCAGCAGCGCGGTGAGCACCTCGTCCACGTTGGACATATCGCGGCGCAGCACGTAGCCGGAGCCGGCGAGGGGGAACCGCTCGACGAAGTGTGCGCCGTCGGCGCCGGTGTCGGTGACCGCGTACGGCTTGCCGGAGTAGAGCCAGTCGGAGATGACCCCGGAGACGTCGGAGACAAGCGCGTCGGCGCGGTTGACGCACTCGGTGAGCGTCAGCTCCCGGGTGGCTGCCGCGCCCCACAGGTGCGGCCGGCCGGTCCTCGCCCGGTCGGCGGCGAGCAGTTCGGTGAGCCGGGCGAGCTGCCGGGCCGAGGCCGGGTTCCGGTCGGTGTAGGGGTGGGCGCGCAGGATCACCGCCGCCCCGCGGTCGAGCAGCCAGCGGATCAGCGTCTCGGCCACCGGCAGCGAGCAGTAGTTGGCGTCGGCGTGGTGCCCGGTCCAGGTCGGGGTGTAGAGGACGGTCGGGTGCGCCGACGCGGGCGCGTGCTCCCGGCGTACCTCGATCTCCTCGACCTGGGGGCGGCCGACCACGACGAACTTCTCGGCGGGGATCTCCACGCCGGCCCGGGCGTACCTGTCGATGGCCGCCTGCCCGGCCACGAAGATCTTGTCGAAGATCGCGGAGACCGGGTTGGCGCTCGGGGCCTTGTCGCTGTCGCCGTGGTGCAGTTGCACGTGGGTGAGCTGGTGAAACCGGATGCAGTGGGCGTTCTTCGCGCCGTGGTTGACGTAGAACGCCACCCGCAGGCTGGGCACCAGGGCCTCGTCCAGGGCCTTCAGCGTGGGGCAGAGGACCACCGGGGCGCGGGTCGCGGCGGCCACGGTCGGCAGGAACTCCGGCTCGCGCAGCACCACCAGGAACGGCCGGCCGATCCGTTCCAGGTACGGCAGCCACATGGTCACCTGGTATTCGGAGCCGGGCGGGGCGGAGAAGTGCAGCACGAACTCCGGCTGGTGCCGGCGCAGCGCCCGGCCGATCGGGCCACCGCCGGCCGGCGGCCGGAACCGGCGGCGGGCGAGGTCGAGCGCGACGGCGGCGCAGCCGGCGCCGACGAGCAGCGTGGCGACGAGCGGGAGCCATGCCGGCAGGGCGGGCGCGGCGGCGAGCGCCACCAGCGCGAGCAGCACCAGTAGCGCGTCGCCGAGCCGGGCGGCGACCGGCGGCGCCCAGGAGCGGACCGGCAGGTTGGCCGCCCGGATCTCCAGCGCGGCGGCCTGGCGCAGCGGCCCGACGAGCAGCACCAGGCCGAGCAGGACGAGCGCGGTCACGGCCAGCGCCGGGTCGAACCCGTCGTCGGCCCGGCGGGCGTAGCCGACCAGGATCCCGGCGGCCACCAGCACCGTCTCGACGAGGCCGTCGGCGCTGGGCCGGACCCGCCGTTCCCAGGCGGTGGCGGCCAGCGCGGCGACCGCCACGCCCAGCCCGGCGGCGGTGGCGCCGGTGAGTGCCAGCAGGAGGAACGCCAGCACCGCCAGCCCACTGGTCAGCACCCGGGCGAGCAGTTTCCGGACCAGGTCCCCACGCATCTGGTTCGTCCCGTCAGGCGTCGGTGGTCAGCTCGGACCGGTGCGGGCCGGGTTGCGCCGGCACCGCGGCCACCGGCTCGCCGGGGGCCCGCCGGACGTCGACCACCTGGCCGGTCAGCTCGGAGATCAGCACGTCCAGGGACGCCTGCGCGACCGCCTCGGAGGCGAGCAGGGTGTGCTCCGGCTCCTCGCCGAACGCCCTGGTCCGCATCGGGGTGGCGGTGCGTTCCGGATTGACGCAGTTGACCCGTACGCCGAACTCCGCCCACTCGTCGGCGAGCGCCTGGGTCAGGTTGACCAGGGCGGCCTTGGTGGCCGAGTAGAGCGCGTAGCGGGCCCGGCCCCGGGTGTAGGAGCTGGACGTGTAGAGCAGCAGTTGGCCCTTGGTCTGCTGGAGGTAGGGCAGCGACTGCCGGGCGATGGTGACCGGCCCGACGAAGTTGACGTGCAGGAGGCGGTCCATCGTCTCGTCGTCCATCTCGGCGAGCGCGCCCTTCTCCAGGATCCCGGCGGTGACCACCACGTGGTCGATCCGGCCGGTGGCCTCGAAGGCGGTCTTCAGCGCGGCGGCCACGTCCTCGGCGCGTTCGACGTGGGTGCCGGTGGTGGAGCGGCTGAACGGGAAGACCTGGGCGCCGTAGCGGCGGGCCAGCTCGGTGAGGTCGTGGCCGATGCCGTAGCTGCCGCCGAACACGACGATGGTCCGGCCGGTCAGCTCCTCGGCGTAGCCGCGGTGGGTGAGCCGGGGCGCCTGGGCGGCGGCGAGCTGGAAGAGCTTGTCGGCGAGGTGCACGTCGACCGGGTGGGTGACCTTGATGTTCTCGTCCGAGCCGTCGATCACCTTGATCGGCGTGCCGGGCAGGTAGCGCAGCACCACGCCGCAGTCGTCGGTGGCGGCGAAGTCGGGGTCGCCCTCGGCCCGCCGGTACGCCTCCCGGATGGTGCCGGAGCGGAACGCCTGCGGGGTCTGCCCGCGGCGCAGGCGGGAGCGGACCGGGATGTCGGTGATGCACTCGTCCGCGTCGACCTGGATGATCGTGTCGGCGGAGGGGATGGCCACGTCGACCGCCGAGTAGCTCCAGAGCGCGTTCACGCACTCGCGCACGATCCGGGCGCTGACCAGCGGGCGGACCGCGTCGTGGAAGAGGATGTTGACGTCGCCCTCGCCGACCGCGTCGAGCGCGATCCGGGTGGTGTCGTTGCGGGTGTCGCCGCCCTCGATCACCTTGGTGACCTTGCGGAAGCCGGCGGCGGCGACGATCCGCTCGGCGTCGGGGACGTGGCCGGTGGCCATCAGCACGACGATCTCGTCGATCTCCGGCGCGGCCTCGAAGACGGCGAGCGTGTGCTCGATGATCGGCTTGCCGGCGATCTTCAGCAGTTGCTTCGGGATGCCCAGGCCGAGGCGGGTCCCGGTGCCTCCGGCGAGGATCACGGCCACCGTACGCGCGGGTCGCCAGGGTGCCGGGTTCGCCGGCGCGGCGTCCGGTGCGGTGGTGTGGTCCTGCGTCATTGCCGTACCTCACTCTGGTGGAAGGGTGACCGGTTGGTGAACTTTGACCGACGGCCCAGCAAACCTTAACGCGTACGACGGAGCGCACCGTCCGGGCCGGAGCCCGGGCCGGTGCGCTCCGGTGGGCTACTTCTGGTTCTCGTACGCGTCGCAGACCTCTTTGGTGGGGCCGTCCATCTTCAGCACGCCGCTCTCCAGCCAGATGGTCCGCTCGCAGGTGTCCCGGATCGAGCCGATCGAGTGGCTGACCAGGAAGACCGTGCCGGCGCTCGCGCGTAGTTCGCGGACCCGCTGTTCGCTGCGGGCGCGGAACTTCCGGTCGCCGGTGGCGAGCGCCTCGTCGATCAGGAGCACGTCGTGCTTCTTGGCCGCGGCGATGGCGAAGCGCAGCCGGGCGCCCATGCCGGAGGAGTAGGTGCGCATCGGCAGTGAGGCGAAGTCGCCGCGCTCGTTGATGCCGGAGAACTCGATGATCTCCGGGGTGAGCCGCTTGACCTCGTCCGGCGCCATGCCCATGGCGAGGCAGCCGAGCACCACGTTGCGCTCGCCGGAGAGGTCGTTGAGCAGCGCGGCGTTCACGCCGAGCAGGGACGGCTGGCCGTGGGTGTAGACCGCGCCGCGGGCGGGCGGGAGCAGGCCGGCGATGGTCCGCAGCAGCGTCGACTTGCCGGAGCCGTTGCTGCCGATCAGGCCGATCGCCTCGCCCTCGTAGGCGGTGAAGCTCACGCCCTTGACGGCGTGCACCTCGCGGATGTTCGGCGCCTTGGTGCGGGAGGCGAGGCGCTTCAGCGCGGAGACCGGGGTGGTGCCGCTGGACGCGCCCTTGTGGATCCGGTAGATCACGTGCACGTCGTCCACCACGACGGTGGGGACCCGGCCCGAGTCGGTCACGGTGCCGGCGCCCGCCGGCAGGGTCTGCTCAGCCACGGCCGTACTCCTTCTCTCCGCGCCAGAAGTAGACGAACCCGCCGACACCCATCACGACGGCCCAGAACAGGCCGAGCGACCACAGCTTCAGCGGTGAGCTCACCAGGTTGGGCTGGTGCGAGTCGAGCAGCGCGTAGCGGGCCAGCTCGATGAAGACGAGTGGTGGGTTCCACTCCAGGATGTTCGCCGCCCATCCGGGCAGGTGCTCGCGGATGAGCGCCACCGGGTAGAGCACGCCGGAGGCGTACAGCCAGGTGCGCATCACGAACGGCATGATCTGTTTGAGGTCGGTGGCCTTGGAACCGAGCCGGGCCGTGACCATGGTCAGTCCGATGTTGAAGATCGTCTGGAGCAGCAGCGTCGGGGCGAGCAGCACCCAGCGCCAGGTGATCGGCTCGCCGGTGAGCAGCACGATGGCGGCGAGCACCACCATCGACATCAGCAGTTGCTGGAGCTGCACCAGGGTGACCGTGATCGGCAGCGCGGCGCGGGGGAACTGGAGCGCCCGGATCATGCCCAGGTTGCCGTTGATCGCGTTGGTGCCGTTGGACGCCGCGGTCTGGGTGAAGATGAAGATGAACACACCGGTGCAGAGGTACGCGATGAAGTTCGGCACGTTCCGGTGCTGGGCCAGGATCAGGCCGAAGATCAGGTAGTAGACCGCCGCGTTGGTGAGCGGGGTCAGCACCTGCCAGAGCTGGCCGAGCTGGGTGTTGCTCAGCGAGGACGCGACCTTCGCCCGCGAGTACGCGGTGATGAAGTGCCGGTACGCCCACAACCGGCGGGCGTACTCGGCCAGGGGCGGTCGTTCCCCGGCCACCCGAAGCCCGTACCGGCGGGCCAGCTGGGCCCGGCTCAGTCCGGATTCGGGGTCGGCCACCGCGGTGTCGGCCATGGTCAGGCGCTCCGATCTTTCGTGCTGATGGGGAGCAGTGCGGTGAAGTCGTCCAGCGTGGCCGGGCGGGGAGGAGCCGCCTCGCTGCTGCATGGAAGGTAGTCCACCGAACGTCGGGACGCAACCGTACCGTCGTTGCGCTACATTGTTCCACGTGACGACCGAGAAGAGGCGTGCCCCGGCCGGCGCGGCGGTGCTGCGTGGGGAGATCACCAGCGCCATCCGCACCGCCGTGATGCAGGAGTTGGCCGAGGTCGGATACGGGCGACTGTCGATCGAGGCGGTGGCCCGGCGGGCCGGGGTGAGCAAGACCGCGATCTACCGCCGGTGGCGCTCCAAGCTCGATCTGGTGCTGGACATGGTCTCCGCGGTGGCCGGGCGCAACCTGCCCCTGCTCGACACCGGGAGCCTGCTCGGCGACCTGGAGATCCTGCTGCACGTGATGGCGCGTGCGTTGCGTCACCGACTGGCCGCGCAGATCATTCCGGACCTGCTCGCCGAGGCGGCCCGCAACCCGCAGATCGGGGAGAAGCTCCAGGCCGCCCTGGACGACTACCAGCAGGCCGTGGGCCGGATCCTGATCGGCCGGGCGGTCGAGCGCGGCGAACTTTCGGCGGACACCGACAGGCGTGCGGCGGTCGACCTGATCGTCGGTCCGATCTACTGGCGGATGGCCATCTCCCGGGCCCCGCTGAAGACCGCTGAGGTGCCGCGGATGGCCACCGCGATCGTCGCGGCGCTGCGGGTAGCATGCGTGAGGCCCGCTCGCGACGAGGTGGAGATCTGAGCCCGCCCGGCGCGATCATGAACAGTGGGTCACATCCGGTCGGACAATCATCGCGATCGCCAGGTTTTCGTCACAAACCGCTACCATCCCCGAAACGTCCCCCGTGCACCACGCGTCGACAGGAGGAAGCCCATGGTCGGGCCGCATCCAGAGTTCATTCCCCCAGCACGACCGATCATCGGCGAGGCCGAGATCGAGGCGGCTGTCCGGGTGCTGCGGAGCGGCCGGGTCGTGCAGGGCCCGGAGGTCGCGGCGTTCGAGGAGGAGTTCGGTGACCTGGTCGCCGGCCGGCACTGCGTCGCCGTCAACTCCGGCACCTCGGCGTTGCAGCTCAGCCTGATGGCGCTCGGGTTCGGCCCCGGCGACGAGATCATCGTGCCGTCGTTCTCGTTCGCCGCCAGCGGCAACGCGGTCCGGCTGGTCGGCGCCGAGCCGGTGTTCGTGGACATCGAGCCGGGCAGCTTCTGCGTCGACCCGGAGGCGGTCGCCGCCGCGATCACGCCGAAGACCGTCGCCATCATGCCGGTGCACCTCTACGGCCACCCGGCCGCGATGGACCGGATCATGGCGATCGCGCAGCAGCACGGCCTGGCCGTGGTCGAGGACGCCGCCCAGGCGCACGGCGCCGAGCTGAACGGCACCCCGGTCGGCGCCTTCGGTACCGCCGGCTGCTTCAGCTTCTATCCGACCAAGAACATGCACTCGCTCGAAGGCGGCATGATCACCACCGCCGACGCCGAGCTGGCCCGCACGCTGCGGCTGCTGCGCAACCAGGGCATGGAGCAGCGGTACGCCAACGAGATCGTCGGCGCCAACATGCGGATGACCGACGTGGCCGCCGCCATCGGCCGGGTGCAGCTCGGCCAGCTCGACGGGTGGACCGAGCAGCGCCGGGCCAACGCCAAGGTCCTCGACTCCGCGATCACCGGCATGGTCACCCCGCCGGTCGCCGACGGCGCCAAGCACGTCTACCACCAGTACACGGTGCGGGTGCGCGGCGACCGCGACGCCGCCCAGGCCCGCCTCACCGAGCTGGGCATCGGCAACGCGGTCTACTACCCGACGCCGATCCACCGGCTCAAGCCCTACCTGACCGAGGCCGGCACGCCGGGCCCGTGGGACCTGCCGGAGACCGAGCGGGCCGCCGCCGAGGTGCTCTCGCTGCCGGTGCACCCGTCGCTGAGCGCGGCCGAGCTGGAGCGGATCGCCGACGGCGCGAACCTGGCCGGAGGGGTGACCCGATGAGCGGGAAGCTGCGGGCCGGGCTCATCGGCCTCGGTGCCATGGGACGCAACCACGCCCGGGTGCTGTCCAGCCTGGACGGTGTCGAGCTGGTCGGCGTGGTCGACCCGGTCGGCGACACCACCGGCACGCTGCGCGCGCCGGTCGTGCCCGAGGTGAGCGACCTGCTTGCCCTGGGTGTCGACTACGCGGTGGTGGCCTGCCCGACCGCGCTGCACGAGCCGATCGGCCTGGAGTTGGCCGCCAACGGTGTCAGCGCGTTGATCGAGAAGCCGCTGGCCCAGTCGGTCGAGGCGGCCACCAAACTGGTCGAGGCGTTCGAGGCCGCCGGCCTGGTCGCCGGCGTCGGCCACATCGAGCGCTACAACCCGGCGTTGCAGAGCCTGCGTACCCGCCTGGAGGCGGGCGAGCTGGGCGAGGTGTTCCAGGTCGTCACCCGTCGCCAGGGCCCGTTCCCGCACCGGATCGCCGACGTCGGCGTGGTGATGGACCTGGCCACCCACGACATCGACCTGACCGCCTGGGTCACCGGCCGGGAATACACCTCGGTGGCCGCCCGCACGGTCTCCCGCAGTGGCCGGCTGCACGAGGACATGGTCGCGGTGGTCGGGCAGCTCTCCGACGGGACGATGGTCAACCACCTGGTCAACTGGCTGAGCCCGCTCAAGGAACGGTCCACGGTGGTCACCGGCGACAAGGGCTGCTTCGTGGCCGACACGCTCACCGCCGACCTCACCTTCTACGCCAACGCCGCCATCGACACCGAGTGGGAGGCGCTGCGCGCCTTCCGTGGCGTGGCCGAGGGCGACATGGTGCGCTACGCCATCCCGAAGCGGGAGCCGCTGCTGGTCGAGCACGAGCGGTTCCGGGACGCGGTGGAGGGCAAGCAGAGCGACATCGTGACGCTGCGGCAGGGCCTGCGTACCGTGCAGGTCGCCGCCGGGCTGCTGGAGTCCGCCGCGGACGGCAAGGTCGTCTCGGTCACGCCGGCCCAGGGCGCGGCCCGGCAGTCTGCCGGCAGCGCCGCCTGACGCCAGTTTCGGCTTCCGCGGCGGCGGCGACGTTCCGCCGCTGCCGCGAAGTCATCCCCGGGTCGCCGGCGTCCGGCCGGCACCCGCCCGGCCGGGTGGCCCGGCACACCGCGAAAGGACAGGGATGGACCCGGACCGCACCCGCCCACGAGGGCGGGTCGTCATGTTGGTCGACAACGGGGTGCACGGCGACTCCCGGGTGCAGAAGACGGCGCGCTCCGCCGCCGAGGCCGGGTGGGAGGTGATCCTGCTCGGGATTCTCGGCAAAGCGTCACCGGAGGAGACCTGGAGCATCGGCGGCGCGCAGGTGCGGCTGCTCACGGTGCCGCGACCGCTGGCCCAGCACCCGCTGCACCTGCGCCGGTCGCTGCGCCGCCCACTGGCGTACCGGCCGGGCCGCTACGCCACCCAACGGCTGAACGCGCTCAAGGCCCGACGGCTGGAGCTGAGGCAGCGCCAGGCGCACCTGGACGAGGTCCGCCGGGCCGGGTCGCGGGGGCGTTACCTCGTCGGCAGGGCGCTGCTGCTGCCCGCCCGTGCCAGCACCAAGATCCGCACCCGGTGGGCGCGGCTGCGCTCCGGCGAGCTGAAGCGGCTGCGCGCCAACCAGCAGAACCCGGACCTGCCGCTGACCAAGCTGTCGATCCGGTTCTGGCAGACGGTGATGGGGCCGCGGTCCTGGCGGCGGCTCGACCCCGGCCTGTGGGACTACGAGTTCGCCTTCGGCCCGGTGATCGACGACCTCAAGCCCGACCTGATCCACGCCAACGACTTCCGGATGGCCGGCGTCGGCGTCCGCGCCGCCGAACGGGCCCGGGCGCGCGGCCGGGCCACCCGGGTCGTCTGGGACGCCCACGAGTACGTCGCCGGCGTCCTCGGCCGACCCGACAACCCGCGCTGGCTGCCTGCGCAGATCGCCTACACGGCGGAGCACGCCCCCCGGGCCGACGCGGTGGTGACCGTCTCCTCGACACTGGCCGAGCTGCTGCGGGAGGTGCACGACCTCCCGGCGCTGCCGGACGTCGTCCTGAACGCCCCGGCCCGGGTCGCCGACGACGCCCGGCACGACACGCCCGTGCCGGACCTGCGCGCGCGGTGCGGCATCGGCCCGGACACCCCGCTGCTCGTCTACTGCGGTGGGGTGAACCCGTCCCGGGGCCTGGACACCATGGTGGACGCCCTGACGCAGCTCCCGGACGTGCACATCGCGCTCGTCACGCTGCACCCGAGCGGCAACAACGCCCAGTCCGAGGCGGTGCGGGAACGCGCCGTGCAGGCCGGGGTCGGTGACCGGGTGCACCTGATGCCGTACGTGCCGCACTGGCAGGTGTCGGAGTTCCTCGCACCGGCCGACGCCGGGGTCATCCCGATCCACCACAAGCCCAACCACGAGCTCGCCCTGATCACGAAGTTCCTGGAATATTCGCACGCCCGGCTGCCGATCGTGGTCAGCGACGTACGCACGATGGCCGAGACGGTCCGCTCCACCGGCCAGGGCGAGGTGTTCCGCGCCGAGGACGTCCCCGACTACGTGCGGGCCGTGCGGGAGGTGCTCGCCGACCCGAAGCGCTACCGCCAGGCGTACGACCGCCCGGGGCTGCTGGACGGCTGGACCTGGGAGGCTCAGGCGGCCGTGCTCGACGGCGTCTACCGCCGGCTGCGGCCGGACGTCGCGCCGCCGGTGCGCCAGCCGGCGGATCCGGTGTCGCACTGACCCACCCCACGCCGGTGGATGTCCGCCGACGTCGACACAGAAGGCCCACCCCGGCGGACCGGGGTGGGCCTTCTGCCGTCGTCAGCCCTGTTGGCCGGTGAGCCCGAACAGCTCGTCGTAGCCGCGATGCACCACGGCCCAGTCCCAGGCCGACAGCGCGTGGTCGGCCGCCGCCGCGCCCTCGGAGCGCCACGTCTCGTCGCTCGACGTGGCGGTCAGGATCCGCTTCGCGGCGTCGTCCGGGGTCTCGGCCACCCAGTCCGCCGGGAAGAGCGTGCGAGGGCCGTGCGGCAGGTCGGCGAGGAAGGGCCAGTCCCGGACGACCGGCACCGCGCCGCTGGCCGCGCCCTCCACGAGCGCGCAGTGGAACGCCTCCCGGGTGGAACTGCTGAGGATCACCCCGACCCCGGTCAACACCTGGGGCACGTCGGTCACCTCGTCCAGGTAGGTGACCGCGGACCCGAGCTCCGCGAGGTCCTTCACCAGCTCCGCCTGGTGCCGCTTGTTCACCGTGCCGGTCACCGAGTCCGGGCCGTCGCCCACCAGCAGGAGCCGGTAACGCCGGTCCTCGGCGCGGAGCAGACGCAGCACGGCGACGGCCCAGCGCGCATCCTTCGCGGCGGTGTCCGCGCCCACCACGGCGAGCGTGAAACGCGCCTCGGGCGGCTTCGGAAGCGCGTGCGCCCGCAGGTCCAACCCGGGGGCGAGCACGTGCTCCGTCGGCCCCCGACCGGACCGTAGCTGCGGCAGCGCCGCGTGCGCCAGGTCCCGGAGGTGGTCCGAGACGAAGACCAGGTCGTCCACCCGGGACATGTCGACGAGCTGCGCCCAGATGCCCGTCACGTCGAAGTTGTGCAGCCGGACGACCACCCGGGTGTCGCCCGGATCGTTCAGGGTCACCAGGGCGGCGGCGGCGCACGAGTCGACGAGCGCGGTGTCCGCCCAGTCCAGGTGCGGCTGGAGCCACGCCTGCACCCGCTTGCTGAACGGCGTGGCCTGGTCACCGCCGAGCCGGTGTTCGATGAGCGCGCCCCGCTCCTGGGCGAACCGCTCGCTGACCGGGTCGTCGTCGAGCCGCACGTAGCGCAGCTCGGTGTCCGGCGCCAGCTCGTACCGCTGGCGGATCTGGTCGAGGTAGTGGTCCCGGCTCGCGTCCCGGGCGAGCACGAGCAGTCGCAACGGCCGCCCGCTCGGCGTGGACGCGGCCGGCGTCGCCCGGCCGTGCTGTCGCAGCAGGGCCTGACCGGCGGCGCTGTCCAGCAGCGGCTTCAGGTAGCCGTCGGCGTCGGCGACCATCGGCGACCCGGCCTGCTCGAGCTGCGGCACCCGGTGGTGGAGCAGCCGGAGCGCCTGATGCACCGCCTGGCCCGCCTTGTGCGCGCTCTTCTTGCCGAGCAGCTCGTCGGCCAGCGCGAGCTGTGCGGTCACCGCCTCCCGCAGGCCCACCGGGACGAGGCCCATGCCGAGTTCCTTCTTGGCCTCCCGGGTCAGCAGGTCCACCCGGGCCCGGCGGTCGTGCATCCGGCGCACCGCCGCGGCCGACACCTCGACCGCCTGGTCCGCCCGGTCCACCGTCAGCAGTCGCAGGTGGACCTGGTAGGCCAGCCCGCCGCGGACCCGGTCCGGAAGGGCGGGCGCGGAGACGACCGTACGCCAGAACCGGGCGCCGGTGGCGCTGCGCATGACCGCCGGCGCCATCGTCGCCCGCAGCGACCGCTTGGCCACGACTGCCGCGCTCTGCCGGGTGTCCCGCACCACGATGCCGGCCCGGGCGGACGTCGCGGCGGCCATCGCGCTCCGGCGCCGGGCCGTGCCGTCCAGCCGGGCCTGCGCCGCGCGACCCGCCGGCCCCAACCCCTGGCAGGCGTCGGCCCGCAGGTTGCGCTGCGCCAGCTCCCACACCGTGTGCACGGACAGCGAGTCGAGGGAGACCAGGATGTCGGCGCTGCGCGCCCACCCCCGGACCGTCCGGTCCCGCCGGGCCACCAGCCAGAGCGCCCGGCTGGGCTCCACGCCGGCGACGAGGCGCTTCAGCCGGGCATCCTCCTCGGCCTTGGGCAGGGCGTACACCTCGGCGGACGACGTGTCGAGCGACGTCAGCTCCAGCGGGAACCCGCAGACCAGACGGACCCGGACGCCCTGCGCCCGGAACCGCCCGAGCGCCTCGGACAGCACGGCCTCCTGGCGTGGCGCCGCGCCTGCGATGATCAGCATCTCGATCATGACCGTCCACCTCCGGTTGCGACCGTCCCGGTCGGCGGGTTCGGCACGGCTGCCAGTTCCGTCGCCGCGCGGACGGCGGGCATGAGCTGCGCGCCCCGGGTGAACCGGTGGGCGTGCGCCCGCGCCGCCGACCGGTCGGCCTCGGTGGCGCTGACCGCCAGCCGCCCGGCCGCGCGGAAACTCTCCGCCAGCCGGACCGGCTCCAACCCCACCGCCCCGGTCCACAGCGGGTGCCCGGCCAGCACCCGGGCCGCGTCGTGGTCGACCTCGTGAGCGGACAGCACCGGCAGCCCGCTCGCCGCGTACTCGTAGACCTTGCCGGAGGTGACGTAGGCGCCGCCGACAAGCATCAGGACCAGCGCGTCCCAGCGCGCGTACGTGCCGGCCACGTCGGCCTTGGCGACCGGACCGCCGAAGACCACGCCGTCCGGCTCGGCGGCCCGCAGCATCTCCATGTGGGCGTTCGCCTCACGCAGCGCGCCCGCGCCGATGTGGCCCCGCACCTCGAACGTGCTGCGGGCGATCAGCGGATCGTCGCGCCGCGCCATCCGCCAGCCGGTGAGGACCTCGTCCAGCAGGACCGGCGAGAAGTTGATCGATCCGAGGTAGCCGAAGGTGAGGCCCGCCTCCGGGTCGGCCCGGTGCTCGACCGCCGGCACCCCGTCGGGGTCGAAGCCGTTGCGCACCACCCGCACCCGGTCCGCCCGGGACGGGTAGCGCTCCTGGTAGAAGCGGGCGATCGGGTCGTTGACACACCAGATCGCACCCGCCTGCTCCAGCACCTTCTTCTCCCACCGCCCCGCCGGTGAACTCTCCGGGAACGCCGCCTCGCCGGTGATGACGTCGAGCGACCAGCCGTCGCGGAAGTCCACCACGTAGGGCACCCGGTGCTCCTCCCACAGCCGCCAGGCGGGCGCCAGGTTCACGTACGGCGCGCAACTTGCCACCAGCAGGTCGGCCGGGTGCTCGCGGTGGATCCGCAGCACCGCCTTCTCGAGCGCGAAGCGCCACCCGCCGAACACCGGCTCGGGGAAGACCGCCAGGTCCCGCTTGCGCTGCTGCTCGATCCACTCCCGGGGGCGCAGCGAACGGGCCTCGGAGAAGTTGCGGATGTCCGTCTCCAGGTCCTCGCGGACCAGCGGAAGCTCGACCACCCGGATCCGCGGGTCGACGCCGGCGGACAGGCTGTGGTCCAGCCCGTACTCGCGTTCCCACGCCTCCTCGCAGATGGTCACGACGGTGACGTCCCAGTCGAGCGCGGCGAACTGGTTGGCGGTCTCCCGCAGCCGGTAGGCGGAACTCTTCGCCGCCGGCGGGAAGCCGATGGCGAGGTAGATGACGTGCGGCCGGGCGTCGCCCCGGGAACGGGGACGGACGACACGGTTCAGGCGGCCCAGCGCGGAGGGGAGGGAATGGCGCATCGTTGCCTACAACTACTCTTTCGTCGAATCGGAGCCGGTCAGGACACGCACCACCCGCCGGGCGGCGTGGCCGTCGCCGTACGGCGTGCCCTGCGGCGCGGTCGGGGCGCGGCGGGTGGCCGTCTCCGCCCAGGTGTCGGCGTCCAGCGCCGCCGGGTCGGCCACCAGCCGGTTCCAGTCGTCGTGCAGCGTCTCCACCCACTCGGTCTCGGCGCGCAGCGTCGTGCAGGGCCGGCCGAGCAGGTACGCCTCCTTCTGCAAGCCGCCGGAGTCGGTGACGACCCCGGCGGAGCCGAGCACCGCGCGCACCATCTCGGCGTACGGCAGCGGCCGGCCCACCCGGATCGCGCCCTGCTCCAGCTTCAGGCCCTGTTCGGCGGCGCGTCCGACCAGCCGGGGGTGGGCCAGCAGCGCCACCGGGACGGGCAGGGCGGCGAGCGCCGCGACAAGCGCGGCCAGCCGGCGCGGGTCGTCGGTGTTCTCCGCCCGGTGCAGGGTGCAGAGCAGGTACGGGGAGCGGGGGTCGACGCCCTCGGGCAGCCCGGTGGGGGGCTCGCCGTCGGCGTGCACCCGGTCGCGTACGCGCTGGCAGACGTCGACCATCACGTCGCCGACGAGCGTCGCCCGCGACCCCAGCCCCTCGGCGCGCAGGTGGCCCATGGCCTCCTCGGTGGGGGCGAGCAGGAGATCCGCGGCGTGGTCGGTGAGGACGCGGTTGTGCTCCTCGGGCATCCGCCGGTTGAACGAGCGCAGGCCGGCTTCCAGGTGTGCCACCGGCAGGTGCAGCTTCACCGCGGCGACGGCGCCCGCCAGGGTGGAGTTGGTGTCGCCGTAGACCAGCACCCAGTCGGGCCGTTGGGCGGCGAAGACCGGGTCCAGCGCGGCGAGGATCCGGCCGGTCTGCTCGCCGTGGCTGCCCGAGCCGATGCCGAGGTGCACGTCGGGCCGGGGGATGCCGAGGCCGGAGAAGAACACGTCGGAGAGGTCGGCGTCGTAGTGCTGCCCGGTGTGCACGATGACGTGGTGGTGCGTGGTCTCGGCGAAGGCGGCGGCGATCGGCGCCAGTTTCACCAGCTGCGGTCGGGCTCCGACGATGCTGACAACCTTCACGACGCGGTCACGACCTTCACTTCGGGGTGCTCCACCTGAACTCGGGGCATACGGATGTCGGTGCGGGGCGCTGCGGGGGAGGGGCGGCGGGGTCGTCGCCGGCCCCAGAAGTCTAGCCACCGTCGGCGTGCGGGCCACCCCGCCCGCCGGGCCCCGGGTCCGTCGCCGCCGGATGGACTGGTCGGACGCCTCGTCACGTTCGTGCCGTTCGGCCTCGACCGTGCCACATGATGCCAGATGTTGAGCGCCTGTTCCGGGAGCGAACGTCGGTTTGGAGGTGTGTCGAGCGCTGTGGCAAACTCGTCCCGACCAACCGTCCGTCACCGCTCTGGCGACCGTTCCGGCAGCAGGGGGCCCGCGCCCGATGGCTTTCGATGTGCCTCGCGACCCGACGGTTCGGACGGAGGTTCCGGAATGAGTCTTCCTCGTGCCGCCAAGCGGTCGGCCCGCCGGGCGGCGAGCGCCGCGGTGCGGGCGACGACCTCGCCGGCCGCCATGCGCTCCCGTGCGGTCGCCGGCCTGTGGGGCGCGGCGGTCACCGCTCCCGGCCTGTCCGACCGGTCCCGTGGCCGGCTCGCCGACCTGCTGCACACCCGGCTGCTCGCGGCCGGGCAGCCGGAGCGGGCGGCCCGGGTGTCCGCCGCGGCGCTGCGCCGGGTCGCAAGTCCCAAGCTGCGGGCGGAGATCCTGGCCCGGCAGGCGGTCGCCGAGCTCGACGCCGGCACGCCACCAAGCCTTCCGGCCGCCGTCGCCGCCCAGTTGGCGCTCGCCGACGCCCGCCTCGGCCGGGGCGACGTCGCCGGCGCCGTCGGCTTCGTCGAGGCCGCCCAGCGGCAGTTGTTCGACCGGCGGCTGCACTTCGACCGCCTGACCTCACCGCTCGCCGATGATGCCCGGGGTTTCCTGGCGCCCTGGCACGCCAGCGCCGCGGTGCGGGCTATCTCCGCGCCCCGGGGTCGACGGGGCGAGCCGGCCCCGCCGCCGACCGACCGACCGCTGCGCCTGCTGATGGTCACCTACGGCAACCACGGTTTCCTCGACCTCATCCGGCGGCACTTCGACGAGCGGCCGGACGTCGAGCTGCGGTTCCTGGACCCGGGCGAGGACGGCACCCACGTGCCGCTGCTGAACAACCGGCGCGCGATGGCGCAGCAGATCCTCGCCGGCGACACGACGTACGGCGACAAGGTCACCGAGTGGCTCGCCCCGCAGGTCGAGTGGGCGGACGTGGTCTTCGTCGACTGGTGCGCCGCGCTCGCCGTGTTGTTCTCGCTGCTCGACCCGGGGTCGACCCGGGTGATCGTCCGGCTGCACAGCTTCGAGGCGTTCGCCGTGTGGCCGCACCTGGTCGACTTCTCCCGGGTGGACGACCTGATCTTCGTCTCGGACCACCTGCGTGACCTCACCGTCGCGGCTGTGCCGGCGGTGACCGCGGCCGGCACCCGGCTGCACGTGATCAGCAACGCGATGGACCTGAGGGCCTTCGGCCGGCCCAAGGACGACGAGGCCCGCTTCACGCTCGGCCTGGTCGGCATCAAAGCGGTCGCCAAGGATCCCCGGTGGGCGGTGGAGGTGCTCCGTCACCTGCGGGCCCACGACGAGCGATACCGGCTGCTGCTGTTCGGGCGCGACCTGGACGCGGACGCCAGCCCGGACAGTCGACGCTACTGGGACGGCTTCCTGGCCGACATCGCCGAGCTCGAACCGGCCGGTGCGGTGGTCCGGGTCGGTCAGGTGGACGACGTGCCGGCGGCGCTGTCCCGGGTCGGCGTGATCCTGAGCAGCTCGGTGCGGGAGAGCTTCCACTGCGGCCTGGTGGAGGGTGCGGCGAGCGGGGCGGTTCCGGTGGTGCGGGACTGGCCGTTCTTCGCCGGCCGTCCGGCCTCGGCCCGCAGCCTGTTCCCGGCGGACTGGGTGGTCGACGGTCCGGCGGAGGCCGCCGAGCGGATCCTCGCCGTGACCGCGACCGAGGACTCCTGGCGCAAGGCGGGTGAGTCGGCCGCCGAGCACGCGGTCGCGACCTGGGACTGGCCACCGGTCGAGCGCCAGTTCGACCAGCTGGTGACGGATAGGACCGTTCGTACGTCGGGTGGTAACTGAGCGGCGCCGCAGGCGTCGCCCGGTCGAGAGCTGTTGGGCACCCGCGCACCGGTGACGCCGGCGTCGCATGGGCCTCGAGACAGAGGAGAAAAGGCAATGGCCGCGACGGGGGAAGGTGCGCCGTCGGCGCCCGCCCGGATCGTGATACTCGTCGACAACGGCGTGAACGGCGACTCTCGGGTGCAGAAGACCGCGATGTCCGCCGCCGACGCCGGCTGGGACGTGATCCTGCTCGGCCGCTCCCCGAACGGGCAGCCGCAGAGCTGGCAGCTGGGGGCGGCGAAGGTGCAGCTCCTGCGGATGGCGAGTCCGTTGCGGCAGCGCCGGCACGAGTTCCGCCGGCGCTGGCTGACCGGGCCGCTGGCGTACCCGCCGACGGGTGTGGCGGCGTACCGTCAGCAGGAGGTGCGGGCCTGGCAGACCGACCTGCGGGTGCGCCGGGCGGCGCTGGCCGGCGGTGGTTCGGCGCTGGCCCGGCAGGGCCTGCGCGCGCAGGAGCTGGCCGCCAAGGTGACCCGGAAGTGGGTCTCGTTCCGGCACTGGCAGCTCACCCGGGGGCAGACGAGCCGTAAGACGTTGAGCACCCCGTCGGACCGCGTCTACACCTGGGCGCAGCTCCGGCTGCGTGGCGACCGGGCGTGGCGCAAGCTGGAGCCGCAGCTCTGGGACTACGAGCTGGCGTTCGGCCGGACGGTCGACGAGCTCAAGCCGGACATCATCTACGCCAACGACTTCCGGATGATCGGGGTCGGCGCCCGCGCCAAGATCCGCGCGGCGGCCAAGGGCCGCACGATCAAGCTGATCTGGGACGTCCACGAGTATCTGCCCGGGGTGAAGCCGCGCGCGGACAACGCCCGGTGGATGGTGGCCAACCGCGCCCACGAGCACGAGTACGCCCGGCACGCCGACGCCGTCATCACGGTGTCCGAGCGGCTCGCCGAGTTCCTCCGGCGGGATCACGACCTGCCCGAGCTGCCCTCGGTCGTGCTGAACACCCCGCATGCGGCCGACGCGCTCGGCGCCGCCGGCACCGGCCCGGACATCCGCAGCGCCTGCGGGCTCGGCCCGGATGTGCCGCTCGTGGTCTACAGCGGCGCGGCGGCGGCGCACCGCGGCATGGGCGTGATGGTGGAGGCCCTGCCCCGGCTGCCCGGGACGCATCTGGCGTTCGTGGTGAACGCGCCGGACGGCCCCTACCTGACCAGCCTGAAGAAGCGGGCCGACGAGCTGGGGGTGGCCGACCGGTTGCACGTGCTGCCGTACGTGTCGCCGGCCGAGGTGGTCGGGTTCCTCTCCACCGCCACGGTCGGGGTCATCCCGATCCACCACTGGCTCAACCACGAGATCCAGTTGATCACCAAGTTCTTCGAGTACTCCCACGCGCGGCTGCCGATCGTGGTCAGCGACGTCGAGACGATGGCCGAGACGGTGCGGCAGACCGGGCAGGGCGAGGTCTTCCGGGTCGACGACACCGACGAGTACGTCCGGGCGATCGAGGCGGTGGTGGCCGATCCGCAGCGTTACCGCGCGGCGTACGCGTCGATGGATCTCGCGGCGTGGACGTGGGAGGAGCAGGCCAAGGTGCAGAACGGCCTCTACCACCGGCTGGCTCCGGCGGGCCGACGCCCGGCGCTGCCGGCGTCGGACGGGCGGCCCGCCACGGACGAGCTGACCCGGGTGTGAGGGTGGCAGCGGGTAGCATGCCCACGGCTGGCGCGCCCACCCCTCCTCCGCCGGACCAGCGACGCACAAGGGACATGAAATGACAGATGTGGTGATTCTCGGCCTGGGCTACGTCGGGCTCCCGCTGGCCCGGGAGGCCGTCCGCGCCGGCGCCTCGGTGCTCGGGTTCGACGTCAAGGGCAGCGTGGTCGACGCTTTGAACGCCGGCCGGTCCCACGTCGACGACCTCGCCGACGCCGACATCGCCGAGATGCTGGCCGCCGGCTTCCGGGCGACGGCCGACGAGGCCGAGATCGCCACCGCGGACACGGCGGTGATCTGCGTGCCGACGCCGCTGTCCGAGGACGGCGGGCCGGACCTCGCCGCCGTCGAGTCGGCCACCCGGGCGGTGGCCCGCAACCTGCGCGCCGGCATGCTCGTGGTGCTGGAGTCGACCACCTACCCGGGGACGACCGACGAGATCGTCCGGCCCATCCTGGAGGAGTCCGGCCTGCGTGCCGGGACCGACTTCCACCTGGCCTTCTCCCCGGAGCGGATCGACCCGGGCAACGAGCGCTTCGGCCCGCGCAACACCCCCAAGGTGGTCGGCGGCCACACCCCGGCCTGCGGCGACCGGGCGGCGGCGTTCTACGGGCGTTTCGTCGACACGGTGGTGCGTACCAAGGGCACCCGCGAGGCGGAGACGGCCAAGCTGCTGGAGAACACCTACCGGCACGTCAACATCGCGCTCGTCAACGAGATGGCGCGGTTCTGCCACCAGCTCGGCATCGACCTGTGGGACGTGATCAACGCGGCGAGCAGCAAGCCGTTCGGGTTCCAGGCGTTCTATCCGGGGCCGGGCGTCGGCGGGCACTGCATCCCGATCGACCCCAACTACCTCAGCCACAACGTGCGGGCCCGGTTGGGCTACCCGTTCCGGTTCGTGGAGCTGGCCCAGGAGATCAACGCGACCATGCCGTCGTACGTGGTCCGCCGCGCGCAGGACATCCTCAACGACGCCGGCCTGGCCGCGAACGGCTCCTCGGTGCTGCTGCTCGGCGTGACCTACAAGCCGGACATCGCCGACCAGCGCGAGTCGCCGGCCGTGCCGCTGGCCCGCCTGCTGCACGGCCTCGGCGCGAAGCTCAGCTATCACGACCCGCACGTGGAGCACTGGCAGGCCCTCGGTGGCAGCGTGCCCCGCGCCGAGGACCTGGAGGCCGCCGTCGCCGCGGCGGACCTGGTCATTCTGGTGCAGAACCATCGCTCGTACGACGTCGACGCGCTCGTCGGGCGGGCCAAGCGGTTCTTCGACACCCGGGGCGTGACGACGGGCGACGCCGCGCACCGGCTCTGACCCGCAGGTGTCGCGACACTCCGTGATGCCCCGGTTACGCTAAGGGCATCACGGTCGCTCGTAGCATCGGGCGTCATGACTGACTTCCGGTCCGACGCCCGAGGCCCGCACGGCCCCGCCCTCGCCGGCCCGGCCGACGACCGGCCCGCCGCCGTCGCGGACCGCCCGGTCCCGGCCGACCGGCCCGCGGACGACCCGGCCGACGGGCCGCGGCGGCGGTCGTGGCGGTACGACGTGGCGGCGGCCCTGGTCTACCTGGCCGGCGCGGTGCTGGTCACCGGTCGGGGCTGGCTGGACGTGCCCGGCCGGCTGCTCGGCAGCCGGCCGACCGACCAGGGCTTCAACGAGTGGATGCTGGCGTACGCGGCGCACGCCGTCACGCACCTGGAGAACCCGTTCTTCACCACGCTCCAGAACGCCCCGGACGGGGTGAACCTGATGGGCAACGTGGGGATGCAGCTTCCCGGCCTGGTGCTCACCCCGGTGACGGTGCTCGCCGGCGCTCCGGCGGCGTACCTGCTGTTCGTGACGCTCAACCTGGCCGGCACCGCCTACGCCTGGTACCACGTGCTCTCCCGGCACCTGGTCCGGCGTCACCTCGCCGCCGGGGTCGGCGGGCTGTTCTGCGGCTTCGCCCCGGCGCTCGTGTCGCACAGCAACGGCCACCCGCACATCACCGCCCAGTGGCTGGTGCCGTTCCTCGTCTGGCGGGTGGTGTGCCTGGCCCGTGGTGGCCGGGTGCGCCGCGACGGGCTGGTGCTCGGCGTGCTCGTCGTGGCGCAGTTCTTCATCGGCCTGGAGGTTCTCTTCCTGACCGCGCTTGCGTGCCTGGCCGGGCTGCTGGGCTGGCTGCTGGTCCGGCCGCGGCGGGTGGTGGCCGCCGCCCGGCCGCTGACCGGCGGGATCGCCGTCGCCGGGCTGCTGGTGCTGCTGGCCGGCGCGTACCCGTTGTGGATGCAGTTCGCCGGCCCGCAGCACCGGGTGGGTCACCCGGGCTCGCCGGACCAGTTCGTCCTGGCGCTGAAGTCGTACGTCACCTACGCCACCGAGTCGGTGGGCGGCGGTCCGGGCAGCGTCCGGGGCCTGGTCGCCAACACCACCGAGGAGGCGAGCAGCTTCGGCTGGCCGTTGGTGATCCTGCTGGTCGCGGCCGTGCTCTGGCAGCGCCGGCAGCCGCTGGTCCGGGTGCTCGCCCTGGTCGCGGTGGTGGCCGCGATCCTCTCCATGGGCACCAGGTGGACCTGGGGCCCCCGGCACTCCTCGGTGCCCGCGCCCTTCGCCCTGGTCCAGAACCTGCCGGTGTTCGACTCGCTCGTGGTGGCCCGGTTCGGGTTGATCACCACGGCGGCCGTCGGGGTGCTGCTGGCGCTCACCGTCGACCGGCTGGCGGGGCTCGCCCGGCGGTCGGCCCCGGCGGACCGGCTGGTCGCCGCGCTCGGCGGCGCCGCGCTGCTGGCGGCGCTGGTGCCGGTGGCGCCGACGCCGCTGCCGGTGCAGCGCCGGGCGCCGGTGCCGGCGTTCGTCACCTCGGGTGCCTGGCGGGACCACGTCACCCCGGGCCGGACCCTGGTGCCCGTCCCGGTGGACAACATGACGTCGGTGTGGTGGAGTTCCGCCGCGCACGCCGGTTTCGCCGTGCCGCAGGGCTATTTCCTGGGCCCGGTGTCGAAGACCGACCCGACCGGCCGGTGGGGGGTCCGGCCGCAACCGACCGCGATGCTGCTCACCGCCGTCGACAAGGGGACGCGGTCCCCGGATCCCGGCCCGGCGGACCGGGAGCGGGCGCTCGCCGACGCGCGCTACTGGCGGGCCGACGCGCTGGCGCTGCCGGCGGCGCACCCCCGCGCGGCGCGGCTGCGTGCCGTGCTCGACGCGCTGTACGGGCCCGGTGCCCGGGTGGACGACGTGTGGCTCTGGGACGTCCGCCGGTACACCCGCTGAGCCGGCTGCCGGATCACGGCGAGAACCGCCAGATCAGCAGCAGGTAGCCGCCGAAGTAGGCGGACACCAGCGCGAGGGTGGTCAGCACGGTCGCCGCCCGGGCCCGACCGGCGCGCGCCAGCGCCACCGCGGCGGGCAGCAGCAGCGGGAACGCGGGAAGCAGGAACCGGGCCTTCGAGTGGTAGAAGCCGGCGGCGCCGAGCGTGGTCAGCAACAGCAGCCCGCTGTAGAGCAGCAACTGCCACGGCTGCCGGTCGAGCAGGCTGAGCACGAACAGCATGATCGCCAGCACCGCCACCAGCGTGACCACGTAGAACTCCAGCTCCGACGGCTTGCTGAGCACCTCACGGGCCCGCTGGACGGTGTTCACGCCGAGGTCGAAGGAGGAACCCCAACCCTCGCCCTGGATCCGGAACCAGCCGTCCGGGCGGCCGGTGCGCCAGCCGACCCACGCCAGGTAGCCCAGCCAGCCGGCGGGCGCGAGCAGCATCGCCGCCCACGGTCGCCACCCGTCCCGACGCCTGATCACCGCGATCAGCGCGGCCAGGCCGACCACCCCGATGAGTGAGGAACCGGTCGGCCGGGTGAGGCCGGCGAGCAGGCAGAGCGCGCCGGCGGTCAGCCAGTGCCGGCGCAGCAGCGCGTACAGCGACCACGCCGCGAGCGCCGTGAACAACCCCTCGCTGTACGACATGAGCTGCACCGCGGCGTGCGGCAGCACGCCCCAGAGCACGGCGAGGACCACCCCGACGCGGCGGTCGTACACGTGGGCGCCGACGGCGAACAGCCCCCAGGCGGCGGCGAACCCCGCCACCCACGACACCAGCAGGGCGGTGTGCCGCAGGTCGAACGGCGTGACCGTGTCCAGCCCGGCGGTCAGGCCCGGGTACAGCGGGAAGAACGCCATGTTGCTGTGCAACTGCGCGGCGCCGTCGTAACCGTCGCGCGCGATGCCCAGATACCAGACGCCGTCGGAGCGGGTCAGCTCGCCGACCGTGCCGCGACCGGTGCTCCGGGCCCAGAGCCAGATGCTGAGCAGGCCGAGCAGGCGTACCACGGTCCAGCCGACGAGCGCGGGCAGGGCGTACCGGACGGCGGCGCGGATCCGCGCGGCGGGCCCGCCCGGCGCCGGCGGGTCGACCGGCTCCGGCGCGGACGGCGGGCGCTCGCTTGTCGTCACCATGTCCATTTTCGTCCTGTTCGCAGGGAGGTCGAGCGGGTCGCCGGCAGCGCGTCCCCGGGGGCGCCGGGACGCCGGTCGGGTCGGGCGCGCGCCCTCGCCCGCGCCGGCCAGGGATGGAGGTTAGCAACAGGTGTATCGGTACCGCGGACACGACGGCGGCGGGCCCGATACGCCCGTTGCGTTGTCGTAGACTCGCCGGGGTCCTCGGGCCGTGGGGCCGAGGGGACGGAGACGGGCGGTAATGGGAGCTGAGGGCGCAGACATGACGAAGCGCACCCGGGGACGGGTCGTCATGCTGGTGGACAACGCAGTGGACGGGGACTCGCGGGTCCAGAAGGCCGCCCGCTCCGCCGCCGACGCCGGCTGGGAGGTCATCCTGCTCGGCCGGGCCCCCGGCGGCGTGCCCAGGACCTGGAAGCTGGGCGCGGCCGAGGTCCGCCTGCTCAAGGTGCCGCTGCCGATGGCCAGGCGGCCACACGAGTTCCGCCGGTCGTGGCTGCGGGCGCCGCTGGCGTACCCGCCCACCGGCGTCGCCGCCCACCGCGCGCAGGAGGTCCGCGCCTGGCGCGCCGACCTGCGGGTCCGCCGGGCCGAGCTGACCACGGCCGGTCGGCCGGCACTGCGCTGGCAGTTGCTGCGCGCGCAGGAGCGCCTCTCCGGCCTGACCCGCCGGTGGGTGTCGCTGCGCCAGCGGCAGCTCGGCCGGGCCAAGACGCGCAAGCTCGACGGGCCGTGGGACCGCGCCTACACCCTGTTCTGGCAGCGGGTGCAGGGCGGCGGGGCGTGGCGGCGGCTGGAGCCGGGCTTGTGGGACTACGAGCTGGGTTACGGCCCGGCCATCGACAAGCTCCAGCCCGACCTCATCCACGCGAACGACTTCCGCATGCTCGGCGTCGGCGCCCGCGCCAAGATCCGCGCCGCGGCCGTGGGGCGGCGGGTCGCCCTGGTCTGGGACGCCCACGAATACCTGCCCGGCGTGCAGCCGTGGCGCGACAACGCCCGCTGGCTGCCCGGCAACATGGCCCACGAACGCGAGTTCGTGCCGTACGCGGACGCGACCATGACCGTCTCCGGCGGGCTGGCCGACCTGCTCCAGGCCGAACACGGCCTGGCCGAACGACCGGCGGTCGTGCTCAACGCCCCGGCGGTGGACGAGGTGACCACCGGTCGGGCCGAGGCGCCGGACATCCGTCTCCGGTGCGGCGGCCTCGGGCCGGACGTGCCGCTGCTGGTCTACAGCGGGGTCGCCGCGCCCAAGCGCGGCCTGGCGGTGATGATCGAGGCCCTGCCGGAGTTGGCCGGGGCGCACGTCGCCCTGGTGGTCAACAAGCCCGGCTCCGACTACGTGCGCGGGCTCGTCGCCCGGGCCGGGGAGCTGGGCGTCGGCGACCGGCTGCACGTGCTGCCCTACGTGCCGCACGACCAGGTGGTGCCGTTCCTCTCCGGCGCACACGTCGGCGTGATCCCGATCCAGCATTGGCCCAACCACGAGATCGCGCTGATCACCAAGTTCTTCGAGTACTCGCACGCCCGGCTGCCCCTCGTCGTCTCCGACGTCCGCACCATGGCGGAGACCGTCCGCTCGACCGGTCAGGGCGAGGTGTTCACCGCCGAGGACGTCACCGACTACGTGCGGGCGGTGCGGGCGGTGCTGGCCGACCGGGAGCGTTACCGGGCCGCGTACGACCAGCCGGGGCTGCTGGCCAACTGGACCTGGGCGGCGCAGGCGGAGGTCCTCGACGGCGTCTACTCCCGGCTGCTGCCGGAGCATCCGCCGCGTGCCGCCGACGGGACCAGCCCGGCGCCGGTGCTCGCCGCCGGGGTCGGAAGGTGACCCAGCCCGACGTCACGGTGGTGACCGCCGTCTACAACACCATGCCGGACCTCACCACCTGCCTCACCTCGCTCGTCGAGCAGACCATCGGGCTGGACCGGCTGGAGGTCGTGGCGGTGGACGACGGCTCGACCGACGGCAGCGCCGAGGAGCTGGACCGCTTCGCCGCCCGCTACCCCGGCACGGTGAAGGTGCTGCACCAGCCCAACTCGGGCGGGCCGGCCGCGCCGAGCAACCGCGGGCTGGAGCAGGCCACCGGCCGGTACGTCTTCTTCATCGGCTCCGACGACCACCTGGGTCCGGAGGCGCTGGAACGGATGGTGGCCGCGGCCGACAGGTGGGGCTCCGACGTGCTGCTCGGGCGGCTCGTCGGGGTCAACAAGCGCTACGTGCACCAGGCGGTCTTCGCCACCACCCAGCCGGACGTTGACCTGTTCGCCTCGGCCCTGCCGTTCGCGTTGTCCAACACCAAGCTGTTCCGCCGGGAGCTGGTGGAGAAGTACGGCCTGCGTTTCCCGGAGGACATGCCGGTCGGCAGCG
Source organism: Micromonospora sp. WMMD975 (assembly GCF_029581215.1). NCBI lineage: Bacteria > Bacillati > Actinomycetota > Actinomycetes > Micromonosporales > Micromonosporaceae > Micromonospora > Micromonospora sp. WMMD975. Next base: position 1,182,312 of record NZ_CP120739.1, read on the forward strand.
ACCAGCCGTTCACGCTGGAGGCGTGCCTGCGGGCCGGGCGGATCTCGGTGCTCGCCGACTACGACTACTACTACGCGGTGAAGCGCGCCAATTCGAGCAACATCACCTACCGCAGCACGCACGTGGCGCGGCTCGGCTGCGCGGAGCGGATCGTCGCGTTCGTCGCCGCGCACATCGAGCCGGGCGAACGGCGCGACGCGGTCCTGCTCCGCCACTTCACCTGGGAGATCGCCAAGCTGGTCCAGGCCGACTTCCTGAAACTGGACCGCACCACGCAGGAGCGGGTGCGCACGGGGGTCGGGCGGCTCGTCACCGAGCACCTCACCGAACGGATCCGGCGCGCGCTGCCGGTGACCACCCGGGTCCGGCTCGGCGTGGCCGCGTACGGCAGCCTGGCCGACCTGGTGGCGGTGATCCGCCAGGACGTGCGGCACGGGTTGCCGCAGCCGGTGCTCCGCGACGACGGCTGGTTCGCCCGCTACCCTGGTTTCGGTGACGGCCGGTGCGGGCTCTCCGACGACTGGTACGAGATCACCGTGTCGATGTCGAAGTGGCTGGCCCGGCTGGAGACGATGGCCGTACGCTGGACCGTCGACGGTACGGGGGAGCGGGTGGTCCGGATCACCGCGCGCGGCCCGCACCCGGATCTGGCCGTGATGGCCGACGGCGGGGTCGCGGTCTCGGCCGGGCGGACGGCCGGCACGGTCGAGTCGATCGAGGCCGACCCGCTGGGCGCGACGGTGACCATGTCGTTCCGCGCCCGGGACCTGCTCGCCGGGGTGAAACCGGGTGGGGAACGCCGGGTCGTCAGCGTGACCGTCACCCGGGGCGGCGACGCCGCCTCGACCCCGGTGCGCGGCCCGTACCCGTCCATGGTGCAGCGGTCGGTGCACCGGGAGGACGGCCGGCTGCACGTGATCACCAGCAGCACGAACCGCAAGGGCGACCTGGTGCTTGTCGTCTTCCCGGTCACGCTGCGCCGCATGATGACCGGCCTGCGACGCAGGCTCCCCATTGGAGGAAAGAAGCAGTCATGAACATCTGCGTCGTCGCGCTCGGCAAGATCGGCCTGCCGCTCGCCGTGCAGTTCGCCTCGAAGGGGCACCGGGTGCTCGGGGCCGACGTCTCCGAGCGGGTCGTCCAGCTGGTGAATGACGGTGCCGTGCCCTTCCCGGGCGAGACCGACCTGGACGTCAAGCTGAAGGAGGCGGTGGCCGCCGGGCTGCTGTCGGCCACCACCGACACGGCCGCCGCGGTCGCCGAGTCGGAGGCGGTCGTGGTGGTGGTGCCGTTGTTCGTGGACGCCGAGGGCGTGCCGGACTTCGGCTGGATGGACGACGCCACCCGGGCGATCGCCCGTGGCCTCAAGCCGGGCACCCTGGTCAGTTACGAGACCACGCTGCCGGTCGGCACCACCCGTAACCGCTGGGCGCCGATGCTCGAAGAGGGCTCCGGTCTCACCGCGGGCACGGACTTCCACCTGGTGTTCAGCCCGGAGCGGGTGCTCACCGGTCGGGTCTTCGCCGACCTGCGCCGCTACCCGAAGCTGGTCGGCGGCATCGACGAGTCCTCCGCCGCGCACGGCGTCCGGTTCTACGAGGCGGTGCTCGACTTCGACGAGCGGGCCGACCTGAAGCAGCCCAACGGCGTGTGGGACCTGGGCTCGGCCGAGGCGTCCGAGCTGGCCAAGCTCGCCGAGACGACCTACCGGGATGTGAACATCGGCTTGGCGAACCAGTTCGCCCGCTTTGCCGACACGGTGGGCGTCGACGTCACGAAGGTCATCGAGGCGTGCAACACGCAACCGTACAGCCACATCCACTCGCCGGGCATCGCGGTCGGCGGCCACTGCATCCCGATCTACCCGCGGATGTACCTGTGGAACGACCCGGCGGCCACCGTGGTCCGCTCGGCGCGGGAGGCGAACGCCGCGATGCCGGACTACGCGGTCGACCTGCTCGCCGCCGCGTACGGCGACCTGACCGGCGTGGGCGTGCTGGTGCTGGGCGCCGCCTACCGGGGCGGGGTGAAGGAGACCGCGTTCTCCGGTGTCTTCCCGACCGTGGAGGCGCTGCGCCGGCGGGGCGCGACGCCCTACGTCTCCGACCCGATGTACTCGAACGAGGAGTTGGCGGCGCACGGCCTGCCCGGCTACGACGGCGAGCCGGTCGGCGCCGCGGTGATCCAGGCCGACCACGCCGAATACCGCAACCTCACCCCGGCGGACCTGCCGGGCGTGACGGTGCTCGTGGACGGGCGGCGGGTCACCGACCCGGCCCGTTGGACCGGCGTCCGCCGGGTGGTCATCGGCGGCTGACCCCAACTGTGCGGCGGGCCCCGGCCGTCTCGGTCGGGGCCCGCCGCGTCGTGCCCCGAACACGAGCAAAGCGGTCGTCCGTCGTTCACCTGCCGGACACCCCCGCAATACTTGCGTCACCTGACCCGTTTAGGGTCGCAGCCGTCGGTATCGGGCCTCGCCGACATTGCCGGGCAGACAGGGAGCATGCCGTTGTTCAGCAGATTACGCAGCCAGCAGGGTTTGGCCGCGGTGGGCGCGACGCTTCTCGGGTACGGCGTCATGATCCTCGCCGGCGTCCTCGGCCTGGTGTTCCCGTACGCGGTGGCCGCGGCGGTCGCCCTCGGCGGTGAGCTGGCGCTCGCCACCCGGTACGGCGGGACCGCCCAGCTGCTCGCCAAGGCCGGCGTCGGGTGGACGTTCCGGCGGCTGGTGCGGGACCTGTCGGTGGCCCTGCTGGTGATCGCCGCGGTCCGTCCCGGGGTGGCCGGCACGATCGCGGTGCTGCTGCTGCCCGCCGCGCTCTGGACCCTGGCGGTGGGCACCACCGCGGTCACCAAGTCGGTCGAGGGGCGGGTCGACCCGCCGGCGTTCACCCGCAACATCGACCTCGGCGCGCTGCGTCGCGTCCCGGTCCCGCCGGCCTGGGCGCGGCACCTCGCCGGGCTGCGGCTGCCACTGCTCAACGTGTTGCTGGTGCCGGCGGCCGTGGTGGCCGCCGCGGCGGACCGGGTCACCCCGGTGGTGGTCACCGGCCTGGTCACCCTGGCCGCGGGTCTGGTCACCGCCGCGGTGCTGGCGCTGACCATGCTGCGGGGCCGGGGCACGAGCCCGGGGGTGCTGCCCGCCGTGCACGACTGGCTGGCCCGGGAGAAGCCCGAGGTGGCGCTCTACTTCGCCGGCCCGGCCAAGGACGTCTACCAGGCCAACATGTGGCTCGCGCCGCTGGCGGCGACCGGTCGGCGCGCCGTGGTGCTGCTGCGGGCCGCGGAAGCGTTCCCCCAGTTGGCGGACACCCGGCTGCCGGTGATCTGCGTGCCGGCCGGGGTCGACTTCATGAACCTCGACCTGGGCTCGCTGCGGGTCGCGCTGTACGCGGCGAACGTCGGCGCGAACATCCACCTGCTGCGTGAGCCGGGCGTGAAGCACGTCTTCGTCGGCCACGGCGACAGCGACAAGGCGGCGAGCGTCAACCCCTACAGCAAGGTGTACGACGAGGTGTGGGTGGCCGGTCCGGCGGGCCGGGAGCGGTACGCCCGGGCCGGCGTCGGCGTGCTGGACCGCGACATCGTGGAGGTCGGCCGCCCGCAGCTCGCCGGCGTGCACACGTTCGGCTCCGGCGCCGCCGACCACCTGTTCACCGTGCTCTACGCCCCCACCTGGGAGGGCTGGCTGGACGACGACCCGTTCCACACGTCGCTGGTGCTGATGGGGGAGCGGATCGTGTCCGGGCTGCTGTCCGCCGGGAACCTTCGGGTGGTCTACAAGCCGCACCCGTTGACCGGCACCCGCTCGCCGAAGGCGAAGGCGGCGCACGAGCGGATCGTCGCCCGGATCCGCGCGGCCGGGGGCGAGACCGATCCCGATTCGCTCGACGGCGCCGCGCACCTGGTGGTGACCGGCCGCACACCGTCGCTGTTCGACTGCTTCAACGTCACCGACCTGCTGGTCAGCGACGTGTCGAGTGTGGTCTCCGACTTCGTGCAGAGCGAGCGGCCGTACGTGGTGGCCAACCCGGCGGGTCTGCCCGAGGACGACTTCCGGCGGCAGTTCCCGACGGCGCGGGCGGCGTACCTGCTCTCCGCGGACGGCGGCGAGCTGGCCAAGATCCTCGACGTGACCCGGGGTGGGGACGACCCGATGGCCGAGGCGCGGCGGGAGTTGAAGGAATACCTGCTCGGCCCGGTCGGGTCGAACCCGATGGACCGGTTCCGGGACGAGATCGGGCGGCTCTGCGGCTGACCGACCCGCCGACACGCGGGGGCGACGACCGGACCGGTCGTCGCCCCCGTCGCGTGCTCAGCCCTGGTGCGGCGGGTTGTCGACGTCCCGGGAGACGACCTCGCCCTTGGCGTCGACCCAGCCCTTCGGCCGGGCCGGGTTGCCGGCCACCAGCTGGTAGGGCTTGACGTCCCGGGTCACCACGGAGCCGGCGGCGATCATCGCGTACTCGCCGACCTCGATGCCACACACGAGCGTGGCGTTGGCGCCGATCGATGCGCCCCGGCGGACCAGCGTCGGGGTGATCGTCCAGTCCGGGTTCTGGGCGCGCGGCCGGAAGTCGTTGGTGAAGACCGCGCACGGGCCGACGAAGACCTCGTCCTCGATGGTGACGCCCTGGTAGACCGAGACATTGTTCTGGATCTTGACGCGGTCGCCGACGGTGACGGTCGCGTCGACGTACACGTTGCGGCCGATCACGCAGCCGGCGCCGACCCGGGCGCTGGACCGGATGTGCGCCAGGTGCCAGACCTTGGTGCCGTCGCCGACCCGGGCGCCGGACTCCACGTCGGCCGTCGGGTGGACGAAGACGGAGGCGGACGGGTCGTTGCTGTCAGTCATCTCAACTCGCATCGTGGCAGGGCGCGCGTCGCGCCGTCGGGCGGGCTCGACGCAGCATAACGAGCGGCTCAGGCGAGCAGTCCGGCCACCGCGTCGGCGGCCGGCCGGTCCGCCGGCAGCGGATGGGCCGTCACCACCGCGTCGACCGGCAGCGCGCCGTACAGGTGCGGGAAGAGCGCGCCACCGCGGGACGCCTCCCACCGCAGCGCGTCACCGAGCGGCGCCTCGTCCACGGCGAGCAGGGTGAGGCCGGTGACCCCGGCGAAGTGGCGGCGCGCGGTCTCCACCACCTGGTCGGCGGCGGAAAGGTGCAGGTAGCCGTCCTGCCGGTCCATGGCCGTGCCGGCGAAGCTTCCGGCCGCACGCGCCGCCCGCCACTCGTCGTCGGCGAGAATCTTGTAGATCACCACCGCAGCCTAGAGCGCCCTCGCGCCGGGGCGGCGCGTCTGCCACCATTCCCTGGGCAACTCCTCAAGCGGACGGAGGCACGGGTGCGGATCCTCCTGGTCGAGGACGACCGTCGGGTCGCCGCGGCGCTGTCGTCCGCGCTGACCCGGCGCGGCTACGAGGTGGAACACGCCGCCACCGCCGCCGCCGCGCTCTCCGCCGCCCCCTGCGACCTGGTGCTGCTCGACCTGACCCTGCCCGACGGCGACGGCACCGACCTGTGCCGTGAGTTGCGCCGTCGCAGCAGCCAGCTCGGCATCATCGCGGTGACCGCCCGCGGCGAGGAACGCGACCGGGTGCTGGGCCTACGGCTGGGCGCCGACGACTACGTGGTCAAGCCCTTCTCGATGGTGGAGTTGCAGGCTCGGATCGAGGCGGTGCTGCGCCGGGCGTCGCACACCGTCCCGGAACGCAACCTGATCGAGGCGGGCACGGTCCGCATCGACGTGGGCGGCCGGACGGTCAGCGTGGCCGGGCAGGCGGTGACGCTGACCCGCAAGGAGTTCGACATCCTGCTCTCGCTGGCCCGCCAGCCCGGGGTGGCCGTCCCGCGGGACCGGATCCTGCTCGACGTCTGGGGCACCACCTGGGCCGACCGGCACACCGTCGAGGTGCACGTCGGGTCGCTGCGCGGCAAGCTCGGCGACCCGACGCTTGTGGAGACCGTACGCGGGGTCGGCTACCGGCTCCGCGGCGTGTGAGGGGGTCCCGATGCGCCGCCGGCTGGTGATCAGTTACCTGCTGCTGATGGTGCTGGTGCTGATCGCGTTGGAAACCCCGCTGGCGGTCACGCTCGCCTCCCGGGAGACCGACCGGGTCCGCGCCGACCGGCTCGCCGACGCCACCCGGTTCGCCTCGCTCGCCGGCCCGGCGCTGCGCGGCGGCAGCCCCGGCCCGCTGGGTGGGGAGCTGACCGCCTACGACGACCTCTACCGCATCGGCGCGGCCGTGGTGGACCGGGACCGCCGTACCGTGGCCGCCTCGACCCGGTGGGAGCCGGGCGCGGGCACCGGCCCGGCGCTCGACACCGCGCTGTCCGGGCAGCAGTTCAGCGGCCCGGAGTCGGTCTGGCCGTGGGTGGACGGGCCGCTGGTGACGGCGGTCCCGATCAACGACGGTGGTGAGGTGCTCGGCGCGGTGGTCACCACCACCCCGGCGGACCGGGTGCGCCGCGCCGTCACCCTGTGGTGGGTGACGCTTGCCGGCATCGGCCTGCTCGCGGTGCTGGCCTGCGTCTCCACCGCGTTCGGGCTGGCCGGTTGGGTGCTGCGCCCGGTCACCGAGCTGGACACCGCGACCCACGAGATCGCCGGGGGGCGCCGCACCGCCCGGGTCCGACCCCGGCTCGGCCCGCCCGAGCTGCGCCGGCTGGCGACCAGCTTCAACGACATGGTCGACGCGGTCTCCGACGTGATGGACCGGCAGCGGGCCTTCGTCGCGCACGCCAGCCACCAGTTGCGCAACCCGTTGACCGCGCTGCGGCTGCGGGTGGAGGAACTGGGGCCGAGCCTGACCGACCCGGACGGCCGGGCCGAGCACCGGCTGGCGCTCGAGGAGACCGACCGGCTGGCCACCGTGCTCGACGCGCTGCTCACCCTGGCCCGAGCCGAGCGGGAGGAGAACCAGCGGGTCACCGTGGACGCCGGTGCGGCGGCCGCGTCCCGGGTCGCGGCCTGGCTGCCGCTGGCCCGGCACCGGGCGGTCACGCTCCGGCTCGACGCGGGCGACGGGCCGGCGTACGCCCGGACCGTGCCGACCGCCATCGACCAGGCGCTCGACGCCCTGATCGACAACGCGGTGAAGTTCAGCGGCGCCGGGGGAGAGGTGACGGTGACGGTACGCCCCGCCGACGGCGGGACGGCGCTCACCGTGCGGGACACCGGCCCCGGCATGACGGCCAGCCAACTCGGCCAGGCCACCGAGCGGTTCTGGCGGGCGCCGGACGCGCAGAACGTGGACGGCGCGGGTCTGGGGCTGACCATCGCCGCGGTGCTCGTCGACGCGTCCGACGGCCGGCTCACCATGCGTCAGGGCGACCCCCGGGGGTTGGTCGCCGAGCTGTGGTTCCCGGCGCCGCCCGACGACCCGGACGCGCTCGACGAGCCGGATGCGCCCGACCGGCCCTCCGCGCCGGAGCGCCACGGCGAACCCGTCGGGCGCTGACCCCGATCAGGGCTTGGTGTCGCGATACCACTGCGCCGCGCCCGGGTGCAGCGGCAGCGGAGTGGTGACGATCGCCGAACGGGGACTCATCCGGCCGGCCGCCGGGTGCGCCGCAGCCAGCTCCTCCCGGCGATCCATCAGCAGCCGGGTCACCTCGCGTACCAGCTCGGCGGGGAGGTTGGCGTTGACGATCAGGTAGTTCGGGTTCGCCACGGTGCTGACCGGCTCCGTCCGGTAGACCGAGCGGGGAATGTCCCGGGTCACGTAGACCTGCCCGTACGCGCGTCGCAGCGGCTCGGTCCACTCACCCAGGTCGACCATCCGCAGCGACGTCTCCTGGGCCAGGTCGGCGACGCCGCGCACCGGCAGGCCACCGGAGAAGAAGAACGCGTCGATCCGGCCCTCCCGCAGGGCGGCCACCGAGTCGTCGAGGCCCAGGTGCTCCTGGCGTACCCGGTCGCCGCCGAGCTGCGCCACCGCGAGCAGCCGGGTGGCGGTGATCTCGGTGCCGGAACCGTCGGCGCCCACCGACACGGGACGGCCGCGCAGGTCGGCGAGCGTGCGGATCGGGCCGTCGGCGGTGGTGACCAGGTGCAGCAGGTCGTCGTAGACCCGGGCGACGGCGAGCACCGCCGGGTGCTCCGGCTCGCGGGCCGGCAGCACGTCGGCCTGGGTGAAGCCCAGCTCCGCGTCACCGGCGCCGACCAGCCGGACGTTCTGCGCGGAGGCGGCGGTGACCATCACCTCGGCCCGCACCCCTGGTAGTTCCCGGTTGAGCAGGGCGGCGAGCGACTTGCCGAAGGCGTGGTAGACGGCGGTGGGGCTGCCGGTGGCGATCCGGATCGGCACCCGGCTCGCGGGTTCGTCCCGGCAGCCGGCCACGCCGACGGTGACGAGCAGCAGCAGCGCCAGCGGGGCCGCGGTCCGGCGCCGGCCGCGCACAGACCAGTGTCGGCTCACGGGCTGCACTCTGCGCCGTGCACCCGCCGCCGCGCAACCCCGCCGTGGTCAGCCCAGGGCGGCGCTCTCGGTGATGCGTACCCGGTGCTCGCCGTTGGAGACGCTCACCAGGAAGCAGCCCGACCCCGGGCGCAGCACCGCCGGCACCTCCAGCAGCGCCGCGCCGCGCACCAGCACCGCCGCCAGGTCCCGGTCCGCAAGCCGGATGCCGAGGCAGTGCCGGCGTACGTGCCGGCCGCCGGCGAGCAGCGCCGCCCGCCAGGCCGCCGCGGCCAGCCGGGGACGCCAGAGCCGGCGCGCCGTCGAGGCGCCGGGGACCGGCCCGCCGAGCAGCTCCCGCCGCCCCTGCCGCCAGCCCGCCGCGAGCAGGTTCGCGTACGCCGACCGGTGCCCCGGGGGCACCGACAGCCGGTGCAGCTCGTAGCGACGGCGCAGCCCACCCGTGGTCAGCTCGTGCTCCACCGGCACGTCGAGCCGGCGCAGCAGCTGCCGCATCCGGCGCGCCGCGTCCTCCCGGTTGAACTCGGCGGTCCCGCCCCGGTACGGATCGCTGTCGAGCCGGCGGACGTCGGCGGCCGGGGGCGGGGTGCAGCGCACCAGGCAGGCGACCTCGAAGGCGCCGGCCAGGGTCAGCCAGTCAAGCGGCGGGGGCGGCGACGACGGGCGGGGCCGGTCGAGCAGCGTGGTGGGCTCGGAGAGCATCGGCACAGCTCCTAGGTCGGCGTCGTGGTGCCTCTACCGTGGCCCCCGAGCGCCGGCCGGGGAACCGCTGCGCCCGAGCCTTGAGCAAAACTTGCGCTCAGAGGTCGGCCACCACCACGTCCACCTGCCGGGGCCGACCGGTCGCCCGGGGCGCCTCCTCGACCGTGTACTTCAGCTCCCGCAACGCCCCCACGAGCGCGTCCGCGCCGCGCGGCCGGGCGCCAGCCAGGAGCAGGTCCCGGACCAGCCGGCCCTTCGTCGCCTTGTTGAAGTGGCTCACCACCGACCGGGTCGGCATCCCGTCCACGACCCGTTCGTGCAGCACCCGCACCGTCACCGTGCGCTCGGCGACCGCCCCGCGCGGCGTCCACGTGGCCGCGTACGCGCCGGAGCGCAGGTCCAGCACCGGGCCGGCGCCGGCCGCCGCCGTCATCGCCGGCCCCAACACCGAGCGCCAGTACGCCGACAGCGCCCCGACGCCCGGCAGCCGCGCCCCGATCGGGCAGCGGTAGGGCGGGATCCGGTCGGTCAGCCGGAGCGCGCCCCACAGGCCGGAACTGATCAGCACCGACCGGCGGGCCGCCCGCTGCGCCGCCGCCGGCAGCGTGGGCAGGTCCAACGCCTCGTAGAGCACCCCGGTGTAGAGCCGCCCGGCCGGCGCGGTGGCCGCCGCCCGCAGCCGGGCGTTGCGTCGCAGCTCGCCGCGCTGCCCCTCGCTCAGCCCGAGCGCGTCACGCGCCGCCGACTCGTCCGGGCCGGCGCAGAGGTCGACGAGCGCGGTCAGCACCGCCTCCCGGGCCGGGTTCAACTCGGTCAGGGACAGCCGCGACAGGTCCAGCCGCCGACCGGCGCCGGCCTCGGCCTTCCCCTCGGACGGGGGCAGCAGGATGAGCACCGGCACAGCGTACGGGCCGGCTCAGCGCCAGGGCCGCACCGCGTGCTCCGGGCGGTACACGCGGGTGCCGTCGACCTCGGCCACCACCGCCGCGTCCGCCCGCCCGCCGAGCAGCCGCCGCAACGCGCGTTCCGCGGGTGAGCCGGCCGCCAGCACGTACCCGGGCCGCGCCGCCAGGCCCACCCGCCGCCAGTACGCCGGGTAGCGGTTCTGCCCCGGCCGCAGGTCGCCGTCGAGCACGCCACAGGCCACCGCCTCCCCGGTGTTGAAGATCAGCCGGCCACAGGTCCAGTAGTCCCCGTACACCTCACGCAGGCCGGCGCGCAGCACCGCGTCGGCGAGCCGGCGGGCGGACCGCTCCTCGGCCCGTACCCCCGGCATGCCGGCCACGAACGCCAGCGTGCCGGCGAGCGTGGCGACGGTCAGCGCGGCCAGCACACCGGTGGCCGCGACGCCCCGCAGCCGGGCCGCGACGGACGCGGTGGCCCGCGGCGCGTGCGCGGCGGCCAGCCACAGCGGCCACAGCACCGCCGGCAGCGAGATCTGGAGCACCGACAGGTAGCGGGCGTTCGCCAGCGGATCCGTCGCGGCGAGCGGGCTGCGCACGTACGCCAGCAGCGTCAACGCCGCGCCGACGACCAGGGCGAGGATCGCCACCGCCCGCACCCGGGCCGCCGGGTCGACGGCCCGGCGGTACGCGACCACGCCGAGCCCGGCGGCGGCCAGCAGCAGCACCGGGTAGAGCGCGCCGAACCACTGCGCCCCGCGCGCGCAGCCGTCCATCGGGCACAGCCCGGACGCCAGCGGCACCCCCTCCAGCAGCCCGCCGTGCAGCCGCTCCGCGAGCGACGGCGCGACCCCCTCCTTCGTGCTGATCTCCCGGAACACCGACAGCGAGTCCTGCCCGGCCGGCGCCACGATGTTGTCCTTCACCACCGGGGCGATCCCCGCCGCGAAACCGGCGACGAGCAGCACGCCCGGCCAGCCGACCAGGTCCCGGGGGACGGCCAGGACCAGCGCCACCACCGCCACCAGCAGGTAGGGCGCGATCAGCCAGTCCGACCACAGCGCCAGGCCGGCGAGCAGCCCGAACGCCCCGGTGGCCAGCCAGCGGTGCCGCACCCGCCGCTCGCCCAGCGCGACCGCGATCAGCAGCAACGCCAGCACCGCCGGCTTCACCTCGGGCCGACCGCCGACGGCGGTGAGCTGGTCGCGTACCACCCGCTCCGAGCCGAGCGCCAGCAGACCCACCACGACCACGGCCAGCCATCCGGAGAAGATCCGGCGGGTCAACCGGTACGCCAGCCACAGGAAGATCGCGTAGAGCGCGAGCAGCGGCAGCCGCAGCAGCGGCCAGCTCGGCCCGGCCCAGCCCAGCAGCGGCGCGGCCAGATACGACTCCAGCACGCCCATGTAGCGCTGCCCGTAGAGGAAGACCGGCCGCTCGTGCCCGCCGGCGATGTGCAGCGCGGCCAGGCCGAACGTCGCCTCGTCGCTGTTCGAGGCCGGCACCGTGAGCAGGATCAGCACCAGCCGGTAGCCGACCCCGGCCACGCCGAGCAGCAGCGCCACGAGCGCCGGCGCGTCCGGGCTGCGCTTCGCTGTCGGGTCGCGCCGTTTCGCTGTCGGGCTGCGCTTGGCTGTCGGGTTGCGCTTCGCTGTCGACACGGCCCCGCCCCCGTCGTCGCCCCGACCGCAGTCTGACACGCCGGCCGGCGCGTTCCCGGTCGGATCGGTCCAGATCACTCGCGTGGCCGGGCCCCGCCGGGTGTGGCAGGGTTGCTACGTGCCACCCACACCACCGGACGAACTCGCCGTGCCGCAACTGCACCGCGCCGCGCGCATCGAGGACGCGCTGCACGGGTTCGTGGAGCGCCGGTTGCGGCGCACCGGGTGGCAGCCCAACATCATCGCGTACGCCGGGTACGGCGCCCCCGGCTGGGCGCGGGTGCTCTGCCGGGTGCTGCTGGGCCGCCCGGACACCCGTCGCGGCCGGCTGGAGAAGGTCCGCGGCTGGCGCAGCTTCGCCACCCTGCCGGCCAAGCACGCCCGGGTGACCATCGAGGTCAACGGCGTACGCCACGAGGTCACCGCGGACCGCAGCGGCTTCGTCGACACCGTCGTCGAGGGTGACTTCACCCCCGGCTGGGGCTGCGTACGCCTGCGGGTAGCCGACGCCGAACCGGTGGAGGCGCTGGTCCGCATCCTCGACCCGAACGTCCGGTTCGGCATCCTGTCCGACATCGACGACACGGTCATGGTGACCGCGCTGCCCCGGCCGATGCTCGCCGCGTGGAACACGTTCGTCCTCGACGAGCACGCCCGCAACGCCGTGCCCGGCATGGCGGTGCTCTACGAGCGCCTGGTCACCGCCCACCCCGGCGCGCCGGTCTTCTACCTCTCCACCGGCGCGTGGAACGTCGCGCCGACGCTCACCCGGTTCCTGTCCCGCCACCTCTACCCGGCCGGGCCGCTGCTGCTCACCGACTGGGGGCCGACGGCCGACCGTTGGTTCCGCAGCGGGCGGGAACACAAGCGGGCCACGCTGGCCCGGCTGGCCCGCGAGTTCCCCGAGGTGCGGTGGCTGCTGATCGGCGACGACGGGCAGCACGACCAGGAGATCTACCGGGAGTTCGCCGCCGCCCACCCGGACAACGTGGCGGGCGTGGCGATCCGGCGGCTGTCGCCGACCCAGGCGGTGCTGGCCGGTAGCCTGCCCGCCCCGGCGGGCCGCGCGTCATCGGGCCCGGTCGGCCAGAAGTGGCTGAGCGCCCCCGACGGCGCCGGCCTGTGGAAACTCCTCCGCGAAGCCGACCTCGTCTAACGCCGCTCCCGGACGACCTCGCTGATCATGAAGTCGGCGGCGACGAAGCGGGCGCCCTGTGCTGCCGCCACCGTCGTGAACGCCGACCGGACCAAAGAGGGCACCCGGAGACCGCTTGCATGACCTGACCGTCAGCCACCCGCCCGGCTGCTCCCATAAAGCGGACGAAATCTCCCGCATGCCGGGAGCCGGAGAGATCTTGGAAGGAAAGTGCCCCTCCAGGGGCCAATTCCTTCCAAGATCTCGGCCGCCATTCCGGTCTGGGCTGGGGCGATCATGAAGTTGGCGGCACGCATGTTCGTGGACCCGGAGCCGGTTCTCCGACAGTTCGCTGTGCGCCTTCGACTACGTTTGGCGCGCGGTCAGCGGCAGGTGCAGACGTGCGAGCGATGGGCGAGAGATGGGGGCGTTCTTCGTGACGGGGTGGGCACGCCGTCCGGACTCCGGGCTTGATCGGATCTACGGTCGCGAGATGCGGCGTTGGCGCGCTCTGGGCCCGGTGGGGTACCGCCTGTTGTCCGCATCGCTCGCCCTGTTGACAGCTTTGACCGGCGCGGTCGTCTTCCTAGGAGGGATGACCCTGGTGAGCCTCTTCCCCGGAAGCGGCGGAACATTGCAGGGCCCGGGGGAGAGGCCGGTGCACGTTATCGTCGGTGAATGTCAGCGGGTAGGTCCCGTGAGCCGTTACGGCTTCGGTTACTGGTGGTGGTGTGACGGCGAGATATCGAGCCAGACGGGTCACTCTCGTGCCGTCCGGGTCGGTCCGTCGATCGTGACCCCCGAAGATCGGGGGCGGTTGGTCGAGTTGCGAGAGAGTTGCCGTGACCGGGAAGCCGGCACCTGTAATTACGGTCGTCCTGCCAGTGCCCCGCTTGAGTTCGCTGACGTCGTCATCGGTAAATTGACGTGGATCGTTACAGTGTTTGTCGGCTTCGGCGCGGTGATGTACTCCACGAGGACGCTGCTCGGCGCCCCTCGATACCTTCGAATGCGGGGGCGGGGCCCTCGGCGGCAAAGCTGACAACTTGCTGACGGCTAAAGTGAGCCGACGATTGGTGTAGGGGTGAGTGTTGGCGTGGGTGTTTCAGCGGGACCGACGTGGCGACGGCAGGTGATAGCGTGGTAGAGCAAGGGAATTTTATCGCTGCCGGGGTGCGGGAGAATCCTCAACCAGAAGTGGGAATAATCGTTGGCCTGGGGATAATTCTGATCTCCGTGGTCGGGATATTCCGGCGACAAATGGTCATCGGCCAGTCGTTGATCTTTCCGGCTGCAGGGCTTGTTGTCGGATCTCTCCTGCTTCTCGTCTCGCTCATCAGCCTCGCCCGACATTAAGATCGAGCCCTGGCGGCCCACTTTCCCGCCAGGGCGGTCGCCTTGTCAGTCCTGGCGGAGCCAGAGGACGCCCAGCGGGGGGACGCGCAGGGACGCCGACGCGGGCAGGCCGTGCCACGGGACGTTCTCCGCATGCACCTCGCCCAGGTTGCCCACCCCCGACCCGCCGTAGTGGTGGGCGTCGGTGTTCAACGCCTCGGTCCACGTCCCGCCCGCCGGCAGGCCGATCCGGTAGTCCTCAAGCGGCGTCGCCGAGAAGTTCGCCACGCACACGAGCGTCTGCCCGTCCGGGGCGATCCGGATGAACGACACCGCGTTGTTGGCGACGTCGTCGCCGGCGATCCAGCGGAAGCCGGCCGGGTCGGTGTCCTGCGCCCACAGTGCCGGCGTGGCCCGGTAGGCGCGGTTCAGGTCGGCGACCAGCCGTTGCACGCCGGCCCGCGCCGGGTCGTGCAGCAGATACCAGTCGAGGCCGCGTTCCTCGCTCCACTCCCGGTCGTCGGCGAGTTCGCAGCCCATGAAGAGCAGTTGCTTGCCGGGGTGCGCCCACATGTACGCCAGCAGCGCCCGCACGTTCGCCAGCCGCTGCCAGGTGTCGCCGGGCATCTTGCCGGTCAGCGAGCCCTTGCCGTGCACCACCTCGTCGTGGCTGATCGGCAGCACGTAGTTCTCGCTCCAGGCGTACGCCAGGGAGAACGTGAGCTGATGGTGGTGGTGCTGGCGGTAGATCGGGTCCTTCGAGGTGTAGAGCAGGGTGTCGTGCATCCAGCCCATGTTCCACTTGAAGCCGAAGCCGAGCCCGCCGTCCGAGGTCGGCTTGGTGACCCCCGGCCAGGCGGTGGACTCCTCGGCGATCATCAGCACGCCCGGGTGGTGCCGGTAGACGGTGGCGTTGACCTCCTGGAAGAACGCGATGGCTTCCAGGTTCTCCCGGCCGCCGTGCACGTTCGGGGCCCACTGTCCCTCCTGCCGGGAGTAGTCGAGGTAGAGCATCGAGGCGACCGCGTCGACCCGCAGCCCGTCGACGTGGAACTCGTCCAGCCAGTAGAGCGCGTTGGCGACCAGGAAGTTGCGTACCTCGTTGCGGCCGAAGTCGAAGACGTACGTGCCCCAGTCGGGGTGTTCGCCGCGGCGCGGGTCGGGGTGTTCGTAGAGCGGGGTGCCGTCGAAGCGGGCGAGGGCCCACTCGTCCTTGGGGAAGTGGGCGGGCACCCAGTCGAGGATCACCCCGATGCCGGCGGCGTGCAGCTTGTCGACGAGGTGGCGGAAGTCGTCCGGGTCGCCGAAGCGGGCGGTGGGCGCGTAGTAGCCGGTGACCTGGTAGCCCCACGAGCCGCCGAACGGGTGCTCCATCACCGGCAGGAACTCCACGTGGGTGAAGCCCGTTTCGAGCACGTACGCGGTGAGCTGCTCGGCCAGCTCGCGGTAGCTCAGGCCGGGTCGCCAGGAACCCAGGTGCACCTCGTACACGCTCATCGGCTCCTGGTGGGGTTGCCGCGCCGCCCGGTGTTCCATCCAGTCGGCGTCGCCCCACTCGTACCGGGAATGGTGGACGACGGATGCGGTGGCCGGCGGCACCTCGGTGCGGGCGGCGAGGGGGTCGGCCTTGTCCCGCCACTGCCCGTCGGGGCCGAGGATGCGGTACTTGTAGCGGCTGCCGGCCGGCATGCCGGGCACGAAGATCTCCCACACGCCGCTGGACCCGAGCGAACGCATCGGCCAGCCGTCGTCCGGCCCCCAGCCGGTGACGTCGCCGACCAGCCGCACGCCGCGGGCGTTGGGCGCCCACACCGTGAACGCCACGCCCTCGTCGAAGACCCGGGCGCCGAGCGCCGCCCAGAGCCGTTCGTGTCGCCCCTCGCCGATCAGGTGCAGGTCCAGATCGCCGAGCGTGGGGGGATAGCGGTAGGGGTCGTCGAGCGTCGCGCCGTCCACCTCGACCCGGTAGTCGAGCACCTCGCCGGGGACGACCGCCTCGAACACGCCCACGTCGTGCACCCGTTTCATCGGGTGCCGGTCGCCGTCGACGAGCAGGGTCACCTCGCCCGCGCCCCGGCGCAGCGTGCGGACGGTGGTGCTCCCGTCGGCCGGGTGCGCGCCGAGCACGGCGTGCGGGTCGTGCGCCTCACCGGCGATCAGCTGGTCCATCGTGGGTCGTCCTTCTCGGCCGATGCGGTAGGTGCGGTGGGTGCGGTGGGTGCGGTGGGTGCGGTGCCGCCGGACAGGTCGGCGGGTACGTCTTCGACGGTCAGGTCGGGCGCGGCCGGGTGTGCCGGCTCGTCGGCGGGCGGCGGTGTGGGGCGGCGCACCGTGAGCACGTGCGCCGGTTGCAGGTAGGGGTCCAGGCGCACCGCGTTGCGCTGCCCCCAGTCGTATTCCGCGCCGGTCAGCTCGTCGCGCACGGTGAACCGCTCATGCCAGTCGAAGCCGAGCGCCGGCATGTCCAGGGTGGTGTTGCCCCACTGCACGGTGCGGGAGTCGAACGAGCAGACCACGATGACCGTGTTGCCGGTGTCCGGGTCGTGCTTCGACCAGCACAGCAGCGCCGGGTTGTCGATGTCGTGGAAACGCAGGTTGCGGAGCTGGTGCAGGGCCGGGTTGTCGCGGCGGACCCGGTTGAGCGTGGTGATGAACGGCGCCAGCGACCGCCCCCGCGCCAGCGCGCCGTCCCAGTCCCGGGGGCGCAGCTCGTACTTCTCGTTGTCGAGGTATTCCTCCGCGCCGGGGCGGGCGGTGTGCTCGAACAGCTCGAACCCCGCGTACATGCCCCAGGAGGGGGAGAGCAGCGCCGCCAGCACCGCCCGGATCTTGAACATCGGCGGGCCGCCGTGCTGCAACGACTCGTGCAGGATGTCGGGGGTGTTGGGCCAGAAGTTCGGCCGCATCCAGTCGGCCGAGGCGACCAGTTCCTCGCAGTATTCCCGCATCTCGGCCGCCGTCGTCCGCCAGGTGAAATAGGTGTACGACTGGGTGAAGCCGATCTTGCCCAGCCCGTGCATGATCGCCGGGCGGGTGAACGCCTCGGCCAGGAACAGCACGTCCGGGTCGACGCGCTTGACCTCGGCGATCAGCCAGTGCCAGAAGTCGAACGGCTTGGTGTGCGGGTTGTCGACCCGGAAGATCCGCACGCCCTCGCCGACCCAGTGCAGGACCACCCGCAGGATCTCGGCTCGGATGCCCTCCGGATCGTTGTCGAAGTTCAGCGGGTAGATGTCCTGGTATTTCTTGGGCGGGTTCTCCGCGTACGCGATGCTGCCGTCGGCCCGGGTGGTGAACCACTCCGGGTGCTCGGTGACCCACGGGTGGTCCGGCGCGCACTGCAACGCCAGGTCCATCGCCACCTCCAGGCCCTGCTCGGCGGCGGCGGTGACGAAGTCGCGGAAGTCCTCCGGCGTACCCAGGTCGGGGTGGATGGCGTCGTGGCCGCCCTCGGCCGCGCCGATCGCCCACGGCGAGCCGACGTCGTCCGGCCCGGCGGCGAGCGCGTTGTTGCGGCCCTTGCGGTTGACCCGGCCGATCGGGTGGATCGGCGGCAGGTAGAGCACGTCGAAGCCCATCGCGGCCACCCCCGGCAGGCGGTCGAGCGCGGTGGTGAACGTGCCGGAGCGGGCCGGCGCGTCCGCGGTGGCCGCGATCGCGCCCTCGGAGCGGGGGAAGAACTCGTACCAGGCGGAGAAGAGTGCCCGCGGACGGTCCACCCACAGCGTGCGCTCGTCGCCCGTGGTGACCAACTCGCGCACCGGGTGCGCCCAGAGCAGGTCGGCCAGGTCGAGCGCCGCGCTGACCCGGCGCGGCAGGTCCGCCTTCTCGTCGCGCAGCGCCTTCGCGGCTGCCCGTACCCGCTTCCGCTCGGCCTTCGGCACCAGGTCGAGCGCGGCGGTCAGCACGCGGACGCCCTCGGCCAGGTCGTTCGCCAGCTCGGCCGCGCCCTGCCCGGCCGCCAGCTTCTTCGTCACCGCGTTCTGCCAGGTCAGGTAGGGATCCTGGAACGCCTCGACGGTGAACCGCCACTCGCCGACCGCGTCCGGGCGGATGGTGGCGTGCCAGCGGTCCTGCCCCGGCTCGCCGGCGCGCATCCGGGTGAACGGGCGGGCCGCGCCGTCCGGGCCGAGCCAGACCACATTGCAGCCGAGCGCGTCGTGGCCCTCGCGGTAGGCCCGGGCCGACACCGGTACGACCTCGCCGACCACCGCCTTGGCCGGGTAGCGACCGCAGGCGACGACGGGGGAGACGTCTTCGATCGGGAACCGTCCAGTCACCCGCCCAACCTACTGCGCGAGATCGTCTCGCGCTCGGGTGCGCCGCCGAAGCACCGGATCCGGGTCGGCGGCCGGCGCGCGCGCCGCCGGTCAGCTCCCGATCCCCTGCGGATAGGTGAAGTAGTCGGTCGGGTCGTATCTCCGCTTCACCCGGACGAGGCGGGGGTAGTTGGTGCCGTAGTAGGCCCGCCGCCAGTCCCGCAGCGTCGGGTCGGGGAAGTTCTGGTAGGCGTGCCGGGGCGGCGTGGCACCGAAGATGTCGCGGTAGAACTCGTCGAGCCAGCTCAGGTTGGCGGTGGCGACGCGACGCGAGTCGTAGTCCGCCCAGGAGGTCTCGGCGGCGAAGATGAACACGCCGTCGCGGTGCACGAACGCCGTGGCGTCCGGTGGCACTTGGTTGATCTCGCCACCGAGGGCGAACATCGCGAACCCGGCCCCGTCCGGGTTGCCGCTGCCCGGCCAGTCCAGCAGCCGCGCGGCGGCGGCGGCGACCTGGTCGTCGGTGAGCAGGGTCGCCAGGTGCAGCACCGCCGACTTGGCGGCGAACTTCTCCACCGGCGTGGTGGCGCTCAGCAGCGCGCTCGCCTCGGCGGGGGTGACCTCGCGCACCGCCGCGCTGTTGCGGGCGCGCTCCTCGGCGGTGCCGATGTCGAGCAGCGGGGCCAGGATGGCGCGCAGTTCCTCGACCGGGCCGTAGAACTGGCCGATGGCGTTGACGTTCGCGTTGGCCCGGATCTGCTCCCGGGTGAACCCGTTCGTCCCGATGCCGACGCGCAGGTGGAACCGCCTGTCGTGCAGGGTGTCCACGGCGGCCCGCTGCGCGGCGGCGAGCACCGGCAGCACCGAGTCCAGGCTCCAGCGCAACCGGTAGACGCCGACGTTCCCCTCGAACCGCTCGTACTGGAACGTGAAGGAGGTGTTCACCCCGAAGTTGTTCCCCGCCCCGCCCCGGCAGGCCCAGAACAGGTCGGGGTGCGATTCCTGGCTGGCCTCCACCACACGACCGTCGGCGAGCACCACCGTCGTCGAGACCAGCCGGTCACAGGTCAGGCCGAACATCTTGTCGCTGAACCCGATGCCGCCGCCGAGCACCAGCCCGGCCACGCCGACGCTGGGGCAGCGGCCCGTCGGCACGAACATGCCCCGGTCCTCCAGCAGCGGGTGCAGGTCGGCGTTGACGACCCCGGCTCCCACGGTGAGGGTGCCCGCGCCGTGGGTGACCTTGATCGGCCCGTAGGCCCGGGCCGGCGGGGTGGCCGGCAGCGGGTTGGTGACGATCCCCTTCATCCGGGCCATGTTGAGCAACAGGCCGGGGGTGACCGAGTAGCCGGCGTAGTTGTGGCCCAGCCCGGAGCGCGGCACCGTGGGCAGCCCCACCGCGCGGGCCCAGCGGATCGCGGTCCGGGCGTCCCGGGTGTTGGCGCAGGTCACGATGCCCGCCGGGTGGGTGCCGGCGTACCTGTGGTTGAACGGCAGCGCCAACGGCGGATAGCTGGCGTCCGACGGCCGGTAGAGAGTGGAGGCCGGCGACAGCGCGCGCGCCAGCCGCTCCCAGTCCCGCCGGCTGACCCGCTCCGCCGCCTCCGGGTCCGGGGTGGCGGCGGTGGCCGGTGACAGCACACCCACCAGACCGGTCCCCAACGCGCCCGCCGCGCCGGCCCGCAGCACATCCCGCCTGTTGATCATTCCGCTGTCCTCACACCCGCAGCTCCGGGAGGCGATCACCTCTCCGCTCATGATTCGGCGGGAGTGGTGACTTCTCGTGCGGGTTGAGCGGCTTTCACCTGTTGTGGCGACCCGTATGGGCGGCGGACGCCCGAGCGGAAACAGCACGGGAGGATTGGCGGAGAAGGCTTGACCAAAGGCTCACCGCTTGCGTCGGGGTGGCCCCTTCTCGTGGATGACGAAGAAGCCGGTACGCCGGTCAAGCACCGTCTGGTGGATGGCTCCGCGTTGGGCGTCGAAGCGATCAGCCCGCGCCTGCACCGGTAGCTCGGAGCTGTCCAGGCAGTGAATGCACGCTTTGAACCGGCGGAGCAGAGTATGCACCTCGATCTGGGTGGAGATGCGCAGATCTTGGGTGAGGAGCGCCTAGCCTCGACTCAGGCCGTACTCGATCCAGTCCGGGTCGCTGACGTGCTGCGCATCGTCATGGAAGTGATCGCCGATGAGGTGGATGAGCCAGCCCCTGGTGATCAGGAGGCGCGGCGCGCCCTTGCCCAGACAACGATCGGCAAAGAACTCAGGCGGCGACCCGGACGAGCGCTTCGACCTGGTCAACGGTCAGACCGTACTCGTCGGCGACGACATCGAGTGGTTCTCCAGCTCTCCACATGCCCAGCACGGCGGAAACGGGGACCTTCGCGGTTTCGATGATCGGTGCACCCCAGGCGAAACGCGGGTCGATCACCACCTCCGCGATCGCGGGATCGTATCGACGAAGGGTGAGCCTGGTGGGGAACTCGTCGTCGTCGGCCCAGGCAATGTAGCGGAGGTAGTCGTTGATGACCTGGCGCAGGGGCATCTGCCGGTCACCTGCGCGGGCCAGCTCGTCAGTGTCCAGATAGTGGATGAAGACGTCGACGCCGTCGGTCGCGATGCGCCGGCTCGCCAACCCGTACTCGGTGTCGAACTGCCGTCGGATGTCGGTCGCGGCGGCTCGGATCTTGTCCGTGGGGAGGCCGAGCTTGCGCAGTGAGCGCAGCACGTATGCCTCGACCAGAGCCACGAACGGCACCGAAGGGTGGCCTCGGCGTTGCGGCTTGATGCTGTGCACCAAGGGATGCCCGGCGGCGTTCTCGCTCAGCCAGCGGTGCATGGTGCGCTCCGGCACCTGGAGGTGCTCGGACGCCTCCAGCGGAGTCAGTAGCGGCACGGTGAATCGGTCGATCATGCCCTCACCTCCTCCTCGTCGAGGATCCCACACCGAGCGCAGGATCTGCGGCCCCGTCAGGCTAAACCGCGCCGCCGCTCGGCGTCGTGCTCGACACCGACGTGGCGGACGCGGTGCAGCCGGAGTCGCCGGGCCGCTAGGCGGGTGGCTTCGGCGCGACGAACGAGCCCTTGCCCTGGTGGGTGATGATCCAGCCCCGCTCGTCCAGGATCCGCAGGGCATATCGAACCGGCCAAGCACTCGACTGGTACTGCTCGCGCAGCTCGGCGATGGACGGCAGCTTGTCGCCGGGTTGCAGGGTGCCCGCACGGATCGAGGCCGTGACATCGGCGATGATCTGCTCATACAGCGGTGTCTGCGGCATGGTGGTGCCACCTCTCGTCAGCGACTCGATCTTCGCACTCGGAGTGACACGCCGTGCATGCTCTGTTGACTGTGCAGGCTATGCCTTCTAAGTTGAGGTGGTCGGGATGCTCTCGTCAGCAACGGAACTTCCCGATCTTCATATCCGGCTGCACCTTGACGGAGGCGTGGATGCGTGAGCGACCGTATGAGGGACGGATACCGGACGGTGACCGGGTGCCCGGCCCGCGCCGGCCCGAGCGCCCGGCGCTCACCCGGCGGCAGTACGCCTACGGCGTGACCGTGGCGTTGCTCGTACTCGGACTGCTTGTGCTCGGGTTGGTTCGGTGAACGAACTGCCGGTGGGCCGGCGGGTCGCCCAGTGGCGGGTGCGCCGCAACCTGACGCAGCAGCAGTTCGCCGACCGCCTCGGCAAGTCCAAGAGCTGGGTGGACAAGGTCGAACGCGGAGTACGCCGGTTGGAGCGGGTATCGAACCTCCGCGAGATCGCCGACGCGCTCCGGATCGACCTGGACGTCCTGCTCCCGGAGCAGCCGCGCCGGTCGGCCCCGGCCCGCACCGACCTGGAGCGCCTGCGCGCCGCCCTCGCCCGCTACCACCTCCCGGCCGCCGCCGCGCCGAGCGACCCCGCGCGGTTGCGCGCCCGACTGGAGTACGCGGAGCAGAGCTACCGGCACGCCCGCTACCCGCCGTTGCTCGCGCTCCTGCCCGACCTGCTCGACGACGCCCGCGCCGCCGACCCGGGCCCGGCGGCCGACGCGCTGCTGGTTCCGGTGTACGGGCTGGTCGCCCTGGCCCTGGTGAAGCTGGGCCGAGTGGAACTCGCCTGGCTGGCCGCCGACCGGTCGATCGCCGTCGCCCGCTCCGCCTCCGACGCGCGGCTCGTCGCCGTCGCCTCCGTACCGCTGGTCCAGGCCCTGCGATCGGCCGGCCGGTGGCGACCCGCGCTGGAGGCCGCACTCGTCGCCGCCGGCCGCGTCGGCGACCCCGGACTGCGCGGCGCGCTGCTCGCGCAGGCCGCGCTCGCCGCCGCCGGCCGTGGGGACGGGCCCGCCGCCCGCAAGCTGCTCGACCGGGCGGCGCAGGCCGGCGACGGGGCCGTGGTCGAGGCCGCGGGGGTGGTCGCCGAGGCGGCCCTCGGCGAGGTCAGGGCCGCGACGGTACGCCACGAGCGGCTGACCACCGGCGACGAGTGGCGGTGGTTGCCGGCCGAGCACCGCGCCGCGTACCTGCTCGACGTGGCCCGCATGCACGCCCGCGCCGGGGACGGACTCCGCGCGGGACGGGCGCTGCTGGAGGCCGAGCGCACCGCGCGCGGCGAGGTGCACGCCCGGCCGGCGGCTCGGGATCTGGTCGCCGTGGTGGCGCGGTCGCCGGCCGCCCCGCCCGGCCTGACCAGCCTGGCCGCAGCGCTCCGCGTCTAGCCTGCCCGCCGCGCGACGAACACGAACTCCCGGTCGGGACGGTCGGGTGCCGGCCGCACGTCGAGCACCCGGTGTTGAGCGCCAGCAGCGTTGTGGCCTCCCCGCGGATCCAGCAGACCCGGCCGGCTCTGTCCGTGGCCAGCGCGACGTCGAGAGACGCCTCGGCCTGGTCGACGCCGACGACCGTGTGGCAATGCCGGGTGAGTAGGGCGGCCAGCGACCCGGTCCCGCAGCCCACGTCGAGAACCGCGCGGGGTGCCCAGCCCGTCAAGTTGCCGGCTGCCCCCGAGATCTTGGAAGACTTCGGCCCCTCTGGGGGCCATTTGCTTCCAAGATCTGTCGTGGCGGCCAGACCGGGCAGGATCAGCCGAGGTCGTACTCGGCCGGGTCGGTGTTGAGGACCCAGGCGAGCGGCATGGTCGCCCGCACGTCGTAGCGCTCGCCGTCCAGCCGGTGCATGGCGACCGTCTGCGCCGGGTCCTGCTCCACGATCCAGTACTGCGGGATGCCGGCAGCGGCGTACTCGCTCCGCTTGGTGACCGTGTCGATGCCTTCGGACCCGGGCGAGACGATCTCGACGACGAGAAGGACGTCGGCCGTCGGCAGCCACACCCCGTCGGCCTGCGCCTTGCTCCAGACCACCAGATCCGGGATGCGTCCGCCGACACCGCCACGCCGGCCCGGAATGCGCAGCCCGACGGCCTGGGCGATGTGATCCGCCGGTACGCCGCCCTGGGCGAGCCAGAGCAGGAGCCGGGTCGCGACGACCGCATGGGCGTATCCCGGCGGCGGGAAGATCGAGAGCACTCCCTCAGGGCTGATCTCGTATCGATGGTGCTCGTCCGCGACCATCATGGCGGTCAGATCGTCGAGCGACACGGTCGGGGGCATCGATCTGCCAACCGCGTCCGCGCTCATCCCGGCACCGTACCGGCCTCGACACGGCCACGGCCCGGTCGACACCTGTTAAAAGGGGGCCCCGCCTCTACCGAATGCGTTAAGCGGGGGCCCCTCCTTGCACGGCGCGGTAGAGGGTGAGCGTCTGCTCGGCGATCGCCGACCACGAGAAGCGCTCCACCGCGCGCCGCCGGCCCGCCGCGCCGAACGCCGCGATCCGCGCCGGGTCGGCCAGCAGCTCGTTCATCCGGTCGGCCAGGTCGGCCACGAAGCGCTCCGGGTCCAGCGGCGTGCCGGAGCCGTCGCCGGCCTGCTCGATCGGCACCAGCAGCCCGGTCTCGCCGTCCGCGACCACCTCGGGGATGCCGCCGGTGGCGGTGGCCACCACTGCCGTCTCGCAGGCCATCGCCTCCAGGTTGACGATGCCCATCGGCTCGTAGACGGACGGGCAGACGAAGATCGTGGCGTGGGTGAGCACCTGGATCACCTCGTGCTTGGGCAGCATCGCCGCCACCCAGACCACGCCCGAGCGCTTCGCCCGCAGCTCGGCGGCCAGCTCCTCGACCTCGGCGCCGATCTCCGGGGTGTCCGGCGCGCCGGCGAGCAGCACGAGCTGGGTGTCGGCGGGCAGCTCCCGGGCCGCCCGCAGCAGGTAGGGCAGCCCCTTCTGCCGGGTGATCCGCCCGACGTAGACCACGCTGGGCCGGGCCGGGTCGATGCCGAGCCGGTCGAGCACGTCGGTGCCGGCGTCCGGGGCGTACTGCGCGGTGTCGATGCCGTTGTAGACCACCCGGACCCGGTCCGGGTTGACCCCCGGGTAGGCGGTGAGCACGTCCCGCCGCATGCCCTCGCTCACCGCGATGATCGCGTCGGCGGCCTCGAACGCGGTCCGCTCGCACCAGGAGGAGAGCGCGTACCCGCCGCCGAGCTGCTCGGCCTTCCACGGGCGCAGCGGCTCCAGGCTGTGCGCGGTCACCACGTGCGGCACCCCGTGCAGCAGCTTCGCGGTGTGTCCGGCCAGGTTCGCGTACCAGGTGTGGCTGTGCACCACGTCGGTGCCGGCGGCGCCGGCGGCCATCTCCAGGTCGACGCCCATGACGCGCAGCGCGGCGTTCGCGCCGGCCAGCCCGGCCGGTTCGGGGTACGCGGTCACGCCGGGGGCGTCGCGTGGCGCGCCGAAGCAGTGCACCCGCACCTCGGCGAGCCGGCGCAGCTCGCGGGCCAGGTATTCCACGTGCACCCCGGCGCCGCCGTAGACCTCCGGCGGGTATTCACGGGTGAGCAGGTCGACGCGCAACGGTGCCATGCCCGGCACCTTAGTGCAGTCCGCCGGATCTCACCGGGTGCGCAACTGCGCCGTCCGAGTGGTGAAGTCGCGGCGGGGTGGATAGCGTCTGACCATGGCTGCCAAGGTGCTCGCGATCGTCCTGGCCGGCGGGGAGGGCAAGCGCCTCATGCCCCTGACCACCGACCGGGCGAAGCCGGCCGTCCCCTTCGGCGGGATGTACCGCATGGTCGACTTCGTCCTCTCCAACCTGGCGAACGCCGGCTTTCTCAAGATCGTCGTGCTGACCCAGTACAAGTCCCACTCCCTGGACCGTCACATCACCAAGACCTGGCGGATGTCGACGCTCCTCGGCAACTACGTCACGCCCGTGCCGGCGCAGCAGCGCCGCGGCCCGTGGTGGTTCGCCGGCTCGGCCGACGCGATCTACCAGAGCTTCAACCTGATCAACGACGAGCAGCCCGACCATGTGATCGTCTTCGGCGCCGACCACATCTACCGGATGGACCCCCGGCAGATGGTGGAGGACCACATCGCCTCCGGCGCCGGGGTGACCGTGGCCGGGATCCGGCAGCCGCTGGGCATGGCCGACCAGTTCGGCGTGATCGAGGTCGGCGCCGACGGCAAGCAGATCCGGGCGTTCCGGGAGAAGCCCACCGACGCGGTGGGACTGCCCGACGCGCCCGACCAGATCTACGCCTCGATGGGCAACTACGTCTTCTCCACCAAGGCGCTCTGCGAGGCGGTCGAGCGCGACGCGGAGGACCGCACCAGCAAGCACGACATGGGTGGCAGCATCATCCCGATGCTCGTCGAGCGCGGCGAGGCGAACGTCTACGACTTCAAGGACAACGAGGTGCCGGGCAGCACCGACCGGGACCGCGGCTACTGGCGCGACGTGGGGACGCTCGACTCGTTCTACGACGCCCACATGGACCTGATCAACGTGCACCCGGTGTTCAACCTCTACAACTTCGACTGGCCGATCTACACCGAGCAGCCGCCGTACCCGCCGGCCAAGTTCGTGCACGCCTGGGGCGAGCGGGTCGGCCGGGCGGTCAGCTCGATGGTCTCGCCCGGCTCGGTGATCTCCGGCTCGCTGGTGGAGAACTCGATCGTCTCGCCCAAGGTCAAGGTGCACTCCTGGGCGCACGTCGACGGCGCCGTCCTGATGGAGGGTGTCGAGATCGGCCGGCACGCGGTCGTCCGGCGGGCGATCCTGGACAAGAACGTCTCCGTTCCGGAGGGCGCCGAGATCGGCGTCGACCTGGAGCGGGACCGCCAGCGCTACACCGTCTCCGACAACGGCGTCGTCGTCATCGGCAAGGGTCAGCGCATCGAGCCCTGACCGGCCCCACCCATCCATCGAGGAGGACCCCGCAGTGGCCCACCCCCGCGCCGGACAGCCCGCCGAGCCCGCCGACCTGGTCGACGTGCCCCGGCTGGTCACCGCCTACTACGCCGAGCACCCGGACCCGAGCGACCCGGCGCAGCAGGTCTCCTTCGGCACCTCCGGGCACCGCGGGTCGAGCCTGCGCAACGCGTTCAACGAAGATCACATCCTGGCCGTCACCCAGGCGCTCTGCGACTACCGGCGGGAGCAGGGCCTCGACGGCCCGCTGTTCCTCGCCCGGGACACCCACGCGCTCTCCGCGCCGGCCGAGGTCAGCGCACTGGAGGTGCTGGCCGCCAACGACGTCACCGTGCTGCGGGACAGCCGCGACGGCTACACCCCGACCCCCGCGGCGTCGCACGCCATCCTCACCCACAACCGCGGCCGCACCTCGGGGCTCGCCGACGGCGTCGTGATCACCCCGTCGCACAACCCGCCGTCCGACGGCGGGTTCAAGTACAACCCCACCAACGGCGGCCCCGCCGACACCGACGTCACGAAGTGGATCCAGGACCGCGCGAACGCGATCCTCGCCGCCGGGCTCAAGGAGGTGAAGCGCATCCCGTACGCGCGGGCCCGCGCCGCCGACACCACCGGGACGTACGACTTCCTCGCCCACTACGTGGACGACCTGCCCGCCGCGCTCGACATCGACGCGATCCGGGACGCCGGGGTGCGCATCGGCGCCGACCCGATGGGCGGGGCGAGCGTGGCGTACTGGGGGGAGATCGCCGAGCGGCACCGCCTCGACCTCACGGTGATCAACCCGGAGGTGGACCCGACCTGGCGGTTCATGACCCTGGACGGCGACGGCAAGATCCGGATGGACTGCTCCTCGCCGAACGCGATGGCCTCGCTGATCGCCGCCCGCGACAAATACCAGGTCTCCACCGGCAACGACGCCGACGCCGACCGGCACGGCATCGTCACGCCCGACGCCGGGCTGATGAACCCCAACCACTACCTGGCGGTGGCGATCGGCCACCTGTTCCGTACCCGGGACCGGTGGAGCCCGACCGCGGCGGTGGGCAAGACGCTCGTCTCCTCCTCGATGATCGACCGGGTCGCGGCCGACCTGGGCCGGACGCTGCTGGAGGTGCCGGTCGGCTTCAAGTGGTTCGTGCCCGGCCTGCTCGACGGCTCGGTCGGCTTCGGTGGCGAGGAGAGCGCCGGGGCGTCCTTCCTGCGCCGCGACGGCAGCACCTGGACCACCGACAAGGACGGCATCCTGCTCTGCCTGCTCGCCGCCGAGATCATCGCGGTGACCGGGCGCACCCCCAGCGAGCACTGGGCCGAGCTGGCCGACCGGTTCGGCGCGCCGGCCTACGCGCGGATCGACGCACCGGCCGGGCGGGAGGAGAAGGCGGTCCTGGCGAAGCTGTCGCCGGAGCAGGTCACCGCGACCGAGCTGGCCGGCGAGCCGATCACCGCGGTCCTGACCGCCGCGCCGGGTAACGGCGCCGCGATCGGCGGGCTGAAGGTGACCACCGAGTCGGGCTGGTTCGCCGCCCGGCCGTCGGGCACCGAGGACGTCTACAAGATCTACGCCGAGTCGTTCCAGGGTCCGGAGCACCTCGCCCGGATCCAGGAGGAGGCCAAGTCCCTGGTCGACGACGTGCTGTCGTAGCCCTCCGGGACGCCCATCGTGCCCCCGTCCGCCCGCCGGACGGGGGCACGACGGCGTTCCGCCACTTTCCCCGTGGTGGGCGTGTCGCGGCACCGGCTGGCTCGTTGCGCATGAGGCGACGGAAAACAGTGAGGGGCACATCTGATGAACCGGTCCGGGGTGGTCGCCAACCCTGGACTGACGTTCGACGTCATCGACGCCCGGGCAGCGCAACCGGCCCGCCGAGCCGGGCCGGGACACCGGCGGGAGTTGGTCGGCGGGCTGCTGCGGTGCTATCCGGTCAGCTTCCTGGTGCTCGCCCCGTACGCGTTGCCGATCTTTCCGATGGCGGTGCTCAACGACAACCCGCACACCGGGTTCATCGTGCTGCTGGTGGGCCTGGCTCTGCTGGGCAGCATCTCGGTGGAGACGGTCTGCCTGCTGTTCGGCCGTCCCGATCCGCAGTGGCGGCACGGCATGCGGCAGGCGACCGCCCGATATCCCCGGATCTACCAGGTGGCCCGGCTGGTGACCCTCACCAGCATCACGGCCGACCTGCTGGGTGCGCGTCTCGGCCGGGGGAGCATCACCGCGCAGATCTCCGGGCAACTGTCCGACGCGCCGCTGGTGGCGCTGACCAAGCTGTTCTCCGGTTGGGGCGCGCTCGGCTTCGCGCTGCTGGTCGCGAGCTACCTGGGTGGCCGGCTGTCCCGGGCGAAGCTGTACGGCTGGCTCGCCGCGCTCGTCGCCACCCAGGTGCTCGTCACCATGCTGACCGCCATCACCGCCCCGCTGATCGGCTTCGTCTTCTTCGCGGTCACCGCCGGCGCGGTCTGCGGCGTGTTCCGGCTGCGGGTCCTGCTGCTCGGCACGGTGGCGTTGCTCCTGCTCTGGCCGGCGATGTTCGCGCACCGCAACGAGATCCGGCAGGACCAGGGCATCGAGGTGAGCGGTGACGTGACGGCGGCGGACCGGCTCCGTCTGGACAGTCAGCTCACCGCGGTGGCGGGTTACGACGTGCCGGTCGAGATCGGGCAGCCCGGTGTCGCGGACTATGTCAGGTACGGGTTGGTGCCGCGGGTGCTCGACCCGGAGCGGCCGGCGTTGTCCACCGGGCAGCGGATCAACCAGTTCCTCGGTGGTGGGCCGACGTCGTCCTACACGTTCCTGTTGCTGGGCAACATCTGGTTCTTCGACGGGCCGGTGGGTGTGGTGGCCGTGCACGCCTTCTGGGCCGGCTTCGTGGCGTTGCTGCTGCGGTGGCGGGGGCGGCCCGGCCCGGTCCGGTTGAGCCTGTTCTGCCTGGTCTTCTCCGATGTGCTGCTCTGGTCCGGGACCTATCCCGACTCCACCATCGCGTTCCTGCAACACACGGTGTCGGCCATGACGGTCTTCATCCTGATGTGGCTGGCCCGCCACATCTCCCGCAGCCCGGGCGGACAGGCGACCCGCCCGGTGGACCAGCCCGGGTGACCGTCCCGGAAGCGTCCACCGCGGCGGCTGGCTCCTTTGGCGCACGGTGAGGGGAGATCTCGTGATCAGGTCCAGGGTGATCGCCGGCCGGCTGCCAGCCGACGCCGGAGCCGGTTTCCCGGTGGGCGGCGCCGGGAGGGCCCGCCGGGAGTCCGGTTCCTGGTCCAGACGTCGGCGGGAGCTGGTCGGCGGGTTGCTGCGCTGTTATCCGGTCAGCTTCCTGGTGCTCGCCCCCTACGTGGTGTTCATCCTTCCGATGGCGGTGCTCAACGACAACCCGCACACCGGTCTCATCGTGCTCCTGGTGGGCCTGGCGTTGCTGGGCAGCGCCGGTGTGGAGACGATCGGTCTGTTCTTCGGCCGTCCCGATCCGCGGTGGCGGCAGGGCATGCGGCAGGCGACCGCCAGATATCCCCGGATCTATCCGGTGGCCCGGCTGGTGACCCTGACCGGCGTCGTGGCGAACGTCGTCGGAGCCCACCTCGGCCGGGGGACCATCGTCAGCCAGGTGTCCGGCGAAGTGTCCGACACTCCTCTCGCGATGGCGTGCGCGCTCTTCTCGGGCTGGGGCACTTTGGGTTTCGCCCTGTTGGTGGGCAGCCATCTCGGCGGCCGGCTCTCGGCGCGGAAGCTGTACTGCTGGGTGGCCGCGCTCGTCGGCGTGGAGGCGTACGTCGCGGTGCTGACCGCCCGGTCCGCGCCCCTGATCGCCCTGGTGTTCTTCGTGGCCGCCGCCGGGGCCGTCAGCGGCGTCTTCCGGCTGCGTCACCTCCTGCTCTGGACGGTGGTGCTCCTCCTCGCCTGGCCCGCCATGTTCGCCCAGCGCAACATCATCCGGGACGCGCAGGGGGTGGTGGTGGACACCCAGGTCACCGCCGCCGACCGGCTCCGTCTGGACAGTCAGCTCACCGCGGTGGCGGGTTATGACGTGCCGGTCGAGATCGGGCAGCCCGGTGTCGCCGACTACGTCAGGTACGGGATCGTGCCGCGGGTGCTCGACCCGGAGCGGCCGGCGTTGTCCACCGGGCAGCGGATCAACCAGTTCCTCGGTGGTGGGCCGACGTCGTCCTACAGCTTTCTGTTGCTGGGTAACATCTGGTTCTTCGACGGGCCGGTGGGTGTGGTGGCCGTGCACGCCTTCTGGGCCGGCTTCGTGGCGTTGCTGCTGCGGTGGCGGGGGCGGCCCGGCCCGGTCCGGTTGAGCCTGTTCTGCCTGGTCTTCTCCGATGTGCTGCTCTGGTCCGGCACCTATCCCGACTCCACCATCGGGTTCCTGCAACACGTGGTGTCGGCCGCGCCAGTCCTCCTGCTGCTGGGGCCGACCCGCAGCGCCCCCGCCCGGCGCGACGACCACCTGTCCCTGCCGGTGGGTGCCGTCCGATGACCGTCCGGGTCCGCTCCCGGGTCGGCCGGAGAGACGCCCCCGGCGTCCCCCGGCGCGGCCGTCGGGCCGTGCTCGCCCTGCTCGTCGGGGGGTTGTCCAGCGGCGGCAACCTGCTGGTGGCGATCACCGTCACCCGGCTGGAGTCGATCGGCGGGGTGGGCGAGTTCGCCCTCGCCTTCACGTTCTACGTGCTCGGCTCCGGGCTGGTCCGCAGCATGGTGACCGAGGCGGTGCTGGCGGCGGGGGCGGGCGTCCCGTCCGCCGCCCGTAGGGTCACCCTGCTCGGCGCGGTCTGCGGCGCCGCGCTCGGCGCCGCGGGCGCGGCCGTCGGCTCGCCCTATCTGGTGCTCGTGGGTCTTGCCCTGCCGGGTCTGGTGCTCTACGACTACGCGAAGGCGATCGCCGTCGGCGTCGGCACCCCGACCGGAGCGCTGTTCCAGGAGGCCGCCTGGGCGGCGGTCACCGGGTGTGCCGTGCTGGCCGGCCTGTTCCGGCTGGTCGACGCGCCGGCCGTGGTCGCCGGCTGGGCGCTCGGCGGCGCGCTGATCGGCGTGGTGGTCGGGGTCCGTCGCGGCTACGCCCTGTGGCCCGGCTGGCGCGCCGGCCGGGCGGAGAGCCGCGTCGCGGTGGGGTTCGGTACGCAGTTCCTGCTGACCACCGGATCGGCGCAGTTGTCGCTGAGCGCGGTGGCCGCCTTCGCGGGCACCTCGGTGGTCGGCGCGTTGAGCGCCGGACGGACCCTGCTCGGGCCGGTGAACCTGGTGCTGTCCACCGCCGCCACCCTGACCCTGCCGTACCTGGCCCGCAGCCGCGCCGGGTCGCGGGCGGTGCGGACCAGGGCGGCCGTCCGGGTGACGCTGCTCGTGACCGCCGGCGTCCTGCCGATGACGGTCGCGGTCGCCCTCCTGCCCGACGCGGTGGGCCGGATGCTGCTCGGTGCCAACTGGGGCCTGGCCCGCAGCCTGCTGGTGCTGCTGGCGCTGGAGAGCCTGTTCGCGGTGCCGGCCGCCGTCGGCTTCGCCGGGCT
Organism: Micromonospora sp. WMMD975; assembly: GCF_029581215.1. Lineage (NCBI taxonomy): Bacteria > Bacillati > Actinomycetota > Actinomycetes > Micromonosporales > Micromonosporaceae > Micromonospora > Micromonospora sp. WMMD975. Next base: position 1,214,500 of record NZ_CP120739.1, read on the forward strand.
GCGGGTCGAGCGGGCGAGCCGGCGGGCGATCCTGCTCGGCGTCCTGCTGGGCGGACTGCGGGTGCCGGGGGTGGTCGTCGCGGCGGTGCTGTACGGGGCGACCGGCGCGGCCGGCGCGCTCGCCTTCCTCGCCCTGGTCAGCGCGGTCGCCTGGGCCGGCAGCTACCTGCTGCTGCTGCGACACCGCGCGCCCCGGGCCCGCCGGTTCGACCCGGTCCCGCCCGGCGGGCTCGACCCGGTCCCGCCCGGCGGGCTCGACCCGGTCCCGCCCGGCGGGTGAGCCGACGGGTCAGGCGATGCTCGCCAGGGCGGCGCGGACCCGTTCCACCACCGTCTTGAGCCCCGCCTCGGTCAGCTCCGGATACGTGGGCAGGTTGATGCCGCGCCGGCTCAGGTCGGCGGTCACCGGGCAGTGTGCCGCCGGATCACGGTGTGCGGGCAGGTCGGGGATCGGCACGAAGAAGGGCCGGGTCTCCACGCCGAGCCGATCGAGCGCCAGGGCGAGCGTGTCGCGGGAGGTGGCGTCCCCTTCCGGGCCGACCAGGAAGGCGGCCATCCACGGTGCCCGGCGGACCCCGGCGACCACCGGCTGCGCCGACAGCGCCGGCTCGTCGGCGAGCTGCGCCTCGTAGCCGGCGATCACCTCGTCGCGCCGGGCGATGATCTCGTCGGCGCGGTCGAGCTGGGCGCAGAGCAGCGCCGCGCCCAGGTTGGTCATCCGGTAGTTGTAGCCGAGCACCGGGAAGTAGTACCGCCGGTGCGGGTCCATGCCCTGGTTGCGCAGCAGGCGCATCCGGGCGGCGAGCGTCTCGTCGGAGGTGGTCACGCAGCCACCCTCACCCGCCGTGATCACCTTGTTGCCGAAGAAGGAGAAGGTGGTCGCGTCGGCGAGCGAGCCGGTGGGGCGTCCGTCGGCCGTGGCGCCGAAGGACTCCGCCGCGTCGGCGACCAGGATCAGGCCGTGCCGTCGGCACAGCGCGCGGAGGGCGGGGTAGTCGGCGGGGTGGCCGTACAGGTCGACGGCGATGACCGCCCGGGTGCGCGGCCCGATCGCGGCCCGGACCGCGGTGGGGTCGACGCACCAGCTCTGTGGCAGCACGTCCACGCAGACGGCGCGCGCCCCGCAGTACGCGACGGCGTTCGCGGTCGCCACGTAGGTGAGCGCGGGCACAATGACCTCGTCACCCGGTCCGATTCCGGCGGCGGCGAGGACCAAGTGCAGGGCGACCGTGCCGTTGGCGGTGGCCAGCGCCGTGCCGGCGGCACACCGCCGGGCGAAGCGGTCCTCGAAGTCGTCGAGGTAGGGGCCCCGGGAGGAGACCCAGCCGCTGCGCAGGGCGTCGACCACGTACCGTTCCTCCAACTCGGAGAGGCTCGGCCGGGCCACCGGATAACGGTCGTCCGCCGTGCTCATGACGCTTCCTCCCCGCTGAGTTCCGCGGCGAACGCGGATCTCGGCATCGGCCCGGGTCGTCCCTCCGCCACCCACCGCAGCACGTCGAGGTAGTCGCCGCCGGTCGCGGCCCAGGTGCGGGCGGCCAACCGGCCGTTGGCGCGCCGGGCGGCGGCGGCGTAGCGCGGCCGGTCGGCCAGCAGCCGCTGGACCGCCTCGGCCAGGGAGGCCGGCTCCGTGGCCCGGAAGACCGCCGCCTCCGCGCCGGTGAACTCCAGTTGCGCCAGCAACGGCTCGGCGTCGGCGCAGGCGACGGGGAGCCCCCAACTGAACGCCTCAAGCATCGCACCGCTCGCCGCCTCCCAGAGCGACGGGATCACCACGGCGTCGGTCCGGGCGTAGAGGGCGTTCAGCTCGTCGAGGGTGACGAAGCCGGGGAAGGACACCCGGCCACACAGGTCGGGTTGCGCCGCGCGGGCGAGCAGGCGACTGGCCTCGGGCTCGACCAGCGGGCCGGGGCAGACCAGCCGGCACTGCGGGAGCAGCGCCATCGCCTCCAGCAGCGTCGCGTGGTTCTTGTGGTGTGCGGTGGAGGACGGGTAGACGAGCAGACCCGGTTCCGGTCGGGTGGCGGCGCGTTCGGGCGCGGGTTGGAACGTCGGGGTCGGGATGAGCGCGGTTCGCTCCGCCGCCTCGGGAAACAGCCGCAGGGTCTCCCGGTACGGGTGGGGCCAGGTGACCACGACGGCGGACGCGCGGGCCACGTTCTCCCGAACCACGGCGGCGAAGCCGGGCGCGTGGAAGGCGGCCCGCAGGTGCCGCAGGTCGTGCACGACGACGACCGACGGGCCGACGGCGATCGGGTTGCTGTGGAACGGATACAACGTGACGTCCACCCCCCGCTGCTGGGGGACCGAACGTTGCCGGACCGCGTTGACCGCCCGGCGGACGGCGAGGGAGTCGCGGACCCGTGTCGGTGTCCAGCGGCGCAGCAGTTGACCCGGGGCGGTGTCGGAACGCAGCGGCTGGGCGACCTCGGCCCAGCCGAGCCGGGGAGCGGGCACCTGGCGGCGCCACTGTGGCAGGGTGCCACGCAGGACGTTTACCCGCAGTTCGCAGGAGGTGTCGGCGGCCATGCCGGCTAGCAGGCCGTAGGTGAAGGCCTCGACCCCGGCGGCGTGGCCCGGACGGATCGGAGTGGCATCGACGATGATCCTCATCGGTCCACCCGCACCAGGCGTCCCATCCGCTCGTCCTCCAGGAGCTGCCGGTCGGCGTCGACCATCACCCGCACCAGGTCGCTGAAGAGGGTCTTCGGCGCCCAGCCCAACCGACGCCGGGCCCTGGTGGAGTCACCGATGAGGGCGTCGACCTCGGCCGGACGGAAGTAGGCGGGGTCGATCTCCACGTACTTCTGCCAGTCCAGCCCGACCCGGTCGAAGGCGGTTTCGACGAACTCGCGGACCGAGTGCCCCTCGCCGGTGGCCACCACGTAGTCGTCGGGGGTGTCCTGCTGGAGGGCCAGCCACATCGCCTCGACGTACTCCGGGGCGTAGCCCCAGTCCCGCACCGCGTCGAGGTTGCCCAGGTAGAGCTTGTCCTGGATGCCGGCCTCGATCCTGGCCACCGCGCGGGTGACCTTGCGGGTGACGAAGTTCTCGCCCCGGCGGGGGCTCTCGTGGTTGAACAGGATGCCGTTGACGCAGAACATGTCCCACGACTCGCGGTAGTTGACCGCCGTCCAGTAGGCGTAGACCTTGGCGCACGCGTACGGGCTGCGGGGGTGGAACGGCGTCTCCTCGCGCTGCGGGGGCGGGGTGGAGCCGAACATCTCCGAGGAGGACGCCTGGTAGAAGCGGCAGTCGACGCCGGCGGCCCGGGTCGCCTCCAGCATCCGTAGGGCGCCGAGCCCGGTCACGTCCGCGGTGTAGCCCGGGACGTCGAAGGAGACCCGTACGTGGCTCTGCGCGCCGAGGTTGTATATCTCGTCCGGCCGGATGTCACGGATCAGCGAGGTCAGCGAGGCCGGGTCGGAGAGGTCGCTGTAGTGGAGGAACAGGCGCGCCTCGTCGCTGCGGGGATGGACATCGATCCGCTCGATCCGCTCGGTGTTGAACGAGGAGGACCTTCGCTTTATCCCGTGCACCGTGTAGCCCTTGTTGAGCAGGAACTCCGAAAGGTAGCTACCGTCCTGCCCGGTGGTGCCGGATATGAGTGCCACTCGTGACATGGAGTTCCTCCCGTGCCGTGTGCCGGATGATTTTCCGCGCGCCTCCCTTATACCGGGTTCCGGGTCGTTGACTCTGTGTTTCCGGGTAATGTTCGACAATCTCCCGCAAATTGCGAGGAGCAGTCACCGAATTGGCTTCCGCTCGTTGTTACCACCAGTTTCGTGTCCCCAGCGAGGAGCGAGGATGGCCGACTCCACCAGCCCCGCGACGAATGCCGAAGACCGGTTGGCGGATGGTGATGGAAGCAATCTTCGGGTCCTCGTCACGGCCGGCTACTTCAGCCCCGGGTGGCGCGCCGGCGGGCCCGTCCGATCCATTTCCGAGGTGCTCGAAACGGCCAGCGTTCATGTTTCCGCCACCCTGTTGACCCGCGACCGGGATCTCGGTGCCCGCGCCGCCTACCCCGGGCTGTCCGGCGCCTGGGTGCAACGCGGCCGGACGAATGTCTTCTATCTCGGGGTGCGGCGTCCGGCGCACTGGTGGAGGCTCTGGCGGTCGCTCCGGTCGACGCGGTTCGACCTGCTCTACGTGAACAGCGTCTGGTCGGTGTTCTCGATCCTGCCCATCGCCGCGGCGCGGCTCGGCCTGCTGCGGGTGGACCGCATCCTGGTGGCCCCCCGGGGGGAGTTCGGCGCCGCCGCCCTCGGCCTGCACGGGGCCCGCAAGCGGGTGTTCCTGACCGGCTGGCGATGGATGCTGCGGGGCCCCAGAGTGTGGTGGCACGCCACCGGTCCGCAGGAAGCGGGTGACATCCGGCGGATGCTGCCCGGGGCGCGGATCGCCGTCGAGGCGACCGGCGCTGGCCCCGAGCCGCGGAGCGCTCCGGCGGACCTGCCGGCCGCCGACCACGCGCGCCTCGTCTTCATCGGTCGGATCTCACCGATGAAGAATCTCGACCTGGTGCTCGCCGCGCTCGCCCATGTCCGGGGGCGGGTCCGGCTCGACATCTACGGCCCGGTGGAGGACCTGCGGTACTGGCAGCGGTGCCTGGAGCTGCGGGCGGCCCTGCCGGACCCCTCCGTGGTCACCTACCGGGGTGAGTTGCGCCCCCGGGAGGTGGGCGAGACCTTCTCCCGCTACGACGCCGCCGTTCTGCCGACCCGGGGTGAGAACCTCGGCCACGCGATCGCGGAGAGCCTCGCGGCGTGCTGTCCGGTGATCTGCTCGGACCGGACACCGTGGACGCCCGTGCTGCGCGACGGTGGCGGGCAGGTCCTCACCGAGCTGACCCCGGAGGCGTTGGGTGCGCTCGTCACCCGCGTCGCCGCCGCTCCACCCGCACAGCGGCGGGCGGCCCGGGTGGCGGCGGGGGACGCCTATCGCCGGTGGCGGCTCGGCCGGCCCCGGATCAGCGCCCTCGACCAGGCGTGGCAGGCGATCACCAACCCGGGGCGCCGGTTGCCCCCACAGGGCCGGTCCACGGGGGACGCCGGCCGAGCCGTCCAGCCGGCGGTGTCCAAAGAACCCCGAGCAGCCACGAGGAGGCGTACGTGACCCGGGTGATGACCGTCGTCGGGACCAGGCCGGAGATCATCCGCCTGGCCCGGGTGATCGACATGCTGGACCGGACCGTGGAGCACACGTTGGTGCACACGGGACAGAACTGGGACCCCGCGCTGTCCGACATCTTCTTCACCGAGTTGGGCGTACGGGCGCCCGACCGTTTCCTGCGGGCCGACACCCGGTCGCTCGGCAGCCTGCTCGGCGCGGTCCTGGTCGGCACCGAGAAGGCCATCGGCGAGCTCCGGCCGGACGCGCTGCTGGTGCTCGGCGACACCAACAGCGCCATCTCGGCGCTGATGGCGCGGCGGATGAAGGTTCCCGTCTACCACATGGAGGCGGGCAACCGCTGTTTCGACCTCAACGTCCCGGAGGAGACCAACCGCCGGCTGGTCGACCACGTCGCCGACTTCAACCTGGTCTACTCCGAGCACGCCCGGCGCAACCTGATCGCCGAGGGCCTGCACCCCCGCCGGATCCTGCACACCGGCTCACCCATGCGGGAGGTCCTCGACCACTACCGGCCACAGATCGCCCGGTCCACCGTCCTGGCGCAGCTCGCCCTCGAACCCGGCGGTTACTTCGTCGTGAGCGCGCACCGGGAGGAGAACGTCGATCACCCGGACCGGCTCCGCCGGCTCCTCGACTGCCTCTGCGCCGTACGGGACGAGTGGCGACTGCCGTTGCTGGTCTCCACCCACCCGCGTACCCGCAAGCGGCTGGAGTCGCTCGCCGTCGACGGCACGCTCCTGGACGGGATCACCTTCCACGAGCCGTTCGGCTTCTTCGACTACGTGACCCTGCAACGGCACGCCCGGTGCACGCTGTCCGACAGTGGCACCGTCAGCGAGGAGGCGGCGATCCTCGGGTTTCCGGCGGTGACCCTCCGGGAGTCCATCGAGCGCCCGGAGGCGTTGGACTGCGGAGCGATCGTGATGACGGGGCTGGACCCGGTCGGGGTGGTGGAGAGCGTCCGGGTCGTGCTGGCCCAGACGGCGGCCGGCCCGGTCACCTGCCCGCTCGACTACCAGGTCCCGGACACGTCACGCCGGGTGGTCGACTTCATCCTCTCGACCGTACGCCGGCATCACGACTGGGCCGGCATCCGCCGCTGACCGCTGCGCCGGCCGGGCGGGCACGCCCGTCACCACCGTGCCCGCCGGCACGTCCCGGGTCACGCACGCGCCCGCGCCCACGACGGCGTCCCGACCGACCCGCAGTCCCGGCAGGACAGCGGCGGTGGTGCCGACCATCACGCCGTCGTCCAGCCTGCAGTAGCCGGAGACTGCGGCAAGCGGGTTGACCGAGACGTGGTCACCGAGGACGCTGTCGTGCCCCACGGTGCAGTTCTGGTTGAGGTGCACCTGGCGGCCCAGCACCACGTTCGTCGTCACCCGCGCGCCACCGGCGGCGAACAGCCCCTCCTGGAAGACACAGTCCGGGCCGATCTCCGCCGCCGGATGCACCACGGTGGCGGCGGGGAGGCCGTACCGGGCGAGGACAGCGTCCGTCTCGCGGCGTAGCCGCGGATGCCCGACCGCCAGCGCCACCCGGGTGCCGGCCGGCTGACCGGCCAGCCAGCGGGTCGGCCCGAGGAAGGGCACACCGAGCCGCCGCACCTGCGCCACGTTGGACTCGGTGGGGAAGTCGTCGACGAAGCCGAGGACGCGCCACGGATCCCCGCCGACCGCGTGCGCGTTCAACAACCGGATTACCCCGAAAACCTCCCGGCCCATTCCACCCGCACCTACGATCACCACGTCGGTGGTCACCCGTCGCTCCCTCGGCCGCGGAGAACGCCGGAAGCCCTCATCGCTGTCCATACGTTCCAGACATTCCTGTGGGGTGCCGGTCTCCGAACGGCACGGCGGAGGTGGGCCGGTAGTGCGCAAGCTGACAAGGACGTCCTCCCTGGACGACGCCGCGGCGCCGCGACCGTCCGGCGGCGCCGTGGGCGCCTACCGGGTGATCGCTACCGCGGGGGTGTTCGAGCCGGGCTTCCGGGGCGGTGGCCCGATCCGCTCCCTGCGGTTCATCCTGGACACCCTCCCGGGGGACCTCGACGTCACCCTGGTCACCCGGGACCGGGACCTCGGCTCTCCTGCACCGTACCCCGGTCTGTCCGGACGACTGCTGCGGCGCGACGGGCGTTCCGCCGTGTTCTACCTGAATCCGGCTGCGCCGCGGCACTGGGCCCGACTGATCCGGCACGTCCGCGCCCGCCCGGTCGACCTGCTCTACGTCAACAGCGTCTGGTCGCTGTTCTCGGTGCTGTCCATCCTGGCGGTGGCGCTGCGCCTGGTGCGCGTCGGGGCCGTCCTGGTCGCCCCGCGCGGTGAGCTGTCGCCCGGCGCCCTCGCCATCAGGACCGCCAAGAAGCGACTCTTCCTCGCGCTGTGGGCGCCGGTGCTGCGCCGGCTCGGGGTGCGCTGGCAGGCGTGCAGCCGGCTGGAGGAGCAACAGATCCGGGCCAACGTGCCGTGGGCGCGGGTGATGGTGAACGGCAACGAGAGCCCGATCCCGGCGCAACCGGCCCCGCCTGTCGTGGCGCACGACGGGCCGTTGCGGTTGGTCTTCGTCGGTCGGATCTCGCCGATGAAGAACCTGTCCACGGCCCTGGAGGCGGTGGCCGGCACCACCCGGCCGGTGGAGTTCGACATCTTCGGCCCAGCGGAGGACGCGCGCTACTGGTCGCGCTGCCAGCGGATCATCGCCGCCATGCCGGGTCACGTCCGGGTCCGGTACCTGGGCGAACTCGCGGCAGCGGAGGTCATTCCGACGTTCAGCCGGTACGACGCCTTCCTGTTTCCCACCCTCGGCGAGAACTTCGGCCACGTGATCCTGGAGAGCCTCGCGTCCGGCTGCCCGGTCGTCTGTTCGGACAACACGCCGTTCAGCGAGCTGATCCTCGACACCGGCGGGACGGTGGTCCGGCCGGCGACCGCGGCCGGCCTCAGCCGGGTGCTCGACCTGCTGGCCGACCGGACGCCCGAGGAGCGGGCCGAGGCGAAGGAGACCGCCGGGCGGCGGTACCGGCGCTGGCGGCAGGGCCATCGGGAGCCCAACGTGCTGGAGCACGCCCGCCGCTTCTGCCGCTGATCCCCGCGCCCCGGCGGCGACGCCGTCACCGGGGCCGGAGCCGACTCGTTTTCCCCAGTGACCGGACCCGCCCGCGCCGGCCCGGTCGTCCACCGCCGACCCTGTGATCGAGGACAGTCAGTGCCCAGTCGTGTTCGTACGATGGCCCGCCGCGTACGGGACCATCTGGCCGCGTCGCGTGACCCCGAGGCGTTCGTCCGGTCTCTGGGGGTCAACCTGACCGGTCGGGTCAGGTTCTACGGGGTCAACCGGGCGATGTTCGGCTCGGAACCGTGGCTGATCACCATCGGCGACAACGTCTACGTCACCTCCGGGGTGCAGTTCGTCACGCACGACGGTGGCACGCTGATCCTGCGGAAGGACCATCCCGAGCTCGACTGGACCGCGCCGATCACGATCGGCGACGACGTCTACATCGGCATGCGCGCGATGATCCTGGCGGGCGTCACCATCGGCAACCGGTGCGTCATCGGGGCGGGCGCGATCGTCACCCGGGACATCCCGGACAACACCGTGGCGGCCGGGATCCCGGCGCGGCCGGTGCGCACCACCGACGAATATCTCGAACGGCTGAAGGCCAAGTCGCTCGGCATCGGGCACCTGCCCGTCCCGGCCAAGCACGAGGCGATGAAGCGGATCTACGGCGTGCCCACCGGGTGAGGGCCGCGACGGACGTCCCGGGTCAGGGCCCCGTCGGATCCGCGCGCCACATCCCGTACCCGGGGGAGACCGGCAGGCTGTACGGGATGCCCTCGGGGGTGACCCGGGCCGGCACGGTGAGGTTCGTCGGCCCGACCCGGACCAGCAGCCGGCCGACCAGTTGCGGCGCCGCCATCGTGGCCCGGGCGACCGGGTCGACCCGTTCGATCATCACGAAGTCCTGACCGCCGTCGGAGACGACGATCTGGGTGGCGGTCGAGGGCGGCGCCAGATAGCGGCGGTAGGCGGTGCCGGTCACCGACTCCCCGGCGGCCATGACGCGGCCCCACACCAACTGCGGATAGTTCTTCTTCAAGCTGGAGCTGATGAACCAGCCCTTGGTCGTGGTGTAGCGGTTCCGGATCGCGGGCGCGCCGTCCGCGACCGGCAGCAGTCCGACGGCGATCCCCCACTGTTGGATGAGTCCGCCGCTGACCACCCACTGGGTCATGCTTGTCGCCGGCCACGACTTGTTGACGAGGGTCGCCGGGGTGAAGTCGGTGAGGGCGGTCAGGTTGTCGATTTTCGCCCAGGTGGACCAGTGCAGGCCGCCGGCCACGCCCACGTTCGGCATGAACTGCCGGCGGCTGCCGCCGGCCACCGGGGTCAGCGGCGCGCACTGGGTGACGCCCGCGTTCAGGGCGAACCGCGACAGGGCGGCGACCGTCTGGGTGACGATCAGACTGCCGCCGGGCGACCAGCGGTAGACGTTCGAGATCCGGCACAGGGACGGGATCCTCGGCATGATCGTGGCGATCGGGGTGCCGACGTTCGCCCGGGCGGTATCGATCATCCCCCGGTAGGTGGGGATGACGTAGGACTCGTGGATCACCAGTTCCCGGCCGGTCGACCGGCCGGCGGGCACCTGCCTGCCGTCGAGTTCGACGGTCACCGTGTGGGAGTGGGTGGCCGGGCGGATCTGCACGTCCGGGGTGACGTTGGTGATCGGCACGGTGGTCCGGTGGGTCGCGCCGGAGACGTGGGTGAGCGGCGCGGCCGGCCGGACCCGGGCGCCCTGGGCGATGCCGTCGACGATCGTGTACGGGTTGCCGAACAGCAGGCTGCTGGCGCTGGTGATGGCGAGCAGGGTGAAGATGCGGGTGCCGTCGCTCCACTGTGAACCCACGTCGGCGGTCGTCTTGCCGTGGTTGGCCACGGTGATCTGGGTTCCGACGTTGTAGCCGTGGTTGCCGCCGACGTACGACCAGCCGGTGTTGATCGGGCAGTTGTCGTCGGAGGTGTCGTGGATTCTGGTGCCGACGGCGGACAGGACCGGCCACACCTGGGCGTCGGTCGCGGTCGAGGGCACGAGGCTCACCTGGGGGAGGCCGGAGTGCCACATGCCGACCATGCTCTCCGCGTAGGCCAGGTTGACGGGCATGACGACGTCCCGGGTGGCGTCGAAGCGCGACCTCACGGACATCAAAGCGTTGGACCGGTAGACGATCAGCTCGGACATTCCACACCTCCACCGCGAACGCACGAAGATGCTGTCACTGTGCGCGTTTCCGCAGCTCGCGGCGGTTTTCGGTCGGTTCCCGGACAGCATCCTCGGCCGTTCGGCGGACGTCTGCCGACCGTCCCCGCCGGGAAACCGCCGGCTGTCTCCTGAACAGGTGAAATTCCCACCGCCGCCGTAACGCGCCGCGTACTAGCTCGATGTACGGGTGACGTGCGTAACCGGGGGGCTTTCATGCGCATTCTGATCACTGGCGGGGCCGGTTTCATCGGCGCCAACCTGGCCCGTGCCGCGTTGGTCGAGCCGGCCGTCAAGGAGGTGACCGTCCTCGACGACCTCTCGGTGGGGCTGCGGAGCAACCTCGACGGGTTGGACGTCGACCTCGTCGAGGGGTCGATCCTGGACCGGGCCGCCCTGGACGCCGCGATGGCGGGCCGCGAGGCGGTGGTCCACCTGGCCGCGCTGCCGAGCGTGCCCCGGTCGCTGCGCGACCCGCTGGCCTCCCATCACGCGAACGCCACCGGCACGCTGATGGTGCTGGAGGCGGCCCGCCGGCACGACGTCGCACACGTGGTCGTCGCCTCCTCCTCGTCGGTGTACGGCATGAACCCGGCGCTGCCCAAGACGGAGCTGACCTGGACCCGCCCGATGAGCCCCTACGCGGCCAGCAAGCTCGCCACCGAGGCGTACGCCCTGGCGCACCAGGCGTCGTTCGGGCTGCCCACACTGGCTTTCCGGTTCTTCAACGTCTACGGTCCCGGGCAGCGGCACGACCACGCCTACGCGGCCGTCGTCCCCCGGTTCACGTACGCCGCCCTGCGCGGCGAGCCGGTCGTGGTGCACGGCGACGGCACCCAGTCCCGCGACTTCACCTTCGTCGGCACGGTGTGCGAGGTCATTCTCGACGCGCTCCGCCGCCGGGTGCACCACCCGCACCCGGTCAACCTCGCCTTCGGGGCGCGGGCCAGTCTGCTCCGGGTGCTCGACGAGTTGGAGCACCTGTTCGGGCGGCCGATCAGCCGGGAGCACGCGCCGCCGCGCGCCGGTGACGTCCCGCACTCGCTCGCGGACAACACCACCCTGCGGCACCTGTTCCCGGACGTCACACCGGTCGCCCGGGCACAGGGGCTGCGGGCGACCGGCGAGTGGATGGCCGAGCGGCTGGGCGTCGCCCCCGCCACAGCCCGGTGACCCGGGCCGCGGGCCCGGCCGGGCCGGCGGAGGTGGCCGCGGGGACGGCGGTCGTCACCGCGCCGCCCACCGGCGTCACGGTCGCGTCCCCGGCCCCCGCGTCGGCCCCGCTGTCGGGCGCGAACCGGGACCGCACCGTCACGGTGGGCATCGCCACCGCCATGGTGGCGAAGGGGATCGGCCTGGCCGCGCCGCTCGTCATCACGCCTGCCTGTTTCCGGTATCTCGGTGACCAGCGGTACGGCCTGTGGATGGCGATCACCGCGCTCACCGGGATGGCCTGGTTCGCCGATCTGGGGCTGGGCAACGGGTTGCTCACCCGGCTCGGTCAGTTGGCCGACGACCCCCGGCAACAGGCCCGGGAGATCTCCGGCGCCTTCGCCACCCTCGGCGTGGTCGGGGTGCTGCTGCTGGCGGCGCTCGTGGTGGTCACCCCGGTGGTGCCGTGGGTGGACCTGTTCGCCGTCCACGACCCGGCCGTCGCCGGGCAGACCGCCACCCTGGTCCTGATCTGCTTCGGCGCGTTCGCGGTCAACATTCCCCTCTCGCTGATCCAGCGGATCCAGTACGCCCGCGGGCAGATGGTGCAGAGCAACATCTGGCAGTCGGCCGGAGCCCTGGCCGCCATGGCCGTCGTGCTCGTCGCCATCGCCGCCGACTGGGGGCCGCTCGTGGTCGTCGCCGGCGCGGTGCTGGCGGTGCCGGCGACCAACCTGCTCAACACGCTCACCTACTTCTGGTCCGCCGAGCCCGCCGGCCGGCCCGCGCCGCGACTCGTGCACCGGGACACCGTCGTCGGGCTGCTCCGGCTGGGCTTACAGTTCTTCGCGCTCACCACGATGTCGTCGATCGCGTTGAACGTGGACAACCCGCTCGTCGCGCACGTCATGGGGTTGTCGGTGGCGGCGCACTACGCGGTCGTGGGGAAGCTGTTCGGCGTCCTCTGGATCTTCGTCGGTCTGGTCGGCATGACGGTGTGGCCGGTCAACGGCGCCGCGCTGGCGCGGGGCGAGGTGGCCTGGGTACGCCGCAACACCCGGCGCATGGTGGCGCTCTACGGCGTGCTCGTGGGGGCGGCCGGGCTGCTGCTGGTCGGCTACGGCCACCGGCTGATCGAACTCTGGGTCGGCGCCGCCGACCGGTCGACGATCCGACTCCCGGTCCTCGCCGGGTTGGCGGGCTGGTCCCTGCTGGTCGCGGTCACCTCCCCGCTGATCATGGTGCAGAACAGCATCGGCCTGCTCCGGCCGCAGTTCGTCGGCTGGGCGTCGTTCCTGGTGCTGGCGACCGGGCTCAAGATCTGGGGACTGCGACAGTTCGGCCTGCCCGGCCTCCCCGGGGCGGCCTGCGTCGCGTACCTGCTCACCATGATGCCGGCGGCGCTCGTCGGCTACCGGCGTGCCCTCGCCCGGTGCGTGCCGTCGTGACCGGCCGGATCCGGGTGCTGCGGGTCGTCGGTGAGCTGAACTACGGCGGCACCGAGATGCGCACCGCCGAACTCCTGCCCCGGCTCGCCGCCGCCGGCGTCGAACTGCACCTGGTGACCCTCAGCGACACGGTCGGGCCGGGTCCCCTGGCCGGCCTGGTCGCCGGGCACGGCGGCACCGTCACCGCGATGCCCCTCGACGTGCGCTTCCCGGCCCGCCTCCTGCGTCTGCTCGGGCGCCTGCGCCCGGACGTGGTGCACGCCGACTGCGCCAACTTCTCCGGCGTGCCGCTCGCGCTCGGCGCGCTGCGCGGCGTGCCCGGACGGGTCGCGCACTTCCGGGGGGACGACAACAGACACCGCAACCTCCGCCGACGGGTCTACCGGTTGATCGGCGAACGGCTGCTGCGGATCGTCGCCACCGACATCCTCGGCGTCTCGCCCAGCTCGTTGACGTTCGGCTACCACCCGGGCTGGCGCGACGACCCACGCTGCCAGGTGGTGCTCAACGGACTCGACCTCGATCGGCTCCGCCGGCCCAGCCCCGACGACCTGCGGGCGCTGATCGGCGCGTCCGCGGCGGACCTGGTCTGCGTCACCGTCGGGCGGGCCTCGCCGGAGAAGCGCCGCTGGCTCCTGCCACCGATCCTGGCCGCGCTCCGGGACCGGGGCGTGTCGGCGCATGCCGTGTTCGTCGGGCCGGGCGACCGGGCGGACGACGAGCGCGTCCGGGCGGCGGCGGCTGCCGCCGGGGTCGGCGACCGGGTGCACCTGCTGGGCCCGCGCGAGGACGTGGGCGGGCTGTTGCGGCAGGCCGACGTCGTCGTCCACCCGTCCTGCCTGGAGGGGCTGCCCGGGGGAGTGCTGGAGCCCGTCGCGTTGGGCGTCGGCACGGTGGCCGCCGACCTGCCGGGCGTGCGCTTCATCGGTGCGCGGCTCCCCGGCGTGAGAATCGTCGCCGTCGACGCCGCGCCGCAGGTGTGGGCGCGGGCGGTGGGTGAGGCGGCGGCCCACAGCGCGTCGACCACCGTCGGGGTGGCGGCGGCGCGCTTCGCGGGCAGCGTCTTCGCCATCGACCGGGCCGCCGCCATCCACCTGGAGATCTACCGCCGGTGGGCGTCGGCCCGTCCGGGGTGGGGCCCGGCGCCACGAGAGAGCAGCCGGCCGCCGGTCGGCTCGGGACGGTGAGTGAGAGATGACCGATCAGACCACTGTCGTCGGCCGGGAGCCGGGCCGGGAGCCGCGGCCGGACGGCGGATCGACCGGGCGGCCCGATCGACCCCGTCCGCTGCTCGTCGGCGCGTACGCCTTCCCGCACGGGGACGCCACCTCCAACCGCCTCCTGCAACTCGCCCGGTCCGCCGCCGCCGCGGGCAGCCGCACGCTTGTCGTCAACGACTGGCCGTGCGAGGTCGCCTTCCCGGCCCGGCCACCCGGCGCGGCCGGCATCGACCTCGTGACCCTGCGAATCCGTGGTCGGCACCGGCTCGCCCGGATGTCGGCTCGGCTGGCCCGCCCGGTCCGGGTGCTGCGGGCCGTCCGCCGGCGGGGGATACGCCGTGGCGACGTGAGCGTGGTGCTGCTGCCGATGGCGTTGATGACCCTCGGCAACTGGACGGTGCTGCGCCTCGCGCTGCGCTGCCCGGTGGTGGTGGACGCCAGCGAGCGCCACGACCGGCGGCAGTTCCGGCGCGGCTGGCTCACCCCGTACTTCGTCCGGCACCGCTGGTCGACGTTCCTGGCCACCCGGCTCGTCTGTCGCGCCACGGCGGTCTCCACCACGCTTGCCGGTTACCTCGCGGCGCACGGGTTGGAAGTGCTCGTGGTGCCGCCGCAGGTGGACTGCGACGACTTCCTCGCCGCGCGACCGCCCGCGCTCTCCACCGGGCTGCGCCTGCTGTACGCCGGCACCCCCGGCCGCAAGGACATGCTGGACGTGATCGTGCGCGGGATCAGTCGGCTCACCCCGGACCAGCAGCGACGGGTCAGCCTCACCATCGCCGGGGTCACCCGGGAGGACGCCGACGCCCACTCGGATCTGGACGTCTCGGTGCTCGACGGGCTCCGCGCCGACGTACGGTTCCTCGGCCGGGTCCCCCGCGCCACCGTGCTGACGCTGCTCTCGGAGTCGCACTTCTCGATGCTGGTCCGCCCCACCGGCGGGTACGCCGCGAACGGCTTCCCATCCAAGGTGCCGGAGAGCCTCGCCGCCGGCTGTCCGGTGCTGCTGAACCACACCAGCGACCTGGCCGCCCACGTGCACGACGGCGTCGAGGGGCTGGTGCTCGCCGGCAACGGACCGGACGACGTGCGGGAGGCGATCGAGCGTGCGCTGCGGCTGCGCGACGAGGAGTGGGCGGCGATGAGCCGGGCCGCCCGGTCGAGGGCCCGTGAGTCGTTCGACCACCGGGCCTGGCGGGACCGGGTCAGCGCGTTCGTGGCGGCCGGCGGCCGGGGCTGAGCCGGACGATCACCAGATGGTGGGCGTTCCGACCGGGACGCCCACCGTTCGCTACCTCAGGGCAGCACCGGCGCCGGCAGGCGCGGCCCGGCGTCCACCGGGCCGTGGACCCGTCGCGGGTGCGCGGCCGAGGGGGACGGCGCGGCGCGGTCCACGTCGACCCGGTGGCCGGGCAGGTGCCGCAGCACACCGGCGGTCACCAGCCAGAACACGTACGGGTAGGTCTGCCCGGTGCCGAAGATGGCCGACTCGGTGATCTGGATCAGCAGGCCGGTGACGACGAGCCAGACCAGACCCGAATCGGCGCCGCGCACCGGTGCGCGCAGCGCGACCCGCCCGACGGCCAGCAGCAGCAGCGCCAGCGGCACCACGGCGGCGAGCCCCAACTCCAGCAGCAGTTGCAGATAGCTGTTGTGCACCACGCTCACCCCGGTCCCCAGGGACTCGTCGATGCTGGCGAGGGTGATCAGGTGGGTCCGGGACGCGTAGCCGAAGCCCAGGGCAGGGCGGTTCTGCCACCACAGGTCGATCGTCGCCTGCCACATCTCGGTGCGACCGTTGGACAGGTCGCCGCCGGTGGGGTCGGTGAAGCGCAGCTCCAACTGCCGCATCCAGGGGTTCGCGAAAAGGGCCGGCAGCAGGTCGACCAGGTAGGCCACCAGGAGCCCGGCGGCCAGCCCGGCGGTGAGCCGGACCACCCGGCTCAGCCCCTGACGCAGCACGACCCAGAGGGCGCCGACGAGCAGGGCGATCAGCCCGGTGCGGGACTGGGAGAGCAGCAGGCACACGGCGGCCGGCGCCATGCCGAGCAGTTCCACCCACCGCCGCGACCGCCGGTAGAACGTCCAGCCCAACGGGATGGTCAGGGCGCAGACGATGCTGAGCATGTTGGGGTTGTTGTAGAGGCCCTCGAACCGGGCGTACGACAGCGCGGCGACGAGCGTGCCGTCGGCGAGCCCGAGGCCGAGACTGAGCAGGGCGGACCCGCTGAGGACCAGGTAGACCACGCGCAGGTCGGCCAGCACCGTGGCCCGGCCCGACCACCGGAACTGGATCAGGACGTGCACCAGCGCGGCCAGCAGGAGCAGCGCGACACCGCGTTGGAGAGTCTCCAACGGCACCACCGACCAGGTGAAGCTCAGCGTGGCGAGACCGCCCATCGCCCAGAGCGCGCCGAGGAGCAGGCGGGTCCACGGGTCGATCCGGGTCACCGTCCGCCCCGGTGTGTGCAGTGCCCAGACGATCAGGGCGGCGACCGCCGCGTAACGGGGATAGAAGCTGGCCTCCGCCAGGGCCGGCAGCTTCGAGGAGGCGCCGACCAGGAGCGCCATGGTCAGGGCCAGCAGCCACCGCCAGCCCTCCATCCGCTGCGCGAACAGCGCGAGCAGCAGCAACGCCACCGCCCCGACCGCGACCAGCGGGATGTTGATGCTGGCGACGGTGGTGGCCACGACGACCACAACCGCCCCGACGATCAGGCACAGTTGACCCACTCGGTTCCCCACGTGATGTCCTTTGACTCCGGCAGGCCGGCCGTACCGGCGGTGGTCGTTTGTTCCGTCAGAGCGGCACGCCCGCCAGGCCCGGGCGGGCCCGGTCGAGCGCCCAGCGGGCCCGGGCGGCGTGCATCGCCGCGATCATGTCCGGCCAACTCGGCGGGCGGTAGCCGGTGGCCTGGGCGAGGGCGTCCGCGCGCATCGACCGGTCGCAGGCGAACTCGTCGTCCGGCACCAGTTCACCGGACCAGCCGTACGCCTCGGCGATCAGTCGGAGCAGCTCGTACTTCGAGATCGGCGCGGCGGCGACGTGGTACAGGCCGGTCAACTCCGCCCGGGGCAGCACCGTCGTGCGCAACAGCCGGGCGAACTCCACTGTCGTCACCCCGCTGTAGACGGCCCTGGTGAAGCCACGTACCTGACCTCGTTGGGAGAGGAACCAGTCCACCAGGGAACGGTTCGTGGTCAGCTCGTGCCCGACGATCGAGGTACGCAGGGTGAGCGCCGAGCCCGTCGTCGCCTCGCCCAGCAGCTTCGACCGACCGTAGAGGTCGGGCGGGTCGGGCAGGTCGTCCTCGAGGTGGTCGCCCCGGCGGCCGGAGAACACGCAGTCGGTGCTGACGTGCACGAGCCGGCTGCCGACCTGCGCGCAGGCGTCGGCAAGCAGGTGGGGGAAGAGGGCGTTGAGAGTGACCGTGAGCACCGCGTCCTGCACGTCCGGCCGCTGCTTGATGACGCCGACGCAGTTGACGACGACGTCCGGCCGCAGTTCTTCCACGAGGTGCCGGACGTGGTCGAACCGGGTCACGTCGACGGCCGGGACGATGCGGGCGAGCAGGTGCGGTGGGAAGAACCCGGCCCGGCCGTCGAGGTCGCGGGCCAGCCCGTGAACGTCGAGATCGGGATCGTCGCCGAGTTCGCGCAGCACGGCGTGGCCGAGCATGCCGGTGACGCCGACGACGAGAACCCGTCGGGCCGGGCGTCGGTCCCCCCGGCCGTCGGCCCGCGCGTCGCTGCGCCGCCGGGGCACCCGGTCGGTCCGGTCGACGTCGGCGGCCGTGCTCATGTCGTCTCCACGGCCACCGTGGCGGCCTGGACCTGCGCGCGTACCTCGGGCAGTGTCATCAACAACGTTTCGATCTCCGGTACGGACAGCCGGCGGGCGTTGTGCGAGTGGAAGTCGGCGAGACCGCCGTGCTCGACGTCGCCCTCCTCGAAGTAGAGGGAGTAGTTCAGGTCACGGCTGTCCACCGGCACCCGGAGGAACTCGCCGAGGTCCTCGGCGAACGCGAGTTCCTCGCGGCTCGCCAGGGTCTCGTAGAGCTTCTCCCCGTGCCGGATGCCCAGGACGTTGAACTTCGCCGGCACCCCGAACAGGTTGCACAGCGCCGTGGCCAGGTCGCCGATGGTGCAGGCGTCGGCCTTGCGGATGAAGACATCTCCCGGCTGGCCGAACGCGAACGCGTGTTCCACCAGTTCCACGGACTCGGGCAGCGACATCAGGAAACGGGTCATCGTCGGATCGGTGACCGTCGGCAGACCACCCCGGAGAATCTGGTCGATGAACAGTGGAATGACCGAGCCGCGCGAGTACATCACATTGCCGTAGCGCACACAGCAGACCCGGGTCCGGGCCGCCGGGTTGTTGCGGGAGTGCGCCTGCGCCACCTTTTCCATCAGCGCCTTGGTCATGCCCATCGCGTTGACCGGATAGACGGCCTTGTCGGTGCTCAGCAGAACAAGCGTCTCCACCCCGACCCGCTCGCAGACGTCCACCACGTTCGCGCTGCCGAGCACATTGGTGCGGACCGCCTCGAGCGGGAAGAACTCGCAGGAGGGCACCTGCTTGAGGGCCGCGGCGT
Organism: Micromonospora sp. WMMD975; assembly: GCF_029581215.1. Lineage (NCBI taxonomy): Bacteria > Bacillati > Actinomycetota > Actinomycetes > Micromonosporales > Micromonosporaceae > Micromonospora > Micromonospora sp. WMMD975. The sequence goes on from NZ_CP120739.1 coordinate 1,233,317, forward strand.
GGAAGACGAACTCCATGCCCCGGGCGGCCTTGAGCACGCTGTCGTAGTCCCGGACGTCGCCGACGTAGTAGCGGACCCGGTCATTGCCGAGGCGGTGCCGCATCGCGTCCTGTTTCGACTCGTCACGACTGAGGACCCGCACCTCGGCGGCACCGGCGTCGAGCAGTCGGGAGACCATTGTCTGGCCAAACGACCCGGTGCCGCCGGTGATGAGAAAACGTCTGTCCGAAAGCGAGGAAAGCATATCTCCTCCTGCCTGTTTCCCGGCGGACCATCCTCGGGAATAGCGATCTCGTCAAAGGCGACCATACTGTCGCGATAACACGACGGGGCGCGCTTCCGGAAAAGGGAGGAACGCTCATTTCTCATGTTCACATTCCACGAGTTGCGCCGGCGAATGTGAAAGCGCGGAACGACCGCCGCAAAGGTGGTAGGTCTGTTCCATGTCCAAAGTTGCTGTCCATTCGGCGCAGCCGCGCGCCGGCTCCGGCCCGGCGGCCGGACGGGGAGCCGACCCGACGACCCGGCGATCGTACGACCGCTGGAAGCGGGTTCTCGACGTGCTCGGCGCACTCGTCGTCCTGACCGTCGGCGCGCCCCTGCTGGCCCTCGTCGCCCTGGTGGTGCTGGTGACGCACGGGCGGCCGGTGCTGTTCCGCCACACCCGGCCCGGCCGGCACGGCGAGTTGTTCGAGGTGGTGAAGTTCCGCACCATGCGTCACCCCGATCCGGCGCGGGGCCTGGTGACCGACGCCCAGCGCCTCACCCGGGTGGGACGCTGGCTGCGGGCGAGCAGCCTCGACGAGCTGCCGGAGTTCTGGAACGTGCTGCGCGGCGAGATGAGCGTGGTGGGCCCCCGTCCGCATCTGGTGCGGTACCTCGACCTCTACAACGCCGAGCAGGCCCGCCGGCACGAGGTGCGGCCGGGCATCACCGGGCTCGCCCAGGTGCGTGGCCGCAACGAGTTGAGCTGGGAGGCGAAGTTCCGCTACGACGTGGAATACGTCGACCGGCGGTCCTTCCGGCTGGACCTGAGGATCCTCCTGGACACCGTCCGGGTGGTGCTCAGCCGGCAGGGGATCTCCGCTCCCGGCGCGGCGACGTGGCACGAGTTCACCGGCAACGACGAGCCGCCCGAGCCGTCGCCGGCCGGCGGCCGGGGCGCCGCGTGCCGTCGATGAAGCGGGTGCTGCTGCTGGGCGGCGGCGGTTTCCTGGGCCGCCACATCGGCGCCGCGCTGGCCGCGCACACCGCCCTGCGGTCACCCAGCCGCGCGCAGTGCGACCTGGTCCGGACGGAGTTGTCCGAGGTGACCGCGCTGATCGACCGGGAACGACCGGACGTGGTGGTGAGCGCGGCGGGCCGGATCGTCGGTTCCGGCTACGACTTCGTGCGCGCGCACGTCGTCACGACCGCGAAACTGATCGAGGCGATGGCGCTCGCCGCACCCGGGGCACGGCTGATCCGGATCGGCTCGGCGGCCGAGTACGGCGTCGTGCCGCACGGCCTCGCCGTCGGGGAGGACCACCCGGGCGCGCCCGTGAGCGAGTACGGGCTCAGCCACCTGGCCGCGACCCGCCTGGCGGAGTTGGCGGGCGACGCCGGCCGCCTCGACACGATCGTGTTGCGGGTCTTCAACCCGGTCGGACCGGGAATGCCGGCGGGCAACATGCTGTCCCGGGTGACCGCGATGGTCGGCGCGGCCGTCGCCGGCGGGGCCTGTGACGTCGCCCTCGGTCTGCACGACACGTACCGGGATCTCGTCGACGTGCGGGACGTGGCGGCGGCGGTGCTGGCCGCGACGCGGTGCGCGCCGGGCGCGGAGCGGGTGGTCAACGTGGGCAGCGGGCGCGCGGTGGCGACCCGGGACGTCGTCCGGCTGCTCGCCGACGTGGCCGGTTTCCGCGGCGAGATCCGGCACGGCACCTTCCCGCCCGACGCCACCCGCTCGGCCGCGGTGCCCTGGATGTGCGCCGACATCGACCGCGCCCGCCGGGTGCTCGGCTGGGCCCCGGCACACGACCTGAGCGAATCGCTGCGGACTCTGTGGCGGGCCGACGGCGCGCGGTCCGCCCGCCCGGTGGCCGGCGTGGCGGCGGGGTGAGGGCGATGCGGATCGGCCTGCTCACCCAGTGGTTCGACCCGGAACCGGGCCCGGCGGCCCTGCCCGGGATGCTGGCCCGGGCCCTCGCCGACCGGGGGCACGACGTCCAGGTGCTCACCGGCTTCCCGAACTACCCGACCGGCCGGCTGGCGCCCGGCTACCGGCTGGCCCGCCGCCTCGACGAGACCGACGGCCCGGTCCGGATCTGCCGGGTGGCCCTCTATCCCAGCCACGACCGTTCCGCGCCGCGTCGGGTGGCGAACTACGGGTCCTTCGCCGCCTCCGCGCTCGTCTCCGGCACCGCGGCGCTGCGGGGGCTGGACGCCCTCTGGGTCGGCAACTCACCGATAAGCGTCGCCCTGCCGATGTGGTTCACCAGGTACGTGCACCGGGTCCCGGTGCTGCTGCACGTGCTGGACCTGTGGCCGGACAGCGTGCTGGCGAGCGGCTTCCTCGGCACGGGGCGGATGTCGCGGACGGTCGAGCGGGGGATGGCCGCCTGGTGCGGCGCGATGTACCGCAGCGCGGCCCGGGTCGCGCACGCCTCACCCAGGGCCGCGGACCTGCTCGCCGACCGGGGGGTGCCCGCGGAGAAGCTCGTGCACATCCCGGTGTGGGCGGACGAGAGGCTGGACGTGCGCGCCGCCGACCTGCGTGCCGAACTCGGTCTCCGGGCGGACCAGGTGGTGCTCGTGTACGCCGGCGCGCTGGGCGAGGCGCAGGGGCTCGACTCGCTTGTCGACGCCTGTGCCCGCACCGGTGATCCCCGGTTGGTCTGTCTGATCGCCGGCTCCGGCACCACCGAGGAGCGGCTGCGCCGTCGGGCCGGGGCGGTGGGAGCGACGAACGTCCGGTTCCTCGGGCAGGTGCCCCGGGACCGGATGCCCGCGCTGATGGCCACCGGAGACGTGCACTACGTCAGCCTGCGCCGGGGCGGCATGTCCGCGTACACGATGCCGAGCAAGGTGCAGGCGACCCTGGCGGCCGGACGTGCGCTGCTTGTCGCTGCGGAGGGGGACGCCGCCGCCGTGGCGCGGGACAGCGGCGCGGGGATCACCGCCCGTCCCGGCGACCCGGACTCGATCGCGGACGCCCTGCGGGAGGTCTGCGACCTGGGCCGGGAGAAGCTGGAACTGCTCGGTCGGGCCGGCCGGGAGCACTACGACCGGGTCTTCTCCGTCGCCGCCGGCACCGACCGGGTCGAGCGCACCCTGTACGAGATGGTGGACGGTGGCCGGGTCAGGGCCAGTCGTCACCGGCGCTGAGCCGGCGGCGCAGCAGCGCCTCCAGCGGTAGCGACTCGCCGTCGCGGCCACCGCGGCCGATCACCAGCGGCGGCGGGGACGGCTCGGGCGTGGCGCCGAACAACAGCGCGCGCAGACTGGCCGGCACGGTCAGCAGGTGGAACCGCCCCGCCACGTCGACCGCCCGGTGCCGGGCCCGGTCGACGTACCACCCGCGCAGCCCGGTCCGGTACCGGTGCCGTCCGTCGTGGGACACGGCGACGAGACGGGTGGTGGCGAGACCTCGCTGTCGTGCCTCGGCGACGAACGCGGCGACCAGCTTCGCCGCCTCCGCCTGTTCCGCCGCACGCCGCCGCTCGTCGGCGGCGGCGTGCGCCCGCACCGCGTGCCGTCGCGTCTCACGCCAGTCCGCGCCGTCGTTCGTGACCATCACCCGACCGTACGCCGGCCCCGCCGTCGCCGCCGTTGCGGGACATCCGGCCGGATCAGAGCAGGCCGGCCCGCCGAAGGGCGTCGGCCATCGCGCTGTCGGCGGGCGGCCTTCCGCCGTCGCGCCCCTGGCGTCCCTGCCCGCCCTGACCTCGACCGCCCTGACCCCGACCGCCCTGGCCCTGCCCGCCTTGACCGCCGCGACCCTGGCCGGTCCGGCCCCGGTCGCCGCGGTGCTGTCGGTCGGCGTCGGCCCGGCCGCCGCGCCCGGCTCCGGGCTCCGCCTCGTCGTCCAGGCGCAGGGTCAACGAGATCCGCTTGCGCGGCACGTCCACGTCGAGCACCCGCACCTTCACCACGTCACCGGACTTCACCACGTCGCGCGGGTCCTTGACGAACGTGTACGACATCGCCGAGACGTGCACCAGCCCGTCCTGGTGCACGCCGACGTCGACGAACGCGCCGAACGCGGCCACGTTGGTGACCACACCCTCCAGCACCATCCCGGGGGTGAGGTCGCTGATCTTCTCGACGCCCTCGACGAACGTCGCGGTGCGGAACTCCGGGCGCGGGTCCCGGCCGGGCTTCTCCAGCTCGGCGAGGATGTCGGTGACCGTGGGCAGGCCGAACGTGTCGTCGACGAAGTCGGTGGCCCGCAACCCGCGCAGGATGGCCGACCGGCCGATCAGCGCGCGCAGGTCCTGCCCGGTGCTGGCGAGGATGCGGCGCACCACCGGGTACGCCTCGGGGTGCACGCTCGACGAATCGAGCGGGTCGTCGCCGCCGGGGATGCGCAGGAAGCCGGCGCACTGCTCGAACGCCTTCGGCCCGAGCCGCGCCACCTTCTTCAGCTCGCCGCGGGTGCGGAACGGCCCGTGGGCGTCCCGGTGCAGCACGATGTTCTCCGCCAGGCCGGCGCCGATGCCGGAGACCCGGGTCAGCAGGGGAGCGGAGGCGGTGTTGACGTCGACGCCGACCGCGTTGACGCAGTCCTCGACCACGGCGTCGAGGGAGCGGGACAGCTTCACCTCGGACAGGTCGTGCTGGTACTGCCCGACGCCGATCGAGCGCGGGTCGATCTTCACCAGCTCGGCGAGGGGGTCCTGGAGGCGACGGGCGATCGAGACCGCGCCGCGCAGCGACACGTCAAGCGTGGGCAGCTCCTGCGAGGCGTACGCGGAGGCCGAGTAGACCGACGCGCCGGCCTCGGAGACCATCACCTTGGTCAGCTTCAGCTCGGGATGCCGCGTGATCAGCTCACCGGCGAGCTTGTCGGTCTCCCGGCTGGCGGTGCCGTTGCCGATCGCGACCAGCTCGACGCCGTGCGCCGCGGCCAGCGTGGCGAGCGTGTGCAGGGACGCGTCCCACTGCCGGCGCGGCTCGTGCGGGTAGATCGTATCGGTGGCGACCACCTTGCCGGTGGCGTCCACCACCGCCACCTTCACCCCGGTCCGCAGGCCCGGGTCGAGACCCATGGTGGCGCGGCTGCCGGCCGGGGCGGCGAGCAGCAGGTCGCGCAGGTTGGTGGCGAAGACCCGGACGGCCTCCTCCTCGGCCGCCTGCCACAGCCGCATCCGCAGGTCCGCGCCGAGGTGGATGAGGATCCGGGTACGCCAGGCCCAGCGCACCGTGTCGGCCAGCCACCGGTCGGCGGGCCGCCCCCGGTCGGTGATGCCGAACCGGCCGGCCACGGTGGCCTCGTACCGGCTGGGCCCGGTGGCCGCGTCGGCGTCGTCGTCGGACTCCGGGGCCATGGTCAGCTCCAGCACGCCTTCCTTCTCGCCCCGGAACATGGCGAGGATCCGGTGCGAGGGGAGCTTCGGGTACGGCTCGGCGAAGTCGAAGTAGTCGGCGAACTTCGCGCCGGCGGACTCCTGGCCCTCGCGTACCCGGGAGACCAGCCGGCCCCGCGACCACATCTGCTCGCGCAACGTGCCGATCAGGTCGGCGTCCTCGGCGAAGCGCTCGATCAGGATGGCCCGGGCCCCGTCCAGCGCGGCGGTCGCGTCGGCCACCCCCCGGTCCGCGTCGACGAAACCGGCCGCGAGCGTCTTCGGGTCCTGGGCCGGGTCGGCGAGCAGCGTGTCGGCGAGCGGCTCCAGCCCGGCCTCGCGGGCGATCTGCGCCCGGGTCCGCCGCTTCGGCTTGTAGGGCAGGTAGATGTCCTCCAGCCGGGACTTCGAGTCCGCGGCGAGGATCTGCGCCTCCAACGCCTCGTCGAGCTTGCCCTGGCCGCGGATCGACTCCAGCACCGCGGCCCGGCGCTCGTCCAGCTCGCGCAGGTAGCGCAGCCGCTCCTCGAGCGTGCGCAGTTGCGCGTCGTCGAGCAGGCCGGTGGCCTCCTTGCGGTAGCGGGCGATGAACGGCACGGTGGCGCCGCCGTCGAGCAGCTCGACGGCCGCCCGCACCTGGCGCTCGGCGACGCCGAGTTCCTCGGCGATCCGCTGGTGCACAGACTGAGTCACGATCCTGATCCGCCTTCTCGGGTGGGTTCGTCGTGCATTCTGCCCGCTCGGGTCGGACGCCGCGCACCGCGGCGGTCCCGCCGCCGACCGATATCCCGGAAACGGACTTCTGGGCGCAGAAAGCCCTCTAGCCTCCAACCAGGTTTTTTCCTACGTATCGGGAGTCCGGGTGAACGCTGAGAAGGTAGTCGTCATCGGCCAGGGATACGTCGGCCTTCCGCTGGCCGTGCGGGCCGTCGAGGCCGGGTTCGAGGTGGTCGGCCTGGATGTCGACGCCGACCGGATCAAGCGGCTCGCCTCCGGCGAGTCGTTCGTCGAGGACATCCCCACCGACCGCCTCGGCCGCGCGCTCAGCAGTGGTCGCTACCGCCCGACCACGGAGTACGCCGACGCCGAGGGCTTCGACGTCTGTGTGATCACGGTGCCGACCCCGCTCCGGGACGGCACCCCGGACCTGAGCTACGTGGAGCAGGCCGGCATCCACATCGGCCCGTACGTGCGACCGGGTGCCACGGTGGTGCTGGAGTCGACGACGTACCCGGGCACGACCGAGGAACTGCTCCGTCCGCTCCTGGAGACGGCCAGCGGGTTGCGCGCCCCGGGCGACTTCCACCTCGGCTACAGCCCCGAACGCATCGACCCCGGCAACCCGACCTGGCGGCTGGAGAACACGCCGAAGGTGGTCTCCGGCATGGACGCCGACGCGCTGGAGCGGGTGGACGGGTTCTACCGCCGGATCGTGGCCCGGACCGTGCCGGTGTCCTCCACCCGCGTCGCGGAGCTGACCAAGCTGATCGAGAACACGTTCCGCCAGGTGAACCTGGGGCTGATCAACGAACTCACCATGCTCTCCCACGGCCTGGGCATCGACGTCTGGCAGGCGATCGACGCGGCCGAGACGAAGCCGTTCGGGTTCATGCCGTTCCGGCCCGGCCCCGGCGTCGGAGGTCACTGCCTGCCGATCGACCCCTGCTATCTGTCCTGGCAGGTCAAGCGGCGGCTGGGCCGGCAGTTCCGGTTCATCGAGCTGGCGAACGACGTCAACCACGAGATGCCCGAACACGTCACGCGACGGGTCATGGCCGGGCTCAACCGGAGCGGTCGCGCGGTCAGCGGGGCCCGGCTGCTGCTGCTCGGCCTCGCGTACAAGAAGAACACCGGCGACATGCGCGACTCGCCCGCCGCGGACGTCGCCCGGCGGCTGTGCGCCCTGGGCGCGGACGTCCGGGCCGCCGAGCCGTACGCGGAGGAGCACCAGATCCCGGCCGGCGTGCTCGTCGTGCCGCTGACCGAACGGGAGGTCGACGCCGCCGACGCGGTGGTCGTCACGACCGACCACGACGTCTTCGACTACGACATGGTGTCCCGCCGGGCCCGCTACGTCTTCGACGCCCGCAACCGGTGCGCCGGACCGGCCGTCGAGCGTCTCTAGGAGCACCTGCCCCGACGGCAGCCACCTGCGCTAGCGTGGCGATCATGGAGGCACCTGCGGACCCCCGGGCCCGGCGGCTCTTCGGGGGCAGCGCCCGGGCGCTCGGCGACCTGGCCGCCGGCCCGTTCCGGGCCGACCGGGACCGGATCGTCTCGTCGCCGTTCTTCGCCCGGCTCAACGGCGTCACCCAGGTGATCAGTCCCGGCGGCTCCGGCTTGCTCGTGCACAACCGGCTCACCCACAGCCTGAAGGTGGCCCAGGTGGCCCGCGCGATCGCCGAGCGGCTGACCGCCGACCCGGCGCACCGGGACCTGCTGGAGAAGCTGGGCGGGTGCGACCCGGAGGTGGTGGAGGCCGCCGCGCTCGCGCACGACCTCGGGCATCCGCCCTTCGGGCACCTGGGGGAGCGGGTCCTGGACCGGCTGGCCCGGCAGCGGCTCGGGTTGACCGACGGCTTCGAGGGCAACGCCCAGTCGTACCGGATCGTCACCAGCACCGAGATCCGTGGCGCGGCGACCACCGGGCTGGACCTCACCGCCGCGGTCCGGGCGGCGATGCTGAAATATCCGTGGACCCGGCTGGACCATCCCGACCCGCACCCGCGGCACCTCGACCCGGCGCCCCGCGGCGCCGCGCCGCCCCCGGACGACCCGGAGAGCGGGTCGCTGAAGTTCGGCGCGTACCGGACCGAACTGGACGACCTGCGGGCGGCCCGGGAGCCGTTCGCCGGGCGCATCCCGGACTGGCAGCAGACCCCGGAGGCGTCCGTGATGGACACCGCCGACGACATCGCGTACGCCATCCACGACGTGGAGGACTTCTATCGCGTCGGGGTGCTCCAGCAGGGCGCGGTGGCCGCCGAGCTGATGGCCTGGCAGCGCGAGTGCGGGCACCTGCGGTCGATCACCGCCTCGGCGCTCGACACCGCCGGCCGGCGACCCGGCGCGGCGATCGAGCGGCTCCGCCGCCAACTGCACCGCAAGGACGGCTGGATCGCCGACGACGAGGCGTTCGCCGCGGCGGTCGAGCACGTGCGGGAGGAACTGGTGGAGGGGTTGCTGGCGCTGCCCTTCGACGGCTCGATCGAGGCGGAGCAGTACGTCGCCCGGTTCTCCGCCCGCTGGTCCACCCGCTTCGTGGACGCCATCACGGTGACCGCCGAGCCGGACGTCCGGTCCGGGTACGTGCTGCTCGGCAAGGCGCAGTGGCACGAGGTGCAGGTGCTCAAGTTCGTCCACCACCGGTTCGTGCTGGCCCGACCGGACCTGGCCCTGCACCAGCGCGGCCAGGCGCGGCTGCTGGACACGCTTGTGGAGGCGCTCTGGGAGTGGCTGCTCGACCCGGAGGAGGAATCCCGGCTGCCCCGCCGGCTGCACGACCTGGTGGAGCTGGCCGAGGCGGAGCTGCATCCGCGTACCCCGGACCGGATCGGCCGGGCCCGGGGCCGGGCCATCGTCGACTTCGTCGCCCAGCTCACCGACGGTCAGGCCGTCGCGATGCTCGACGCCCTGTCCGGGCGTTCCGGCGCGCTCTGGACCGACGCCTTCGTGCTCTGAGCCGCCTCGGGCGACCGCGCCCGGTCAGGCGACCGCCTGCCACCAGCCGTCCACCGCCGGCGGCTCGTCGACCACCACCCGCTCGCCGGGGCGCGGCACGGCCAGCCGGACGTCCCGGGCCTTCGCCTCGGCCCAGAGCCGGTCCACCGGCTCGGACCAGTCGTGCAGGGCCAGGTTGAACGTGGCCCAGTGCACCGGCACCAGCAGCTCGCCGCGCACGTCGAGGTGGGCGGCGACCGCCTCCTCCGGGAACATGTGGATGTTCGGCCAGGCCCGGTCGTACGCGCCGATCTGCATCAGCGTCACGTCGAACGGCCCGTGCTCGGCGCCGATGTCGGCGTAGCCGTCGAAGTAGCCGGAGTCGCCGGTGTAGAAGACCTTCCGCCGCGCGCCGGCCACCACCCAGGAACTCCAGAGCGTGCCGTCGCGGCGCAGCCCGCGACCGGAGAAGTGCTGCGCGGCGGTGGCGGTGAGGGTCAGCCCACCGACCCGGTGGCTTTCCGCCCAGTCCAGCTCGACGACGCGGTCCGCCGGCACCCCCCAGCGGTCCAGGTGCGCGCCGACACCGAGCGGCACCACGAACGGCGCGGACTGGTGGGCGAGGAGCCCCCGGACCGTCGCCATGTCCAGGTGGTCGTAGTGATCGTGCGAGATGAGGATGGCGTCGAGGCGGGGCAGCTCGTCCAGCCCGACCGGCGGCTCGTGAATGCGCCGCGGGCCGACCAGGGCCGACGGCGAGCACCTGTCGCTCCACACCGGGTCGAGCAGCACCCGGTGCCCCTCGATCTCCACGAGCGTGGAGGCGTGGCCGTACCAGACCACGTTCAGCTCGCGGTCCCGGTCGGCCGGCGTGGCGTCGGCGGGGCGCAGCAACGGTACGGCGCTGCCGGGCCGACGCTTCTGCTTGCCGAAGATCAGTTCGCGGACCAGGTTGCGGCCCGGGTCGGCGACCATCGCCGAGCTGGTCCCGGCCGGGTTGTGGAACGTGCCGTCGCGGAACCTGGGGGACCGGGCCGCCCGGGCCGCCCGCGCGCCGGTGAGCCGCCCGCCGAGCTGGGCCGGCACGTCCCGCGCCGCCCACGCCAGGCCGGCGACCGCGGCCAGGCCGGCGATCCGCCACCCCCGCCCGCCGCCCGCCCGCTCGATGTCCCGCTCCACCGGTCCCCGCATCGCTTCCGCCCCTCCGCCGTGTTCCGCGTTCTACACGGTAGTCACGCATCCCACCGCCCGCCCACGCGAACCCGCCGTCGCCGCCGCTCGGGATTCGCCCGGGCGGACGGGTCACTCCCCGGCGGACCCGGAGCGGACCGGTGGGAGCGACCGACGTACCCGGCGCCACACGATCGAGCCCGCCGAGCTGCCGATCGATCGGGCCAGCCCGGCCAGGTCGGGCAGCCACCCGCCCCGCACCGCCTCGCCGGCCGGATTCGGCTCGAACACGACGCCCGGGTTCGGGGGCGTCGGCCGGTTCGTCAACCCGCCGACCCGCATCAACGGCCCGACCAGCACGTCGTAGACGGCCGGCAGCGCGGCGAAACCGACCCGCATGAACAGGTTCACCCGGCCCACCGAGATCTCCCGGCGCGGCTTGTCGGCGCAGTGCGCGATGGCCCGGGCCACCCGCTCCGGCGTGGTGATCGGCAGCGGCGGTCGCCCGATCCGCCCCACGTAGTTCGCCGCCTGCTGATAGACCGGGGTGTCCACGCTGCCCGGTGTGACCAGGCAGACATGCACCCCGGCCAGGTCCCGCGACTCCTGCTGCAACGCCCGCGCCAGGCCGTGCAGCCCCCACTTGCTCGTCACGTAACCGCTCATGTAGGGCGCGGTGATGTGGCCCAGCACCGACCCGGTGAGGATCAGCGTGCCCCCACCGGCCCGCTTGAAGTGCCGCAGCGCCACCCGCGCCACCCCGGCCGCGCCCAGCAGGTCGGTGCGGACCACCTGGTCGAAGACGTCCGCCGGGATGTCCTCGAAACGCCCGTACGCCATCACCGCCGCCGTGTGCACCCACACGTCGATCCGACCGGACCCGGCGACCGCGGTGGCCGCCAGCGTGTCGAGCGCGTCCGGACCGGTGACGTCGGTGGGTACGACGCGCACGTCCGCCGCGCCGGCGTCGACGCACTCCCGGCGTACCTGCTCCAGGGTCTGCCGGGAGCGGGCCGCGAGGACCAGACGGTCCCCGCGGCCCGCGAACTCCCGGGCCGCCGCCCGGCCGATCCCGCTCGTCGCGCCGGTGACGACCACCGTCCGGGTCACGGTGCGAGCACGACCTTGACGCAGCCGTCGGACTTCTTCTGGAACATCTCGTACGCCTGCGGCGCCTGCGCCAGCGGCAGCCGGTGGGTCCGCAGGTCCTCCACGCCCAGCGGGTCGTCGTCGCGCTCCAGCAGCGGGATGATCTCGTCCACCCAGCGCCGCACGTGGCACTGCCCCATGCGTAGCTGAATGCCCCGGTCGAACATCTCCATCATCGGCATCGGGTCCTGCTCGCCGCCGTACACGCCGGAGATCGAGACGGTGCCGCCGCGCCGGACCGCCTTGAGCGCGGCGTGCAGCACCACGAGGCGGTCCACGCCGGCCGTGTCGATCATCGGCTGGGCCAATTTGTCCGGGAGCAGCCCGGCGGCGGCCTGGGCGATCTTGCCGACCGGCGCGCCGTGCGCCTCCATGCCGACCGCGTCGATGACCGCGTCCGGCCCGCGCCCGTCGACCAGGTCGATGAGCGCGCCCGGCACGTCGTCGAGCTGGCTGACGTCGAGCACCTCGATGCCGTGCCGGCGGGCCATCGCCAGCCGCTCGGGCACCAGGTCCAGGCCGATCACCCGGCCGGCGCCGAGGTGGCGGCCGATCCGGGCGCAGAACTGCCCGACCGGGCCGAGGCCGAACACGGCGAGCGTGCCGCCGGGCGGGGTGTCCGCGTACTTCACCGCCTGCCAGGCGGTGGGCAGGATGTCGGACAGGTAGAGCCACCGCTCGTCCGGCCCGGTGTCGGGGATCGTGATCGGGCCGAACTGGGCCTGCGGCACCCGCAGGTACTCGGCCTGGCCGCCGGGGACCGAGCCGTAGAGCGAGGTGTAGCCGAACAGCGACGCGCCCTTGCCCTCGGCGGTGACCTGGGTGGTCTCGCACTGCGCGTAGAGCTGCCGCTCGCACATCCAGCAGTGCCCGCAGGAGATGTTGAACGGCACGACCACGCGGTCGCCCTTCTTCAGCCGGGTCACCCCGGACCCGACCTCCTCGACGATCCCCATCGGCTCGTGCCCGAGCACGTCGCCGGGCTTGAGGTACGGCCCGAGCACCTCGTAGAGGTGCAGGTCGGAACCGCAGATGGCGGTCGAGGTGATCCGGACGATCGCGTCGGTCGGCGCCTCGATCCGGGGATCCGGGACGTCCTCGACCCGGACGTCACGCTTGCCTTGCCAGGTCAGTGCCTTCATGCCTGAATGTCCCCTCCTCGGTGCCGTCCATCGGACTGCTACCCGCGTGAAGTGACTTGAACCGGAGGCGCCGGGAAGCGGCGGGTCGGCGGTCCCGGCGGTGCCGGCGGTGCCCGCGGTCCCGGTGCACGCGAGTGCCGTCGGTGCTTGCGGGAGCCCGTGGCTCCGCACCGTGTCGGTGTGTGCCAGCGGCAGCCTAGGAACTTGATGACGCAGGTGGTTCATCGCCGCACTCCGCCGCCTCCGCCGTGGACTACGCCGCGCCCTCCCTTGCGTCGCCCTGGCTTTCGGTCACTCTGAGGCAGCCTTGCGCTCGCATCAGTCGGTTCGGCGTCGTGCCCCGCATGGTCACGCCGGCCGCGCCGGCGGACCTCCGATGATCCACACCACTCCGGCGGAGTGGCGGTATCCCCGCCTGTCCGACACCGCCACTCCGCCGGAGTGGTGTGGATCAAGCCTGGCAGTCCACCACTTCGCCGAGCTGGTGCACACCCTGCTGCCCCCGGTCCCCCGCCGCCGGTGTCCCGGACCTTTGCGCCGCCCGCCTGATGCATCTGCGTCATCAAGTTCGTAGCGGCCGAGGAGCCAACTTCCCGGGCTGCACCACGCGCTCTACGCGCCGGACCGCGCCGCGCCGCGCCGGACCGCGCCGGACCGCGCCGCGCCGGTCCGCGCCGGACCGCGCCGCGCCGGTCCGCGCCGGACCGCGCCGCGCCGCGCCGCGCCGGTCCGCGCCGGACCGCGCCGGACCGCGCCGGTCCGCGCCGCGCCGGTCCGCGCCGGACCGCGCCGGACCGCGCCGCGCCGGTCCGCGCCGCGCCGGTCCGCGCCGCGCCGGTCCGCGCCGCGCCGGTCCGCGCCGCGCCGGACCGCGCCGTGCCGGGCCGGACCGTGCCGCGCCGGGTTGGCTCAGGCGGGATGACCGCCGGGTAGGCGTACCCCGGGAAACGACGACCGCCGCGTCCCGGGGAGCGGGGCGCGGCGGTCGGGTGGGGTTTGACGGTGGGAGGTCAGGAGCCGGGGGTGCCGGCGCGCTTGGTGGTGGCCTTGAGGTAGTCGCGGTTGAGCCGGCCGATGGTGTTCAGCGGGATGCCCTTCGGGCAGGCCGTGGCGCACTCGCCGATGTTGGTGCAGCCGCCGAAGCCGGCCTCGTCGTGCGCGTCCACCATGCCGATCACCCGGGTGTAGCGCTCCGGCTGGCCCTGGGGGAGCAGCGAGAGCTGGGTGACCTTGGCGGCGGTGAACAGCATGCCGGAGCCGTTCGGGCAGGCCGCCACGCAGGCGCCGCAGCCGATGCAGGCGGCCGATTCGAACGCGGCGTCCGCGTCGTCCTTGGCCACCGGGGTGGAGTGCGCCTCGGGGGCGCTGCCGGTCGGCGCGGTGACGTAGCCGCCGGCGGCGATGATCTTGTCGAAGGCGTTCCGGTTCACCACCAGGTCCTTGACGACCGGGAAGGCGCGGGCCCGCCAGGGCTCGATGTCGATCGTCTCGCCGTCGGAGAACTGCCGCATGTGCAGTTGGCAGGCGGTGGTGCCGCGTTGCGGGCCGTGCGCCTCGCCGTTGATCATGAGGCTGCACGTGCCGCAGATGCCCTCGCGGCAGTCGTGGTCGAAGGCCACCGGCTCCTCGCCGTCGAGGATCAGCCGCTCGTTGAGGACGTCGAGCATTTCCAGGAAGGACATGTCCGGGGACACGTCCGGCACCGGGTAGGTCACCATCCGACCCTTGTCCTCGGGGCCGGACTGGCGCCAGATGCGCAGGGTCAGGTTCACTTGTAGCTCCGCTGCGAGGGGTGGACGTATTCGAAGGTCAGGTCTTCCTTGTGCAGCACCGGCTCGCCGCTGCCGGCGTACTCCCAGGCGGCGACGTAGGCGAACCGGTCGTCGTCGCGCTGCGCCTCGCCGTCCGGGGTCTGGTACTCGGCCCGGAAGTGGCCGCCGCAGGACTCCTCCCGGTGCAGGGCGTCGACGCACATCAGCTCGGCCAGCTCGAAGAAGTCGGCCACCCGGCCGGCCTTCTCCAGCGACTGGTTCAGCCCCTCGCCGTCGCCGGGGACGCGGACCCGCTGCCAGAACTGCTCCCGCAGGGCGCGGATCTCGTCGATCGCCTTGCGCAGCCCGGCCTCGGAGCGCTCCATGCCGCAGTGCTCCCACATGATCTGGCCCAGCTCCCGGTGGAACGAGTCCACCGTCCGGTCGCCGTTCACCGCGAGCAGCCGCCTGATCCGGTCCTCGACGTCGGTACGCGCCGCGACCGCCTCCGGGTGGCTGGCGTCGACCTTCTCCAGCGGGCCGGAGGCCAGGTAGTTCGCCAGCGTGCTCGGCAGCACGAAGTAGCCGTCGGCCAGGCCCTGCATCAGCGCCGAGGCGCCGAGCCGGTTCGCGCCGTGGTCGGAGAAGTTAGCCTCGCCGATCACGAACAGGCCCGGGATGGTCGACTGGAGGTCGTAGTCGACCCAGAGGCCGCCCATCGTGTAGTGCACGGCCGGGTAGATCCGCATCGGCACCCGGTACGGGTCCTCGCCGGTGATCCGCTCGTACATCTCGAAGAGGTTGCCGTACTTGGCCTCGATGGCCGTGCGCCCGAGCCGGTCGATGGCGTCGGCGAAGTCCAGGTAGACGCCGAGGCCGGTCGGGCCGACGCCGCGGCCCTCGTCGCAGACGTTCTTCGCGGCGCGGGAGGCGATGTCGCGGGGCACCAGGTTGCCGAAGGACGGGTAGATCCGCTCCAGGTAGTAGTCCCGCTCGTCCTCGGGGATGTCCCGCGGGCCGCGGTCGTCGCCCTTGGCCTTCGGCACCCACACCCGGCCGTCGTTGCGCAGCGACTCGCTCATCAGGGTCAGCTTCGACTGGTGGTCGCCGGAGACCGGGATGCAGGTCGGGTGGATCTGGGTGTAGCAGGGGTTGGCGAAGTACGCGCCCTTGCGGTGCGCCCGCCAGGAGGCGGTGACGTTGCAGCCCTTGGCGTTCGTGGACAGGTAGAAGACGTTGCCGTAGCCGCCGGAGGCGAGCACCACCGCGTCCGCCATCTCGGTGCTGATCTCGCCGGTGACCATGTCGCGGACCACGATGCCGCGGGCCCGGCCGTCGACGACGACCAGTTCGAGCATCTCGTGGCGGGCGTTCATCTCCACGTTGCCCAGGCCGATCTGCCGCTCCAGGGCCTGGTACGCGCCGAGCAGCAACTGCTGGCCGGTCTGTCCCCGGGCGTAGAAGGTGCGCTGCACCTGCGCGCCGCCGAAGGAGCGGGTGTCGAGCAGGCCGCCGTACTCGCGGGCGAACGGGACGCCCTGGGCGACGCACTGGTCGATGATGTTGACGGACACCTCGGCGAGCCGGTGCACGTTCGACTCCCGGGACCGGAAGTCGCCGCCCTTGACCGTGTCGTAGAAGAGCCGGTGCACGGAGTCGCCGTCGTTGCGGTAGTTCTTGGCGGCGTTGATGCCGCCCTGGGCCGCGATCGAGTGCGCCCGGCGCGGGCTGTCCTGGTAGCAGTAGGACTTCACGTGGTAGCCCTGCTCGGCGAGCGTCGCCGCGGCGGAGCCGCCGGCCAGGCCGGTGCCGACGACGATCACCGTCATCTTGCGGCGGTTGGCCGGGTTGACCAGCTTCATCTCGAAGCGGTGCCGGTCCCACCGGGTCTCGATCGGGCCGTCCGGGGCCCGGGTGTCGGCGATCGGGTCGCCGTCGGTGTAGAGGTCCATGTCAGGCCACCAATCCGGTGAGTACGGCGAACGGGACCACCAGGTAGCCGGCGCAGAGCACGACGGCGAGGACGAGCGCGGCGGCGCGGGCTCGGCGCTCGCCCTTCGGGGTCTGCTGGCCGAGGCTGCGGAACGCGCTGAACGCGCCGTGCCGCAGGTGGAAGCCGAGGGTCACGATGGCGAGCGTGTAGAAGAGCGTGACGTACCAGCGTTCCGGGGCGAAGTCGGCGACCACGTTGCCGTACGGGTTGGCCGGGTCGCCCTGCGGGTTCAGGTGACCGGTGGTCAGGTCCAGGATGTGGTAGATCACGAAGAGCAGGATGATCACCCCACCCCAGCGCATGGTGCGGGCCGCGTAGTTCACGTGGATCTTCCGGCGGTGCGCGTACGCCACCGGGCGGGCGGCCCGGGCCCGCATGGCGAGCACGACGGCGGCGCCGATGTGGGCGAGCACCGCCACGGTGAGGACCGCGCGCTGGATCCACAGGTACCAGGTGGCCGGCAGCAGCGGCGTGCCGATGTCCCGCAGCCAGTGCGCGTAGTGGTCGAACGAGGTCTCGCCGGTGAACACCTTCAGGTTGCCGAGCATGTGCGCGATCAGGAACAGCACCAGGACGATGCCCGTCACCGCCATGACGACCTTCAGGCCGACGTTCGAGCGGATGGGCGACCGAGTTTTCGTGATTACCACATGACCGACGCTAGGAGCCGTACGATCAGGCGTCCAATGCATCGAAATCGCAGTCTTGATAGCCGTAAGCTATGTAGATGCAGCTCCATCAGCTCCGGTACTTCGTGGCGGTCGCAGAAGTGCGACATTTCACCCAAGCTGCCGATGTCGTCGGCATAACCCAGCCGTCGTTGAGTAAGCAAATTCACGCGCTGGAGGCCGACCTGGGCGCCCCCCTCTTCGAGCGGGTAAGGGGCAACATCACCCTCACCACGGCCGGCGAGGTGCTGCTGCCGCTGGCCAAGCGGATCCTCGCCGACGTGGACACCGCCACCCGCGAGGTGCAGGAGCTGGTCGGGCTGCGTCGCGGCCGGGTCCGGCTCGGCGCCACGCCCAGCCTGGCCACCTCGCTGGCGCCTCCGGTGCTGCGCCGGTTCCGTGACGCCCACCCCACCGTCGACCTGCGGGTCGAGGAGGGCGGCTCCCAGGACCTCGTCCGCGACCTGCTCCGCGGCGACCTCGACCTGGCGCTCGTCATCATGCCGTCGGCCGGCGCCGACCCCGGGCTGCGCGTCGACCCGATCCTGGCCGAGAGCCTGGTGGTCGCCTCGGTGGACCCGCTGCCGGGCGCCTCGGCCGGCGGCGAGCTGCGCATCACCGACCTGCGCGACCAGCCGCTGGTCATGTTCCGTGAGGGCTACGACCTGCGCGACGCGACCCTCCAGGCGTGCCGGGCGGCCGGCTTCGAACCGACCCTGTCGGTGGACGGCGGGGAGATGGACGCCGTACTCAGCTTCGTCGAGGCCGGGCTCGGCGTCGCGCTGGTCCCCGGCATCGTGGTGGTCCGCCGGCCGGGCATCCGGGTCACCCGGCTCGTCCCGCCCGGTGTCCGCCGGACCATCGCGGTGGCCCGCCGCCGCGACGTGGTGCCCACCCATGCCGGCCGCGAGCTGCGCCGCATCCTCCTGGAGTACGTCCACGACGCCACCGCCACCGCCGGACTCCCGCCCGGCGTGGAACCGCTCTAACGCCCCTCGGCGTCGTCCATGGCGCGGTAGATGCGCTGCTCCGACACCGGGTACGGGGTGCCCAGCGCCTGGGCGAACACGTTCACCCGCAGCTCCTCGATCATCCAGCGGATCTGCCGGGCCGCCGTCGAGCCGCGCCGGGCCGGCGGCAACGCGGCAAGCATGTCCTGGTATTCCTTCTGCACCACGGCGATCCGGTCCTGTTGCTGTTTGTCCCGCTGCGGGTTGCCGGGCAGCCGGTCCAGCCGCCGTTCGATCGCGGTCAGGTAGCGCAGCAGGTCCGGCAGGCGGGCGTACCCGGCCTCGGTGACGAAGCCGGCGTGCACCAGCCAGCCGAGCTGCGCGCGGACGTCGGCGAGCGCCGCCACCACGGCCAGGTTCCGGGTCGCGCCCAGCCGCTGCTCCACCGCGTACGCGGCAGCAAGCACCTGCCGGACCCGGCCCATCACCTCGACCACGGTGTCCACCAGGTCGGCGCGGACCCGCTCGCGCAGCGCCGCGAAGCCCTCGGCGTCCCAGGCCGGGCCGCCCGCGTCCGCCATGAGCTTGTCGATGGCGGCGCCGGTGGCGTCCTCGATCAGCGCCGGCACCCCGCCGTGCGGGTTGCGGGACAGCGCCAGCTTCGCCTCGTTGCTCAGCCGCCCCTGGAGGAACCGCGCCGGTGACGGCAGCGTCAGCCGCAGCAGCCGCCGGGTGCCGGCCCAGTGCGCGGCCTCCTGCTCACCGGCGGAGTCGAACACCTTCACCCCGACGGTGGCGCCCTCGTCCACGAGCGCCGGGTACGCGGTCACCGCGAAACCGGCGCGGACCTGCTCGATGGTGCGCGGCAGCGCGCCGATCGACCACTCGGTCAGCCCGCTGCGGGCCACGTCGGGCGCGGCGGCGGCGACGACCTGGCGTACCTCCTGGCGCAGTTGGCGTTGCAGCGCCGGCAGGTCCTTGCCCTCGGCGACCGGCTTGTCGTCGTCGCCGAGCACCCGGAAGGTGACCCGCAGGTGCGGCGGCAGCCGGCCCAGGTCCCACGCGTCCGGCGGCACGGTCACGCCGGTCATCCGGCGCAGTTGCCGGGTCAGCGCGGCCAGCAGCGGCTCCTCACCGGGCGTGATCGCGGCCAGCGCCGCCCGCGCGTAGTCGGGCACCGGGACGAAGTTGCGGCGCACCGGTTTGGGCAGCGACCGGATCAACGCGATCACCAGGTCCTCGCGCAGCCCCGGCACCTGCCAGTCGAAGCTCTCCGCCGGCACTTGGTTGAGCAGCGGCAGCGGGATGTCCACGGTGACGCCGTCGGTGGGCGCGGTCGGGTCGAACGTGTACGTCAGCGGCAGCGTCACGCCGTCGGCCCGCCACTCGTCCGGGTAGTCCTCCTCGTCCAGCCCGCCCCGGCCGGCGTTGACCAGCAGCTCGCGGGTGAACGTGAGCAGGTCCGGCCGCTCCCGGCGGGTCTTCTTCCACCAGGTGTCGAAGTGCCGGCCGGAGACCACGTCGGCGGGGATCCGCTGGTCGTAGAAGGCGAAGATGGTCTCGTCGTCGACCAGGATGTCCCGCCGCCGGGCCCGGTTCTCCAACTCCTCGATCTCGGTCAGGAGCTTCTGGTTGTCCCGCCAGAACTGGTGGTGGGTCTGCCAGTCACCCTCGACCAGGGCGTGCCGGATGAACAGCTCCCGGCTCAGCGCCGGGTCGATCCGCCCGAAGGTGACTTTGCGGGAGGTGACGAGCGGGATGCCGTAGAGCGTGACCTTCTCGTAGGCCATCACCGCCGCCTGTTTCTTCTCCCAGTGCGGCTCGCTGTAGCTGCGCTTCACCAGGTGCTGCGCGAGGGGCTCGACCCACTCCGGCTCGACCCGACCGGCCACCCGGCCCCAGAGCCGGGACGTCTCCACCAGTTCGGCGGCCATCACCCAGCGCGGCGGCTTCTTGAACAGCGCGGACCCGGGGAAGATCCCGAACTTCGCGCCCCGCGCGCCGAGGTATTCGTGCTTCTGCGCGTCCTTGAGGCCGAGGTGCGACAGCAGGCCGGGTAGCAGCGACTGGTGGACCTTCGGGGTGTCGATCTCCTCCGGCAGGTCGGCGCCGGCGCCGCGCCGGCCCTCACCCTTGTCCGGGGTACGCAGAACCTGGCGCAACTGGCCGACGATGTCCTGCCACTCGCGTACCCGAAGGTAGTTGAGGTGTTCGGCCTTGCACATCCGGCGGAACGCGCTCGACGACAGCTCCCGCTGCTTCTCCCGCAGGTAACGCCACAGGTTCAGGTACGCGACGAAATCCGACTCCTTGTCGGCGAACCGGGCGTGCGCCTGGTCGGCCTGGGCCTGCTTGTCGGCCGGGCGTTCGCGCGGGTCCTGGATGGACAGCGCGGCGGCGATCACCACGACCTCGGTCGCGCAGCCGTTGCGTTCACCTTCGAGGACCATCCGGGCCAGCCGGGGGTCGACCGGGAGCTGGGCCAGCCGCCGGCCCAGCGCGGTGAGCCGCTTCGCCGGGTCGGTCTCGGCCGGGTCGAGCGCGCCCAGCTCGTGCAGCAGGTTGACGCCGTCGGTGACGTTGCGCCGGTCCGGCGGGTCGAGGAACGGGAACGCGGCGACGTCGCCGAGCCCGATCGAGGTCATCTGGAGGATGACCGAGGCGAGGTTGGTGCGCAGGATCTCCGGGTCGGTGAACTCCGGGCGGGAGTCGAAGTCCGCCTCGTCGTAGAGGCGGACGCAGATGCCGTCCGAGGTACGCCCGCAGCGGCCCTTGCGCTGGTTGGCGCTGGCCTGCGAGACCGGCTCGATCGGCAGCCGCTGCACCTTCAACCGGCTGGAGTAGCGGGAGATCCGGGCGGTGCCCGGGTCCACCACGTACCTGATGCCGGGGACGGTCAGCGAGGTCTCCGCGACGTTCGTGGCGAGCACCACCCGGCGGTTGCTGTGCGCCGCGAAGACCCGGTGCTGCTCGGCGGTGGAGAGCCGGGCGTACAGCGGCAGGATCTCGGTGCCGAGCAGGCTGCGCTTGGTCTGCACCAGCTTGCCCAGCGCGTCGGCGGTGTCCCGGATCTCCCGCTCGCCGCTGAGGAAGACCAGGATGTCCCCGGGGCCCTCGGCGGCCAGCTCCTCGACCGCGTCGCCGATGGCCTGGATCTGGTCGCGGACGTTCTCCTCGTCGGCCTCGTCCTCCTCCTCGCCCTCGGTGACCTCGACCAGCGGCCGGTAGCGGACCTCCACCGGGTAGGTGCGTCCGGAGACCTCGACCACCGGCGCCGGGTTGCCGTCGGCGTCGGCGAAGTGCTTCGCGAACCGGTCGGTCTCGATGGTCGCCGAGGTGATCACGACCTTGAGGTCGGGCCGGCGGGGGAGTAGCTGCCGCAGGTAGCCGAGGATGAAGTCGATGTTCAGGCTGCGTTCGTGCGCCTCGTCGATGATCAACGTGTCGTACTGCCGGAGCATCCGGTCGGTCTGCAACTCGGCCAGCAGGATGCCGTCGGTCATCAGCTTGACCAGGCTGGTATCGCCCACCTGGTCGGCGAAACGCACCTTGTAGCCGACCACGCCGCCCAGCTCGGTGCCGAGTTCCTCGGCGATCCGGTCGGCGACCGTGCGGGCGGCCAGCCGTCGGGGCTGGGTGTGCCCGATCAGGCCGGTGACGCCGCGGCCCAGCTCCAGGCAGATCTTGGGGAGCTGGGTGGTCTTGCCGGAGCCGGTCTCGCCGGCCACGATCACCACCTGGTGGTCGCGGATCGCGGCGGCGATGTCGTCCTTACGCTCGCTGACCGGGAGCTGCGCCGGGTAGGTGACCGCCGGCACCGCGGCCCGTCGGGCGGCCAGCCGCGCCTCGGCCCGGGCCACCTCGGCCGCGATCTCGGCCAGCGCCGCCTCCCGCCGCTGCGGGTCCCGCAGCTTCCGCACGCCGTCGAGCCGCCGCTGAAGCCGGCGCTGGTCGCGGAACATCAGGGAGGCGAGGCGGCGGTGCAGGTCGCGGGCGGTATCAGGGGCGGCGGGTACGGCTGGATTCTGCATGTCGTCGCCAAGGATAGGCAGCCTCGTGGCGTACCGCCCCCGGGTTACCGGCGGTGGGCGTGCCATCGCTGGTCAGACCGTCCGCCCGGATAAAGTTGCCGCCGACGAGGTCGACGAGGGACGGGGATGATCATGCGGGACACCGACCGGGCGCTCGTGCAGGCCGCCACCGCTGTCGCCAAGCTCCGCTGCCGCAGCGACAACCACACCGTGGCCGCCGCCGTGCGCAGCGTCGACGGCCGGGTGTTCAGCGGCGTGAACGTCTACCACTTCACCGGCGGGCCGTGCGCCGAGGTGGTGGCCCTGGGCGCCGCCGCCACCCAGGGCGCCGGCGAGCTGGAGACGATCGTCGCGGTGGGGGACCGGGGTCGGGGTGTCCTCCCGCCGTGCGGACGCTGCCGGCAGGTGCTGCTCGACTACTTCCCGGCGATCCGGGTGATCGTCGGGCCGCCGGACGGCCTGCGCGCGGTGCCGGTGGCCGACCTGCTGCCCGAGACCTACGTCTGGGCCGACCACCAGGTGGAGACACCGGCGGCGGCCCCGCGCACCGGGGTGTGGCCGCTGCCGGTGGTGCCGGTGAGCCGCCAGGCCGCGGAGGACTGACGCGCGGCAGCGCGTGACCGTGGAGGTCTCCGGGCGCGCGCTTCGCGGCGGGGTGGCTGTCCGGCGCCGGACAGCCACCCCGCCGCGAGCCGGCGCGTCAGGCGGCGGTGGACCAGATCGCGCGGAACGCGGCGGCCTCGCCGGCCAGCCACTGTTCGATCTGCTCGGGCTTGGCGTCGGCGGGCATCCGGTGCGCCTCGCCGCGGCGCACGTCGACAAGCACCGGCTCGGCGTGCGGCAGCACGGCGTCCATGTGCCGGGCCATCAGGTGCAGGGTGGCGAGCGTGGCCTCCTCGCTCGGCGGTGCCTCGTCGAAGTGCAGCCGGATCGCCTCGGCCCGGCCGTCGGCGAAGCGTACGCCGAACTGGGGGTTGATCTTCACGGGTAGGTCGCCGAGCATCGCGAGCGCCTCCCGGGCCTGCGCCAGGTCGACGCCGGCCGGCTCACCGAGCGAGTGCAGCCAGCGGGTCGCGCCGGGCGTGAGCGCCTCGTAGAGCGGGCGCCAGCGCGGCTTGACCACGTCGGCCACCTGGGCCAGGTGGGTGCCACCGGTGTGGAACGCGACGTCGGCCTTGAGCGCCTTGACGAACTGGCCGTGCGGGTTGAAGCCGTGCCGGCTGGCCCGCTGCCGGCGCAGGCCGCCGACGAAGGTGGCCTTGGTGGGGCCGGTGCGGTCCACGTAGCGGGTGAACCCGAGAAGGGTGGCGTAGGGGGTGACAGGGGCGGCGGAGGTGGGCGCAGTCACGAGCATCCTCCCAGGTCAACAGCTCGTTTAGTACATACATTCTAATCGACGGAGCTGACATCGCCCAGGGTACGAAAAGGGCCGCCCGGACATCCCGGGCGGCCCTTTTTCGCGTAGTCCTAGAGCTGGCCGACGTCGGTGACCCGCAGGACCGCCGCGCCCACCTCGTCCGAGGCGGCGAGGTCCACCTCGGCGCTGATGCCCCAGTCGTGGTCGCCCTCCGGGTCGTCCAGGATCTGGCGTACGGTCCACCGCCCGCGGCCCTGCTCGATCATCAGCAGCGCCGGCCCGCGCGCGTCCGGACCCACCCCGATCGAGTCGTACGCCTCGAAGTACGGCTCCAGCGCGTCCGCCCACGCGTCGGCGTTCCAGCCGTCCCCCGCGTCCAGCTCGCCGAGCAGGTCCCAGCGGCGCAGCGCGGCCAGCTCGACCCGGCGGAACAGCGCGTTGCGCACCAGCACCCGGAACGCCCGCGCGTTGCGGGTGACCGCCGGCGGCCGGTCGTCCAGGGAGGCGGCCACCTCGGCCACGTCGGACGGGTTGCGCAGCCGCTCCCACTCGTCGATCAGGCTGGAGTCGACCTGGCGGACCAGCTCGCCCAGCCACTCGATGAGGTCGACAAGCTCCTCGGTCTTGGCGTCCTCCGGCACGGTCTGCCGCAACGTCTTGTAGGCGTCCGCGAGGTAGCGCAGGACCAGGCCCTCGGAGCGGGACAGCCCGTAGAACTGGACATACTCCGGGAACGTCATGGCCCGCTCGTACATGTCGCGGACCACGGACTTCGGGGCCAGCTCGTGGTCGGCGACCCACGGGTGGCCCTGCCGGTACATCTCGTACGCGCCCTCCAGCAGCTCGGCCAGCGGCTTCGGCCAGGTCACCTCGTCGAGCAGTTCCAGGCGTGCCTCGTACTCGATGCCCTCGGCCTTCATCGCGGCTACCGCCTCGCCGCGGGCCTTGAACTGCTGCGCGGAGAGGATCTGCCGCGGGTTGTCCAGAATCGCCTCGATCACGCTGAGCACGTCCAGCGGGTAGGACGGGGACTCCCGGTCGAGCAGCTCGATGGCGGCCAGCGCCAGCGGCGACAGCGGCTGGTTGAGCGCGAAGTCGAGCTGGAGGTCGACGGTGAGGCGGACCCGCCGGCCGGTCTCGTCCGGCTCGGGCAGCTCCTCGACCACGCCGCCGGCCCGCAGCGCCCGGTAGATGGCGACGGCCCGGCGGATGTGCCGACGCTGGGCGGCCGGGTCCTCGTGGTTGTCGGTGAGCAGGTGCCGCATCGAGGCGAAGGCGTCGCCCGGCCGGCCGATCACGTTGAGCAGCATCGAGTGGCTGACCTGGAAGCTGGACGTGAGCGGCTCCGGCTCGGCCTCGACGAGACGCTGGAACGTCGGCTCGCCCCAGCCGATGGAACCCTCCGGCGGCTTCTTCTTCACCACCTTGCGGCGCTTCTTCGGGTCGTCGCCGGCCTTGGCGAGCGCCTTCTCGTTCTCGATCACATGCTCGGGGGCCTGCACCACCACCCGGCCGATGGTGTCGAACCCGGCCCGCCCGGCGCGGCCGGCGATCTGGTGGAACTCGCGGGCCTTGAGCAGCCGCGTCCGCACCCCGTCGTACTTGCTCAGGCCGGTGAAGAGCACGGTCCGGATCGGCACGTTGATGCCGACGCCGAGCGTGTCGGTGCCGCAGATGACCTTGAGCAGGCCGGCCTGGGCGAGCGTCTCCACCAGGCGGCGGTACTTCGGGAGCATGCCCGCGTGGTGCACGCCGATGCCGTGCCGGACCAGCCGGGACAGCGTCCTGCCGAAGCCCGAGGTGAATCGGAAGTTCCCGATCGCGGTCGCGATCATGTCCTTCTCGGCCCGGGTGCAGACGTTGACGCTCATCAGCGCCTGCGCCCGTTCCAGCGCGGCGGCCTGGGTGAAGTGCACCACGTACACCGGGGCCTGCTTCGTCTCCAGCAGTTCCTCGAGCGTCTCGTGCAGCGGCGTGGTCGCGTACGAGAAGAGGAGCGGGACCGGCCGCTCGGCCGAACGGACGACGGCGGTCGGCCGCCCGGTGCGCCGGGTCAGGTCGTCGACGAAGCGGGTGGTGTCGCCGAGCGTGGCGGACATCAGCACGAACTGCGCCTGCGGCAGCTCGATGATCGGCACCTGCCAGGCCCAGCCGCGGTCCGGCTCGGCATAGAAGTGGAACTCGTCCATGACCACCTGGCCGACGTCGGCCCGGCGACCCTCCCGCAGCGCCAGGTTGGCCAGGATCTCAGCGGTGCAGCAGATGATCGGGGCGTCCGCGTTGACGCTTGCGTCACCGGTCAGCATGCCGACGTTCTCCGCGCCGAAGACCTCGCAGAGCGCGAAGAACTTCTCCGACACCAGCGCCTTGATCGGCGCGGTGTAGAAGGTCGTCCGGTCGTCGGCCAGCGCCGCGAAGTGCGCCGCGATCGCCACCAGGCTCTTGCCCGAACCGGTCGGCGTATTCATGATCACGTTCGCGCCGGAGACGATCTCGATGACCGCCTCCTCCTGATGGGGATAGAGGTCGAGGCCGCGCTCGGACGCCCAGGAGGCGAACGCGTCGTAGAGGGTGTCCGGGTCGGCGGTCTTCGGCAGCGCGGCGGTGAGAGTCATGGCGGCTCCCATCGTGCCTGGGCGGCACCCCGCCGCGCCAGCCGGGTTCCGCGCCCCGGGCTCCGGCTTCCGGGCTCCGGCCTCAGCGCCGCCGGTGGATCAGGTCGAAGATCTCCCGGCCGGCGGTCAGCGCGCGACGCTCGAACTTCGTCACCGGCCGGTGCGCCGGGCGGGGCGCGTACCCGCCGTGCACGTCGACCAGCTCCGGGTCGGCGGTCAGCGTCGCCCGCATCGACTCCGCGTACTCCGCCCAGTCGGTCGCGCAGTGCAGCGTGCCGCCGGACGCCAGCCGGGACCGCAGCAGCGCCACGTGTGCCGGCGCGATGATCCGCCGCTTGTGGTGGCGGGTCTTCGGCCACGGGTCGGGGAAGTAGACGTGCACCGCGTCCAGGCACCCCTCCGGCATGGCCCGGACCAGGTCCAGCGCGTCCCCCTCGGCCACCCGGACGTTGCCCAGCCGATGCCGCTCCACCAGCTCCAGCAGGTTGGCGATTCCCGGCGTGTGCACCTCGACCGCCAGATAGTGTCGGCTCGGGTCGGCCGCCGCCATCGCGGCGGTGGCGTCGCCCATGCCGGAGCCGATCTCCAGCACCAGCGGCGCCCGCCGGCCGAACAGCGCCGTCGGATCGCACGGCCCGTCGAGGGCGGCGATCTCCAGGCCGTACGCGGGCCAGAGCCGCGCCAGCGCGTCGCGCTGCCGGTCGCTCATCCGCCCGCGACGCGGATGGAAGGTGCGGATGCGGGCGGCGGGGGCGTCGGTGGTGGTCACAGCGACCCGAGCCTACGCGACCGTGGCGCTGATCGGATGTGCGGTGCGGCCAGGGGTGAGAGGATTCATCCCGTACGCCGGGAGGGATCATGGGGTCGGTCAGGGGACGGGTGGCGCTGCTGGTCGCGGCCGTCGCGTGCGCCTTCCCGCTGCTCGGCGCGACGCCCGGCCGGGCGTCGCCGCGCGCCGCCGAGCCGGTGTCGATACCGGGGCCGGAGCAGCCGGCCGGCGGCGACGTGATCTTCGTGGAGGTCACCCCGGGCACGGTGCAGCCGGGCTACCTGGTCGGCATCCGGGCCAGTTGCCGGGACAACTCCGTGCCGGCGATCGTCGTCTCCGACGCCTTCGGCCGGATCCAGGTGCAGCCGCAGCGCGGACTGCTCACCGCATCGCCGATGGTCAACGAGCGCACCCGGCCCGGTAACTACCGGGTCAAGCTGGAGTGCCCGGGCGGCGAGACCGCGTCCACCATGCTCCAGGTGGTCAAACAGGCGCAGCCCACCCGTCCGCCGACCCACCCGCCCAGCCACTTCCCGAGCCGCGGCCCGGCGACCGGCTTCGGCGGCACCGCCGGCCCCGGTCTCGGCGGCCTGCTGGTGCCGCTCGGGTTGGCGCTGACCATGGTCGGCGCCGGGCTCGGGGTGGCCGCCTCCCGCCGGCACGCCGCGCGGCGCTGAGTCCCGCCATGGCCGACCACTACGCTCCGCCGCCCGCCGGTTCCCGGCGCTCCGGCTGGCCGTTCGCCGCCCTGCCTCCGCCAGCCGCCCCGCCTGCGGGATCCGGGCCACTCTCCGGTCCACGGCCGTGGAGTCCGCCGCCTGCCGATCCACCACCTGTTGACGCGGACACCCGGTCCCGTCCGGCGTACGTCCCGCCGTCCGCATCGCGGCCCTGGATGCCACCGCCTGCCGCACCCCGTCCATGGAGTCCGCCCTCGGCCGGTCCGCTGTCCGGGCGATCCCGGTCCGCCGGTCCGCCCCCCGCCGATCCATCGCGCGCCGGTCCGCCGCCCGCCGGTCCGTCGCGCGCTGGGTCGTCGCCCGCCGGGTCGCCGACGGAGCGGGATCGGAGGCGGAGCCCTTGGTCGAAACCGCTTGCCGTCGTGCTGGTGCTGGTCGGCGTGTTCGCCGTCGGGGCGGGGCTCGGCCGTACCGCCGGGCCGTTCGACTGGGCCGAGGCGTCGGCCGGATCAACTGCGGCGACGGAGTCCCAGCCGGCCCCGGCCCGGAAACCGGCCAGCTTGCCCGTTCGTCTCTCCGTGCCGGCCATCAAGGTCGCCGCGCCGGTCACCCCGGTCGGTCAGGCGCGGGACGGGTCGGTGGATGTGCCGCCGCTTACCGAGACCGACCAGACCGGCTGGTACGACCGGGGCGCGGTGCCGGGCGAACCGGGTCGGGCGATCATCGTCGGTCACGTCGACACCAAGAGCGGGCCGGCCGTGTTCTACCGGCTGCGCCAGCTCAAGCCGGGTGCCCGGATCCAGGTGACCCGTGCCGACCGCAGCGTGGTGACGTTCGCGGTCGACAGCGTGGAGTATTTCGACAAGGCGAAACTGCCCGCCTCCCGGGTCTACGGCGACTCCGGCCCGGCGGAGCTGCGTTTGATCACCTGCGGCGGCACGTGGCTCGGTGGACGCACCGGCTACGAGGACAACGTGATCGTCTTCGCCTCTCTGCTCACCACACGTCCGCGCTGACCAGTGCCCTCGGGCTTCGGTGATCATGAAGTTGGCAGCGGCGAGACGGACAATGAGCGCCGCCAACTTCATGATCACCGGAGCCGTGGCCGGGTGCTCAGGGGGTGGGGACCTGGAGGGCCACCTCGAACTCCAGGAGGGTGGCGCCGGTGGAGACCGGCTTGCGGGGCTCGCCGTTGCCGGCGTGGGCCTCCCGTGACGGGCCCTGCGCCCAGGCCTGGTACGCCTCCTCCGTCTCCCATCTCGTGTAGACGAAGTAACGGGTCTCGCCGGCGACCGGGCGGAGCAGCTCGAAGCCGAGGAAGCCGGGGGAGTTCTCCACCGCGCCGGCCCGGGCCGCGAACCGCTTCTCCAACTCCTCGCCGGCGCCGGGCGGGACGTCGATCGCGTTGATCTTCACGACTGCCATGCTGTCCACCCTACGGCGACTCAGAGCGCCTCGACGGCGGGCACCAGGTCGGCGTCGACCACGATCGGGGCGTGGTCGGAGGGGCCCTTGCCCTTGCGGGCCTCCCGATCCACGTACGCGGAGCGGACCGCGTCCGCGAACGGCGCGGTGGCGTACACCAGGTCGATCCGCATGCCCTTGTTCTGGTGGAACATGCCGGCGCGGTAGTCCCAGTAGGTGTAGGGGTGCGGTCCCTTCATCGGGGTGGGCACCACGTCGGTGAGGCCCAGGTCGCGCAGCGCGGCCAGGGCGGCCCGCTCGGCCGGTGTGACGTGGGTGGAGGTGGCGAACAGCGCCGGGTCCCAGACGTCGGCGTCGGTGGGCGCGACATTGAAGTCGCCGCAGACGGCGAGCGGGAGGGCGGCGGCGACCTCCGGATCCAGGGCGTCGCGCAGCGCCGCGAACCAGGCCAGCTTGTACGCGTAGTGCGGGTCGTCGGGGGCGCGGCCGTTCGGCACGTACACCGACCAGACCCGCAGGCCGGCGCAGGTGGCCGCGATGGCGCGGGCCTCGGGCTCGGGGAACCCGGGCTCGCCGGGGAACCCGACCGTGACGTCGGCCAGCCCGACCCGGGACAGCACGGCCACGCCGTTCCACCGTCCGTCGCTGTGGCTGGCCACCTCGTATCCCAGCTCGCCCACCTCGGCGACGGGGAACGCCCCGTCCGGGCACTTCGTCTCCTGGAGACAGAGGACGTCGGGTTTCGTGGTGCCCAGCCAGTCGAGCAGCCGGGGGAGACGGGCCTTCACCGAGTTGACGTTCCAGGTCGCCAGGCGCATGCCCCCAGCCTGCCGCATCCCGGCCCGGCTCGCCCGGCCCGTCCGGCGTCAGCGTTCCGGGGTGTCGCCCGGCCCGTCCGGCGTCAGCGTTCCGGGGTGTCGCCCGGCCCGTCCCGCGTCAGCGTTCCGGGGTGTCGCCCGGGCGGGTCTGCTCGGCGAGGAAGCGTTCCAGCTCGGCGCCGAGTTCGTCGGCGGTGGGCAGCGGGCCGGTCTCGGCGGCGAGCAGGCTCTTCTCACCGCGACCACGGGCGAACGTGTCGTACTGCTCCTCGAGCGCCGCGACCAGCGTGGCCGCCTCCTCGGTCTGGGCCACCTGACGGTCGATCTCCACCCGGATCGCCTCGGCCGCGGTGCGCAGGCCGTCGCTCGGCAGCAGCAGTCCGGTGCTCCGGGACACGGCAGCGAGCAGCGCCTCCGCGGCGGCCGGGTATTCGGTCTGCGCGACGTAGTGCGGCACGTGGGCGGCGAAGCCGAGCGCGTCGCGCCCCTGCTCGCCGAGGCGGTATTCGAGCAGGTGCCCGACGCTTGCCGGCACCTGCACCTTCTGGAGCCACGGCTCGTGGCCGGCGATCAGCTCCGGCCGGGTGGCGTGCGCGGTGACGCCGCTGGGTCGGGTGTGCGGCACCGCCATCGGGATCGAGTTGAGCCCGACGGTGAGCCGGACGTCGAGACGGGCCGACAGCCCGGCGACGGCGGCCACGAACCGCTCCCACTGCACGTCCGGCTCGGGGCCGGTGAGCAGGAGGAACGGGGTCTCGTCGTCGTCGTTCAGCAGGTGCAGTTCGAGGGTCGGGGCGTCGTAGTCGGCCCAGTGGTCCTCGACGAAGGTCATCACCGGCCGGCGGGAGCGGTAGTCGAAGATCTGGTCGATGTCGAAGCGGGCGATGGTCCGGGCGTCCAGCGCGGTGAGGAGCTGCTCCCGGGCCAGTCGGGTGGCGCTGCCGGCGTCGACGAAGCCGGTGAGCGCCTGGATCAGCACCGGCTGGCCGAGGTCGGGCAGCTCGTCGGTGAGTTCGTAGAGCTCGTGTGGGTCGAGCACCGGTGGGTCCTCCCTGTCGACGCGTACGGGAGCGCCGCGCGCGCGAGGCATCCCCGATTCGGCAAACGTACCGGGGGACGTGGTCCATTCCGTTACGGACCCGTCCGGAGCCCGGATGGTGATCACAATTCGGCTACGCCCCGGTCCGGCGGCCCATCCCGGATCGGCCGAAAGGGCGAGTTTGTCGATCATCGGTGGGGCGGGGAGCGGCTGCGGCGTTCCTGCCCCGCCGGGTCGGCTTCGCGGCGGACCGGAGGTTCGTCCGTTCGGCGACGTTGACGCCACACTGGGCGCGGTCTTTCATCGATGTCCGAATGATCTTGGAAATAGTGTGGCGGGGGTCACCTTTTGGGTCTGGGTGATCCCGGTTTGCCCTGTCTAGCCTCGTCGGATGCGTGACGACGGCACCCCCGAACACCCGAACGGCCCCGGCTGCCCGGCTGACCGTTCGGACGATACCCCCTCGACCGACCGTACAACCGCTTCCTCGCCGCCGGACGGCGGAAGTCGGCGTACCCGCCGCCTGCGGGGGGTGATGAACCACCGCGCCCGGCTGGTGGTCGCCACCGGCGCCGCCTGCTGCCTCGGCCTGGTCGGCGTCAGCCAGATCGATGTCGGCGCGGCCGACCGGACGACGAAGCCGGCCCCCACGGCGGAGATCGCCGAGCGGGCCGCGCTCGGCGCCGCCTCGCGTGGCCTGGCCCGCCCGAGCACCGCCGCCCCGAGCACCACCGCCCCGAGCACCGCCCCGGCCACCCCCGGCGCCAGTCCCTCGGCGACCGCCAAGCCGAAGCCGAAGGTCACGGTCAAGCGCAAGCCGAAGCCCCGCCGGATCGTCCCGGTCGCCGGGCTCAACCGCACCCAGATGGACAACGCCACGAAGATCGTCCGGGCCGGCCGGGAGATGGGCGTGCCGCGCCGCGGTCTGGTCATCGCGGTGGCCACCGCGATGCAGGAGAGCACCCTGCTCAACTACGCCAGCGGCGTGCTGCCCGAGTCCCAGAACTACCCGCACCAGGCCATCGGCTGGGACCACGACTCGGTCGGCCTGTTCCAGCAGCGGCCCAGCAGCGGCTGGGGCACCGTCGCCGAGCTGATGGATCCCGAGTACGCGACCAGGGCGTTCCTGTCCGCGCTGCAGGAGATCCCCGGCTGGCAGGACCTGCCGCTGTCGATCGCCGCGCAGGCGGTGCAGATCTCGGCGTTCCCCGACGCGTACGCGCAGCACGAGTGGAACGCGAGCACGGTGGTGGCCGAAATCCTCGGCTGACCGGAGTGGACGGTTGCCGGCGCGCAGGTGCGGGTACCAGAGGCTTGCCGGTTCCCGGTACACATGAAGGGGACCGCGGACTGGAGGACGCCATGTCGCTGATGCAACGGATCACCACCTTCCTGCGGTCCCCGCGCGGCCAGCAACTGGTCGACCGGGGGCGGCGCGAGATGGCCAAGCCGCAGAACCAGGAGCGGCTGCGGCAGATCGCCACCCGCCTCTCCTCGGCGCGCCGCCGCTGACCGGCCCCACCCCCGCACGACGAGCCCCGGAGCGTCCCGTGACCGACCCCGCCCCCGTCGACGGGGAGCCCACCGCCGTCCCCGCCGTCCCGGTCCCGCCGGTGGAGGCGCCCGAAGGGCCCCCGGCCACCCTCTGGGACCGGATGCGCGAGGACCCGCAGTACGCGCCGGAGCACCTGGCCCTGGAAGCGGTGCGCCGGTTGGGGCCGGAGGCGGCGCAGTGGGCCGCCCGGGAACGGGCGCAGCGGCCGGACGCGCCCCCCGAGCAGTTGGCCGACCTGGCGGTCCGCAAGTTCGTCAACCACGCCCGGCTCTCCGGCGCGGTCTCCGGTGCCGCCGGGCTGCCCGGCGCGGTGATCGACGTCGGTGTGCTCGCCTGGACCCAGGCCCGGCTGGTGCTGCACGTGGCCGCCGCCTACGGCGCCGACCCGACGAACCCCGATCGGGCCACCGACCTGCTGGTGCTCCAGCGGGTGCACAAGGCCGCCGAGGCCGCCCGGTTGGCGCTCGGCGTGGCCGCCGGCCGGGAACGGGCCGGCGCGCTGTTCGGCTCGGCCGGCGACCGGGCGCTGGGCCGGGTGATGCTGCAACTCGGTGTCCGGCTGGCCCGGATGGCCGGGGTACGCGCCGCCAAGCGGATGTTCGCCAAGGTGATCCCCGGCGCCGCGATCATCCTCGGCACCTGGGCCAACTCCTCGGCCACCAAGGAACTCGCGGACCGGGCCCGCGCGCTCTACCGCGCCACCGGCCGGCAGCTCCCCGGCCCGCGCCAGCCCTGACCGGTGGGGCCGTGCCCCGCTGCGTTCGGCCGGGCCGGGCTCAGTCGCGGGCCCAGCCGGAGGCGGTCCAGGCCACCTCGGCCAGCCGGCCCTGACCGGCCGCGTTCGGGTGGAACCAGTCGAGCGAGTTCACCTGATCCAGGCTGAACCGGAGGCGGTGCACCGCGCCGCCGTCCCACCGGCAGCGCGACCCGTACGCCCGGCAGGCGGCGCGGAGCTGCTCGTCGTACGCCTCGATCCGGTCCCGGACCCGCGCCCGGCGGGCCGTCGCGGCGGGCGCGGTGGACGTGGCGTCGGCCAGCAGCGCCGGGCAGACGCCGTGCGACCAGGCCCGGACGGCCCGCTTCTCGGTGTGCCCGATCGCCCAGAGGCGGTACAGGTCGGGGATGCTCACCACAAGCACCCGGGCCTTCGGCCGGCCCTTGCGCAGCACGGCCAGCGCCGTGTCGACCTGCTCCCGGAACGTGGCGGTCGGCGTCATCGCGTCGACGTCGCCGCGGCAGACGTCGTTCGCCCCGATCAGCACGGTGACCAGGTCGGCCTTGTCGCGTACGGCGGATCGGGCCTGATCGGCGAGCCCGGCCGCGCGGGCGCCGGGCACCGCCCGGTTGTGCGCGCGCAGCGTCGGCACGTCCGCGCGCAACCGCCGGAACAGGCTCTCCACCCGCAGGCTGTCCCCGGTCGACCAGGAGTTGCGTTCGCAGCTCACCAGCACCAGGCAGGAGCCGAAGCCGGTGGTGACCGAGTCGCCGAGCGCGGTCAGCACCCGGGGGTCGCCGGGGCGGGTCGATCCGGACGGGCGGGGCGACGCCTCGCCCGAGCCGTCGCAGGCAAGCGCGACGAGCGCCGCGAGGCAGGCGAGCGCGGCGATCCAACGTCGAGGCATCCGGTCCTCCGTCCGGCGGCACGCCAGCGGCGTGTCGACCCTATGGCCCGGGACCGTCCGTACGGGCGTTCTGTCGCCTTTCTTGCATCGACCCCCGTCGTTCACATGAGCATGCTGCGGCAGGTGTCGGGCGCCGGTCACGGTCCGCCGGTTAGCCGCGGCCGTGCCCGGGTAGCCGGGAGGAATGACCCGATCACAGCCCCGCCGCGCCCGAGGCACGGTCGGCCACGCGAACAGCGCGCTGAACCTGCGCCTCGTACTGGCGCTGTTCGGTCTGGTGGTGATGACCGTCCTCGCGGTGGTCGCGTTCGTCGTCGGCCTGGCCTGGCTGGGCGTCGTCTGCGCGATCCTCGCCGTGGTGGCGGTGGTCGATATGGTCGTCATCCAGCGCCGCCGCGCCGCACGCCGCCGGGAGGAGCCGGGCGTGCGGCACTCGCTGTTCGAGTGACAGGAGTACGAGATGCCCATCGCCACCACCAATCCCGCCACCGGACAGGTGCTCAAGACGTACGACGCGATGTCGGAGGAGCAGATCGACGCCGCGATCGAACGGGCCGACCTCGCGTTCCGGCAGTTGCGGGACACCGACGTCGCCCAGCGGGCGCGGTGGCTCACCGCCGCCGCCGACCTGCTCGACGCCGAGCGGGACGAGACCGCCCGGCTGATGACCACCGAGATGGGCAAGACGTACGCCGCCGCGAAGGCGGAGGTCACCAAGTGCGCCACCGCCTGCCGCTTCTACGCCGGAAACGCGCCGCGGATGCTCGCCGACGAGCCCGCCGACGCCACCGCGGTCAAGGCGAAGCGGGCGTACGTCCGCTACCAGCCGATCGGCCCGGTGCTCGCGGTGATGCCGTGGAACTTCCCGCTCTGGCAGGTGATGCGCTTCGCCGCGCCGGCCCTGATGGCCGGCAACACCGGCCTGCTCAAGCACGCCTCGAACGTCCCGCAGACCGCGCTCTACCTGGAGGACGTGTTCCGCCGCGCCGGCTTCCCGGAGGGCGCGTTCACCACGCTGCTCGTCGGCTCCGACGCGGTCGACCGGATCCTCAGCGACCCGCGGGTGCGGGCCGCCACCCTCACCGGCAGCGAACCGGCGGGCCGCTCCATCGCCCAGATCGCCGGCCGGGAGATCAAGAAGACCGTGCTGGAGCTGGGCGGCAGCGACCCGTTCGTGGTGATGCCCTCGGCCGACCTGGACCGGGCCGCCGAGGTCGCCACCACCGCCCGCTGCCAGAACAACGGCCAGTCCTGCATCGCGGCCAAGCGGTTCATCGTGCACACCGACGTCTTCGACGCGTTCGCCGAGAAGTTCGCCGCCCGGATGTCGGCGTTGACCGTCGGCGACCCGATGGACGATGCCACCGACGTCGGTCCGCTGGCGAGTGAGCGCGGCCGGGACGAGGTGCACGACCAGGTGACCGACGCCGTCGACAAGGGCGCCACCGTGCTCTGCGGCGGCGAGAAGCCGGCCGGGGACGGCTGGTACTACCCGCCGACCGTGGTCACCGACCTGCGGCCGGAGATGCGGATGTGGGGCGAGGAGGTGTTCGGGCCGGTCGCCGGGCTCTACCGGGTCGGCTCGTACGACGAGGCGATCGAGGTGGCCAACGGCACCGCCTTCGGTCTCGGCTCGAACGCCTGGACCACCGACCCGGCCGAGCAGGAGCGCTTCGCCACCGACCTGGACGCCGGCAACGTGTTCATCAACGGCATGACCACGTCCTATCCGGAGCTGCCGTTCGGCGGCGTGAAGAACTCCGGGTACGGCCGCGAGCTGTCCGCCGCCGGCATGCGCGAGTTCTGCAACACCAAGACGGTGTGGATCGGCGCGGGGGAGGCCGGGGCGGGCGCCGGCGCGCACGCCGAGTGAGGTGAGGTGAGGTGTTAAGCGGGGGCCCCGCCTATACCTGAGGCGTTAAGCGGGGGCCCCTGCTTACATCCCGGGCGGGGTGGGTAGGAGTGCCGGGCATGACGGCGTTCGGCTTCCACGCATCCCATGAGCAGATCCACCCGGCGAAGCTGCTGGAGGCGGTGATCCACGCCGAAACCGCCGGCTTCGACGCCGCCATGTGCTCCGACCACTTCTCCCCGTGGAGCGAGCGGCAGGGCCAGTCCGGTTTCGCCTGGTCCTGGCTCGGCGCCGCCCTCCAGGCCACCAACCTGTCGTTCGGCGTGGTCAACGCGCCCGGCCAGCGGTACCACCCGGCGATCATCGCGCAGGCCGTCGGCACGCTCGGCGCCATGTACCCGGGACGGTTCTGGGCGGCGCTGGGCACCGGCGAGGCGAGCAACGAGCACATCACCGGCGACCGCTGGCCCGGCAAGGACGTCCGCAGCGCCCGGCTGCGCGAGTGCGTCGACGTGATCCGGGCGCTGCTGGCCGGCGAGGAGGTCAGCCACGACGGTCTGGTCACCGTGGACCGGGCGAAGCTGTGGACCCGCCCCGAGGAGCCGCCCGCGCTCGTCGGCGCCGCGGTCAGCGTCGCCACCGCCCGCTGGTGCGCCGAGTGGGCCGACGGGCTGATCACGGTCAACGCGCCGGTCGACCACCTCCGGCAGATGATCGACGCCTACCGGGACGCCGGCGGGCGCGGGCCGCTGCACCTCCAGGTGCACGTGAGCTGGGCGCCCGAGCAGGCCGAGGCCGAGGCGATCGCGTACGAGCAGTGGCGCAGCAACGTGTTCGCCCCGCCGGTCTGCTGGGACCTGGAGACCGTCGCCCACTTCGACGAGGCCAGCAGGGACCTGCCGTTGGCGAGGGTCACCGACACCGTCAACGTCTCCGCCGACCTGGGCCGGCACGTCGGCTGGCTGGAGGAGTACGTCGAGCTGGGCTTCGACCAGATCGCCCTGCACCACGTCGGGCAGGAGCAGGGGGCGTTCCTGGACGCGTTCGGCGCCGAGGTGCTGCCGAAGGTGCGGCCGACCGCGTGAACGCACGCCACGGTGGCGACGCCTAGGCTCGTACCCCATGGACGCTCTGTTCGAGGTCGTGGTGTTCCTGGCGATCGCCACGTTCGGCGCGGCCCTGGCCCGCCGGCTCGGCCTGCTCGCGCCGATCCTGCTCGTGGTGCTCGGCCTCGCGCTGTCCTACCTGCCGTTCTTCCCGCACGTGCGGCTGGAACCGGACCTGGTGCTCGTCGGCATCCTGCCGCCGCTGCTCTACGTGGCGGCGGTGAACACCTCGGTGCCGGCGTTCCGGCTCAACCTGCGGCCGATCCTGCTGCTCGCCGTCGGGTTGGTGATCTTCACCGCGTTCGTGGTGGGCACCGTCGTGCACCTGTTCCTGCCCGACCTGCCGTACGCGATCTGCCTGGCGCTCGGCGCGGTGGTGGCGCCGCCGGACGCGGTCGCCGCCACCGCGGTGGCCCGTCGGGTCGGCCTGCCCCGGCGGATCGTCACCATCCTGGAGGGCGAGAGCCTGGTCAACGACGCCACCGCGCTGGTGCTGCTGCGGGTGGCGATCGTCGCCGCCACCGCCAGCGCGGGCGGGGTCAGCTTCGGCTACGTGGCCCGGGAGGTGCTCGTCGCCACCGGCGGCGGCATCATCGTCGGGCTGCTCGGCGTGGTGGTCTTCGGCTACCTGCACAAGCTCGTCACCGACCCGGTGCTGGACAACGCGCTGTCGTTGATCGTGCCGTTCGCGGTGGTGTTCGCCGCCGAGGAGATCCATGCCTCCGGGGTGGTCGCGGTGGTGGTGACCGGGCTCGGCATCGGGCACAAGCTGCCGATGCTCATGTCCGCCGCGTCCCGCCTCCAGGTGACCGCGTTCTGGCGGCTGATCCAGTTCCTGCTGGAAGGGTTGGTGTTCCTGCTTGTCGGCCTGCAACTGCCCGAGGTGCTGCGCGACCTCGACGAGCCGTTCGGCTCGCTCGCCGGGATCACCGTCGGGGTGCTGGCCGCGGTCTTCCTGGCCCGGTTCGTCTGGCTGTTCCCGGCCACCTACCTGGCCCGGCTGGTGCCCCGGGTGCGAAAGCGCGACGCCGCGCCGCCGGTGCAGATCCCGATCGTCATCGGCTGGGCCGGCATGCGCGGCGTGGTGACGCTCGCCGCCGCGCTGGGCCTGCCGCTCACCCTCGCCAACGACCGGTCGTACCCCCGGGGGCTGCTGATCTGGCTGGCCTTCGCGGTGATCGTGGCCACCCTGGTCGGGCAGGGCGCCACCCTGCCCTGGGTGGCCCGGAAGCTGCGGCTGCCCCCGGACGACCCGGTGCAGGACGCGCTCTCCGCCGCCGGGGTGCAGCAGCGGGCCAGCCGGGCCGCCCTGGAACGGCTCGACGCGATGGCCGACGACGCGCCGCCGGCGGTGGTGGAACGCCTCCGCGGGCTGACCACGTCCCGATCCAACCTGGCCTGGGAACGTCTCGGCGGCACCGCACGGGAAACCCCCTCCCAGGCGTACGCGCGACTGCGGCAGGAGATGATCGACACCGAGCGGGAGGTGTTCCGGGCCGCCCGCGACTCCGGCCAGATCCCGGAGGAGGTGCTCACCCGCGCCTATCGTGATCTGGACCTGGAGGAGTCGCTGCTACGACAGGAGGTTGTCGAATGAGCTGCCAGCACCTGGCCGAGGCGGGCGACGCCGAGCCCGCCACCACCACCGAGTGTCCCGACTGCGTGGCGGTCGGCAACCGGGACTGGGTGCACCTGCGTTCCTGCCTGAGCTGCGGGCACGTGGGCTGCTGCGACTCGTCGGTCTACCAGCACGCCACGAAGCACTTCGAGTCGAGCGGTCATCCGGTGATGCGCTCCATCGAGCCGGGCGAGTCGTGGCGCTGGTGCTACGTGGACGAGGAGATCGGCTGACGTCGGCCGCGCTCAGTCGAGCCGGCGGGCCAGCACCTGACCCGGCCACGGCGTCCGGCCCGGCCGCTCGACCGTGAACGGGTCGGTGGCGGTGAAGCCGCAGCCCTCGTAGAAGCGCACCAACGCCCGGTCCGGGCTGCGGTAGCAGTCCACCCGCAGCAGGCCCAGCCCACGCTCGCGGGCCAGGTCCGCCCCGTGTGCCAGCAGCCGCGCCCCGATCCCGAGGCCCGCGTACGCCCGGTCCGTGACCAGCAGGTTGACGTACAACTCCGGCTCGGTGGCCGGCGGCACGTACTCCGTCGCCGCGCCGACCGCGAGCGCGCCGACCTCGGTGCCGTCGGTCTCGGCGAACCACAGACCGCCGCCGGTGGCGTAGGCGTCGGCCTGCTCGATGCGCCGCGGGTCGGTCGAGGCCGGGTTCACGCCCCACTGGCCGGTCCGGTCGCGTTCGGCAAGCCATGCGATGGCGCTGTCGAACAGCCGCAGCACGGCGGGCGCGTCCCCCGGCCTGCCCGGCCGGACGGTGATCCTCCGCTCGTCGGTCATCCCGCCATGCTGCTACACCGACGCCCACCGGTCCGCCCCGGCCGTGCCGTCGTCAGGACTCCGACTCGTCCGGTGAGGTCCAGACCGTGACACGCGCCGCGACGGCGAAAGTGTCGTCCTTGAAGCTGGTCACGGTGAGCATGACGACGCGGTCCTTGCTCGTGCTCAGGCAGCCGATCCGGCCGACCGGGATGTGCACGCGTTCGTTTCCCTGGGTGGCGACGAGGTCGGCGCACTGCTGCC
This sequence comes from Micromonospora sp. WMMD975, assembly GCF_029581215.1. Taxonomy (NCBI): domain Bacteria; kingdom Bacillati; phylum Actinomycetota; class Actinomycetes; order Micromonosporales; family Micromonosporaceae; genus Micromonospora; species Micromonospora sp. WMMD975. The sequence goes on from NZ_CP120739.1 coordinate 1,272,858, forward strand.
GGGTGGGTGTTCCCGGCCCCGGCCAGCGGGCGAGATATCCCTGCTCGGCGTGCAGCGGAGCGTCCTCGGCGGCGGAAATTCGCCGCACGTCGGAGTCGAAGACCGGCCAGTCCATCCGTACCGTCGGTGGTTTCGCGTCGAGGTCGATGCCCTCGTCGTCGAACCGCACCGGCCCGCTCCACCGGACGCTGTCACCCGGCGTCGCGTTCCCGGTCGCCGAAGGCGTCGGGTCTCCGGTCGTCGGAGACGCCTGCGGGGCGGCCGACGGGCTCGCTGGCGGGGACACCGGCCCGGCGTCGACCGGGTTGCTCGCGCGGGGCTCCGGCCCCGCGGGTGGCGTCCCACTCCGGCTCCCGTCCGTGGCCCGCAGCGTGACGACGGTCGTGACCGCGATGGTGAGAAGCACACCGACCAAGCCGATGACGGCCCCCAACACGGCACCTCTGCCACCCCCGTCCAGCCGGTGGTGATAGTGGTGGCTCATCCGCCGCCACAGCGTCCGCCGCTGATCGCCGCCGCCTGCCTGGTCGCTGGGCGCGCCCTCCGGCATGACCACCTGATGACCCCCGCCTTCACTGCGCGTAGGTGTCCACCTTACTCATTGACCACATTGGTGTCGTCCCGTCCCGGGCCGCCCGCCGCCTTCCGGGTCGTCGCGGCGAAACTCGCACGCTCCCGGGGGTGCGGCACCCGGACCGACGCCATGCCCGCCGCCGTCGCCGCCGCCACGCCCAGGTCGGTGTCCTCGAACACGAGGCAGCCGGCCGGGTCGACGCCCAGCCGACGGGCGGCCAGCAGGTAACCCTCCGGGTCGGGCTTGGGCCGGGCGCAGTCCTCGGCGCAGACAAGCGTCTCGAAGCGGTCCAGCAGGCCCAGCGCGGTCAGCGACGCGGTCACCGACTCCCGGGTGCTGCCGGAGACGACCGCGAACGGCACCCGCCCGTGCGCGTCCTCGATGTGCGCCAGCACCTCCGGCACGGCGGTCACCCCGGGCAGCAGCCCCTGGAACAGCTCCTCCCGGCGGCGGGCCACCGTCTCGACCGGCATGGCCAGCCCGTGCCGGTCGTTGAGGTCGACCACGATGTCGACGACCGGCCGGCCGCCCCAGGCGTAGAACAGGTCCTCCGGCAGCTCGCAGTCCCATTCGGCGAGCGCCGCGCTCCACGCCCGGTGGTGCACCGGCATCGAGTCGACGATCGTGCCGTCGCAGTCGAACAGGTACGCGCGGAAGTCGCCGGCCGGCAGGGGAAGCGTCACCGGTGCAGGGTACGCCGAAATCCGCTCGCCCCGTCCCGTCGGCTCTGCCAGGGTCGGCGCTGTGGAGCGCAGCTAACCGGTCGATCGGTGGGGCCCGCCGTGCCATTCTCTGCGGATGCCCATCACCGCTCCCGCCCTGCTGCGCTGGCAGTTCGACCTGACCTGGTCGTTGTTCGCATATCACCTCGACCGGCTGGAACCGGACGACTTCCTCGGGGAGCCGGCCGCGCTCTGCTGGACGATGCGCCGCGACGCGGACGGTGCCTGGCGTCCCGACTGGGCGGACACCGAGCCGGATCCGATCCCGGCACCTACGATCGCGTGGCTCACCTGGCATCTCGGGTGGTGGTGGTTGGTCGCCGGCGACCACCTCGTCGGGCGGCCCGCACGACGGCGTGAGGACGTGGTGTGGCCGGGGCCGGGGGAGGAAACCATCACATGGCTGCGTGGCCTGCGGATGGCATGGACGGACGAACTCGACCGCCTGACCGTCGACGACCTGGCGCGGCCCGCCGCCTTCCCGTGGTCGGCGGACGCCGGGCTCACGGTCGCGCACATGGTCGGCTGGGTCAACGCCGAACTGATGAAGAACACGGCCGAGATCGGTCAGCTCCGGCTGCTCAGTGCGCTCCGCCGAGGTTGAGCACCACCACGCCGGCGATGACCAGGCCCGCACCGACCACCTTCGCCACGCTCAGCGGCTCGCCCAGGAACGCCGCCCCGACCGCCATGATGGCGGCGGTGCCCAGCCCGGACCAGATCGCGTACGCGACGCCGACCGGGACGTCCCGCACCACGAGGGCGAGCAGCCCGAACGCGGACAGGTAACACGCCACCAGGCCGATCGTGGGCCAGAGCCGGGTGAAGCCGTCGCTCGCCTTGAGCAGGCTGGTGCCGATCACCTCGGCCGTGATCGCGAGGGCCAGGAGCAGATACGCCACTCCGGGACCGTACCCGTGGCCCGGTCAGCTCCGGGCGACCTCCGCCGGTCACCGAAGCGGGAGATCGCCGTGATCATGAAGTTGGCGGCATCAATGTAGATCAACTCCGCCGTCAACTTCATGATCACGGCATTGAGGCAGGGCCCCGGTCAGGAGATGGTGCAGGCCTTTCCGTTCAGGGTGACCAGGTTGGGGGTGGGGTTCGGGCCGCCGGCGCTGGTGCCGTTCAGGCCGAACGTGGTGGACGTGCCGGGGGACAGTTTCGCGTTCCACGGCAGGTTCTTCGCGGTGACCGTGGCGCCGGCCTGGTCGACCTCCGCCGACCAGGCGTGGCTGACCTTCTGGTCACCGAGGAAGGCCCACCGCAGGCTCCACCCGTCGATCGCCTTCTTACCGGTGTTGCGCAGCGTCACCTGGGTGGTGAAGCCGGCCGGCCAGCTCCCGTGGGTGCTGTAGGTGACCGCGCAGGTGGGCGCCGGCACGGCCGCCGCGTCACCCTGGTCGGCCAGGAACGAGGCGAGCCACGCCAGCGCCGAGTTCCAGTTGATCGCCACCTCGTTCGTCGCGTACGAGTTGATGTTGTCGACGTAGCAGAACATCGGCGCGCAACCGGCAAGCAGGTTCGCCGCGTACGGGTCCTGGAGGGCGGCGTTCGGGCCACCGGCGAGCGAGCCGTCCGGCGGGTTCGGCAGGTCCGGGTTCAACTGGTTGCCGAAGATGCGGCTGTGCTGGTTGTGGGCGTTCTGCTCGCCCCAACCGGTCACGTAGGACATGTTCAGGGCGTTGCGGCCGAACAGGTAGTCGGCGGCCTGCAACGCCCCGTCCCGGTACTTCGCGTTCCGGCTCAGGTCGAACGCGGTGGCCAGCACGATCGTGTTGTTCACCATGTTGCTGTTGCTGCCCCAGACGTACGCGTCGGCGGTGCCGGGCAGCGGCAGGCCGTACGCCTGGTCGCGGACCGTGGCCAGGTAGTGGTCCGCGGCGGCGGTGATCGAGGCGCGGATCCGGGTCTTCTCCGCGGCGGGCAGCGTGTTCGGCACGGTGGCCAGGTCGAGCCGGCCCAGCGCGGCCACGCTCTGCCAGCCGAACGCGCCGTTGGGCGTGAACACGTCGGCGGTGTGCAGCGGCGAGCCGGTGACGTCGGCCAGGTATGCCTTGTCGCCGGTGGTCAGCCACAGCTCGGCGGCGGCCCAGTAGAACTCGTCGGTGACGTTGTTGTCCTCGTACGCGCCGCCGCCGGTGCCGTCGGTGGCCGAGGCGTAGATCGCCGGGTGCGCCTTCGCCGCCGCGTACGCGGTCTTCGCGGCCTCGCCGCAGCGGGCCGCGAAGGCGGCGTCGTACGGGGCGAAGAGCCGGGCGCACTGGGCGGCGACGGCGGCCAGGTTGAGCGTGGCGGCGGTGGACGGCGGGTGCAGCTCGCGCACCTCCGGGTCGTCCTGCGGGGCCAGCGGCAGGCCGGTCCAGTTCTTGTCGTGGATCTTGTGGTGGACCATCCCGGCCAGCGGCTTGCCGGCCGGCACCTGCATGCGCATCAGGAAGTCCAGCTCCCAGCGGGCCTCGTCGAGGACGTCCGGCACGTCGTTGCCGCGCTCGGGCACCCGCAGCGTGCTGTCGCCGAGCGCCGCGCCGCCGTCGGCGGTCTCCGCGGTCTTGGTCCGCTCGAACGAGTTCAGCAACTGGTAGGTGGCGATGCCGCCGTTGACCACGTACTTGCCGTGGTCGCCGGCGTCGTACCAGCCGCCGCGCACGTCAAGCTTGTAGTCGCAGACGCCGGGCTGGCAGGGCACGTCGGTGTCGCCCTTGTTGGGGGCGACGTCGAGGTGCCCGGCGGGGCGGGCGTACTCGTCGCCGATCAGGTCGCCGTCGATCGCGATGCCGCTGCGCTGGGCGTAGAAGAACTGCATCGAGTCGGCGCGCAGCCGGTCGTAGAGCGTGCCGGAGATGTCGAACGGGTGGCTGGTCTCGCCGTCCACGGTCAGCGTGTAGCCGGTGCCCGGCTTGCGGTACGCGGAGAAGTCGACGGTCTGCACGTTCTGCGCGGACGCCTCGTCCTCCCCGCGCGGGCTGGTCTTGCCGCTGGCGACCACGGTCCCGGCGGCCGACGTCAGCTGCCACGGCAGCGGGTCGGTGGCGTCGGTGACCACGGTGGCGTGCTTCGGGCCGCCGGGCAGGTAGCCCACCTGGTTGACCCGGACCCGGGGCCCGGTGTCCGGCTCGTACGGCGGGGCCGCCTCGCCGCCGCGCAGCGACACGTTGTCGAGGCAGAACGTCTGCGCCTGGGCGCTGCCACCGATCTGGAAGATCAGTTGGGCCCCGGCGTCGTCGGCCGGCGCGGTGAAGGTGGTGGTGACGTGCGTGGCGGTGGTGGTGGCGGTGGCGTCCACGCTGGCGTACGACGTGTAGGGGGCGCTGCCGAGCTGGAGCACCGCCTTGAGGGCCGCGCCGGGGGTGGCGGACACGTCGAAGTTCAGTTCGTATTCGGCGCCCTGGATCAGCGGCACCGCGTCCTGGCCGATGCCGGCGTCCCAGGGGTTCGCCGTGCCGGCGGCGACGGTGGTGCAGAGCTGGCCGTCGGTGACCGCCAACTCGCCGGTGCTGTAGGAGAACCAGGGGGAGACACCGGCGCTGAAGTCGCCGTTTCGCAGTTGCTCGGGGGCGTCCGGTGGCACCTCGGCCAGGGCCGGGCCGGCGGTGAGGCCGGTGAGCGCCAAGGTGGTGGTCGCGGCGAACGCGACCAACCGACGACGGGATCGGGTCACGGAGGTTCCTTCCGTGCTCGGGGGTGGTGGGGGAGCCGGGGAGCTGGGAGCGCTCCCAATATCAGGCCGATGTTTCCATCGCGTTCCGTCGCTGTCAATCGATCCGCCCCGATGGCGGGCGTACGCCCGTGCGCGGGGAGATTCTGCGCGCCACGTACGATGATGGTGATCTCCTAGAGACAACCGAGCCCTCGACCTGGCAGGCTGCGTCCCATGACCCTGAAGCTTCGTTCCGCCGGAGCGAGCGACCGTGGGCTCATCCGCAGCGGCAACCAGGACGCCCAGCACGCGGGCCCCTGGCTGGTCGCGGTCGCCGACGGCATGGGCGGCATGGCGGCCGGCGACCTGGCCAGCCGCATCGCGATCGACGCGATCGCCCCGCTGGACGCGGAGACGCCGGAGGACGCGCTCGTCGCCGCGCTCCAGGGGGCCATCGAACGGGCCACCGTCGGGATCCGTCAGGCGGTCGAGGAGGATCCGGAGCGCCAGGGCATGGGCACCACGCTCACCGCGCTGCTGTTCGCCCGCACCGGCAGCTGCCTGGCGCTGGCGCACGTGGGCGACTCCCGGGCCTACCTGTTCCGCGAGGGCGTGCTCAAACAGGTCACCCGCGACGACACCTTCGTGCAGATGCTCGTCGACCAGGGTCTGATCACCCCCGACCAGGCGAGCAGCCACCCCCGCCGCGCCGTCGTCACCCAGGCGTTGCAGGGCGACCAGGTCTCCCCGGCGTACGCGACCATGGTGCCCCGGGCCGGTGACCGCTGGCTGCTGTGCAGCGACGGCCTCTCCAACGTGGTCCGCGCCGACACCCTCGCCGAGGTGCTGAGCGAGGGCCTGGAGCGGGAGGCCTGCGCGGCCCGGCTCATCGACCTCGCGCTACGGGCCGGCGGCCCGGACAACGTCACCGTGGTGATCGCGGACGTCGTCGAGGAGTGAGCCGCGCGGCTCAGCGCCGGCGTGGGCTGGCCCGCCGGGTCGGCTCGGCCGTGGTCGGATCCTCCGGCCACGGGTGACGCGGGTAGCGCCCCCGCAGCTCCGCCCGCACCTGCGGGTAGCCGCCGCGCCAGAACGATGCCAGGTCGGCGGTGACCGCCACCGGCCGCCCGGCGGGGGAGAGCAGGTGCAGCAGCACCGGCACCCGCCCGTCGGCGATGCGCGGCACGTCCCGCCAGCCGAACGTCTCCTGGAGCTTCACGGCGAGCACCGGGGCCGCCGGGTCGGCGTAGTCCACCCGTACCCGCGAGCCACTCGGCACCGCCAGCCGCTCCGGCGCCAACTCGTCGAGCCGCGCCGCCTGCCGCCAGTCGAGCAGCCGGCGCAACGCCGAGGCCACGTCCACCCGGGCCAGGTCGCCCCGGCGGCGTGCCCGGCCCAGCTCCGGCCCGAGCCAGGCGGGCGCGGCGGCGAGCAGCGCGGCGTCCGATACGTCCGGCCAGTCGTCGCCGAGCGCCTGACGGCAGAACGCCAGCCGGCGTCGCAGCGCCGTCGCCTCCGGCGTCCAGCGGAGCAGCCCCGGCCCTTCCTGCCGCAGCCCGTCCAGCACCGCCGCGGCCACCAGCTCCGGGTCGGGCGCGGCGAGCGGCCGGTCGACAAGCTCGATCGCGCCGAGGCGGACCACCTCCCGGGCCACCACGTCCCCACCGGACCAGGCGACCTCCCGCCCGGTGCGCAGCAGTGCCGCACCGGCCTCCCGCGCGGTCGCCTCGTCGATCGGCGCGGCCAGCCGCACCCGGGCGGCCGGCGCGCCGGGGGAGCGGTCCGCCACCGCGACGGCCAGCCACGTCGACCCGGCCAGCCCCGACCCGGCCGCCAGCTCCGCGGCGGTCCCGCCGGCCATCAGGTACGCCGATCCGCCGGCCCGCCGCACCCGGGCCAACCGTTCCGGGTACGCCAGCCCGGCCAGGAGCCCCGCGGCCAGATCGTCGGGCAGGCGTCCCGGTCGACCGCCCGCCTCCTCCGCACGTCGCCCCGGTCGGGTGTCGGTTCTCCCGCTGGTCCGCTCCGGCCGGTCGTCGGTTCTCCCGCTGGTCCGCTCCGGCCGGTCGTCGGTTCTCCCGCTGGTCCGCTCCGGCCGGTCATCGGCGGGCAGGGCGGACCGCAGGCGGCGTACCTCGGTCCGCCAGCGGGCGGTGGCGGGCGGGTCGGCGGCGGCGCGCAACCGGCGCCAGCGGGCCGGCAGGTCGTCCCCGGCGCCGCCGAGCGTCTCCTCGGCCAGCACCGCCACCACCTCGGCGGCCCGGTCGGCGCCCACCCGCGGCGCGCCGTCGAGCAACGCCCGGGCCAGACGCGGATGGGCGCCGACCGACGCGATGGCCCGGCCCCGGGCGGTGATCCGGCCGTCCGCGTCGACCGCGCCGAGCGTGGCGAGGGTCTCCCGGGCGACGGTGAGCGCGGCCGGCGGCGGTGGGTCGGGCAGCGCCAGGCCGGTGCCGTCCGGCGCGCCCCAGACGGCCAGCTCCAACGCGAACCCGGTCAGGTCGGCGGTGGCGATCTCCGGTTCCGGCTGCGGGGCGAGCCGGGCGTGCGTCGCCTCCGACCAGCAGCGGTAGACCGTGCCCGGCGCCTCCCGCCCGGCCCGTCCGGCCCGTTGTGTGGCCGCCGCCCGGGACACCGGCACGGTGACGAGCGCGCCCAGCCCGCGGGCCAGGTCGGTGCGGGGCACCCGGCTCAGCCCGGTGTCCACCACCACACGTACCCCGGGCACGGTCAGGCTGCTCTCCGCCACCGCCGTGGCCAGCACGACCCGCCGTCCACCGGCGCCGCCCGCGCCGCCCGCGCCGCCCGCGCCGCCCACGTGGGCGACGCCCGTGGCGGCGGCTCTCGCGTGGGCGGCGCCCGCGGCAGCCGGGTCGGCGTCGGTGGCGCTCGCGTGGGCGGCTCTCGGCCGGGCGGCCGGGTTCAGCACCGCGTCCTGGGCGGCGCCCGGCAACCGGCCGTGCAACGGCAGCACGGCGACCGTGCCCCGCAGGTCGCCCAGCCGCGCGGCGACGGCGTTGATCTCGCCCGCCCCGGGCAGGAAAACGAGCACGTCACCGTCGCGTTCGCGCAGCGCCCGGCGGACCGTGGCGGCCACGTGGTCCAGCAGCGCCGGGTCCACCCGGCCCGCGCCCGGCGGGACGATCGGGCGAGGCGGCGGCGCCCACACCCGCTCGACCGGATGCAGGGCGGCCTCGGCCCGTACGACGGGCGCGGGCGTGTCCCCGCCGAGCAGCGCGGCGAACCGATCGGCCTGTGGGGTCGCCGACATCGCGAGCAGCCAGAGATCCGGGCGCAGGGTCGCCCGCGCCTCCACGCTGAACGCCAACGCCAGGTCGGCGTCGAGCTGCCGTTCGTGGCACTCGTCGAGCAGGACCGCGTCGACCCCGGGCAGCTCCGGGTCGTGGTGCAGCCGGCGAACGAGCAGGCCGGTGGTGACCACCTCCACCCGGGTACGCGGTCCGCCGCGGCGTTCACCGCGTACCGCGTACCCGATCCGGTCGCCGACCCGCTCGCCGAGCAGGGCGGCCATCCGGTGCGCGGCGGCCCGGGCGGCGACCCGCCGAGGCTGGGCGATCACCACGCGTCCGGCGACCGCGTCGGCGACCGCGAGCGGCGCGGTGGTGGTCTTGCCGGTGCCCGGCGGGGCCACCAGCACCCCCGTGCCCTGCTCCCGCAGCGCCGCGACGAGCTCCGGCAGCACCGGCCGGACCGGCAGGTCGAGGGAGACGTCGGCGAGCACGCCCCCACTCTCCCACCCACCCCCGGACGCAAGGAGGGGCCCCTTCTTAACGCCTGCGGTAGAGGCGGGGGCCCCTATTAACAACCTCCGCGAACCGCGACGGTCGCCCGCGACTCCGATGAGGAAGCCCGCGTCGGACCTGGGATGTTAATAGGGGGCCCCGCCTATACCGCAGGCGTTAATAAGGGCCCCTTCCTTACACCCAAGCTTTAGTAGGTGCCGTCGAGGTGGCCTCGCAGCTTCGTCAGGGCCCGGGCCAGCAGCCGGGACACGTGCATCTGCGAGACACCGATCTGCTCGGCGATCTGCGACTGGGTCAGGTTGCCGTAGAAACGGAGCGTGAGGATCTTCTGCTCGCGCTTGTCGAGCGTGGCCAGCGCCGGGCCGAGCGCGACCCGCATCTCGGCCAGTTCGAACTCGCCGTCCTCGCCGCCGAGCATGTCGCCCAGCTCGGTGGCGCGCTCGCCGTCCCCGGTCGGGGTGGACAGCGACACCGCGTTGTAGGCGCGGGCGCCCTCCAGGCCCTCCAGCACCTCTTCCTCGGTGAGCTTGAGGTGGGCGGCGATGTCGGCGACCGTCGGCGACCGGCCGAGGGTCTGGAGCAGCGTGCTGTTGGCGTCGGAGATCGCCAGGCGCAGCTCCTGGAGCCGGCGCGGCACCCGGATGTCCCAGGTGCGGTCGCGGAAGTGGCGCTTGAGTTCGCCGATGATGGTCGGGATGGCGTAGCCGGCGAAGTCGACGCCGCGGGACGGGTCGAACTTGTCGATCGCCTTGATCAGGCCGATCGCGGCGGTCTGCGCCAGGTCGTCGTTGGGCTCGCCCCGGCCGCTGTAGCGGTGGGCCAGGTGGTTGGCCAGCGGAAGCCAGGCTTCGATGGCGCGGTCGCGGAGGGCGGCCCGCGACGGGTGGTCGGCGGGCAGCGCGGCCATCGCGTCGAGCAGGTTGGCGGCGCTGTCGGTGAGCGAGCGGGGGTCGAGTTTCGCGGGGGCGTTGATCGTCTGGGCGGTCATGGTGGTCCTCCCTGCACCTCGTCCGCGGAGAAAAAGAGGAGACGCTGAGTTTTAAGGTTTAAGTGGTCCGTTCGGGAGCAACACTAACCTGATCGGCCAGCGAAAATCCAGCCGAAAGTACGATGTACTTATGGCGCAGGTGGGCACGAATGGGCTGGATCGGGGCATATTACGCGCGGATCGTCGACCGATCGGTCAAGGAAGAACCCGACAGTCGGACCACACTGTCGACTTTCCGTCGTTGTCCCACCGACGGGACCGCCCGTAGCGTCCGTGGAGAACATGTCTACCGGAGGCACCGTGCTCGATCCCGCCGCGCCGCAACTCGTCCTCGCCGCCCGGACGCTGCTGTTCAGTTGGCTCCCCGCCGATCCCGGCGCGGCCGAGGCGCTGGTCCCGCCCGGCCTCCGCCCGCACCCGCAGCGCCAGGTGTTCTCCTGCCAGTACGTGGTCGACGACGAGACGCAGACCTCCGGCTTCGGCGCCTACTCGCTCACCTACCTCGGCGTGTCGCTGGCGGACATGGAGCCGCCGGACGGCGGCACCCCGGGCGGCTGGTGGACGCACTATCTGGCGTCCAGCACCCGGGTGCGGCAGTACGCCGCCGCGCGCGGCGCCCCGGCGGCGGAGGGGGTGACCCGGATCGAGCTGCGGGGCGGGCGCCTCACCGCCGAGACGTGGGTCGACGGCCGGCCGCTGATCCGGGTCGTCGCCGCGGTCGGGCACACCGGCACCGAGGCGCACAGCGGCCACCACCGCTATCTCACCCGCCGCGACGGCGAACTGCACGTCGCCGACTATCCGTACGTGGCCGAGCCGGTGTCGCCGTTCGAGGTCGAGTCGGTGGAGTTCCTCGTCCCCGAACACCCGGTCCACGCGCTACGTCCGGCCAACCCGCTGCACGTCTGCTGGGGGTTCTACTCGCCCCGCGTCTCCTTCGCCTACCCGGCCTGCCCGAGCCTGCCGGACGAGGCGGCGCCGGTTCACCAGGTGCCGGCGCGTCGCGCCCGCAGCGGCCTGCCGTCCGGGTCGTAGACCAGCCGGTACGCCGGCAGCGCCCAGATCCGCGTACGCCAGGGCAGCCGTTCGGCGCGGTGCGGCCGTAACCGGCCCGGCGGACGGGGGCCGACCCGCCCGCCCGCGTGCCAGTCGTCAAGCGCCTGCGCCGCCGCGTCGATCGCCGCCACCGCGTCCGCCGGGTCCAGCAGGTCGTCGTCCTGCGCCCCGTCGGGATCGCGGTCCAGGTGTTCGCGCCACAGCCGCAGCCGCAGGTCCCGGGCGAAGGCGCGGGCGCCGTCGCCCAGCCCGGCCGGATCGGCGGGCGCCCGCTCGTCGCGGGTGTCGTCGAGCACGGCGCAGGACAGCTCGCTGTCATGGGTCCAGGACCGGCGGTTGAAGTTGTCGCTGCCCACGCTGGCCCAGACGTCGTCCACCACGCAGACCTTGGCGTGCACGTAGACCGGGGTGCCCTCGTGGTTCTCCACGTCGAAGACGTGCACCCGCTCCGGTGCGGCCCGGCGGCACAGCGAGAGCGCCTGCTCCCGGCCCACCATGTTCGGCGGCAGCGCCAGCCGGCCGTCCACGTCCGGATGCCGGGGCACGACCGCCACCAGGTGCAGCTCCGGATGCTCGTGCAGCGCCTGGGCGAACAACTCGGCCACCTCGGTGGACCAGAGGTACTGGTCCTCCAGGTAGATCAGCCGGCGGGCCCGGCGTACCGCCTTGGTGTAGCCACGGGCCACGGTGCGTTCGCCGTCCGGGGCGAAGGAGTAGCGCGGGCGTACCGCCGGGTAGGTGCGCAGCACCTGGACGTGGTGCGGGCCGCACGGCGGCGGGTCGGCCGGCTGCTCGGGCAGCGGGTCCGGGGTGAGGTCCGAGCCGCGCAGCCGGTCCCGGAGCTGGGCCAGCGGGTTCTCCGAGTTCAGCGGCATCGGGTCGGTCCACCGCTCGCGGAACGTGGTGTCAAGCGCGCCGACCACCGGGCCGTGCAGCGCGAGCTGCACGTCGTGCCAGGCCGGGGTCGGGCCGTACCGGGGGGACATGTCGACCGCCTGCGGGTCGCCGACGTGCGTGGCGTCGTCCCGGCGGCTGTGGCACAGGTCGATGCCGCCGGCGAACGCGACGTCCCGGCCCGGGTCGTCGGGGTGGCGCAGCACCACGAGCTTCTGGTGGTGCGAGCCGCCGCGCCGGACCCGCTGGTCGAGCAGCACCTCACCGCCGGCCGCGCGGACGGTCTCGCTGAGGTCGCGGTTCTCCGCCTCGCTGTAGGAGAGCGTGTCGAGGTGGGAGCGCCAGAGCAGGCCCTTGACGATCACCCCGCGTTGGGCGGCCTGGGCGAACAGTTGGGCCACGGTCGGCCCGTCCGGGCGCATCCGCTCGTCCGGGTCGCCCCGCCAGTCGGTGAAGAACAGGTGGTCACCGGCGCGCAGCGCCTCCACCTCACTGACCAGCCGGTCAAAGTACGCGCTGCCGTGAATCAACGGCTCGGCAAGGTTTCCGCTCGTCCAGACGGGTAACTCAGACCCTGGGTTGGCGCGTTCCTGTGCGGTGAGGAACCAGTCCCGCAGGGTCACGTTCCAGCCTCCCGAGGTCGACGACGTCCTCAACGGTAGGACCCCCGGCACGGCCCCGCACGTCGAAGCAGCAGGTCGGCGGCGACGGGTACGCGTCAGGGGTGCGCCGGACCCCTGGATCGCGGAACTCAAGGAGGCACCGACATGCCCGCCGAGACGACGAACACCGTGACCGACGACCGCGACCAGGCGGTGGAGGGGGAGCGGGGTGCGCTGGTGGCGGTCCTGTTGATGGTGATCCTCGGGGTGGCCGGGATCTTCGCCGTCTCCTGAGCCGCCGCCCGGGCGCCCCGGCGAACCGGAGCGCCCGAGCGTTCGTACCCGGTCAGGGGCGGTCGCCCTGGCCGTCGCTGTGCGGCACCCGCCCGGTCGGGACCACCCCGAGCCGTCCGGCCTGGAAGTCCTCGACCGCCTGGATCAGCTCGGCCCGGGTGTTCATCACGAACGGGCCGTAGTGCGCCACCGGCTCGCGGATCGGCTGCCCACCCATCAGGTAGAGCTCCAGCGCCGGGGTGTTGCCGTCCTGCGCCCGGTCGGCGGTGATCCGCAGCGCGTCACCGGGCCCGTGCACGGCGAGCTGGCCGACGCGGACCGGCCGCCGGTCGGTGCCCGCCGTGCCCCGGCCGGCCAGCACGTAGACGAGCGCGTTGAAGTCGGCCCGCCAGGGCAGGCTCAGCTCGGCGCCGGGCTGCAGCGTGACGTGCGCGATGGTGATCGGGGTGTGGGTGGAGCCCGGGCCGCGGTGCCCGGCGATCTCGCCGGCGATCACCCGGATCAGGCCGCCCCCGTCCGGGGTGGTCAGCAGCGCCGACTCCCGGCCGCGGATGTCCTGGTAGCGCGGCGGGCTCATCTTGGCCACCCGGGGCAGGTTGACCCAGAGCTGGAGGCCGTGGAACAGGCCGCCGCTCGTCACCAGGTGCTCCGGCGGGGCCTCGATGTGCAGCAGGCCGCTGCCGGCGGTCATCCACTGGGTGTCGCCGTCGGTGATGGTGCCGCCGCCGCCCGTGGAGTCCTGGTGGTCCATGATCCCGTCGATCATGTAGGTCACCGTCTCGAAGCCCCGGTGCGGGTGCCACGAGGTGCCCTTCGGCTCGCCCGGCGCGTAGTCCACCTCGCCCATCTGGTCGAGGTGGATGAACGGGTCGAGATCGGTCAGGGAGACCCCGGCGAAGGCCCGGCGGACCGGGAAGCCCTCGCCCTCGTAGCCGCTGGGCGCGGTGGTGACCCGGCGGACCGGGCGGTAGGCGGTGGACTCCTCCAGCCGCGGCAGGCGGGGCAGGACGAGGACGTCGTCGACGGTGATCGCGGGCATCAGTGGGCTCCTTGGTTGTCGGCCGGGGTGGACGACGCGGTGCGGTCGGCGCGCAGGCGCCGGCCGAGCCGCTCGAAGACCCGGGTGAGGCAGGCGACCTCCGCGTCGTCGAGGTCGTCGATCAGGTGGGCGCGCACGGAGCGCCTGTGGTGCGGCGCGGCCTCGCGCAGCGCCAGCAGACCGGCCGCGGTGAGCACGGCCTCGCTGCCGCGCCGATCCGCCGGGCAGGACTGCTTGGCCACCAGGCCGCGCTTCTGCATCGTGGTGATCTGGTAGGTCAGCCGGCTCGGGGAGAACACCAGCCGGTCGGCCAGCTCGCCCATGCGCAGCCGCTGCCCGGGCGCCTCGGAGAGCAACACCAGCACGTGGTAGTCGGCGAAGCTCAGCTCGCTGTCCGCGCGCAGGTCGTCCTCCAGCCGGGTGAACAGCCGCTGGCTCGACTCGATGTAGGCCCGCCAGCAAGCCGCCCGCTCCGCGTCCAGGCTCTCCGTCATGCCACCAGAGTAGCACTAGTTAAAATTTAAACAACGTGCTGATGCGTGGCCTCGCTCACGCGGATGAGCGCGTAGAGGAGAAGGCTTGAAATTTGAAGCGAGGGGGCGGCTAGGGTCGGGGGATGGATGACCTCGACGTGCTCGACTGGCGGGAGCGGGTGGCCGGGCTCTACCTGTCCGACCTCGACCTGGGCGGGTTCCGGGACGCCCGGGACGAGCTGTTCCGCACCCACCCGAGCAGCCCGGTGCCGCCCGCCGACCGGGCCGGCTTCACCGGACTGCGCTGGTATCCGCCCGACCCGGCGGCCGTGGTCGAGGCCCCGCTGCGGCCCGCCTCGGGCGAGCTGAGCATCGACACCGGCGGCCCGGACGGCGTGGTCGCCTACCGCCGGGTGGCGGTCGCCGAGACCCCGTGGGGGCCGCTCACGCTCTGGTGGATCGACGCGTACGGAGGTGGGCTGTTCGTGCCCCTGCGCGACGCGAGCTGCGGCGACGGTTCGTACGGCGGTGGGCGCTACCTGACCGACACGGTGAAGGGCACGTTCGGGCGGGGCCTGACCGTGCTGCCCGGCGACCGGGTGCGGCTGGACGCCAACTACCTCTACAACCCGAGCTGCGCGTACGACGACAGGTGGGCCTGCCCGCTCGCCCCGCCGGAGAACCGCGTCGACGTGCCGCTGCGCGCCGGCGAGCGGGCCTGGCACGAGTGACCCGGTGAGGGAGGGCCCCGACGGGACCCTCCCTCGTGGTGACGTACGCGCCTCAGCGGGCGGTGGCGCCGGTGGGCGTCAGGTGCATCCGGCCGAGCGCCTGCCGCGCCTGCTCCGCCAGCTCCGCGTCCACCGTGACCGCGTACTGGCCGGCCCGCAGCGAGCTGGCCGAGGTGAAGTCGCGCTGCCCACCGCTCATGGCATGCGCGACGGCGCCGAACACGGCGCCCCAGATCGCGCCGATCACCAGGCCGACCAGGATCACGGCCAGCCAGTTGCCCGCGGTGAAGATGCCGAAGAGCAACCCGATGAACAAGCCGAACCAGGCGCCCGTCCCGGCGCCCAGAAGGGCCGCCCGGCCGGTGGTCAGCCGCCCCATCACGGTTTCGACAAGGGTCAGGTCGGTGCCGACGATCGCGGTCCGTTCCACCGGGAACCGGTTGTCGGCCAGATAGTCCACCACGCGCTGGGCGGACGGATAGTCCGGATACGAGCCGAGCGTCACGGTCGGTCGGCCGGCCTGCGGGCCGTACCCGTCCCCGCTCGGCGGTGTCGGGCGACCGCCCGGACCGGACGGGAGGTTGTCGCCGCCCGGCATTCCGGGACGCCAGGCCGCGGTCGGAGTCGAGGGTCTGGTCATGAGCATCCTCCTTCGTCAACCCGCCGCGTTCCCGCCGCCGGCGAGCGGTAACGCGGCGACCCGAACGCATCCGGGCAGGCATGACGGCGGCCCGGTCGGGTAGGCACCACCGTGCGCACCGGACGGATCAG
Organism: Micromonospora sp. WMMD975; assembly: GCF_029581215.1. Taxonomy (NCBI): domain Bacteria; kingdom Bacillati; phylum Actinomycetota; class Actinomycetes; order Micromonosporales; family Micromonosporaceae; genus Micromonospora; species Micromonospora sp. WMMD975. The sequence continues at coordinate 1,288,406 of NZ_CP120739.1, forward strand.
CGAGCACGGCTTCCTCGCCGACGGGCGCAGCGCCGCCCTGGTGGACACCGCCGGCTCGGTGAACTGGTGGTGCCCGGCGCGGTTCGACGGGCCGTCTGTCTTCGGGCGGCTGCTCGACGACGACGCCGGGCACTGGGCGATCCGTCCGGAGGGCGGGTTCACCAGCACCCGGTCCTACCTGGACGACGCGCTGGTGCTGCGTACCGTCTTCGCCACACCGACCGGGACGGTGGCCGTCACCGACGCCCTGGCGCTGGAGCCCGGCGCCCGCGGCCACGACATCGGGCTGCGGTCGCCGCGGGTGCTCGCCCGGGTCGTCGAGGGCGTCGACGGTGAGGTGCCGATGCGCGTCGACTACGCGCCACGGTTCGAGTACGGGCGGGTCGGGGCCTACCTCACCGAACGCGACGGGGTGACCGTCGCCACCGCCGGCGCGTGCCGGCTGGAGCTGCGCGCCGGCGTCAGCCTGGCCTTCGTCGACGGGACCGCCGTCGGGCGGTTCACCGCCCGCGCCGGCAGCGCCCACCACTTCACCCTCGGGTACGCCCCGACGTACGCCGGCGGGGCGCCGGCGCTGCCCGACGCCGCCGAGGTGGTCGCCGGCACGGTCGCCGGCTGGCGCTCCTGGGCGGACCTGCACGACTACCGGGGTGAATTCCGGGACCTGGTCCGGCGCAGCGCGCTCGTGGTGCAGGGCATGACCTACGGGCCGAGCGGCGCGGTGGTCGCGGCGGCCACCACCGCGCTGCCGGAGGAGCCCGGCGGGAACCGCAACTACGACTACCGGTTCGTCTGGCTCCGCGACTTCAGCCTCACCCTCCAGGCGCTGTGGCGGGCCGCCTGCCCGGACGAGGCGGACCGGCAGTTCACCTGGGTGGCCCGGGCCATGGGGCGGCTCGGCGACGCCCCCGCGCCGATCATGTACGGCGTCGAGGGGGAGCGGGACCTGACCGAGCACGACCTCGACCACCTGGCCGGGTACGACGGCAGCCGACCGGTGCTCGTCGGCAACGACGCCTGGCGGCAGCGGCAGAACGACGTGCTGGGCGAGGTGCTCGACGCGGCGTGGCTGATGCGGCACTACCTGGATCCGATGTCGCCCGAGGTGCGCCACCTGCTGTGCACGCTCGCCGATCGGGCGGTGCGCGACTGGCGTCGGCCCGACTCCGGGATGTGGGAGGCACGCGACGCCGAGCGGCACTACGTGTCGTCGAAGGTGCAGTGCTGGACCGCACTGGACCGGGCGGTCCGCTTCGGTCCGCGCATCGGCGAGCCGGCAGACGTGGCCCGCTGGGCGGCGGCCCGCGACGAGATCCGCGCGGCGGTGCTCGCCCGGGGCTGGAACGAGCGGATCGGCGCGTACACCGGGGCGTTCGACTCCGATGACCTGGACGCCTCGGTGCTGCTCATGCCGCTTGTCGGGTTCCTGCCCGCCGACGACCCGCGGATGCGCGCCACCGTGGACGTGATCGAACGCCGGCTGTCCCGCGACGGGCTGCTGCGCCGCTGGGACGACGACCCGGCCGGCTTCGTGATCTGCTCGTTCTGGCTGGTCGGCTGCCTGGCCGAGGCGGGCGAGGTGGACCGGGCCCGGCGGCTGTTCGAACAGCTCGCCGCCCGCACGAACGACCTCGGCCTCTATGCCGAGCAGATCGACCAGGCCACCGGCGAACAGCTGGGCAACTTTCCCCAGGCGTTCTCGCACATCGGCCTGATCAACGCCGCGGGCCGGATCACCGACGCGGCGGCGCGGTTCGCGCACGAGCGACCGACCGTGCCGATGGGCGCGGCCCGCACGGAGGGAGCAACCGGATGACCGGACGACTGGCGGGGAAGACCGCCCTGATCACCGGCTCGGACTCGGGCATCGGTCAGGCCACCGCGATCGAGTTCGGCCGGGAGGGCGCCGATGTGGTGGTGCACTACCTGCACGACCACGCCGGCGCGAACCACACCCGGGCGGAGATCGAGAAAGCCGGCCGGCGGGCCGTGGTGGTGCAGGGCGACATCAGCGTCGAGCATCAGGTCGACGCGATGTTCGACGAGGCGCTGGCCGAGTTCGACCGGCTGGACGTGCTGATGAACGACGCCGGCGTGGACGCCTCCGGCATCCCGGTGGTCGACCTGGACACCGAGACCTGGGACCGGTGCATCCGCACGAACCTCTACGGCATGTTCTTCTGCTGCCGGCGGTTCGTCCGGCACCGCCGGGACGCCGGTGGCGGCGGCAAGATCATCAACATCACGTCGATCCACCAGGAGGTGGCCCGGGCCGGCGGCGCGGACTACGACTCCAGCAAGGGCGGCATGCTGGAGCTGGCCAAGAGCCTGGCCCTGGAGGTGGCCCCGATGGGCATGAACGTGAACAACATCGGGCCGGGCATGGTGCTGACCCCGTTCAACCAGGAGGCGATCGACGACCCGAAGTACCTCCACGAGCAGGTGCAGAGCATCCCGTGGAAGCGGGCCGCCGAGCCGTCCGAGATCGCCAAGCTGGCCGTCTTCCTGGCCAGCGGCGACGCCGACTACGTCACCGGCTCGACCTACTTCATGGACGGCGGCCTGATGCAGAACCAGGGCCAGGGCGCCTAACCCCCCCCTCGCCCCCTCACCCCTTTTCGCGGTGATCATGAAGTTGGCGGCGGAGTGGATCTCCTTGAGTGCCGCCAACTTCATGATCGGCGGGTCGGGGAGGGGGCGGTAGGGGCCGTGGGGGGTGGGAGGATGGGGCGGTGGAGCTGGTGATCATGGCGGATACGCATGTGCCCAAGCGGGCGCGGGATCTGCCGGAGGCGCTCTGGGCGGCGGTGGAGGCCGCCGACGTGGTGCTGCACGCCGGGGACTGGGTGGACGTGGCGTTGCTGGACGCGCTTGCGGCCCGGTCACGCCGACTGGTCGGGGTACACGGCAACAACGACGGGCCGGCCCTGCGCGCCCGGCTGCCCGAGGTGGCCCGGGTCGAGCTGGCCGGGCTGCGGGTCGCCGTGGTGCACGAGACCGGCCCGAAGACCCGCCGCGAGGAGCGCTGCGCCGCCGCGTACGGCGACTGCGACCTGCTGGTCTTCGGGCACTCGCACATCCCGTGGGACAGCGTCGCGCCGGGCGGGCTGCGGCTGCTCAACCCCGGTTCACCCACCGACCGGCGGGCTCAGCCGCACGCGACGTACCTGACCGCCCGGGTGGCGGCGGGGCGGCTCGACCGGGTCGAGCTGCACCGCCTGCCCCCGCGCTGACCTGAGCGTCGCCCCCGGTCGCCGGACCTCAACGTCTCGGCCTGCAGCGACTCGGCCTGAGCGTCTCCGACTTGAACGCCCCCGGCCTCAGCGCCCTCGGCCGGTCTCCGCCTGGAGCTCGTCGATCCGGCGGGACGCCTCGGCCTTGGTCAGCCCGTCCGGCACCGTCTCGCCCGCCTCCTGGGCCAGCGTGTGCAGGTAGGACTCCTGGGCCGCGGTCGGCGGCTCGTCGCCGGTGACCCAGTCGTCCGGGTCCTTGACGGCGGCGTCCGGATTCACGTTGGTGCTGTCGTTGGCGCGGTCGGCCATGTCGATCACCCTCCCTCGAACAGGTGTACCACTACCCCCGTGCCGGTGGGTTCATGCCGGCCGCGGCCTACGATCATCCGATGACGGCGGACCGGGCGGGTGTGGTGGTGGTCGGCGCGGGGATCGCCGGGGTGGCGTGCGCGACCGAACTGGCCCGGGCCGGGATCCCGGTCGAGGTGCGGGAACGCGCCCGGGTCACCGGCGGGCGGATGGCCAGCAAACGCTTCGACGGCCGGCCCGCCGACCTCGGCGCCGCCTACTTCACCGTCGACGACCCGGACTTCGCCGCCGTGGTGGCGGACTGGCACGCCGCCGGGCTGGTCCGGGAATGGACCGACACCCTGGTCGCGTACGGGCCACGCGGGCGCGAGCAGGTGACCGGCCCGATGCGCTGGGCCGCCCCGCGTGGGCTGCGCTCGCTCGTCGAGCATCTCGCCGCCGACCTTCCGGTGGCCCACAACCGGCTGGTCATGACCGTCGAGCCGGGGCCCCGGGTGGACGGGCGGGCGGCCGAGGCGGTGGTGCTCGCCATGCCGGGCCCGCAGGCCGCCCTGCTGCTCGACCCGGTGCTTGTCGACGCCACCCGGGCGGCGGCGGCACAACGCTGGTCGTCCACGCTGGCCGGGGTGCTGCACTTCCCGTCCCGCCGCTGGCCCGACTTCCGCGGCGCGTTCGTCAACGACCACCCGGTGCTGAGCCTGGTCTGCGACGACGGCGACCGGCGCGGGGACGGCGCCCCGGTGCTCGTCGCGCACACCACGCCGGAGTTCGCCGCCGGGCACCTGCTCCAGCCCACCGCCGCCCGCCCGGAGATCGAGCAGGCCGTCCGGGACCTGCTCGGGCTGCCCGAGCCGGCCGCGTCGATCCACGTGCACCGCTGGACCTACGCCCGGCCGGCGAAGGCCGTCGAAGGCGGCACGTTCCACCTGGACGACGACGGGATAGCACTGGCCGGCGACGCGTTCGGCCGCCCGCGGGTACAGAGCGCCTGGCGTTCCGGCCACGACCTGGGCCGCTCGCTCGTGAGCCGGTTGGGCTCGGCATGAGCGAGGGCCGTGAGGGCATGCCCAGCCGGCACGGCGCCTGACCCGGCGGTCGCTCAACCGGCCGGGACGGGCTGCTCGGCCCGATCCGTCTCCGAGCTGTCGCGGGTGCGGTCACCCGCCCGGTCCAGCAGCTGCATGATCGGGGTCGCGGCGATCCCGTGCGCCACCACCGAGACCACCACCACCAGGCCGACCGTGGCCCACAGCAGTCTCGCCTGCGGGAACTCCGCCTTCGTGGTGGCGTACGCCAGGTAGTAGAACGATCCGACGCCGCGGATGCCGAACAGGGAGATCACCCAGTGCTCGGACGGGCGGCCCGGCGCGCCCCGCAGCGACAGCCAGCCCGCCAGCGGTCGGATCACCAGCACCAGGGCCAGGCCGACGAGCGCCGCCGGCCAGGTGAGCGGCGCGAGCAGGCCGCTGATCACCGCGCCGCCGAACAACAGCAGCAACAGTACGGTGAGCAGCCGTTCCACCTGTTCGGCGAAGTCGTGCAGCACGGAGTGGAACTCGTGGGTGCGTTCCGCGGACCGGATCGCCCGGGCGGCGACGAACACGGCCAGGAAGCCGTACCCGCCGATCACCTCCACCAGCCCGTACGCGAGGAACGTGGCGGCCAGGGCGAGGAAGCCCTCGGAGTGCCGGGCCAGCCGCAGCGTGCTCGGGGCCCGGAAGAACAGTTTGCCGAGCAACCAGCCGACGAGCAGGCCGCCACCGACGCCGGCGGCGAGCTTGTAGACCACGTCGACGGCGAGCCACTCGCCGAACCAGTCGGACGGGGCGAGGCTGGTGCTGGCGATCGCGATGGCCGCGTAGACGAACGGGAAGGCCAGTCCGTCGTTCAGGCCCGCCTCCGAGGTCAACGCGAAGCGTACCTCGTCCTCGGAGTCCTCCGCGTCGGTCGGCTCACCCACCTGCACGTCGGAGGCGAGCACCGGGTCGGTGGGGGCGAGCGCGGCGCCGAGCAGCAGTGCCGCCGCCGGCACCAGGCCGGCCCACCACCACCCCAGCAGCGCCACCGCGGCGATGCACAGCGGCATGGCGATGGCCAGCAGCCTCCACGTCGACGACCAGCGAGCCCAGCTCAACGGCCGGTCGATCTTCAAGCCGGCGCCCATCAGGGCGACGATCACCCCGACCTCGGTGAGGTGGGTGGTCAGTTCCGACCAGCGCAGCGGATCGGGCGTCGGCAACCCGGTCGGCAGCGCGAAGACGAGCATCCCGAGGCCGAGGAACGCGATCGGCATGGACAACGGCCGCTTCTCCAGCATCCGGGGCAGGATGCCCGCGAGCAACGCACCGACGCCCAGCAGAGCGAACCCGACATCGACCGGTTCCACGACCCCACCCCTCACCGCCGCCCGGCGGCCGGGCGGAGGTGATCAGCAGTGCCCCGAACCGGGGCCGGCTAAGCCTGTCGACGCGCCCGGGTGACCGACGGCTCAGCCGAGGGACCCGATCGCGCTCTGTGGCAGGGCGTCCAGCAACTCGGACGGGTCCTCGTACACCGCCACCGCGCCCGCGCCGGCCAGCTCCGCCCGGCCGGTGCCGCCGCAGGTCAGCCCGATGCAGGGGATGTCCAGCTTGGCGGCGGCGACCACGTCCCAGACCGAGTCGCCGACGAACACCACCCGCTCGGCGGCCAGGCCCGACTGGTCCAGCGCGGCGGCCAGGATGTCCGGCGCGGGCTTGCTCTGCTCCGCGTCGGCGGAGGAGGTGACCGTGTCGATCACGTCGTCGACGTCGAGCGCCGCCCGCAACACGGCCGCCTCGTGTTCGGCCGCCGAGGTGGCCAGGACCACCCGCAGGCCCCGGTCCGCGCAGGCACGCAGCAGCTCCCGCGCCCCGGGCAGCGGCCCCAGCCGCTCCCAGTACTCCGCGTAGAGCGCGTCGTGCGCGTCACGCAGACGCCCGTCGGCGTCCAGGTCCCGCTCGGCGCCGAGCAGGTGGTCGAGGAGTTTGTCCGACCCCATGCCGATGGACCTGTGGATCCGCGCCATCGGCACCCGGTGCTCACCCTGGCGCAGCGCCTCCCACCAACTCACCGTGTGCAGGTACGTCGAGTCGATCAGGGTGCCGTCCACGTCGAAGAGGACGCCGTAGCGGTTGTCGTCGGCCATGGCTGCCTCCTACCCGCGTGGGGTGCGACCGACGCGCGCTCACCCTGGGGGAATGAGAATCTCGAACCAGACCGTCGAGCCGCGTACGGTCGGGTCGGTGCCCCAGGTGTCGCTCAGCTCCTCGATCAGGCCGAGCCCGCGGCCACGGCTGCTCAGCGTGTCCGTCTGGGCGCGGGTGACCTGCCCCCGGGTGCCCGAGTCGGCGACCGAGACCAGCAGTCGCTCGGCGCTCAGGTCGATCTCGACCCGGGCGGCGGTGCCGGCGTGCAGCAGGGCGTTCGTGGTCAGCTCGCTGGTGCAGAGCACCGCCGCGCCGACCACCGCCTCGGGCACCTGCCACTCGGTGAGCTGGGCGGTCAACCAGTGCCGGACCCGGCTCGGCGCGGTCGGCTCGGCCGGCACCTCCATGCCCGCCGACCGGCTGGGCCGGACCGCGTGCTCCACCGCCAGCACCGCCACGTCGTCCTCGGTGGCCCCCGGCACGGCGGCGGTCGCCACCGCGCACAGCGCCCGGGGGTCGCCGCCGCCCGCGGCGCTGACCGCCGCGCCGAGCCCGGTGAGCCCCGCGGCCAGGTCCTGCCAGCGCCGCTCCACCACGCCGTCGCTGTAGAGCAGCAGCGTGTCGCCGGGGCGGAACGGCACGGTGACCGTCCGGGTCCGGCCGCCGAGGCCCAGCGGCGGGCCGGGCGGCACCTCGACGAACTCCGCGGCCGGGCCGGTGTCGGACCGGCCGCGCCGGATCAGCGGCGCGGGGTGGCCGGCGCTCGCCAGCGTGACCAGTTCCCGGTCGGCGTCGACCACGCCGAACACGACGGTGACGAAGAGTTCGTGCGTGCCGCCTTCGGTGCCGAGGCTCGCCACCAGTCGGTCCAGGCCGCCGAGCACCGCGTCCGGCCGGGGGTCGGACAGGGCGAGCGCGCGCAACGCCGCGCGTACCTGCCCCATCCGGGCGGCGGCCTGCACGTCGTGGCCGGCCACGTCGCCGAGCACCACGCCGAGCGCGCCGGTCGGCAGCAGGAACGCGTCGTAGAAGTCGCCACCGGCGGCGTTGCCGTCGACGCCCGGGTCGTAGCGGGCGGCGATGCGCAACCGGGGCAGGTCGGGCAGTTGCTCCGGCAGCATGCTGCGTTGCAGCAACTGGGCGGTGCCGTGCTGGGTCTCGAACCGGCGGGCCCGCTCGGCGGCCTGGCCGATCAGCTCCGCGGACGCGGCGAGCAGCGCCCGCTCCGCGGGTGACCAGGGCCGCGACGCCTGGTAGGCCACGGTGAGGGCGCCCCGGACCACGGTCGAGCGCAGCGGCAGCGCGGCGATCGCCCGGATCTTCTCGTCGTGCCGGTCCACCGCGACCTCGCGCAGCGGCTGGCCGTCGGCGACGAACGAGGGTACGCCGCTGCGTGCGGTCACCACCGCCGGCATCGCCGTGTCGGTGCCCATCCGGCGCCACAGCGGTGGCAGCCGCTCGTCGGCCTCGTCGAGCAGCTCCCCGCGGATCCGGCGGACCAGCCGCCACGTGGCGCCCTCGTCGACCACGAAGGAGACCCGGTCGGCGTCGAACGAGTGCAGGCAGTAGCGCAGCGTCACCCGGGCCACGTCGTCCAGGGTGAGCGTGCCGGAGAGCGCCGCGGCGAAGTCGCTCAGGCTCTGCAACTGCCGGGTCAGCTGGGTGGTCTGCGCGGAGACGGTGAGCACGCCGACGATGTCGCCGGTGGAGTCCCGGACCGGGGAGTGGCCGCGGGTGAACACCGCCGGTTCGGCCTGGCGGTCGGCCGGTAGCACCGCCTCCCGCTCCAGGAAGGGCTCGCCCAGCCGGTACACCCGCTCCAGCGCCTCGCCGGCGCCGGCCTCCCGCCACACCTCGGCGAACACCTCCGCCGCCGGTCGCCCCAGCGCGGCCGGGTGCCGGTCGCCGATCAACTCGGCATACCCGTCGTTGTAGAGCAGGACCAGGTCGTCACCGAGGAGCAGGGCCATCGGCACGGGGGAGGAGAGCACCACGTCCGCCACGGCACGGACCGCCGGGTCCCAGCTCTCCGGGACGCCCAGCGGCGTGCCGGCCCACGGGTGGGCGCTCGCTCCCGGCGTGGGAGCGGACGGCGTGGGAATCCGACCGACGGTGCCTGGCATGCCCGCAGCCTAACCGGAGCGTGGCCGAGTGGTTCCGATCATGCGTCCGGTCCGGGCTGCGGACCTCCGAGCTGCGGACGTTAGGGCAGGTCAGAGCCCTTTCGGCGGGTGTTGTCGGGAAATTGCCCCGGTCCGGCCCGGCGTGCTGCCGAGAGCACCGGGTATGCGGGCGGCGCAGTTCACGCGACAGGAGGGACATCATGCCGAAAACCCTCGCGGTCGGCCAGGTCGACATCAGCGCGGCCTGGACCGACTTCTGGAGGTCGGTGCTGCTCTTCGTACCGAGGGCGATCGCGTTCATCGCGATCCTCGTGGTGGGTTGGCTCATCGCCCGAGCCGTCCTCAAAATCGTGGACGCGGCACTGGAACGGGTCGGGTTCGACCGCGCCGTGGAACGCGGCGGGATCAAACGGGCCCTCGAACGCACCAAGTACGACGCCAGTGACATCCTGGCCAGGCTGGCCTACTACGCGGTCCTGCTGTTCACCCTGCAGTTCGCCTTCGGGGTGTGGGGACCCAACGCGATCAGCGACCTGATCCGCGGGGTGGTGTCCTGGCTGCCGCGGGCCTTCGTGGCGATCGTCATCGTGGTGGTCGCGGCCGCCATCGCCAACGCTGTCCGGGACCTGGTCTCCGGTGCGCTCGGCGGGCTCTCGTACGGCCGGTTGCTGGCGGATGTGGCGGCGGTCTTCATCCTGGCGCTCGGCATCATCGCCGCGCTGAACCAGGTGGGCATCGCCACCACGGTGACCACGCCGGTGCTCATCGCGTTCCTCGCCACCGTGGCCGGGATCCTGATCGTCGGTGTCGGTGGCGGCCTGATCCGGCCCATGCAGAACCGCTGGGACGGCTGGCTGGACCGGGCCGCGGAGGAATCCCGGGCGATCCGGGAGCAGCGGCAGGGGCAACAGGTCGGTCGCAGCGACTACGAGCGGCGGATGGCCGACCGGGGTGGACAGCCCACCTCGACCGGACCTCAGTCGATGTCGGGAGCGGGCACCTACCGCTCCGGCGAGATGGGCGACCAGACCGAGCAGTTCCGCCGGCCGGGTGGCTGACGGCGACGGACGGTGACGGGGTGTCCGCGGGTTGATCGCGGGCACCCCGCGCCGGTGCGCCTACGCCAGCTGGCGCGGATCCAGCGCGCGGGCCAGCAGGCAGACCGCGAGCAACCGGGTGAGCAGCCAGTCGGGGGCGGACCAGTCGACCGGCTCGGCTGGCGGCGTCCAGCCGTGCTCCGTGGCCGCGTCCCGCAGCCCTTCGGCGTATCCGGCGAGCGCCGCCACGGTCAGTGGGCGGCGGTCGCCGTGCAGGCTGTCGCGTACCCCGGCGGCGTGCTGGTCGACCTCCGCGAGGAGCCCGGGAATGGCGCGGGCCGCGGCGAGGCCGGCGGTGCCGACGACTGTGGTCAGCGTGATGAGGGTCGATCGCGCGGCCACCGCCGCAGACGGGGTGGCGACCCGGTTGTTCGACACGCGCATGGTGACCGAGGGTAGTCCCGGGTGGACCGGGGTGGGCTCCGCCGACCGGCCGATACCCGGATCATCCGGCCGGCCTCGCGACCTCGGACGGTGGGATCGAGCCGCCCACGGCGGACGGAACGGAACGGGTGATCAGTCGGAGGAGCGGGCCTCGGCCGGACGGCGACGGGCACCGTCGTCGGCGATGATCACGGTCGCGACCATCAGCGCGACCACCACGCTGAACAGCCAGGAGCTGTCGTCGCTGAACTTCGCCGCCACCGGAGCCTGGACGGCGGCGAGCAGGAAGCCCAGCCAGGCGAGGCGGCGCTGACGCTTGGAGAGGAAAGAGGAACCCTGATCCATCCCGAAATTCTTACGCGCGTGCCCGGGAGCGCCGTCAGCCGTTCGGCCGATTCTGGATGGGCTGTCCGTTTCCCCGACCGTCCGTACCGCACTTCTTGTCGTTTCGGTCGAGCGTGACCGGAACAGCTCCGGGCGCCGGTCCGGTGCCCGGAGCTGACTGGTCAGAGCGTGTCCGGCCCGGTCCGGCCGGTGGTCGACGGCCGGTACGCCCGGTCGGCGTCGGTCATCTCCCGCCGTTCCGCCTCCGGGCCGGCGCCCCGGTCCACCGCCTCCGGGCCGTGGCCGAACGCGGCCTCCTCGCCGGCGTCGTTGCCGGTGGCGTCGTCGGCCTGGCCGTCCAGGGTCGACCTGGCGATCGCCTGGTCCAGCTCGTGCAGGGGAGTGCGGTCCTCGTCGCGCCACACGTGGCTGTCGTTGTCGGTCATTCCCCTGCGGTACCCGGCGTCGATGATCGCAAACGGCCGCCCGGACACGTCGACGGCCGCCGGTGATCCGGCGGCCGTCGACGTTCGGTGCGGGGGTGCGGAGCCTCAGGGGGTCGGCCGGTCGACCGAGCCGCGCCAGGCGCCGGTCTCCTGACCGCGCCGCTCGATGAACTGCTTGAACCGCTCCAGGTCGCCCTTGGCCCGGCGGTCGACCACGCCCAGCTTGTCGCCGGCCTGCTCGACCACCCCGTGCGGCTCGAACTCCAGTTGGAGGGTGACCCGGGTGTGCCCCTCGTCGAGGCGGTGGAACGTCACCACGCCGGCCTGCTGCGTACCCCCGGTGGAGGTCCAGGCCACGCGCTCGTCGGGAAGCTGCTCGGTGATCTCGGCGTCGAACTCGCGCTTCACGCCGGCGATCTCCACGGTCCAGTGCGTCATCTTCTCGGAGAGCTGCCGGACCTCCTGCACACCCTCCATGAAGTGCGGGAACTCCTCGAACTGGGTCCACTGGTCGTACGCGGTCCGGATCGGGACGTCCACATCCACGTGTTCCATAACGCCGCTCATGTCGGGGTTCCTCCTGTTCCGCCGGTGTCGTGTCGCGAACCGTGGGCCGGTCCGCTCACCAGCGCGTCGTCTCGTTCCTGTGCCCGAGTGCGGCCCACACCTCGGAAACCGTCTGGTAACGGGTGCCCTCCGGCAGGCCCTCGAGGGCGGCCACGATGTCCGCCGGCGCCTCGTTCTCCCGCGCGTTGGTCACCAACGTGTCGCGGTCGCCGGGCAACGCCGCCATGCCGATGAACCGGCCCAGGCGGCTGCGCGCCTCCACGTCCTCCGAACTCATCCCCTGCGGGGAGCCGGTGCGCAACTCACCGGCCGGAGCCGTGGTGGCCTCGGGCTGGTCCTCGCCGGACGGCTCGGGCTGGCGGAACTCGTCCACCCTGGCGCCGCCCGCGCCCGGCCCCTGGACCAGACCGCTGACCTCGCTGCTCATCTGCTCGTCGACCCTGGGCGAGTGCTTGCTGCTGCCACGTTCCATGCCAATCCAGATGCCCCGGGTGACCGCCGGTAAACCGGGGCCGTCCGCCGGAGCCCGGCATCCGGGCCGGAACCGGACGGCAACTCAGGAGTCGGCCGGAGCGCGCGGCGGCAGCACCGGCTCGGCCGGCTCCTCGACGCCGGCCTGCATCGCCCGGCCCCGCTGCACCTCCGCGTTGAGCTGCACGCCGAGCATCAGCGCGCAGTTGGACAGATAGAGCCAGACCAGGAACGCGATCACCGCGCCGAGACTGCCGTAGGTCACGTCGTAGGAGCCGAAGTTGGCCACGTAGAGGCCGAAGCCGAAGGAGGCGGCGACCCAGGCCAGCAGCGCCAGCGCGCCACCGGGGGTGAGCCAGCGGAACCGCGGCTGCCGTACGTTCGGCGCGATCCAGAACAGCAACGACAGCAGCGTCATCGCGACCAGGGCGAGCAACGGCCACTTCGTCACCGACCAGGTGGTCCGGGTCAGGCCGCCGGCGTGCAGCCGGTCGCCCACCGCGTCGGTGACCGGGCCGCTGACGATCAGCCCGGTGGCGACCACCGCCAGCAGCAGCAGGGTCACCGCGGCCATGCCGATCTGCAACGGGCGGAGGCGGTAGAACGGCCGGCCCTCCTCCACCCCGTAGATCGCGTTGGAGGCCCGGGTGAACGCGCCGATGAACCCGGAGGCCGACCAGAGCGCGCCGAGCAGGCCGAAGCTCAGCAGCGCCTTCGCCGGGCCCTGCTGCTCGACCACGTTGCGCACCACGCCGACGAACGCGTCGTTGCCGACCACCGAGCCGGCGCCGATCTCCCGGGCCAGGTCGATCACCGTGTCCACCGTGCGCGGGCCGTCGGAGACCAGGCCGACCAGGGCGACCACCACGATCGTGGACGGGAAGAGCGCGAGCACCCCGTAGTAGGTGAGCGCGGCGGCCCAGTCGGCGCAGTTGTCCTTGACGAAGCCCTTGCCGCTGCGCACCAGCACCCCCCGCCAGGTGCGCCAGTTGAGTTGGCGCATCCGCCGGGGAAAGCGCCGGCCGCCGACCGTGGCTGGTGTCGTCGCCGTCATGACCGCCTCCTCCACGCGCCGGGTGCGCCACCGGGGCGTGGCCGGGCGGTACCCCGGAGCGGAAATCGACAAACCGTCAGGTGGTTTGCCCCGGGAGCGGGCGGGAACGACAGGAGACACCGGACCGAGACGGAGGTGGACGAGATGCCCGGGCGCGAGGTGATGCCCAGCACGTTGAAGCGCTCGCCGGCCAAGGCGCAGCGGACCTGGGAGAAGACGCACGACTCGGCGGTCGAGACGTACGGCGAGGGGGAACGTGCGCACCGCGTCGCGTTCGCCGCCGTCAAGCACGAGTACGAGAAGGTGGGCGACCACTGGGAGGCCAAGGGCCGCAAGGGGCCGAGCGACAAGCAGGCCGCCGGCGGCGGACCGGCCCGGCGGGCCCCGACGGCCGGCGGAGTGGACGCCAACGCCACCAAGGACCACCTCATGGAGGTGGCGAAGAAGCTTGACGTGCGCGGGCGTTCCCGGATGACCAAGCCGCAACTGGTGACGGCGATCGAGAAGGCCAACAACAACGCCACCCGCAAGGCACGCGGCGGTCGCTGACCCGCCGCGGGTACGCCGGACCAGGAACGGGCCCGGGACCGGTGCGGTCCCGGGCCCGCCCGTGTCGGCTCACCAGTGGCCGCCGCCCGGCGCCTCCAGGTGCACCGCCTTCACGGCGCTGAACTCGTCGAGCAGTTCCGGGCCGTACCCGAAGCCCTGGCCGCTGCCCCGGCGCGGCTGCGCGGCCCCGCCCGGCGCGCCGCCGAACACCGCATTGACCTTGACGGTGCCCACCGGCAGTTCCCGCCAGGCCCGCTGGGCGTGGCTCATCGAACCGGTCAGCACGGTGGCGGCCAGGCCGTACGGGGAGTCCGCCGCGCACCGCAACCCCTCGGTGAACGAGTCGACCACCACCACCGGCGCGACCGGGCCGAACGTCTCCTCGCGGACCAGCGCCATCTCGTGCCGGCAGCCCTCCACCACGGTGGCCGGATAGAACGCGCCCGGCCCGTCCGGCAGCGCCCCGCCGGCACGTATCCGCGCGCCCTGCGCCACCGCGGCGGTGACCTGCCCGTGCACGTGGTCCCGGTGCCGGCGGTCGACGAGGGGGCCGAGCTGCGTACCCGGATCGCGGCCGGCGCCCATCGTGAGCGCACCGGCGCGGGCCACGAGCGCGTCGACGAAGTCCTCGGCCACGTCGCGGTGCACGTAGATCCGTTCCACCGCGACGCAGATCTGCCCGGCGTTGGCGAAGCAGCCGAGCGCCGCCTGCCCGGCCGCCCAGACCGGGTCGACGTCGGCGTCCACCACCAGCGGGTCGCTGCCGCCGTTCTCCAGCAGCACCTTCGCCCCGGTACGGGCGGCCGCCTCGGCGATCGACCGCCCGGTGGCGGTCGAACCCACGTGGGCCACCACGTCCACGTCCTGGCCGGCAAGCGCCGCGCCCACCTCGCCACCGCCGGTGAGCAGCGACAGCACCCCGGCCGGCAACGCCGAGTCGAACGCCCGGGCGAGCAGCCACCCGGTTGCCGGGGCGCGTTCGCTCGGCTTGTGCAGCACCACGTTGCCGGTCACCAGCGCCGCGCCGAGCAGACCGCAGGAGACCGCCACCGGGTCGTTCCAGGGCGTGATCGCGGCGACCACCCCGCGCGGTTCGGGCGTCATGAAGTCGAGCGCGGCGTGGTCGCCGTGCAGCGTCCGGCCGCCCCGCACCGGGGCCAGCTCGGCGTACTGTCGCAGCGTGCCGATGCCCGCAGCCACACCACCGCGCGCGTCGTCGAGCGGTTTACCCATCTCCGCGGTGGTCGCCACGGCCAGCTCCTCGGCCGCCGCCTCGATCGCGTCCGCCGCCCGGTGCAACGCGGCGGCGCGTTCGGCCGGTGCGGTCGCCGCCCACTCCGCCGCCGCCCCCCGGGCCGCCTCGACCGCCTTGGCCACCTCGTCCGCGGAGGCCACCGGGACCCGGGCCACAGCCGTTCCGTCGGCCGGATCGTGGACGACCATCTCGCCGCCGTCACCCCCGGCGCCCCACACCCCACCTATGAGCTGCGCAACGGTGTACATGCGGCCGTGCATGCCCCGGTCCCGGCGAGGCAAACGCGTTTCGCCAGGTGACCGGTCGGGTAGGCGATCCGGATGAGGTCCACCGCCGACGCCGTCGTCATCGGAGCGGGACACAACGGGTTGGTGGCGGCGAACCTGCTTGCCGACGCGGGCTGGGACGTCCTCGTCCTGGAGGCGACCGAGGCGCCGGGCGGCGCGGTGCGTTCCGCGCAGGTGACCGCCCCCGGCTACCTCAGCGACCTGTACAGCTCCTTCTACCCGCTCGGCTTCGCCTCCCCGGTGCTGGGTGGGCTGGGACTGGAGGGCCACGGACTGTCCTGGACGAACGCCCCGGACGTGCTGGCGCACCTGCTCCCGGACGGGCGGGCCGCGGTGATCAACCGCGACCTGGACGCCACCGCCGCGTCGCTGGAGACGTTCGCCCCGGGCGACGGGGAGCGCTGGCGGCACGCGTACGCCGACTGGACCCGGGTGGCCGAGCCGATGCTCGACGCCATCACCAGCCCGTTCCCGCCGGTCCGCGGCGGGCTGGGCCTGCTGCGCCAGCTCCGGGTCGCCGGCGCGCTGCGGCTGGCCCGCCGGCTGGTGCTCCCGGTGCGCAAGCTCGGCGACGAACTCTTCGACGGGGCCGGCGGGCCGGTGCTGCTGGCCGGCTGTGCCCTGCACACCGACCTGTCCCCGGAGGAGGCCGGCTCCGGGGTGTACGGCTGGCTGCTGGCCATGCTCGGCCAGCAGGTCGGCTGGCCGGTGCCGGTCGGCGGCGCGCAGCGGATCACCGACGCGCTGGTGGCCCGCCTGGTCGAGCGGGGCGGCCGGATCTCCTACGGCGCCCGGGTCGAGCGGGTGCTCACCGCCCGGGGGCGGGCCATGGGCGTGCGCACCGCGGGCGGGACGGACTGGCGGGCCCGCCGCGCCGTGCTCGCCGACGTGCCCGCCCCGGCGCTCTACCTGGACCTGGTGGGCGCCGCAGCGCTGCCGCCCCGACTGGTCGAGGACCTGGCGCACTTCAAGTGGGACGGCTCCACGCTCAAGGTCGACTGGGCGTTGTCGGCGCCGATGCCGTGGACCAACCGGGACCTGGCCGGCGCCGGCACCGTGCACCTCGGCGCGGACATGGACGGGCTCACCACGTACGCCGCGGCGCTGGCCCGAGGTGAGGTGCCGCGCGATCCGTTCCTGCTCGTCGGCCAGATGACGGTGGCCGAGCCGAGCCACTCGCCGCCGGGCACCGAGTCGCTCTGGTCCTACACCCATCTTCCGTTCCGGCGGCACTGGCGGGCCGAGGAGGTGGCCGAACACGTGGAGCGGATGGAGGAGGTGCTGGAGGAGGCCGCGCCGGGTTTCCGGGCGTCGATCGTCGGGCGGCACGTGGCCGGCCCCGCCGACCTGGAGGCGGCCGAGCCGAGCCTGGTCGGCGGCGCGTTGGGCGGCGGCACCGCGGCGGCGTACCAGCAGCTCTTCCTGCGGCCGATCCCCGGGCTGGGCCGCGCCGACACGCCTGTGGACCGGCTCTACCTGGCCAGCGCCTCGGCCCATCCGGGCGGCGGGGTGCACGGCGCGCCGGGCGCGAACGCCGCCCGCGCCGCCCTGGCCCGTGACCGCGCCCTCACCGGCGGGCTGTACGCCCGCACGATCGCCGCCGCCCACCGCGCCATCTACCCCACCCCGTGACCCCCGTGCGTGCCGGCCCGGAGAGGGGTCAGGGTTCGATGTTGCGGTGGCGGGTGCGCAGCATGAACGGCATCAGGGCGCTCTCGATCTTGGTGGCGGTGGTCATCTTCGAGTCGCCGTCGCGGCGCTCCTCGAAGCGGATCGGCACCTCCAGGATGGTGTGGCCGAGCTTGGTGGCGAGGTAGTGCATCTCCACCTGGAAGCTGTAGCCGTTGGACTGGACCCGGTCCAGCCCGATGTCGCGCAGCGCGTCCGCCCGCCAGATCTTGAAGCCGGCGGTCAGGTCGCGGATCCGCACCCGCAGCAAGGTGTGCACGTAGAGGTTGGCCCAGCCGCTGAGCGCGCGGCGGTAGAGCGGCCAGTTCTCGTCCAGCTCCCCACCGGGCACGTAACGCGAGCCGATGACCACGGACGCCTGGGTGGAGAGCAGCGCGCCGAGCATGCCGGGCAGCGCCTCCGGCGGGTGCGACAGGTCGGCGTCCATCTGGGCGACGTAGTCCGCGCCGTCGTCGATCGCGCGACCGATGCCGTCCACGTACGCCCGGCCGAGGCCCTCCTTGCCCGGACGGTGCGCCACCAGCACCCGGTCCGGGTGCTCGACGGCCAGCTTGTCGGCGACCTCGCCGGTGCCGTCGGGGGAGTTGTCGTCCGCGACGAGCACCTTCAACCCCGGCAGCGGCAGCGCGAGGAGGCGCTCGACCAGCACCGGGAGGTTGCCCGCCTCGTTGTAGGTCGGAACGACGACAGTCAGGCGCGCGTCCGCCCACGGGGAGGGCAACTGCACGGGTTCGATCATCACGGACTTCCTCGGTCGGCCGACAGGTTCATCTGAGAGGGTAGCCAGTCCGATTCGCGGCGTCCGCACAGACGCCCCGCGATCGGTGCGCTCAACCGTCCGGCCGCTGCCGCGTCGCGATGTCGGACAGCCGGGCCAGCGTCTCCTTGTTTCGCAGGTGCAGGACGAGGTCGTTGAGCTTGGTCCGGGCCCACCGCAGCGGGCCGGCGGCGAAGTCCTCGCCGATGGTCACCCGGGTCCGGCCGTCCGCCAGCGGCTCCAGCGCGAACACCACGATCGCCTCGCCGGCCGGCCAGAGCCCGGCGCGCAGCACGAGCCGGCTCGGCGCCTGGCACTCCAGCACGGTGGACGTGTCCTGGAGGGAGAACGGCCACGGCCCGGCCCGGTGGTGCAGCCGGCTGCCGACCCGGGGCCAGGTCTCGTCCACGTCGCGCACGTGCGTGGTGCCCACCACCCAGTCGCTGTACGTCCATCCGTCGGCCAGCACCGCGAAGACCCGCTCCGGGGGAACGTCGATGACCCTGTCCACTACCGCCACGCCCAAGCCGGTACCCCCGCCGAGGGGCTCGCTAACGGCGGCCGGGTTAGCTTCTCGGGGGCGGCGGGTAACCGGGGCCGACGTTTACTCCTCGGGGGGTCGGGAACCCGCCGCCCGTGCAGCCGGACCACGAGCGGGATCAGTGCAGGTCAGCCGGGGTTGACCCGGGTGACCGGTCCCGCCGGGGCCTGTACGACGCGGTGCTGCTGGACCGGGACGGCACGCTCGTGGAGGATGTGCCGTACAACGGCGACCCGGAGAAGGTACGGCCGGTGCCGGGCGCGCGCGAGGCGCTGGACCGGCTGCGCGCGGCCGGGCTGCGACTGGCCGTGGTGACCAACCAGTCCGGGCTGGCCCGGGGCCTGTTCACCGCGGACGACCTGCGCCGGGTGAACGCCCGGGTGGAGGAACTGCTCGGGCCCTTCGACACCTGGCAGATCTGCCCGCACGCGGAGCCGGACCGGTGCGCCTGCCGCAAGCCGGCGCCGGGCCTGGTGCACGCCGCCGCCCACACGCTCGGCACCACACCGGGCCGGTGCGTGCTGATCGGGGACATCGGCGCCGACATGGGGGCCGCCGCGGCGGCCGGCGCCGCCGCGGTGCTGGTGCCCACGCCTGCGACCCGCGACGCCGAGGTCGCCGCCGCGCCGACCGTCGCCGCCGACCTGCCGGACGCGGTGGACATCGTGCTGGCCCGGATGCGGCTGGTGGCCGCGCCGGAACCGGCTCGCGGCCCGAGTCGGGGCACCGTGCTCGTGGCGCGCAGCGACGCGGCGGGTGACGTGCTTGTCACCGGACCCGGGATCCGGGCGGTCGCGGCCGGCGCGCGCCGGGTGGTGCTGCTCTGC
Organism: Micromonospora sp. WMMD975; assembly: GCF_029581215.1. Lineage (NCBI taxonomy): Bacteria > Bacillati > Actinomycetota > Actinomycetes > Micromonosporales > Micromonosporaceae > Micromonospora > Micromonospora sp. WMMD975. The sequence continues at coordinate 1,307,486 of NZ_CP120739.1, forward strand.
GGGCCGCGCGGACGCGCCGCCGCCGAACTGCTGCCCGGCGTCGACGAGATCATCGACTGGCCGCTGCCCTGGATCGACGCCCCCGCCCCGGCGGTCGACCCGCACGCGATGCGCGCGCTGACCGACCGGCTGGCCGCCGTCGGCGCCGACGAGGCGGTCGTGTTCACCTCCTTCCACCAGTCACCCCTGCCCCTGGCCCTGCTGCTGCGCATCGCCGGAGTGCCCCGGATCAGCGCGATCAGCGACGACTACCCCGGCGCCCTGCTCGACGTGCGCCACCGCGTCCCGGTCGGCGTACCCGAACCGGAACGCGCCCTGTCCCTCGCCGCCGCCGCCGGCTTCGCCCTGCCCGACCACGACGAACCGCGACTGCGGCTGCGCGTCGACCGGTTGCCGCCGGTGCCGGCCGCCGCCGGACCGCCCGGCTACGTGGTGCTGCACCCGGGGTCCTCGGTGGAGACCCGCGCCTGCCCGGTCGAGCTGGCCACCCGGATGGTTCGGGTGCTCGGCGCCGCCGGCTACCGGGTGGTGGTCACGGGTGGGCCGGACGAGCGGGAGTTGACCGCCCGGGTGGCCGCGGCGGGCGGCGTGGACCTGGGCGGGTGCACCGGGCTGGACGAGCTGGCCGCCGTGGTCGGCGGGGCCGGCGCGCTCGTGGTCGGCAACACCGGCCCGGCGCACCTGGCCGCGGCGCTTGGCGTGCCGGTGGTCAGCCTGTTCGCCCCGACCGTCCCGTTCGGCCAGTGGGGACCGTACCGGGTGCCGACCGTCCGCCTCGGCGACGCCGCGGCGGCCTGCCGGGACACCCGCGCCACCGTCTGCCCGGTCCCCGGACATCCCTGCCTCTCGGCGGTCGAACCGGGTCGGGTGCTGGAGGCGCTGCGGTTGCTCGGGGTGGTCGGATGAACATCCTGCTCTGGCACGTGCACGGCTCCTGGACCACGTCGTTCGTGCACGGCAAGCACCGCTACCTCATCCCGGTCAACCCGCAACGCGACGCCTACGGACTGGGCCGTGCCCGCACCTACCCCTGGCCCGACACCGCCGTCGAGGTCACTCCGCAGGACCTGCGCGCCACCGACGTCGACGTGGTCATCCTGCAACGACCCGAGGAACTCGATCTCGCCACCGAGTGGCTGGGCCGCCGGCCGGGACGCGACCTGCCCGCGATCTACGTCGAACACAACACCCCCAAGGGCGACGTCCCGAACACCCGCCACCCGATGGCCGACCGTGACGACCTGCTCCTCACCCACGTCACACACTTCAACGACCTGTTCTGGGACACCGGCGCCACCCGCACCACGGTCGTCGACCACGGCGTCGTCCCACCCGCCACCGAGTGGACCGGCGAACTGGACCGCCTCGCCGTGGTGATCAACGAGCCGGTACGCCGCTGGCGGGTCACCGGCACCGACCTGCTCACCCGCTTCGCCGAGCTGGCGCCGCTGGACGTCTACGGGATGAAGGTGGCCGGGCTCGCGGCCCACCTCGGGCTGCCCGAGGATCGCCTCACCAGCCACGACGACGTGCCGCAGCACGCCATGCACGCCGAACTCGCCAAACGCCGCGCCTACCTGCACCTGTGCCGATGGACCTCGCTCGGACTCAGCCTCGTCGAGGCGATGACCATCGGCATGCCGGTGATCGCCCTGGCCACCACCGAAGCGGTGCAGGCCGTGCCCCCCGACGCCGGCGCGCTCTCCACCCGGGTCGACGTGCTCGTCGACGCCGCCCGGACCCTGCTCGACGACCCGGCCGCCGCCCGGCGGGCGGGCGCCGTCGCCCGGGCCGCCGCCCGCGACCGCTACGGCCTGGAGCGTTTCCTCACCGACTGGGACCGGCTGCTGGAGGAGGAAGTATGCGCATCGCGATGATCTCGGAACACGCCAGCCCGCTCGCCGTCCTCGGCGGGGAGGACGCCGGTGGCCAGAACACGCATGTCGCCGAGCTCTCCGCCGCGCTCGCCGCCGCCGGCCACGACGTCCGGGTCTACACCCGACTCGACGCGGTGGACCTCCCGGCCTCCGTCCACACCCCGGACGGGTACCAGGTCGCGCACGTCCCCGCCGGTCCGGCCGAGCCGGTGGCCAAGGACGACCTGCTGCCGTACATGCCGGCGTTCTCCGACTGGCTGGCCGACAGGTGGCGCACCGGAGACTGGCAGCCGGAGGTGGTGCACGCGCACTTCTGGATGAGCGGGCTGGCCGGGCTCGCCGCGGCCCGGCGGGTCGGCGTGCCGGTGGTGCAGACGTACCACGCGCTCGGCACGGTCAAGCGTCGCCACCAGGGCACCCAGGACACCAGCCCGGCGGGACGCATCGACCACGAGCGGGACCTGGGCCGCTCGGTGGACCGGGTCGTCGCCCAGTGCCAGGACGAGGTCGCCGAGCTGGTCCGGATGGGGGTGCCGCGGTCCCGGGTGACCGTGGTGCCGTCGGGGGTGAACCTGTCGACCTTCGGCCCGCTCGGCCCGGTCGCCGAACCGGCGGGCGGCCGGGCCCGCATCCTCACCGTCGGGCGGCTGGTGGAACGCAAGGGCTTCCAGGACGTCGTCCGGGCCGTCGCCGACGTGCCGGACGCCGAGTGCGTGGTGGTCGGCGGGCCACCGGCCGGGCTGCTGGAGACCGACCCGTACGCGGTGCGGCTGCGCGCGCTCGCCGACTCGCTCGGCATCGGCGACCGGGTGCGCCTCGTCGGCGCGGTGCCGCGCGAGGAGATGGCCCGTTGGTACCGCTCGGCGGACGTGCTTGTCGCCGCGCCCTGGTACGAGCCGTTCGGCCTCACCCCGTTGGAGGCGATGGCGTGCGGCGTGCCGGTGGTCGGGACGGCGGTCGGCGGGCTGACCGACACGGTGGTGCCGGGACGAACCGGCGACCTGGTCCCGGCTCGTGATCCGGCGGCGCTCGGCGCGGCGATCCGGGCGCTGCTCGGCGACCGGATCCGCCGGTTCGCCTACGCCACCGCGGCGCTCGACCGCGCCCGCACCCGCTACTCCTGGGCCACCGCCGCCGAACGCCTCGGCGAGTTGTACGAGGAGGTGGCCACCGTGCGCCGGCCCACCCGGGTGGTCGCCTGATGGCGGCCACGCCGGCGGCCGGTCAGACGGTGCTGGAGGAGCACCTGACCCGGCTGGCCGCCGCGCTGCTGCCGCTGCACGGGGCGGAGGACCTGCTCGCCCGCTGGGGCGGTGAGCTGGCGTACCGGCTCGCCGCGGGGGGCCGGTTGCTGGTGGCCGGCAACGGCGGCAGCGCCGCCGAAGCCCAACACCTCACCGCCGAACTCGTCGGCAAACTCCGCCACGACCGCCGACCCCTGTCCGCCATCGCCCTGCACGCCGAGACCAGCGCGCTGACCGCCATCGGCAACGACTACGGATACGACGAGGTCTTCGCCCGCCAGGTCCGCGCCCACGGCCGCCCCGACGACCTCCTCCTGCTCCTGTCCACCAGCGGCGCCAGCAGCAACCTCCTCACCGCCGCCCGGGCCGCCCACGCCACCGGCCTGCGCTGCTGGGCCTTCACCGGCCCCGCCCCCAACCCCCTGGCCGACCTCTGCCACGAGCACTTCGCGGTGGACTCGCCCGACGGCCAGGTGGTGCAGGAACTGCACCTGGTCGCCGTGCACGTGCTCTGTGAGTACGTGGACCGGGCGTTGCCGGCGGCGCTCGCCGCCCGGCCCTCGGCCGGTGACGTGCGAAGCGGCGTCGAGGTGGTGCTCGGCGACCCGGATCCGGAGGTGCAGGCCCGATGAGGAGGTCGAGCATGACGGGACCCGTGGTGGTGCTCGGTGACACGCTGCTGGACCGGGACGTGGAGGGGCTGGTGAACCGGCTCTGCCCGGACTCCCCGGTGCCGGTGCTGGACGAGACCACGTCTGTCGACCGTCCCGGTGGCGCCGGCCTCGCCGCCGTCTTCGCCGCCGCGGAGGGCGCCGAGGTCGCGCTTGTCACCGCCGTGGCCGACGACGCCGGCGGGGCCCGGCTCGGCGCCCTGCTCGCCGCCGCCGGGGTGCAGCTGTACGCGCTCCCGCTCGCCGGCGCCACGCCGGAGAAGGTCCGGCTGCGGGTCCGCGGCCGGGTGCTGCTGCGCCACGACCGGGGCGGCGCCATCGGGGTGCCCGGTGAACCGAGCGAGGCCGTGCTGCGGCTGCTCGCCTCCGCGTCCGCCGTGCTGGTCAGCGACTACGGTCGGGGCGTCGCCGGCCAGCCCGCGCTGCGGGCCGCGTTGGCCGCGACCCGGGCGCCCGTGGTGTGGGACCCGCACCCACGCGGCCCGGCGGCCGTGCCCGGGGTCCATCTGGCCACCCCGAACGAGCCGGAGGCGCGGGAGCTGGCGAAGACGCCGCCCGGTGGTTCCCGGCTGGCGACCGCGTCCCGCAGCGCGCAGGCGCTGCGCCGGCGCTGGCAGGCCGGCGCGGTCGCGGTGACGCTCGGTGGGGACGGCGCGTTGCTCTGCCACGCCGGTTCCACCCCGCTGGTGGTGCCGGCGCCGGCGGCTGAGGGGGACACCTGCGGCGCGGGGGACCGGTTCGCCGCGACCGCCACCCTGGCGCTGGCCCGGGGCGCGCTGGTGTCCGAGGCGGTGCAGGAGGCGGTCACCGAGGCGTCCGCGTACGTGGCCGGCGGGGGCGTGGCGACCGCGCTGCCGGCGCCGGTCCGGGCCGTGCCCCCGGCGGTGGTCACGGCCGGTGGGGACCGGATCGGCGCGGTGGCCGCGGGCGAGGTGGTGGCCCGGGTACGTGCGTCCGGCGGCACGGTGGTGGCCACCGGTGGTTGTTTCGACCTGCTGCACGCCGGCCACGTGGCGACCCTCCAGGCGGCCCGGCAGCTCGGCGACTGCCTGGTGGTGTGCCTCAACTCCGACGCGAGCGTGGCCGGGCTGAAGGGACCGGAACGTCCGGTCGTGCCGCAGGGCGACCGGGGCCGGCTGCTCGCCGCGCTCGGCTGCGTCGACGCGGTGCTGATCTTCGACGAGCACACCCCGCACGCGGCCCTGTCCTGGCTGCGCCCGGACATCTGGGTCAAGGGCGGCGACTACGCCAGCGGCGGCGGCGCCCAGACGCTGCCCGAGTCGGAGATCCTGGCCCGCTGGGGCGGGCACACGGTGGTCGTGCCGTACCTGGACGGGCGGTCCACCACCGACATGATCGCGGCGGCCCGCGCCGGACGCGGCCGGGCCGGTCGCCCGGCGACGGCGCAGACCGGGCCCGCGACGGTCGTCCGGTCCACGGCGAAGGAGGCACGATGAACATACGACGCGTCCGGCCCGGCGTGGTCACGCCCACCCGTCCGGGGGAAGCGGCATGAGCGCCGGCCCGCCCGGCGTCGGTCCCGCCGTCCTGGTCACCGGCGGGTCGAGCGGCCTCGGCGCGGCGGTGGTCGCCGCGGTCGCCCGCTCCGGCGGCCGGCCCCTCGTGCTGGACCGGCAGCGCCCCGCCGACGGGGTGCCCTGGGCCGAGTGCGACCTGGCCGACACCCGCGCCGCCGAAAGCGCCACCCGGGACCTCGCGGAACGCTCCGGCGGGCTGGACGCGGTGGTCACCGCCGCCGGCGTGGACGTGCCCGGCAAGCTGGCCGACGTGCCGGCGGAGACCTGGGAGCGGATCGTCACGGTGGACCTGCTCGCCACCGCCGCGGTGATCCGGGCCGCACTGCCCTTCCTGACGGCGTCCCGGGGCAGCATCGTCACCGTCGCCTCCACGCTCGGGGTCAAGGCGGTCGGCGACGCCACCGCCTACTGCGCGGCCAAGTTCGGGGTGGTCGGCTTCACCCGGGCGCTCGCCGCCGAGCTGGCCGGCGCGGTCGGGGTGACCCTGCTGATCCCCGGCGGCATGCGCACCGCCTTCTTCGACGAGCGGGACGCCCAGTACCGTCCCGGCCCGGACGCCGTGCTCAACGAGGCGGCCGACACCGCCGCCGCGGTGATGTTCGCGCTGTCCCAACCGGCCGGTTGCGCGGTCCGCGAGATGGTGGTCTGCGCCGAACAGGAGTCGTCGTACCCGTGATCCTGGTGCTGCGCGCGCTCGGGGTCGGCGACCTGGCCACCGCCGTCCCGGCCCTGCGGGGCCTGCGCGCCGGGCTGCCCAGCCGGGAACTGGTGCTCGCCGCGCCGGCCTGGCTGGCGCCGCTGGCGGAGCTGACCGGCGCGGTGGACCGGGTGCTGCCCACCGCGGGGCCGGGCCGGATCGCCTGGACCGGTCCGCCGCCGGAGGTGGCGGTCAACCTGCACGGCCGGGGGCCCGAGTCGCACCTGGCGCTGGCCGCCACCCGGCCGGGCCGGCTGCTCGCCCACCGGAACCCGTCGGCCGGCCACCTGGACGGTCCGGCCTGGACGGACGACGAGCACGAGGTCCACCGCTGGTGCCGGTTGCTGCACGCGTACGACCTGCCGGCCGAACCGGGCGACCTGGCGCTGCGGCGTCCGGCCGTGGCCGGCGTACCCGCCGGGGTGACGGTGTTGCACCCGGGCGGCAAGGTACCGGCGAAGCGCTGGCCGGCGGACCGTTTCGTCGGGTTGGCCCGGGCGCTGGCCGCGCGGGGGCACCGGGTGGTGCTCACCGGCTCGGCCGACGAGCGGGCGCTCGCCGACCGGGTGGCCCACGACGCCGGACTGCCGCCGACGGCGGTGCTGGCCGGCCGCACCGGCCTGGCCGAGATGGCCGCGCTGGTCGCCGGCGCGCGCCTGGTGGTCAGCGGCGACACCGGGGTGGCCCACCTCGCCACCGGCTACGGCACCGCCTCGGTGGTGCTGTTCGGGCCGGTGCCGGCGGCGCACTGGGGTCCGCCGGCCGACCGGCCCCGGCACCGGGCGCTCGGCGGCACCGAGGCCGGCGGAGTCGAGGCCGGCGGAGTCGAGCGGGATCCGGCGGGCGGGACGGGAGCGCACCCTGCGTTGGCCGCCGTCGGGGTCGACGAGGTGGTGGCGGCGGTGGCCGAGGTGGAACGGGTCTCCGGTGCGGTTGCGGCGTAGCGATCCGGGCCGGCCCGGCTACGGTCGGCGGCGGCGCGGCAAGGGCTGGCTCTTCCTCGACCCGACGGGCGAGCCGGTGGGCGACGCCGGCGAGCTGGCGCGCCTGCGTGAGCTGGTCATCCCGCCGGCCTGGCGGGACGTGTGGATCTCGCCGTACCCGAACGGGCACATCCAGGCCACCGGCATCGACGTGGCCGGCCGCAAGCAGTACCTCTACCACCCCGGCTGGCGGCAGAAGCGGGACGAGGCCAAGTTCGACCACGTGCTGGAGGTGGCCCACCGGCTGCCGGTGCTGCGTGACCGGGTCGCGCACGACCTGGCGCTGCGCGGGCTGCGGCGGGAGCGCGTGCTGGCCACCGTCGCCCGGCTGCTCGACATGGGGGCGTTCCGGGTCGGCAGCGACCAGTACGCCACCGGCGAGGAACCCACGTTCGGCGTGTCCACGCTGCGCCCGGAGCACGCCCGGTCCCGTGGCGGGTGCGTGGTCTTCGAGTTCCCGGCCAAGGGCGGCATCGAACAGGTCCGCCGGGTGGAGGACGCGGAGCTGTGCCAGGTGCTGCTCAACCTGCGTCGACGGCGGCGCGCGCAGGAGCGGCTCTTCGGCTACTGGGACGGGCGGGCCTGGCGCGACGTGCGCAGCGACGAGGTGAACGACTACCTGCGTGACGCCAGTGGCGGGGAGATGACCGCGAAGGACTTCCGCACCTGGCACGCCACCGTGCTGGCCGCCACCGAGCTGGCCACGGTGGGCCCGCAGCGGTCCGTCACCGCCCGTCGACGGGCCGTGGCGGCGGTGATGCGTTCGGTTGCCGAGCTGCTCGGCAACACGCCGACGGTGGCCCGGACGTCGTATGTGGACCCGCGCGTGGTCGACCTCTACCACGACGGGGTGCTGGCGCCGGTCCAGCCGGAGATGCCGCGCGACGCGGTGGAGAAGTCGGTGTTGACGCTGCTGGAGGAGGAGGCCGACTGACCGACCGGCCCCGCCGGTCCTGGGGGGAAGCGGCGGGGCCGGAAACCGGGGCCGTGCGGCGTGGCGCGGGAGGCCACCGCCGGGGCGGGGTCGCCCGCGGCTGGACCGCCGCGGGCGCCACGCCGCGGCCCCCCGTTACCGGTTGGTCGTCGCCGGGTTCCCGGCGCCGGCCCGGGTCCAGTGTGTCCCGGTCGGGTTGACTTCGGACGCCGCGTTGTTGACGATCCGTGCCCGTTCCAGGTGACGCGCGCGGTATGCCTGCGGCGTCTCCGCCTGCGCCGCCCGGAAGGCCCGGCTGAAGTGGGCCTTGTCCCGGAACCCCCAGCGGCCGGCGATCGCCTGGATCGACCGGCCGCCCAACGCCGGGTCGGCGAGGTCCCGGCGGCATCGGGCCAACCGTTCGTCCCGGATGTACGCCGCGATCGTGGTCGCCTCGGACTCGAAGAGCCGGTGCAGGGAGCGCACCGAGATGTGGTGCGCGTCGGCGATCGTGGCCGGGTCCAGCGTGCCGTTCCCGAGGTGCTGGCGGACGTACGCGCGCACCTGGGCCAGCAGGGCACGGCGCCGGACCTCGGTGGGGACGGCGTCCTCGGAGACCAGGTGGCGGCCGAGCAGCGTGGCGGTCAGGTCGAGCGCGACCGCGCCGAGCCGCTCGGCGTCGGCCGCGTGGTATTGCTCCGGGTGGCCGGTGAGCCGGATGAGGTAGTCGGCGAGCAGCGCGCCGACGCCCTCGCCGCCGGACATCCGGCCGGCGAACAGTGGGGCGAGCTGGCGGTGCGACAGCGGCAGCGCGTCGTACGGGATGAGGGCCACCACCGAGCTGGCGGACCGGTCCCGGGCCCCGTCGACGTGGTGGCTGATCTCCTGCGGGCGGGCGCAGTCGTAGAAGGTGAAGTGGCCGGGTGGGCAGACGCCGCGCTGCCCGTCCTGGTCGGTGACCCCGGTGCCGGTCAGGGGCAGCGCGAGAACGTAGCAGGGCGCGTCCGAGCGCTGGATCAGCTTGCGGGTGCGGATCCCGTCCAGCGACGGGTAGCGGTGCCGGATGAGCTGCATCGGCCCCAGGTCGAGGAACTCGGCCCGGGCGGTGAAGTTGTCGGCGTGCTCGGTGCGCACCCGCATGAGCGTCGGTGTGCGGGCGAGCATGTCCAGCCACAGCCCGAACCGGTCCGCGGCGGGCACCTGCGCCGTGTCGAAGACCTGCGGTTGCATCGCGATGTCCATGAACGACCCCCGTGGTTCGTCTGCCCTTCACCAAAGACGACGCCCCACGGGTCGGAAATGCGACCACCCGTGGGGCGTGACGTCCGTCATAGGCAGACGGCAGGTCAGTCGTTGAGCACCTGGGACAGCCGGTCCCGGAAGCGACGCTCGGAGTCGCTCACCACGTCACCGCCGATGCCCAGGATGCCGCCGGTGGAGGCGGCGCCCACCACCTGGTCGGCGATCTCCACCAGCCAGTGCCGGTACGCCCCGGACTGCCCCTCGTCCACCTTGCCGGTGAGCAGGGCGGACGCCTGGCCGGCGCGGGCGAGCACGTCCTCGATCATCGCCGTCGGGTCGTCCGGCGTGATCACCGGCAGCTCCGCGCCGGTCTCCGGGTCGCCGACCCGGGAGACGACCTCGCCGGCCACGGCCGCCACCAGCGGGCTGGCCGACTCGCGGCCGGCGGCGATGGTCTCCAACCCGGCGGCGTTCTCGGCCATGGTCCGCCGGGTGCCGTCGGACTCGGCCGCCGCCGCCGCGGTGAGCACCGCCTGCGGCAGACCCACCAGCAACCCCCACTCCTCGTCGGAGACGCCGAAACGGGTGTACGCCGGCTGCTCGATCACGATCAGGTTCCTTTCGCCGTGGTCGTCGTTGTCGACGGGCACCGCCACGGTGCCCGGGTCAGGCTAGTCCAGTTCCAGCAGGCCCTGTTCGGACACCACGCGCACGGACAGCGTCTTGTAGCCCACCTCGTCGAAGAGCACGGTCATCCGGTCGTCCTCGTAGTTGAGCACCAGACCGGACCCCCACTCGGCGTGGCGGACCTGGCTGTGCACCGGGAACGGACCGACCGCGCCGTCGTTCGCCACGCTGGTGCCGGCGTGGCAGTTGTCGCAGTGGCCGCAGACGTCGGTCATCTGCTCGCCGAAGTAGGCGAGCAGGACCTGCCCGCGGCAGCCGGTGGTCTCGGCGAAGGCGCGCATCATGTCGGTCCGTGACCGGGTCACGGTCTGCTGCCGCTCGGCCTCGGCGCGCGCCGCCCGCCCGGACTCGACGGCGTCCGGCGCGTACCGGGGCGCGCCGACGCGCTGCCGGGCGCGTGGCACGGCGGCGCCGATCTGCTCCAGCAGGGAGAGATACTGGCCGAGCTTGCGCGGGCCCAGCCCGGTCAGCTCGCGCAGCTCCTTGCGGGTGCGGGCCTTGCTCCGCAGCACCGCGGCGAGGTCGGTCAGCTCCTTTTCGTCCGGCAGGCCGCCGCTGAAGTAGCGCTGGAGGCCGACGTCCTCGGACCGCCAGAGCAGCAGGACCCGCGACGGTGAGCCGTCCCGGCCGGCCCGGCCGATCTCCTGGAAGTAGCTGTCCGGCGAGTCGGGCAGCGCCATGTGCACCACCCAGGCGATGTTCGGCTTGTCGATGCCCATGCCGAACGCCGAGGTGGCCACCATGATCGGGACCCGGTCGGCGAGGAACGCCTCGTGCAGCTCGTGGCGGGCGCCGGTGGGCATGCCGCCGTGGTAGAACTCGGCCGGGAAGCCGGCGTCGGTCAGCCGCCCGGCCAGTTCCTCGGCGGCGCGCCGGGTCGGCACGTAGATGATGCCGGGGCGTTCGTCGTCGCGCAGCAGCGCGATCAGCCGCCGCCACCGGTAGTCGTCGGTCGGGCAGTAGGCCACCTCGAGGAACAGGTTGGGCCGGTCCAGCCCGGAGACGACCACCTCGGGCTCGCGCAGCCGTAGCCGGGCGATGATGTCGTCGCGGACCGGCGGGGACGCGGTGGCGGTGAGCGCCACCACCGGGGGCCGGCCCAGTCCGTCGATCAGGTGGCCGAGCGCCAGGTAGTCCGGCCGGAAGTCGTGGCCCCAGGACGAGATGCAGTGCGCCTCGTCGATCGCGACGAGCGCCGGGCCCAGTGAGCGGACCTCGGCGAGCCGGTCCGGGTTGCTCAGCGCCTCGGGCGTGATGAACAGGAACTCCGCCCGGCCGGCCCGGATCTCCTCGATCGCCTCGGCCTGCTGCGCGGCGCTCTCGTCCGAGCTGATCCGCACCGCGCGCAGTTCGGGCCGCTGCCGCTCGTTGAGCGCCGCGATCTGGTCCTGTTGGAGCGCGAGCAACGGGGAGATGACCACGGTCGGGCCGGGGATCAGGCTGGCCGGGATCTGGTAGATCGCCGACTTGCCGGCGCCGGTGGGCAGCACCACCAGGGCGTCGTGGCGCTTCATGACGGCGCGCATGGCGGCCAGTTGGTTGGGCCGCAGCGCGGTCCAGCCGAACAGGTTCTTCGCCGCGCGGCGCAGGTTGGTGGCGTGCGTGGTCAGCTTCATCAACGGCCACAGCTACCCCGGGCGTCACCACCCGAAACCGGGGGCGGGGCGGGCCGTCAGCGGCGGAACATCGCCCGGATCGCGATCAGCAGGAACAGGGCGCCGACCACCAGGCCGAGCAGGCGTACGCCGGGGATGTCGGCGGCGCTGGTGGCGTCGGCGAGCGGCAGGGCGGACATGCCGGAACTCTCCCACGGGCCGGGCCGGGAACGCCAGCGGCTAACAGTAAGGATTGTTGACTATTTAGCTGCGCGGTGTGACCATGTGAGCACCCGTCGGTCGTGGCGGGTCCGTGGGGAGACGGGGGAACTACCGCACATGAGCGAGCGGAACATGGGAGCCACCGGAGACCTGGCGGCGCTCGCCGCCGCCGTCCTGCAACCCGGGTTCGTCGGCACCGTCCCACCACCCTGGGTCTGCCGCTGGCTCGGCGAGGGGCTCGGCTCGGTGGTCCTCTTCGCCCGCAACGTCGTCGACCACGAACAGGTCGCCACGCTCACCGCGACCCTGCGGGCGGAACGTCCGGACGTGATCGTGGCCATCGACGAGGAGGCCGGCGACGTCACCCGAATCGAGTCGGCCCGGGGCAGCTCCCGGCCCGGCAACTTCGCCCTCGGCGCGGTGGACGACCCGGCGCTGACCGAGGAGGTCGCCCGCGACCTCGGCGCCGAGCTGGCCGCCGTCGGCGTCACGCTCGACTACGCGCCGGACGCCGACGTCAACTCCAACCCGGCCAACCCGGTCATCGGGGTGCGCTCCTTCGGCGCCGACCCGGACCTGGTCGCCCGCCACACCGCCGCCTGGGTACGCGGCCTCCAGGCCGGCGGCGTCGCCGCCTGCGCCAAGCACTTCCCCGGGCACGGCGACACCCGGGTCGACTCCCACCACGACCTGCCCCGCATCGGTGGTGACCGGGCCCGCCTCGACGCCGTCGAGCTGGCCCCGTTCCGCGCCGCGGTGGCCGCCGGGGCGCAGGCGGTGATGACCGGCCACCTGCTGGTGCCGGCCCTCGACCCGGAGCTGCCGGCCACGCTCAGCGCGCGCATCCTGGGCGGGCTGCTCCGGGAGGAGCTGGGCTTCGGCGGCGTGGTGGTGACCGACGCGGTGGAGATGCGGGCGGTGTCCGACCGGTACGGCTTCGCCGGCGCGGCGGTGCGCGCGCTCGCCGCCGGCGCCGACGCCATCTGCGTGGGCGGGGAACGCGCCACCGAGGCCGACGCCCGTGAGCTGCGCGACGCGATCGTGGCCGCGGTGGCGAGCGGGGAGCTGCCCGAGGAACGGCTGGCCGAGGCGGCCAAGCGGGTCGGTCAGCTGGCCGCGTGGAGCGTCGCCGCCCGCGCCCGCCGCGCCGCCGGCCCGGCGTCCCCCGGCGACTCACCCATCGGCCTGGCCGCCGCCCGCCGGGCGGTCCGGGTCACCGGCGAGGCCGGACTGCTGCCGCTGGCCGGGCCGGCACACGTGGTCGAGTTCGCGCCGCCCCGCAACATCGCCATCGGCGAGGAGACGCCGTGGGGGGTCGCCGCGCCCCTGGCCCACCTGGCGCCCGGCACCACCACCGCCCGGTACGCCGCCGACGCCGTCCCCGCCGACCCGGCGACCGGCCCGGCCGACCGGCCGCTGGTGCTCGTCGTGCGGGACCTGCACCGGCACGAGTGGATGCGGGACGCGGTGGCACGGGCGCTCGCCGTCCGCCCGGACGCGGTGGTGGTCGAGCTGGGCGTGCCCGAGCTGGCCACCGGCCGGGTGCACCTGGCCACCCACGGGGCCACCGCGGCGGCGGCCCGGGCCGCCGCCGAGCTGCTGGCCGGCACCAGGTGAACTCCCGGCCCGGCCGGGTGGGGAGGTCCCCCGGCCGGGCCGGGTCTCAGGGCGCGTCGACGACGAGGTCGGCGTACTCCGGGTGGCGCTCGACGAACGCGGCCACGAACGGGCACCGGGGCACCACCCGACCGCCACGAGCCCGGATCTGGTCCAGCATGCCGCCGACGAGCGCGGCGCCCACGCCCTGCCCCTGGTAGCGGTCGTCGACCTCGGTGTGCGTGAAGACCAGCACCTCGCCGCGCGGCAGGTACGCGCTGAAGCCGGCCAGCGCGTCGTCGACCAGGATCTCGAAGCGGTGCTTCGCGGGGTTCTCCTCGACCAGGAAGCTCACCTGACCATCGTCCTCTCGTCGTCGGCCACCCGGTCGATCTCGGCCAGCAGCCGGTCCACCTCGTCGGCCGTGTTGTAGTGGTAGACGCTGGCCCGCACCGCGCCGCCGGAGTCGCGCAGCCCCATGGCCTGGAAGTATTCGTAGGCGTAGTAGTCGCCGGAGGAGAGGCAGAAGCCCGCCTCGCCCAACGCCGCCGCGGTCCGCGCCGGAGCCTGCCCGGCCAGCCGGAACGACACCGTGGGGCAGCGCCGGGCCGGCGCGCCGTAGACGGTGACGAACGGCCGGGCGGTCAGCCCGGTGAGCAGCCGGTCGAAGACCGCCTCCTCGTGCGCCTGGGCGGCGGCCAGGCCGGCGCGTACCCGTTCCCGGCGGTCGCCGGACGCGGCCGGGTCGAGACCGGCCAGGTGGTCCACCGCGGCGGCCACGCCGGCCAGCAGCGGGAAGCTCGGGGTGCCGTACTCGAAGCGGTCCGGGACCCCGTCGGCCGAGGGGATCAGCTTCGCCGGGCGCAGCGTCGCCCACCACGACGGGCCGGCGACCATCGCCGCCAGGTGCGGACCCGACCACTTGTACGCGCTGGTCACCAGCACGTCCGCGCCGAGCGAGGCCAGGTCGGTGGGGCCGTGCGGCACCGAGTGCACCCCGTCCACGCAGACCAGCGCGCCGGCGGCGTGCGCGGTCTTGGCGATCGCCGCCACGTCCGGCGCGGTGCCGATCGCGTTGCTGCCGGCGGTCACCGCGACCAGCCGGGTGCGCGCGGTGACCAGGTCGGCGTACTGGCCGGCGGGCAGCTCGCCGGTGTCCGGGTCGAACTCGGCCCAGCGCACCGTCGCCCCGGCCGCCTCGGCGGCCTGCGCCCAGGGGCGGACGTTGGCGTCGTGGTCCAGCCGCGACACCACCACCTCGTCGCCGGGCCGCCACCCCGCGCCGAGCGTGCGGGCCAGCGTGTACGTGAGCGCGGTGGCGCTCGGCCCCAGCACCACGCCCGCCGGGTCCGCGCCGAGCAGGTCGGCGACCGCGGTCCGCGCGCCGGCGACCAGCTCCAGCGCGCGCCGGCCGGGGGCGAAGGCGGTGCTGCGGTTACCCATGGCGGTACGCATGGCGTCGGCCACCGCCTCGATCACGCCGGCGGCGGTCTGGGTGCCACCGGCGCCGTCGAAGTGCGCGAAACCCTCGCCCAGCGCGGGGTATCCGCGCCGCACCCGGGCAACATCAAAAGCCATTCCCGCACCCTAGCGCGGAAGGCGGGGGCCCTTCTTAACGCATTCGGTAGAGGCGGGGCCCCTTCTTAACACCCCACCTCGGCGCGCGCGGCCACCCCGGGGCGGTGGCCGGCGCGCCGTACCCTTGGGGAGGTGACGAACCGACGCGCCACCCTCGCCACCCTCGCCCCGACCTCCGCCCGACGCGCCGCCGGGATGCTCGCCGGTCTCGCCCTCGGCGCCGCGCTGCTCGCCGGATGCAGCTCGAACGGCGCCGACACCGACTGCGGCCTGGACGCCTGCACCATCACCTTCGACCGTGGGGTGGAAGCCAGCGCCACCATCCTCGGCATCGAGGCCAAGCTCATCGGCACCCAGGACGACCAGGTCACCGTCGAGGTGGCCGGGGAGCAGCTGTCGCTCACCACCGGCCAGCAGGCCACCGAGGTGGGCGGCTTCCAGGTCAGCCTGGACAGCGTCACCGACCAGAACGTCGTGCTGCGGGTCGCTCGCAACCCCAACAGCTGATCGGATTCGGCCGGGCGGTGACGTTTGGAAAATCGCACGTCGGGAGATTGAGGGCGCATGTCTGTCACCCGAAGCGCCGGCGCCACCGCCGCCCAGGCCAAGAACAGCCGTTGGCTCGAACTGCTGACCCGTGTCGGGTTCATCGGCTACGGAATCGTGCACCTCCTCCTCGCCTGGCTGGCGTTGCAGATCGCCTTCGGCAAGTCGGGCGAGGAGGGCAACCAGAACGGCGCCCTGCGCACGCTCGGCGAGCAGCCGCTCGGCAAGTTCGTCCTGGTCGCGATCGCCGTCGGGCTGTTCGCCATGGCCGTCTGGCAAGCATTCCAGGCGGTGATCGGCCACCAGTCGAAGACCGGCAAGGAGCGGATCTTCGAGCGGATCGCCTCGGTCGTGCGCGTGATCGTCTTCACCTGGCTGGGCTGGACCGCGATCAAGGTGGTCCGGGACGCCAGCGCCAACTCCTCGAACCAGCAGCAGCAGCTCACTGAGAAGCTGATGGCCTCCGACGGCGGCCGGTGGCTGGTCGGCCTGGCCGGTCTGGTGCTCGCCGCGGTCGGCGTGGGCATGGTGATCTACGGCCTGAAGAAGAAGTTCGAGCGCAACCTCAAGACCGGCGAGATGAGCCGCAAGACACACCAGCTCACCCGTCGCCTCGGCATGGTCGGGTACGCCGCCCGGGGCGCGGTCTTCGCCATCACCGGCCTGCTCATCGTGGTCGCGGCCGTGAAGTACGACCCGGAGAAGGCACGCGGCCTGGACGCCGCCCTGCGGACGCTGCGCGACCAGGCGTACGGCCCGTGGCTGCTGTCGTTGATGGCGCTCGGCATCGCCGCGTTCGGCGTCTACTGCTTCTTCCAGTCCCGGTACCGCAAGGTCTGAGCCTGGTCGATATCCGGACCGCCGGGCACCATTGGGCCTTTGCCCGATTCCGCCGGGCGGAGGGAGAGATGTCGTGCAGAGCTACCTGGTGACCGTCGCCGCCGCGCTCGTCGCGGCGGCGGTCGCGTTGGTGCTGGTACAGGTGGCCCACCGGGTCACCCGCCGGCTGGGCCGCCGCTCACTGCTGATGACCGAGCTGACCGAGCACTCGCACCGTGCGTTCCAGGTCGCCGCGACAGTGGTCGGCGTGCAGCTCGCGATCCGGTTCACCACGCTCTACGCGGTGGGTAGCCCGTGGCGGCGGTTCGTCCTGCACACGCTGGTGCTGGCCATGATCGCCGCGCTCGCCTGGCTGGTGGCCTCGCTGCTGGTGGTGGCGGAGGACACCGCGCTTGCGCGGTTCCGGACGGACGTGCCGAACAACAGGCACGCCCGGCGGGTGCGGACCCAGGTGGTGCTGCTGCGCCGGCTGACCATAGCGGTGATCGTGATCCTCGCCGTCGGCGTGATGCTGATGACGTTCCCGTCCGTACGCGGTGTCGGCGCCGGGGTGCTCACCTCCGCCGGTGTGGTGGCCGCGGTCGCCGCGCTGGCCGCGCAGAGCCTGCTCGGCAACGTCTTCGCCGGCCTCCAGCTCGCCTTCAGCGACGCGGTGCGCCTGGACGACGTGGTCGTGATCGAGGGGGAGTGGGGCCGGATCGAGGAGATGACGCTCAGCTACGTGGTGGTGCAGGTCTGGGACGACCGCCGGCTGATCCTGCCCACCTCGTACTTCACCAGCCGGCCGTTCCAGAACTGGACCCGGACGGAGGCGAAGGTGCTCGGCACCGCCGAGTTCGACCTGGACTGGGCGGTCCCAGTGCAGGCCGTGCGGGAGGAGCTGCGGCGGCTCTGCGAGGGCACCGACCTCTGGGACGGCCGGGTCTGCGTCCTCCAGGTGACCGACGCCACCGGCGGCCTGGTCAAGGTCCGCGCGGTGGTCAGCGCCGCCGACGCGGGCAGCCTCTGGGACCTCCGCTGCCTGGTCCGGGAGAACCTGGTGGCCTGGGTACGCGACCACCGCCCGACCGCGCTGCCCCGGCTGCGCACCGAGGTGGGCGAGGCGAACGGTCCGCTGCCCTGGCAGGTGGCGCCGCTGCGCCGGTCGGTGCGCCGGCCGGCCGACACCGAGGCCCCCGACGACGCGCGGGTCTTCGGCGGCAGCGACGACGGCGAGGCCCGCAGCGAGGCGTTCGTGGGTCGGGAGGACCACGCCGAGGCCCGGCGCTGACCCCGCGTACCCGATCGGAGCCCCCGGCCGCCCGCGCGGCGCCGGGGGCTTCGCGCGCTCGGTGGGTCCGTGACCCCGGTGCCGCCCGGCGCGTTGTCCCAGCCGGGGACGGTACGCGGCCGGTCGGGTCGTTCGTGGAGTCTCGGGCCGAGTGGGTTTGATCGGTCGTGTTCCGGGGGACCTGCTGCCCACGCCCCGGATTCCGGCCATCCGACGCCGGGCTCCGGCGGCGGGCGGCCGGGCCGACCGGCCGTTCCGCGCAGGATTGACGGGCGGCGACTCCGGGCATACAGCGCGGTGATGACGAAAGGAGGACAGCATGGCTGACGTCGCGAGTCCCAGCACGTCCCGGCCCGGGACCGAGCCGTCCACCGCGGAACTGGTGCAACGGGCCACCGAGCAGGTCACCCGCCTGGTGCGGGACGAACTGGCCCTGGCCCGGGCGGAGCTGACCCAGAAGGGCAAGCACGCCGGGATCGGGATCGGTCTGTTCGGCGGCGGCGGGGTGATGGCGCTCTACGGCGCCGGCGCGCTCGTCGCCACCGTGATTCTGCTGCTGGCGCTTGTCATGCCGGCGTGGCTGGCCGCCCTGATCGTGGCGGTGGCGCTGTTCCTGCTCGCCGGGATCCTCGCGCTCGTGGGCAAGAAGCAGGTCAGCCGTGCCGTCCCGCCGGTGCCGGAGGCGGCGGTCCGCAGTGTCCGCGCGGACGTCGACACGGTCACCGCCGCGGTGAAGGACGGGAGGCGGGCATGACCGGCAACGGAACCGGTAACGGGACCGGGGATGTGGCGGCGCTCCGGGAGGAGATCCGCCGGACCCGGGTGGAACTCGGTGAGACGATGGAGCTGCTGGCCGCCCGGGCCGACCCGAAGGCGCTGGTGCGGCACTCCGCCGAGCAGGCCAAGGCGCGGATGCGCGAGCAGGCGGCGCTGACCGTGGCGCGGGCGCGCGGGCGGGCGGCGGAGCGGGTCCGGTCGGTCCGGGCGCAGGCGTACGGCTCCGGCGGCGCGGTCGGGCGGAGCCCGGTGCCGTGGGCGGCGGTCGCGGCCGGCGCGGTGGCGACCGTGGTGGTGTTGTTGGTGATCCGAGGGAGGCGCGGGTGAGCGGCAAGATCGGCAAGGTGGCGTACCGGCCGGTGGGCGTGCTGCTCGGCCTGGCCGCCGGCGCGGTCGCGGGCATGGTCTTCCGGCAGGTCTGGAAGCTGGCGGCGGGCGACGACGACGCGCCCAGCGCCACCGACGAGGACCGGCACTGGGGCGAGGTGCTCGCCGCCGCGGCCCTCCAGGGGGCGATTTTCTCGGCGGTCCGGGCGGCCGTGGACCGGGGCGGCGCGGTCGGTGTGCGACGGCTGACCGGGCACTGGCCGGACTGATCAGATCCGGAACGGACCCCTTCCCCGCACGCTGGGGGAGGGGTCTTCGGCGTGGCTTCGGGCGACCTTCAGGTCACATGTCGGAGACGTTCGTCCGGTAGGCTGTGCGAAGTTTTTGCGTACGTGGTTTGCTGTCTCACGCTGTTGCGAGACGCGTGGGTTGAGAGACGTTCCCTGCATGGGGGGCCACCTCAGGCGCCGCTGCTCGAAAACGGCCAATCGGCCGCACGGCGTGCTCGGCCGCCAGTTTTAGAAGGAGTTGCACATGGCGCAGGGAACCGTGAAGTGGTTCAACGCTGACAAGGGCTTCGGCTTCATCACCGTCGACGGCGGGGGTGCTGACGTGTTCGTCCACTTCTCGGCCATCCAGTCCAGCGGCTACCGCTCGCTGGAGGAGAACCAGCGGGTGGAGTTCGAGATCGCCCAGGGTCAGAAGGGTCCGCAGGCCGAGCAGGTCCGCCCCATCTGAGCTGACGGAGCGCCGGCCGGGCGGGCCGGCGCGCGAAGCCCCGCATTCCCACCGGGAGGCGGGGCTTCTCCATGCCGACCCGCGGCGCCTCAGCGGCGTGCCCGCATGCCCCACCAGAGCGCGACGAGTCCGACCAGGACGAGCGCCGGGCCGACCACGGCCCCGATCCGCACGTCGGTGAGCGCGCTGCCCTCGACGTAGCCGAGCCCCAGGACGGTCCAGAGCGCACCGAGCACCACGCCCACCAGCCCCATGGTGAGCCGGAACCAACCCCTCATCGCGTCCCCTCCGCCGACGTGCGCCCCGATCCAGCATGCCCGCCGTCGCGCGGGGCCGGCGGCGCCGCGCCGGCGGGTCGGGTCGGACCGGTCACCACCGGTCGTGCACCCGCGACCGGATCAGCTCGTCGTAGGTGGCCCGCACCGCGGCCCGCTCCGCCTCGCTGAGGGGCGGCTGGCCGGCCGCCTCGGCGTTGCGCCGGGCCTGCTCGGCGGAGCGGGCCCCGGGGATCACCACGGTCACGCCGGGCTGGTCGAGGATCCAGCGCAACGCGAACTGCGCCATGGTGCGGTCGTCGCCGACGAGCGGCGCGAGCCGGCGCACCGCGGCCAGGCCGAGGTCGTAGTCGACGCCGGCGAACGTCTCGCCGACGTCGAACGACTCGCCGTGCCGGTTGAAGGTGCGGTGGTCGTTCGCCGGGAACGTGGTGTGCTCGTCGTACCGGCCGGAGAGCAGGCCGCTCGCCAGCGGCACCCGGGCGATGATGCCCACGCCGGCCGCCGCGGCGGCCGGCAGCACCGCGTCCAGCGGCTTGTGCCGGACCGCGTTGAGGATGATCTGCACGCTTGCCACGCCGGGCCGGGCGATGGCGGTGAGCGCCTGCTCGCAGGTCTCCACACTGACCCCGTATCCGGCGACGCGCTCCTCGGCGACGAGCGTGTCCAGGGCGTCGAAGACCCGGTCGTCGGCGAAGACCGCGGTGGGCGGGCAGTGCAGCTGCACCAGGTCGAGCGTGTCGACGCCGAGGTTGGCCCGGGACCGGTCGGTCCAGGCCCGGAAGTTGTCGAGGGTGTACGCCTCCGGCGTCTGCGGCACCCGGCGGCCCATCTTGGTGGCGACGGTCAGCCCGTGCCCCGGGCGGGCACCCAGGAACCGCCCGATGAGCTGTTCGCTGCGGCCGTCGCCGTACACGTCCGCGGTGTCCAGGAAGGTGACGCCGGCGTCCACCGCGGCGCCCAGCACGTCGAGCGCCGCGTCCTCGCTGACGTCGCCCCAGTCGGCGCCGAGCTGCCAGGCGCCGAGTCCGATGATGCCGACGTGCCGGCCGAGCCGGTCGAAGTTGCGCTGTTCCATCCGGTCGAGCCTAGTGAGCGGGTTGCCGTCGCGCGCGTCGGGCCGTACGGTCTCCAACAAGACGTACGTACGGTTTGGAGAAGTGCCATGTGGGACCCGAGCACCTACCTGCGCTACGGCGACGAGCGCTCCCGCCCCTTCCACGACCTGCTGGCCCGGGTCGGCGCCGAGCGACCGCGCGCGGTGATCGACCTCGGCTGCGGGCCCGGCACCCTCACCGCCACCCTCGCCGGGCGCTGGCCCGGCAGCCGGATCACCGGCCTGGACTCCTCGCCCGAGATGATCGCGCGGGCCGCCGCCCTGGACGTCCCGGTCACGTTCGGCGTGCGCGACGTCCGCGACTGGCGGCCGGCACCGGACGTGGACGTGCTCGTCGGCAACGCGGTGCTCCAGTGGGTGCCGGAGCACAGCGACCTGCTCGCCCACTGGGCCACCGAGCTGCCCGCCGGCGCGTGGCTGGCGTTTCAGGTGCCGGGCAACTTCGCCGCGCCGTCCCACCTGGCGTTGCACGAGGTCGCCGGGCGGGGCCGCTGGCGCGAACCCCTCGCCGGGCTGCTGCGCGCGGCCCCGGTCGACGAGCCGGTCGGCTACGCCGCGCTGCTGACCGGGGCGGGCTGCGCGGTCGACGCCTGGGAGACTACCTACGTGCACCTGCTGCCCGCCGCCGGCGCCGACCACCCGGTGCTGGCCTGGATGGAGGGCACGGCCCTGCGCCCGGTCCGCGCCGCGCTGGACGCCGCCGGCTGGGCCGACTTCCGCGCCGAGCTGGGCGTGGCGCTGGCCGAGGCGTACCCGGTGCGGCAGGGTCAGGTGTACTTCCCGTTCCGCCGGATCTTCGTGGTGGCCCGCACCGGCGCCCACGCAGAGGAGAATTCGTGACCGACCTGCCCACCTTCATCGCCGGACTGCCCAAGGTGGAGCTGCACGTGCACCACGTCGGCTCCGCCTCGCCCCGGATCGTCGCCGAGCTGGCCGCCCGGCACGAAGGGCGCAGCCCCGTCCCGGCCGACCCGGACGCGCTCGCGGACTACTTCGCGTTCCGCGACTTCGCCCACTTCGTCGAGGTCTACCTCAGCGTGGTCGACCTGATCAGGGACACCGACGACGTCTGGCTGCTCACCCACGAGGTGGCCCGCGAACTGGCCCGCCAGCAGGTCCGGTACGCCGAACTGACCGTCACGCCGTACTCGCACGTACACCGGGGGATTCCGGCGCCGGCGTTCTGCGAGGCGATCGAGGACGCCCGCAAGCGGGCCGAGGCCGACTTCGGCATCGCGCTGCGCTGGTGCTTCGACATCCCCGGCGAGGCCGGGCTGCCGGCCGCCGAGCAGACCCTGCGGATCGCGCTCGACGAACGGCCCGACGGGCTGATCAGCTTCGGCCTCGGCGGCCCCGAGATCGGGGTGCCCCGACCCCAGTTCAAGCCGTACTTCGACCAGGCCCGGGCGGCCGGGCTGCACTCGGTGCCGCACGCCGGCGAGACCACCGGCCCGGAGACGATCTGGGACGCGCTGCGCGAGCTGGGCGCCGAACGGATCGGCCACGGCATCTCCGCCGCGCTCGACCCGGCGCTGCTGGCCCACCTGGCCGAGCGGCGGATCCCGCTGGAGGTCTGCCCGACCTCGAACGTACGGACCCGGGCGGTGGCCAGCCTCGACGAGCACCCGCTGCCGCAACTCGTCGCCGCCGGCGTCCCGGTCAGCATCAACTCCGACGACCCGCCGATGTTCGGCACCACGCTCAACGACGAGTACGCGGTCGCCGCCCGGCTGCTGAACCTCGACCCGGTCGGGGTGGCCGCGCTGGCCCGGGACGCGGTGGCCGCCGCGTTCCTGGCGCCGGCCGAGGCGGCCCGGATCAACGCCGAGATCGACGCGTACCTGGCGAACCCGGCACGCTGAGCGGCCCCGTACGGACGCCGGCCGCCGGCACAGCCGGGGCGGCCGGCGACTCGTACGAGAGCGGCGCGCGACGGGAGCGAGGTGTGGGGGGACCGAACTCCCGCCGCGCGCACGGATCCGCCGGCCGGAAGGTGTTACGGGGCGTCCCGGCCGACGGAACTGATGGGTTCTGTCGGAGATCCTGACATTCCGCGCCCCCGTGACGGCGGTCGTTAACACACTCCTAAGGAGAACTTGCGCCGCCGCACAGCCACGGCGTCAACGCGGACGCGGCCAGCGCCGCCCGGCGCGCGGCTCCCGGGCCTCCCGGGCCATCCGGCCGACCAGCCCGAACCGGTTGACCTGACGGGGCGCGGCGTCCGGATCGGCCAGCAGCATCACCACGCTGGCCCCGCCGAGCCGGGCGCGGTCCAGGCTCACCGATCCGTTGGCCTGCAACGCGACCCGCTTGGCGATGTCCAACCCCAGCCCGGTGGAGCCCTGGTCGCTCTCGCCCCGGCGCAGGGCGCGGTCCGGGTTGGCGATGCCCGGCCCGGCGTCGTCGATCCGGATCGCCACCCAGCCGTCCCGGCGACTCACCGCCACCTCGAACGCGGTGCCCTGCGGCGTGTAGCGGAAGACGTTGCCGATCACCGCGTCCAGCGCGGCGGCCAGCTCGGCCCGGGGCACCGGCGCCGGGATGCGCAACTGCGCCCCGACCACCCGGTGCGGCCGGTTCTGGTCGCCGGCCAACGCCGACCAGAAGACCATCCGGTCCCGGACCACCTCGCTGACGTCGCAGGACGCCGGCGCCGTCTCCTGGCTGACCGCCTTGCGGGTCGTCTTGATCAGCTGGTCGACCTCGCCCTCAAGCGTGACGATGGCCTGCCGGATCCGCCGGATGCCGCGCCGCCGGTCCAGCTCCGCCTCGCTGAACGTGCCGATGCTCGTGTCGTCGGACTCCAGGGCCTCCGCGTCCAGCCGCAGCGCGGTCAGCGGGGTACGCAGCCGGTGCGACAGGTCGGCGACCAGCTCGTGCTCGTCGGCACGCAACGCCGCCAACCGTTCCGTCATCCGGTTGAACGCGTGCCCCGCCTCGGCCAGCTCCCGCGGGCCGGTCGGCTCCACCCGTACCCCCAGCTCGCCGTCGCCCACCGCGAGGGCCGCCTTGACCAGGTCGCCGGTGGCGTCCACGGCCCGGGCCGCCACCCGGTCCACCACGACCACCGCGGCGCCGACCAGGGCCAGCGCCACCGCGAGCAGCAGCAGCCAGCGTCCGCCGGCGCCGGCGTCGAGCACCTCGTCGGGTACGAAGACCTCCACCACGGCCACCCGGTCACCGAGCACCACCGGGTCCAGCCGCAGCACCCCACCGTCCACCTCGGTCACCACCGAGCGTCGCTGGGCGGCGGCGTCGGCAAGCGCGGACGCGTCGGCGCGACCGGCCGACTCGTCGGCGCCGACGCCGTGCACCACCGGGCGCAGCGCCGGGTCGTCACCGCTTGCTGCCACCGCCCGCCGGACCACCTCCGGGTCGGTGCTGACCGCCAGTGCGCCGGTCACCAGCGCGCCGCGCCGGGCGGCGTCGGACAGCTTCTCCTCGCGGGACTTGTCGGACAGCGTGAGGCCGAGCGGGATGAGGAAGGCGAGCGCGACCAGGCTGCACATGCCGGCGGTGAGCCAGGCCAGCACCGGCCTCAGTCCGGCGCCACCAGCCGGAAGCCGACCCCCCGCACGGTGCGCAGGTAGCGCGGTTTCGCCGCGGACTCGCCCATTTTGCGGCGGAGCCAGTACAGGTGCACGTCGATGGTCTGGTCCTCGCCGACCGATGGCTGCCGCCATACCTCCTCCAAGAGCTCCCGCCGGGACACTACCCGGCCGGGACGAGCGGCGAGATACGCCAGCAGGTCGAATTCCTTGCGGGTCAGCGCCAGTGCCTCCCCGTCCAGCACCGCGCTGCGCTCGCCCACGTCCACCCGCAGGCCGCCCACCGTGTGCACGGCCGGTTGCACGGTCCGGCTGGCCCGACCGGCCCGGCGCAACACCGTGGTGATCCGGGCATCCAGGTGCGCGCCGGTGAAGGGCTTGACCATGTAGTCGTCGGCGCCGGCCCGCAACAGCCGGACCACCGACTGCTCGTCGTCGCGGGCGGTGGCGATGATGATCGGCACGTCGGTGATGCCCCGCAGCATGCGCAGCGCGTCCGAGCCGTCCAGGTCCGGCAGGCCCAGGTCGAGCACCACCAGGTCGGGCGTCTCCGCGGCGACCCGGCGCAACGCGTCCAACGCCGTGCCGACGGCGTGCACCGCGTGGCCCCGGTCGGTGAGCGACCGCAGCATCGCGCCACGCACGACGTGGTCGTCTTCGACCAGCAGGACGGTTGCCACGTCAGCACCGTACTCGGCGTGGCAAGTCGATCGCGTTGCGGCGGCCCGGCGGACGGGGCAAGCTGGAACGGCGATGACGTTCATCCTCTTCCCCGACACCCGCCTGACGCTCGCCCGCGACGCGCTGGCCGGCCTGTCGGTGGGTGACGCCCTCGGCTCCCAGTTCGCCGTCCCCGGCCGGCGTCCCGCCGACCTCGCCGCGGGTCGGCTGCCCGCGCCGCCCTGGGAGTGGACCGACGACACCGAGATGGCCTGCTCCGTGGTGGCCGAGCTGGCCTCCACCGGCCGGGTCGACCGGGACCGGCTGGCGCTGGCCTTCGCCGCACGCTGCGAGCCCCGGCGGGGGTACGGCCCCGGCGCGGTGAGCGTCCTGCGGCTGATCCGCGCCGGCACGCCGTGGCCGGTGGCCGCCGCGTCGGCGTTCGACGGGCAGGGCTCCCTCGGCAACGGCGCGGCGATGCGGGTGGCTCCGCTCGGGGCCTGGCACGCCGACTCCATCCACCGCGCCGCCGACCAGGCGCGCGCCTGCGCCGAGGTGACCCACGCCCACCCGGAGGGCAGCGCCGGAGCGGTGGCCGTGGCGGTGGCCGCCTCGCTGGCCGCCCGGGCCCGCCTCGACGGCACCCGGCCCGAGCCGCGCCGCCTGCTCAGCGCCGTGGCCGGCGCGCTCGACCCGGCCGGCGAGGTGCACCGGGGCGTACGCCGGGCCGCCGCGCTGCTCGGTCAACCGGCCGGCGAGGTGGCCGACGCGGTGGGCAACGGCTCGCGGGTCACCGCGCCGGACACCGTCCCGTTCACGCTCTGGGTCGCCGCCACGCTGCTGCACGACTACCCGGCCGCGATCCGCGCCTGCGTGGAGGCGGGCGGCGACGTGGACACCACGGCGGCGATCGTCGGCGGGATCGTCGCCGCGTACACCGGCGTCGGCACCCCCGGCGGCGTCCCCGAGGGGTGGCTGACCGCCCGCGAGCCGCTGCCCGGTTGGCTCACCGCCCCCACCCCCTGACGCCCCCTCCTCGTCCGGTGATCAAGGAGTTCGCGTCCTCGAAGCGCTTCCCCGCGCCCCAAAAGTCCTTGGTCAACTCCTGCCATGGCTCCCGGCTCGCGGTGATCACCCGCCACTGCTTCCATATGGCGGACAAACCTTCTCACATAGCGGACATGGGAGAGATCTGACCGGTAAACTGACCCAGCTTGCACCCGTTTGGCCGTCTTGATGCCCGCGGTGCTCGGGAGACGTCGGTCGGCCGGACGCCAGTTCGGTGAAGTGGGGGTATCCGACCACCGGCGATGCCACCACTTCACCGAACTGTGTTGATCATGGCCGAAGCGACCGCCGGCCGCCCTTGCGCGCACGAGACCCGGCCGGAGAGCAGGCCACCGTGCGGCCGGTTGCCCGTTTTCACGCCTGCGCGGCGTCCCGAAGAGACCAGGTGACTTGGAAGCAAAACGCCCCTCCAGGGGCCATTTGCCGCCAAGATCTCAGACATCGGCGTCGATCACGGAGTTCCTATGGAAGATCGGCAGGAGTCGAACGTCTTCCTGCGAGCACTCGTTCGTCGTCGTCGAGCTGGGGTCATCATGCGCGCGAGCGCGCCGCGCCGGCGGAGACGGGTTCGTCGGCGGAAGCACGCTTGCCCGCCGGGGTCGCCTGGGACGTGTCGCCGTGACCGGGGGTGAGGTCGTCAGGGGTGAGGTCGTCAGGGGTGAGGTCGTCGGAGGCGGAGGCGGAGGCAGGTGAGGCGGGGGCGTCGGAGGCGGAGGTGTCAGGGCTGGCGGGGTCGGGGTCGGGCGGGAGCGCCAGGGTGGTGCGCCGGCGGCGGCTGAGCAGCCAGCCGATCGCGGCACCGCCGGCCAGGCCGGCGAGCAGGCCGCCACCGAGCAGCAGGTCCGCGCTCGGGCCGTCGTCGGCCGCCTCGGTCACCGGGCCCGCGGCGGCACCGCCCGGCGCGGCGCCGTCCTGGCCGCTGCCCGCAGCACCGTGGCCGGCGTGGCCACCGCCGGCCGCACCGGCGTCGCCGCCGTGCGTGGCGGTGCCCGGCAGCGGCGGCAGCAACGGCACCGTCGGCGCCGGGTGTGCGCCGCCGGCCGGGTCCGTCCAGCGGACCACCGTGCCGTCGGCGTACGTCTGCACGACGGTGAAGGTGAGCAGGTCGGTGGCCGGCATCGGCCCCATGCCCAGCGGCAGCCGGGCCGCGCCGGTGCCGGCGCCGGGTGCCCGTAGCCAGGTCACGGCTTCGGTCACCTGGTTCAGTTCGGAGGTGTGGATGCCCGCCACCGGCTGATCCAGGTCGCGGGTGGTGATGGTCGGCCCCCAGTCCGGCACGGACAGCGGGTAGACCTCGCCGATCGGGGCGTCCGGCGGCATGGTCAGCTCGATCTTCGTGGTCCGGGTACCGGGTCGATCCGCGGGCACCACCACGGACAGTTCGATCGCGTCGCCCTGGTGCACCTCGCCGGGGGAGGTCGTCACGGTCACGCCGGCGGCGCTGGCCGGGCCCGGCCAGCCTACGGCTCCGGCGAGCGCGGCGGCCAGCAGCGACGCCGCCCACCGGCCCTGACGGGTCATCCTCATCGTCGTCCCCATCCTTCTCGACTGGGGTCGGTACCGGCTCCGGCCCCACCTGGTAGTTCGGTCGGGACGGCGGAAAGGTTCAACGCCCGGCGGAACTCGTGTCGCGCCGGGCCCGGCGTCGGCGGCGGCGCGAGTCCGGGCGACCGATAGCATCGCAGGGGCCGGTCACCGGCAGATCCGTACCGTCGACGACAGGAGTCACCGTGTCCGCACCCCGTACCCCCGTCGTGGCCGACCCCGTCGTCGTCGCCGCCGGGACCACGGCGGCCGACGCGGTGGCCGCGGCCGGCCTGCCCACCACCGGGCCGAAGGCGATCGTGGTGGTCCGCGACCCGCGGGGTCAGCTCCGCGACCTGGACTGGACGCCGGCCGAGGAGACCACTGTCGAGCCGGTGGCGTTGAGCAGCCCGGCGGGCCTGGAGGTGCTGCGCCACTCCACCGCACACGTGCTGGCGCAGGCCGTGCAGGACGTCTTCCCGGAGGCGAAGCTCGGCATCGGTCCGCCGATCGAGAACGGTTTCTACTACGACTTCGACGTCGACAAGCCGTTCCAGCCGGAGGATCTGGCGAAGCTCGAGAAGCGGATGCAGGAGATCGTCAAGTCCGGCCAGCGGTTCCGCCGCCGCCGCTTCGCCAACCTGGACGAGGCCCGGGGCGAGCTCGCCGCCGAGCCGTTTAAGCTGGAGCTCATCGAGGTCAAGGGCGAGGGGCTCGACTCCTCCGAGGTGATGGAGGTGGGCGGCGGCGAGCTGACCATCTACGACAACCTCGCCGCGAACGAGGAGAAGGTCTGCTGGTCGGACCTGTGCCGCGGCCCGCACCTGCCGAACACCCGGCTGATCGGCGCGTTCAAGCTGATGCGCTCGGCCGCCGCCTACTGGCGCGGGTCGGAGAAGAACCCGCAGCTCCAGCGGGTCTACGGCACCGCCTGGCCGACCCGGGACGAGCTCAAGGCGTACCTCAAGCTGTTGGAGGAGGCCGCCCGGCGCGACCACCGCAAGCTCGGCGCGGACCTCGACCTGTTCAGCTTCCCCGACGAGATCGGCTCCGGCCTGCCCGTCTTCCACCCCAAGGGTGGCGTGCTCAAGCGGGTGATGGAGGACTACGTCCGCACCCGCCACATCGAGGAGGGCTTCCAGTACGTCGGGACGCCGCACATCACCAAGGAAGGTCTCTTCCACACCTCGGGACACCTGCCCTACTACAAGGACACGATGTTCCCGCCGATGGAGATGGAAGGCAGCGACTACTACCTCAAGGCGATGAACTGCCCGATGCACAACCTGATCTACCGGTCGCGCGGGCGGTCCTACCGGCAACTGCCGATCCGGCTGTTCGAATTCGGGTCGGTCTACCGGTACGAGAAGTCGGGCGTCATCCACGGGCTGACCCGGGTGCGCGGCTTCACCCAGGACGACTCGCACTCCTACTGCACCCGGGAGCAGGCGCCGGCGGAGATCAAGCACCTGCTCGGCTTCGTGCTGAGCCTGCTGCGCGACTTCGGCATCGACGACTTCTACCTGGAGCTGTCCACCCGCGACGACTCCCGGCCGGACAAGTTCGTCGGCACCGACTCCGACTGGGCGACGGCGACCGAGGTGCTGGAGCGGTGCGCGCTGGAAACCGGCCTGGACCTGGTCCCCGACCCGGGCGGCGCGGCGTTCTACGGCCCGAAGATCTCGGTGCAGGCCAAGGACGCCATCGGCCGCACCTGGCAGATGTCGACGATCCAGTACGACTTCAACCAGCCGAAGGGCTTCGGGCTGGAATACCAGGCCGCCGACGGCACCCGGCAGCAGCCGGTGATGATCCACTGCGCGAAGTTCGGGTCGATCGAGCGGTTCATCGGCGTGCTCACCGAGCACTATGCGGGCGCGTTCCCGGCCTGGCTCGCGCCGGTGCAGGTGGTCGGCATCCCGATCCGCGACGAGCACGGCGACTACCTGGAGGAGTTCGCCGGCACGCTGCGTCGGCACGGGATCCGGGCCGAGGTCGACCTGGGTGACGACCGAATGCAGAAGAAGATCCGCAACGCCCAGCAGCAGAAGATCCCGTTCATGGTGATCGCCGGCGACGACGACGTGGCCGCCGGCACGGTCTCCTTCCGCTACCGGGACGGCTCGCAGCGCAACGGCGTACCGCTCGCCGAGGCGGTGGCGCACGTCCGCGAGGTGACCGAGTCCCGCACCAACAGCGCCCCCACCGCCGAGGTGTAAGGCGGGGGCCCCGCTTAACGCCTCCGGTAGAGGTACGCCACCCGCTTGACCGGGCGGCCACGGTTCGGCGGCGCGGTTCGGCGGGGAGGTGGCGCGGATCGTAGGATCGCCTGTGTGACAGGGGCGGAGCGGCACGCGGACGATGGCGATGGCCTGGCGGACGGGCTGGAACGGCTCTGGACGCCGCACCGGATGACCTACATCTCCGGCGAGGACCGGCCCGAGGGTGGTTACGAGAAGCCGACCGGCTGCCCGTTCTGCCTGGCCCCGGGCCGCCCACCGGAGGAGAGTCTGGTGGTCGCCCGGGGTGCGCACGTGTTCGCGGTGCTCAACCTCTATCCGTACAATCCCGGCCACCTGCTGGTCTGCCCCTACCGGCACGTGGCCGACTACACCGAGCTGGACGCGCCGGAGACGGTCGAGCTGGCCGCGTTCACGAAGGACGCCATGCGGGTGGTCCGGCAGGTGTCCAGCGCGCACGGGTTCAACCTGGGCATGAACCAGGGCGGCGTGGCCGGTGCGGGCATCGCCGCGCACCTGCACCAGCACGTGGTGCCCCGCTGGGGTGGGGACGCCAATTTCATGCCGGTGATCGGCCGCACCAAGGTGCTGCCGCAACTGCTCACCGACACCCGCGACCTGTTCGCGAAGGCCTGGCCGGCCTGACTGCCAGCCCGGCGGGCCGCCGCGGTTCGACTGGCTCGGCCCGCCGGGCCGCCGCGGTTCGACCGGCTCGGCCCGCCGGGCCGCAGCGGTGAGCCCCTCGACAGTACGATCTTGCGCATGGCTCTGCTGCACCGCGCGGAACTGCGCCCCACGAAGCTGGAACTGCTCGTCGGATGGCTGCCCGGCCGGCCGTGGTTCGCCGGCGAGGCCGGCGCTCCGGTCACCCGAGTGGCCGCCTACCGGTTCGACGACCCGGCCGGCGCGGTCGGCATGGAGACGCTGCTTGTGCGGGCCGGCGAGGGGCCGGTGCTCCAGGTGCCGCTGACCTACCGGGGCGCCCCGCTGGCCGGCGCGGACCGTTTCCTGGTCGGCACCGTGGAGCACTCGGTGCTGGGCCGCCGCTGGGTGTACGACGCCGCCGGGGACCCGGTCTACCCGCCGGCGTTGGCCGCCGCGGTGCTCGCCGACGCCGGCCAGGCGGAGGAATACTTCGAGGTCGACGGCGTACGGCAGGTGCGGGAGCCGAGCATGACCCTGTCGGGCAGCCGCACCGACCGGGCGTTGCCGGCCGGGCCGGTCGACGAGGTGGTGGACGGCGACCCGACGCTGATCCGGGCCGGGGGTGTCGACTTGGCGCTGGTCCGGCGGCCCGTCCCGGTCGACGACTCGGCGGGGGCTCCGGCGGCGGGCCGGCTCGGCGGCGCGTGGTCCGGGCAGGACGGCCCGGTGCTGCTGGCGTACGCCGGCTGAGCACGGGTGCCGCGGGCCCGCGCCGGGTACTTCGGGCTTGGCCGACACATCTCACACCGCGACTGCCGGTGGGTGGCATCACGGAGAGTGGCGAGCGCCGGATGCCTGAGTGATGAAAAGGCCCACGGTTGCCGGGAAAGTGACAGGATGCGGCGATGGCAGTCAGCACGCGGTCGCTGGGACGTAGCGGCATCGAGGTGAGCGCCCTCGGCATGGGGTGCTGGGCGATCGGCGGCCCGTGGGCGGAGGGTGCCCGCCCGTTGGGCTGGGGTGCGGTCGACGACGACGAGTCGGTGCGGGCGCTCCGCCGCGCCCTCGACCTCGGCGTGACGCTCTTCGACACCGCCGACACGTACGGGGCCGGGCACGGCGAGCGGGTGCTGGGGCGCGCCCTGGCCGGCCGGCGGGACGACGCGGTGATCGCCACCAAGTGGGGCTACACGTTCGACGAGCACAGCCGGCAGGCCACCGGGGAGAACGCCTCCCCGCAGTACCTGCGCCGGGCGGTGGTCGACTCGCTGCGCCGGCTGGACACCGACCGGATCGACCTCTACCAGTTGCACCTGGGTGACCTGCCGCTGCCCCGTGCCGAGGCGCTGATCGGCACGCTCGACGACCTGGTCGCCGACGGCCTGATCCGGGCGTACGGGTGGAGCACCGACCGGACCGACCGGGCCGCCGCGTTCGCCCAGGTCGCGCAGGGCGCCGTCGCCGTGCAGCACGCGCTGTCGGTGCTCCGGGACGCCCCGGCCATGCTGGCCGCCTGCGAGAAGCACGACCTGGCCAGCCTGGCCCGGGGGCCGCTCGGGATGGGGCTGCTCACCGGCAAGTACACGCCGGAGTCGACGCTGCCCCGTGACGACGTACGCGGTCTCGGACCGAACTGGCTGGAGTGGTTCCGCGGCGGCCGGCCGGCTCCGGAGTGGCTGCGCCGGGTGGCCGCCGTCCGGGGCGCGCTTACCGCCGACGGTCGCACCCTGGCGCAGGGCGCGCTCGGCTGGATCTGGGCGCGCAGCGAACGGGCGGTGCCGATCCCCGGCGCCCGCACGGTCGCCCAGGTCGAGGAGAACGCCGCCGCGCTGGCCCGGGGCCCGCTCGAACCGGACCACTTCGCCGAGGTGGAGCGGCAGCTCGCGGCGGTACGCTCGGCCGCCCGCCGGGACGCCGACCGCCCCCACTGGCCGATGCCCCCCGTCCCCGCCGTCCGCCCCTAACCGGTGGTGGCCTCCTTGCGGGCCTGGTCGGCCAAGTGGGTGGGCATGGGGTCGTGGCGGGCGAACTCGCGCCGGAACGTGCCGGTGCCGGCGGTCATCGCGCGCAGCTCCACCGCGTACCGCAGCAGTTCGGTGGCGGGCACCTCGGCGCGGACCAGGGTGCGGCCCTCGGCGTCCGGGTCCGGCTCGGTGCCGAGCACCCGGCCGCGCCGGCCGGACAGGTCGCCCATGACCGCGCCGACCGAGGAGTCGGGGATCCGGACGGTGATCTCGTCGACCGGCTCCAGCAGCGTCGGCTGGGCCTTCTCGGCGGCGTCGCGCAGCGCCAGCGCGCCCGCGGTCTGGAACGCGGCGTCGGACGAGTCGACGCTGTGCGCCTTGCCGTCGACGAGCGTCACCCGCAGGTCCACCACCGGGTGGCCGGCGACCAGGCCGCGTTCCATCTGCGCCCGGACGCCCTTCTCCACCGACGGAATGTAGTTGTGCGGGACCGCGCCGCCGACCACCCGGTCGACGAACTCGAAGCCGGCGCCCCGGGGCAGCGGCTCCACCTCGATGTCGCAGACGGCGTACTGGCCGTGGCCGCCGGACTGCTTGACGTGCCGGCCGTGGCCCCGGGCGGCGGCGGTGACCGTCTCCCGCAACGCCACCCGCACCGGCTCGGTGTCCAGCTCGACGCCGCCGCCGCGCAGCCGGTCGAGGACCACGTCGGCGTGCGCCTCGCCCATGCACCAGAGCACCAGCTGGTGGGTTTCCGGGTTGCGCTCCAGCCGCAGCGTCGGGTCGCCGGCGACCAGCCGGGACAGGTTGCGCGCCAGCGCGTCCTCGTCGGCCCGGCTGCGCGCCACGATCGCCACCGGCAGCAGCGGCTCCGGCATCTCCCAGGGCGCGATCAGCAGCGGCTCGTCCTTGGCGGAGACGGTGTCGCCGGTCTCCGCGCTGCCCGACTTGGTGATCGCGCAGAGGTCACCGGCGACGCAGGCCGGCACCTCGCGCAGCGTCGCGCCGAGCGGGCTGTAGACGTGCCCGACCCGCTCGTCGGCGTCGTGGTCGGGGTGGCCGCGCTCGGCCAGGCCGTGCCCGGACACGTGGATCACCTGGTCGGGGCGGAGCGTGCCGGAGAAGACCCGGACCAGCGAGACCCGTCCGACGTGCCGGTCCACCGTCGTCTTGACCACCTCGGCGACCAGCGGGCCGGCCGGGTCGCAGGTCAGCGGCGGGCGGGGTGAGCCGTCCAGGCCGGTCACCGCCGGCAGGTCGTGCTCCAGCGGCGACGGGAACGCCGCGACCAGGCCGTCGAGCAGCGCGTCCAGGCCGACGCCGGTCTCCGCGCAGACCGGCACCACCGGGTAGAAGTGGCCGCGGGCGACGGCCGTCTCCAGGTCGGTGATGAGCACCTCGGGGTCGATCTCCTCGCCGTCGAGGTAGCGGTCCATCAGGGTCTCGTCCTCGCTCTCCGCGATGATCCCCTCGATCAGCTCGTCCCGGGACTCCTGGATGGCCGGCAGGTGCTGCGGGTCCGGCTCGCGCACCGCCGCCGGCAGCCCGGCGGAGTAGTCGAACACGCGGCGGGTGATCAGCCCCATCAGCCCGGCCACCGACTCGCCGTCGTCGCCGAGCATCGGCAGGTAGAGCGGAAGCACGTTGTCGCCGAAGACCCGCTGACAGAGCGCCACCGCCTCGTCGAAGTCGGCGCGCGGGTGGTCCAGCCGGGAGACCGCCACCGCGCGCGGCATGTCCACCGCGGCGCACTCCTCCCAGAGCGCGGCGGTCGCGGCGTCCATCCCGTCCACCGCGGAGACCACGAACAGCGCCGCGTCGGCGGCGCGCAGCCCGGCGCGCAGCTCGCCGACGAAGTCGCCGTAGCCGGGCGTGTCCAGCAGGTTGACCTTGACGTCGCGGTGGAGCAGCGGGGCGCAGGCCAGGCTCACCGAGCGCTGCTGGCGTACGGCCGCCGGGTCGTGGTCGCAGACCGTGGTGCCGTCGGTGACGTCGCCGGCCCGGCCGATCGTGCCGCTGGCCGCGAGCAGCGCCTCGACCAGGGTGGTCTTGCCGGCGCCGGAGTGCCCGACGAGCACCACGTTGCGAACCCTGCCGGGCTCGGTCACCACCGGCGCGCCGCCGGTGACACCCTTCTCGTGACTCTTCTGCGCCATCGCGGCGCACCTCCCTCAACCGGTGGTGGTGGCGACCGCCGCGGGCGACGGGGGAGCGGACCCCGGTGGGCGCCGCGGCGATATCTTCCGGTGGTCCCCCACGGGACGGGCACGGGGACCGGTGATGCGGTGAACTGGCTCACCCCTCACGCTCGATCTCACACCCGCGCCGGTGCCGGCACAAGGCCCGCCGGGCGGGTCGCACGCCCGGCTGTGTGCCCGGCCGCTGCCGGCCGTTATCGTGGGACCGCCATGGCGAAGATCTTCCAAGTGACGGCCCGGGCGGGCATGACCCGCATCGTGGAGCCGATCGCGCGCGGACTGCTCCGCGCGGGCGTGTCCCCCAACGCGGTGACCGTGACCGGCACCGTCGGCGTGCTCGTCGGCGCGCTCGGCTTCGGCGCGCGTGGCCACCTGGTCGCCGGCGCGCTGATCGTCACGGTCTTCGCCCTCACCGACCTGCTCGACGGCACGATGGCCCGGATGAGCGGCGGGTCCACCCGGTTCGGTGCGTTCCTCGACTCGAGCATGGACCGGGTCGCCGACAGCGCGGTGTTCGGCGCGGTCGCCTACTGGCTGGCCACCCAGCACCAATATTCCGGGGTGGCCGCCGCGCTGATCTGCCTGGCCGCGGGCGGGCTGGTCTCCTATGTCAAGGCCCGCGCCGAGGGGCTCGGCATGAGCGCCAACGTCGGCGTCGCCGAGCGCACCGAGCGGCTGCTCATCGTCGGCGTCGGCGGCCTGCTCACCGGCGTCGGCCTCGACCCGGCCCTGGAGGTCGCGCTCTGGCTGCTCGCCGCCGTCTCGATCTTCACGGTGGGGCAGCGGATGACGCACGTCTACCGGCAGGCCCAGCGGGTCGGCGTCGAGTGAACCTCACCGAGGCGGGCTTCGTCGCGGGCTGGCGCCTGATCCGCGCCCTGCCCCGGCCCGTCGCGGCCGCGGCCTTCCGGGTGGGCGCCGACCGCGCCCACCGCAAGGACGGCGGGGGTACGCGTCGACTGCGCGCCAACCTGCGCCGGGTGGTCGGCCCGGACCTGCCCGACGCGGAGCTGGACGTGCTGGTCCGCGCCGGCCTGCGCTCGTACGCCCGCTACTGGCTGGAGGCGTTCCGGCTGCCGGGCCTGAGCCGGGCGGAGATCCTCGCCGGGTTCCGCCTCGACGGCGCGGAGCTGCTCGCCGCCGACGTGGCGGCCGGGCGGGGGGCCGTGGTGGCGCTGCCGCACGCCGGCAACTGGGACGCCGCGGGCGCCTGGGTGGCGGCCACCGGCTGGCCGATGACCACCGTGGCGGAGCGGCTGCCGGACGGCGTCTACGAGCGGTTCGTCGGGTTCCGGGAAGGGCTGGGGATGGAGATCCTGCCCAACCGCGGCGGCGCGCGGCCGGCGTTCGACGTGCTGGTGGACCGGCTGCGGGCCGGTTACGTGGTGCCGCTGCTGGCGGACCGGGATCTGTCCGCCCGGGGTGTGGAGGTGGACTTCTTCGGCGGCCGGACCCGGATGCCACCCGGCCCGGCGTTGCTGGCGCTGCGCACCGGCGCGCCGCTCTACGTGGCGTCGATGTGGTACGAGCCGGACGCCGCCCACGCCTCGATCGAGGGGCCGCTGGCGCTGCCGGATCCGGACAGCGCCCCGCTCGACGCCCGGGTCCGGGTGGTGACACAGCGGATAGCCGACGGACTGGCCGCGGGCATCGCCCGGCATCCGCAAGACTGGCACATGTTGCAGCGGATGTGGCTGGACCAGGGGCCGGGCGGGGCGTCGACGTCGACGCCGCCACCGGCCGCCACCGGGACGGTCTAGGGGGCGCCATGCGGATCGGCATCGTGTGCCCGTACTCCTTCGACATTCCGGGCGGGGTGCAGAACCATGTCATGGACCTGGCCGAGGCGCTGCTCGGGCTCGGCCACGAGGTGAGCGTGCTGGCCCCGGCCGACGAGGACGCGACGCTGCCGCCGTACGTGGTGTCGGCGGGTCGGGCCGTGCCGCTGCCCTACAACGGGTCGGTGGCCCGGATCGCCTTCGGCCCGGTGTCGACCGCCCGGGTACGCCGGTGGATCAATCGGGGCGACTTCGACGTGCTGCACGTGCACGAGCCGCTCACGCCGAGCCTGTCGATGCTCGCGGTGCTCTGCGCCCGCGGCCCGGTGGTGGCCACGTTCCACACCGCGATGACCCGGTCCCGGGTGCTCTCCGCGGCGCAGGGCGTGCTGCAGATCCTCCTCGAACGGATCACCGCCCGGATCGCGGTGAGCGCGCTCGCCCGCAAGATGCAGGTCGAGCACATGGACGGCGGGGCCGTGGAGATCCCCAACGGGGTGGCGGTGGCGAAGTACGCCGGGGTGCCGCCGCTGCCGGACTGGCCGGGGGAGTGCGCGCCGGGCCGCGGCGGCACGCTTGGATTCCTGGGCCGGTTCACCGAGCCGCGCAAGGGCTTCCCGATCCTGTGCGACGCGTTCGTCGCGCTCGCCCCGCACCGACCCGGGCTGCGCCTGCTGGTGGCCGGGCCGGGCGACGCCGACGAGCTGTACGGCCGGTTCCCGGCCGATCTGCGTGACCGGGTCACGTTCCTCGGCCTGGTCTCCGAGGCGGACAAGGCGCGCATGCTGCGCAGCGTGCACCTCTACGTCGCGCCGAACACCGGCGGGGAGTCCTTCGGGATGATCCTCACCGAGGCGCTCGCCGCCGGGACCACGGTGGTCGCCAGCGACCTGGACGCGTTCCGCCGGGTGCTCGACGGCGGCCGGGCCGGCCGGCTCTTCCCGACCGGGGACGCGGCGGCGCTCCGGGCCGCGCTGACCGAGCTGCTCGACGACGACGACCGGCGGGCCGGGCTGACCGGCTGGGGCGACCAGGTGGCGGCGAGTTTCGACTGGCCCGTGATCGCTCGTCGCGTGCTGGAGGTGTACGCAGCCGCGATCGAGGCCACCGACGGCCGGGTCATGGACCAGGAATGGGCGGGGCTGGGCTGACCAGGCCGGCCGGGATGAGGAGCAGCACTACGATGCCGGGCATGTGGTGGGTGGTGGGCGCGGTCCTGGCGGTCGGGCTGGTCTCGGCGTACCTCATCTGGACCGCCGGCCGGGTGCAGCGGTTGCAGATCCGCGCGGAGTCGGCGTCCCGCGCGCTGGAGGCGCACCTGCTGCGCCGCGCCGCCGCCGCCGCGGTCCTGGCCGAGCAGCGGTACGGCGTGGAGTTGTACGGCGTGGAGCTGTACGCGGCGGCCCGGATCGCGTTGGACGCCGTCCCGGAGGAGCGCGAGGCGGCCGAGAACGACCTCACCCGGCAGTTGCGCGCGGTGCGGCTGGATCCGGCGGACCCGGCCTGCGGCGCGGTGATCGCGGCCAGCCGGCGGTTGGCGCTGGCCCGGCAGGTGCACACCGACCTGGTCCGGGACGCCCGCTCGGCCCGGGGCCGCCCGGTGGTGCGGCTGTTCCGGATGGGGCGGGGGCGGGAGTGGCCCCGCTACTTCGACATCGACGACCCCACGGTGGTCCCACGCGCCGACGTCCCCACCGGCTGAGCGCCGCGGCTTTCTGCCGACGGCTGTGCCCACCGGTTCGCGGCTGTGCTCCCTGGCTGAGGACCGTGTCCGCTGACTGGCGGTCCCGGCCGTCCGCCGCCCCTCGGGCTTCCCTGGCCGATTATCTGCCACCGGGCGGCCACCCCGCGGCATCGGATGACCTTCTTCGGCGCCTAGAAACTTGATGGCGTAGGTGGATCAGCGAGGAATCTCGGCCGATCCATTCACGTCATCAAGTTTCTAGGCGCCCAGTCGGCACCTGTTCGGCCACCGCGCTGCCGCCGCACCGCGCTGCCGCCGCACCGCGCTGCCGCCGCACCGCCGGGCGCGCCGCACGCCGTGACGGCGGCCACAGGGCAGTCCACCGGGGGGCCGATTGGCTGTCGGAGCGGCGTCGCGCCGGTCGTAGCATTCTGCGCAGCCACCGTGACAGCACGCCCGTCACCGCACGCCGAGGAGCGATGAACCGTGTCTGATTCCCCCTCCCCGACCACCGACGCCGCCGTCGGCACCGCCCGCGTGAAGCGCGGCATGGCCGAGATGCTCAAGGGCGGCGTGATCATGGACGTGGTCACCCCCGAGCAGGCGAAGATCGCCGAGGACGCCGGCGCCGTGGCCGTGATGGCGCTGGAGCGGGTGCCCGCCGACATCCGCGCCCAGGGCGGGGTGTCCCGGATGAGCGACCCGGACATGATCGACGGCATCATCGCGGCCGTCTCCATCCCGGTGATGGCCAAGGCCCGGATCGGCCACTTCGTCGAGGCGCAGGTCCTCCAGGCGCTCGGCGTGGACTACGTCGACGAGTCCGAGGTGCTGACGCCGGCCGACTACGCCAACCACATCGACAAGTGGGCGTTCACCGTGCCGTTCGTCTGCGGCGCGACGAACCTGGGCGAGGCGCTGCGCCGGATCACCGAGGGCGCCGCCATGATCCGTTCGAAGGGCGAGGCGGGCACCGGGGACGTCTCCAACGCCACCACCCACATGCGGAAGATCCGGCAGGAGATCCGCCGGCTCCAGACCCTGCCGGCCGACGAGCTGTTCGTCGCGGCGAAGGAGTTGCAGGCCCCGTACGAGCTGGTCAAGGAGGTCGCCGAGGGCGGCAAGCTGCCGGTCGTGCTGTTCACCGCCGGCGGCATCGCCACCCCGGCGGACGCGGCCATGATGATGCAGCTCGGCGCCGAGGGCGTCTTCGTCGGCTCGGGCATCTTCAAGTCCGGCAACCCGGCGCAGCGGGCCGCCGCGATCGTCAAGGCGACCACCTTCCACGACGACCCCGACGTGCTGGCGAAGGTCTCCCGCGGCCTGGGCGAGGCGATGGTCGGCATCAACGTCGACGAGATCCCCCAGCCCCACCGCCTGGCCGAGCGCGGCTGGTGAGGTGTAAGGCGGGGCCCCCGCTTAACGCATTCGGTATAGGCGGGGGCCCCGCTTAACACACCCGGTTAAGCGGGGCCCCCGCCTAACACCGCGCCCTGGAGAGGAGCGACGCGTGACCGTACCCGTGATTGGTGTGCTGGCCCTGCAGGGCGACGTGCGCGAGCACGTCGCGGCGCTAGCGGGCGTGGGCGCCGACGCGCGGCCGGTGCGCCGGCCGGGCGAGCTGGACGCGGTCGACGGCCTGGTGGTGCCCGGCGGCGAGTCGACCACGATCAGCAAGCTGGTGGACATCTTCGAGATGCGCGAGCCGATCGACAAGCGGATCGCGGGCGGGATGCCGGTCTACGGCTCCTGCGCCGGCATGATCATGCTGGCCACCGAGGTGCTGGACGGCCGCCCCGACCAGCGCGGCTTCGCCGGCATCGAGATGACCGTCCGGCGCAACGCGTTCGGGCGCCAGGTCGACTCGTTCGAGGCGCCGGTGGCGCTCACCGGGGTCGACGGCGAGCCGTTCCACGCGGTGTTCATCCGCGCGCCGTGGGTCGAGCGGGTCGGCGCGGGCGTCGAGGTGCTCGGCCGGGTGACCGAGGGCCCGGCCGCCGACCGGATCGTCGCGGTCCGGCAGGGAAACCTGCTGGCCACCTCGTTCCACCCGGAGCTGACCGGCGACCTGCGCCTGCATCGCCTCTTCGTGGACCTGGTCCGGGCCGCCGCCTGACGAGCGCCCGTGGGTGCCTCTCAGCCGTGGCCTCGGTAGGATTGCCGGGTTCGGCTCCGGCGAGGGCTGCCGACGCAGGGCGTGGATCACTAACGGAGGTACTCAGATGTCCGGCCACTCAAAGTGGGCGACCACCAAGCACAAGAAGGCCGTGATCGACGCCAAGCGCGGCAAGATGTTCGCCAAGCTGATCAAGAATGTCGAGGTGGCGGCCCGCACCGGCGGCGGTGACCCGGCCGGCAACCCCACCTTGTTCGACGCCATCCAGAAGGCGAAGAAGAGCTCCGTCCCGAACGACAACATCGACCGCGCGGTCAAGCGCGGCTCCGGCCTGGAGGCCGGCGGCGCCGACTGGCAGACGATCATGTACGAGGGGTACGGCCCGAGCGGCGTGGCGATGCTGATCGAGTGCCTCACCGACAACCGCAACCGCGCCGCCACCGAGGTACGCACGGCGCTCACCCGCAACGGCGGCTCGCTCGCCGACGCCGGCTCGGTGTCGTACATGTTCTCCCGCAAGGGCGTGGTGATCGTGCCGAAGGCCGGCACCAGCGAGGACGACGTGATGATGGCCGTGCTGGACGCCGGCGCCGAGGAGGTCAACGACCTCGACGAGGCGTTCGAGGTGATCTCCGAGCCGGGTGACCTGCTCGCGGTGCGCACCGCCCTCCAGGACGCCGGCATCGAGTACGAGTCGGCCGAGTCCTCCCTCGTTCCCAGCGTGAACGTGCCGCTTGACGAGGACGGCGCCCGCAAGATCTTCAAGCTGATCGACGTACTTGAGGACTGCGACGACGTGCAGAACGTCTACGCCAACTTCGACGTCTCCGACGAGATCCTGGCCGCCGTCGGCTGACCCCGCGCGCCGGCTTCCGCCGCATGATCCCTTTGCGCCGGCTTCCGCCGCATGATCGACACCAGTTCGGCGTAGTGGCGGTATCCCAGTCCCGGGATACCGCCACTACGGCGTAGTGGCGCGCGCCCTTGCCCGGGCCGGCGGACGGGCGGGCGACAGCCGCCGCAAGCCCGCCGGCCGGACGAAGATGGTCCGCCGCGCGACCGCGTCCCCGGCGGCGTTCACCTCGTAGCCGTCAAGCCAGGCCCACCCGTCGTACGTGGTCCAGTCGAGCGTCCGGATGACGCGGAACATGATCGGCCGGACGAACTGGACCGAGGCGGCCCGGGTGACGTGGAGCAGGTCCCCGGATCGCGGCGTCATCCGCGCTTCCGGTCCCGCCACGCCCGAAGCGTCGCCACGGCCCGGGCGAGCCGTTCGCACCCGCCGTCGGGTCGGCACCTGGGACACACGGCCCGGTGGTGAAGGTCGATCACGTAGCCGGCCAGGATGACCGCGAACGGCGGCTCGGGTAGCCGCCGCTCCGCC
The DNA here is from genome assembly GCF_029581215.1 of Micromonospora sp. WMMD975. Lineage (NCBI taxonomy): Bacteria > Bacillati > Actinomycetota > Actinomycetes > Micromonosporales > Micromonosporaceae > Micromonospora > Micromonospora sp. WMMD975. Next base: position 1,349,028 of record NZ_CP120739.1, read on the forward strand.
CCCGTCACGACGCACTCCGCGTGGTCGCCGTAGGCGCCACCCTGATGGCCGTACGCCGGACGCTCCACCACGTCGACGGGCTCATCCTGCCGCTGGAACCACTTCCACCGACCCATGTCCACCTCCGGAAAGGACTGCTGATGCTGTCCGTCGACCTTCACTGTCGGTACCGTGTGTGAAACTCTGCGTGGTGAACGTCGGTCCGCAGAAGCGATGAGGCCCTTGTGGAGCGACGGCGGCGAGAAGCATCTCCGCTGGCGAGAGTGGTGAGGAAAAGGTGCGGCGGGTTGGAGGGAGTTTGGGGATCGTGACCATGACCGCGGCGGAGATCCTGCTGGACGAGTTGCGTCGCTCGCGAACCACGCGGGGCCTCAACCAGGAGGAGTTCGGCCGGTTGATCAGCTACTCCGGCACGCACGTCAGCGCGGTGGAGACGGGCAGCAGGCCGCCCACGACGGACTACGCGGCGGCGATCGACAGGGCGTTGCGGACCGGCGGCATCTTCGGTCGGTTGCTCGACCGGCTCTCGGTCCTGGACATGGCTCCGCCCTGGCTTCGGGAATGGATCAGCGTCGAGGAGCAGGCGACGGCTCTGCGTTGGTACGAACCCGCCTTCGTGCCCGGACTACTGCAGACCGAGGCGTACGCGCGAGCCATCCTGCACGCGGGCGGGCAACTCACCGTCGAGCAGATGGACCAGCGGGTCCGCTCCCGCATCGAACGTCAGGCGATCCTCAACCAGGGGAACCCGCCTCGCCTCGTGGCGGTGCTCGACGCGGCCGTCCTGCGCCGGACCGCGAACGACGACCGCGCGATCATGCGGGAACAGTTGGCACACCTCGCTGCGGCGGCTGAGCTACCGCACGTTCGAATACATGTCGTGCCCGAAGAGACCGGTCTCTATCCTGGGCTGCAAGGCGGCTTCATTCTGGCGAGCATGCCGGATGACTCCACCCTCGGCCACACCGACAACCAGGTCCGTTCGGAGACGGTCAGTGGTGCGGCCGAGATTGCTACGCTCGAACGCACCTGGGAGATCGTCGTCCGGGACGCCCTGCCCCGGAAGCTTTCTCTGGCGCTGATCAAGGAAGCGGCACTGACATGGACATGACAAACGCCCGGTGGCGTACGTCGACGAAGTCGGGGACCAACGGCGGGAACTGCGTCGAGGTGGCCGACAACCTCCCGGGTGCCGTTGTCGTCCGGGACAGCAAGGACCAGCGCGGTCCCGTGCTGGTCTTCGAGCCGGGTGCCTGGCAGGCGTTCGTCTCTCACTCGAAGACAACCGCGACCCGCTGACGCCGGCTGCTGCGCGCCCATGCCGCTGGCGACCCCGCCGTGGTCCGTGACTATCCGTGCTGTCCGGAGGTTATCTCTTGGGGGTGTCGGTAGTGGCCAGGATGCTGCTTGATCTCGACGAGGATCTTCTTGCGGAAGCGACTGTCGCGCTCGGCACCCGGACCAAGCAGGAGACCGTCACGGAGGCACTTCGGCAGGCTGTGAAATCCAGCCGTGAGCGGCGGCGGCGCGCACTGGCAGACCTTCAGGAAGTTTGTGAAGGCAACGGTTTCCACTTCGATCGGCAGATCAAGGAGAGACACCGTGATTGATCTGACGGGAGCGACCTGGCGCAAGAGCACCAGGAGCGGAGCCCAGGGCAACTGTGTAGAGATCGCCGACAACCTCCCCGGTGTGGTGGCGGTCCGGGACAGCAAGGATCAGCAGGGCCCGGCCTTGACCTTCACTCCGGAGGCGTGGTCCGCGTTCCTCACCGTCGCCGGAGCGCAGGCAACCCGCTGACGCCAGGCCCGGCGAAACCGGGCTGACCGGGGCGCTGACGTGCCCGTACTCTGCCGGAGTGCTCGTACCCGATCTGCCGCTGCGCACCGACCGCCTGCTGCTGCGTGCCTTCACCGCCGACGACCTCGCCGTGGTCCGGGACTACCGGGGCCGTCCGGAGGTCACCCGTTTTCTCTACCACGAGCCCTACGACGACGCTGCCGCGCGGGCGGCGATCGACCGGCTGGTGCGGCGCACCGCGCTGCGCGCGCCTGGCGACGTGCTCAACCTGGCCGTCACGCTTGCGGACACCGGCGTGGTGGTCGGCGACGTGCTGTTGACCTGGACCAGCCGGGATCACCGGCAGGGCGAGATCGGTTACGTGGCCCACCCGGACCACACCGGGCGGGGGTACGTCACCGAGGCGGCCCGGGAGTTGCTGCGGCTGGGCTTCGACGGGCTGGGCCTGCACCGGATCGTCGGCCGGTTGGACGCCCGCAACGCCGCGTCGGCCCGGGTGCTGGAGCGGCTGGGCATGCGGCGCGAGGCGCACCTGCGGGAGAACGAGTTCGTCAAGGGGGAGTGGACCGACGAGGTCATCTACGCCCTGTTGGCGCGGGAGTGGCGGGCGGCGGCCTGAGCGACCGCCGCTCGCCACCCGCCGGTCAACGAATCGCCGGCTGCCGGCGGAAGCGGGCGCGCAGGGCGGAGGAGACGAGGAAGGGCAGGACGGCCAGGAGCAGCGCGACCAGGCCGGCGAGGAGCAGAATCCACCGACGGGAGTCGTCGGTGCTGGCCGGGGCGCCCCAGGCGTTGCGGCCGTCCGGGAACGTGAGGGTGCCGGTGACCTCCCGGTGGACCTGGCCGCTCTCCAGACGCAGGCGTACCCGCCAGGGCCCGTTCGGTAGCTGCCGGTCCAGCGGCACCTGCACCTGGGCGCTGCCCCCGATCGGCACGGTGGTGCCGAGCTCGGCGGGGAACGGCCCGGCGGTGAGGCCGCCCGGCCCGTCCGACAGCCAGAGCTTCCCGGTCATGTCCAGGGCCCGCTCACCGGTGTTGTGGACGGTGCCGCGCACCACCGGGTTGCCGCCGTCGGTGCGGCCGGGGAGAAGCTCGCCGATGGTGAAGTCGGAGGGTGGGTCCCCGCCCGGCCCGACGTCCAGGTAGATCCGGATGCCCACCCGGTGGACCTGCTCGACCTCGGTTCCCTTGGGGTCCTTCAACCGGGAGGCGACGGCCGCCCAGATGGCGCCGTAGCGCTCACCGCGCGACGCGTTCGGCGGTACGGTGACCGTCGCGCGCAGCTCGGTGGTGCTGTCCGGCGGGGCGACGAACGTCGCGCGGTTGACGGTCACCCACTCGGGCAACTCGTTTGCCTGCGGGTTGTCGGCGGGGACGAACTCGTTCTCCTTGATCTCGGCGGGGCCGACGGAGAGCGTGATCCGTTGTGGACCGCTGGAAGTGTTGGTCACCGCCAACCGGCGGGTCATCCGCGCGCCCGGGTTCAGGTGGTCGATGAGGTAGATGCTGGCGCGCGGGTCGTCCTTGCGGCCCCTGGTGGCATCGAGGAGCTGGACGCCGATGCGCCCGTCGGCCCGGGCCCCGGGGGGCGGGCGGTCGTCGTCGGTGTCCCCGTGGCCGTCGGCCGAGGCGGGGGCACCGGCGACGACCGTGCCCAGCAGGACGGTGAGTGCCGCGAGCGCGGCGACCGTACGGCGGGATCGTGCTGCCATACGCTCAGGTGACGGTGTGCGTGATGACGCCGGCGTAGGTGCCGGCGATGGCGTCCAGCGGGATCTGCACGCTGAGCGACGGCGTCCACGTCGCGTCGTTGACACCGACGCCGGAGGTGTGGGTGAACGCCGTCTGCGACGTGCCCAGCGCGTCGCCCACCGGCGGCGGCGGCGCGGTGCAGGGGCCGGCCTGGCCGGGGTTGAAGTCGCCGACGCCGTCGCTGGAGGTGGCGGGGCCCGAGCAGTAGTAGACGTCGGAGCTGGCGATGAGTGGGCCGGTGGTGCTGTGGGTGAAGTCGGTGCTCGCGACCGAGACCACCCAATTGGCGGGGTCGCTCGCGCGCAGGTCGGTCACCGTGACGTCGCCCAACGAGCCGTACGCCCACCACGTGGTGGGCGTGCCGGAGGGCGCCTGAGTGGTCAGCGTGGCGTTGTCCGGCACGGTGATGTTCAGAGCGCCCGGGGCGATGTCGAACGTGACATCGGTCGGGCAGGCCACGGTGTCCAGGCAGTCGGCGGCGTAGGCCGGCGCGGCGTTGAGCAGGCCGGCGGCCAGCACGGCCGCGCCCACTACGGCGCCCGCGGTCAGTTGGCGTTTCATGCAGGTGTTACCTCCTGTCGGTGGAACCTTTCATCCCGAACAAGAGATTATGCGAGGAATGACCGTTTTGAAGTTATATGAGTTTTCTGTGCCGCCGCAGGCACCCGATTGGATGACGTGCCCCGGTGGAGTCGACGGTGTGGTCCCGGTCCGGTGCCCCCGTGTGCGCCGGACCGGGACCAGGTCTCATCGGGTGGCGCGGTAGGTCTTCACCGCGGTCTCGACCAGTCCCCAGAGGGTGACCAGGACGATGCTGGCGATGGTGATGGTGACGAGGGTGTCGAGGTTCCCCTCGTCGCGGAGCCACTCGAACCTTCGGATCAGCGCCGGGTTGAGCAGCCGGTCGGTCCACAGCAGCCACAGCAGTGGCAGGCAGAACGCCAGATCGAGGACGGTCTTGAGGCCGAACAGCGGCCAGGTCCATCGACCGATCCGGTATTTGACGACCTCGAACAGCACGCTGAGCAGCAGCACGGCGAGCAGCGCCGGCAGCCAGCCGTGCCACAGTGCGGGGTCGAGCAGTGGAATGTCCCGCCCGTCCACACCCGCCACCCACGAGTGGAAGTGCTGCCAGATCAGGAAGCCGGCGAGGAACAACACCATCGCGATGGTCGCGCAGGTCTCGGGAAGCCGGGTGTCCCGCTCGACGGGCGCTTCGGGGAGCCTGTCGGGCGTCCAGGCGGGCAGGTCCAGCGGGGTGCGGGTGCGTTCCAGCACGGCGAAGACCAGGGTGGTCCAGAACGCGATCTGCACCGCGGTCTGCACCGCGGCGGCGATCGCGGGGCCGACCGGACCGCCGGGGCGGTCGGTCGCGGCGGCGACCACCCCCACCACCACCCCGACCGTGGCCGGAATGTACGTGAGCAGCCGGCGCAGCAGGTTCCACCAGAGCAGGTAGTAGGTGGGGCCGATCAGGTGCAGGATGCGGTCGGTGTACCGCGCGGCGAGCTGGTCGGGCGCCCCCAGTTCGGTGAGGACCTCGCGCTCGGCGGTCGCCGGGTCCTGCCCGCCGTCGGTGCGGCCCTCGATCATGTCCGCGATGGCGGCGCGCAACTCGGTGGAGATCTCGTCGCGGCGTTGCGCCGGCACGGTCCGCAGGGTGGCCGCCACATAGCGGTCGGTCAGGGAACTCATCGCCCCACTCCTTCGATCAGCTCGGTGACGGACGTCCGCACCGCGGTCAGGTCGTCGAGCAGGCGGTTCAGCACCGCCTCGCCGTCGTCGCTGGTGCGGTAGAACTTGCGCGGTCGGCTCTCCTCGGTGTTCCACTCGCTCGTCAGCAGCCCCTGGTCCTCCAGGCGGCGCAGCAGCGGGTAGAGCGTGTTGGCGTCGACCGCGAAGCCGTGCGCGGCCAGCCGTTGCAGCAGGGCGTAGCCGTAGTCGGGGCGGCGAAGGGCGACCAGGCTGGCGACCACGATCGTGCCGCGCCGCAACTCCTGGAGATGCGTTCGGAGAACCTCGTCGCTGACCATGCGTCACACGATAGTGTGTGCCACACACCATTGCAAGAGAGCACAGCATCGTGCGTCGCACAGACAACCCTCCGCAGAGACGCCGACCACCCTCGGCGCGGACGGTGGAGCCGGTGAGATCACCTCGGTAGGGTGGGCCGGTCGGCTCCGACGCAGCTTGATCCACAACCCGGGGGGCGCCACGCATGGGCGATTCGTTCGCGCATCTGCACGTACACACCGAGTATTCGATGCTCGACGGCGCGGCCCGGCTCAAGGACCTCTTCGCCGAGGTGAGCCGGCAGGAGATGCCGGCGGTGGCGATGACCGACCACGGCAACATGCACGGCGCGAACGACTTCTACAAGCAGGCGATGGCGGCCGGGGTCAAGCCGGTCATCGGCATCGAGGCGTACGTCGCGCCCGAGTCCCGGCACCACAAGAAGCGCGTCCGGTGGGGCCGCCCGGAGCAGAAGAGCGACGACGTCTCCGGCAGCGGCGGCTACACGCACATGACGATCTGGGCGGCGAACAAGGTCGGCCTGCACAACCTGTTCACGCTGACCAGCAAGTCGTACACCGAGGGCTTCTTCGTCAAGTGGCCGCGGATGGACGCCGACATCCTCGCCGAGAACGCGTCCGGGCTGATGGCGACCACCGGCTGCCCGTCGGGCGAGGTGCAGACCCGGCTGCGCCTCGGCCAGTTCGACGAGGCGTTGAAGGCGGCGGCCAGATACCAGGACATCTTCGGGAAGGACAACTACTTCCTGGAGATCATGGACCACGGCATCCCGATCGAGCACCGGGTGCGCAAGGAGCTGCTGGAGATCGGCCAGAAGCTGGGCATCCCGCCGGTGGTCACGAACGACTCGCACTACACCCACGAGGCGCAGGCCGAGGCGCACGACGTCCTGCTCTGCGTGCAGACGGCGGCGAACGTGTCCGACCCGAACCGGTTCCGGTTCGACGGCAGCGGTTACTACATCAAGTCGGCCGACGAGATGCGCGCGGTCGACAACTCCGACGCCTGGCTGGAGGGCTGCCGCAACACGCTGCTGGTGGCGGAGAAGGTCGACCCGACCGGGATGTTCACCTTCCACAACCTGATGCCGCGGTTCCCGGTCCCCGAGGGCGAGACCGAGGAGTCCTGGTTCCGCCGGGAGACGTTCGCCGGGCTCAAGCGCCGCTTCCCGAACGGCATCCCGGAGGGCCACGTCGTCCAGGCGGAGTACGAGCTGGGCGTCATCATCCAGATGGGCTTCCCGTCCTACTTCCTCGTGGTCGCCGACTTCATCCAGTGGGCCAAGAGCCAGGGCATCGCGGTCGGACCGGGCCGCGGCTCGGCGGCCGGCTCGCTCGTCGCGTACGCGCTCGGCATCACCGACCTGGACCCGATCCCGCACGGCCTGATCTTCGAGCGGTTCCTCAACCCCGAGCGCGTCTCGATGCCGGATGTCGACATCGACTTCGACGAGCGTCGGCGCGGCGAGGTCATCAAGTACGTGACCGACAAGTGGGGCGAGGACAAGGTCGCGCAGATCGCCACGTTCGGCACGATCAAGGCGAAGGCCGCGATCAAGGACTCGGCCCGGGTGCTGGGTTTCCCGTACGCGGTCGGCGACCGGATCACCAAGGCCATGCCGCCGGCGGTGATGGGCAAGGACATCCCGCTGTCCGGCATCTTCGACCCGAAGCACCCGCGCTACGCCGAGGCCGGCGAGATCCGGGGCCTCTACGACTCCGACCCGGACGTCAAGAAGGTCATCGAGACCGCCAAGGGCATCGAGGGGCTGATCCGGCAGACCGGCGTGCACGCGGCCGGCGTGATCATGTCCGCCGAGCCGATCATCGAGCACATCCCGCTGATGCGGCGCGACGCCGACGGCGTCATCATCACGCAGTTCGACTACCCGACGTGCGAGTCGCTCGGGCTGCTGAAGATGGACTTCCTCGGCCTGCGCAACCTGACCATCATCGACGACGCGGTGAAGAACATCGGGCTCAACCACGGCACCGAGTTGGACCTGCTCGGCCTGCCGCTCGACGACAAGCCCGCGTACGACCTGCTCGCCCGCGGCGACACGCTCGGTGTGTTCCAGCTCGACGGCGGGCCGATGCGTTCGCTGCTGCGGATGATGAAGCCGGACAACTTCGAGGACATCTCGGCCGTGCTGGCGCTCTACCGGCCCGGCCCGATGGGCGTCGACTCGCACACCAACTACGCGCTGCGCAAGAACGGGCTCCAGGAGATCACCCCGATCCACCCGGCGCTCGAGGAGCCGCTGCGCGAGATCCTCGCCCCCACCTACGGCCTGATCGTCTACCAGGAGCAGGTGCAGCGCGCCGCGCAGATCCTCGCCGGCTACACGCTCGGCCAGGCCGACCTGCTGCGCCGGGCGATGGGCAAGAAGAAGAAGGAGATCCTGGACAAGGAGTTCGTCCCGTTCCGGGACGGCTGCCGCGCGAACGGCTACCCCGACGACGCCATCCAGGCCGTGTGGGACGTCCTGGTGCCGTTCGCCGGCTACGCCTTCAACAAGGCCCACTCCGCCGCGTACGGGCTGGTCTCCTACTGGACCGCCTACCTCAAGGCGCACTACCCGGCGGAATACATGGCGGCGCTGCTCACCTCCGTCGGCGACGACAAGGACAAGATGGCGCTCTACCTGTCCGAGTGCCGTCGGATGCGGATCCAGGTCCTCCCGCCGGACGTGAACACCTCCGCCGGGCCGTTCACCCCGGTCGGCAAGGAGATCCGCTTCGGCCTCGGCGCGGTGCGCAACGTCGGCGCGAACGTGGTCGCGTCGATCATGCGGTGCCGCGACGAGAAGGGCGAGTACGCCGACTTCTACGACTTCCTGTCCAAGGTCGACGCGGTGGCCTGCAACAAGAAGACGATCGAATCGCTGATCAAGGCCGGCGCGTTCGACTCGCTCGGCCACCCGCGCAAGGGCCTGCTCGCGGTGCACGCCGACGCCATCGACGCGTACGCCGACGTCAAGCGCAAGGAGGCGGTCGGCCAGTACGACCTCTTCGGCGCCGGCTTCGGTGACACCGACGCCGGCGGCAGCACCACGGTCATGCCGGTCATCGGCGAGGGGGAGTGGGACAAGCGCGACAAGCTGGCGTTCGAGCGCGAGATGCTCGGCCTGTACGTCTCCGACCACCCGCTGTTCGGCCTGGAGCACGTGCTCGGCGCGGCGGCCGACACCACCATCGCCGCGCTGTCGGAGGAGGGCACCGTGCCCGACGGCGCGGTGGTCACGCTCGCCGGCATCCTCTCCGGCGTGCAGCGCCGGGTCACCAAGCAGGGCCGCGCCTGGGCCTCGGCCACCCTGGAGGACCTGGCCGGCGGGGTGGAGACGCTGTTCTTCCCCAACACCTACGAGGTGATCGGGCAGTACATCGCCGAGGACGCGATCGTCGTGGTCAAGGGCCGGGTGGACCGCCGCGACGACACCCCCCGCATCATGGCGATGGACATGTCCATGCCGGACGTGACGAGCAACCCGGCGAACAAGCCGGTCACGCTGACCATCCCGGTGCACCGCTGCACCCCGCCGCTCGTCGAACGGCTCAAGGAGACCCTGGTGCTGCACCCCGGCGACACCGAGGTGCACGTCAAGCTGCTCAACGGCGGCAAGACCACCACGCTGCGGCTCGGCCCGTTCCGGGTCGCCGCCACCACCGCGCTGATGGGCGACCTGAAGAGCGTCCTGGGCCCGGCCAACGTGAGCTGACCGTGCGGCCCGGGCGGTGATCGGGCAGCATCGCGAGGATGCCGCCCGATCACCTGCTGCACGTCCGTGACCTGCTGCCCGACGCGCTGGCCTGCCTGCGGGCATGCCGGTCCGCGCCGGCCGACAGTTGGCCGCAGCGGTGGCGGGCCGGTTACCTGGCCCGGCACCCCGACGTGTTCCGGGTGCTCGATCGCGACGGCGACTGGTCCGACCCGGCCGACGTGACCGCCGCCGTGGCCGGGCTCCGCGACCGGGTCGCCGACCTGGCCGCACGTGCCGAGGCGGTACGCGACCTGCTGCCCGCCGGCGTCGCGGACGCGGCCGGCGCGCTCGGCTGGTCCGGCGAGGGTGGACCGGTCGAGTGCGTGGTGCTCGTCGGGCTGCATCGCGCCAACGGCTGGGCCGACGACCTGGGCGGCCGGTTCGCGCTCTTCCTCGCCGTGGAACGCCTCGGCCCGCCGGACGACGACGGGCTGCTGGTGCGGCACGAGGTCGCGCACGTGGTGCACGACCGGCGGGCCGGGATCCGCGACTGGCCGCCGCACGGGGTGGCGAACCAGCTCTTCGCCGAAGGGCTGGCCACCCAGGTCACCGCCGAACTCGATCCCGGCCGCCCGCTGGAGGCGTACCTCTGGTTCGGTCGCCCCGGCCACCGGCCCTGGCTGGACGAGTGTCGGCGCCGCTGGCCGGAGATCCTGGGCCGGATGCGCGCCGACCTCGACGCGACGGACCCGTACCACCACGCCGCGTACTTCCTCATGCGGGACTCGCCGCTGCGCGGCGACCTGCCCCGGCGCTGCGGCTATCTCGTCGGCCTGGCGGCGGTGCGGCGGTTGCGGGACCGGCACGGCCTGCCCGAACTGGCCGGCTGGCCGTTGTCCCGGGTCCGGGCGGAGATGGCGACGGCGCTCGCGGACCTGCCCGCGCCCGACTGAGCCGGCCCGGTCGGTTTCGGTCCGGTCTGGTCCGGTCTGGTCCGGTCCTGTCCTGTCCGGTCGGTCCGGTCGCGCCGCGGCCCTGAGACCGTGCTTTGAAGCGCCACTACGCCGAGATGGCGGTATCCAACCCCACGATCGGCTCCAGTACGCCGAGGTGGCGGTATCCAAGGCCGTCCGATACCGCCATTTCGCCGAGCTGGTGTGGATCATGCCCGGTGGGGCGGTGGGGCGGCCGGGCGGGGCCACGGGGGTGGGATTGGCGGTGTCCGGTATGGGGTCGGTCTCGCTAGCGTCGGCGCATGGAGTTGGAGCAGGCGCAGAAGTTGTGGCAGCCGGAGCCGGGCTGGTTGAACACCGCCACCTACGGGTTGCCGCCCGACCCGGTGTGGGATGCCGTGCAGCAGGTGCTCGCTGAATGGCGTACCGGTGGGGTGTCGTTCGAGGTGTGGGACACCTCGGTCGACCGGTCCCGGGCCGCGTTCGCCCGGCTGGTCGGCGTCGACGCCGCCGACGTGAGCATCGGCGCAACCGTGTCGCAGATGGCCGCGCCGATCGCGGCGGCGCTGCCACCCGGCGCCACGGTGGTGGTGCCGGAGGGCGAGTTCACCTCGATCCTCTTCCCCTGGCTGGTGCAGGAGGAGCGGGGCGTGCGGGTGCGCACCGTCCCGCTGGCCGGGCTGGTCGACGCGATCGACGCCGGCACCGACGTGGTGGCGTTCAGCGTGGTGCAGTCCGCCGACGGCACGGTCGCGGCGTACGACGAGATCGTCGCGGCGGCCCGGGCGCACGGCGCGCTCGTGGTGGTCGACGCCACCCAGGCGTGCGGCTGGCTGCCGTTCGCGGCGGACCGGGCGGACGCGGTGCTGGTCGGGGCGTACAAGTGGTTGATGGCGCCGCGCGGCTCGGCCTTCGCCTACCTGGCGCCGGCGCTGCGCGAGCGGATGCGCCCGGACGCCGCCGGCTGGTACGCCGGCCAGGACCCGCACGCCTCCTACTACGGCACGCCGATGCGGCTGGCGGACGACGCCCGGCGGTTCGACATCTCCCCGTCCTGGCTGTGCTACGCCGGCGCGGCCCCGGTGCTGGAACTGCTCGCCGACCTGGACCTGGCGGAGGTGCGGGACCACGACGTGGCGCTCGCCAACCGCTTCCTGACCGGGTTGGGCCGCCCGCCCGGCGACAGCGCGATCGTCACCGTCGAGGTGGCGGGCGCGCAGGAGAAGCTGGCCCGGGCCGGGGTGCGGGCGGCGGTCCGGGCCGGTCGGGTACGCGCCTCGTTCCACCTCTACACCACCGAGGCGGACGTCGACCTGGCCCTGAACGCGCTGACCGGCTGATCAGGCCGGGTGGCCGCCGATCTTCGGGTGACCGCGTAGCAGATCCCGGGAGACGACCCCGCTCGTCAGCGGCACGGTGCCGCTGTCCGAGGCGCCCGCGGCGCTGGGGCGGCTGGCGCGGCGGGGGCGCCCGCCGGATGGTCACCTTCCCGGACCGGGGCCGTCCGCAGCGGCCGAACGGCGGTACCCCGCGCCGTCCGGCCTAGGCTACGATCCAAGCCACTATGATCATCCAGCGTATCCGCCGGCTGGCCACCGAGACCCCACCCGATCGCCCGGCGCCGCCGCAGGTCACCCTCCCGAACTGGATGCTCGTTCCGGGCCTGGTGGCGCTTGTGGGGTCAGTCGCGGCATACGCCGCGTTCGTGCGCGCCCATCCGCTGATCAAAATCGACTTCAGGATGTACCTGGGCGCCGCGCACGCCTTCCTGGACGGCGAGCCGGTCTACCAGCTCGGCTACACCTCGCTCAATCTGCCCTACACCTACCCGCCGGTGACGCTGCCGTTCATCACGCCGCTGACCTGGCTCGACCCCCGCACGGCCCTGTACGGGTGGAACGCCCTGGGGCTGCTGGCCATGCTCGGCGCGCTCTATCTCACCACCGGCATGCTCGGTCACCGTGGGGTCCGCGGCCGGTTGGGCCTGGCCGCCGCGGCGCTCGCCCTGCTGCTCTGGACCGAGCCGCTGCAACGCAACCTCAGCCTCGGCCAGATCAACATCTTCGTGCTGCTGCTGGTCGTGGCGGACCTCTCCCGGCCGGACCGGAGCCGGTTCAAGGGCATCGGCGTGGGCGCGGCCACCGCGGTCAAGCTGCTGCCCGGCCTGTTCGTGGTCTACCTGCTGCTGACCCGGCGGATCCGGGCGGCCGTCGTGGCGTCGGCCACCTTCGCCGGGCTCACCCTGCTGGGTGTGATCATCCAGCCGGGCGGCTCGTACGACTACTGGCTCACCGGCCGGGCGTTCGACTCCAGCCGGGTGCTGATGACGCTGGGCCCGCGCTACGGCGGCAACCAGTCTCTCCAGGGCGCCGTCGCCCGCGTGCTCGACATCAACGAGCCGAACAACATCTGGTGGCTGATCTCAGTCGTCGTGGTCGCGGTGGCCGCGCTCTCCCTGGCCGTCGCGCTCCAGCGGCAGGGTGAGGAGACCATGGCGATGGTCGTGGTGGGCCTGACCATGCTCGTCGTCTCGCCGGTGAGTTGGTCGCACTACTGGCTCTGGATCGGCCCGATGGTGCTGGTGCTCGTCGACGTGGTGCGACGTGCCGGCGGTGCGGCGCGCGTGCTCGCCGGCGTGGTCGCGGTGGCGGCCGTGCTGCCGTACCTCATGTGGCCGGGGCGCATCCGCACCGGTGAGGTCATCCCGCTCGGCCTGATCTGGAAGTCGGGCAAGTTGGAGGGTGCGGCGCAGGCGCTGGCACTCGATGCCTACGTCGGATCCACGCTGGTACTCTTCGCGCTCGCCGGGCTCTGGTTGTGGCACCGGCGACGCGCCGCGGAGCGGCCGGCGTCGATCTTGCCGGAGCGCGTACCGGCATGAGCCGGCCCGTCGAACCGGCCACCCCCCACCACCCCGCTCCCCAGGAGACGTCGATGACGCAGGCGACGGACCACCGCCTCGCACCGGTTTCAGCGCCGGATCCGGCCCACCCCGGCCCGCCTGTCGAACCGGCCGTCCCGGCGCCCGCCGCCGAGACGCCCGCCCCGCGCCGGCCGCGGCTGCTGGTCCTGGACGGGCTGCGCCTCGGCGCGGCGGTCATGGTGGTCGCGTACCACCTCGTCGGGGACAAGCTCGGCGCGTGGCAGGACCCGTCGGCGGGGGCGATCTTCGGGCCGGTGCACGCCGTGGCCAAGTACGGCTTCCTCGGCGTGCAGCTGTTCTTCATCATCAGCGGCTTCGTGATCTGCATGAGCGCGTGGGGCCGCACGGTCGGCGACTTCTTCGTCTCCCGGGTGGTGCGGCTCTACCCGGCGTACTGGTTCGCGGTCCTGCTGGCCACCGGGGTGCTCCTGCTGGTGCCGCGGGAGGGCCGACCCGAACCGCGTCAGGTGCTGGGCAACCTGACGATGATGCAGGACTTCCTCGGCATCGGTCACCTCGACCTGTCCTACTGGACGCTCACCGTCGAGATGATCTTCTACCTGCTCTTCGCGATCCTGGTCGCCCGTGGGCTGAGCTACCGCGGCGTGGTCGCCTTCTGCGCCCTCTGGACCATCGGCTCGCTCGTCGTACCGAAGTTCGGCAACACGTGGCTCATCCAGGTGACCGCCGCGAACCACTCCAGCTACTTCATCGCCGGCGTCGCGCTCTACCTCATCCACCGCTTCGGCCCGAACCTGCTGCTCTGGTCCATCGTCGGGCTCTCCGGCCTGGTCGCGCTCACCCGCCTGCCCGGCCTCGCCCGGGCCCGCGAGGTCGGCTACCTGCCGTCCGCTGTGATCGTCGTGTTCTTCCTCGCCCTCATGGCGGCCGTCGCCCTCGGCCGGTTCGGCTGGGTCCGCTGGTCCTGGGTGGCCACGGCGGGCGCGCTGACCTACCCGCTCTACCTCATCCACCAGACGCTCGGGATCGCGTTGATCCAGCGCGCCCAGGACCACCTGTCCCCGTGGCTGCTGATCGGTGCGGTCTTCGCCGGCCTGCTGCTCGCCGCGTGGCTGATCCACCGGTTCGTCGAGCGGCCGGTGGCGCGGTGGATGAAGCCGCGGCTGACCGCCGCCGTACGCCAGGCCCGCGAGGCCCGCTGACCCGACGGGCCGGTGCATCCAGACCGCCCCGTTCCGACGAACCCTCCCGGTAGAGACCGTCTACCGGAAGGGTTCGTCTGGTGGGGAGGACCGGGCCGATGCCGGCCGAGGCCGTCGAGGACGCGCGCAAGCAGCTCACGCTCGCCGCGGAGGACCTGGACGACGGTCGGGTCGCCGCGCTGATCGTGGAGGCGGCGGACCGGTGGGGCGTGACGCCGCTGTGGGAGCGGGTCTGCGCGCCCCTGCTCGGTGCGCTGCCCGGCCGCAGCGCCGCCGAGGTGGCCGTCGAACACGCCTTCGCCGAGGGCGTCCGCTGCGGTCTGGACGTGCTGGCGCGCGAGCCGGGTCCGGCGCGGCGGGCGGGTCGCGTCCTGCTCGCCGGGGCCGAGCAGGAGTCGCACTGCCTCGGCCTGCACGCGCTCGCGGCGGCCCTGCGCGAGCGGGGGTTGGACAGCGTGCATCTCGGCCCGGCCCTGCCCTGGACGGCGCTGGCCAGCGCCGTGCGCCGGGTCCGGCCGCGGGTGGTGGTGGTGTGGGCGCAGAGCCCGCTGACCGGCCGGTCCTACCGCCTGGTCCGGCTCGGGCGGGACACCCCCGGACTGCGTGTCCTCGCCGCCGGACCGGGCTGGATCGAGCCGTTCCCACCCGTTCCCGCCGCCCCGCGTCGCCTCACCACCCTCACCGAAGCCACCGCCGCCTGCCTGCAAGGAGGGGGCCCCGCTTAACGCTTCCGGTAGAGGCGGGGGCCCCGCTTAACGTGACCTGGCGCACAATCGATACGAACCGGTTCCGTATCGAAAATCGCTCGCCTACGCTCGGCATCGTTACGAGTCTGCCCCGTATCGAATTTGACACGGGTGAGCGGGGGGAGAACCCGACCATGGAACCGCACGAGAACACCGGACACCCGAGGAGGTGGGCGATCCTCGGGGTGCTGGTGATCAGCCTCCTCGTGGTCGTCCTCGACAACACCATCCTCAACGTCGCGCTGCGCACCCTCGCCGACCCGGTGCGCGGCCTCGGCGCCAGCCAGGGCGAGCTGGAGTGGGCGATCAACTCCTACACCCTCGTCTTCGCCGGCCTGCTGTTCACCTTCGGCGTGCTCGGCGACCGGTTCGGCCGCCGACGCTTCCTGATCCTCGGGCTGGCGCTGTTCGGCCTGGCCTCGTTGCTCTCCGCGTACGCGCAGGACCCGGCGCAGCTGATCGCCGCGCGGGCGCTGATGGGCGTCGGTGGCGCGGCCATCATGCCGGTCACGCTCTCGATCATCTCCAACGTCTTCGACCCCCGCGAGCGCGGCCGGGCGATCGGGGTCTGGGCCGGCGCGGTCGGTCTGGCCGTGGCCATCGGCCCGGTCCTCGGCGGCACGCTGCTGGAGCACTACTGGTGGGGCTCGGTCTTCCTGATCAACGTGCCGGTGGTGGCGGTCGGGGTGCTGCTGGTGGCGATCCTGGTCCCCGAGTCCCGCGACCCGTCCCCGGGCCGGGTGGACCTGCTCGGCGTGCTGCTCTCCGTGATCGGCCTGGTCGCGCTCACCTACGGCATCATCGACGGCGGCGAGCACGGCTTCGGCCGGCCGCAGGTCTGGGTCTCGATCGCCGCCGGCCTCGCGGCGCTCGGCTGGTTCGTCGCGCACGAGCTGCGCAGCGACCACCCGTCGCTCGATGTGCGGCTGTTCCGGGTGCCCCGGTTCGCCGCCCCGGTGGCCCTGGTCGGGCTGGTCTTCTTCGCCGCGATGGGGGTGATGTTCTTCGGCGCGTTCTACCTCCAACTGGTCCGCGGCTACAGCCCGCTGGAGAGCGGCCTGCTCTTCCTGCCCTTCGCGGCGGCCCAGCTCATCTTCGCCCCGCGCAGCGCCGCGATGGTCCGTCGCTACGGCGGCCGGGCGGTCGCGGCGGTCGGCCTGGCGCTCACCATCGTCGCGCTCGCCGCGTTCGTCTTCATCGACGCCGAGACGCCGATCTGGATCTTCTCGGCACTGGGCTTCCTCCAGGGCGCCGGAATGGCGAACATCATGCCGCCGGCCACCGAGTCGATCATGTCGGCGCTGCCCCGGGAGAAGGCCGGCGTGGGCTCGGCGGTCAGCAACACCGTCCGCCAGGTGGCCGGAGCGCTCGGCGTGGCGGTGCTCGGCTCGGTGCTCTCCGCGGTCTACCGCGACCAGGTCACCCCGGCGCTGTCCGCGTTGCCCGCCCCGGTCCGCGACGCGGCCCGGGAGTCGGTCTCCGGGGCGTACGGGGTCGCCGACCAGGTCGGCCCGGCCGCGCCTCGGCTGATCGAGGCCGCGAACGACTCCTTCGTCTCCGCGATGCACTGGGCGGCCGGGGTCTCCGCGCTGGCGGCGGCGCTCGGCGTGGTGATCGTGGCGCGCTGGATGCCCGGCCGTCCGGCTCCCGCGCCCGAGGCCGCCCCGGCCGGCGAGCCGGAGTTGGCCGGAACCGCATAGGTTCGTGGACAATGTCTGACATGACTTCCACGGCGGATGCTCCGCGGTCGCCCGGGCGACCGCGGAGCACCCGCGCGGACGAGGCGATCGTGGAGGCCGCCCTCGACCTGCTGGCCGAGGGCAACTCCGTCGAGGCGCTCTCCATCGAGGCGATCGCGGCCCGGGCCGGGGTGGGTAAGGCCACCATCTACCGCCGCTGGCCGGGCAAGGAGGCGCTGCTTGTGGACGCGCTGGGCCGGCTCAAGGGCGCCCCGCCCCGCACCGGCGGGCACTCCGTCCGGGACGACCTGGTGCTGCTGGTCAGCGCCGTGGGCCAGCACGTCGACCCGCGGGTCCGCAAGATCATGCCCTGTCTGGTGCCCGAGGTGAACCGCAGCTCCGCGCACCGGGCGGCGTACGAGGCGATCATCGAGCCCCGGCGGCAGGCGATGCGCGAGGTGCTGCGCCGCGCGGTCGACAGCGGCGAGCTGCGCGCCGACATCGACATCGAGGTCGCCATGGCGCTGCTCACCGCGCCGATCCTGACCCAGCGGATGCTGCCCTGGCACCCCGAGTGGGACGAACGGATCCTGCCCGGGCGGATCGTGGACGCGGTCCTGGACGGCCTGCGCGCCCGCTGAGCCGACCAGCTCCCCGGCGCCGCCCGGGCCCGCCCGCGCCGGGCCCGCCCGGCCCGCACCCGGCGGCCCGGCCCGCCCGCGCCGGGCCCGCCCGGCCCGTACCCGGCGGCCTAGCCGGGCGGGACGCGCAGCCGGTGCAGGCGCAGGGCGAGCTGCACCTCAAGCGCCCGCTCCGGCTTCTGCCAGTCGACGCCCAGCAGCTGGCCGACCCGCTCCAGCCGCTGGGTCACGGTGTTGACGTGCACGTGCAACTGCTCGGCCGCCCGGGCCAGGCTGCCACCCACCCCGAAGTACGCCTCCAGCGTCTTCACCAGCGCGGTGCCCCGCCGGGCGTCGTAGTCGACCACCGGCCCCACCGTGGTGGCGAGGAACCGGCTCACGTCCCGGTCCCCGGCGTCGCCGACCGCGCCCAGCAGCAACCCGACGAACCCCAGCTCCGCCGTGCTCGCTCCCTGCCCGGTCCGGCCCAACGCGCCGAGCGCGGTCAGGCAGCGCTCCGCCTCGGCGAACGTGACCGCGAGCGACGCCGGCCCGGTCGACGGTCCGCTCGCCCCGGCGGTCACCGGCCGGCCGGTCAACCGGGACAGGTCCCGGGCCACCGCGCGGGCCGCGCCGCCCGCGTCCCGCCCGGGCAGCATCAGCACCACCCGCCCGTCGCGCGCCGCCGCCAGCCCGCCCCGGGTCGAGGCGTACGTGGTGGCCCACGACAGGACCCGCTGCCGGGCCGAGCCGGTCTCGGCGAACGCGTCGTCACCGACCGCCACCAGCACGTGCGGGGCGTCCAGGTCCACCCCGATCCGCCGGGCCCGGCTGCGCAGCGCGTCGGTGTCCCGCACCGGCCGGGCGATCAGGTCGTCCAGCAGCTCGCCCCGGACCCGCCCCTCCGCCTCGGCCACGGTCCGGCGGAACAGCAGCAGCAACCCCGTCACCAGCGCGGCCCGTTCCAGGATCCGCTGGTCGGCGTCGACCAGCTCGTCGTCCGGGCGCAGCACCAGCGCACCCAGGTTCTCCGCGCCGGCCACCACCGCGGCGTACCAGAGCGGACCGCGGCGGACGCTGCGCCCCTCGGTGCGGGACGCGGCGATCGCCTCCACCATGTCCGCCCGGTCCGGCTCCTCGATCTCGCCCACCCGGGCCAGCCGCCGCCCCTCGGCGTCGAGCGCCAGCAGCGCCCCGCCGAGCACCTCGGTCACCGCCGCCGCCACGTCCTCCATGCCGCCGCCGCGGACCACGAGCGCGGTCATCCGGTCGTGCGCGGCGGCGGCCCGCTCCACCGAGCTGCTGTGCGCCCGGATCGTGCTGTTCGCCGCGGACAGCTCCGCCAGCGCCGCGCGGGTCTCGGCCAGCAGCCGGGCGGTGTCGATCGCCACCGCGGCGTGCGCGCCCAGGGAGACCAGCAGCGACACCTCCTCCCGGGCGAACGGGCGGGCGGAGCGGTTGGCCGCGTAGAGCACGCCGATCACGCTGGAACCGAGCCGCAGCGGCACGCCGAGGATGGCCACCAGGCCCTCCTCGCCCACCCCGCCGTCGATCTCCCCGGTGTGCCGGAACCGCTCGTCCTCCTGGTAGTTCGAGGTGACGTACGGGGTGCCGGTCTGCGCGACGAGGCCGCCCAGCCCGTCGCCCATCTCCAGCCGCAGCCGCTGGAACCGGGCCGAGATCGAGCCGTCGGTGACCCGCATGTACGTGTCGCCGCGTTCGTCGTCGTTGAGCGTCATGTAGGCCACGTCGGTGCCGAGCAGGATCCGCGCCCGGTGCACGATCGCGCGCAGCACGTCGTCCAGGTCGCGCAGGCCGGCCAGGTCGCTCGCGGTGTCGTACAGGCCGGACAGCTCGGTCTCCCGGCGACGCCGGCGCTCCAGCAGCGCCCGGACCCGCAGTGCCACCACCTTCGCCTGCTCCAGCTCGGCCAGCCGGTCGGCGGGCAGGCCGGCGGCGCGCGCGGCGACGAGCGGGCCCTCGAACTCGACCGCCGCGGCCTCGCGCGCCAGCAGCTCCAGGAACTCCACCGGCGACGACATGACCGACATTGTGCGCGGTGCCACTAGTTGGCCGTCCAGCCCCCGTCGAGGGCGATCGAGGCGCCGGTGAGGAACGCGGCGGGCGGCGCGCACAGGTACGCCACCAGCTCGGCCACCTCCTCCGGCTCGATCAGCCGCTTGATCGCCGCCCGGGCCAGCATGATCTTCTCCACCACCTCGTCCGCGCCGATGCCGTGACTGGCCGCCTGGTCGGCGATCTGGCTCTCCACGAGCGCGGTCCGCACGTACGCCGGGTTGATGCAGTTGGCCGTCACGCCGTGCCCGGCGCCCTCGAGCGCCACCACCTTGGACAGGCCCTCCAGGGCGTGCTTGGCCGAGACGTACGCCGCCTTGTACGGCGAGGCACGCAGCCCGTGCACGGAGGAGATGTTGACGATCCGGCCCCAGCCGTTCGCGTACATCCGGGGCAGCGCCCGGCGGATGAGCAGGAATGGCGCCTCCACCATCACCCGCTGGATGTACTCGAAGCGTTCCACCGGGAAGTCCTGCACCGGCGCGACGTGCTGCAACCCGGCGTTGTTCACCACGATGTCGGCATCGACGTCGAGCCGGTCCACCGCCTGCGGGTCGGCCAGGTCGATGCCCTCGGCCCGGCCGCCCGCCTCGGCGGCCACCGCCTTGGCCGCCTCCACGTTGCGGTCCAGCACCACCACCGCCGCGCCGGCCGCCGCCAACCGCAGGGCGCAGGCCCGCCCGATGCCGCTGCCACCGCCGGTCACCAGGGCGGTACGACCGGAGAGGTCGACGTGTACGACGTGGGGGACCGCCACGGGTTCTGCCGTCATGGCGCAGAAGTTACGAGGCGTGTGGCCCTCGGGCACATGGGGCGTCGACACATACTCGACCGCTCCGGTGTGTGGTGCCGTGCGTCACCGACCGCCCCCGGCGTGTCCGCCGGTCCGGCCGCGCGGTCCCATCGGTAGGGTGTCGAACACACGTACTGCTGGCGGCTCGGGGAGGAGGCGGCGTGCGGGTGCTGGGCGTCGACCCGGGGCTGACCCGGTGCGGGGTCGGCGTGGTCGAGGGCGTGCCGGGCCGCCCCTGCACCCTGGTCGCCTACTACGTCGTCTACACCGATCCGGCCGACGAGCTGCCGATGCGCCTGCTGCACCTGGACCGTTCGCTCACCGACCTGGTCGCCGAGCACCGGCCGGACGCGGTGGCGGTGGAGCGCGTGTTCAGCCAGCACAACGTGCGTACCGTGATGGGCACCGCCCAGGCCAGCGGCGTGGCGGTGCTGGCCGGTGCGCGCGCCGGACTGCCGGTGACGACCTACACGCCCAGCGAGGTGAAGGCGGCGGTGACCGGTTCCGGTCAGGCCGACAAGAAGCAGATGACCGCCATGGTCACCCGGCTGCTGCGGTTGGCGGAGCCGCCGAGGCCGGCCGACGCCGCCGACGCGCTGGCGCTGGCCATCTGTCACGTCTGGCGCGGCGGCACCCGGTCCAAGCTGGCCGCCGCGGCCGACCAGGCCCGACGAGGAGGGGCGCGACGATGATCGCAAGTGTGCGCGGCACGGTGACCGCGACCGGTCCGGACCACGCTGTGGTGGAGGTGGGTGGCATCGGCCTCGCCGTGCAGTGCGCCCCCGGCACCATCGCCGACCTGCGGGTCGGCCAGCCGGCCCGGCTGGCGACCAGCCTGGTGGTCCGGGAGGACTCTCTCACCCTCTACGGCTTCGCCGACGACGACGCCAAGGCGCTGTTCGAGCTGCTCCAGACCGCGAGCGGGGTCGGCCCCCGGCTGGCCCAGGCCGTGCTCGCCGTGCACACCCCGGACGCGATCCGTAAGGCGATCGCCAACGCCGACCTCGCCGCGCTGACCCGGGTGCCGGGCATCGGCAAGAAGGGCGCCGAGCGGCTCGTGCTGGAGCTGCGGGACCGGGTCGGCCCGGTGGCGATCGGCCCGGACGGCGCGGGCGGCGTGACCGCCGGCGCGTGGCCGGAGCAGGTGCGTCAGGCGCTTGTCGGGCTCGGCTGGTCGGCCGCCCAGGCCGAGCAGGCGGTGGTCGCGGTCGCCGAGACCGTCGACGGCGAGACGCCGCCGGTGCCGGTTCTGCTCAAGCAGGCGATCCGCCTCCTGGGGCGCACCCGATGACCAGCGTGAGCCGGCCGGCGGGGGACGTGCGCGGATGAGCAACGACAACCTGGTCTCGGCGTACGTCAACGACACCGACCTGGACGCGGAGGCCAGCGTCCGGCCGAAGCGGCTCGCCGAGTTCATCGCCCAGGACCGGGTCCGCGACCAGCTCGACCTGCTGTTGCAGGGCGCGATGCGGCGCGGTTCCCCACCCGACCACATCCTGCTGTCGGGCCCACCCGGCCTCGGGAAGACCAGCCTGGCCAACATCGTCGCCGCCGAGCTGGGCACGGGCATCCGGGTGACCAGCGGGCCGGCGATCGAGCGCTCCGGCGACCTGGCCGCGATCCTGACCAGCCTGGCCGAGGGCGACGTGCTCTTCATCGACGAGATCCACCGGATCGCCAAGCCGGCCGAGGAACTGCTCTACAGCGCCATGGAGGATTTCCGGGTCGACGTGGTGGTGGGCAAGGGGCCGGGCGCCACCGCCATCCCGCTCGACGTGGAGCCGTTCACGCTCGTCGGCGCCACCACCCGTGCCGGCCTGCTGACCGGGCCGATGCGGGACCGGTTCGGCTTCGTCGCGCACCTCGACTTCTACTCGCCGGCCGACCTGGAGACGCTGCTGCACCGGTCCGCGCGGATCCTCGGCGTGCCGATCACGCCGGACGGCGCGGCGGAGATCGCCGGCCGGTCCCGGGGCACGCCGCGGATCGCCAACCGGCTGCTGCGCCGGGTCCGCGACTATGCCGAGGTTCGGGCCGACGGGGTGGTCACGGTGGAGACCGCCCGGTCCGCGCTCACCGTCTACGACGTGGACGCGCTCGGCCTGGACCGGCTCGACCGGGCGGTGCTGACCGCGCTCGTCGACTCGTTCCGGGGTGGCCCGGTCGGGGTCTCCACCCTGGCCGTGGCGGTGGGGGAGCAGCCGGACACGGTCGAGGAGGTCTGCGAGCCGTTCCTGGTCCGGGCCGGTCTGCTGGCGCGTACGCCCCGGGGCCGGGTGGCCACGGGGGCTGCCTGGCATCATCTCGGCCGGATTCCCCCGAATGGTACATTTGGCGCGGACACCCCTCCGGGGCCCGATCTGTTCTCGACCCAGATCGACCAGCCGTGATCCGTTCGTGATCTGTGTCGCGTTCGGTCTTCTCAGGAGCAGGGACTAGACTTCGCCGCGGTCTGTACAGGACGTGAGAATCCGCCTCCGCAGCGGCGCCCCCCGGGGCCGGCGGGGGCCAACCGGAAGGTCGACACCGTGCTTTACGCAGCAGCGAGTGGCGGGGGAGCCGGCGGTCTGACGCCGATCCTCATGATCGCTCTGCTCTTCGTCGTCATGTACTTCATGATGATCCGTCCGCAGCAGAAGCGCCGTCGCGAGGCGGAGCAGATGCAGTCCGCCCTCGCCCCCGGCGACGAGGTGGTCACCATCGGCGGCCTGCACGGCACGGTCACCGCGATCGAGGACGAGACGGTCCTGCTGGAGGTCGCGCCGGGCGTGCAGACCCGTTATGCCCGTCCCGCCATCGCCCGGGTGGTCAAGCGGGCCGAGGCGCCCGAGGCGGAGACGATCAGCGAGGAGACCGAACCGGTCAAGGAGTGACCATCGCCCCGAACGGGGCAGCGGAAACACCCCCCAGAAGTGGATAGTTGGGTCGGCGTCCGACGCCGGCACGCGGCCAGGCCCGCGCGATGCCCCCGCGTCGCGACCGGGTCGGCGTGCCGGTCACCGGCGCCGGCCAGCCGGAGCAGTCGGGCGGACACCCCCGGCCCGACAGTTGTCGCCGCCGTGGAAACGGCGCGACCGTACAGGGAGACAGGACAGCCGTGGCACCACCTCAGGGACAGATGCGCCCCGGACGGCAGCTCGCCGTGCTCGGGTTCATCTTCGTCGTCCTCTATCTTTTGGTGTTCTTCTCGGGTGGCGCCAGTGGTGGCTGGAAGGACCGGCTGGAGCCCCGGCTCGGCCTGGACCTCATCGGCGGCACCCGGCTGACGCTCGAGGCCACCAACACGGTCGACGGCAAGCCGCCGACCTCGGAAAACCTCGAAGAGGCGCGCCAGATCATCGAGAGCCGGGTCAACGGCTACGGCGTGGCCGAGGCGGAGGTGGTCACCGAGGGCAACCGCAACATCGTCATCTCCCTGCCCGGCGAGAACCGTGACCTGACCGACGTGGGCAGCGCCGCCGAGCTGCGCTTCCGCAAGGTGCTCAAGGCCACCGACGGCAGCGGCGCCGCCGCCGCGCCGCCACCGAGCCCCAGCGCCACCCCGGCCCCGTCCGGCAGCGCCCAGCCCTCGGGCAGCGCCACGCCGAAGTCGTCCGGCAGCGCGTCGCCGAAGCCGAGCAGCAGCGCCAAGGTCAGCGCGTCGCCGAGCGCCGGTGGGCAGGGCGGTATGGCCCCCGCGCCGAGCGCGAGCGCCACGCCGTCGGCCACGCCGAGCGCCGCCGCGCCGAGCCCGAGCGCCAGCGCCGAGCCGGTGCCGCAGAGCATCGAGCAGCAGCGCCAGGCCGTGCAGCAGAAGGTGGGCGCCGCCGCGTGGGCCGCCGCCTCGGGCCTCCAGGCCCCGGCCGACCTCGCCACCGACCCGTCGCTGGCGGACAAGCTCAAGCCGTTCGGCACGCTGACCCCGCAGGAGGTCGCGGTGCTGCCGGTGGAGATGCAGTTCAACGTCCCCACCATCACCTGCGCCCAGCTCGACAAGCGGCCGGCCGCCTCGATCAAGGACGAGAAGCAGAAGGCGGTGGCCTGCGAGTCCGGCGCGAAATACCTGCTCGACGTGGCCAAAGTGCTGGGCACCGACGTCAAGGACGCCTCCGCCCAGCTCGACCAGACCAGCTCCTGGGTGGTCAGCCTCAACTTCACCGGCAAGGGCCAGGAGAAGTGGACCGCGCTGACCCGCGAGTCGTTCAACAACGAGGGTCAGGCGTGCGACCAGACCGCGCTCGGCCAGGACGGCAAGTGCCGGGTCGCCGTGGTGCTGGACAACGAGATCGTCTCCTCGCCGGAGATCCAGGGCGTGCTCACCGGCGACTCGCAGATCACCGGCAGCTTCGACAGCAAGTCGGCGAACGCGCTCGCCAGCCAGCTCCGCTACGGCGCACTGCCGGTGACGTTCGTCCCGCAGGAGCAGCAGAACGTCACCGCGACGCTGGGCTCCAGCCACCTCCAGGCGGGTCTGCTGGCGGCCGGCATCGGCATGCTCCTCGTCATCATCTACTCGTTCTTCTACTACCGGCTGCTCGGCTCCGTCATCTTCCTCAGCCTGGTGCTCTCCGCGCTGCTGGTCTTCGGCGCGCTCGTGGTGCTCGGCCGGTCGATCGGGTTCACGCTCACGCTCGCCGGCATCGCCGGCATGATCGTCTCGCTCGGCGTGGCGGCGGACTCGTTCGTCATCTACTTCGAACGGCTCAAGGACGAGATCCGCGAGGGTCGCAGCCCACGTAGCGCGGTGCCGCGGGCCTGGGTCCGGGCCCGCCGGACGATCATCTCGGCGAACGCCATCACGCTGATGTCGGCCGTGGTGCTCTACATCGTGTCGGTCGGCACGGTAAAGGGCTTCGCCTTCGCGCTCGGCCTGGCGACCGTGCTGGACCTGGTCGTCGTGTTCCTCTTCCGTCACCCGATCATGACGATGTTCGCCCGCACCCGGGCGTTCCTGTCCCCGCGGGTGAGCGGTCTGGGCCGGGCGCTGCCGGCCCGGTCGGCCGAGTCGGGCACGGCCCGCAACCCGCGCGTCAAGGAGGCCTGAGATGGCTAAGAGTGGTCTGGCCGCCCGGCTCTACCGTGGCGAGGCCGATCTCAACATCGTCGGCAAGCGCAAGCTCTGGTTCGGTGTGGCCGGCGCGCTGGTGCTGATCGCCGTGCTGAGCTTCGCGCTCAACGGCTTCAAGCTCGGCATCGAGTTCGCCGGCGGCAACTCGTTCCAGGTGCCGGCCAGCGTCGGCACGCTGGACCGGGCCGAGCAGACCGTCGACGAGGCGCTGGCCGCCGAGGCCCCCGACGTGCAGGTGGTAACCGCGCAGAAGGTCGGCGGCACCAGCGGCGAATACTACGAGATGCGCACCGGGCAGCTCACCGCCGAGCAGGCCAACGCGGCCAAGACCGCGATGGCGGAGAAGTTCGGCATCCAGGCCGACCAGATCAGCGGCAGCCAGGTCTCCGAGGCGTGGGGCAGTCAGGTCACCTCGCGGGCGTTCCTCGGCCTGCTGATCTTCCTCGCCGTGGTGACGGTCTACCTGGTGCTGCGCTTCGAGTGGCGGATGGCGGTCGCCGCGATCATCTCGCTGCTCACCAACCTGGTCCTCACCTCCGGCATCTACTCGCTCGTCGGCTTCGAGGTCACCCCGTCGACGATCATCGGTTTCCTCACCATCCTGGGCTTCGCGCTCTACGACGTGGTGGTGGTCTTCGACAAGGTGCAGGAGAACACGCGGGGCATCACCGCGAACAACAACCTCACCTACGGCGAGGCGTCCAACCTGGCGCTCAACCAGAGCCTCATGCGGTCGCTGAACACCTCGGTGGTGGCGCTGCTCCCGGTCGGCGGCCTGCTGTTCATCGGCGCCGGCCTGCTCGGCGCGGGCACCCTGAAGGACCTGGGCCTGGTGCTCTTCGTCGGCATGGCGGTGGCGTTCCTCACCTCGATCCTGCTGGCCACGCCGCTGCTGGTGCTGCTGAAGAACCAGGACCCGCGGATCAGCGCGCACAACAAGCGGGTGCATGCCCGCCGGGCGGCCATCTCCCGGGGCGAGGTCACGCCGAAGGGCGCCCCGCGTCCCGCGCCGAGCGGCGACCAGCCGGCCGAGGCGGACGCGGCCCTGGCCGGCGCCGCGCCGAAGGTCGGCGCGCGCCCCAGCGGCAAGCGCCCCAGCGGCGCCCGGGGCGGCCGTCCCGGCGGGGGCAACCGGCCGGGCGGCGCGAAGCGCCGCTGACCGCGGAACCCGGACGGAACCGACCGGACGGCGTCCGTCATGCTGTCTCCACCGCATGACGGACGCCGTCGCCGTTTCGAGAGGACATGGGACGCACCGTGACGGAGACCCACACCGCAGGCGTACGGGGAGACAGCGGCCCGGAGGCCGCCCAGCTGGTCGCCAGCCGGACGCTCGACGTGCCGGACTTCCCCAAGCCGGGGGTCATGTTCAAGGACCTGATGCCGCTGTTCGCCGACGGCGTGGCGTTCCGCGAGGTGATCGACGGGATCATCGCCTACCACGGGCCCGACTCGTTCGACGCCGTGGTGGGCATCGAGGCGCGCGGGTTCGTGCTGGCCGCGGCCGTCGCGTACGCCACCGGGGTCGGCGTGGTGCCGGTGCGCAAGGCCGGCAAGCTGCCCCGCGCGACCCATTCGGCCTCCTACGCGCTGGAGTACGGCGAGGCGACGCTCGAGGTCCACCAGGACGCGTTCACCGCCGGCCACCGGGTGCTGGTGCTCGACGACGTGCTCGCCACCGGCGGGACCGCCGAGGCCACGCTCGACCTGGTGGAGCGTGCCGGCGGCACCGTCTCCGGCTTCACCGTCCTGCTGGAGTTGGGCTTCCTCGGGGGCCGGGAGCGGC
The DNA here is from genome assembly GCF_029581215.1 of Micromonospora sp. WMMD975. NCBI lineage: Bacteria > Bacillati > Actinomycetota > Actinomycetes > Micromonosporales > Micromonosporaceae > Micromonospora > Micromonospora sp. WMMD975. The sequence goes on from NZ_CP120739.1 coordinate 1,376,100, forward strand.
TGGCCCCGCGTCCGGTCCATGCCCTGTTGACCGTGTGACCCGCCGGCACCCGGTCGGTCCGCCGGCACGGGGCGTCCGGGGGAGCGGCGGCGCACCCTGCGTACCGGTAGGATTGCCCATTGCCTGACCGGGCGGGTGACCGTCCGGGCGGCGAAGCCGCCGGGGCGCAGCCCCGGTGGCCGGCGCGGAACAACACCGACCCCCGGGTCGGTTGGACCAGACGTCGGCCCGACGGCCGGCGCATCCCGGCGAACGGTGAGGAGGCCGGTGTCCAACGATGTCGTCCCTCCGGTGGAGGGCACGGTGCACCCGACAGGCGACGCGGACGGCTCGGTGACCGAGCACGGCGGCAACACGCCCGCCGGGGCGAACGGCGGCACGCCGGACGCGACGGCCGACGGCGACGCGGTGGTGGTGCCGTTCCCGACCGACGGTGACCCCTCGACCAGCGGCGGTTTCGCCCTCTCCAACGCGCCGACCGGCCGGCGGGTGCGCGCCCGCCTGGCCCGGTTCAACGCGCCCTGGCAGACCTCGCAGGTCAGCGAGGTGCTGGAGCCGCTGATCTCCGCCCACCGGGACGCCCATCCGAAGGCCGACGCGCGCCTGTTGCAGCGTGCGTTCGACACCGCCGCGCGCTGGCACTCGGGGCAATATCGCAAGTCCGGCGACCCCTACATCACGCACCCGCTCGCGGTGGCGACCATCCTGGGCAACCTGGGCATGGACACCACCACGCTGGTGGCGGCGCTGCTGCACGACACGATCGAGGACACCGAATACACCCTCGACGCGATGCGCGCCGACTTCGGCGGCGAGGTCGCGCTGCTCGTCGACGGCGTGACGAAGCTCGACAAGGTCAAGCTGGGCGACGCGGCCAAGGCGGAGACCATCCGCAAGATGGTGGTGGCCATGGCGAAGGACCCCCGGGTCCTGGTGATCAAGCTGGCCGACCGGCTGCACAACATGCGGACGCTCACCTTCCTGCCCCGCCCCAAGCAGGAGCAGAAGGCCAAGGAGACGCTGGAGATCCTGGCGCCGCTGGCGCACCGCCTGGGAATGAACACGATCAAGTGGGAGCTGGAGGATCTGGCCTTCGGCACGCTGTTCCCGAAGCGGTACGAGGAGATCCTGCGCCTGATCGGGGAGCACCAGCCGCAGCGGGAGTCGCTGCTGCGCCAGGTGACGCAGAAGGTGGGCACCGACCTGAAGGCCGCCAAGATCAAGGCGGAGACGACCGGCCGGCCGAAGCACCTCTACTCGATCTACCAGAAGATGATCGTGCGGGGTCGCGACTTCAACGACATCTACGACCTGGTCGGGGTGCGGATCCTGGTCGACACGGTGCGCGACTGCTACGCGGCGCTGGGGGTCATCCACGCCAACTGGCAGCCGGTGCCGGGCCGGTTCAAGGACTACATCGCCATGCCCAAGTTCAACATGTACCAGTCGCTGCACACGACTGTCATCGGGCCCACCGGCAAGCCGGTGGAGATGCAGATCCGCACGTACGCGATGCACCGCACCGCCGAGTTCGGCATCGCCGCGCACTGGAAGTACAAGGAGCACAAGGGCACCCAGGTGGTGGGCCCGCCGGCGCACATCGACGAGATGACCTGGCTGCGGCAGTTGCTGGACTGGCAGCGCGAGGCGGCCGACCCGAGCGAGTTCCTGGACGCGCTGCGGTTCGACCTGTCCAGCCAGGAGGTGTACGTCTTCACGCCGAAGGGCGACGTCATCCCGCTGCCGACCGGGTCGACGCCTGTGGACTTCGCGTACGCGGTGCACACCGAGGTCGGGCACAAGTGCATCGGCGCGCGGGTCAACGGCAAGCTGGTGCCGCTGGAGTCGACGCTGTCCAACGGCGACGTGATCGAGATCTTCACGTCGAAGTCCGACACGGCCGGCCCGACGCAGGACTGGTTGGGCTTCGTCAAGAGCCCCCGGGCACGCACCAAGATCCGGCAATATTTCAACAAGGAGCGGCGCGAGGAGGCGATCGAGGCCGGCAAGGACTCGATCGTCAAGGCGATGCGCAAGCAGGGCATGCCGTTGCAGCGGATGCTCACCTCGGACGCGCTGATGGCCATCGCGCGGGACCTGCACCTCGCGGACGTCGCCTCGCTCTACGCGGCGGTCGGCGACAGCCAGGTCTCCGCGCAGTCGGTGGTGCAGAAGCTGATGGCGTCCTACGGGGGCGAGGAGGGCGCGGCGGAGGACATCGCCGAGACCGCCGTCGCCACCCGGCCGCCGCGCAGCCGGCAGAGCAGCGCCGACCCGGGCGTGGTGGTCCGCGGCGTCAGCGACGTCTGGATCAAGCTGGCCCGCTGCTGCACGCCGGTGCCCCCGGACTCGGTGTTCGGCTTCGTCACCCGCTCCGGCGGGGTCAGCGTGCACCGCGACGACTGCGCCAACGCCGAGGACCTGCGGGCCCAGCCCGAGCGGGTGGTCGAGGTGAGCTGGAAGCTGACGTCGGCCTCCACGTTCCTCGTCGCCATCCAGGTGGAGGCGCTCGACCGGCACAAGCTGCTCGCCGACGTGACCCGGGTGCTGTCGGAGGAGCGGGTGAACATCCTCTCCGCGACGGTGACCACCACCCGGGACCGGGTGGCGGTCAGCCGGTTCAGCTTCGAGATGGCCGACCCGAAGCACCTGGGGCACCTGCTGGCCGCGGTGCGCAAGGTCGACGGGGTCTTCGACGCGTACCGGGTGACGTCCGGGGCCTGAGAGCCTGCGCACGGAAAACGCCCGCCGGTCCGACCGGCGGGCGTTTCTCGTCGGACTCGGGGTCAGCCCTCGATGTCGCTCATCGTGACCTTGGTCATCACGATCTCCTTCTTCGGGTGACCACCGCCGGCCTGCTCGGCGAACGCGCCGTCGTCACCGGCGGCGGCGACCTGCTTTACCACGTCCATGCCGCCGGTGATGGTGCCCAGCACGGTGTAGTTCGGGTCGAGCTGGCTGTCGCCGTACACGATGAAGAACTGGCTGCCGGTGCTGCCGGGCTGGCCGGAGTTGGCCATCGCGATGACGCCCTCCGGGTACGGCGGGCGCTTGTTGGTGGGGAGGTTCTCCTCGGCCAGGTTGTAGCTCGGCCCGCCGGTGCCGTCGGTGTCCCGCCAGCCCTTGCCGGTCGCGCTCGGGTCGCCGCACTGGAGCACCTTGATGCCCTCGGTGACCAGCCGGTGGCACTTGGTGTTGTCGAAGAAACCCTTACTGGCCAGGTGGGTGAAACTGCCGGCGGTGCAGGGCACCGCCGCCCGGTCGAGCTTGGCGGTGATCGGGCCCAGGTTGGTCTCGATCGTCATCGTCTGGCTGCCCTTGTCGGCCTGCTGCGTCGGCGGCAGCCCGACGTCCTTGATCTGCGCCGGACGCCCCTCCTTGGGCACCTCCGTGTAGGCGCACTGGGCGAAGCCGGCGGCGGCGGTGTCGCCGGACTTCTCGTCGTCGTCGCCGAGCGACGTGACGAGCCAGACGGTGCCGGCCACGACGAGCACCAGCACGGCGGCGGCGCCGACGATCGCCTGCGTCTGCCGGCGCTTGCGGGCCTTGCCGGCCCGCTCGGCCATCTCCCGTTCGAGCCGGGCCCGCGCCGCCGCCCGCTGGCGGTCTCTGGTGGACGTCACGGTCACTCCTCACCTGCTGGGTATCCGGGGGACGGCGCCGGGCGCCGCCAAGTCAAAAGGTCGATCAACGCCCGCTCAACGGCGGGTCATCCGGCGCTGGGGCTGCTCGCCGGCTCGCTCGGCGCGGGCGGCGAGGCGTTCGGCTCGCCGACGGTGAGGCTCTGGATCACCACGTCCGTCTTCGGCTTGACCTTGACGCCGCCGCCGTTGTCGACGGTCGGCAGCGCGCCGATCTTTTCCACCACGTCCAGCCCGCCGGTGACCTTGCCGACGATGCTGTAGGCCGGCTTGGCCGGGTTGAAGTCCTTGAAGAAGATCAGGAACTGGCTGCCGTTGCTGCCCGGCGGGCTACCGATCATGGCGACCGTGCCCTTCGGGTACGCCGGCGGCTCGCCGGGGGCAGGCGAGGCCGACGGGCTGGGCTCGGGCGCGGAGGGGACGTTCTCGTCGTAGAACGTGTAGGTCGGCCCGCCGATCCCGGTGCCGCTCGGGTCGCCGCAGCGCAGCGCGCCCTCGCTGGTGATCTCGTGGCACTTGGTGTCGTCGTAGAACTGCCGGCCGGCGAGGTGGGCGAGGCTCGCGCTGCCGCAGGGGGCGGCGGCCTGGTCCAGCTCGACGGTGATCGGCCCGCCCTGGTTGGTGGTGACAGTCATCGGCCGGGTGCCCGACGTGGGCAGGTCCCGGGTGGCCGGGGTGCCGACGTCCTTGAGGTTGGTGTTCCCGGTGGCGTCCTGCGGGGTCCAGAGGCAGGTGTCCTCGGCGGCCTGTTTCTCCGGCTCCGAGTCGAACGCGCCGAGCGCCCAGGCCGAGCCGGCCACGATCAGCACGAGCACCACCGCGGCGCCCACACCGGCCTGGATCTGCCGGCGACGCCGCGCGGCCGCGGCCCGCCGGGCGAGTTGCCGGTCGAGCTTGGCCCGCGCCAGTTTGCGCTGCCGGTCCCTGCTGGAAGCCACAGGTGCTCCCCTTCCTCTGCCTGATCGTCGTCGGCGTCGCCGGCACCGCCCGCGCTGCGAATCGGGGTGCGCCACGCCACACGCCCGCCAGAGTGTACGGGTACCGACTGTGAATGTGGTGTACGAGGTCCGCACGCGCTTATCGGATGTGGTCACTGGGATCAGCGGGACGCCCGGTGCCGGTGGCGGCAGAAACCCGCTCGCCGGTGCGACTAGGCTGCTGAGCGACGACGACGACCGGACGGAGAGGGGACGGACGTGCTCGTGGCCGGCTTTCCCGCGGACGCCTTCGGCACCAACTGCTACGTGGTGGCGACCGGGCCGGGGGAGCAGTGCGTGGTGGTCGATCCCGGCATCGGGGTGATCGACCGGCTCGACGCCGTGCTCGCCGAGCACCGCCTGCATCCGGCCGCCGTGCTACTCACCCACGGCCACCTCGACCACACGTTCTCGGTCGCGCCGGTCTGCGGCGCGCGGGGCATCACCGCCTACGTGCACCCGGCCGACCGCGAGCTGCTCGCCGACCCGACCAAGGCGCTCTCGGCGGACCTCACCGCGCTGTTCGGTGGGCGGCTGCCGTACACCGAGCCGGACGACGTGGCCGAGCTGACCGACGGCGCGACGCTGTCGCTGGCCGGGTTGGAGATCACCGTCGACCACGCTCCCGGCCATACCGGCGGGTCGGTGCTGTTCCGGCTGCCGGGCGCCGGCTCGCCCTGGGAGGCGGACGAGGTCTGCCTCTCCGGTGACGTGCTCTTCGCCGGCTCGATCGGCCGCACCGACCTGCCGGGCGGCAGCATGCCCCGCATGCTCGCAAGCCTCCGGGACAAGGTCCTCCCGCTGGCCGACGACACAGTCGTCCTGCCCGGCCACGGCCCCGCGACCACCGTCGGCCGCGAGCGCGCGACGAACCCGTACCTCGTCGAGGTGGCGGGCGACGCGCGCCCGGCCGCACCCACCCGCGGCCTCTAGCCGCCCGTGCCATCCCCGCGCGGTCCGCGCGGGATCAAGGAGTACGCCATGAGCAAGCCCACGCCCATCTCCGGCTTCCCCGAGTGGACGCCGGCGCAGCGGATGATCGAGCAGTTCGTGCTGGACCGGATCCGCGCCACGTTCGAGCTGTACGGCTTCGCGCCGCTGGAGACCCGCTCGGTCGAGCCGCTCGACCAGTTGCTGCGCAAGGGCGAGACCTCGAAGGAGGTCTACCTGCTGCGCCGGTTGCAGGCCGACGCCGACGGCCCGGCCGGCGACGACGCGCTCGGCCTGCACTTCGACCTGACCGTGCCGTTCGCCCGCTACGTGCTGGAGAACGCCGGCAAGCTCCAGTTCCCGTTCCGCCGCTACCAGATCCAGAAGGTGTGGCGGGGGGAGCGCCCGCAGGAGGGCCGCTACCGGGAGTTCCTCCAGGCCGACATCGACATCGTCGACCGGGACACGCTGCCGGCGCACTTCGAGGCCGAGATGCCGCTGGTGATCGGCGACGCGCTGCGCTCGTTGCCCATCCCGCCGGTGCGCATCCAGGTCAACAACCGCAAGATCTGCGAGGGCTTCTACCGGGGCGTCGGGCTGACCGACCCGATGGCGGCGCTGCGCGCCGTGGACAAGCTCGACAAGCTCGGCCCGGCGAAAGTGGCCGAGCTGCTCGCGGAGGCCGCCGGGGCGAGCGAGGCGCAGGCCAAGGCATGCCTGGCGCTGGCCGAGATCTCCGCGCCGGACGCCTCCTTCGCCGACGCGGTGCGCGCCCTGGGCGTGACCGACCCGCTGCTCGACGAGGGCATCGCCGAGTTGACCGCCGTGATGGAGACCGCCGCCGCGCACTCGCCGGGGCTCTGCGTCGCCGACCTGCGCATCGCCCGTGGCCTGGACTACTACACCGGCACGGTCTACGAGACGCAGATGGTCGGCTATGAGCGGTTCGGCTCGGTCTGCTCCGGCGGCCGGTACGACAACCTGGCCAGCTCCGGCAACGTCCGCTTCCCCGGGGTGGGCATCTCGATCGGGGTGACCCGGCTGCTCGGCCTGCTCTTCGGCGCCGAGGCGCTGTCGGTGTCCCGGTCGGTGCCGACCTGCGTGCTTGTCGCGGTCACCGCCGAGGAGGACCGCGCGGCCAGCGACGCGGTCGCGGCGGCGCTGCGCTCGCGGGGGGTGCCCACCGAGGTGTCGCCGTCCGCGGCGAAGTTCGGCAAGCAGATCCGGTACGCCGAGCGGCGCGGCATCCCGTACGTCTGGTTCCCCGGCGCGGACGGTGACGAGGTGAAGGACATCCGCTCCGGCGAGCAGGCGCCCGCCGCGGCGGGCGAGTGGACCCCGCCGCGGGCGGACCTCGCGCCGCTGGTCGCCGGCACTGGCGCCTGACGCCGATTGCACCTACGGTGGCGTAAGTTACGCCACCGTAGGGAGAACGTCGTGTCCGTGCTCAGCCAGACCGCTCTGCTCACCGAACTCGAACCGGTCGTGGAGAAGAACCTCGACCGGCACCTGTCGCTGGCGAAGGAGTGGTTCCCGCACGAGTACGTGCCGTGGAGCGCCGGTCGCACGTTCGACGGTCCGCTCGGCGGCGAGGCATGGTCACCGGCGGACTCGACGATCCCCGACGCGGCCCGCACCGCGCTGATCGTCAACCTGCTCACCGAGGACAACCTGCCCTCCTACCACCACGAGATCGCCACGCTGTTCGGCCGGGACGGCGCGTGGGGCACCTGGGTGCACCGGTGGACCGCCGAGGAGGGGCGGCACGGCACCGCGATCCGGGACTACCTCACCGTGACCCGGGCCGTCGACCCGGTGGCGCTGGAGCGGGCCCGGATGGTGCACATGTCCGCCGGCTACCGCAACGCCCACGACGACGAGGTGCTGCACTCGCTGGCGTACGTGTCGTTCCAGGAGCTGGCCACCCGGATCTCGCACCGCAACACCGGCCGGGCCACCGGCGACCCGGCCTGCGAGGCGCTGCTGGCCCGGGTGGCGGCGGACGAGAACCTGCACATGGTCTTCTACCGCAACCTGCTCGCCGCGTCGTTCGAGCTGGCGCCGAGCCAGGCCATGCGCGCGGTCGCCGACGTGCTCGCCGACTTCCAGATGCCCGGGGTGGGCATCGACGGTTTCGCCCGCAAGTCGGTGGCGATCGCCCTGGCCGGCATCTACGACCTGCGCCAGCACCGGGACGAGGTGGTGGTGCCGGTGCTGCGTCAGTGGAACCTGTTCGAGGTGACCGGCCTCAACGGCGACGGCGAGGCCGCCCGTGAGCAGATCGCCGCCCAGCTCGACACGCTGGAGACCCAGGCGTCCCGGTTCGAGGAGCGCCGCGCCGCCCGCGCCGCCCGCCTGACCCCCACCCGCTAACCCCCGAAGGCAATCCGGTGATCATGAGGTTGGCGGCGGTGTTGATCTCTGCTGGTGCCGCCAACCTCATGATCACCCGTGTGGTGCGGGGGTCGGGGTGGCGGGGGTCTGACACCTGGTGACGATGTTGTTGCTCGGGCGTTACATCGGGTGGCGGTGCGAATCCGGGCAAACTTGCGTCTTGCTTACGATCTTAAATATGTGAATACTTTGGTCAGCCCGGACGGTTTCCCCAGGTCGGCCGGGTTGTCCTCGGGCGTGTCCCCATCACAGCGCCCGTTCACCCCCGTTCGGAGGTTGTCACATGCGACCCACGAGGTCCACGCTCTGTCGCGCCGCCGCCGTCGCCGTGGCCGGTACCCTGGTCACCGGCTCGCTGCTCGGCGCGCCCGCCCAGGCGGCCCCCACCCCCGCCTCGCCCGACGCCGCCGCCACCCTCGCCGCCAAGCTCGGCGACCGCGCCGCCGGCACGTACGCCGACGCCAGCGGCAAGATGGTCGTCACGGTGACCGACGCCGCCGCCGCCCGCCAGGTGCACGCCGCCGGCGCCACCCCGAAGCTCGTCACCCGCGGCGCCAACCAGCTCAAGGCCGCCACCGGGGAGCTGGAGCGCTCCGCCAAGATCCCGGGCACCGCCTGGTGGACCGACGCCGCGACCAACCAGGTCGTCGTCTCGGTGGACAGCACCGTCACCGGCGCCAAGCTGGAGCGGGTCAAGGCCGCCGCCGCCCGCACCGGTGGCGCGGTCCGGATCGAGGCCGAGGCCGGCACCCTGACCACCCGGATCTCCGGCGGCCAGGCCATCTACACCGGCGGCTACCGCTGCTCGCTCGGCTTCAACGTGCGCAGCGGCTCGACCTACTACTTCCTCACCGCCGGGCACTGCACCAACCTGGGCTCGACCTGGTACTCCAACTCCGGCCAGACGTCCGTGCTCGGCACCCGGGCCGGCACCAGCTTCCCGGGCAACGACTACGGCATCGTCCGGCACAGCAACTCGGCCAACGCGGCCGGCAACGTCTACCTCTACAACGGCAGCTACCAGGACATCACCTCGGCCGGTAACGCCTACGTCGGCCAGTCGGTCCGGCGTTCCGGCAGCACCACCGGCCTGCGCAGCGGCACCGTCTCGGCCACCAACGCGACGGTCAACTACGCCGAGGGCAGCGTCTCCGGCCTGATCCGCACCAACGTCTGCGCCGAGGGCGGCGACAGCGGCGGCTCGCTGTTCAGCGGCAGCACCGCGCTCGGCCTCACCTCCGGCGGCAGCGGCAACTGCCGCACCGGTGGCACGACCTACTTCCAGCCGGTCACCGAGCCGCTCAGCGTCTACGGCGTGAGCGTCTTCTGATCCGTACCCCAACGAACGGGCCGCCGGGCGACCGGCGGCCCGTTCCGTGCGTGCCGGAACCGCGGTCACCGGACCCGGGTGGGTCCGGGCCGGGTGGTGGGTGGGAGTGTGTGGCCGTGGACAGGACAGGTACCGGCCGGTGAACGCCTCCCCGGCCGACGTGGGTGACGCGGACGACCGGCCGCCGTCCGCCTGGTCGCCGCTGCGGTCGGCCGCGTTCCGCAATCTGTGGCTGGCGGTGCTGGCCAGCAACGTCGGCATCTGGATGCAGACCGTCGGCGCCCAGTGGCTGCTCGTCGACCGGCCCGGCGCGGCGACGCTCGTCTCGCTCGTGCAGACCGCCAGCATGCTGCCGGTGCTGATGCTGGCGCTGCCGGCCGGCGCGCTCGCCGACACGTTCGACAGGCGGCGGCTGCTGATCGCCGTGCAGTGCTTCCTGGCCGCCGTCGGGGCGCTGCTCACCGTGCTCACCGCACTCGGCCGGATGCCACCGGCGCTGCTGCTCACCCTCACCTTCGGCCTCGGCGTCGGCCAGGCGCTCACACTGCCCGCCTGGCAGGCGGTCATCCCCGAGCTGGTGCCCAGGTCGCAGATCGTCTCCGCCTCGGCGCTCGGCTCGATAAGCGTCAACCTGGCCCGCTCGGTCGGGCCGGCGGTGGCCGGCGTGCTGGTGGCCCAGGCCGGCGTGCCGGTGGTCTTCGCGGTCAACGCGGCCACGTTCGCCATCTTCGCGGTGACGCTGCTGCGCTGGCGCCCGGGACGCCGGGACCACGTCGCCACGCCGGAGCGGTTCACCGCCGCGCTGCGCGCCGGCGGCCGGTACGTGCGGCACTCTCCGGTGGTCCGCCGGATCCTGCTGCGGGCGGCCCTGTTCGTGGTGCCGGGCAGCGCGCTGTGGGCGCTGCTGCCGCTCGTCGCGAGCCGCCGGCTCGGTCTCGGCGCCGGTGGGTACGGCGTGCTGCTCGGCGCGCTCGGCGTCGGCGCGGTGGCCGGCGCTCTGGTCCTGCCCCGGATCCGCCTGGCGCTCACCAACAACCAACTGCTGCTCCTGGCCGGGCTGCTCTACGCGGCGGTGCTCGCCGTGCTCGCGCTGGTGCCGGTGCCGGCCGTGGCGGTGGTCGCGCTGCTGCCCGCCGGGCTGGCCTGGATGACGGTGCTGTCAAGCGTGAACGCGGCCATGCAACTGTTCCTGCCCGGCTGGGTACGTGCCCGCGGCCTGTCGGTCTTCCAGATGGTCTTCGCCGGCGGCCAGGCGCTCGGCGCGGTCGCGTGGGGCGCGCTCGGTGAGGTCATCGGCCTGGTCGGCGCGCTCACCGTGGCGGCTGTGGTGATGGCGGCCGGGGCGCTCAGCGTGCTGCTCTGGCCGCTGCGGGAGACCGGGAGCGTGAACCGGGACCCGGCGATGTTCTGGCCCGAGCCGCACCTGGTGCTGGAGGCGCCGGCGCGCGACGGCCCGGTGCTGGTCACCGTCTCGTACACGGTGCGCCCGGAGCGGCAGGCCGAGTTCGTCGAGGCGATGCGGGCGGTCGGCCGGTCCCGCCGGCGCACCGGCGCGATCCGCTGGGGGCTGTTCCGGGCCGGCGAGCGGGCGCACGGCTTCGTCGAGGTCTACGCGGTGCCGACGTGGGAGGAGCACCTGCGCCAGCACAGCGGCCGGCTCACCGGAGGGGACCGGGTGGTGGAGGAACGGGCCCGGGCGCTCGCCGAGGACGACATCCGGGTCAGCCACCTGCTGCCGGCCGAGCCGCGGTGACCGGCGGGTGCCCGGAGGGCGGCCGGTCCACCCTGACAGAATGCGGGGGCAGCCCGACGATGAGGAGACATCAGCCGTGATCCGTACCCACAATGCCGGAAGCCTGCGCGCCGCGGACGCCGGCTCGACGGTGACGCTCGCCGGGTGGGTGGCCCGCCGGCGCGACCACGGCGGTGTCGTCTTCGTCGACCTGCGCGACGCCTCCGGCGTCGTGCAGGTGGTGCTGCGCGAGGAGGACGCGCACGCGCTGCGCAACGAGTTCTGCGTGAAGGTCACCGGTGAGGTGACCCGCCGGCCCGAGGGCAACGAGAACCCCGAGCTGCCGACCGGCGAGGTCGAGGTGACCGCCGCCGCGCTGGAGGTGCTCTCCGAGGCCGCGCCGCTCCCGTTGCCGGTGGACGACCAGATCGAGGCCGGCGACGACATCCGGTTGAAGTACCGCTACCTCGACCTGCGCCGCGGTGGCCCGGCGCGGGCGATGCGGCTGCGCTCCCGGGCCAACCAGCTCGCCCGCACGGTGCTGCACGAACGGGACTTCCTGGAGATCGAGACTCCGACGCTCACCCGCTCCACCCCGGAGGGCGCCCGCGACTTCCTGGTCCCGGTGCGCCTCCAGCCGGGCAGCTGGTACGCGCTGCCGCAGTCCCCGCAGCTGTTCAAGCAGCTCCTCATGGTCGGCGGGATGGAACGCTACTACCAGATCGCCCGCTGCTACCGGGACGAGGACTTCCGCGCCGACCGGCAGCCGGAGTTCACCCAGCTCGACATCGAGATGTCGTTCGTCACCGAGGACGACGTGATCGACCTCGGCGAGGCGATCGTGGCGAAACTCTGGTCCGAGCTGGCCGACCACGAGATCACCCGCCCCATTCCGCGGATCACCTGGCACGACGCGATGGCCCGGTACGGCTCGGACAAGCCGGACCTGCGCTACGGCGTCGAGCTGACCGAGCTGACCGACTACCTGCGCGGCACCGGGTTCCGGGTGTTCGCCGGCGCGATCGACGCGGGTGGTTACGTCGGCGCGGTGGTCATGCCGGGCGGCGCGTCGCAGAGCCGCAAGGAGCTGGACGGCTGGCAGGACTGGGCCAAGGCGCGCGGCGCGCGCGGCCTGGCGTACGTGGTGCTCGACGCGGAGACCGGCGAGGCGCGCGGCCCGGTGGCGAAGAACCTCTCCGAGGCGCACCTCGCGGGCCTGGCCGACGCGGTCGGCGCGAAGCCCGGCGACGCGGTCTTCTTCGCCGCGAGCACGAACACCCGGGAGGCGCAGGAGCTGCTCGGCGCGGCCCGGATCGAGATCGCCAAGCGGGCCGGGCTGGTCGACGAGAGCGCGTGGGCGTTCTGCTGGGTGGTCGACGCGCCGATGTTCGAGCCGACCGACGACGGCGGCTGGACCGCCGTGCACCACCCGTTCACCTCGCCGAACGCCGAGTGGGTGGACCGGTTCGAGTCCGCGCCGGACCGGGCGCTCGCCTACGCGTACGACATCGTCTGCAACGGCAACGAGATCGGCGGCGGCTCGATCCGTATCCACCGGGGCGACGTGCAGCAGCGGGTGTTCGACCTGCTCGGCATCACCGCCGACGAGGCGCAGGACAAGTTCGGCTTCCTGCTGGAGGCGTTCAAGTACGGCGCGCCGCCGCACGGCGGCATCGCGTTCGGCTGGGACCGGGTCTGCATGCTGCTGGCCGGCGCGGACTCGATCCGCGAGGTGATCGCGTTCCCGAAGACCCGTGGCGGCTTCGACCCGCTGACCGGCGCGCCCACCCCGATCACCGGGCAGCAGCGCGCCGAGGCCGGCATCGACGCCAAGCCGAAGGCCCCGGCCGCCCCGCACGCCGGCACCGCCGGCCCGGCCGCCCCGGTGGCCGACCCGACCTGATGCACCTGCTCGTGGTGGGTGCCAGCGGGTTCCTGGGCGGGGAGGTGTGCCGCCAGGCGGTCGCCGCCGGGCACCGGGTGGTCGGCACCCACCACCGGGCCGCCGTCGCGGCGCCGGGCGTCGCGTCGCGCCGGCTCGACGTCACCGACCGCGCCGCCGTGCGCGCGCTGCTGACCGGGGTACGCCCCGACGCGGTCGTCAGCACCCCGTACCGCTTCGACGACTGGGCCGTCACCGCCGACGGGGCGGCCCACGTCGCGTCCGCCGCCGCCGAGGTGGGGGCGCGGCTGGTGCACCTGTCCAGCGACGCGCTGCACGCCGGTCGGCCGGAGCCGTACGCCGACGACGAGACGCCCTCACCGGTGTATCCGTACGGGGCGGCGAAGGCGGCGGCCGAGACGGCGGTGCGGGCGGTGGACCCGGCCGCGCTGCTGGTGCGGACCTCGCTGATCCTGGGGGAGGGGAGCAAGCAGATCCAGCGGTGCCGGGACGCGCTCGCCGGCCGGGCCACGCTGTTCAGTGACGAGATCCGCTGCCCGGTCGACGTCACCGACCTGGCCGCGGCGGTGCTGGAACTGCTGCCTACCGAGCTGGCCGGCCCGCTCAACGTGGCCGGCCCGGACCAGGTCAGCCGCGCCGACATCGGGCGGCTGCTGGCCCGCCGGCTCGGCGTCGACCCGGCCGGGCTGCGGACCACCACCACGGTCGCCGCCGGCCTGCACCGCCCGGTCGAGGTACGCCTCGACTCGACCCGCGCCGCCGGCCTGCTCCGGACCCGCCTGCGCGGCGTCGCCGAGCTGTTCGCCTGACCGACCCGAATTGCACAATCTCTTTGCATGGGTCTTGTGCATAGAAAGTATGCACAGTTATTGTGCACTCATGGAACGTGCGGAGAAGCCCGAGCCGCGTCAGGTGCGGCTCGACCACCGACAGGTCCGGGTGCTCGCCCACCCGATGCGGATGCGCCTGGTCGGCGCGCTGCGGGTGAACGGACCGGCCACCGCGACCCGGCTGGCCGAGCTGCTCGGCACCAACACCGGCGCGACCAGCTACCACCTGCGCCAGCTCGCCGAGGTGGGCATGGTGGTCGAAGACCCGAATCTGGGCACCGCCCGGCAGCGGTTCTGGCGGGCCGCGCACGACGTGACCAACTGGGAGAGCAGCGACTTCGACGACGACCCGGACGCGCGCGCCGCGATCGAGTGGATCGAGGCGGACTACTTCCGCTTCTTCGCGCACCACGCCGAGCGGTGGTCCGCCCGGCGGCACGAGTGGTCGGCGGACTGGCGCGACGCGTTCGGCATGGGTGACTTCTTCATGCGCATACCGGCCACCCGCCTCGAGGCGATCAAGGCGGAGGTCTTCGCGGTCTTCGAGCGCCACCGCGACGAGACCGACCCCGACGATCCCGACGCCGAGCTGGTGCAGCTCTACCTCGCCGCCTTCCCGCTGGGCCCGGTCATGTCGACCACCGAGGAGAAGCAGTGAGCGCCCTGTCCGTACGTCAGATCCGGTTCCGCTACCTCACCCTCTACGGCCTGCGCTGGCTACCAAGCGGCCTGCTCATGACCGTGATGATCCTGCTGATGCAGGAGCGCGGGCTGACGCTGTCCCAGATCGGCCTGGTCGCCACCGCGCAGGGCCTGGTCGTGCTGGCGCTGGAGCTGCCCACCGGCGGCTTCGCCGACGCGCTCGGTCGCAAGCCGGTCCTGCTGGTCGCCTGGATGGTCGGCCTGGCCTCCCTGGCGCTGATGGCGGTGGCCGACTCGTTCTGGATGTTCTTCCTGGTCTGGGCGTTGCAGGGGGTCTACCGGGCGCTCGACAGCGGCCCGCTGGAGTCCTGGTACGTCGATGCCACACTGGCCGCCGACCCGGACGCCGAGTACGAGCGCGGCCTCGGCTGGGCCGGCACCGTCATCGGCGTCGCCATCGGCGCCGGCGCGCTGCTCGGCGGCGGCCTGGTCGCCCTCGGCCCGATCGGGCCGGTCAGCGCGCTGACCCTGCCGGTGCTTGTCGCCGTCGCGCTCCAGGCGGTCTCGATCGTGGCGCTGCTGGCGCTCATGGCCGAACAGCGCCCGGCCTCGGGCCCGGCCGCGCTGCGCGCCTCGGTGTTGGAGGCACCCCGGATGGTCGGCCACGCCGTCGGCCTGCTGCGCCGCAACCGGGTCCTGCTGGCACTGGTCGCGGTCGAGCTGTTCTGGGGCTTCGGCATGGTCACGTTCGAGTCGCTGCTGCCGGTCCGGCTCTCCGAGGTGGTCGGTGACGCCGACCGGGCGGCGGCGCTGCTCGGTCCCGCCGGCTCGGCGGCCTGGCTGGCCAACGCGGCCGGCGCCGCGCTCACCCCGTTCCTGCTGCGCCGCCTCGGGGCCGCCCCGGCCGCCGCGCTGATGCGCGTGCTCCAGGGCGGGACAGTGGTCGGCATGGGTCTGCTGGCCGGCCCGGTCGGCGTGCTCATCGCGTACCTGGCCTGCTACACCGTGCACGGCGCGTCGAATCCGCTGCACATGGGGCTGCTGCACCGCCAGGTCGACGGCCCGTACCGGACCAGCGTGCTGTCGCTGAACTCGATGATGGCCCAGCCGGCCGGTGCGCTCGGCGCGGTGGTGCTGACCGCGCTGGCGGACGTCACGAGCATCAGCGTCGCCATGCTGGTCGGCGCCGTGATGCTCGCCGTGGCCGCGCCGCTCTACCTGCCGGCCTGGCGCGCCAGCCGGGCCGCCGCGCGCTCCGGAGCCGCCGAGCCCGGGGCCGTCGAGCCCGAATTCGCGGAGTCCGGGGCTGCCGAGTCTGAGGTTGCGCGCCCCGTGGTAGGTCCGGTCCCCGCCACCGGTCCCGACGGGAGCCCCGCCGGCCCCGGTCCGGTGGCCGTTCCGGTGAGGGCACCATCCGCCGGCGCGGGAACTGACGCCGGGGCCGGCGCGGGGGCGGGGGCGGGGGCGGGGGCCGGCGGTGGAGCTGGGGCCGCAGGCCGGTCCATCTGACGGATGTCACCCGGCGCCGGGTGACGAGGTCACCGGAGGCTACAAACTTGATGACACGAACGACTCACGCCGGGCACCGGAAGAGCGGACAGCGCCCGATCCATCTGTGCCATCAAGTTTGTAGCAACACGCACGTCCACCCGGCGGCCTCCGTCGCGTCACCCCACCCCGTTCGCCGGGCCGCGGCCACGTCGCCAACCGGTTCCCGCCGCACGCCGTCGAGCCGCCGATCATGGAGCGGGCGATCGTGGCGCGGTGCCGGTGAAGCCGAGCCGGCGGTAGAGCCGGATCGCGCCGACGTTGACGGTGTAGACGCCCAGCGCCACCTGGTCGTACCGGGCGAACAGCGCGCGCGTCATCCCGGCGGTCAGCGCCGCGCCCAGGCCCCGGCCGCGATCCCCGGGCGCCACGGTCAGCCCGGCCAGGAAACCGATGTCACCCCGGCTGCGGTCGGCGCCGCAGGCGATGAGGCGCTCGCCGTCCCGGATGCCGTACCAGTCGACGATGCCCGGATCGCCCGGCCGGGAGGTGGTGCCGGGGTATGCCTCCTCGACGAGCGCGGCCAGCGCGGGGTGGTCGGCCCCGGTGAGCCGGACCACCCGCTCCTGTCCCGGCTGCCGCGCGGGCGGGTCGGTGGCCCAGAGGAAGTCCCACTCGCCGGTCCGGGCCACCGGCAGGCGCGCGGCCACCTCGGCGGCCGTGGCACGGGGCAGGTTCACCGACTGGCCGGGCCGCAGCGTTCCGTCCGCCCAGAGGTCGGCGAAGGCGTCCAGGGCCGGGCCGGGCGCGCCGACCGCGCCGCCGGCCGACGACTCGCCCGGCGGGAGCAGCCAACCGACCGTGCCCTCGCGCCGCCACCCGCGTACGGCCTGGTCGCGCCGGAGCGCGTGCCGGACGTACGGGTGGTGGCCGGTCGCGGCGAGCAGCGCGTCCCGTCCGGTCAGCACCTAGTCGGCGGCGATCATGCCGCCAGCCTACGAGAGGAGAGGTCATGACCCCCATCCGCTCCGTCCGGGCGGTGCACCTGCCCGGTCCGCGCTGTGTGCTGCGCGAGTGGACCGACGCGGACACGCCGGCGCTGTACGCGTTGCTGAGCGAGCCGGCCGTGGCCGACGGGCTGCTGGACGACGAGACACCCACCCTCGACGCGGTCCGCGCCGCGCTGACGGCGTGGCGGGAGACGGCCGGCGGCGACCCGCGCCCGGCGTACCGCCTCGCGGCGGTCGACGGCGACCGGTTGGTCGGCCTCGGTGTGCTGACCGTGACGTCGGTCGAGCATCGGCGCGGCGAGATCGGCTACGCGGTGCGTACCGCGTTCTCGGGCACCGGACTGGGCACGGAGATCGCGCGACTGCTGCTGGATCTCGCGTTCGGGCAGGTGGGGCTGCACCGGGTGGAGGCGACGACCCGGCCCGACCACGCCGCGTCCCGACGGGTGCTGGAGAAGGCCGGCCTGCGTTCGGAGGGGGTGAGTCGCGACCACCTCCTCGTACGGGGTCGCTGGCGGGACTCGGCGCGGTACGCGATTCTCGCCACCGACCGGTTCCACGGTGGAGATTGACGAACAGACCGATCGGGTACATCCGTCGCCGACCTACTGGGAACCCCCACCGGAGGAACGACATGCTCGCCATTCTCGCGGCCATCGTGTTCGGCTTCGCGCTGCTTCTCGACTTCATGAACACCGACCTCGGCGCCCCGGATCTGTTCAGCACCTCGACCCTCATGCTGATCGGCTTCCTGCTGCTCTCGCTCTACCTGGCCGGGGTCGGCTCCGGCCCGCGCGGTGGCGGTGGCGGTCGCTGGTACCGGGGTCGCCGTCCGGGTCGCGGCTGACCGGAAACGACCACCTGGGTCGGGTCGGCGGCGCGATTCCGGCGTCGTCGGCCCGGCCCGGTACTGTTCTCGGGATGGAATCCGACGCCCTCTTCACCCTCGGCGAGCCCGCCGGAGCGCCCGACGCTCCCGCGGCTCTCGGCGGCGGCGACGGGTTCACCGCCACCCGGGCGGATTCTCCGCTGCCGGTGCGGATGCGACCGGCCGGCATCGACGAGCTGGTCGGTCAGGACCATCTGCTCGCTCCCGGCGCGCCGTTGCGGCAGTTGGTCGAGGGCGCGGCGCCGATGTCGGTCATCCTCTGGGGCCCGCCCGGCAGCGGCAAGACCACCATCGCCCACCTCGTCGCACGCGCCACCGACAGACGTTTCGTGGCGATGTCCGCGCTGACCGCCGGGGTGAAGGACGTCCGCGCGGTCATCGAGACCGCCCGACGGCAGCGCCGCTCCGGTGGCCCGCCGACAGTGCTCTTCATCGACGAGGTGCACCGGTTCAGCAAGACCCAGCAGGACTCGCTGCTCGCCGCCGTCGAGGACCGCACGGTCACCCTGCTCGCGGCGACCACCGAGAACCCCTATTTCTCGGTCATCTCGCCGCTGCTGTCCCGGTGTGTCCTGCTCACGCTCCAGGCGCTCGACGACGACGCGGTCCGCGGGCTGCTGCGCCGCGCGGTGATCGACGAGCGCGGTCTCGGCGGCGCGCTGGTGCTCACCGAGGAGGCGGAGGACCACCTGGTCCGGCTCGCCGGCGGCGACGTCCGCAAGGCGCTCACCGCGCTGGAGGCGGCGGCGGCCACCGCGACCGCCACCGGCGCCGGACGGATCGACCTCGCCGTGGCCGAGCAGGCGGTCGACGTGGCGGCGGTCCGCTACGACCGGGACGGCGACGCCCACTACGACGTGACGAGCGCCTTCATCAAGAGCATGCGCGGCTCGGACGTGGACGCGGCACTGCACTGGCTGGCCCGGATGCTTGTGGCCGGCGAGGAT
This sequence comes from Micromonospora sp. WMMD975, assembly GCF_029581215.1. Lineage (NCBI taxonomy): Bacteria > Bacillati > Actinomycetota > Actinomycetes > Micromonosporales > Micromonosporaceae > Micromonospora > Micromonospora sp. WMMD975. The sequence continues at coordinate 1,394,813 of NZ_CP120739.1, forward strand.
GCCCGGTTCATCGCCCGCCGCATGGTGATCTTCGCCAGCGAGGACGTCGGGATGGCCGATCCCGCCGCGCTGACAGTGGCCACCGCCGCCGCGCACGCGGTCGAATACGTGGGCCTGCCCGAGGCGCAGCTCAACCTCGCCCAGGCGGTCATCCACCTGGCCACCGCCCCGAAGTCGAACTCGGCCACCACCGCCATCGGCGCCGCCGTCGCCGACGTACGCGCCGGTCGGGGCGGTCCGGTGCCGCGCGGGCTGCGCGACGCCCACTACTCCGGAGCGCGCGGCCTCGGGCACGGGGCGGGCTACCGCTATCCGCACGACGACCACCGGGGGGTGGTCACCCAGCAGTACGCTCCGGACGACCTCGTGGGGACCGACTACTACCGGCCCAGTGGGCACGGCGCGGAGCGGACGGTGGCCACCCGGCTGCCGGTGCTGCGCCGGATCGTCCGCGGGTTGCCCACACCTGTGACGCGGGGGGAGGCCGGTGCGCCGGCAGCCGCGACCGGGGCGCGGGCGGACGGCACCGAGCCGGCGGGCGGGGCGAACGAGGGCGGCGGCGACGCCGCCGAGGGGGGTCAGCAGTGATGGCGCGTAGTCCGGATCGGCCGGCGGACGGCCCCGACGAGCGGCGTGACCCGCGGGCCAAGGGACGGCGGTGGGGGCGCGGTCGAGCCGAGGCCGAGCCGGAGCAGACGGTGCCGGGCGAGGAGTTCGGCTGGATCGACGACCTGCGTACGGCCAAGCAGCAGCGCGGCGAGCTCGGTCCGGACGGGGACGCCCCGGCCGACACGCCGCCTCGGCCCGGTGCGCCCACGGCCGAGCCGGGCCGTCCGTCCCGGCCGGACCTGGCATCTCCCGGTTCCGCCGGACCCGGCCCCGGTGTGCCACCGGCAACCGGCGGACCGGCCCCGCAGCCTCCGGCCGCCGGTCGGCCCGGCCCGCAGCCTCCGGCCGCCGGTCGGCCGGGTCCGCAGCCTCCGGTGGGGGGTCGGCCAGGGCCGCAGCCTCCGGGATCGGTTCCGCCGGGTCCGCACTCTCCGGCGTCGGCTCGGCCGGGTGCGCAGTCACCTGTGGGGGGCCGCCCGGGTCCGTCACCGGCAGCCGGCCCGGCCGGTTCCGCGCCGCAGGCGCCCGGCCGCCCCCACCCAGGCGGACCCGAGCACACCGGCCGACCCGAGCACACCGGCCGACGCGCCCCGGCACCGCCTCCGGGCGCCAGCCACCCCGGCGCTGAGGTGCCGCCGCCCCCCGGTCGTCCCGGGGCCGCGATGCCGCCCGGAGCCGCGCTGCCTCCGGGCGCCGGTCGTCCCGGCGGAGACGTTCCTCGGGGCGCCGCTCGTCCCGGCCCGCAGATGCCTCCGGGCGTCGACCGGACTGACTCCCGTGCCCCGGTCGCGCAGCGCGGCCCCGACGGGCCCCCGCCCGTCCACCCCGCGGGCTCCGATCCGACCGGCCCGCGTCGTCCGGTGGACGGCCCCTGGCCCGGAGTACCCGAGGCGCCCCGGCCGGGTGGCCGGCCATCCGGTCGCGGCGCGGACGGCCCCACCGGCCAGCAACCGCCGGTCCCCGACCGTCCCGTCGGCCCGGCCGGTCCCCGGGGCGGGCCCTCGAACGGTCCGGGCTTCGCCGGGCCCGTGCCCAACCGCGGACCGGTCGATCCGGCCCCGGGCCGGCCGCCGGCCGGGGACGTCGACGACCCTCGGATGTCGACGCCACCCACCCCGCGTGGCCGGCACGGCGTACAGGAGACCGACGTCCACCCGGCCGGAGTCGACCCGGCGGTCCGGCGCGGCCCCGGTGGACGCCGGGCGCGACCCGACGCCTCTGACGACTCCGGTGGCTTTCAGCCGACCGCCGGCGCGGGTCGGCGCGCGCGACCGGACGACGTGCCGGTCGGCATGCCGCCGGGTACGGCGGCGGGGCGGCGCGTACGCCCGGATGACGTGCCGGCCGACATGGCGGCGGGGCGGCGCGTACGCCCGGATGACGTGCCGGCCGACATGGCGGCGGGTCGGCGCGCGCGGCGTGATGATGCGCCGGCCGGCGCCGCGGGTCGGCGGGCGCGGCCCGACGACGACCCGGCAGGCGCACCGCCGGTCCCCGGTCCGGGCCACCACGCACGGCCGGACGACATGCCGCCGGCCGGGGTACGGCCGGTCCCCGGCGCGGGTCGCCGTGCTCGGCCGGACGACGCAGCGGCCGGCGGGGTCGACCCCGCCCGGCCCGTGCCGGGTGCCGGCCGCCGGGCCGCCGTGGAGCCGGACCGGCCGGTGGCCGTGCCGCGCAGCGGAAACGCCCCGGCCCTTCCCGGCGCCACCGCGCCCGTCTCCGGCGGCCCGGTCCAGGGCGCGGGCTCGCCCACGCCGCGCCGTGCCCCGGCCCGTGGTTCCGGGGCCGGTCCCGGCGCGGCCGAATCCGCCACCGACCCGGCCCGGACCCCGCGCCGGGTGGCCGACGACGCGGGTGAACCTCGCCCGCAGCGGCCGGAACGCCCCGCCGACTGGCTGCGGCAGGCCGGCCGCACCTCGCACACCGATCCCGCCATGCCGGCCGCCCGCCGTCCGGCCGGCCCGCCGGCCGAGGAGCCGACCGGACGCCCGAGCGGCGCCGACCGTGGTCCGGGCGCCAGGGCCGGTGCCGCCGTGCCACCGGTACGACCCGAGCAGCCCGGCCCGGCCGTGCCGCCGGTCCGAGCCGGCCAGCCCGGCCCCGCCCGAGGCGCGGCCCGCCCAGGCGTCCCGCCGGTCGGCGGTGACCGTGCCGGTGGTGGTCCGGCTCGTGCCGGTGTGCCGCCGGTGGGTGGTGATCGTGCCGGTGGTGGTCCGGCTCGTGCCGGCGTCCCACCGGTGGGCCCGGGTGGGTTCGGGCCGCACGGCGACCCGGAGCGCAGCGGTGCCATGCCTGTCGGTGGGTCGGCCGGCCCCGGTGGCCACGGCCCGGCCGACGACCCGTCGCGCGCCGGCGGTCGCCCGCCCGGCGCCGGACGTGTCGCACATGGTCAGGGCGCGGCCACGGTACGGCCCACCGGTGACGGGCGTGGACCGACGCGGCCCGACGGCGCCGTCCCACCCGCTGCCGCACCCGGGCCGGCGGTAGCGCCGGGGCCGCGTGCGGCTGCCGGGTCGGTGGCAGCGCCGGGACCGCGTGCGGCTGCCGGGTCGGTGGCAGCGCCGGGACCGGGTGCGGCTGCCGCGCCCGTGGTGGCCCGGGCGGCTGCGGGCGTGGCCCGTCCGGCCGGGCCGGACGAGCGGACGACCGGGCGGGCCGTCCCGCCCACGGCGGAACCGGGCCGGCCCGGTTCCCCGGGAGCGCCGGTTGCCGGAGCGCCGACCAGTGGCGCGCCGGCGGTGGCGCGGGCGGCTGCGGTCGTACCGCCGGGGGAGCCGGCGGGGGCGCGGCCCGGTCCGGGCGACGGACCGGCGCCACGACCGGCCGGCCCGGTAGCGGTCGAGGACGAGCCGGAGGCGGACGGGGCGCGCGGCGCCCGCTCCGAGCTGCGGCGGCAGATGCGGGAGCGGCGTCGACTGCGGATGGGTGTCCTCGCCCTGGTCAGCCTCGTGCTGCTGGGGGCGGTGCCGCTCTACTTCGGGATGCGGACGCTCAGCCACGACCCGGTCTTCGACACCCTCGACGCGCTCGACGTGCCGTCCTGGGCGGCGACGAAGACTGTCGACAACGTCAGCGGCAGCCGCTGGTGCCTCCAGGACTGCCGGCTGCGGGAACGCGCGGTCGAGTCCGAGCAGGGGTGGAAAAAGACCGTCGCCGTCTACGAGCAGGCGCTGGCCAAGGACGGCTGGCGACGCTGGAAGGTCGACCGCTGCCCGGAGGAGAAGGTCGAGGGCAGCTACACCTGCTGGCGTCGGGACGAGCTGACGCTCGACCTGTGGGTCCGCGACCCCGCCTGCACGCCGCCGCCGGTGGACGGGGAGCCGGCGCCGTCCGTGCCCGCCGAGCCCGCAGCGGGGACGTGCGCCGGCTCGTTGGTGTCGGTGAAGGTGCGTAACGCGATCGACGACGAGCGCACCGGGCCGACCCCGACCACCGATCCGTCACTCACCGGTGAGGACCCCTACCCGACGCTCACCGACGACCCCCTCGGCGAGCCGACCCCGTCACCGTCGTGAGCCGACTTCCATCACGGACGGTAGGGTCTGGGGCTGGCGCGCCCGCCCGCGCCCGGTGACCGGGTCGGCGTGGCGCGAAATGGGTAGGAACGGTCGCGCGTTCCGGGATGTCGTGTCCCGGAACAATGGTTGAGGAGGACATGCGCGTGAGTGGTGGAGAGATCGCTGCGCTGATCGCGGCCGGTGCGTTCCTGATGCTGGTGCTCGTGCTGGCGGTGCCGATCCTGCGGCTGCGACACACCGTGGACGCGACGACCCGCATGATCGGTGACCTGAACGACCGCACCGGGCCGCTGCTCGGTGACGTGAACACCACGGTGAAGAACGTCAACACCGCGCTGGAGCAGGTGCAGACCTCGCTGGACGGGGTGAACCTCCAGCTCGCCAAGGTGGACACCATGACCAGCCACGCGCAGAACGTCACCGCGAACGTGGCGAACCTGGCGACCGTGGTCTCCGCCGCCGCCGCGAACCCGCTGGTGAAGGTGGCCGCGTTCGGGTACGGCGTGCGCAAGGCCGCCTCCGCCCGCCGGCACGCCGAGACCGAGCGTGAGGTGCGCGACACCATCAAGCAGCAGCGTCGGGCCGCCAAGCGCGGCAACCGCTGACCCCGACCGGCGTACGCGGGAGGATGAGAGCATGAGGCGGTTGTTCTGGCTGGGCATCGGCCTGGCCGTGGGCGTCCTGGTGGTGCGCAAGGCCACCCGGACGGCGCAGGCGTACACCCCGGCGGGCATCGCCAGCGGGTTGTCCGAGTCCGCCGGTGGGCTGGTCGAGTCGGTGCGTGCCTTCGTGGACGACGTCCGGGTCGGGATGGCCGAGCGTGAGCAGGAGATCCACGAGGCCTTCGCCCGCGGCGAGGCGTACGACGACGAGTTCGCCGAACTGCGGGAGGACCCGCGGATCGGTGACCGAGAGATTTTCCCGGAGGAGCACCAGCGATGAAGACGGCGGAGATCAAGCGGCGGTTCCTCGCCCACTTCGAGGCGAACGGGCACGCCGTGGTGCCGTCCGCTCCGCTGCCCGCCATCAGTGACCCGAACCTGCTGTTCATCAACGCGGGCATGGTGCAGTTCGTGCCCTACTTCCTGGGCCAGCAGACGCCGCCGTACCAGCGGGCGGCGAGCGTGCAGAAGTGCCTGCGGACGCCGGACATCGACGAGGTCGGCAAGACCAGTCGGCACGGCACGTTCTTCCAGATGAACGGCAACTTCTCCTTCGGTGACTACTTCAAGTCCGGGGCGATTCCGCTGGCCTGGGACCTGGCCACGAAGTCGGTCGAGGCGGGTGGCTTCGGGCTGGACCCGGAGCGGATCTGGGCGACGGTCTACCTGGACGACGACGAGGCGTACGACATCTGGCGTGCCACGGGTGTGCCGGCGGAGCGGATCGTGCGTCGGGGCAAGGCGGACAACTTCTGGTCGATGGGCATTCCCGGGCCGTGCGGGCCGTGTTCGGAGCTGTACTACGACCGGGGCCCGGAGTACGGCCGCGAGGGCGGTCCGGAGGTCGACGAGGACCGCTACCTGGAGTTCTGGAACCTCGTCTTCATGCAGTACGAGCGCGGGCCGGGCACCGGGAAGGAGGACTTCCCGATCCTCGGCGACCTGCCGGCGCAGAACATCGACACCGGCATGGGCCTGGAGCGGATGGCCTCCCTGCTGCAGGGCGTGGACAACCTCTACGAGATCGACGAGGTCAAGCCGATCCTGGACCGGGCGGCCGAGCTGACCGGGAAGCGGTACGGCGCGCACTCCGGGCACGCGGCCAACCAGTCGCACCCGGACGACGTGCGGCTGCGGGTGGTCGCCGACCACGTGCGCACCGCGTTGATGTTGATCGGCGACGGGGTGACCCCGTCGAACGAGGGGCGTGGCTACGTGCTGCGGCGGATCATGCGCCGGGCGATCCGGTCGGTGCGGCTGCTGGGCTACCAGGAACCGGCGCTGCCGGAGCTGCTGCCGGTGGCGCGGGACTGCATGGCCCCGTCGTACCCGGAGCTGGCCGAGGACTTCGGCCGGATCTCGCAGTACGCGTACGCGGAGGAGGACGCGTTCCTGGCCACGCTGCGCGCCGGCACCACGATCCTGGACACCGCGATCGCGGAGACGAAATCGGCCGGCCGGCCGGCGCTCTCCGGTGACAAGGCGTTCCAGCTGCACGACACGTACGGCTTCCCGATCGACCTGACCCTGGAGATCGCGGCCGAGCAGGGCCTCCAGGTCGACGCGGACGGCTTCCGCCGGTTGATGGCCGACCAGCGCGGCCGGGCCAAGGCCGACGCGCAGGCCCGCAAGACCGGGCACACCGACGTGTCGGCGTACCGGTCGGTGCTCGACGGCGGCGGGCCGGTCGAGTTCACCGGCTACACCGAGCTGAACCGGGAGTCCCGGGTGCGGGCGCTGCTGGCCGGCGGCGCGTCGGTGGCCGCCGCGGCCGAGGGTGACACGGTCGAGCTGGTGCTCGACACCACCCCGTTCTACGCCGAGGGCGGCGGCCAGCAACCGGACCAGGGCCTGATCACGGTCGGCGGCGGCCAGGTCGAGGTCTTCGACGTGCAGCAGCCGGTGCCCGGCCTGATCGTGCACCGGGCCCGGGTGGTGCGCGGCGAGGTCCGGGCCGGGGAGACCGGGTACGCGGAGATCGACGTGTCCCGTCGCCGGGCGATCTCGCGGTCGCACACCGCGACGCACCTGGTGCACCAGACGATGCGGAACTTCCTCGGCGAGTCGGCGACCCAGGCGGGTTCGCTGAACGCGCCGGGCCGGCTGCGGTTCGACTTCAACACCCCGACCGGGGTGACGCCGAGCGTGCTGCAGGACGTGGAGCAGCAGGTGAACGAGGTGCTCCTGGCCGACCTGGAGGTGCACGCGTTCGTCACCAGCCAGGAGGAGGCCCGCCGGATCGGCGCGATGGCGTTGTTCGGCGAGAAGTACGGCGAGCGGGTCCGGGTGGTCGAGGTCGGTGACTACGCCCGGGAGCTGTGCGGCGGCACCCACGTGGCCCGGTCGGCCCAGCTCGGCCTGGTCAAGATCCTCTCCGAGGCGTCGGTCGGTTCCGGGGTCCGCCGGATCGAGGCGCTCGTCGGCATGGACGCGTTCGGCTTCCTGGCTCGCGAGCACCTGCTTGTCTCCCGGCTGGCCGAGATGTTCCGGGTGCCGGGCGAGCAGGTCGCCGACCGGGTGGAGCAGACCGTCACCCAGTTGCGCGACGCGGAGAAGGAGCTGGAGAAGCTCCGCGCCCAGCTCGTGCTCGGTGGGGCCGGCGCGCTCGCGGCGCAGGCGAAGGACGTGCGCGGGGTCGCGTACGTGGGCACCGAGGCGCCCGAGGGCGCGGCGGCGAACGACGTGCGGACCCTGGCCCAGGAAATCCGCGGCCGGATCGACGCGGCCCGCCCGGCGGTGGTCGCGGTGGCCGCCCGGTCCAACGGCAAGGCGTCCCTGGTGGTGGCCGTCAATCAGGCCGCCCGGGGGCGGGGCCTGAGCGCGAAGGATCTGGTGAAGGCGGCGTTCTCCGGGCGGGGCGGCGGCAGCGACGATCTGGCCCAGGGCGGTGGCCTGCCCGCCACGGAGGCGTCGAACCTGCTGGTGACGGTGGAGAAAGCGGTCGCCGACACCCCATGAGCGCTGCGCTGGATGCCAGGGCGGACCTCCCGGTCCGCCCTGGCCCGTACTCAGGGGAGGTGTGGCGGTAGATGGCTGAGTTCGTGCACGGTGTCCGGTTGGGGGTGGATGTCGGGCAGGTTCGGGTGGGCGTGTCCCGGTCCGACCCGCACGGCATCCTCGCCACCCCGCTCGTCACCCTGGCCCGCGACCTGACCGCCGAGCCGGACGCGGTGCCCGCCGACATGGCCGAGCTGGTCCGGCTGGCCGCCGAGCACGAGGCGGTGGGTATCGTCGTCGGGCTGCCGGTGAACCTCGCCGGGAAACACGGCCCGGCGGCGGCGAACGTCTCCGCCTACGCCACCCGTTTGGCGGATGTGATGGGGCCGATTCCGGTGACGCTGACGGACGAGAGGATGTCTACCGTCCTCGCGAGTCGTAGGCTGGCGGAACGGGGCGTCCGGGGAAAGCGCCAACGAGCGGTGGTCGACCAGGCCGCCGCGGTGGAGATTCTGCAGAGCTGGCTGGACGCACAGCGGAGGCGAACGCATGATCGACGACCTTGACCTGGGGTTCGACGAACAGGAGAGGGGTGAGAAGGGCCGGCACCGGCGCGGCGCGGTGCTCCGCCGGCAGGGCAAGTCAGGCGGCGGCAGGGGCAAGACCCTCCTCGCGCTCGCCCTCGCGCTCGTGCTGCTCGGTGGCATCGGTGGCGGGGCCTACTACGGCTTCGACCGCATCCAGAACTACCTGGTCACCCCCGACTACGACGGTTCCGGCACCGGCGAGGTGACGGTCCAGATCAAGCAGAACGCGCTGATCGCCGACATGGCCGACACGCTTGTGGCCGCCGATGTGGTGAAGAGCACCAAGGCGTTCATCGAGGCCGCCGAGGAGAACTCGCGCAGCAAGAACATCCAGCCGGGCACCTACAAGCTGCGCAAGCAGATGAGCGGTGAGGCGGCGGTCGTGGCCATGCTCGACCTGAAGAACAAGGTCGTCAACGGGCTCACCATCCCGGAGGGGCGCACCGCGAAGAACATCTACAAGCTGCTCTCCGAAAAGACCGACATCCCGGTCAAGGAGTTCGAGACCGCCGCGAAGGACCCGGAGGCGCTGGGCGTGCCGGACTGGTGGTTCAAGCGCTCCGACGGCAAGAAGATCAAGCCGTCGATCGAAGGCTTCCTCTTCCCGGACACCTACGAGATCCCGCCGAAGGCCACCGCCGAGACGGTGCTCAAGCTGATGGTGGACAACTTCCTTTCCGTCACCGGCGAGATGAAGTTCGCCGACCGGGTGCAGGCGGAGCGTGGCGGGGTCACCCCGTACGAGGCGCTGATCGTCGCGTCCCTGGCCCAGGCCGAAGCCGGCAACCCCGACGACCTGGGCAAGGTCGCCCGGGTGGCCTACAACCGGGTCTACGGCGAGTTCCCCTGCAACTGCCTGGAGATGGACGTCACGGTCAACTACTACCTGGAGCTGACCGGGCAGAAGACCAAGACGTCCAAGGAGATGACCGCCTCCGAGCTGGACGACCCGAAGAACCCCTACAACCGCAAGCTGCGCGGTCTGGTGCCCACACCGATCAACAACCCGGGCAAGCAGGCGCTGGAGGGGGCGATGGATCCCCCGCCCGGCAAGTGGCTCTACTTCGTGGCCATTGACAGGAAGGGCCACTCGGCCTTCGCCGAGACCTATGCCGAGCACCAGCGCAACGAGCAGAAGGCCAGGGAGGCCGGGATCATCTGATGGCCGCCCCACACCGCGCGGCGGTGGTCGGCCGGCCGATCGCCCACTCACTCTCCCCGGCGATCCACACCGCCGGCTACGCGGCGGCCGGGCTGACCGGCTGGTCGTACACGAAGATCGAGGCCGGCGCGGACGAACTGCCCGGCCTGGTCGCGGGCCTCGGCCCGGAGTGGGCCGGGCTGTCGGTGACCATGCCGGGCAAGGAGGCGGCGCTCGCGCTTGCCGACGAGGTCTCGCCGGTCGCCGCCGCCGTCGGCGCCGCCAACACGCTGGTACGCCGACCCGACGGCACCTGGTACGCGGACAACACCGACGTCACCGGCATGGTCGAGGTGCTCAGCGGTGCCGGCTGCGTGGCCGGGGCGGTGGTCACCGTGCTCGGGGCCGGTGGCACCGCGCGGGCGGCGATCGCGGCGGCGGCCCGGATCGGCGCGGCCGAGGTGACGGTGGTGGCCCGCCGACCCGAGGCGGTGGACGAGTTGCGTCCGGTGGCGGTTGCCGCCGGCGTGCCGCTGGCCGGCGCGGAGTGGGACGGCGCGCCCGCGCACGCCCGGGCCGACCTGGTGATCTCCACGGTGCCGAAGGGCGTCGCCGACCCGCTCGCCGACAACTTCGACTGGCGGCCGGAGTCCGTCTTCTTCGACGTGGTCTACGACCCGTGGCCCACACCGCTCGCGGCGGCGGCGCTGGCCGCCGGGTGCCGGGTGGTCTCCGGGCTGGACCTGCTGCTGGCCCAGGCGTACGGCCAGTTCGAGCAGTTCACCGGCGCCCCCGCCCCACGCGCCGCGATGCGTGCCGCGCTGGAGGGTAAGGCGGGGCCCCCGCTTAACGCATTTGGTAGAGGCGGGGCCCCCGCTTAACACCTCGCGAGTGGCGGCGGCCGGCCGGTGGGCGAACGCGCGTGTCCGCAGGGCGGGACACCGGCGGCAGCGTGCCGGGCCGGGTCGGAGGCGTGACAGACTGTCCGCTGTGTTGCGCTGGCTGACTGCAGGTGAATCGCACGGACCCGCCCTCGTCGCGATGCTGGAGGGCGTACCCGCCGGCGTCGAGGTGACAAGCGCCGACATCGGCGGCGAGCTGGCCCGCCGCCGGCTCGGCTACGGGCGGGGCGCCCGGATGGCGTTCGAGCAGGACGAGATCGAGATCATCGGCGGGCTGCGGCACGGGGTGACGCTCGGCAGCCCGGTGGCGATCCGGGTGGGCAACTCCGAGTGGCCGAAGTGGCGCACCGTGATGGCCGCCGACCCGGTCGACGCGGACGAACTGGCCCGTCAGGCGCGCAACGCCCCGCTGACCCGCCCCCGCCCGGGCCACGCCGACCTGGCCGGCATGCAGAAGTACGGGCACACCGACGCCCGGCCGATCCTGGAGCGGGCCAGTGCCCGGGAGACCGCCGCCCGGGTCGCCGTGGGCACGGTCGCCAAGGCGTTGGTCAAGCAGGCGCTCGGCGTCGAGATCGTCTCCCACGTGGTGGAGCTGGGGCCGGTGGCGGTGAAGCCGGGCCTGCGGCCCACCCCGGAGGACGCGGCCCGCATCGACGCCGACCCGCTGCGCTGCCTCGACGCCGAGGCGAGCGCGCGGATGGTCGCCGAGGTCGACGCCGCGAAGAAGGACGCCGACACGCTCGGCGGAGTGGTCGAGGTGCTCGCGTACGGCGTGCCGCCGGGCCTGGGCAGCCACGTGCAGTGGGACCGCAAGCTCGACGCCCGCCTCGCGACCGCGGTGATGTCGATCCAGGCGATCAAGGGCGTCGAGATCGGTGACGGCTGGCAGCAGGCGCGCTCCCGCGGCTCCGAGGCGCACGACGAGATCATCCCCACCGCCACCGGCGTCCGCCGGGTCACCGACCGGGCCGGCGGCCTGGAGGGCGGCATCACCACCGGCGAGCCGCTGCGGGTCAAGGCGGCGATGAAGCCGATCTCGTCGCTGAACCGTGCCCTCGCGACGATCGACGTGACCACCGGGGAGCCGACCACCGCGATCAACCAACGCTCCGACGTGTGCGCGGTGCCGGCGGCGGCCGTGGTCGCCGAGGCGATGGTCGCGCTGGTGTTGGCCGAGGCGGCGGTGGAGAAGTTCGGCGGCGACTCGATCGCCGAGATGCGCCGCAACCTGGCCGGTTACCTCGACCGCCTGGTGATCAAGTGAGCACCCGGCCGGTGGTCGTGCTGGTCGGGGCGCCTGGCTCGGGCAAGACCACGGTGGGCGCGGCGCTCGCCGAGGCGCTCGGCGTCGACTTCCGGGACACCGACACCGACATCGAGCGCCTCGCCGGCAAGCCCATCCCGGAGATCTTCGTCGACGAGGGCGAGGACCATTTCCGTACGCTGGAACGGGCCGCGGTGGCGGCGGCGCTGGCCTCGCACGGCGGGGTGCTGGCGCTCGGCGGCGGCGCGGTGCTGGCCGAGGAGAACCGGGCCGCGCTGATCGGCCACACCGTGGTGCACCTGTCGGTGGAGTTGCCCGACGCGATCCGGCGGGTCGGGTTGGGCGCCGGCCGGCCGTTGCTGGCGTTGAACCCGCGCGCCACCCTCAAACACCTGCTGGACCAGCGTCGCCCGCTCTACGCCGAGGTGGCGACCGCGACCGTGGTCACCGACGGCCGTGACCCGGAGGAGTTGGCCGCCGAGATCGCCGCGCTGCTCAAGCCCTGACCGGCGGTGGAACGCGCCGAGCACCACCGGCCGCGCCGATCACGGAGTGGACAGTCGCCGCATGCGGCCGGGCGCTGCACTAGGCTGCCGGCGATGGACGAGGTGACCCGGATCCCGGTCGGCGGCGAACGGCCGTACGACGTGCTTGTCGGACGTGACCTGCTCGACCCGCCGCACGCGCTGCTGCCCGGCGCCGAGCGGGTGGCCTACCTGCACGCGGCGCCGCTCAAGGCCCTCACCGAGCGGCTCGCCGAGCGGGCCCGCGCCGACGGCGTGACGCCGCTGCTGGTGGAGGTGCCGGACGCGGAGGCGGGCAAGCACGTCGACGTGGCCGCCGCCGCCTGGGACCGCCTGGGCGCGGCGGGCTTCACCCGTACCGACGCGGTCGTGGGGGTGGGCGGCGGCGCGGTCACCGACCTGGCCGGTTTCGTCGCGGCCACCTGGCTGCGCGGGGTGCGGTGGGTGCCGGTGGCGACCTCGCTGCTCGGCATGGTGGACGCCGCCGTCGGCGGCAAGACCGGCATCAACACGACCGCCGGCAAGAACCTGGTCGGCGCGTTCCATCCGCCGGCCGGCGTGCTCTGCGACCTGGCGACGCTCGACGGCCTGCCTCCGGCCGAGCTGGCCGCCGGGATGGCCGAGGTGGTCAAGTGCGGCTTCATCGCCGACCCGGTGATCCTCGACCTGGTCGAGCGGGACCCGGCCGCCGCGCTGGACCCGACCGGCCCGGTGGTCCGCGAGCTGGTGGAGCGGGCGGTCCGCGTGAAGGCGGACGTGGTCGGCGGGGACCTGCGCGAGTCCGGGGTACGCGAGGTGCTCAACTACGGGCACACGCTCGCCCACGCGATCGAGAAGGTGGAGGGCTACCGCTGGCGGCACGGCCACGCGGTCGCGGTCGGGCTGGTGTACGCCGCGACCCTGGCCCGGCTGGCCGGCCGGCTCGACGCCGACGACGCCCGGCGGCACCGGCGTGTGCTGGCCGCGCTGGACCTGCCCAACGGCTACCGGGCGGACGCCTGGCCGGAGCTGCTCGCGGCGATGCGGGTGGACAAGAAGGCGCGGGGGAGCCGGCTGCGGTTCGTGGTGCTGGACGGACTCGCCCGGCCGGCGATGCTGGAGGGCCCGCCGGACGAGCTGCTGGCCGAGGCGTACCGGGAGATCAGCTCGTGAGGGTGTACGTGTTCAACGGGCCGAACCTGGGCCGGCTCGGCACCCGCCAGGTCGACGTCTACGGGGTGACCAGCTACGCCGACCTGGCGGCCATGTGCGAGCGGACCGGGCGTGAGCTGGGGCTGGACGTGGTGGTCCGGCAGACCGACGCCGAGCACGAGTTGCTGGGCTGGCTGCACGCGGCGGCGGACGAGGAGGCGGCGGTGGTGCTCAACCCGGCCGCCTGGTCGCACTACTCGATCGCGGTCCGGGACGCCTGCGCCCTGCTCCGCGGCCCGCTCGTCGAGGTGCACATCTCCAACATCCACGCCCGGGAGGAGTTCCGGCACCACTCGGTGGTCTCGGCGGTGGCCACCGGGGTGATCTGCGGGCTCGGGGTGGACGGCTACCGGCTGGCGCTGCACCATCTGGCGCAGCGTGCGAGTCCGATTCGACACAGCTAGTAGACTTGGCAGGTCTGTCCGCCAATTGATGATCAAGGCAGGAAATGGCCTCCACCAACGACCTGAAGAACGGCCTGGTACTCAACCTGGACGGCGAGCTGTGGGCCGTCGTCGAGTTCCAGCACGTCAAGCCCGGTAAGGGTGGTGCCTTCGTGCGCACCACGCTGAAGAACGTGCTGTCCGGCAAGGTGGTCGACAAGACCTTCAACGCGGGCACCAAGGTCGAGACCGCGACCGTGGACAAGCGCACCATGCAATACCTGTACGCCGACGGCGAGGACTACGTCTTCATGGATCTGGAGACGTTCGACCAGATCACCGTGATGGGTGGCACCGTCGGCGAGGCCGCCAACTACCTCCTCCCGGAGGCCGAGGCGACCGTCGCCACGCACGAGGGCGTGCCGCTCTACATCGAGCTGCCGACCTCGGTGGTGCTCGAGGTCACCTACACCGAGCCGGGGTTGCAGGGTGACCGGTCCACCGGCGGCAACAAGCCGGCCACCGTCGAGACCGGCGCCACCGTGCAGGTGCCGCTGTTCATCACCACCGGCGAGAAGATCAAGGTCGACACCCGCGACGGCCGTTACCTCGGCCGAGCCTGATGGCCGAGGGTCCGAAGCAGCAGATGCCGGCGCGTCGCAAGGCGCGTAAGCGGGCGCTTGACGTGCTCTTCGAGGCCGACCTGCGGGACCGCCCCCCGGTCGAGGTGCTCGCCGGCTATCTGGAGCGGATCGAGCAGCCCCGCCCCGACCACGTCGGCTACGCGGTCGGGCTGGTCGAGGGCGTCGCGGCGCACCTCGACCGGATCGACGAGACGATCGCCAGCTACGCCGAGGGGTGGACGCTGGACCGGATGCCGGTGGTCGACCGCAACCTGGCCCGGATCGCCGTGTACGAGTTGCTCTACGTCGATGAGATCGACGACGCGGTGGCGATCAGCGAGGCCGTCGAGCTGGCCCGGCAGATGTCGACCGACGACTCGCCCCGCTTCCTCAACGGCATCCTCGGCCGGATCGCCGAGTACGCCACCCGCTGAGCCGTGGGCAGGAACGACGAAGGGCCCGTGCCGGACGGCACGGGCCCTTCGTGACAGCGGGCGTCGTCAGGAGGCGAAGAACGCGCGCGGGTCGGCGACCAGCACACCGTGCTCGGTGAGCCGCTCGATCAGGCCCGACGGTGAGGCGTCGTACACGATGGCGAGGGCACGCAGGTCGTCGGCGCGGATGGAGAGCACCCGGCCGTTGTAGTCACCGCGCTGCTGCTGGATGGCGCGGGCGTACCGGGCGACGTACGCGAGGTCCTCGGAGGCCTCGTCGTAGAGCCGCTCCAGGTCCAGCACGATCTTGCTGGTGGGCTCGTGCCGCACCCCGCTGCCGTCGGGCAGCAGCTCGGAGACGGGAACGCGGTAGAAGTCGGCCAGTTCCGCCAGGCGGGACACGGTGACGGCGCGGTCGCCGCGCTCGTACGAGCCGACCACGACGGCCTTCCACCGCCCGTTCGACTTCTCCTCCACCCCCTGCAGGGACAGGCCCTGCTGCTGGCGGATGGAGCGCAGGCGGGCGCCCAGCGACTTGGCGTATTCAGAGGGCATTCGGACACTCCCAGTGCTGCTCGGGGTTCTCCCAGCTATCGCTACGGAGCGTGACGGTACGGGGATTGCGACACGTGGTCAAGTGTTACGGTCCACGACGTCTGGGCGCCGGTCTGGCTTGTCCACATTTCTCCGGGCTGACCGGCAGGTCAGGACCGGCGACGGTGGGTCGGATGACCGCTGGTAACGTGGCGTGAAGCCCCGGTCCGGGCCCGTCGAGGGTCCGCCGGGAGTTGATCGACGTCCTTTAACGACCCGTCCCGTGAGGCGGGGAAGGAGGTCCGCCGTGGCCTACCCACCGGCTGCCCATCCGTCGCCGCCGCGACAACCCTCGGTAAAGGTGATCCTCGCCGCACCCGACGTCTCGCGGGTGGTCGACCGCATCGCCCACCAGATCCTGGAGAAGACCCAGGGCGCCGCCGACACCGTGCTGCTCGGCATCCCCACCCGGGGCGTGCCGCTGGCCCGCCGCCTCGCGGCCCGGATCAGCACCTTCGAGGACGTGACCGTCCCGGTGGGCGTGCTCGACATCACGCTCTACCGCGACGACCTGCGCCGGCACGCCACCCGCGCGGTCGGCCCGACCGACCTGCCGCCGGGCGGGATCGACGGCCGCCGGGTCGTGCTCGTCGACGACGTGCTCTTCTCCGGCCGCACTGTGCGGGCCGCGCTCGACGCGCTCAGCGACGTCGGCCGCCCGGCCTCCGTGCAGCTCGCCGTCCTGGTCGACCGCGGCCACCGCCAACTGCCGATCCGCGCCGACTACGTGGGCAAGAACATCCCCACCGCGCTGGCCGAGAACGTCAAGGTCACCCTCGCCGAGACCGACGGCGCGGACGAGGTACGGCTGTACGGAGGCGACCTCTCATGATCCGGCACCTGCTCTCCGGCGCGGACCTGGACGCCGACACCGCCACGCTGGTGCTTGATACCGCCGCCGAGATGGCCACCGTGGCCGGCCGTGAGGTCAAGAAGCTGCCGGCGCTGCGCGGACGCACCGTGGTCAACCTCTTCTACGAGGACTCCACCCGGACCCGGATCTCGTTCGAGGCGGCCGCCAAGCGACTCAGCGCCGACGTGATCAACTTTTCGGCCAAGGGCTCCAGCGTGGCCAAGGGGGAGAGCCTGAAGGACACCGCGCTCACCCTCCAGGCGATGGGTGCGGACGCGGTGGTCGTCCGGCACCCCGCCTCCGGCGCGCCGCACCGGCTGGCCGACTGGGTGGACGGGTCGGTGGTCAACGCCGGCGACGGCACCCACGAGCATCCCACCCAGGCGCTGCTCGACGCGTACACCATGCGCTCCCGCCTGGGCCGGCTCGCCGGCCTGCACGTGGCGATCGTCGGCGACGTGCTGCACTCCCGGGTGGCCCGCTCCAACGTGCTGCTGCTCAGCACGCTCGGCGCGAAGGTCACGCTCGTCGGCCCGCCGACGCTCATCCCGGTCGACATCGCGCCCGCGCTCGCCCCCGGCATCGACGTCTCCTACGACCTCGACACCGTTGCACCGAACGTGGACGTGGTGATGATGTTGCGGGTGCAGCGGGAGCGGATGAGCGACTCCTACTTTCCGTCGGCCCGGGAGTACGCCCGCCGGTACGGGCTGGACGGGCCGCGCATGCGCCGGCTGCCCGAGCACGCGATCGTCATGCACCCGGGCCCGATGAACCGGGGCATGGAGATCACACCCGAGGTGGCCGACTCGCCCCGCTCCACCATCGTCGAACAGGTCGCCAACGGGGTCTCCGTGCGGATGGCCGTCCTCTACCTGCTGCTCGGAGGGAACAACCGGTGACCGCGTACCTCATCAGGAACGTCCGTGTGCTCGACGGCGAGCCGACCGACCTGCTCATCCGCGACGGCGTGGTGGCCGAGGTCGGCGCCGGCCTGACCGCCGACGATGCCACGACTGTCGACGCGACCGGCCTGGTCGCGCTGCCCGGCCTGGTCGACCTGCACACCCACCTGCGCGAGCCGGGCCGGGAGGACGCCGAGACGGTCGAGTCCGGCTCCCGGGCGGCGGCGCTCGGCGGCTACACCGCGGTCTGCGCGATGGCCAACACCTCGCCGGTCGCCGACACCGCCGGCGTGGTCGAGCAGGTGTGGCGGCTCGGCCGGGAGGCCGGCCTGGTCGACGTGCAGCCGATCGGCGCGGTCACGGTCGGGCTGGCCGGCGAGCGCCTGGCCGAGCTGGGCGCGATGGCCGACTCGGCGGCCCGGGTGCGGATCTTCTCCGACGACGGGCACTGCGTCGCCGACCCGCGGCTGATGCGCCGGGCGTTGGAGTACGTCAAGGCGTTCGACGGGGTGATCGCCCAGCACGCCGAGGAGCCCCGGCTCACCGAGGGCGCGCAGATGCACGAGGGTGAGGTGTCCACCCGGCTCGGGCTGACCGGCTGGCCGGCGGTCGCCGAGGAGGCGATCATCGCCCGGGACGTGCTGCTGGCCGAGCACGTGGGCAGCCGGCTGCACGTCTGCCACGTCTCCACCGCCGGCAGCGTCGAGGTGCTGCGGCAGGCCAAGTCGCGCGGGGTGCGGGTGACCGCCGAGGTGACGCCGCACCACCTGCTGCTCACCGACGAGGCGGTGAGCGGGCGGAGTGGGCTTGCGAGCCCCGCACTCGCGAACAACTGGAGCCCAGCGAGCAGCTACGACCCGGTCTTCAAAGTCAACCCGCCGCTGCGTACCGCCACGGACGTCGCCGCGCTGCGGGCCGCGCTGGCCGAGGGCGTGATCGACGTCATCGCCACCGACCACGCGCCGCACGCGGTGGAGGACAAGGAGTGCGAGTGGGCGTACGCCCGGCCCGGCATGCTGGGCCTGGAGACCGCGCTCTCGATCGCGCTCGACGTGCTCGGCCCGCGCTGGGACCTGATCGCCGAGCGGATGTCGCGGGTCCCGGCCCGGATCGCCGGGCTGGCCGGGCACGGGCTCGACCCGGCGCCCGGCGTGCCGGCCAACCTGACCCTGGTCGACCCGGCCGCCCGGCGCGTGATCGAGCCGGCCGAGCTGGCCAGCCGCAGTCGCAACACCCCGTACGCCCGCATGACGCTGCCGGGTCGCATCGTGGCGACCTTCCTGCGCGGCGAGCCGACGGTTCTGGACGGAAAGGCTGTCAAGTGAGCGCGAGGAACGCAGCGCAGCGGAGTCCCGCAGTCGCGAACGGAAGGCGGGCGCAGTGAGCAGTAGGCGGAGAAACGCGATCCTCGTCCTGGAGGACGGGCGCACGTTCCACGGCGAGGCGTACGGCAGCGTCGGGGAGACCTTCGGCGAGGCGGTCTTCAACACCGGCATGACCGGCTACCAGGAGACGCTCACCGACCCCTCCTACCACCGCCAGGTGGTGGTGCAGACCGCCCCGCACATCGGCAACACCGGCGTGAACGGCTCCGACGACGAGTCCGGCCGGATCTGGGTGGCGGGCTACGTGGTGCGCGACCCGGCCCGGATCAGCTCCAACTGGCGGGCCACCGGCGGCCTGGAGGACCGGCTCGCCGCCGAGGGCGTGGTCGGCATCAGCGGCGTGGACACCCGGGCGCTGACCCGGCACCTGCGCGAGCGCGGCGCGATGCGGGTCGGCGTCTCCAGTGTCGACGACGACCCGGACGCCCTGCTGGAGCGGGTCCGCCGCGCGCCGTCGATGGTCGGCGCGGACCTGTCCGCCGAGGTGACCACCGCGAAGCCGTACGTGGTCGAGGCGGTGGGCGAACACCGGTTCACGGTGGCCGCGCTGGACCTGGGCATCAAGCGCAACGTGCCGCGCCGGCTCGCCGCGCGCGGGGTCACCACCCACGTGCTGCCCGCCGACTCGACCATCGACGACCTGCTCGCCACCGGCGCGGACGCGGTGTTCCTCTCGCCCGGCCCGGGCGACCCGGCGACCGCCGACGTCCCGGTGGCCCTCGCGCGGGAGGTGCTCACCCGCCGGATCCCGCTGTTCGGCATCTGCTTCGGCAGCCAGATCCTCGGCCGGGCGCTCGGCTTCGGCACCTACAAGCTCGGGTACGGCCACCGCGGCATCAACCAGCCGGTGCTCGACCGGGCCACCGGCAAGGTGGAGGTGACGAGCCACAACCACGGCTTCGCGGTGCGGGTGCCGGGCGCCGGAGACGGAGCGGTGGTGCCCGACCAGGTGGTCGACACCGACTTCGGCGGCGTCCGGGTCTCCCATGTGTGCCTCAATGACAACGTGGTCGAGGGGCTGCGGGCCGAGGACGTGCCCGCCTTCACCGTCCAGTACCACCCGGAGGCGGCGGCCGGCCCGCACGACGCGGACTACCTGTTCGACCGCTTCGCGGAGCTCATCGAAGGCGGAAAGAATGCCTAAGCGGACCGACCTGAAGCACGTCCTGGTGATCGGCTCGGGGCCGATCGTGATCGGACAGGCCTGCGAGTTCGACTACTCGGGCACCCAGGCGTGTCGGGTGCTGCGCAGCGAGGGGATCCGGGTCAGCCTGGTCAACTCCAACCCGGCGACGATCATGACGGATCCGGAGTTCGCCGACGCCACGTACGTCGAGCCGATCACCCCCGAATTCGTCGAGCTGGTCATCGCCAGGGAACGCCCGGACGCGCTGCTGCCCACCCTGGGCGGGCAGACCGCGTTGAACACCGCGGTCGCGCTGCACTCCGCGGGCGTGCTGGAGAAGTACGGCGTCGAGCTGATCGGCGCGAACATCGAGGCGATCAACCGGGGCGAGGACCGGCAGCTGTTCAAGGAGATCGTGGCCAAGGCCGGCGTACGCCTCGGCGTCGAGGACCCGGCCGCGCTGACCCCGCGCTCGCGGGTCTGCCACTCCATGGACGAGGTGCGTGAGACGGTCGCCGAGCTGGGCCTGCCGGTGGTCATCCGGCCGTCGTTCACCATGGGCGGCCTCGGTTCCGGGATGGCGCACACCGACGCGGACCTCGACCGGATCGCCGGCACGGGACTGGCCGCCAGCCCGGTGCACGAGGTGCTGATCGAGGAGAGCGTGCTCGGCTGGAAGGAGTACGAGCTGGAGCTGATGCGCGACCGGCACGACAACGTGGTGGTGGTCTGCTCGATCGAGAACGTCGACCCGATGGGCGTACACACCGGGGACAGCGTCACGGTCGCGCCGGCCATGACGCTGACCGACCGGGAGTACCAGCGGCTGCGTGACCTCGGCATCGCGGTGCTGCGCGAGGTCGGGGTGGACACCGGCGGCTGCAACATCCAGTTCGCGGTCAACCCGGCCGACGGCCGGATCGTGGTGATCGAGATGAACCCGCGGGTGTCGCGTTCCTCGGCGCTGGCGTCGAAGGCCACCGGCTTCCCGATCGCCAAGATCGCCGCGAAGCTCGCGGTCGGCTACACGCTTGACGAGATCCCCAACGACATCACGCTCAGGACGCCCGCCGCGTTCGAGCCGACGCTCGACTACGTGGTGGTGAAGATCCCCCGGTTCGCGTTCGAGAAGTTCCCCGGCGCCGATCCGGAGCTGACCACCACGATGAAGTCGGTGGGGGAGGCGATGAGCCTGGGCCGCAACTTCTCCGAGGCGCTGAACAAGGCGATGCGCTCGATGGAAACCAAGGCGTCGGGCTTCTGGACCACCCCCGACCCGGCGGGGGCGACCCGGGAGAACACGCTCGCCGCGCTGCGGGTGCCGCACGACGGCCGGCTCTACACCGTCGAGCGGGCGCTGCGCCTGGGCGCGTCGATCGCCGAGGTGGCCGAGGCGTCCGGTGGCATGGACCCGTGGTTCCTGGACCAGATCGCCGCGCTGGTCGAGCTGCGGGCCGAGATCGCCGGCGCCCCGGTGCTCGACGCCGCGCTGCTGCGGCGGGCCAAGCGGGCCGGCCTGTCCGACCGGCAGCTCGCCGCGCTGCGACCCGAGCTGGCCGCCGAGGACGGCGTCCGCACGCTGCGGCACCGGCTGGGGATCCGGCCGGTCTACAAGACGGTGGACACCTGCGCGGCCGAGTTCGAGGCGACCACGCCCTACCACTACTCGACGTACGACACCGAGACCGAGGTGGCGCCCTCGGCCCGGCCGAAGGTGCTCATCCTCGGCTCCGGGCCGAACCGGATCGGACAGGGCATCGAGTTCGACTACTCGTGCGTGCACGCGGTTCAGGCGCTGCGAAGCGCGCCGATCGGCACAGCCGCCGGGTCCGGTTCCGGCGCCGAAGGCGTCGGTTACGAGACGGTGATGGTCAACTGCAACCCGGAGACCGTCTCCACCGACTACGACACCGCCGACCGGCTCTACTTCGAGCCGCTGACGTTCGAGGACGTGCTGGAGGTCTGGCACGCCGAGGACTCGTCCGGCCGGGCGGCCGGTGGTCCCGGCGTGGTCGGGGTGGTGGTGCAGCTCGGCGGTCAGACCCCGCTCGGCCTGGCCCAGCGGCTCAAGGACGCGGGCGTGCCGGTCGTCGGCACCTCGCCGGAGTCGATCCACCTGGCCGAGGAGCGGGGCGCGTTCGGCGCGGTGCTGGCCCGGGCCGGGCTGCGCGCGCCCGCGCACGGCATGGCCACCTCGTACGACGAGGCGAAGGCGATCGCCGACGAGATCGGATATCCGGTGCTGGTCCGGCCCTCGTACGTGCTCGGCGGCCGGGGCATGGAGATCGTCTACGACGATCCCACGCTGCGCGACTACATCGGCCGGGCCACCGACATCTCGCCCGACCACCCGGTGCTCGTGGACCGCTTCCTCGACGACGCCATCGAGATCGACGTGGACGCGCTCGTCGACGCGGACGGCGACGTCTACCTGGGTGGCGTGATGGAGCACATCGAGGAGGCCGGCATCCACTCCGGCGACTCGTCCTGCGCGCTGCCGCCGATCACGCTGGCCGGCTCGCACCTGGCCGAGGTGCGCCGCTACACCGAGGCGATCGCCCGCGGCGTCGGGGTACGCGGCCTGCTCAACGTCCAGTACGCGCTCCAGGGCGACCTGCTCTATGTGTTGGAGGCCAACCCGCGCGCGTCCCGCACCGTGCCGTTCGTCTCGAAGGCGACGGCGGTGCCGTTGGCCAAGGCGGCGGCCCGGATCGCGCTCGGCGCCACCATCGCCGACTTGCGCGCCGAGGGGATGCTGCCGCCGACCGGGGACGGCGGCAGCATGCCGCCGGACGCGCCGATCGCGGTCAAGGAGGCGGTGCTGCCGTTCAAGCGGTTCCGGACCCCGTCGGGCAAGGGCATCGACGTGCTGCTCGGCCCGGAGATGCGTTCCACCGGCGAGGTGATGGGCATCGACACCGGCTTCGGTCAGGCGTTCGCCAAGTCGCAGGCCGCCGCATACGGGTCGCTGCCCACCACCGGGAAGATCTTCGTGTCGGTGGCGAACCGGGACAAGCGCGGCATGATCTTCCCGATCAAGCGCCTGGCCGATCTGGGTTTCGAGATCGTCGCCACCACCGGCACGGCCGAGGTGCTGCGCCGGCACGGTATCGCCTGCGAGCAGATCCGCAAGCACTACGAGGCGGGTGCGGGCGCGGACGCGGTCTCGCTGATCCTCGGCGGCGACGTGGCGCTCGTGGTGAACACACCGCAGGGGTCCGGGGCGAGTGCCCGCTCGGACGGCTACGAGATCCGCAGCGCCGCCGTCATGGCGGACATCCCCTGCGTCACCACGGTCCCCGGCGCCGCGGCGGCGGTGATGGGCATCGAGGCGCGCATCAACGGCGACCTCCGGGTCCGCCCCCTCCAGGACCTGCACGCCGCCCTCCGGGCCAACGAGTGACCACCCGCACGTCCGCGTCGAAGTGCCCGGCGATCATGAAGTTGGCGGCGATGTGGATCTCCGCCGCCGCCGTCAACTTCATGATCACCGGACCGGGGGGTGCGGGGTGATGTTTGAGAAGGTGGTGCGGCCCCGGCTCTTTGCCCTTGGGGGTGGGGACGCGGAAGTGGCGCACGAGTGGACGCTCGGGCGGCTTGCGGGGGTTTCTCGGCGGGGTGCGGCGTTGGCCGCGTTGCGGCGGGTCTATTTTCGGGCTTCGCCGCGCACCGTGTTCGGGGTGCGGTTTCCCAACCCGGTCGGGCTGGCGGCCGGGATGGACAAGAACGGGGTCGCGCTGCCCGCCTGGCCGGCGCTGGGCTTCGGCTTCGTCGAGGTCGGCACCGTGACCGCGCACGCCCAACCGGGCAACCCCCGGCCCCGGCTGTTCCGGCTGCCCGACAGCGAGGCCGTGATCAACCGGATGGGGTTCAACAACGCCGGCGCGCCCGCCCTGGCGGCCCGGCTGGCGGCGCTGCCGCGCCCGCTCGGCGTGCCGCTCGGCATCTCGCTCGGCAAGTCCAAGGTGACCCCGCTGGACGACGCCGTCGAGGACTACCTCGCCTCCTACCGGGCGCTTGCCGACCACGGCGACTACTTCGCGGTGAACGTGTCCTCACCGAACACCCCGGGCCTGCGGTCGCTTCAGGACCGTTCCCACCTGGACGCGCTGCTCGCCGCGCTGGTCGGCGAGAAGCCGGTGCTGGTGAAGATCGCCCCGGACCTCACCGAGGCCGCCGTCGCCGAGCTGCTGGAGGTCTGCCTCGACCGGGGCGCGGCCGGCGTCATCGCCACCAACACCACACTCGGCCGGGACGGGCTCGCCCCGGCCGACCGGGCGCGCGGCGCCGAAGCCGGTGGCCTGTCCGGCCGGCCGCTGACCGGGCGGGCCCGGGAACTGGTCGGGTTCGTGCACCGGGAGACCGGGGGACGGCTGCCGGTGATCGGCGTCGGCGGCATCCTCGACCCGGACGACGCGACCCGGATGTTCGACGCCGGCGCCGACCTGGTCCAGCTCTACACCGGATTCATCTACCGGGGCCCGGCCCTGGTCCGGTCAACCGTCCGGGCGGTCGCCGGACGCTGACCGGACCGGGCGCACCCCACGAAGGAGCAGCCGTGACGCCCGAGGAGATCCTCGCCGCCGACCGCCGGCACGTCTGGCACCCGTACGCGGCGCTGCCGCCGGCCAGCCCGCCGCTCGTGGTGCGCAGCGCCGAGGGCGTACGGCTGCGGCTGGCCGACGGGCGGGAGCTGGTCGACGGCATGTCGTCGTGGTGGGCGGCGATCCACGGCTACCGGCACCCGGTGCTCGACGCCGCGGTGACCGACCAGCTCGGCCGGATGAGCCACGTGATGTTCGGCGGGCTCACCCACGAGCCCGCGGTACGCCTGGCCGAGACGCTCGTCGAGCTGGCCCCGGACGGCCTGGAGCACGTCTTCCTGGCCGACTCCGGCTCGGTCAGCGTCGAGGTCGCGGTGAAGATGTGCCTCCAGTACCAGCGCGCCGTGGGGCGCCCGGAGCGCCGCCGGCTGGGCACCTGGCGGGGCGGCTACCACGGCGACACGTTCCACCCGATGAGCGTCTGCGACCCGGAGGGCGGCATGCACCACCTCTGGGGCGACGTGCTGCCCCGGCAGGTGTTCGCGCCGCTGCCGCCGGCCGGCTTCGACACCCCGCCGGACCCGGCGTACGAGGCGGCGCTCTCCGACGCCGTCGAGCGGCACGCCGACGAACTGGCCGCGGTGATCGTGGAGCCGGTGGTGCAGGGCGCCGGCGGGATGCGGTTCCACCACCCGCACTACCTGCGGGTGCTGCGCGAGGTGACCCGGCGCCACGGCATCCTGCTGGTCTTCGACGAGATCGCCACCGGCTTCGGCCGGACCGGGCGGATGTTCGCCGCCGAGCACGCCGGCGTCACGCCGGACGTGCTCTGCGTCGGCAAGGCGCTCACCGGCGGCTACCTCACGCTGGCCGCGGCGCTCTGCACCCGGGAGGTGGCCGCCGCGATCTCCGCCGACGGGGTGCTGGCGCACGGGCCGACGTTCATGGGCAACCCGCTCGCCTGCGCGGTCGCCAACGCCTCCCTGAGCCTCCTGCGGGCCAGTGACTGGGCCGGCCGGGTGGCGGGGATCGCCGAGGGGCTGCGGGCCGGCCTGGCGCCGTTACGCGACGCCCCGGGGGTGGCCGACGTACGGGTGCTCGGCGCGATCGGTGTGGTGCAGCTCGACCACGAGGTGGATCTGCCGTCGGCCACCGCCGCCGCGGTGGCCGAGGGGGTGTGGCTGCGCCCGTTCCGGGATCTCGTCTACACCATGCCGCCGTACGTCTGTGACGACACCGACGTGGCCCGGATCGCGGCCGGCGTGGCCGCGGCGGTGAAGGCCGGCTGAGCCCGGCCGTGACGACCTGACGCGACGGGAGGCCCGTCGCGGTGACACGGAGGCGGTCGAGGCCGCCGGGAGAAGGAGAGACGTGATGGAGACGTTCGGCACCCGACTGCACCGGGCCATGGCGGAGCGCGGTCCGCTCTGCGTGGGCATCGACCCGCACCCGGGCCTGCTGGCCGATTGGGGGCTGCCCGACGACGTGGACGGGCTGGAGCGGTTCAGCCGCACCGTGGTGGAGGCGATCGGCGACCGGGTCGCCGTGGTCAAGCCGCAGTCGGCGTTCTTCGAGCGCTACGGCGCGCGCGGGGTCGGCGTGCTTGAGTCAACTATCCGACAGTTGCGAAATGCGGGCGCGCTCGTTCTCCTCGACGTCAAGCGCGGAGACATCGGATCGACCGTCCGCGCGTACGCCTCGGCGTACCTCGATCCATCCAACCCGCTGTATGTCGACGCGATCACCGCGAGCCCCTACCTGGGAGTAGGTTCACTCGCGCCGATGATCGAGACGGCCGCCGCGCACGGCAGCGGGGTGTTCGTCCTGGCCCTCACCTCGAACCCCGAGGGCGCCGCCGTGCAGCGCGCGGTCGGGGCCGACGGGCGCACCGTCGCGCAGCATGTGATCGATGAGATTTCCCAGCTCAACCGGGGTGCGGAGCCGCTCGGCAGCTTCGGTCTGGTGGTCGGTGCGACGATCGGTGAGACCGGTCACGACTTCGCCGCGGTCAACGGTCCGCTGCTCGCCCCGGGGATGGGCGCGCAGGGCGGCACCCCGGTCGGACTACGCGCGGTCTTCGGCGCCGCGCTGCCGTCGGTGTTGCCGTCGTACTCCCGGGAGGTGTTGGGTGCGGGGCCCGAGCCGGCCGCCCTACGGGCCGCCACCGAGCGCGCGCAGGCCGAGTGTCGGACCGCCCTGAGCGCCGCCTGACTGACTGACGGCTCGGTCACTTTACGTTGATCATCGCGCGTCCACGTTGCCGAAAGCTCCGTTGACCGCTAGTTTTCCCCGCGCTGGGAACCACGGACCCCTTTGGTTGCCAGCGACACCACGTTTCACAGCTGCGGTGGGGCTCCGCCCGCCGTACTAGGGACCTGAGGAGAACTGGTGCCGCTCCCGTCACTGACCCCCGAGCAGCGCGCTGCCGCGCTGGAGAAGGCTGCGGAGATCCGCAAGGCCCGCGCTGAGCTGAAGGAGCAGCTCAAGCAGGGCAAGACCACCCTCGCCACCGTCCTTGAGCGGGCCGAGTCCGACGACGTCGTGGGCAAGCTGAAGGTTTCGGCAGTGCTCCAGGCGATGCCGGGCATCGGCAAGATCCGGGCCACCCAGATCATGGAGAAGCTCAAGATCGCGGACAGCCGTCGCCTGCGTGGCCTCGGCGAGCAGCAGCGCAAGGCGCTGCTCGGTGAGTTCGCCGCCAACTGAACGGACCACCGTGTAGAAACAAGCGGTGAGCACGGATGACGAGGCGCGCTCGGCGGCTCGGCTCACTGTCCTGTCCGGCCCTTCCGGGGCCGGGCGGGGCAGTGTCGTCGAGCTGGTCCGGGCGCGCCTTGCGTCGGTGTGGGTGCCGGTGGTCGCCACCACCCGCCCGCCCCGGCCCGGCGAGCGCGACGGCGTCGACCGGCTCTTCCTCGACCGGGCCGGCTTCGACCGGCTGGTCGACGCCGGCGAGCTGCTGGAGTGGTGCCGGATCGGGCCGTACCGCCGGGGGGTGCCCCGCGCCGACGTGCGGACCCGCCTCGCGCAGGGGCGGCCGGTGCTGCTGCCGCTTGACCTGGCCGGCGCGCTCGCCGTCGCGACCGCGGTGCCGCAGGCCCGGCTGGTGCTGCTCGCGCCGCCCGCGTACCGTGCCGACCCGGCCGTCGCGGCCGTCTTCGCACACGCCGTGGCCCACGACCGGACCGAGCGTGCGGCGGCCGAGCTGGTAGGATTGCTCGGTTCGTCATTCCTGGCCCCGGCCCGACCGCCCCCGGGCGGTTGAGCGGCCACCGACCGCCCCCGTGCGGCGCACGAGACGCAGAGGTCAAATTTCGTGGGATCCATCGCCACCAACCCCGAGGGCATCACCAATCCGCCGATCGACGAGCTGCTCGAGAAGACCACCTCGAAGTACGCGCTGGTGATCTTCGCTGCCAAGCGCGCCCGTCAGGTCAACGCCTACTACAGCCAGCTCGGTGAGGGCCTCCTGGAGTACGTCGGCCCGCTCGTGGAGACCACCCCGCAGGAGAAGCCGCTCTCCATCGCGATGCGCGAGATCAACTCCGGCCTGCTCACCGCCGAGCCGACCGACCAGCCGTAACCGCGCCCACGCCGATGCCCGCCGAGATCGTCCTCGGGGTCGGCGGCGGCATCGCCGCCTACAAGGCGTGTGAGCTGCTCCGGCTCCTCACCGAGTCGGGTCACCGCGTCCGGGTGGTGCCGACCGCGTCGGCGCTCCGCTTCGTCGGTGCGCCGACCTGGGCGGCGCTCTCCGGCCAGCCGGTCGCCGACGACGTCTGGTCCGACGTGCACGAGGTGCCGCACGTGCGCCTCGGGCAGCACGCCGACCTCGTCGTGGTCGCGCCCGCCACCGCCGACCTGCTCGCCAAGGCCGCCCACGGCCTCGCCGACGACCTGCTCACCAACACGCTGCTGACCGCGCGGTGCCCGGTGGTGCTCGCGCCGGCCATGCACACCGAGATGTGGGAGCACCCGGCCACCTCGGCCAACGTGGCCACGCTGCGGTCGCGGGGCGTCCGGGTGATCGAGCCGGCGGTCGGTCGGCTGACCGGGCGGGACACCGGCAAGGGTCGGCTGCCCGATCCGGCGGAGATCTTCGCGGTCGCCCGCCGGGCGCTGGCCCGGGGCGTGGACGCCCCGGCCGACCTGTCCGGCCGGCACGTGGTGGTCACCGCCGGCGGCACCCGCGAGCCCCTCGACCCGGTCCGCTATCTGGGCAACCGGTCCTCCGGCAAGCAGGGGTACGCGTTCGCCCGTGCCGCCGTGGCCCGGGGCGCCCGGGTGACGCTCGTCGCCGCCAACGTGACGCTCGCCGACCCGGCCGGGGTGGACCTGGTCCGGGTGGGCACCACCGAGGAGTTGCGCACGGCGACGCTCACGGCCTCCGCCGACGCGGACGCCGTGGTGATGGCCGCCGCGCCGGCCGACTTCCGCCCGGCCACCTACGCGACCGGGAAGATCAAGAAGTCGGAGGACGGTGTCGCGCCGACCATCGAGCTGGTCACCAACCCCGACATCGCCGCCGAGCTGGGCCGGCGCCGTCGGCCCGGGCAGGTGCTCGTGGTGTTCGCCGCGGAGACCCACGACGCCGAGGCCAACGGCCGCGCCAAGCTGGCCCGCAAGCGCGCCGACCTGATCGTGGTCAACGAGGTCGGTGTCGACAAGGTCTTCGGCGCGGAGACCAACGCGGCCACCGTGATCGGCGCCGACGGAGCCGTCCACCGGCTCACCGAACAGCCCAAGGAGGCCCTGGCCGACGCCGTCTGGGACCTCGTGGCCGCTCGACTCGACCTACCGTCCTGAGAGTTGGTCGGCTGGCGTTCCCGCACTCACAGTGCGACGGGGACGACTAAACTGCCGCCGAGCGACCTTTAAAAGTCTTCACATGCTTAGGAGTGCCGTGACACGTCTGTTCACGTCCGAATCGGTCACGGAAGGCCACCCGGACAAGATCGCCGACCAGATCAGCGACGGCATTCTCGACGCGCTGCTCGAACAGGACCCGCACAGCCGGGTCGCGGTCGAGACGTTGATCACCACCGGCCAGGTGCACGTCGCCGGCGAGGTGACCACGAAGGCGTACGCCGACATCCCGACCATCGTGCGGGAGACCATCCTCGGGATCGGCTACGACTCGTCGAAGAAGGGCTTCGACGGCGCCTCCTGCGGGGTGAGCGTGTCCATCGGCGCGCAGTCGCCGGACATCGCCCAGGGCGTGGACAACGCGTTCGAGCTGCGTACCGGCGGCTCGGAGAGCGCGCTCGACGCGCAGGGCGCCGGCGACCAGGGCATGATGTTCGGCTTCGCCTGCTCCGAGACGCCCGAGCTGATGCCGTTGCCGATCGCGCTCGCGCACCGGCTGGCCCGCCGGCTGTCCCAGGTGCGCAAGGACGGCACGATCCCCTATCTGCGGCCGGACGGCAAGACCCAGGTGACCATCGAGTACGACGGGCTGCGGCCGGTGCGGCTGAACACGGTGGTGGTGTCCAGCCAGCACGCGGCGGACATCTCGCTGGAGTCGCTGCTCACGCCGGACGTGCGGGAGCACGTGATCGCGCCGGAGCTGGAGGGTCTGGGGCTGGACACCGGCGGCTACCGGCTGCTGGTGAACCCGACCGGGCGGTTCGAGATCGGCGGCCCGATGGGTGACGCCGGGCTGACCGGCCGGAAGATCATCGTGGACACCTACGGCGGGTACGCCCGGCACGGCGGCGGCGCGTTCTCCGGCAAGGACCCGTCGAAGGTGGACCGGTCGGCCGCGTACGCGATGCGGTGGGTGGCCAAGAACGTGGTCGCCGCCGGGCTGGCCGAGCGGTGCGAGGCGCAGGTCGCGTACGCGATCGGCAAGGCGCACCCGGTGAGCCTGTTCGTCGAGACGTTCGGCACCGAGACGGTGCCGGTGGCCTCGATCGAGAAGGCTGTCGCCGAGGTGTTCGACCTGCGTCCGGCCGCCATCATCCGGGACCTGCACCTGCTGCGCCCGATCTACCGGCAGACCGCCGCGTACGGCCACTTCGGCCGGGAGCTGGCGGAGCTGACCTGGGAGGGCACCGACCGGGCCGCCGACCTCAAGTCGGCCGCGGGAGCCTGAGCGCCACCACGCGCCGCGACCGGCGACCCGCCGAGGGGTCGCCGGTCGCTCGCGTCTGCGTGGACGTGCCGCTGCCGCACCTCGACCGCCCGTTCGACTACCTGGTCCCCGAGACGCTCGACGTCGACGCGCGGCCCGGGGTCCGGGTGAAGGTCCGCTTCGCCGGTCAGCTCGTCGACGGGTGGTTGCTGGAGCGCGCCGCCGAGTCCGACCACCCGAAGCTGGCGTACCTGGAGAAGGTCGTCTCCCCGGTGCCGGTGCTCTCCCCGGAGGTGGCGCGGCTGGCCCGGGCGGTGGCCGACAGGTACGCCGGCAGCCTGGCCGACGTGCTCCGGCTGGCCGTGCCGCCGCGCCACGCCCGCGCCGAGAAGTCCGCCACCGCCGCCGACACGCCGGCCGAGGGGGCCGAACCGGTCGAGCCCGCCGTCGATCCGCGGGGCTGGCGGGACTATCCGGCCGGGCCGGCGCTGCTGCGCGCGCTCGCCGACGGCCGGGCACCCCGTGCCGTCTGGTCCGCCCTGCCGGGGGAGGACTGGGCCGAGCGGTACGCCGACGCAGTGGCGGCGACCGTGGCCGGGGGCCGGGGCGCCGTGGTGGTGGTCGCCGACGGCCGGGACCTGGACCGCCTGGACGCCGCCCTGACCGCGGTGCTGGGCGCCGGCCGGCACGCCTGCCTCACCGCCGCCGCCGGCCCGTCCCGGCGGTACCGTGCCTTCCTGGCCGCCCGCCGGGGCGAGGTGCCGGTGGTGGTCGGCACCCGGGCGGCGATGTTCGCCCCGGTCGAGCGGCTCGGCCTGGTGGCGGTCTGGGACGACGGGGACGACCTGCACTCCGAGCCTCGGGCGCCCTACCCGCACGCCCGCGAGGTGTTGCTCACCCGGGCGCAGTTGGCCGGCGCGGCGGCCCTGGTCGGCGGGTTCGCCCGGACCGCCGAAGGGCAGCTGCTGGTGGAGACCGGGTGGGCCCGGGAGGTGGTCGCCGACCGGGCCACCGTGCGCGCGCGGATGCCGGCGATGGCGCCCACCGGCGACGACCCGCAGCTGGCCCGGGACCCCGGCGCGGCCTCCGCCCGGCTGCCCAGCCTGGCCTGGACCACGGCCCGGGACGCGCTTCGCGCCGACCTGCCGGTGCTGGTGCAGGTGCCCCGTCGCGGCTACCTGCCTTCGGTCGCGTGCGCCGACTGCCGTGCGCCGGCCCGCTGCCCGCACTGCGCCGGTCCGCTCGGCCTGCCGTCGGCGCAGGGCACACCCGCCTGCCGGTGGTGCGGTCGGGTCGCCGCCGCGTACGCCTGCCCGGAGTGCGGTGGACGGCGGCTGCGCGCCTCGGTCACCGGGGCCCGGCGGACTGCCGAGGAAATGGGTCGGGCGTTCCCGGGGGTGCCGGTGCGGACCTCCGGGCGGGAGGAGGTGCTGGCGACCGTGCCCGGCGGCGCCGGGCTGGTGATCGCCACACCGGGCGCCGAGCCGGTCGCCGAGGGCGGCTACGGCGCGGTGCTGCTGCTCGACTCGTGGGCGCTGTTGACCCGGGCCGACCTGCGGGCCGGCGAGGAGGCGCTGCGCCGGTGGCTGACCGCCGCCGCGCTGGCCCGGCCCGGCGCGGCCGGTGGCCGGGTGGTGGTGGTGGCCGACGGCGCGCTCGCCCCGGTGCAGGCGCTGCTGCGCTGGGACGCGGCCTGGTTCGCGGCGCGGGAGCTGGCCGAGCGCCGCGAGCTGGGTTTCCCGCCGGCGGTGCGGATGGCAAGCGTCACCGGCGCGGCCGAGGCGGTGGCCGACCTGCTGGCCGGCGCGGGGCTGCCGGACGACGCGGAGATCCTCGGGCCGGTGCCGGCCGACGACGGCCGGGAGCGGATGCTGGTCCGGGTGCCGCGGGCCCGGGCCGCCGACCTGGCCGGCGCGCTGCACGCCGCGGCCGGGCAGCGCAGCGCCCGCAAGGCGGCCGACCCGGTCCGGCTTCAGGTCGACCCGCTCAGCCTGTTCTGAGGGGTGCCGTCACCGAGCGCGTCCGGCTCCTCGCACACGGTCGTGAGCTGGGGTTTGGCGCACACCTGGTCCGGCAGTTGGACAGCGCGCGGTGATAGCATCGCCCGTCATGCCCAGTCGTGCGAATTTTCCGCACGGGACGCGGCGCGGCGGGTGCTCCGGGCACGTCGGGCCACACGGATTCGATGTCGTCAGTCAGCCGGTGAGCAGGGGTGGACCAGTCGTGACCGTTCGTCAGTCGATCGTCTTCAACGGTGATCTCGGCAGCGGCAAGAGCACCGTTTCCGTCGAGATCGCCAAGCGGCTGGGGCTGCGCCGGGTCAGCGTCGGCGACCTCTACCGCCAGATGGCGCAGGAGCGGCAGATGACCGCGCTCCAGCTCAACCTGCACGCCGAGCTGGACCAGGCCGTCGACGGCTACGTCGACCAGCTCCAGCGGGACATCGCCGCCTCCGGCGAGTCGCTGGTGATGGACTCCCGCCTGGCCTGGCACTTCTTCACCGACGCGCTCAAGGTGCACATGATCACCGAGCCGACCGAGGCGGCCCGGCGGGTGCTCGCCCGGCCGTCCGGCCCGGCCGAGAGCTACACCTCGCTTGAGGAGGCGCGGGCCAAGCTGCGCGAGCGCAGCGAGAGCGAGCGCAACCGCTTCATCGTCCGGTACGGCGTGGACAAGGCCCGGCTGCGCAACTACGACCTGATCTGCGACACCACCCGGGCCACCCCGGAGCAGGTGATCCAGCACGTCGTCGACGTCTACGAGGGCCGGCTCGGCGCCGGTGTGCTGCGCGCCGGCCAGCCGCTGCTGCTGCTCGACCCGACCCGGGTCTACCCCACCGAGGACGTGGCCACGTTGCGCGGTCTCTGGGACCTGGAGCACGCCGGCGAGGCGACCGCGACCGACGCCGAGGCGATGGAACCGCTGAGCATCGGCTACACCGGGGAATACTTCTTCGTGGTCGACGGGCACCGGCGGCTCAGCGCGGCGGTGCGCGGCGGCCTCCCGATGGTCGCCGCCCGGCTGGTCGCCGAGGTGGAGGAGCCGGTGGTCGGCGGGATGAGCGCGGCCGACTTCTTCGCCGCCCAGGCCCGGCCGACCCTGATCCACGACTGGGAGGACGCGCACAGCATCACGCTGCCGCTGCCCGAGCACGCCCTGCTCGGCGGCGGCGCGGTGCTGGCCGGGGAGGCCGGCGCAGGCGTCTGACCCGACCCCGCCCCCGCGCGTGGGGATCGACCGATCCGGCGGCGCGGGGGCATGATGGGGTTCTCCGACGCCCGGGGAGGCCCGACCGTGGATCCTGCCGACGCCCTCGCGCTGCTGCTGTCACCGGCGGGCCGGGTCGATCCCTACCCGACGTACGAGCGGTTGCGGGCGCATGGTCCGGTGGTCCAGGCCGGACCGGTCTTCTACGTGGTCACCGGGTACGCCGAGGCCGACGCGATCCTGCGCGATCCCCGCTTCGGCGTGATGGACGACGAGCTGCGCGAGAGGTTCCTGCCCGGTTGGCGGGAGAGCCCGGCGATGATGTCGATCTCCCGGTCGATGCTGCGCACCAACCCGCCCGACCACAGCCGGATGCGCCGGCTCGCCGCCGGTACGTTCACCCCACGCCGGATCGCCGCCATGCGCCAGGTGGTTGAGGCACAGGCCGGCGAACTTGTCGACGCGATGGTGGCCGGTGGCCGGGACGGGGCACCCGTCGACTTCATGGCCGGGTTCGCGTACCCGCTGCCGGTCGCGGTGATCTGCGCGCTGCTCGGCGTGCCGGCGTCGGACCGGCCGCTGTTCCGGCGCTGGGCGACCGACCTGACGAACGTGCTGGAGCCGGAGATCACGCCCGAGGAGCTGGCGGTGGCCGACCGGGGCGCGGGCGAGCTGCGCGCCTACTTCACCGAGCTGGTGGCGGCCCGCCGCCGGGCCCCCGCCGACGACCTGACCACCGCGCTGGTCCAGGCGCACGAGGGCGACGGCGATCGGCTCTCCGGTGACGAGCTGCTGGCCAACCTGATCGTGCTGCTGGTGGCCGGTTTCGAGACCACCACGAACCTGCTCGGCAACGGCCTGGTGGCGCTGCTCGACCATCCGGGCGCGGCGGCGACGCTGCGCGAGCGTCCGGAGTTCGCTCCCGCGTACGTCGACGAGCTGCTGCGCTACGACTCGCCGGTGCAGCTCACCTCGCGGATGAGCACCGCGCCGTCCCGGCACGGCGGGGTCGACCTGCCCACCGAGAGCTGGATCATGGTGTCGCTCGGCGCGGCGAACCGGGACCCGCGCCGCTATCCGAAGCCGGAGCGCTTCGACCCGTGGCGGCCACAGGTCCATCCGCTGTCCTTCGGCGCCGGGCCGCACTACTGCCTCGGCGCGGCGCTGGCCCGGCTGGAGGCGCAGGTGGCGTTCCCGCTGCTGCTGCGCCGGCTGCCCGGATTGGCGGTGGCCGGCCGGCCCGAGCGGCGGGTCCGGCTCACCCTGCGCGGTTACGCCTCGCTGCCGGTCACGCCGGGGCGCGAGGCGGCCCCGGTCACCGTTGCCGGTACGCCGCCCGGGGCCCTCGGGCCGACTCCGTAGACTGGGGGCGCACCAGCCGTCCCAGACAAGGAGTCCCGCCGCGTGACCGTTCAGCCCATCCGTCTGTTCGGCGATCCGGTGCTGCGCACGCCGGCCGACCCGGTGGTCGACTTCGACGCCGAGCTGCGCAAGCTGGTCGCCGACCTGACCGACACGATGCGTGAGCAGGGCGGCGCCGGACTGGCCGCGCCGCAGCTCGGGGTGGGCCTTCGGGTGTTCACCTTCGACGTGGACGACATGCTCGGCCATCTGGTCAACCCGGTGCTGGAGTTCCCCGACGCCGAGGAGCAGGACGGCCCGGAGGGCTGCCTGTCCATCCCCGGCCTCTACTTCGACACCAAACGCCGGCAGAACGTGATCGCGAAGGGTTTCAGCGCCCACGGCGACCCGATGCAGATCGTCGGCACCGGCCTGATGGCCCGTTGCCTGCAACACGAGACCGACCACCTCGACGGGGTGCTCTTCGTCGACCGGCTCGACCCGGCCGGCCGCAAGGAGGCCATGAAGGCGATCCGCCAGGCCGAGTGGTACGACCAGGCCGACCCGCCCACGGTGAAGGTGAGCCCGCACGTTCTCCACAACCCGTTCGGCCTGGGGCGGTGACCCGGATGCGTCTGGTCTTCGCCGGCACGCCCGGGGTCGCCGTGCCGGCCCTGGACGCGATCGCCGCCTCCGGCCACGAGCTGCTCGCCGTGGTGACCCGTCCGGACGCCCCGGCCGGGCGCGGTCGGGGCCTGGTCCGCTCGCCGGTCGGCGCGTGGGCGGAC
This sequence comes from Micromonospora sp. WMMD975, assembly GCF_029581215.1. Classification (NCBI taxonomy): domain Bacteria; kingdom Bacillati; phylum Actinomycetota; class Actinomycetes; order Micromonosporales; family Micromonosporaceae; genus Micromonospora; species Micromonospora sp. WMMD975. Next base: position 1,430,410 of record NZ_CP120739.1, read on the forward strand.
GAGCGCGGCGTCGAGGTGCTCACCCCGGCCCGTCCGCGTGAGCCGGAGTTCCTCGACCGGTTGCGTGCGCTCGCGCCGGACTGCGTGCCCGTGGTCGCCTACGGCGCGCTGGTGCCGCCGGCGGCGCTGGAGATCCCCCGACACGGGTGGGTCAACCTGCACTTCTCGCTGCTGCCCGCGTGGCGGGGCGCGGCGCCGGTGCAGCACGCCGTGCTGCACGGCGACGAGCTGACCGGGGCCAGCGTCTTCCAGCTGGAGGCGGGGCTGGACACCGGTCCGGTCTTCGGCACCGTCACCGACGAGATCCGGCCCGCGGACACCTCCGGCGACCTGCTGGAACGGCTCGCCCACTCCGGCGCCGGGCTGCTGGTCGCGGTGCTCGACGCGATCGGCGCCGGCACCGCCCGGGCCGAGCCGCAGCCGGCCGACGGGGTGTCCCTGGCGCCGAAGCTGACCGTGGAGGACGCACGGATCCGCTGGACCGACCCGGCGTTCGCGGTCGACCGGCGGGTGCGCGCGTGCATGCCGGCACCCGGCCCGTGGACCATGTTCCGCGACGACCGGGTCAAGCTCGGCCCGGTCACCCCGCTGGCGAACGGCCCCGAGTTGAAGCCGGGTGAGTTGCTGGTGGAGAAGTCCCAGGTGCTGGTGGGCACCGCCACCGGGCCGGTGCGGCTCGGCGAGGTGCGGGCGGCCGGCAAGAAGGCCATGTCGGCCGGCGACTGGGCGCGCGGCGCCCGGGTCGCCGCGGGCGAGGTGTTCGCGTGAGCGCGAGGAGTGAGCCGGGTTTGCGAGCCCCGCAGTCGCGAACGGAAGAGGGCTCCGCGTGAGCGCGAGGAGTGAGCCGGGTTTGCGAGCCCCGCAGTCGCGAACGGAAGAGGGCTCCGCGTGAGCGCGAGGAGTGAGCCGGGTTTGCGAGCCCCGCAGTCGCGAACGGAAGAGGGCTCCGCATGACCGGGCCGGAGCGGTCCGTCGAGGGCGGGCGACCCCGGGGGTACGAGCGCAGCGGCGGCGATCGTCCGCGTGGCGCGGGCCGGCCCGGCGGGTCGGGCCGGGGTGGCGCCGACCGGCGGGGCGGGCAGCGTCCGGTCCGGCCGGCGGTGGACCTGCCCCGGCACGTCGCGTACGAGGCGCTCGCGGCGGTGCACCGCGACGACGCGTACGCCAATCTGGTGCTGCCGGCGATGCTGCGCGAGGCGGGGCTGACCGGCCGGGACGCCGCGTTCGCCACCGAGTTGACCTACGGCACGCTGCGGCACACCGGCACGCTCGACGCGATCGTCACCGACGCGGCGGGCCGGGACGTGCAGCGGATCGACCCGCCGGTGCGCGACGCGCTGCGGCTCGGGGTCTACCAGTTGCTGCACACCCGGGTGCCGGCGCACGCCGCGGTGTCGTCGACTGTGGATCTGGTCCGGACGGTCGGGCCGGGCGCCACCGGGTTCGCCAACGCGGTGCTGCGGGAGGTCGCCGGCCGGGACGCCGACGCCTGGGTGGCGAAGCTCGCCCCGGCCGAGGAGGCCGACCCGATCGGGCACCTGGCGCTGGCGTTCAGCCATCCGCAGTGGATCGTCAGGTCGTTCGCCGAGGCGCTCGGTGGCGACCTGGGGGAGACCACCAGGCTGTTGATCGAGGACAACGAGCGCCCGCCGGTGCACCTGTGCGCCCGGCCGGGCCGGGCCGACGCGGTGGCGCTCGCGGACGAGGTCGGCGGCGCGCCCGGCGCGTTCTCCCCGTACGCGGTCTACCTGTCCGGCGGCGCGCCGGGTGAGTTGGCGGCGGTGGCCGACGGGCGGGCGCACGTGCAGGACGAGGGTTCCCAGTTGGTGGCGGACGCGCTCGTCGCCGCGCCGCTCGACGGTCCGGACGGCCGGTGGTTGGACCTGTGCGCCGGTCCGGGCGGCAAGTCCGGGCTGCTCGGCGCGCTTGCGGCGACGCGCGACGCGCGGTTGACCGCGGTGGAGGTGGCCGAGCACCGGGCCCGGCTGGTCGACCAGGCCACCCGCGGCCTGCCGGTCACCGTGGTGCACGCCGACGGGCGTGACGTCGGCACCGAGCCGAAGCTGCCGGAGGGGCACTTCGACCGGGTGCTCGTCGACGCGCCGTGCACCGGCCTGGGCGCGCTGCGCCGCCGGCCGGAGGCGCGCTGGCGGCGTCAGCCGTCGGACCTGCCGCCGCTGACCCGGCTCCAGCGCGAGCTGCTCACCGCCGCGTTGCGCGCGGTCCGCCCGGGGGGCGTGGTCGCGTACGTGACCTGCTCGCCGCATGTGGTGGAGACGCACGTGACGGTGACCGAGGCGTCCCGGCGGTGTGGCTTCCCGGTCGACTTCGTCGACGCCCGGCCGCTGCTGCCGGCCGGCATGCCGGGCCTGGGTGACGGCCCGACGGTGCAGCTCTGGCCGCACCGCCACGGCACCGACGCGATGTTCCTGGCGGTCCTGCGCCGGGGGTGACCACGCGAGCGGGTGCATCCCGCGTGGGGGAGGGGGTTCGCGGGATGTGACATCCCGTTGACTGTGCGATCGATGCATGTAACTGTTCCGATCACCGGTCCAACGGTCCGTCACCCCCGCGTTTCCCACGAGGAGTCTCCATGAGACGCAGCACGCCGACCATGAGCCTCGCGCTCGCCCTCGTCGCCACCCTGACGACGGCGAGCCTGGCCGGCACCGCCTCCGCCGCCCCCGCGCCCGCCCCGGCCGTCGCCGCGCTCGCCGCACCCGACGTCTCCCTGACCAACGTCCAGGCCCACCTCACCCAGCTCAACTCCATCGCCAGCAGCAACGGCGGCAACCGGCGGGCCGGATCGGCCGGCTACGCCGCGTCGGTCAGCTACGTCAAGGGCAAGCTCCAGGCCGCCGGCTACACGGTCACCGAGCAGAACTGCACCAGCTGCACCTACCCGGGCAGCAACCTGATCGCCGAGTGGCCGCAGGGCCCCACCGACCAGGTGGTCATGTTCGGCGCCCACCTGGACAGCGTCTCCGCCGGCCCCGGCATCAACGACAACGGCTCCGGCTCGGCCACCCTGCTGGAGAACGCGCTGGTGCTGGCCGCGCAGCACCCGACCATGACCAAGCGGGTCCGGTTCGCCTGGTGGAACGGTGAGGAGCAGGGGCTCCAGGGCTCCAAGCACTACGTCAACCAGCTCAGCTCCACCCAGCGGGGCTACATCAAGGGCTACTACAACTTCGACATGGTGGGCTCGCCCAACGGCGGCTACTTCATCAACCGGATCACCTCGGCCACCGCGGCGCCGCTCAAGGCGTACTGGGACTCGTTCGGCATCTCGCCGGAGGAGAACACCGAGGGGCAGGGCCGCTCCGACGACTACTCGTTCGCCAACGCCGGCATCCAGACCTCCGGCTACGCGGCGGGCGCCAGCTACACCAAGACCGCGGCGCAGGCCGCCAAGTGGGGCGGCACGTCGGGCGCGGCGTACGACGGCTGCTACCACCGCTCCTGCGACACCACCAGCAACATCAACACGACCGTGCTCAACCGCAGCGCCGACGGTGTGGCGTACGCGATCTGGGCGCTCGCGGTCGGCGGCGGCACCCCGACCAACGACTTCTCCGTCGCGGTGAGCCCCACCTCGGGCAGCGTCGCCCGGGGCGGCTCCACCACCGCCACGGTCAGCACCGCCACCACCGCCGGCAGCGCCCAGACGGTGACGCTGTCGGCGAGCGGCGCCCCGAGCGGGGTCACGGTCGGCTTCAGCCCGTCCTCGGTCACCTCGGGCGGCTCCGCCACCATGACGGTCAGCGCCTCGTCCTCGGCGACCACCGGCACGTTCACGATCACCGTCACCGGGACCGGCTCGGCCACCCGCACCGCCACCTACACGCTCACCGTGACCGGCGGCAGCGGCGGCTGCACCGGCGGGCAGCTCATCGGTAACAGCAGCTTCGAGTCCGGCAGCACGTCGTGGACGGCCAGTTCGGGCGTGATCACCACCGACCAGGGCCAGGCGGCCCGCACCGGCTCGTACAAGGCGTGGCTGGACGGGTACGGCTCCTCGCACACCGACACGCTGTCCCAGTCGGTGACGCTGCCGGCCGGCTGCACCAGCTACACGCTGGCGTTCTGGCTGCACATCGACTCGGCCGAGACCACCACCTCGACCGCGTACGACAAGCTGACCGTGCAGGTCGGCTCCACCACGCTGGCGACCTACTCGAACTTGAACAAGGCCACCGGCTACACCCAGCGCAGCTTCAACCTGGCCGGATACGCCGGACAGACGGTCACGCTCAAGTGGACCGGCGTCGAGGACGCCTCGCTCCAGACCAGCTTCGTCATCGACGACGTGACGCTCCAGGTCGGCTGAGCGCGCCGGGCGGGGTGGGCCGTGGGCCCGCCCCGCCCCCGGCTCAGGTGATCGGCAACGCCTTCCCGCCGGCGCCCCGGACCGAACGGGTGAGCGTCCGGTCGGACACCCAGAGGAAGCACTGCACGCCCCGGTCCCCGTCGCGCCACTGCTGCTCGAACGGGTGGTAGATGATGGTGCCGGCTCGGTACTGCAGGTTGTTGTCGTCCGGCAGCTTGGCGTACTTCGCGATCAGCCCCCGGCAGGCCTTGTGCGCCCGCAGCGAGGTGCGCTGGAACTCGGCGTAGGGGATGTCGGGCGCCTGGTAGATCCCGACGAACTCGGCGTGGTGCTTCGCCGTGCAGGCCACCGGCCGCATCGCCTGGACCTCGTCCTTGCTCAGCTTCGGGTTGAAGCAGGCGAGCGCCAGCGGTGAGCCGCGCTTGAGCGCGCCGCGCAGGCTGCCGGTGCGTGCGGTCACGTTGCCCTCGTCCAGGTCCGACACCTCGGCGACGTCGCAGCGGTACCAACGGGCGCCGCCGGACCAGGCCAGGGCCGACGGGAAGACCACGGACAGCTGCAACCGCCCGGAGCGCCAGTCGCCGCCGACGGCCCGGGTCACCTGCCGGGCGCACTCGGCGTGCGCGGCCCGGATCCCCGCCGAACCGGCCCGTGGCGGCGCGGAGCGGTCGGCCTCCGGGCCGGTGAGCGTGCCGACGTGCAGCGTCTCCGCCCGGTGCTCGGCGGCGCAGTCGACCGGTTGGTAGCCGCTGAGGTAGCCGACGTCGGCGACGGTGGGATGGCAGACGTCGGTCTCCGGCACGAAACCCACCGGGGCGGCGAAGGCGGGCCACTCGTCGGTCAGGTCGCGGTCGACCCCGGCCGGCGCCTGACAGCCGCCGAGCGCCAGCACCGCAGCCGCGCCCGCGGCGACCGCCGCCCACCATCGCCGCATCGCGACCGACCTCCCCGCCGTCCGGAGCCGCCCGGCCGACCGGTACGCCTCGGCGACGCAGCATACGGCACCGGGCCCTAGATCACGGGGAGTCCCTCGGGGCCGGCGTCGCGCATCGAGCGGGTCAGTTTGCGGTCGTCGCTCCACAGGAAACACCGCACCCCCCGGTCGCCCTCCTCCCACTCCCGCTGTGACGGCGGATAGAAGATGGACCCGGCCCGGTAGGGCAGCTCGGCATTGTCCGGCACGTCGGCGAACGCGGCGATCAGCGTCATGCAGCGCCGGTGCGCCGACGGCGCGCTCCGGGCGAACTCCGCCCAGCTCATGTCCCGTTCGGAGTAGACGCCGACGAACTCGGCCCGGTGCGGTTCGGTGCACAGCACCGGCGCCATGTAGTTGAGGTTCGCGCCGATCAGCTTCGGGTCGAAGCAGCGGTGCACGAGCGGGTTGTCGCCGACGAGCGCGCCGCGCAGGCTGCCCACCCGGTTGACCGGCCGGGTGTTGTCGATGCTGTCGGTCTCGGCCAGGTCGCAGCGGAACCAGCGGGCGCCGGCCATCCAGGCGGTCGCCGGTGGCAGCGCGATGTTCAGGGTGAGCCGGGCGGCGTGCCAGTCCCCGCCGATCATCTCCCGGGCCCGCTGGTCGCACTCGGTCCGGGCGCCGCGCAGCTCCGGCGAGCCCGGCTCCGGGCGGGCACCGCCCGCCGCCCGTCCGGTGAAGGAGCCGACGTGCACCGCCTCGGCCAGGTGGCTGCCCGCGCAGTCCACCGTCTCGTAGGTGGCCGCCTGCACCACCGCGGTCAGCCGCGGCAGGCACGCGTCGGTGGCCGGGACGAACAACCGCGGCGCCGGCAACGCCGCCCAGTCGTCGATGAGGTCCCCGTCGGCCCGGTGCGCCGGGGCGCAGCCGGCGAGCATCGCCGTCACCGCGCCCACGAGCGCGAGCGCGTGGAGCCACCGTCGCATCGTCCGCCCCTTCGCCGGAGAGATGGCATCCGGTCGCCGCGGGCCCGTGCGGCGCCCCCGCGCCCGGGCGTGCAGCATATGTGACCGTCCCGGTAGGAGTTTCGTCATCTTTCAATCGATCGGCCAGTCACACACGACTATTCGTGCCGATTCCCCGTCCGTCCGGGCCGATTCTGCACCACAGGTGACGGAAGGGTCACAGCCTGTTCCTTGTGGTGCCGTGCCGCGACCGGCCGGCGACCGCGTTCGTACACTGGCCCGGTGACCGTACCGCCGCCCGTCGTCGCGCCAAGCATCCTGGCCGCCGATTTCGCCCGCCTCGCCGACGAGGTCCGCGCCGTGGAGTCCGCCGCCGACTGGCTGCACGTGGACGTCATGGACAACCACTTCGTGCCCAACCTCACCATCGGCCTGCCGGTGGTGCAGAGCCTGCGCGCGGTGACCGAGATCCCGTTCGACGTGCACCTCATGATCACCGATCCGCGCCGCTGGGCCCCCGGCTACGCCGACGCCGGGGCGTACAACGTGACGTTCCACGCCGAGGCGTGCGACGACCCGGTGGCGTTGGCCAAGGACCTGCGCTCGGCCGGGGCGAAGGCGGGGCTGGCGATCGACCGGGACACCCCGATCGAGCCGTACCTGGACCTGTTGCCCAGCTTCGACACGCTGCTGATCATGACGATCAAGGCCGGATTCGGCGGCCAGCGTTTCCTGCCGTCGCTGCTGGACAAGGTGCGCACGGCCCGCCGGCACGTGGACAGCGGGCACCTGGAGCTGCGGATCGAGGTCGACGGCGGCATCGCCGCGGACACCATCGAGCAGGCCGCCGCCGCCGGCGCCGACGCGTTCGTCGCCGGCACCGCGGTCTACGGCGCCGACGACCCGGCCGAGGCCGTACGCCGCCTGCGGGGCCTGGCGGAACGCGCGACGACCGGGGCCTGAGATGGACCCGGCCGGCGACCGCCCCGACGTCATCCTGGTCGTCGACGACGACGAGGACATCGCCCGCTTCGTCGAGTTCAACCTGCGCCTGCACGGCTTCGAGGTGCTGCACGCCGCCGACGGCCAGGAGGCGCTGGAGGTCATCGAGCGGCAACGGCCGGACCTGGCCGTGGTCGACCTGATGATGCCCCGCGTCGACGGCCTGGAGCTGACCCGCCGGCTGCGCGCCGACCCGATGACCTCGGCGCTGCCGGTGATCATGCTGACCGCCAAGGGCATGACCTCCGACAAGGTCAACGGGCTCAGCGCCGGCGCCGACGACTACCTGGTCAAGCCGTTCGACACCGCCGAGCTGGTCGCCCGGGTCAGCTCCACGCTGCGCCGCAACAAGGAGTTCCGCGAGGTCTCCCCGCTGACCGGCCTGCCCGGCAACAGCCGCATCCGGCGGGAGATCAGCGACCGGGTGCGCAGCGGCGTCGACTACGCCGTCGGCTACGTCGACATCGACCGGTTCAAGAGCGTCAACGACCGGTACGGCTTCGTCCGCGGCGACGAGTTCATCTCCGCGCTCGCGCGCAGCCTGCACCGGGCGGTGGTGTCGATCGGGCTGCCGCCGGCCTTCCTCGGCCACGTCGGCGGCGACGACTTCGTCATCGTCTGCGCCCCCACCCAGGTCCGGCCGTTGACCAGCCGCGCGGTGGTCGACTTCGAGACGGCCGCCGACGGGCTCTACGACCCGACCGACCGGGAGCGCGGCTTCGTCGAGCTGAAGGACCGGCGGGGCAACATCCGCCGGGCCGCGCTGGTCACCCTCTCCATCGGCGTGTCGCTGTCCGACAGCGGCAAACGGTTCACCGACCCGCTGGAGGCCATCGCCGTGGCGTCGGAGATGAAGACGGTGGCCAAGAGCCAACCCGGGTCGTACGTGGCGGTCGACCGCCGCCGCGGCGTCACCTGACCGGACGCCCGCGCCTGTGAGGTAGCTCGCCTCTGTGGCGCGCGTCGCGCCGGAACGTGTAAGACTTCCGGGGTACCCACCACGCGCTGGCGGGGCTCGGTGAAATTCCGAACCGGCGGTGATCCACGGTCCGACCGTGGTAAGCCCGCGACCCGGACGGCTTCGGCCGGACGGTGGACCTGGTGAGAATCCGGGGCCGACGGTTGGGGTGCGGCTCGTCCGCCCCCAGAAAGTCCGGATGGGAGACAGCGCGCGGACGGGGGAGGCCCGCCGGCCGCTGAGCACCCTCAGCGCACCGTGGGCTCCCCGGGGCCGGCCATGCCGTTCCCGGGTTCTCCGCCGCCGCGTGTCCGCGGCCACCCCGCCGCCACCTCCCACCCCGCCCGCGCGTGACCGGCGAGCGGGAGGGCAGGACCGGCCATGGCGAGCGTCACCGTCGACGAGGCGATGCGTCGTGCCGTCGCGCTGGCCACCCGCGGCCTCGGCGCCACCAGCCCCAACCCGATCGTCGGCTGCGTGCTGCTCGACGCCGACGGCGAGGTCGTCGGCGAGGGCTTCCACGCGTACGCCGGCGGCCCGCACGCCGAGATCGTCGCGCTGGCGCAGGCCGGCCGGCGCGCCCGCGGCGGCACCGCGGTGGTCACCCTGGAACCGTGCGACCACACCGGCCGCACCGGCCCGTGCAGCCACGCGCTCATCGCCGCCGGTGTCGCCCGCGTGGTGATCGCCGTGCCCGACCCCAACCCGGTGGCCTCCGGCGGCGCGGCCACGCTGCGCGCCGCCGGGGTCCGGGTCACCCTCGGGGTACGCGCCGCGGAGGCCGAGGCCGGCAACGTCGCCTGGCTCACCTCGATGCGCCGCGGCTGGCCGTACGTCATCTGGAAGTACGCGGCCACGCTCGACGGGCGCTCCGCCGCCGCCGACGGCACCAGCATGTGGATCACCTCGGAGGCGGCCCGCACCGACGTGCACGCGCTGCGCGGCACCGTCGACGCGGTGCTGGCCGGGGTGGGCACCGTGCTCGCCGACGATCCCCGGCTCACCGCGCGCAACCTGCGCGACGGCACGCTCGCCATCCGGCAGCCGCTGCGGGTCGTGGTGGACAGCTCGGGGCGTACCCCGGCCGACGCCCGGGTCCGCGACGGCGCCGCGCGCACCTGGGTGGCGACCGCCGCGGAGGTCGGCGCCGGCCCGGACGGCCGGGTCGACCTGGCGGCGCTCCTCGCCGAGCTGCACCACCGGGGCGTGCGGGCCGCGCTGCTGGAGGGCGGCCCCACGCTTGCCGGCGCGTTCCTCGCCGCCGGCCTGGTCGACCGGATCGTCGGCTACGTCGCGCCGAAGCTGCTCGGCGCCGGCCCCACCGCACTCGTGGACGCGGGCGTGCCGACCATCGCCGACGCCATCGACCTGGAGATCACCGACGTTACGCCCGTCGGACCCGACCTGCGGATCACCGCGCTGCCCCGGAAGAGGGAGGCCTGACCATGTTCACCGGCATCGTCGAGGAACTGGGCGAGATCGTCCGGAGCACCGAGACCGGCGACGACTCGGCGCTTGTCGCCATTCGCGGCCCGCTCGTCACCTCGGACGCCCGGCACGGCGACTCCATCGCGGTCAACGGGGTCTGCCTGACCGTGGTCGACGCCGACGCGGGCGTCTTCACCGCCGACGTGATGGGCGAGACGCTGCGCCGCACCGCGCTCGGAGCGCTGCGCCCCGGCGACCCGGTCAACCTGGAGCGGGCCGCCGCGTTGAACAGCCGGCTCGGCGGGCACCTGGTGCAGGGGCACGTCGACGGCGTCGGCGAGGTGACCGCCCGGGAACCGGCCGCGCAGTGGGAGACGGTCCGGTTCCGGCTGCCGGCCGGGCTGGCCCGCTACGTGGTGGAGAAGGGCTCGATCACCGTCGACGGCGTGTCGCTCACCGTCGCGGAGGTGGGCGACGACTGGTTCACCGTCGGGCTGATCCCGACCACCCTGAAACTCACCACGCTCGGCGCCAAGGGGCCCGGCGACCCGGTCAACCTGGAGGTGGACGTGCTGGCCAAGTACGTCGAGCGGCTGATGGGCGGTGCGCGGTGACCGGCCCGATCGCCTGGCTGCTCGACGCCCAGGTGCACGTGGCCGGTTCGCCGGTGCTGGTCCGGGAGGTCGTGGGCAACGTGTTCGGGCTGGTCTCGGCGCTGCTCGGGCTGCGCCGGGTGGTCTGGGCCTGGCCGGTCGGCATGATCGGCAACGGGCTGCTGTTCACCGTGTTCCTCGGTGGCGTCTTCGCCACCCCGCAGGCGCACGACCTCTACGGCCAGGCCGGCCGCCAGGTCTTCTTCTTCGCGGTGAGCGTCTACGGCTGGTGGCGCTGGACGCGCAACCGCCGGTCCGGCGGCGGCGCGGAGCCGGCCGTGGTGCCGCGCTGGGCCACCGGCCGGGAACGGCTCGGCCTCCTCGCCGCCGCCGCCGTCGGCACCGCCGTCGCCTACCCGGCGCTTGCCGCGCTCGGTTCGTGGGGGCCGCTCGCGGACGCCTGGATCCTGGTCGGCAGCCTGCTGGCCACCTACGGCATGGCCCGCGGCTGGGTGGAGTTCTGGCTGGTCTGGATCGCCGTCGACGCGGTCGGCGTGCCGCTGCTGCTGCGCGGCGGCTTCTACCCGTCGGCCGCCATGTACCTGGTCTACGGCGCGTTCTGCGCGGCCGGCTTCCACACCTGGTGGCGCACCTCCCGCGCCGCCGTGGCCGCCCGCACCCCGATCCCGGCGACGTACTCGGAGGTCGTGGCATGACCAGCTTCGGTTCGATCGAACAGGCGGTGGCGGACATCGCCGCCGGCCGGCCCGTGGTCGTGGTCGACGACTTCGACCGGGAGAACGAGGGCGACCTGATCTTCGCGGCCGAGCTGGCCACGCCCGAGCTGCTCGCGTTCATGGTCCGGCACACCTCCGGGTACGTGTGCGTGCCGCTGACCGAGGACGAGTGCGACCGGCTGGACCTGCCGCCGATGCACCACACCAACCAGGACCGGCGCGGCACCGCGTACACGGTGACCGTGGACGCCCGGGAGGGGGTCAGCACCGGCATCTCGGCCGCCGACCGGTCGCACACCATCCGGCTGCTCGCCGACGCCGGCACCGACCCGACCGACCTGGCCCGCCCGGGTCACGTGGTGCCGCTGCGGGCCCGGTCGGGCGGGGTGCTGCGGCGCCCCGGGCACACCGAGGCGGCGGTCGACCTGACCCGGCTGGCCGGCCTGCGCCCGGCCGGCGTGCTCTGCGAGCTGGTCAACGACGACGGCACCATGATGCGCCTGCCGGACCTGGAGAAGTTCTGCGCCGAGCACGGGCTGACGCTCGTCACCATCGCCGACCTGATCGCTTACCGGCGGCGCACCGAGAAGCAGGTGGAGCTGGCCGCCGAGGCGCGGATGCCCACGCCGTACGGCGTGTTCCGGGCGCTCGGCTACCGCGCCACGCACGACCCGGCGGAGCACGTCGCGCTTGTCTTCGGTGACCTCGGCGACGGCCGGGACGTGCTGGTCCGGGTGCACTCCGAGTGCCTCACCGGGGACGTGTTCGGCTCGCTGCGCTGCGACTGCGGCCCGCAGTTGCAGGCCGCCCTGGCCCGGGTGGCCCAGGAGGGGCGCGGGGTGGTCCTCTACATGCGCGGCCACGAGGGTCGCGGCATCGGCCTGCTGCACAAGCTCCAGGCGTACCAGCTCCAGGACCAGGGACGCGACACCGTGGACGCCAACCTCGACCTCGGACTGCCGGCCGACGCGCGGGACTACGGCACGGGCGCGCAGATCCTGTACGACCTCGGCGTCCGCTCGATGCGGCTGCTGACCAACAACCCGGCCAAGCGGGCCGGACTGGAGGGGTACGGCCTCACCGTCACCGGCCGGGAGGGGTTGCCGGTGCGGTCCAACCCGGAGAACGTGCGCTACCTGCGCACCAAGCGGGACCGGATGGGCCACCTGCTGGACGGTCTGGACGGTCCGGACGGGCCGGATCGGCTGGCCGGGCCGGATGGGCTGGCCGGGCCGGATGGGCTGGCCGGGCCGGATGGGCTGGCCGGGCCGGATGGGCTGGCCAGGCCGGGCGAGGTGGGCGAGGCGCCGATGGGGCGTCCGGTCGCCGGTGACGAGAGGGGAGCGTAGGAGATGGCGGGTTTCGGGGAGCCGGGCGTGACCGCGGTGGACGCCGCCGGGATGACCGTCGGCGTGGTGGCCGCGCGCTGGCACGGCGAGCTGACCGACCACATGGCCGACCGGGCGGTGGCCGCCGCGCAGGCGTGCGGCGCGCGGGCCGTGGTGGCCCGGGTGGCCGGCTCGGTGGAGCTGCCGGTGGTGGCCCAGGCGATGGCCCGGCGCTTCGACGTGGTGGTCGCGCTCGGCGTCGTGGTGCGCGGCGCGACCGCCCACTTCGACTACGTCTGCCAGTCGGTCACCGAGGGGCTGACCCGGGTGGCGCTGGACGAGGGCAAGCCGGTGGCGCACGGCGTGCTCACGGTGGACACCATCGAGCAGGCCCGGGACCGGGCCGGGCTGCCCGGCTCGGCCGAGGACAAGGGCTGGGCGGCCACCGTGGCCGCGTTGGACGCCGCGCTCGCCGTCCGCGCCCTGGACGCCGCGAACGCCCACCGCGTCGGCTTCGCCTGACCGACCACCGACCACCGACCACCGACCACCGACCACCGACCACCGACCACCGACCACCGACCACCGGCCGCCCGCCGCCCGCCGTCGCCGCGGTGATCATGATGTTGGCGGCGACAAAACGGACGCGGACTGCCGTCAACTTCATGATCACCCGCTTGGGTCCCGCAGGGGCGGGCGGGGTTGGGCCGTGCTGGCCGCCGCGCTCGGCGACACCACCCGCACGTACGCCCCCGACCTGCGCGGCTACGGCGCGACCGGGCCCGCCGGGGCGTACTCGCTGGAGCTGGTCCGCGACGACGTGCGGGCGCTGCTCGACGTCCTGGCGCTGCCCCGGGTCGCGCTGCTGGGCCATTCCTCGGGCACGGTGGCGGCCCACCTGGTCGCCCGGGCCCACCCGGACCGGGTGGCGGCGCTGGTGCTCGTCGAACCGCCCCCGCCGGTGCCGCTCGGCCTGCGGCTGCCGCCCCGGCCGGACGGGCCGCTGCCCTACGACTGGGCTGCCCGGCAGGCGGTGGTCGCCGAACTCAACGCCCCACCTCCCACATGGTGGGAGGGGTTGGCGGAGATCACCGCGCCGACCCTGGTGGTCGGCGGCGGCCCCACCAGTCACCTCCCGCAGCACGAGCTGGCCCGGATGGCCGCCCGGATCCCCGCGGCGCGCCTGGTCACGGTCGACGGCGGCCACGCGGTGCCCACCGCGCGCCCGGCCGAGTTCGCCGTCGCCGTCCGGTCCTTCCTCGCCAGCCTGCCCGGCGGGCCGCAGTGGTGAGGTGGCCGACGCCGGGGGACCCGGTGGGCGCGCCCGTCGGGGACGGCTGGAAGAATCGCCCTCCGTGAAGACGTTCGAGGAGTTGTTCGCCGAGCTGCAGGCCAAGGCCGCCGCCGGCACCCCGGGCTCCGGCACGGTCGACGCGCTCGCCAAGGGCGTGCACTTCATCGGCAAGAAGGTCGTCGAGGAGGCGGCCGAGTCGTGGATGGCGGCCGAGCACGAGGGCCCGGAACGGACCGCGGAGGAGATCTCCCAACTGCTCTACCAGGCGCAGGTGCTGATGCTGGCCACCGGGCTGGAGCTGAAGGACGTCTACCGACATCTCTGAGTGCCCGTCCGCTGATCATCCGATCGAACGAAGGAGCACTCCCATGCTGCGCGTCGCCGTACCCAACAAGGGCGCCCTGGCCGAGAAGGCCGCCCAGATGCTGCGCGAGGCGGGCTACCGCCAGCGCACCGACCCGAAGGACCTGGTCTGCCGGGACGAGCCCAACGACATCGACTTCTTCTACCTGCGCCCCAAGGACATCGCCACTTACGTCGGCTCCGGTGACCTGGACGTCGGGATCACCGGGCGGGACCTGCTGATCGACTCCGGCGCGCCGGCCGAGGAGGTGATGGACCTGGCCTTCGGCCGGGCCACCTTCCGGTTCGCCGCCCGCCCGCAGGACGTGGACGACGTACGGGAGCTGGGCGGGCACCGGATCGCCACCGCGTACCCGGGTCTGGTCGAGCGGCACCTGGCCGAGCTGGACGTCAAGGCCGAGGTGATCCGGCTCGACGGCGCGGTGGAGAACGCCATCCGGCTCGGCGTGGCCGACGTGGTGGCCGACGTGGTGGAGACCGGCGCCACGCTGCGCCAGGCCGGGCTGGTGGTCTTCGGCGAGCCGCTGCTGCGCTCCTCGGCGGTGCTGGTCCGGCGCACCGGCGCGCCCGGCGGCGCCCAGCAGGAGCAGTTGGAACGCCGGCTGCACGGCGTGCTGGTCGCCCGCCGCTACGTGATGCTCGCCTACGACGTGCCGGCCGGGCTGCTCGACCGGGCCAGCGCGCTCACGCCGGGCATCGAGTCACCCACGGTCTCGCCGCTGCACCGGGAGGGCTGGGTCGCGGTGCAGGCGATGGTGCTCCGCGACGACGTGCACCGGATCATGGACGAGCTCTACGACCTGGGCGCGCGGGCGATCCTGGTCACCAACATCCACGCCTGTCGACTGTGAGGCCGCTGCCGCTCCCGGCCGCGCTGACCGTCGTCGTCCTGGGTGGCATGGCGTCCGCCGCCCAGGGCGTGATCAACGCCGAGCTGGGGGAGCGGACCGGTGATCCGGTGCTCGGCGCGGTGGTCAACAACGTGGGCGGCTGCCTGATCGTGCTGGTCGGGCTGGCCGTGTTGCCGGCGATGCGGACCGGGCTGGCCGGGCTGCGCCGGGCCCGCCTGCCCTGGTGGTCCTACCTCGGCGGGGTCGGCGGCGCGGTGATCGTGCTGACCGCGCCGGTGGTGGTGCCGGTGCTCGGGGTGGCGGTATACACAATCGCCCAGGTGGCCGGTGGGAGCCTCGGCGGCCTGGGCGTCGACCGGGTCGGGCTGGCCGCCGTCGGGCGGCTGCCGTTCACCGTGCCCCGGGTGGCCGGGGCGGCGCTCGGCATCGGCGCGGTGGCGCTCGCGCAGCTCGGCCGGCCGGTCGGCGACCTGGCGGTCGGGATGGTGCTGCTCTCGGTCGTCGGCGGGCTGGCGGTGTCGCTCCAGTCCGCGCTCAACGGCCGGGTCGCGGCCGGGATCGGGCCGGCCGCCGGGCTGGCGGTGAACTTCGTGGTCAGCTCGTCGGTGATCGGCGCGGTGGCGGTGCTGAGCGGCGCGTTCGGCGATCACGCGGCCTGGCCGACGCAGTGGTGGCTCTACGTCGGCGGCGTGTTCGGCGTCGGCATCGTGCTCGCCCTGCTCGTCGGCGTACGCGCCGCGGGGGTGCTGCGGACCGGCCTGGCGCTGGTGGCCGGGCAGCTCAGCGGCGCGCTGCTGCTGGACGCGGCGCTGCCCGGCGGGCCGGGCGTCCGGCTCCCGGTGCTCGCCGGCGCCGTGCTCACGCTGCTGGCGGTGCTGGTGGCCGGCGTCCGGTGGCGGGTGCCGGTCCGTGTGGCGGCCGAACCCGAGCGCGAGCCGGATGGCAGACTGGTCGGGTGAGCGATTCCGTGGTGACCGTGCGGCCCCGCCGCGTCCGGGTGGTCTGCTGGGCGGCGGCGATCACGCTGCTCGTGGTGTTCAGCCTGGTCGCGACCTCGCTGACCGGCGCCACCGGCGACGGCTACGGCTCGTTCCAGCGCGGCGACCAGTTCGCCATGGTCGGGCTGGGCGTGTTCGGCGCGCTCGGGTTCCTGCTGTTCACCCGCCCCCGCGTGGTCGCCGACGCGAACGGCGTGCGGGTGCGCAACGTGCTCGGCTCGTACGAGCTGCCCTGGGAGGTGATCCGCGGGGTCCGGTTCGACCGGGGCGCCCCGTGGGCCAGCCTGGAGCTGCACGACGACGACCTGCTGCCGATGGTCGCGTTGCAGGCCGCCGACAAGGAGAGCGCGGTCGAGGCGGTCCGCGCGTTGCGGCGCCTGCACCAGGCGCACCTGGCCGGGCTCGCCGCCAACCACGCGGCACCCCGCTGACCTGCGGCCCGGTTTGGGCGCGCCTGGGCCGGGGGTGTAGTGTTGCGGAGTCGACCAGACTGCCCCCGTCCCTGACGAGCGGGCGGTCGCGAAGCGGAGCGCCCGCTCCCACCCGAGTCGCCGCCCAGGCGTCCGGGTCCGGTCCCCGGTTTCGGGCACGTCCCGATCCCGGATGCGCGATCCTGTGATCGTGCCGACCGGTCGAGTGGGCCCTGGCATACGCCGGGGCCTTCTGCTTTCCGGGTCGGCTCCCACCCGGGGGCCCGCGGAGTCGGCACCGTAGGACACTCGACTCGAGGAGGCCCCATCAGCGTCGAACCACGCGTGAACGAGCAGATCCGGGCACGTGAGGTCCGACTGGTCGGTCCTGAGGGTGAGCAGGTGGGCATCGTCCCGCTGGAGCGCGCTCTGCAACTGGCCGCGGACGTCGATCTGGACCTGGTCGAGGTTGCGCCGATGGCGCGCCCGCCGGTGTGCAAGCTCATGGACTTCGGAAAGTTCAAATACGAGAGCGCACTCAAGGCGCGCGAAGCGCGGCGTAACCAGCAGCAGACCGTCATCAAGGAGATGAAGCTCCGGCCGAAGATCGACCCGCACGACTACGAGACCAAGAAGGGTCACGTGGTGCGGTTCCTCAAGGCGGGCGACAAGGTCAAGGTGACGATCATGTTCCGCGGTCGCGAGCAGAGCCGTCCGGAGCTGGGTTACCGGCTCCTGCGCCGGCTCGAGTCCGAGATCACGGACCTGGGATACGTCGAGGCCGCTCCGAAGCAGGACGGTCGAAACATGATCATGGTGCTCGCTCCGCACCGGGCCGTGAAGGCCTCCGCGGTCGCCGCGACGGCGTCCCGCGGCGGGCCTCGGGACCGCGCCGCGGAGGAGTCCGCAGCCCCGGCAGGTGGCGAGGCCCCGACGGCCGGCGGCACCGCCGCAGCCGGCGAGACCGGCCCGACCGCTGACACCAGCGGCCAGTAACAGGGAGAGACGTTCCACATGCCGAAGATGAAGAGCCACACGGGTATGGGCAAGCGGGTCAAGGTGACCGGCAAGGGCAAGATCGTTGCCCAGCAGGCCGGCCTCCGCCACAACCTGGAGAAGAAGGCCAGCACCCGGACCCGTCGGCTGACCGGCACGGTCGAGCTGGCCAAGGCCGACACCAAGCGCATCAAGAAGCTGCTCGGCCGCTGACGCGCGCCACCTGAACCGAAGAAGGAGTTGAGATGGCACGCGTCAAGCGGGCTGTTAACGCCCAGAAGAAGCGTCGTACCCTGCTGGAGTCCGCGAGCGGTTACCGCGGTCAGCGCTCCCGGCTCTACCGCAAGGCCAAGGAGCAGGTGCTGCACTCGATGCAGTACGCCTACCGGGACCGTCGCGACCGCAAGGGCGACTTCCGGCAGCTCTGGATCCAGCGGATCAACGCCGGGGCCCGGGCCAACGGCATGACCTACAACCGGCTGATCCAGGGCCTGCGCCTGGCCGGCATCGAGGTCGACCGCAAGATCCTGGCCGACCTGGCCGTCAACGACGCCGCCGCGTTCGCGGCGATCGTCGAGCTGGCCCGCGCCGCCGTGGCGGCCGAGGGCACCGGTGGCGCCGCGGCCCAGGCCGCCTGACACCCACCCGTACGGCAGATCGAGGCGTCTCCCATGCAGTCACCGTCGCAGGGGAGGCGCCTCGACGCTGTTCCCGGCCCGTTCACCCCGCGTACCTCCAGGGTCGCGGCGGCCCGCCGGCTGCACCGCCGGCGCGACCGCGACCAGGCCGGCCGGTTCCTGGCCGAGGGGCCGCAGGCCGTCCGCGAGGCGCTCGCCCGCGGCGGCACGGTGATCGAGCTGTTCGGCACGCCGGCCGCCCTGGACCGGTACGCCGACCTCGCCGCCACCGCCGCCCGGGCCGACGTGCCGGTCTCCGAGGTCACCGACGACGCCCTCGCGGCGCTCGCCGAGACCGTGGCCCCGCAGGGCCTGGTGGCGGTCTGCCGGCACCTCGACGTCCGGCTGGACGAGGCCCTGGCGCGCCGGCCGCGCCTGGTCGCGGTGCTGGCCGGGATCCGCGACCCGGGCAACGCCGGGACCGTGCTGCGCACCGCCGACGCGGCCGGCGCGGGCGCGGTGGTCTTCGCCGGCGAGGCCGTCGACCCCTACAACGGCAAGTGCGTGCGGGCGTCCGCCGGCAGCCTGTTCCACGTCGACGTGGTCCGCGCCGACGACCCGCTCCGGGTGGTCGGGGCGCTGCGGGCCGCCGGGCTGTCCATCTTCGCCACCACCGGGTACGGCGACAGCGACCTCGACGATCTCGCCGACGCCGGCCGGCTCGCCGCGCCCACCGGGTGGCTGTTCGGCTCGGAGGCGCACGGCCTGCCCGAGGAGTTGACCGCGGTCGCCGACGCCCGCGTCCGGGTGCCGCTGCACGGCCGGGCGGAGAGCCTGAACCTGGCTGCGGCGGCGGCCGTCTGCCTGTATTCTTCCGCCAGAGCACTGCGTGCCCCCGGGGGCACGCGCGAAACAGCAGGGGAGTCCGCCTCGTGATGAACGCGCCACGGCGTTCGTTTAGCCAGCCCGCCGGTGTCGGCGGGCGGCGGGCCTGACCCTTCCCCCTGCACGACTCCCCACCGGCGGGCTGCGGCGAAGCCGCGCGTCCGTAGACTCGCCTCGCCGACCTGTGCAAGGGCCGGCGCCGCCGTGAGGGAGTGCCCGTTCACCATGAGCTACCGCAACGATCCGTACGACCCGAAGCAGGTCGCCCTGCTCGACCCGGACGCCCTGGCCGGGGCCGTGGCCGACGCCGAGAAGGCGTTCGCCGCCGCCGCCGACCCGGACGCGCTGACCGCGCTGCGCCCGGCGCACCTGGGGGACCGGTCCCCGGTGTCGCTCGCGCGCCGGGAGATCGGCGCGCTGCCGCCGGCCGCGAAGTCCGACGCCGGCAAGCGGGTCAACGAAGCCCGCCGGGCGATCGAGTCCGCGTACGCCGCCCGGCAGGAGATCCTGGACCGCGAGCAGGCCGAGCGGGTGCTGGTGGAGGAGCGGGTCGACGTGACCCTGCCGTACGACCGCCGGCCGCGCGGCGCCCGCCACCCGCTGACCGTGCTGATGGAGCAGATCAGCGACCTGTTCATCGGCATGGGGTACGAGGTGGCCGAGGGGCCCGAGGTCGAGTTGGAGTGGACCAACTTCGACGCGCTCAACATCCCAGCCGATCACCCGGCGCGGGGCCTGATGGACACGTTCCACATCGCACCTGCCGACGGCTCTGCCGCGGCTGCGGCCGGCTCAGCGGGCTCGGGCCTCGTTCTTCGGACCCACACGTCGCCGGTGCAGGCGCGCACCATGCTCACCCGCAAGCCGCCGATCTACGTGGTGGTGCCCGGCCGGGTCTACCGCACCGACGAGCTGGACGCCACCCACGCGCCGGTCTTCCACCAGGTCGAGGGCCTGGTGGTGGACCGGGGCATCACCATGGCGCACCTGCGCGGCACGCTCGACCACTTCGCCCGGGCCATGTTCGGCGAGGGCGCGAAGACCCGCTGGCGTCCGCACTACTTCCCGTTCACCGAGCCGTCGGCGGAGTTCGACGTCTGGTTCCCGGAGCACCGGGACGGGCCGCAGTGGGTCGAGTGGGGCGGCTGCGGCATGGTCAACCCGCGGGTGCTGCGCGCCTGCGGCATCGACCCGGAGGTCTACTCCGGATTCGCGTTCGGCATGGGGATCGACCGGACCGTGATGGTCCGGCACGGGGTCAGCGACATGCGGGACATGGCCGAGGGCGACGTGCGGTTCACCCGCGCGTTCGGCGCCTGAGCAAGGGAAACGGTGGTCTAACAGTCATGCGAGTTTCTGTCAGTTGGCTGCGGGAGTACGTGGACCTCCCCGCCGACCTGCCCATCGGCGACCTGGAGCAGGCGCTCGTCGACCTGGGCATCGAGGTTGAGTCGATCGTGGACCTGCGGGCGACCGTCACCGGTCCGCTGGTCGTGGGTGAGGTCCTGGAGATCGAGGAGCTGACCGGTTTCAAGAAGCCGATCCGCTTCTGCCGGGTGGACGTGGGGGCCGCGAACGGCACCGGCGAGCCGCAGGAGATCGTCTGCGGGGCGCGCAACTTCGCCCCGGGCGACAAGGTCGTGGTGATCCTCCCGGGCGGCGTGCTGCCGGGCGACTTCGCCATCGGCGCGCGCAAGACGTACGGGCGCAACTCCCACGGCATGATCTGCTCGGCGAAGGAGTTGGGCCTGGGCGACGACCACTCGGGCATCATCGTGCTGCCCGCGGACGTGAAGGCCCAGCCCGGCGATGACGCGCGGCCGGTCGTCGGCCTCGACGACGTCGTGGTCGAGATGGAGATCACCCCGGACCGGGGGTACGCGCTGAGCGTCCGCGGCATCGCCCGGGAGCTGTCGCACGCGCTCGGCGTGCCGTTCCGCGACCCGGCCGACGTGCCGGCCACCGGCGGGACCGCCGAGCCGGCGTACCCGGTCCAGGTGCGGGACACGGTCGGCTGCGACCGGTTCGCCGCCCGGATGGTGCGCGGCGTGGACCCGACCGTCGCCACGCCCGACTGGATGCGGCAGCGGCTCACCGCGGCCGGCATCCGCAGCATCTCGCTGCCGGTCGACCTCACCAACTACCTGATGCTCGAACTCGGCCAGCCGATGCACGCCTTCGACGCCGACCGGATCGCCGGGCCGCTCGTGGTGCGTCGCGCCGAGCCGGGGGAGAAGCTGACCACGCTCGACGGGGTGAGCCGCGCCCTCGCGCCGGCGGACATGGTCATCTGCGACGAGACGGGGCCGATCTCGCTGGCCGCGGTGATGGGCGGCGAGACGAGCGAGGTGCTCGCCTCCACCACGAACGTGCTGTTCGAGGCGGCGCACTGGGATCCGGCCATGGTCGGCCGCACCGCCCGGCGGCACAAGCTGTTCAGCGAGGCCGCGAAGCGCTGGGAGCGGGGTGTCGACCCGGCGCTGCCGCTTGTCGCGCTGGAGAAGGCGGTCCGGCTGCTCACCGACCTGGCCGGCGGCACGGCCGGCACCGAGGTGCTCGACCTCGACCACGTCCGCCCGCTTCCGCCGGTCACACTGCCGGTGGACCTGCCGTCGCGCCGGATCGGCGTGTCCTACCCAACCGACCGGGTGGTGGAGCTGCTGGAGCAGGTCGGGTGCGCGGTCACCCGGGGCGCGGACCGGCTCGGCGAGGACCCGGGGGCGGCCGGGGTGGCCGCCGCCGGGGCCGGCGAGGTGCTGACCGTGACGCCGCCGAGCTGGCGGCCCGACCTGACCGATCCGGCCGACCTGGTGGAGGAGGTGGTCCGCCTCGACGGGTACGACCGGGTGCCGTCGGTGCTGCCCACCGCGCGCCCCGGCCGGGGCCTGACCCCGCCGCAGCAGCGCCGTCGCGCGGTGGCCCGCTCGCTCGCCGAGCGTGGCTGGGTCGAGGTGCTGGCGCAGCCGTTCGTCGCGCCGGAGCTGGCCGACCAGCTCGGCCTGCCGGCCGACGACCCGCGCCGGCCCGCGGTGCGGGTGGCGAACCCGCTGTCCGAGGAGGAGCCGCTGCTGCGCACCACCCTGCTCGGCCCGCTGCTCGGCATCGTCCGGCGCAACGTCGGCCGGGGCCAGCGGGACGTCGCGATCTACGAGATCGGCGCGGTCTTCCACCCGCGTCCGGGCGCCGGCGCCCCGCCGGCCATGGGTGTGGACCGGCGGCCCACCGACGAGGAGTTCGCCGCCGCCGACGCGGTGGTGCCATCGCAGCCGCGGCACGTGGCGGTGGCGTTGTGCGGGGAGATCGAGCCGGCCGGCTGGTGGGGCGCGGGCCGCGCGGCAAGCTGGGCGGACGCCGTCGAGGCGGGCCGGGCGGTGCTCGACGCCGCCGGCATCCCCGCCGACCGGGTCACCGTCCGGGCCGGTGAGCGCGCCCCGTGGCACCCGGGCCGCTGCGCCGAGCTGCTCGTCGACGACGCCGTCGTGGGTCACGCCGGCGAACTGCACCCGGCCGTGGTGGCGGCGCTGGAGCTGCCCCGGCGTACCAGCGCCATGGAGCTGGACCTGGACGCGCTTCCGGCCGCGCCGCTGGCGGCCGGGCCGGCCGTCTCCACGTTCCCGCCGGCCCTGATCGACGTGGCGCTCGTGGTCGACGAGGCGGTGCCGGCGGCCGAGGTGCAGCGGGCCCTGGTCGAGGGGGCCGGCGCGCTGCTGGAGGACGTCCGACTCTTCGACGTCTACGCCTCGGAGCAGCTCGGCGCGGGACGGAAGTCGCTTGCGTACAAGCTGACGTTCCGGGCGCCCGACCGGACGCTCGCCGGCGAGGAGGCGGTGGCCGCCCGGGACGCGGCGGTCGCCCTCGCCGCGGAGCGCGTGGGGGCCACCCTCCGCGGGGCTTGAGGTGTAAGGAGGGGCCCCCGCTTAACGGATTCGGTAGAGGCGGGGGCCCTTCTTAACACCGTCAGATCCAGCCGCGGAGAGCCGCTTCCACGCCGGCCTGGAAGCGGCTGTCGGCGTCCAGCCGCTTCATGAGGTCGGCGACCGTGCGGCGTACGGTGCGTTCAGACAGGCCGAGCTGGCGGCCGATCGCCTCGTCGGTGCGTCCACAGCGGAGCAGCCGCAGGATGGCGCTCGCCTGCTCGGTCAGCCCGTCGGGGTTGCCGTCGGCCGGGCGGGACAGCGGGACGCTCTTCTCCCACAGCAGGTCGAACAGCAGGCAGAGCGCGGAGACCAGGCGGACACTGCGGATTTCCACCGCGCCCCGCTGGGCCCGGGAGGCACTCGGCAGGAGCGCGATTCTGCGGTCCACGAGCGTCATTCGCATCGGCGCGCCCGGCATGACCCGACTTTCCTCCCCGTATTCGGCCATGGCCTCCGCATATGCGCAGGAGGCCGGATCCTTCAGTAGCGTTTCCTGATAGATGTGACGAATCGTCACACCACGGGCCAGTGCCATCCGGCTCAGGGCCCCGCCGGTTTCCCTGATCTGTGGTGGAATCGCCCGACCCACGGTCAGCATCATGACGCTCTCGGCGACAGTGCGAGCGTGTTCGGAGAGCCGGTCGCGGACTTCGTCGATCCCCTTGAGGCGGACGATTTCCTCCCGTTCGCGGTGGCCGTCCCGGCTCGCCGCGCGGGCCAGCACCGAGGCGCGGGTCGCCTGGATCCCGGCCTGTTCGGCGACCGTCCGCTGCTCCGCCTGGTCCAGGAGGGCGAGCAGGCCGAGCTGCGGGCTCACCGCGCGCAGCTCACCCGGCCGGCCCGTCGAGGGCAGGATCATCGCGCGGTCGGCAAGCGCGGCGAGGGCGTCGTGGACGGCCGTCTCCGGCATGTCGAGACCCCGGATGAGGTCGTCGACGTCCCACGTCGGATTGTCCAACATGGCCCAGTAGACGGCTTCGTCGGCCGCCGACAGTCCCAACCTTTCGAGCACGTTCTCCTCCCCCCGGATTTGATGATCATCAGAATAAGGGAAAGGCGACCATGGGCTAGATAACAGATTGATGTACCTGGCGATAAAAACTAGTGACAGCCGCCAATTGGACATGTGTCTCCACGGGGAGCGAAACAGAAAATGCCGGGTTTATGCACCGGAGCGCGCGGCGGAACCGGCCACGGCCGGTTCCGCCGGCACGGAAGGGCGTGACGGAATCCGGTCGCAGGCACCACCCTCGATGCCACACCCGCAAACGGCGGGCCGATGCGGAAGGGGGCGTCGATGCGGACACGCCGGCGATCGGTGGCAGCGAGGCGCGAACCAGGGCGGTCCGGCTCAGCGGAGGCTTGCCGTGCTGCTCACCCGGCTCGTGCTGCGGCCGCCGGACGATGATCGCGGCCTGTCCGCCGGTGAACTGACGGACCTGCTGTGGCTCAACGCCGCGGCGGCGGACGGCATCCGCCACATCCACGCCCGCTCGATCGCCGGGCGGCTGACCGTCGCGGTCTTCACGGTCGCCTCCGAACAGGCGATCTCCGACTACATCGTGCAGCGCGTCTGTGAACGCGCGATTCGGCGGGTGCCGGCGCTGCGAGGCTGGACGGTCACCTGACCGGTGTCCGTCCGAGGAAGAGGGAGGATCACCATGGAATCACACGTGGCGAGCCTGCCCGCGCGACGTGACCCGGCGCTGGTGGCGCCCACGCCGACCGCCGCCTTTCGCGTACTCGGCCCGCTGACGCTCACCACCGGCGCCGACGCGCTCGTACTGCCGCCGTCGAAGGTGACCTGCCTGCTGGCGGCGCTGTTGCTGCATCCCGACGAGGTGGTGTCGGTCGCCACGCTGCAGCAGGCGATCTGGGGCGACGATCCGCCCGTCTCGGCCCGGGCCGCGTTGCAGACCTGCGCCCTGCGACTGCGTCAGTTGTTCCAGCGGCACGGGCTGACCGCGAACGTGATCCGGACCGTGCCCGGCGGCTACCGGATCACCGCCGGTCCGCAGACCGTCGACCTGATGCGGTTCCGCGAGCTGGCCGGCCGGACCCGCGCCGAACCGGAGCCGGAGACCGAGCTGGCCACCCTCGAGGAGGCGCTCGCGCTGTGGCGCGAACCGATGCTGGCGAACGTGCCGTCGGAGGCGTTGCACCGGGACGTCGTGCCCCGGGTGGGCGAGGAACGCGTCCGGGTCATCGAACGGCTCTGTGACCTCAAGATCGGGTTGGGTCGGGACCGGTCGGTGCTCGTGGACCTCTGGGCGGCGACCCGCGTCTACCCGGCGAACGAACGCTTCGCCGCGAAGCTCGTCGAGGTGCTGTACCGCACCGGGCGGCAGGCCGACGCGCTCACCGAACTGCGCCGGATCAAGGAGCACCTCGGCAACGAACTGGGCGTCGGGCCCGGTGCCGGGCTGCGGCGGCTGGAACTGGCCATCCTGCGCGGCGAGGCGCCGACGCCTGTCGTCACCGCGACGTCCCGGCCCGCGCCGCCGACGCCCGTACGGCCGCCGGCCGCCGGCTTCGTCGGCCGGGCGGCGCTCTGCCGCACCCTCGCCGACCGGCTGCGCGGCGGCACCCGCATCGTGGTGCTCAGCGGGCTGCCGGGCGTCGGCAAGACCGCCCTCGCCCAGCACGTCGCCGGACTCGTCGCCGACGACTTCCCCGGCGGCGTGTGGCCCGTCGAGCCGGACGCCACCGACGCGTCGTCTCCCCCCACGCCTGCCGGCCGCCGCCTGCTGCTGGCCGACGACGTCGCCGACGCGACGCTGGCCCGGCGGCTGCCGGCGCTGCTGTCCCCGGGTGACGTTCTGCTGCTGACCAGCCGGCCGAGCCTCTCCGCCCTGGTCGCCCGGCTCGGCGGTTGGCTGCACCGGGTCGAGCCGCTCGACCGGGACGAGGCCCTGGACCTGCTCGGGGTGGCCCTGGGCCCGGACCGGGTCCGGGCCGAGCCGCGGGCCGCGGCCGACCTCGCCGCACTGTGCGAACACCTGCCGCTGGCGCTCCGGATCGCCGCCACCCGGGTTCTCCTGCGCGCCCGGATGACCCTCGACGAGGCCGCCGAGTGGCTGCGGGCGGACCCGATCGGGCGCCTGAGCCTGCCCGGCGACCCGGAGATGTCCCTCGCCGGCCGGCTCGACGGGGCACTGGCCCGGCTCGGCGACGCGCTCGCCGACGCCTTCCTCCGGCTGGCCGCCGGAGCGCCGGAGACGATCACCGTCCCCGGCGCCGCCGGCCTGCTCGGCGTGGACCCGGCCCGGGCGCGCGAGCTGCTCGACGACCTCGTCGACCAGAGCCTGATGGAAGAGGCCGCGGACCAGTACCGGATCCGTGACCTGTTGCGGCGGCACGCGCTCGGCGTCGCCGGCCGACGACCGACCCCCGATCGAGTGAAGGGAACCCTCGGATGAGCACTGCCTACGAGACGGTGGCTCAGACCCGGCCGCGGATGCGACACGACGTGCTGTTCACCCGCACCGAGGACGGAGTGCTGTTCCACAACGCCAGCAGCGGCTTCCGGCTGTCCTCCGGCGCGGCCTACCGGCTGGCGTCGCTGCTCGTGCCGCACCTGAACGGGCGCAACCGGGTCGCCGACATCTGCCGGCCGCTGCCCGAGCCGCAGCGCGTCATGATCGGCGAGCTGGTCGGCGCGCTCTACGCGCGCGGTTTCGCCCGGGACGTGCCGGCCGAGGAGGATCCGGAGTCGATCCTCGGCTCCGCCGTTGCCGGGTGGTTCGCCAGCCAGATCGCCTACGTCGACCACTACACCGACCGACCGGCGCACCGCTTCGCCACCTTTCGCGACACCCGGGTGGCGGTGCTCGGCACCGGTCCCGTCGCCCGGGCCTGCGCCACCGCCCTGCTCCGCAACGGCGCTGCCGGGGTGACGGTGGCGGCCGGGGTCGCGGGCGACCTCGCCGCCGAGACGGACGCGCTGACCGCGGCGGGGTGTCCGGTCCGGGTCGACGAACTGCCCGACGCCGACGTCGGCTGGGCCGACCTCGACGCGGACCTCGTCGTGGTGGCGGCCGGTGACCGTGCGCCCCGGGACACGCTGCGGTTGCTCACGGCGGGCATCCCGGCCGGCCGGCTGCTCCTGCCGGCATGGGTCTGCGGGGAGCGGATGCTCGTCGGCCCGGTGCAGGGGCCCGATCGCCGGGGCTGCTGGTGCTGCGCGATGAACCGGCTGACCGACAACGACGACACCGGCGCGGCGGGTGCGGTGTGGCGGGCCGCCGCCCTGCCCGCCGGGACCGGACCGGTCGCCGCCGAGCCGGACGGGCCGTTGGCCGCCATGGTCGGCAACCTGCTGGCGTACGAGGTCTTCCGGCTCACCACCGGCGCGCTGCCGGCGGAGACCGACGGTGCGGTGATCGTCCAGCACCTGGCCTCGCTCGACGTGCTGGCCGAGCCGCTGCTGACCCGTCCCGGGTGTGCCTTCTGCCCGCCGGAGCCGCCGGACGCGTCCGAGGCGTCCGAGGTGGAGCTGGCGCTGGACGAGCCGACCGTCGAGGAGGACGAGTCGGCGCGGGCCGACGCGGCCGTGGCGCAACTCGTCGTGCACCAGCCGCTGCTCCAGCCGCACCTGGGCGTGTTCCGGCGCTACGACGACGAACGCTGGGACCAGAGCCCGATCAAGATCGGCGCGGTCGACCTCACCGATCCGCGTGGCCACCGCCGTACCGTCCACGCCTTCGACGTACACCACGTCGCCGCCGCGCGGCTGCGGGCGCTGCGGGTCGCCGCCGTGACCAGCACCGGCCAGGCGGCCGTCCGCCGGCCGCCCGCCGCCGACGCGCCCCGGCTCGACGCCGCCCGGCTCGGCCTGGACTCCGGTTGGGGTGAGCCCGCCGCGGGCGACTGGGCGGCGGCGCGGTCGCTGCTCACCGGCGCGGCGGCGGCGGTGCCGGCCGCGGTGCTGGAGCCGTTCGGAGCGGCCAACCGCGCCCGCGGCGCGGAACCGACCCGGGCCGGCGGGGGCGCCGGCGGCGACCTGGCCGAGGCGGTGCGGTCCGGGCTGGCCTCGGCGCTCGCGTACCGCGCGCTGCGCGCGGTCGTCGAGGGCCGGGCCGCCGCGCGGCAGGTACGCCTGGAAACCCACGGAACGGACCCGGAACTGCTCTTCCTGACCAAGTCGGCGGCGAACCTCGGGATCCCGGTGGAACTGCTCGACCTCACCGGCGTGCCGGAGGCCGGGCTGAGCGTGCTGCTGGCCCGCTACCTCGACCAGACGGCGGGCCGGTGGCGGTACGCCGTGGCCGGCGACCCGGTCCACACGGTGGCCGCCCGCGCGGCGCTGCGGGACGTGCTCGGCCAGGCCGCGTTGCACGCGCAGGATCCGGCGGTGACGCCGGACACCGGCGACCCGCTGCTGGAGGAGTTCGACGCGGGCACCCTCACGGTGCGGGACACGACACCCGCCACCGGGGCCGCCCACCGCTGGTCGGAGGTGCGGGAGCGGCTGCGGGAGCGGGGACACGACGTGCTCGTGGCGCCGGTCGGCGGCGCGGACCTGGCCGCCGGTGGCCTGGTCGCGGTCAAGGTGCTGCTGACCGCGGGGGACGGCAGGTGAGCCAGGTCGCCGCGACCGACGAGCTGGTCTGCGCCGGCCTGGCGCGGCTGCTCGCCGAGCGCGGCTGCGCCGCCGAGGTGGTCGCGCTCGGGATACGGGACGAGTTGGCCGCGCCGGCCCGCCCGGCCGGCGGGCCCCGGGTGTTCGTCTACGGGCAGCTGGTCCTGCTCGCCCCGGTGGCGTCGGCGGGCGCCTGCGCGACCTGCCTGGCCCGGCGTTGGCAGGCGGTGCGGCACCGTGACCTGCGGGACGCGGTCGAGTTGGGCGGCGACACGCGGGCGGCCGGTCCGTGGCCGTACGCGATCCCGCTCGTCGCGGACTTCCTGGCCGCCCTGATCACCGCGCACCACGGCGGCGCCCCGGCGGACGGCGGCGCCCCGGCCGAGGTGCGTCAGGTCGACCTGCACACGCTGCGGGTGCACCGGGTTCCGGTGGTGGCGGACCCGGAGTGCCCGGCCTGCGGCGGCACCGTCGCGGACGCGCGGGACCTCGCCCCGATCGAGCTGACGCCCACGCCCAAGAGCGACCCGCACGGCTTCCGCGGACGGGACCTCGACGCGTACCCGCTGGACGTGGCGGGCTTCGCCAACCCGGTTTGCGGAGCGCTCGGCTCGACCCTGTGGCAGGACCTGACCTCGCTGTCGACCGCACCGGCGATCGGCTCGTTCACCCTGCGCAGCGGCCCGTACCTGCGGGAGACGCTCTACGGCGGGCACGCCGACGGCTACCGGCGCAGTGCCCGCATCGCGGTGCTGGAGGGCTTGGAACGCGCCGCCGGGCTGCGCCCCCGGCGTAAGCGCACGGTGGTCACCGGCAGCCTGCGGGAGCTGGGCGGCGACGCCCTCGATCCGCGCGAGTGCGGGCTCTACCCGGACGGCTTCTACCAGGCCAACCCGTACGTGCACCGCTTCGACCCGGACCGGCCGATCACCTGGGTCTGGGGCTGGTCGCTGCGTGACCAGCGGCCGGTCCTGGTCCCCGAGGTCCTGGTGTACTACCACGCGGCGAGCGTCGAGGAACGCTTCGTCCAGGAGACCTCGAACGGGTGCGCGTCGGGCGGGTCGCTCGTGGAGGCCGTCTACCACGGCCTGATGGAGGCGATCGAGCGGGACGCGTTCCTGCTGGCCTGGTACGGCGGCCGGGCCCTGCCGGAGATCGACCCGGCCACCATCGACCGGCCGCAGACCCGGATGATGATCGATCGGCTGGCGATGTACGGCTACCGGGCCCGGTTCTTCGACGCCCGGATGACGTTCGACATCCCGGTGGTGACCGCCGTCGCCGTACGGGAGGACGGCGGCCTCGGCGCGCTCGCGTTCGGCGGCGGCGCGAGCCTCGACCCGCAGGCCGCCATCACCGCGGCGCTGTGCGAGATCGCCACCGACTCGGTGATGGTGCGGCTGCGCGCCGCCGCCGACGAGCCACGGCTACGGACCATGGTGACCGACTTCTCCCAGGTACGCGGCCTGCACGACCATCCGTTGCTGTACGGGCTGCCGGAGATGGCGCGGCACGCCGCGTTCCTGCTGGAGGACGGTCCCCGTCCGGCCGCGATGGCCGACCTGTACGGGCCGGACCGCCCGGCCCCGCCGGTCTCCGCCGACCTCCGCGACGATCTGGAGTACTGCCTCAAGACGGTCACCGGGCACGGGTTCGACGTGATCGCCGTCGACCAGACCAGCCCCGAGCAGCACGAGCTGGGCCTCGCCACGGCGAGCGTGCTGGTGCCCGGCCTGCTGCCCATCGACTTCGGCTGGATGCGCCAGCGCGCGCCGCACGCGCCCCGGTTGCGTACCGCCTTCCGGGCTGCCGGCCTCCTCGACCGCGACCTGCGCGACGACGAGATCCACTCCGTTCCCCACCCGTTCCCGTGAGGTGCCGCCATGACGTCTGAAACCGCCGGCTACGCCCACGCGTACGCCACGGCGATCCTGCGCCGCGGCCGGGAGCCCATGCCCCCGGCCGACTTCACCCCGAACTGGGGGGACGCCCCCCGCCGGGGCAAGTACTACCCGGACGCGGTCGCCTTCCCGCTGCCGGATCCGCCGCCGGTGGACGTCGCGCTTGACACGGCGCTGCGCCGGGGCGACGACGCCGACGAGCCGTTCACCACCGGACTGCTCGGCGGCATGCTGCGTGACTCCTACGGACTGCTCGGCCGGCGGCTGGGCGTCCAGGCCAACACCGACCTGGCCGCGCTTCCCTCGTACGCGCACGCCAACTGGCACCGGGGCACCGCCTCCGGCGGCGGTCTCTATCCGTGCAGCGTCTACTGGATCGCCGGGCCGGGTGCGGGGGTCCTCCCGGGCGTCTACTACTACGCCCACGCCCGGCAGGCCATGCAGCGGCTGCTGGCCGGCGACGTCACCGGCCGGCTCAACGCGGCCCTCGGCCGGCCGGAACCGGCCACCCAGTTCCTGGTGATCGGCGTCAAGTTCTGGCAGAACGCCTTCAAGTACAACAACTTCTCCTACCACGCGGTGTCGATGGACGTGGGCACCCTGCTGCAGACCTGGCGGTTGTGGGCCGGCGGCCAGGGCCGGCGGATCCGGCCGGTCCTCTGGTTCGACCAGGCCGCCGTCGCCGACCTGCTCGGCCTCGACCCGGACGCCGAGGCGCTCTTCGCCGTCGTGCCCCTCACCTGGGCGGACGCCGACCGCACCGGGCCCGTCGACGGGACGCCGCCGGACCGTGCCATGGCCGCCGCCGGGACGCCGCCGGACCGCGTCGGGCCCGTCGACGCGACGCCGCCGGGCCCGGTCCGGGTCCGGCACGCCGACCGGGACCGCTCCCGTACCCGACTCGAATTCGACCTCCTGCGGCGGATCAACCGCAGCACCGCCGCCGCGGTGCGCCGACCGCCGGTCGGCGCGCTCGCCGGCGCCGGCGCGCACCCGGCGCCCAGCCGCGCCGGGCGCATACCGTTGCCGCCCGCCGCGCCGATGGACATGCCCGTCGGCACGGCCCTGGCGCGCCGCCGCAGCAGCTTCGGGCGGTTCCTGGCCCGCCGACCGATCACCGCCGGACAGCTCGCCGCGCTCCTGCGCGCGACCGCCGCGACCCGGGTGCCGAGCGAGATCGACGGCCCGTCGGACCGGCCGCTGGCCAAGCTCTACGCGTTCGTCAACCACGTCGACGGCGTGCCCGCCCGCGGCTACGAGTACGACCCGGTCGACCACGCCCTGATCCCGGCCACCGCCGGGCCGCCGGGTGAGTTCCTGCAACGCAACTACTTCCTGGCCAACTACAACCTGGAGCAGGCCGCGGTCGTCCTGGTGCCCACCGTCCGCACGCACGCGGTGCTCGACGCCACCGGCGACCGTGGCTACAACCTGGTCAACGCCACCGTCGGGGCGATCTCCCAGACCTTCTACACGGCGGCTGCCGCGCTGCGCCTGGGGGCCGGGGTGGCGTTGGGCTTCGACAGCGTCTCGTACGTGGAGGAACTGGCGCTCGCCGACACCGGCGAGTTCCCGCTGCTGATCATGTTGGCCGGGCACGACCGGCCGCAGCTCGGCGACTACCGCTACGAGCTGTCATGACGGCGACCGTACCCGCGCCGAGCGCGCCGCCGGCCGCCTCGACCGGCGGTTGGCGGACGGGCGACTGGTTCACCGCCCGGATCGCCGGGCTGCCGCTGTCCACGGTCGACGGGCTGCGGTGCCCGCGCGCGACCGACTGGGCCGAGGCGGTGCTCGCGCTGCGGGGGCGGCTCGCCGCCGACGGTGTCCGGGCCGGCGACCTGCTGCACGACCTGATCGGGGGGAACGAGGACGAGGACGCCCGGCGGCGGCTGCTGGCCCTGCGCCGGCAGATCCACAACAACGTGCTGCCCGCCGACCCGGAGCCGGCGCTCGCCGAGGCCGAGCGGATCCGGCCGTCGTCCGGGCCGGAGCTGCGGCGGTGGCTGGCCGCGCGGACCCGGCTGGCCCGGCTGGAGGACGAGGGCGCCGCCGTGTTCGCCGCCGAGATCGCCCGGTCCCGCCGGCGACTGTGGGAGCTGGCCGACGAGCCCCGGCTGCGCGGTGGGCTCCAGCTCGCCTCACCCACCCTCGACCAGCAGCTCGCCGTCGGCGTCCGGCCGGATCCGGACCGGCCGGCGAACAAGCGCGTTCGTCGGGTCGAGCGGTCACTGCTGTCCTACCTCTACCGCACCGCCTGCAAGACCAGCCCGTTCAGCACGTTCACCGGCGTCGCCCTCGGCCGGTTCGACGACGACACGGAGAGCCTCGGCGTGGCCGTCGGGCAGCGGTGGCAGCGGTACGTCCGGCTCAATGTCGTGCTTGTCAGCCGGATCGCCGACCTGATCAGCGCCGACCCGGTGCGGCGCGGCGACCTGCCGGTGGCGCTGAGCCCGGGCTGGCGACGCGACGCCGAGCGGATCCGCTACGTGCGGCACTGGGTGACCGCCGGCGACGACCGCGCCGCGGTCAGCTTCGACTCGGTGCGGGACGGGCTGTTCTTCCTCCGCCGCAGCGGCGTCCTCGACGAGCTGACCGCGCTGTTGCGGGAGCGCGGGACGATCCGCGGGGCCGAACTGGTGGACCGGCTGTGCGAGCGGACCGGGGCGGACCGCGGCGACGGGCAGGCGTACCTGTCCACCCTGCTGCGGCTCGGCATGCTGCGCCTGCCCGGGTTGGACGTCGACGTGCACCGCCCCGACCCGGTCCGGGCGCTGGCCGGCGCGCTGTCCGACCTGGACCGCCCGTGGGCGGTCCGGACCGCCCACGACCTGACCGCGATCGCCGAGCTGGTTGACGCCTACCGGGACGGGGACCTGGTCCGGCGCCGGGCGGTGGCGGACGAGCTGCGGGCTGCGGTACGGGCGGCCATGACGGCCCTCGGCGAACCGGAGCCGGCCCTGCCGCAGACCCTGCTCTACGAGGACAGCCGGATCGACGGCGACCCCGTCCCGGTGAGCGCGCCCGCCTGGCGGCGGCTGACCTGCGGCGACCCGGCCGGCGGTAGTGACCTGGCCGGCGGGGGCGGGCTGGCCGCGGTGGAGCGGGTGCTGCCCGCCTTCGACCAGAACCTGCCGCACCGGATCATGTTCCACGGCTTCTTCCTGGCCCGCTTCGGCGTCGGCGGCCGGTGCGACGACCTGCTGCGCCTGGTCGAGGACTTCCACGACGACCTCTACGACCAGTACTCCTCCTATGTCGCCGGGCGCCCGGCGTTCGCCGAGGACGGCAGCTACACGCCGGAGGAGAACTGGCTGGGCCGGCCCGAGATGACCGCGCTGGACACGGCCCGGCAGACCTTCGCCGACCGGTTGCGGCGGCTGGCCGAGGCGGACGCCGGGCAGGACGAGCTGCGGCTGCCGGAGGCGATCTTCGACGAGGTGGGCGACCTGCTCGGCGGCATCACCGGCGGGTTCCGCCCGCAGGGGCACTTCGTGCAGGTGGCGCTGCGCGAGCCGGAGCCGCTGCTGGTGCTCAACCAGTCCTTCGGCGGGCTGTCCTTCCCGTTCAGCCGGTTCACCCACTGTTTCTCCGGGGACACGCCGAGCCTCGCCGAACGGCTGCGCGAGCAGGCCCGGGCGGTCGCCCCGCCGGACGCGGTATTCGCCGAGCTGACCGGCGGCGCGGCCACCACCAACCTGAACCTGCACGACCGGCTCACCGACCACGTCATCGTCTGCCCGGGGGAGACCAGCGACGTCGCGCCCCGGCGGCAGCTCACCCTCGACGACCTGCACCTGGTGCACGACCCGGACACCGACCGGGTGGTGCTGCGCTCCACCCGCCTCGACCGCGAGGTGATCCCCGTCTACCTCGGCTACCTGGTGCCGATGGCGCTGCCGCAGATCCCGCGTACCCTGCTGCTGCTCTCGCCGGCGTCGATGGTGCGTCTGGACCCGTGGCGTGGCGTGCCCGCCGGGCCCGCGGTCGACGGGGTGACGACCCGGCCCCGGCTGCGCGTCGGCGACGTGGTGCTCAGCCGCCGGAGCTGGTCGGCGCGCGCCGGCGACCTGCCGGACACCGACGACCCGGGCGCCGACGCCGACGCCTTCCTGCGCTGGCGCCGGTGGCGGGCCGAGCACGACGTGCCGACGCGGGTCTTCGCCACCGTCTATCCGGCCGCCGCGGGCCGGGCCGGGGCCAACCCGAAACCGCAGTACGTCGACTTCGACAGTCCGCTGTCGCTCCAGGCGCTGCGGGCCTCGCTCGGCGCTCCCGACGACCGGATCGTGCTGCGCGAGATGCTGCCGGCCGCCGACGAGTTGGCGGCCCGCGGCGAACACGGCGGCCACGTCTGCGAGCTGGCCGTGGAAACCTTCCGCACCGAACCTGGGGGGACCCGATGACCGTGCCAGCCGCCGTACCCACCGACACCGGCGGCGCCGCCGACCCGCGCGGCAGTTGGCTGGCGCTGCACGTGTTCTACGCCGCCAACCCGCAGCCGCTGCTCGTGGAGTGTGTGGCGCCGCTGATCCGCGAGCTCACCGAGCGGGACCTGCTCGCCGGACACTTCTTCATCAACTACTGGCTGGAGGGGCCGCACGTGCGGCTGCGGCTGCGCCCCCGTACCCCGTCGGACGAGCCGGAGGTCCGGGCACGGGCCGAGGCGGCGATCGGCCGGTTCCTCGCCACCCGCCCCGCGCTGTACGCGATGGGCACCGGCTACCTGCGCGAGCTGTACGACATCCTGTTCGCCCTGGAGTTCCCGGCCGGGCGGCCGGCGGAGCTCGTCGACGCGAACGGGCAGATGCTGTTGCAGCCCAACAACTCGGTCAGTTACCGGCCCTACGAGCCGGAGTACGGCAAGTACGGCGGGCCGGACGGCATCGAGGTCGCCGAGTGGCACTTCCGGCACTCCAGCGACCTCGTGCTGCGGGCCGTCGCGTCGATGAACCTGCACCTGCGACCGGTGCTGCTGGGCACCGCCGCCCAGCTGATGACGGTGCTGGCCGGGACGTTCCTGCCCGACCGGGCGGAGCTTGTCGACTTCCTCGACCGCTACCACCACTTCTGGCACCGCGCGTTCGCCGGCACGGAGCTGATCGGCGCCGAGGAGTACCGGCGGATGTACGACGGGGTCGCGCCGGAGCTGGGGCCACGTGTCGAACGGATCCTCGACCTGGTGGCGCGCGGGGAGGTCCAACGGCTGCCCGGGTTCCTGCGCGGCTGGGCCGAGCACGCCGTCGAACTGCGGGAGCGGGTGCTCGGGCTGGCCGCGTCCGGCCGGCTGACCCTGCGGTCGTGGGGCGACGGCGGGGACCGGGTGGTCACCGACCCGGGTGAGGCGCTCGCCGCGCTGCTCTCGCCGTACCTGCACATGACGAACAACCGGCTGCACGCCACCATCCGGGACGAGGCGTACCTGTCGTACCTGCTCGCCCGGGTGCTGCGGGAGCCGGCGGTGGCGGCATGACCGGTCCGGCCCTGCTCGGCAAGCGTCCCCGGCTCCGCGACGACCTGCTCTTCTCCCGGCCCCTGCACCGCGGACCCGCCACCGTGCACCTGGTCAAGGACCGCCGCAGCGGCCGGGCGTTCGAGCTGTCCGGCAAGGAACGGTTCCTGGTCGGCCGGCTCGACGGGGTCCGGTCGCTGGGCGAGGTGGGCGCGGAGTACGCCGCCGCGTACGGCCGCCGGCTCGGCGACGACCACTGGGTGCGGCTGCTGTGGCTGCTGCACGAGCGGGGCCTGCTCGTCGGCGGGTCCGGCGCGCCGCCGGTGGTCCCGGCGACGCGGCACGACTCGGTCGACAGGTGGGCCCGGCGGCTGCGGCACGTGCTGCGGCCCGCTCCGGTCGCCGTGCTGGGCGTGCTGGTGGCCGCCCTGCTGGCGGCCGTCGCGTGGCACGCCGGCCCGCTCTGGCAGGAGGCCCGCCCGGCGTTCACCGACCCGCTCAGCCTGCTCCTGCTCGGGCTGCTCGCCTGGGCGGGCGCGGCCACGCACGAGTTCGCCCACGCGCTGGCGGCGGTCCGCCTCGGCGCGACCGTCGAGCGGATCAACCTGGTTACGCTCACCTGCCGGATCGAGGACTACGCCTACCTGGCGAGGCGGCGGGACCAGGTGCTGATCGCCGCCGCCGGCGGGTTGGCCAACGGCCTGGTGCTGCTGCTCGTCGGCGCCGCGCTCGCCGCACTGCCGGGCGCCTTCGCCGGCCGGCTGTTCAGCGCGTACGTGCTTGTCGCCGCCGCGCAGACCCTGGTCAACTTCGTCCCGGTCCCACCGTTGGACGGCTACAAGATCGTCAGCCACCTGCTCGACACACTGGACCTGGCGCCGGAGAGCCGCCGCTACCTCCGCACCGCCCTGGTCCGGTGGCCCCGCCGCGGCGGCGTGCGATACCCGGGGCCGGTCGCGATCCGCCTCGGCCTGTACGGCGTCTGGTGGGTTTTCGTCGCGGTCGGTACCGCCGCCGGAGTGGTCTACTTCGTCGGCGCGCTCCTGGCGCCCGCACTGGGCGCGCTCGGCCATGTCCTGCCCGCCGCGGTCGTCGGCCTGACGCTCGCCGGCTGGTCGGCCCGGCCCCGACGGGCCCGACCCTCGGATCGGTCGTCCCCGCCGCACCAGCAGCACATCGAAGCCCACCAGCGAAAGGTATGACCATGTCAGCCACCGACGATCCGGCCATCGAGCTGGACTCCGTGAGCAAGTCGTACGGCGAGGTGAGAGCGGTGGACGACGTCTCCGTCTCGATCGGCCGGGGTGAGTTCTTCGGCATGCTCGGACCCAACGGCGCGGGCAAGACGACTCTCATCGAGATGATCGAGGGCCTGCGGACCCCGGACACCGGCGTCGTCCGGGTGCTGGGCATGTCCCCGACGCCACGCAACCTCGACCTGCTGCCGCTGATCGGCGTGCAGACCCAGCGGTCCGCGTTCTTCACCCGGTTGACCGCCCGCGAGCACCTGGTGACCGTCGCCGCGCTCTACGGCCTGCCCGCCGCCGCCGCCGACCGGACGTTGAAGCTGGTCGGGCTGACCGGTTCGGCCGACGTCCGGGTCACGAACGTCTCCGGTGGACAGCGCCAGCGCCTCGCCATCGCCTCGGCGATCGTGCACGACCCGCAGGTGATCTTCCTGGACGAGCCGACCGCCGCCCTGGATCCGCAGGCCCGCCGCGATCTGGGGCAACTGCTGCGCGAGTTGAAGGCGGCCGGCAAGACCATCGTCTACACCACCCATCACCTCGACGAGGCGCAGGGGCTGTGCGACCGGGTCGCCATCCTCGCCGACGGGCGTGTCCTGGCCCTCGACAGCCCCCGGGAGCTGATCGCGCGATCCGGCGTCGGCACCCGCCTCGTCGTGCCCGCCGGCCGGCTGAGCCCCGAGCAGGCCGGCCGGCTCGACGGCGTCGACGGGATCGACGTCGAGGACGGCGCGATCGTCCTGCGTACCGCCCACACGGCCCGGGTGCTGGCCGCCCTCGGGGCGGACGGCGGCCTCGACGAGGTGGAGACCCGCCCGGCCACCCTGGAAGACGTCTACCTGCAACTGATGGGAGCGCCGCAGGCATGAGCGCATACACCGCACTGGCCCGCGCCAGTTACAAGGCAAGCGTCCGGGACGCCACGACGCTCTTCTTCACGTTCGCGTTCCCGCTCGTCTTCCTGGTCATCTTCGGGCTGATCTTCCGCAACCAGGAGGTCGCCGAGACCGGCCACGGCTACATCGACTTCATCGCGCCGGGCGTGCTGTCGTGGGGCCTGGCCAGCGCCGCGCTGTTCGGGGTGTCGTTCACGCTGATGCAGTGGCGCCACGACGACCTGCTGCGCATCATCCGGCTCGCGCCGACGAGCATCTGGTCCGTGGTCGGCTCCCGCTACGCGGTCGCGCTCGCCATCGGCGTCGCGCAGAGCCTGCTCTTCGTCGGCGTCGCCATGCTGCCCTTCCTCGGCATGCGTCCCGACTCGAAGTGGCCGCTGTCCCTGCCGATGATGCTGCTGGCGGTGACCACGTTCCTGGCGTTGGGCCTGATCGTCGGCTCGCGGGCGGACACCGCCGAGGCGGTCGCCGCGATCGCCAACTGCATCGTGGTGCCGATGGCCTTCCTCTCCGGGTCGTTCTATCCGCTGGAGCTGATGCCGGGGTGGCTGCAGGGCATCTCCCGGGCGCTGCCGCTGCGCTACGTCAACGACGGCATGGCGTACGCCTTCACCGGCTTCGGCACGATGACCGACTATCTGGTGGCGTGCGCCGCGCTCGTCGGCTTCGCGGTCGTGTTCGCGGTCGTCGGCGTGCGTACCTTCCGGTGGAGCCGCGACTCATGACCGGCACCGCGGCGGCGGCGCCCCCGGCCCCGCTGTCCGCCGCCGCGGCCCGGCTCGACGAGCACCTGTCCCGGAGCTGGACGGCACGGCCGGTGGGCCCGGCGCCCCGGGTGGTCACGCTCGGCGCCGCCGACGTGCTCGCCGGCACGCCGCCGCGCCGCCGGGACGCCACCGTGCACTTGAGCGCGGACGCGGTCCTCGTCGGCCCGGTCCCCGGCGGCGCGCCGGGGGCCGCGTGCGGGCGCTGCCTGGCGATCAGGTGGCAGCGGCTGCGCGGTCGCAGCGAACGCGACGCGCTGGAGACCGGCGCGCCGCCGGCCGCGGTCGGACCGTGGCCGAGGATGACCGCCTACCAGCTCGACGCCGTCTGGGAGCTGTACCGGGCGGTGTACGCCCCGGCGCCCCGACCCGCGCCGCCGACGTGGGACGAGCCCAGCCGGCGGCTCGCCCGGGTCAGCCGCCTGGAACTGGACACGCTGCGGGTGCGGACCCACCCGGTGCTGGCCGAGCCGCGCTGCCCGGCGTGCTCGGTGGCGCGCCCCGACTCGCCCGCCGAGGTGCCGGAGATCGACCTGCCGGCGCCGAAGCCGGCCCCGGACACCTACCGGCTGCGCGCACCGGGGGACTATCCGTTGCCGCGGGCGGCTCTGGTCAACCCGGTCTGCGGCGCGCTCGGGGCCGGCACCCGGCTCACCATCACTTCGCCCACCACCGCCCCGGTCACCGGCAGCGTCTTCATCCGGGGGTACGGCGGGCTGCTCGACGTCTCCTGGAGCGGCCAGTCCACCGGCTACGACGCCAGCCACGCGCTGGCGTACCTGGAGGGGTTGGAGCGGCACGCGGGCACCCACCGGCGCCGCAACCTCGTGCCCGTCGTCGCCGCGTACGCGGACGTGGCCGACCACGCGTTGGATCCGGACGGGTGCGGCAGCTACCCGGACGAGGTGTACGACCGGGACCCGATCCTGCGCCGGTTCGACCCGGACCGGCCGATCCCGTGGGTGTGGGGGCGGAACCTGCACACCGGCCGGCCGGTGCTGGTGCCCCGGCGGCTCTGCTTCTACAGCTCCCCGGCGGCCGACGACACCTTCGTGCTCTCGTCCTCGAGCGGCTGCGCCACCGGCAGTTGCCTGGTCGAGGCCGCCCTGTTCGGGTTGCTGGAGCTGATCGAGCGGGACGCCTTCCTGCTCGCCTGGTACGGCAACCTGACGCTGCCCCGGATCGACCTGGCGAGCTGTTCGCCGGCGGTGCGGGCGATGGCCGACCGGGCCGAGTTGCAGGGGTACGCGCTGCACGCCTTCGACAACCGGATCGACCTCGACGTGCCGGTGGTCACCAGCCTGGCGGTCCGCCACGACGGCGGTCCGGGGCTGCTCTCCTTCGCCGCCGCCGCGCACGTCGATCCGGAGCAGGCGGTGGCCGGCGCGGTCGCCGAGGCGCTCACCTACATCCCGCACCAACCGACAATGGTGCGTCGCCGGCGCGCGGAGTTGGAGCGGATGGCCGACGACTACCACCTGGTCCGCCGGCTGCCGGACCACTCGGCCCTCTTCGGTCTGCCCCGGATGGCCCGGCACGCCGCGACCTACCTGCACGATGGGTCGGCGCGGGACGTCGGGCAGGTCTTCGGCGACCACCGCGCGGCCGGCGGCCGAGATCTTCTCGACGACCTGCGTGGGGTCCTGGACACGCTGCGGCGGCGCGGGCATCAGGCGGTCCTGGTCGACCAGACCAGCCCGGAGCAGGAGGCGGCCGGGCTGCGGTCGGTGTGTGTGGTGGTGCCGGGCCTGCTGCCGATCGACTTCGGCTGGTTGCGCCAGCGGGCGTTGTACCTGCCGCGCCTGCGTACCGCCCCGCACGCGGCGGGGCTGACCGGCGCCGCGCTCACCGACGCCGACCTACGCCGCGTCCCCCACCCGTTCCCCTGAGCCGACCGCCGACCGCCGACCGCCCGGCCCGGACAC
Organism: Micromonospora sp. WMMD975; assembly: GCF_029581215.1. Lineage (NCBI taxonomy): Bacteria > Bacillati > Actinomycetota > Actinomycetes > Micromonosporales > Micromonosporaceae > Micromonospora > Micromonospora sp. WMMD975. The sequence continues at coordinate 1,470,761 of NZ_CP120739.1, forward strand.
GCGCACGGTCGAGCCGCCCGGCCGCCCGCACGTCGAGCCGCCCGGGCCGGACACACGCACGTCGGGCCGCCCACCGGGCGGCCCGACGTGGTGACCGATCAGCTCAGGCCGAGCAGCTGGTGGTCGAGGTGGTGCTGCTGCACGTCGAGGTGGTGCCCGACGAGGAGCACGAGGCCAGGATCGCCTCGGAGGCGTCGGCGTAGTCGGAGATCGCGAAGGTCTCGGACTCCAGCTCGAGGATTTCCTCGGCGAGGGCGTTCAGGTCGGTCTCGGGCGCCATGGTGACTCCAAACGGTCGTGTCCGGCCGGTTCCTCCGGCCCGGGACAAGCAGACCGCACGGCTCTCACCGATCGCCGTCGTCCGGACCACCAGGTCGCTGTCACCGGATGTGAGCGGGGTGACAGCGGCAGGCGGTTGGCTTACCGCCATGGCGTCACCCGGTCCGCCCGTCACCGCCCGCGTCCCGGGCCCGTCCCCGGAGCCGGACGTCCTGGCCCGGGCCGGCTCGCTCTACCGCGACCTGCACGCCCATCCGGAGTTGTCGGGGACGGAGGAGCGCACCGCCGCGCGGTTCGCGTCCGCGCTGCGGGAGATCGGCTGCGAGGTCACGACCGGCATCGGCGGGCACGGCGTGGTCGGCGTCCTGGCCAACGGGGCCGGGCCGGCGGTGATGCTCCGCGCCGAGCTCGACGCGCTGCCGGTCGCCGAGCGGACCGGGCTGCCGTACGCGAGCACCGCGACCGCCCTCGACGGCGCGGGGCGCCGGACCCCTGTCATGCACGCCTGCGGGCACGATCTGCACCTGGCCGCGGCGGTGGGCGCGACGGCTCACCTGGCCCGGCGGCGGGACGGGTGGCGGGGGACGCTGCTCGTGCTCGGGCAGCCCGCCGAGGAGACGCTCAGTGGCGCCGCCGCGCTCGTCGCGGACGGCCTGCACGAGCGGTTCGGTCGCCCCGACCTGCTGCTGGCGCAGCACGCCGCGCCCCTGCCCGCCGGCATGGTGGCGCACGGGGCCGGCCCGATGACGGCCGGCTGCGTCACGCTGGAGGTGACCGTGACCGGGCGCGGTGGGCACGCCGCCACCCCGCACCTGTGTGTCGACCCGGTGGTGCTCGCCGCCACCATCGTGGTTCAGTTGCAGACCGTCGTGGCCCGGCAGGTCGGGCCGGCGGAGCAGGTGTCGCTGACCGTGGGTTCCCTGCGGGCGGGTCACCACCCGGGGGTGATCCCGGAGGACGCCACCCTGGGCGTCACGATCCGGGCGTTGTCCGACCGGACGCTCGACGACGTGCTGGCCCGGGTGACCCGGGTCGTCCGGGCCTGCTGCGAGGCCGCGGGCAGCCCGGTGGAGCCGGTGCTGCGGGTCGTCTCGCGTACCCCGGCCTATCAGGGCGATCCGGCGGTGGCCGCGCGGTTGCGCGCCGCGCACGAGCGGGCGTTCGGCGCCGAGCGGGTGGCCTGGTGGCCGCCGTCGCTGGCGGCCGAGGACTTTCCGCTGCTGGCCGCCGGTGGGATTCCCAGCGGGTACTGGATGCTCGGCGTCGTCGGCCCGCGCCAGTGGCGGTCGGCGCCCGGTGCGAGCGCCGCCGAGAAGCTCGCCGGCCTGCCGGCCAACCACAGCCCGTCGTTCGCACCCGATGCCGGGTTGGCGCTGCCGGCCGGCGTGGCGGCGCTCGCCGCCGGGGCGCTCACGGCGCTCGCGCCGGAGTGAGCGACCGAAGCATCATGCGGTGCACCGTATAACCTTGCATGATCACCGCCCGCGCTGCTAAAGTTACCGCATATTCATGCGGAGGTTAGTATGGGCATTCGAGTAGCGGTGGCCGGGGCGAGCGGGTACGCCGGTGGCGAACTGCTGCGCCTGCTCGCCGGCCACCCCGAGTTCGAGCTGGTCGCCGCCACCGCGCACAGCCAGGCCGGCCAGCCCGTCGCCGCCGTACACCCGCAGCTCGCCGGCCTGGACCTGGTGCTCGGGGCGACCGACCCGGCGGCGCTCGCCGACGCGGACCTGGTCTTCCTGGCCCTGCCGCACGGCCAGTCGGCGGCCCTCGCCGCGGCCCTCCCCGACACCGTCAAGGTGGTCGACCTCGGCGCCGACCACCGGCTGCACGACGCGGACGCCTGGTCCCGCTACTACGGCGGCGCGCACGCCGGCGCCTGGGCCTACGGGCTGCCCGAGCTACCCGGCGCGCGTGGCGGGATCGCGGCGGCCCGGCGGGTGGCCAACACCGGCTGCTACGCGGTCGCGACCACGCTGGCGCTGGCCCCGCTGATCGCCGCCGGCGCGGTACGCCCCGACGACGTGGTGGTGGTCGCCGCCTCCGGCACCTCCGGCGCCGGCCGGGCCGCCAAGGCACACCTGCTCGGCAGCGAGGTGATGGGCGACCTGTCCCCCTACAAGGTGGGCGTGCACCAGCACGTGCCCGAGATCAAGCAGGCCACCGGCGCGACCGGGCTGTCGTTCACGCCGGTGCTCGCCCCCATGCCCCGGGGCATTCTGGCCACCGTCACCGCGCTGCCGACCGGCGACGCCGACCCGCGCGCGGTGCTGGCCGCCGCCTACGCCGACGAGCCCTTCGTGCACCTGCTGCCCGACGGGTCGTGGCCGCACACCGCCGCCACCGCCGGCTCGAACGCCTGCCACCTCCAGACGACCGTGGACGTCGACTCGGGGCGGGTGATCGTGGTCAGCGCCATCGACAACCTGGGCAAGGGCGCGGCCGGTCAGGCCGTGCAGAACGCCAACCTGATGGCCGGCCTCCCCGAGACCACCGGCCTGTCCGTCTTCGGAGTCGCCCCATGACCGTCACCGCTCCCCGTGGATTCCGCGCCGCCGGCGTCGCCGCCGGCCTCAAGTCCTCCGGCGCCGCCGACGTCGCCCTGGTCGTCAACGACGGCCCGGACGCCGGTGTCGCCGGCGTCTTCACCGCCAACCGGGTGAAGGCCGCCCCGGTGCTCTGGACCCAGCGCGTCGTGCACGGCGGCGTGGTCCGCGCCGTGGTGCTCAACTCCGGCGGCGCGAACGCCTGCACCGGCCCGGCCGGCTTCCAGGACACCCACGCCACCGCCGAGCACACCGCCGCCGCGCTCACCGCCGGCAGCGCCCGGCTGATCGTCGGCGCCGGCGAGGTCGCGGTCTGCTCCACCGGCCTGATCGGCGAGCGGCTGCCGATGCCGAAACTGCTACCAGGCGTACGCGACGCGGTGCGCGGCCTGTCCCGCGACGGCGGGCTGCCGGCCGCCGAGGCGATCATGACCACGGACACCCGGCCCAAGACCACCGTGGTGCCCGGCGGCGGCTGGACCGTCGGCGGGATGGCGAAGGGCGCCGGGATGCTGGCGCCCGCCATGGCCACCATGCTCTGTGTGCTCACCACCGACGCGGTGGCCGGGCCGGACGCGCTCGACGCCGCGCTGCGGGCCGCCACCCGGGTCACCTTCGACCGGATCGACTCCGACGGGTGCATGTCCACGAACGACACCGTGCTGCTGCTGGCCAGCGGCGCCTCCGGCATCGAGCCGACCGCGGCCGAGCTGGCCGCCGCGGTCACCACCGCGTGCCACGACCTGGCCCAGCAGCTCCTCGCCGACGCGGAGGGGGCGACCAAGCAGATCGCGATCGACGTGGTCGGCGCGGCGAGCGAGGACGACGCCGTCGAGGTGGGCCGCGCGGTCGCCCGCAACAACCTGGTCAAGACCGCGTTGTTCGGCAACGACCCGAACTGGGGCCGGATCCTCGCCGCCGTCGGCACCACCGCCGCCGCGTTCGAGCCGGACGAGGTCGACGTCGCGGTCAACGGCATCTGGGTGTGCCGGGGCGGCGCCGCCGCCGAGGACCGCGCCAAGGTGGACCTCACCGGCCGTGACGTCACCATCCGGATCGACCTGCACGCCGGTGGCGAGGCCGCGACCATCTGGACCAACGACCTGTCGCACGGGTACGTGCACGAGAACTCGGCGTACTCGTCATGATGAGTGACGACCTCACCCGGGCCCAGGCCAAGGCCGCCACGCTCATCGAGGCGCTGCCCTGGCTGGCCCGCTTCGCCGGCGCCACCGTCGTGATCAAATACGGCGGCAACGCGATGGTCGACCCCGAGCTGCGGCGGGCCTTCGCCGCGGACATGGTCTTCCTCCGGTACGCCGGTCTGAAGCCGGTCGTGGTGCACGGCGGCGGCCCGCAGATCTCCGCCATGCTCGGCCGGCTCGGCATCGCCAGCGAGTTCCGGGGCGGCCTGCGGGTCACCACCCCGGAGGCGATGGACGTGGTCCGGATGGTCCTCGTCGGACAGGTCGGCCGGGAACTGGTCGGGCTGGTCAACGCGCACGGCCCGTTCGCGGTCGGCCTCTCCGGGGAGGACGCCGGGCTGTTCACCGCGGTGCGCCGCCCGGCGTACGTGGACGGGCAGCCGGTCGACGTGGGTCAGGTCGGCGACGTGGAGTCGGTGGACGTCTCGGCGGTCACCGACCTGATCGCGGCCGGCCGGATCCCGGTCATCTCCACCGTCGCGCCGGACGTCGACGGGGTGCTGCACAACCTCAACGCGGACACCGCCGCCGCCGCGCTCGCGGTCGCCCTGGACGCGCGCAAGCTGGTCGTGCTCACCGACGTGCCGGGTCTCTACGCCGACTGGCCGGACACGTCCAGCCTGGTCAGCGAGATCACCGCGGACGACCTGGCGAAGCTGCTGCCGTCCCTGGAGTCGGGGATGGTCCCGAAGATGGAGGCGTGCCTGCGGGCGGTGCGGCAGGGCGTGCCCGCCGCGCACGTCGTCGACGGCCGGGTCGCCCACTCCACGCTGCTCGAAGTGTTCACGTCGGAAGGGTTCGGAACGATGGTGATCGGCTCATGAGCCTGCTGCGGCGCTGGAACGCCACCATGATGGACAACTACGGCACGCCGCCGCTGGCGCTCGTCGCCGGCCGCGGCGTCGTCGTGGTCGACGAGGCCGGCCGGGAGTACGTCGACCTGCTCGGCGGCATCGCCGTCAACGTGCTCGGTCACGCCCACCCGGCGGTGGTGGCCGCCGTGTCGAAACAGGTCGCCACGCTCGGGCACGTGTCGAACCTGTTCGTCGCCGAGCCGCCGGTGGCCCTCGCCGAGCTGCTGCTGGCCCTGGCCGGCCGCCCCGGCCGGGTCTTCCTCGCCAACTCCGGCGCGGAGGCCAACGAGGCCGCGTTCAAGCTCTCCCGGCTGACCGGGCGACGGCACGTGGTGGCCACCCACGGCGGCTTCCACGGCCGGACCATGGGCGCGCTGGCGCTCACCGGCCAGCCGGCCAAGGCCGACCCGTTCCGCCCGCTGCCCGGCGACGTCACCCACGTGCCGTTCGGCGACGCGGACGCGCTCGCCGACGCGGTCACCGACGACACCGCCATGGTGATCGTGGAGCCGATCCAGGGCGAGAACGGCGTGGTGGTCCCGCCGCCCGGCTACCTCACCGCGGCCCGCCGGATCACCGCCGCGCACGGCGCGCTGCTGGTGCTCGACGAGGTGCAGACCGGCGTCGGGCGCACCGGGCACTGGTTCGCCCACCAGGCCGAGGGCGTCGAACCGGACGTGGTGACGCTCGCCAAGGGGCTCGGCGGCGGCCTGCCGCTCGGCGCCTGCCTGGCCTTCGGCCCGGCCGCCGACCTGCTCACCCCGGGCTCGCACGGCACCACGTTCGGCGGCAACCCGGTCAGTTGCGCCGCCGCGCTCGCGGTGATCGCCACGATCGCCAACGAGGGCCTGCTCGACCACGTCAAGCGGGTCGGCGAGCGGCTGCGGCGCGGCGTCGAGGCGCTCGGGCACCCGCTGGTGCGCGAGGTGCGCGGCGCCGGCCTCCTGCTCGGCATCGCGCTCGACCGGCCGGTGGCCGGCCCGGTGGCGACCGCGCTGCGGGAGGCCGGCTTCCTGGTCAACCCGGTGCAGCCCGACGTGATCCGGCTCGCCCCGCCGCTGATCCTCACCCCGGCGCAGGCCGACGCGTTCCTCGCCGCGCTTCCCACCGCCCTCGACGCTGCGCTCGGCGGGCCTGCCTCGCCCGCCGGGGCGGCCGGACCTGCCTCGCCTGCCGGGGCGGCCATGCCCGCCGGAGCCGCCGCGCCGGCGCCCACCCCCTCGACCCGCACGGAGGCCCCCGCATGACCCGCCACTTCCTGCGCGACGACGACCTCACCCCGGCCGAGCAGGTCGCCGTGCTCGACCTCGCCGCCCGGATGAAGGCCGACCGGTACGGACACACGCCGCTCGCCGGGCCGAGGTCGGTGGCGGTGCTGTTCGACAAGCAGAGCCTGCGCACCCGGATCTCGTTCGACGCCGGCATCGCCGAGCTGGGCGGGCACCCGCTCGTGGTGGACACCCAGGTCACCCACTTCGGCCGCGGGGAGAGCCTCGGCGACGCCGGCCGGGTGCTGTCCCGCTACGTGGCCGCGATCGTGCTGCGGACCCACGGCGACGACCGGATCGCCGAGGTGGCCGCGCACGCCACCGTGCCCGTGGTCAACGCGCTCACCGACACCTACCACCCCTGCCAGTTGCTGGCCGACCTGCTCACCGTGCGGGAGCGGTTCGGGGACACCGCCGGGCGGATCCTCACCTACGTGGGTGACGCGGCGAACAACATGGCCCACTCGTACCTCCTGGCCGGCGCGACCGCCGGGATGCACGTCCGGATCGCCGGCCCGGCCGGCTTCGCGCCGGACCCGGCGATCGTGGCCCGGGCGGCGAAGATCGCCGCCGGCACCGGCGGTTCCGTCGACGTGGGCACCGACCCGGTCGAGGCGGTACGCGGCGCGCACGTGGTCGCCACCGACACCTGGACGTCGATGGGGCAGGAGGACGACGGGCTGGACCGGATCACCCCGTTCCGGCCCTACCAGGTCAGCGACGCCCTGCTCGACCACGCCGCGGCCGACGTGATCGTGCTGCACTGCCTGCCCGCCCACCGGGGCGAGGAGATCACCGGCGAGGTGCTCGACGGCGCGCGCAGCGCCGTGTTCGACCAGGCGGAGAATCGCCTGCACGCCCAGAAGGCGTTGCTGACGTTTCTCCTGGAGGCATCCACATGACCGCTCCGCTGACCCGCGCCGCGCGGCACGGCCGCATCGTCGAACTGATCCGCGACGGCGCCATCCACTCGCAGACCGAGTTGGCCGACCTGCTCGCCGCCGACGGCATCCAGGTCACCCAGGCCACCCTCTCCCGTGACCTCAAGGAGTTGGGGGCGGTGACCGCGCGCGGCGGCGACGGGCGCGGCGTCTACCTGATCCCCGAGGACGGCCGCCGGCCGCTGCGGGACGCCGAGGGGGCGCCGGCCCGGCTGGTCCGGCTGCTGCGCGAACTGCTCAACGGCGTCGACTCCAGCGGGAACATCGCCGTGCTGCGCACCCCGCCGGGCGCGGCCCACTACCTGGCCAGCGCGCTCGACCGGGCGGGCCTGTCGGAGATCGTCGGCACCATCGCCGGCGACGACACCATCCTCGTGGTGGCCCGCGAGGCCGACGGCGGCGCCGCGCTCGGCGACCGCCTCGCCGGGTGGGCCCGCCGGGAGGAACACATCGAAGGGAACACCACAGCATGACCGAGCGGGTCGACGGCGTCGGACGGTACGCCCGGTGGCAGGAGGTGCGGCCGTGACCACCACAATGGGTGGGGTGGACGACAAGAGCCTGACCGAGAACAGCGCCGCCACCAACCGGACGAGCCTCTGGGGAGGCCGGTTCGCCGGCGGTCCCGCCGAGGCGCTCGCGCGGCTGTCGGTGAGCGTCCAGTTCGACTGGCGCCTCGCCCCGTACGATATCGCCGGCTCCCGGGCGCACGCCCGGGTCCTCGCCGGCGCCGGCCTGCTCGACCCGGACGAACTCGGGCGGATGCTGGCCGCGCTGGACGACCTGGAGGCCGCCTGCGCCTCCGGGGCGTTCCGTCCCACCATTGACGACGAGGACGTGCACACCGCCCTGGAGCGCGGCCTGCTGGAACGCCTGGGCAGCCTCGGCGGCAAGCTGCGCGCCGGCCGCTCCCGCAACGACCAGGTCGCCACCGACCTGCGGCTCTATCTGCGCGACCACGCCCGCGGGGTGGCCGCCCGGCTGGTCGAGCTGGCCGAGGCGCTCGTCGAGCAGGCGGAGCGGCACGTGGACACCGCCGCGCCGGGCATGACCCACCTGCAACACGCCCAGCCGGTGACGTTCGGGCACTGGCTGCTCGCCCACGTGCAGCCGCTGCTGCGCGACCTGGAGCGGCTGCGCGACTGGGACGAGCGGACCGCGATCAGCCCGCTCGGCGCCGGCGCGCTGGCCGGCTCGGGGCTGCCGCTGGACCCGGTGGCGGTCGCCAAGGAGCTGGGCTTCCGCACCTCGTTCGCCAACTCGATGGACGCGGTGGCCGACCGGGACTTCGTGGCCGAGTTCCTCTTCGTCACCGCGATGACCGGCGTGCACCTGTCCCGCCTCGGCGAGGAGGTGGTGCTCTGGACGTCGCAGGAGTTCGGCTGGGTCGAGCTCGACGACTCGTTCGCCACCGGCTCGTCGATCATGCCGCAGAAGAAGAACGCGGACATCGCCGAGCTGGCCCGCGGCAAGTCCGGCCGGCTGGTCGGCGGCCTGATGAGCGTGCTCACCATGCTCAAGGGCCTGCCGATGACCTACGACCGGGACATGCAGGAGGACAAGGAGCCGGCGTTCGACGCGGTCGACACGCTTGAGCTGCTGCTCCCCGCGCTGGCCGGGATGATCTCCACGATGACGGTCCGGGTGGACCGGCTCGCGGCCACCGCCCCGTCGGGCTTCTCCCTCGCCACCGAGGTCGCCGACTGGCTGGTCCGCCGGCACGTGCCGTTCCGCGACGCACACGAGATCACCGGCAAGCTGGTGGCGCTCTGCGCGGCCCGGGAGTGCGAGCTGGACGAGGTCTCCGACGCCGACCTGGCCGCGGTGAGCGAGCACCTGGACCCGTCGGTGCGCGACGTGCTCTCGGTGCGCTCGGCCCTGGCCGCCCGCATCACCCCCGGCTCCACCGGCCCCGGGCCGGTCGCCGACCAGCTCGCCGCCGCCGCGGACAAGCTGGCCGGTTGGCGGGACTGGGCCGCCGAGCAGGTCGTTCCCCGTTGAGTACACCATGTCCGGGGCGGGTGCCCGCCGCCCGCCCCGGACAAGCTTCGTACGCGCTCAGGTGACAGTCGTCGTCGCGTTCTCCATGAACTGATCGGCCGCATCCCGTACTTGCGGTTCAGTGCTGCTTTAATTTCATGTCGGTGAACAGCTCCACGAATTCGGTTATGACTCGGCCGACCCGCTGATGCTGCCCTGGCCGCGTGCCTGGTTGATGGCCAACGCCGTCATCGGCAGCTGGCGCGATCGGACGGGGTACGCGACGAGAGGCGTGCCCCCGCCGGGCGTGGGCGGGTACGGCTGTAAGGGTGGATGGGACACGGCTCGGGATTCTGGCACGGCAGCGCACCCCGCCGTTCGGGCGCCCGCCTCCGCCAGCCGGATCGGCCGGTCAGCTCAGCTCGATGACCGGCCGGGTGAGGATCTCGTCGGCGTACCCGTCGTCCGAGGCGAACCAGCGGCCGAAGTCGTCGTCCCGGTAGGCGGTCGCGAGGGTAAGCCAGCCCAGGAAGAAGCCGCTGCCGCCGCACGTGGCACCCCCACCGTCGCCGCCGCACACCACCGTCGGCTCGGTCGTCGCCTCCTGCCGGTAGGGATCCTGCCCGATTGCCAGGCCCCACAGATTCTCTTCCCGGTGCGGCCCGACCCGGAGACTGGACGGATAGGCGTCAACGGGGTGGTCGTCGCCCCAGCGGAACAACGTCGCCGCGCCGGCCCCGCACGCCCACTCCCACTCGTCCGGTGTGGCCGTCCGCAGGCCGAGGCTCTCGATCCCGGCCATCGCCTCGTCGTAGGAGACCTGCCGTGTCAGCCGGGCCCGAGTCACCCGCCCGGCCCGGTCGAACTCGACGTGCAGCCCGCCGTCGGGTTCGAAGGTCCTCCTCCCGCCGATTCCTGGCTCGACCGTGGCGACCAGTTCGCGGACCCGGGGGTCGTCCGGCTCCAGCAGGATCTGGCAGGGGTCGTACGCGTCCACCGCCACCAGCATCGCGGGCAGCTCCGTTACCCGTTCCGGCGTCGTCATCGCGTCGACGAACTCGTTCAGCGGCGGCAGGCCGTACTCGTCGGCGCTCTCGGCGTAGTCGGCCGACTGGCCCGGGTCGGGCCGGAAGCGCGACCCGTCGTAACCGAGCGTCGGCCGCCCGCCGGGGACGAGAGCGAACCGCATTCCATCGCGGTCGAACCGGGCCACCCGGTGCGAACGCCCCACGTAGGCCCTTACCTCCAGGCCCAGCGGGGTGAGGCCGTGCCGGTCCGCGATTCCTGCCGCGACCCGGCGGGCCGCGTCGTCGGGCAGGTCGTTCCATTGCGCGAAGGTGAGGTCGGCGTACCGCACGGAACGAGGATAGAGTCGCGCGCCCCGGTTCGCCGCCCGGCCCGGGCCGGATCGGAACCTCAGCCCGTCGGCCGCTCCCGCTTCGGCAGCTTGGCCACCACCGCGTCGTACGACCCGTCCACCGCGTCGATCAGGTCGTCGTCCGGGATGCCGCCGGTCAGGCGCAGCGCGTTCCAGCCGGACCGGCCGATGTAGGGGGAGGGGCGGGCGTCGTCCGGGAACCGGTGCAGCCACTCGTCGGCCACCTCGCGCGACGGGCCGCACTTGACCCAGATCCGGGCCTCGCCGTCGGGAGCGCCGAGGAAGGCGAAGATCCGGCTGCCCACCTTCGCCACCTCGTCGGCCTCCCACGGCCGGTCCAGCCAGGCGCCCGGTTTGGCCAGGCAGTAGGCAAGCATCTCGTCGCGCGTCATCGCGTCCTCCCGTGCCCTCGTCCGGCACAGTCTCACCCGCGGCTGTGACAGTTCGTCGGCCCGGTCAGTCGCCGGTGCCGGTGCGCACGGTGAGCCGCTCGTAGCGCTGCCGGGCCGCCTGTGCGCTGCCCAGCCCCAGCCCGAACGCGATCGCCTGCCAGGTCATGCCCCGGCTGCGGGCCACCTGGAGCAGCCCGGCCTCCAACACGTCCACCTCCGCCCGCACATGCGGGATCAGGGTCAGCGCGGCCATCAGGTCGGCCTGGTCGACAGGTTCCTCGCCCGCGTCCAGTTCGGCCCCGCCGGCGAGGGCCATCACCAGCGTGGCCGCCTCGTAGGCGTCGGGCACGTCGGGGTGCGCGTAGCGCCGACGCCGGGAGTTGGTGCCGGCGTGCCGCTCGGCAATCCGCAGCAGCGCCGCGTAGTTGCGGTGGGCCCGGGCCTGGGCAGCATCCGGAGCGGTGAACGGGTCGTTGTCCACGGTGACCATGCCGTCCATCCCACACCCGAGAATGGCCTGTTGTCAACACCCTGTTGAAAGCCATTCGTGCGTAACCCCGTGCTCTCCCATGAGTGAGACGCACCAGGAGCGCACAGGGGTTGCTGAGATCGCTTCGCCACTGCCGCGCAACGCTTGACGCTTCGGGAGCGTCACCTGGCGGTCGGGGCACATGATCATCTGATCGGTCGGCCGCCCGGCCAGGTGGGGTCGGGCGAGCTGGCTGCGTGGACGGCTTCGACAAGTGACCAGGCGCAGACTCCCCGCCACCTGTAGCACCCAACCGCACAACCCGCTCAGGATCGCTAGAGAAAGGTGATCATGAAGTTGGCGGCGATGTTGATCTCTGTTGATGCCGTCAACCTCATGATCAGTGCGAGGAAGGGTGAGGGGCGGTGGTGGGGCCGCTACGGGGTCGCCGGTTGGCGGCGGCGCGGGGTGTGCCGGCGGTAGGCGCTCACGCTCGGCTCGTCGATCAACCAGAACCGCCAGGGCAGGTCGTGCGCGGCGGCGACACCGACCCGGGGGCCGGCGGCGATCCGCGCCGGGTAGACCGGGCTCTCCGGCGCGGCCAGGAGCAGCGGTCCGGTGCCGTCGACCGCCGAGGTGCCGTTCGCGTCCCGGCCGAGGCCGAGTGCGGTGACCAGCCGGGCCGGCCCGCGCCCGAGATCCCGGTCGCTCGCGCGGGGACGGCGCTCGCGGGCGGTCTCGATCCCGTCCACCACGGCGCCGGCGCGCAGCAGCACGGCCGCCGCCTCGCCGTCGCGCCCGCAGACGATGTTCGCGCACCAGTGCATGCCGAACACGAAGTACACGTAGACGTGCCCGGCCGGCCCGAACATGACCCGGTTGCGCGGCGTCGGCCCACGGTGGGCGTGCGAGGCCGGATCCGCCCCGGTGCCGGCGTACGCCTCGACCTCGGTGAGCCGGACGCGGACGCCGTTCGCCGACACGGTCCAACCGAGCAGGGTCCGCGCGGTGGCTGCGATCTCCGCGGCCGGCGCGTCGAGCCAGGGGTACGACGTCATGGCGGGCAAGCGTATCTGCCGAACCGCAGGTGGATCTGCTCAAGATGCACGGGTCAGCGCAAGAGTTCGAGGAACTCCGACGGAGTCAGATCCGTGGGCTCACGCCGCTCGCCCGGCCTGGAAGAACGTCACCAACGGCGTGGTCTCGATCTCCGGGTTCTCGACTTCTTCCAGGTATGCCTCGACGGCTTCGCGAAGGTTGATCAGAGCCGCGTCGACTGTTTCCCCTTGGCTGGCGACCTCGATCTCCAAGCAGCGGGCGACATACCAGTCGTCCTCCTGGTGCACGGCAGCGGTGAACGTGCGGGCCATCGATGTCCTGCAAGGCGTCCCGTCAGCAGGATCATCGTACGGGGAGCGGCCGGGCTGCCGGGTGAGCCGGGCCACGGCGGGGGTGGCGGGTGCCGGAATAGTTGACTCGTCAAATAGGTTGTGCGGTGCGATGCCGGGCCGACCGGTCCGGCTTTCACCCGAGGAGCTGGTCATGCAGTTCGGAATCTTCACCGTCGGTGACGTCACCGTCGACCCGACCACCGGGCGGCTGCCGTCCGAGCGTGACCGGATCAAGGCCATGACCGCCATCGCGCTCAAGGCCGAAGAGGTCGGCCTGGACGTCTTCGCCACCGGCGAGCACCACAACCCGCCGTTCGTGCCGTCGTCGCCGACCACCATGCTCGGCTGGATCGCCGCGCGCACCGAACGGCTGCTCCTGTCGACCTCGACCACGCTGATCACCACGAACGACCCGGTCAAGATCGCCGAGGACTACGCGATGCTCCAGCACCTGGCCGACGGCCGGGTGGATCTGATGATGGGTCGCGGCAACACCGGCCCGGTCTACCCGTGGTTCGGGCAGGACATCCGCAACGGCATCCCGCTCGCCATCGAGAACTACGACCTGCTGCACCGGCTGTGGCGGGAGGACGTGGTCGACTGGAAGGGTAAGTTCCGCACGCCGTTGCAGTCGTTCACCTCGACCCCGCGCCCGCTCGACGGCGTACCGCCGTTCGTCTGGCACGGCTCGATCCGCAGCCCGGAGATCGCCGAGCAGGCCGCCTACTACGGCGACGGCTTCTTCGCCAACCACATCTTCTGGCCCAAGGAGCACACCCAGCGGATGGTCGGCCTCTACCGCCAGCGCTGGGCGCACTACGGCCACGGCACGCCCGACCAGGCCATCGTCGGCCTCGGCGGGCAGGTCTTCATGCGCCGCAACTCGCAGGACGCGGTACGCGAGTTCCGGCCGTACTTCGACAACGCCCCGGTCTACGGGCACGGCCCGTCGCTTGAGGAGTTCACCCGGGAGACGCCGCTGACCGTCGGCAGCCCGCAGCAGGTCATCGACCGCACGCTGGGCTTCCGCGAGTACGTCGGCGACTACCAGCGGCAGCTCTTCCTGATGGACCACGCCGGCCTGCCGCTGAAGACCGTGCTGGAACAGCTCGACCTGCTGGGTGAGGAGGTCGTCCCGGTGCTGCGCAAGGAGTTCGACTCGATGCGTCCGGCGCACGTGCCCGAGGCGCCCACCCACGCCAGCCTCCTGGCCGCCCGCGACGCCGTGACGACCACCGTCGACGCCGCCGCGACCGCGGGGGAGGGGCGATGACCCGGCGTACCCTCGCGGTCGTCTCGGCCGGTCTCGGCCAGCCCTCATCCACCCGGCTGCTCGCCGACCAGCTCGCCGCGGCTGCCCGCGACGAGTTGGCCGGCCGCGGCGCGGACGTGGAGCTGCGCCCGGTGGAGCTGCGCGAACACGCCCACGACGTGGTCAACCATCTGCTCACCGGCTTCGCGCCGGCCGCGCTGCGCCGGACGCTCGACGTCGTCGCGGCGGCGGACGGGCTGATCGCGGTGACGCCGATCTTCAACGCGTCCTACAACGGGTTGTTCAAGTCCTTCTTCGACGTGGTGGACTCCGAGGCGCTGGCCGGCACGCCGGTGCTGCTCGGGGCCACCGGCGGCACCGCCCGGCACTCGCTGGCGCTGGAACACGCGGTCCGGCCGATGTTCACGTACCTGCGGGCGGTGACGCTGCCGACGGCGGTCTTCGCCGCGCCCGAGGACTGGGCCGGCGACGACGGCGACAGCGCGCTGCGGGCCCGCATCCGCCGTGCGGCGGCCGAGCTGGCCGAGCAGGTGGACCGCCGGCCCCCGGCGGCCGGCCCGGCCGACCCGTTCGCCCTCACCACCGACTTCGCCGACCTGCTCGCCGGCCGCGACCCGGCCTGACCCGACCGGCGTCAGTCGCCGGTCGGCGACGGTGGGTGGGCGACAAGCACCGGACAGTGGGCGTGCTGCACCAGGGCCTGGCTGACCGAGCCGAGCAGCAGCCCGGCGAAGCCGCCCCGCCCCCGGGAGCCGACCACCACCAACGACGCCTCCCCGCTCGCGTCCCGCAGCGCCGTCTCCGGCGAGGCGTCGACCATGGCGCGCTCGGTCACCCGCAGCCCCGGGTGCGCCGTCCGGATCCGCTCGGCTGCGGCGCTCAGCAGCTCGGCGGCCTCGGCCCGGTCCGCGGCGTCCGCCCCGGCCGCGGCCCGCGGGCCGGTCGCGTCGCGCTCCGGCGCGGCGACGTGCACCAGCACCAGCTCGGCGTCGCGGCGGTCGGCCTCGTCCGCGGCCAGCTCGACGGCGTACCCGGCGGACTCGGAGCCGTCCACCCCGACCAGCACCGGACCGCCCACGGGGATCGGCTGTTCCGCGGGGCGGACGACGAGCACCGGGCAGTGCCCGTGCTGCGCGAGCTGCCCGCCCACCGAGCCGAGCAGCAGCCCGGTGAAGCCGCCCACGCCCCGGCTGCCCACCACCACCAGCTCGGCCCGGCGCGACTCCTCCACCAGGGCCGCGCCCGGACCACCGGCGACCTGGCGGACCTCCACCCGCAGCCCCGGGTGCCGGTCGGCCAGGTCGGCAGCCACCCGTTCGAGCATCTTCTCCGCCTCCGCGGTGGGCGCCGGCACCCCGACGTCGTACGGGTTGAGCGGCACGCCGTACCCGAGCGGGTGCAGGTAGCCGTGCACCAGCAGCAGCGGCCGGGAGCGTGCCACCGCGGCGGCGGCGGCCTGGTCGGCGGCGGCCAGGCTGGACGGTGATCCGTCCACCCCCGCCACGACGGGTCGGTTCATCGGTGTGTCCCCTCCGGTCGGTTCCCGCCATTGTGGCCGCCCCCCATCCCGATCGACCGCGCCGCCACGCACCCGGTACGGGACCATCGGCCCTGCCGCGCCGGCACGCGAACGGGTGGGATGGAACCACGGTTCGCCGCTGTCGATCGTGGAGGCGTCATGACCCCGCTGGAGATGCTGCGCGTGCATCCGTTCCTGGCCGGGCTGCCCGACGGGTGGCTGCCTCGGCTCACCGGTCACGCCCGCCCGGTGGCCTGGCATCCCGGGCACCGGTTGTTCCGGGCCGGGCAGCCGGCCGAGCGGTTCTGGCTGGTCCGCAGCGGCCAGGTGGCGTTGGACTTCCCGGTGCCCGGTCGCGGTGACGTGGGCATCGAGACGATCGGCGCGGGTGGGGTGCTCGGCTGGTCCTGGCTCTTCCCGCCCTACCGCTGGCAGTTCGGGGCGGTGGCCACCCGGCGCGGCACGGCGGTCGAGTTCGACGCGGCGGGGGTGCGCCGGCTGATGGAGTCCGACGACACGCTGGGCCGGCAGCTCACCGAACGGTTCATGAGCGTGGTGGTGGACCGCCTCCAGGCGTCCCGGGTCCGGCTGCTGGACCTGTACGGCTATTCCGGGTCCGTGGCGAGCTGATCCGGGTCGGTCCGGCGGCGGACGACCAACGGGCCCGGACAGGCCGGGCGGGGGCGGCGGCGCGACCGTGCGATCGACATGCTCCTCCTGCTGGTGCGGTACGCACCGGATCAGGTGACGGTCAGGCCACGGGCGGCGAACTGCCCGCGTACCCGGGCCAGCAACTCCGCATCGGGCGGCGCGGTGCCCGCGAGGGGGAAGGCCAGGCCCAGCTCGGCGTACTTGTGCGCGCCGAGGCGGTGGAACGGCAGCACCTCGACGCGCTGCACGCCGGCCAGCCCGGCGGCCACGTCCGCCACCCGGGCCACCTCGTCGACCGCGTCGGTCAGCCCGGGCACCAGCACGTACCGGATCCACATCGGCGTACCCCGGTCGGCCAGTCGGCGGGCGAACCGCAGCGTCGGCGCGAGCCGGCCGGTGCCGGTGACCCGGCGGTACGTCGCCGGGCTGCCCGCCTTCACGTCCAGCAGCACCAGGTCGGTGGCGTCCAGCAGCGCGTCGTCGGCGCGGTCGCCGAGGAACCCGGAGGTGTCCAACGCGGTGTGCAGGCCGAGCGCCCGGCAGCGGCGCAGCAGCGCCCCGGTGAACGCCGGCTGGAGCAGCGGCTCGCCGCCGCTGATCGTGACGCCCCCGCCGGCCACCTGGACGAACCGGCGGTACCGCGCGATCTGGGCGACCATCTCGTCCACCGTGCGCCGCCGGCCGCTGCGCCCGTACCAGGTGTCCGGGCTGTGGCAGTACCGGCAACGCAGCGGGCAGCCGGCGAGGAACACGACGAAGCGCGTGCCGGGCCCGTCCACCCCGACCGACGTGTCCCAGGAGTGCACCGCCCCGTGGAGGACCGGCGGCGCCGACAGCGGCGCCGCCGGGGGCCGGCCGGTCACAGCGACCCGTGGAACGTCCGGGACACCACGTCCCGCTGCTGCTCCGGCCTGAGCCGGACGAAGTTCACCGCATACCCGGAGACCCGGACGGTGAGCTGCGGGTACCGCTCCGGGTGGGCCATCGCGTCGAGCAGCGTGGCCCGGTCCAGGACGTTGACGTTGAGGTGGAACCCGCCGGCGTCGGTGTAGCCGTCGAGCACCCCGGCCAGGTTGGCGATCCGCTCGGCGCGGGTGTGCCCCAGGCCGTCCGGGGTGACCGTGCCGGTCAACGAGATGCCGTCGCGGGCCGCGTCGTACGGCAGCTTCGCCACCGACAGCGCCGAGGCGACCAGGCCGTGGGTGTCCCGGCCGTTCATCGGGTTGGCCCCGGGCGCGAACGGCTCACCGGCCCGCCGCCCGTCCGGGGTGTTGCCGGTGTGCCGGCCGTAGACCACGTTCGAGGTGATGGTGAGCACCGACATGGTCAGTTCGGCGTCCCGGTAGGTGTGCTGGCGACGCAGCTTCGCCGCGAACGTCTCGACCAACCACACGGCGATCTCGTCGGCCCGGTCGTCGTCGTTGCCGTACGTGGGGAACTCGCCCTCGACCGCGTAGTCGACGGCCAGCCCGGTGGCGTCGCGCAGCACCTTGACCCGGCCGTACCGGATGGCCGAGAGGCTGTCCACGGCGACCGAGAGGCCGGCGATGCCGGTGGCCATGAACCGGCGCACCGGGTGGTCGTGCAGCGCCATCTCCAGCCGTTCGTACGCGTACCTGTCGTGCTGGTGGTGGATCACGTTCAGCGCGTCCACGTACGTCTCGGCGAGCCAGTCCAGCGTCCGGTCGTACGCCGCGAGGACCTCGTCGTGGTCGAGCGTCTCCCCGCCGACCGGGGTGGTCGGCGGGGCGACCTGCTCGCCGGTCAGCTCGTCCCGGCCACCGTTGATCGCGTAGAGCAGCGCCTTGGCCAGGTTCGCGCGGGCGCCGAAGAACTGCATGTCCCGCCCCACCCGCAAGGCCGAGACGCAGCAGGCGATCGCGGTGTCGTCGTCGTACGCGGGACGGATCAGCTCGTCGTTCTCGTACTGGATGGCGCTGGTGTCCAGCGACACCTGCGCGCAGAACCGCTTGAAGCCGTCCGGCAGCCGGGGCGACCAGAGCACGGTCAGGTTCGGCTCCGGCGCCGGGCCGAGGTTGTAGAGGGTCTGCAGGTAGCGGAACGTGGTGCGGGTGACGAGCGGCCGGCCGTCCGCGCCCATCCCGCCGAGCGCCTCGGTGACCCAGGTCGGGTCGCCGGAGAAGAGCTGGTCGTACTCGGGGGTGCGGAGGAACCGGATGATCCGCAGCTTGATCACGAAGTCGTCGACGAGCTCCTGCGCGCCGGTCTCGTCCAGCCGGCCCTCGGCGATGTCCCGCCGCAGGTAGGCGTCGACGAAGCCGGCGGTGCGGCCGAGCGACATGGCGGCGCCGTTCTGCTCCTTCGTCGCGGCCAGGTAGGCGAAGTAGAGCCACTGGATCGCCTGCTGGCCGGTGGCCGCCGGGCGGGAGATGTCGAAGCCGTACCCGGCGGCCATCTCCTTCAGCTCGCCGAGCGCGCGGATCTGCTCGGCCAGTTCCTCGCGGTCCCGGATCACGTCGTCGGTGCTGCGCCGGCGGTCCAGCGCCGCCTTGTGGGCGTGGCGCTCGGCGATCAGCCGGTCCACCCCGTAGAGCGCCACCCGCCGGTAGTCGCCGATGATCCGGCCTCGCCCGTACGCGTCGGGCAGCCCGGTGATGACGTGCGAGCGTCGGGCGGCCAGCACGTCCGACGGGTACGCGTCGAAGACCGCGTCGTTGTGGGTCCGGCGGTACCTGGTGAAGATCTCGTGCACCCGCGGGTCGGGTTCGCGCCCGTACGCCCGCAGCGCGGTCTCCACCATCCGCAGCCCACCGGCCGGCATGATCGCCCGGCGCAGCGGCGCGTCGGTCTGCAACCCGACGATCAGCTCCCGCTCCCGGTCGACGTAGCCGGGGCCGTGCGAGGTGATGGCGGACGGGGTGGCGGCGTCCACGTCGTACACGCCGCGGCGCCGCTCCTCCGGGAACATCGCCCGGAGCCGGTCCCAGACCGCGAGCGTGCGCTCGGTCGGCCCGGTGAGGAACGACGCGTCCCCGGCGTAGGGCTCGTGGTTGCGGCGGACGAAGTCCGCCACGTCGACGGTGTCGCGCCACGGCCCGTCCCGGAAGCCCCGCCACGGTTCCACGGTGCGCTGGTTGCCGCTCATGATCGCTCCTGTCAGGGGTCAGCGGGGGAGGGGATGGGCGTGCAGGAGGCGCGCCCACCAGGGACGGTGGTCGGGGCGGGAGGCCGGCAGGCCACGCATGCTCAGCCAGCCGCCCGGGCCCATGGTGACCGTGTGCACCGCCGGTGGGCGGCGGCGCGACCACACCGCCACGGCGGCGGTGAGCGCGGCCACCGCGAACGCGCCGGTGGCCGCCGCGACGAACTGGTCCGGGTCGACCACCCGGCGGTAGCGGACCCTGCCGTCGGCCAGGACGAACGCGCCCACCGGGCGACCGGCGTGGGTGACCGGGACCAGCGCCGCGCCGGGCAGCTCCAGCACCGGCCCCACCGGCCCGGGGACCGCCGGGGCGGGCGTCGGGTCGTCGGCCGGCGTCGCCGGGCGGGGGACCGGGGGTACGGTGTTCAGCCCGGTCGGGTTGAAGATGGCGGTCATGGTGCTGCCCTCCTGACGGGTATCGGATGCGCCAGCGCCGGTGCCTGCCTCGACGGTCACCCTCGATAAGTCGTAGACGTACGCCGGCATGGTCCGGCCTCCTCGACTGCGTCGTTCCTCCTTCTTCATACCGGCGCTGCCGGCCGTGGCCGTAGGGCCGGACGGGACACGTGACAGGCCGGAGGTCCCGATCGCTGTCGGTGGGTCCGCGTATCCTTCCCGGCCATGAATCCCGAGGTGGAACTCCGGCCGGTACGCGATGACGACCTGCCCGTGTTCTTCGCCCACGAGCAGGATCCGCAGGCCAACTGGATGGCCGCGTTCGGGCCGAAGGATCCGTCGGACCGGGCGGCGTTCGACGCGCACTGGGCGCGCATCCGCGCCGACGAGCGCATCGTCAACCGCACGATCGTCGCCGGCGGCGAGGTGGTCGGCCACGTGGCGGCGTTCCCGGTCGACGAGCAGACCGAGGTCAGCTACTGGATCGACCCGGCCCGCTGGGGCCGCGGCCACGCCACCGCCGGGCTCACCGCGCTGCTGCGGGAGCTGCCGCGGCGGCCGGTGCGTGCCCGCGCCGCGAAGGACAACGCCGCCTCGCTCGCGGTGCTGCGCAAGTGCGGCTTCGTCGTGGTCGGCGAGGACTCCGGGTACGCTCCGGGCCGCGGCGCGGAGGTGCAGGAGTGGGTGCTGGAGCTGCCCGCCGAGGCGGCTGACCAGGGCAACCACTAGTCTCCCCGGGGTGAACTGGCTGGAACTCGTCGGCTGGGCCGGCTCCGCGCTGCTGGTCTGGTCCCTGCTGCAGACGCGCATCCTGCGGCTGCGGGCGCTCAACCTGGTCGGTTGCCTGATCCTGATCGGCTACAACGCCGCCGTGCACGTCTGGCCCATGGTCGGGCTGAACGTGGTGCTCACCGTGATCAACCTGTGGTACCTGCGCAAGCTGCTGGCCACCCGACACGACGAGCGGACCTACCAGGTGGTCGAGGTGGGCACCGGAGACGCGTTCCTGGCACACACGCTGCGGGTGCACGCCACCGACATCGCCCGGTTCAACCCGACCTTCCGGTGGGACCCGGCCGCGCCCGGCCGCTCGGCGTTCCTGGTGGTCCGCTCCGACGAGGTGGTCGGCGTGATGGTGTCGCACGCCGAGGCCGGCGGGGTGGCCCAGATCGACCTGGACTACGTGACCCCGCCGTTCCGTGACTTCACCCCGGGCGAGTTCGTCTACCGGCGCAGCCGGCTCTTCACCGACCGGGGCTTCCGCCGCGTGGTCTCCCCACCGGGTATGGTCGCCCCCTACTACCACCGGCTCGGCTTCCGCCCGGAGGGCGGGGCGTACGTGCTCGACCTACCCGACCCGGCCTGAGCCGGGCCGGCCGGGTGCGGGGGCGAGCCAGGATTCAGGCGTGGGCCCACGGGGCACAGTGGGGCAACGCCGACCGGGCCCACCGGCCGGCGAGTCGGCCATCGCCGACGTCAATCGGGCCGAGGGAGAGAAGCGCTCGTGCAGAGCTACTGGAGCCAACTGGCCCTGGTCGGTGTGCTGGTGATCGTCAACGCGGCCTTCGCCGGCAGCGAGATGGCCCTGGTCTCGCTGCGGGACAGCCAGCTGCAACGGCTGGAGCGCAGCAGCCGCGGCGGCCGGACCCTCGCCCGGCTCGCCAAGGACCCCAACCGGTTCCTGGCCACCATTCAGATCGGCATCACCCTCGCCGGGTTCCTGGCCTCCGCCGCCGCGGCCGTCTCCCTGGCCCGGCCGCTGGTGCCGCTGCTCGGCGTCTTCGGCAACGCCGCCGAGACGGTCGCCATCGTCGCGGTGACCCTGGTGCTCACGTTCGTGACGCTCGTCTTCGGCGAGCTGGCGCCCAAACGCATCGCCATGCAGTCCGCCGAGCGGTGGGCGCTTGTCGTGGCCCGGCCGCTTGACATCCTGGCCAGCGTGACCCGACCGGCGGTCTGGTTGCTCGGCGCCACCAGCGACACGGTGGTCCGCCTCGTCGGCCTCGACCCCAAGCACGAGCCCGACGAGATCGGCCCCGACGAGCTGCGCGACATCGTGGCCGGGAACCACGGCTTCACCAAGGAACAGCGCACGATCATCGCCGGTGCCGTGGAGATCGCCGACCGGCAGTTGCGTGCCGTCCTCGTACCCCGGTTGCAGGTCTTCACGCTCGACAGCGGCACCACCGCGGACGCCGCGCGGCTCGTCCTCGCGGCGACCGGCCACTCCCGGGCGCCCGTGGTCCGCCACGGCGGTCTGGACGACGCGGTCGGTGTCCTCCACCTGCGTGACCTGGTCGGCGTCCCGGACGACCGACCGGTCGACGAGATCGCCCGCCCGCCGATGCTGCTGCCGGACTCGCTGCCCGTGGTGGACGCGCTGCGCCAGTTCAAGGCCGAGCGCCAGCACATCGCCCTGGTGGTCGACGAACGCGGCGCGGTCGACGGGATCGTCACGCTCGAGGACATCCTCGAGGAGATCGTCGGCGAGATCTACGACGAGACCGACCGGGACCTGCGTGCGGTCCGCACCGAGGCCGACGGCTCGCTGGTGCTGCCCGGCACCTTCCCGGTGCACGACCTCACCGACCTCGGGGTGGAGCTGCCCAACCGGCCGGCCGGTGACTACACCACGGTCGCCGGGCTGGTGCTGATCTGCCTCGGACACATCCCGACGGTGGCGGGGGAGCAGGTCACCGTCGACGGCTGGGAGCTGACGGTGGTCGAGGTCGACCAGCGAGCCATCACCGAGGTGCACATCCGCCGCCGCCCCCGTCGCGAGCCGAGCGAGGGCACCGACGGCAGCGACGGCACCGACGACACCCCGACCGCGGACGACACCCCGTCCGCCGCGGACCCGGCGGACGCCGCCGAGCAACTCGACGAGGCGCGTCACTGACGCACCGGACCCAGCGCCGGCCGGTGCCGGCCGGCGCCCGTTCCTGGGGCAGCGCCGGTCGGGCCCCGCGGCGGGTCGGTGTCGCTCCGGCCCCTGCGACTCGGTGTCGCTGCGGCCCCCGCGACTCGGCGTCGCTGCGGCCCCGCGACTGGGTGTCGCTCCGGCTCAGCGCCGTTCGGTGGGCCGGCCGAACGGGAAGCCGGGCACCGGTGGTCGCAGCCGCACCGCGTCCGCGGGCACCTGGTGGGTGCTGCGCCCGACCAGCCGGGCGACCACCCGCAGCAACCACGGCCCGGCGGGATGCAGCTCCGGCCCGATCAGCCGGCTGGTCACCCGGGTCCACCAGTGAGCGGCGACGATCACGTCGGTGATCCGCAGCCGGTCCGGCGGCCAGCCACCGCGCACCACCACGTCCACCACCCGGCCGAGACGCCGCCCGTGCAGGTCGTAGGCGGTACGCCCGAGCAGCTCACCCGCTCGCACGGTACGCCCCCGGGATCCGCTCGATCAGGTGCTGCCGCAGCCACGTCTCCACCGGCGCGGGCGGCAGTTCCGCCGCCCGGCACCGCAGCCGTACCGCGCTGTCCACCCGGGCGACGCTCGCCAGCGGTACGCGCAGCGGCGGCACCGGCGGATCCTCGGTGAACCGGTCGGCGACCGCCACCAGCAGGCGCCCGATCCGGCCGCCGATCCGCTGCCCGAGCGCCCCCTGCCCGGTGAGCAGGCAGTCCACGTACGGGTAGCCCTCGTCGTCCACCGCGAACGCGACGTCGTCGACCCGACCGACGAGCCGGCCCTCGACGTCGACGATCTGCCGGTCGAGCAGCTGCTTGGCGAGCTGGACCCTCATCGCCCCATCCCCGTCACGATCGCCAGTGGGATCGCCGCCACCGAGGCGGCGACGATGAGCAGCAGGAACACCGCGCCGAGCAGGTTCGCCCACCACCCGTTGACCCGGTCGCCGAGGTAGGTGCGGTCGTTCGCCACCACCAGGATCGGCAGGTAGGTCAGCGGCAGCACCACCGCGCTCAGCACCAGCATGTACTCGGTCAACCGCACCGGGTCCACGGTCGTCATCAGCATCACCACCGCGAGCAGCAGGCCGACCAGCAGGACGCTGTGGAACCGGGCCGCCTCCCGGGGACTGACCCGCTTGCCCCACTGCCACCCGAAGTACTGCGCCGCCGCGTACGCCGCCGACAATCCGGTCTCCAGCGCCGCGCCGAAGGTGACCGCGAAGAACGCCAGCACGGCGGCGACCAGGCCGGCGCCGCCCAACGCGGTCGCCACCGGCCGGGCCACCTCGTCGAGCGAGCCCAGCGAGGCCCCGGTGGGGTGGTAGGCCACCGTCGCCACCGCGATCAGCGACAACGCCAGGAACCCGCCGATCGGGAAGCCGATCAGCACGTTCGAGCGGGCGCGCGCCAGGTCGGCCGCGCTCCACCGCTCCTCCACCCCGCCGGAGGAGAAGAAGAAGACCTCGTACGGGCTGACCGTCGAGGCGAACAACGCCACCGCCACGAACCAGTACAGCGGCCAGCCGTGCCCGGCCGAGCTGATCTGCCACGCCCCGCGGCCGAGTTCCGCCCAGTCGGTGGGCAACGCCACGAGCGCCACCGCGAAGACCAGCAGCGCCAGCCCGGCCAGGCCGAAGACCCGCTCCATCAGCTCGAAGCGCATCCGCCACAGCACCAGCCACACCGCCAGCGCGGCCAGCGGCACCCAGAGCAGGTGGCTCACCCCGCTCGCCAGTTGCAGCGCCAGCGCCACCCCGCCCAGCTCCGCGGCGAGCGTGACCACCGTGACCAGCCATGACGCGACCAGGTTGAGCAGCGCCACCCGCGGCCCGAGCCGCTCGCGGACCAGGTCGAACACCGCCCGTCCGCTCACCGCCGCGATCCGGCCGGACATGTCGGCGTACGCGCAGATGCCCACCACGCCGGCCAGCAGCACCCAGGCGTGGGCCATGCCGAACAGCGCGCCGGCCTGGCTGGCCGCCACCAGGTCGCCGATGTCGACGAACCCGCCGATGGCCGACAGCACGCCCAGGGTGGCGGCGAGCAGCTTCCTCACGTCGGCGGCCCGGGTGGCGGTCCCATCGCCGCGACCATAGCCCGTACCGCCGCTGCCCGCCCCCGCATCGGCGGATCCCGCCGGCGTCGTGGCGGATGAGGCGGCCGCCGGGCCCCTGTTACAGTCGCCGCCGGACCTGGCAGCAGCGCCGATCCCCCTCGCCGGGACGCCGCAGGACCTCGGAGGACACCCCTGATGGCCCCGGACCGCCACGCGCGTACGCCCCAGCGCGGTTTCCGCCGCGACATCGAGGGCATCCGCGCGCTGGCGGTGCTCCTGGTGATGCTGGGTCACGCCGGCGTGCCCTTCCTGCCCGGCGGCTTCGTCGGTGTCGACGTCTTCTTCGTCATCTCCGGGTTTCTGATCACCGGACTGCTCCTCGCCGAACTGGAGCGCACCGACCGGATCTCGCTCGTCGGCTTCTACGCCCGCCGGGCCAAGCGGCTACTGCCGGCCGTGGTCGTCGTCCTGCTCACCACCCTCCTGCTGACCCTGCTGCTCTTGCCGCCGCTGCGCTGGCGGGACACCGCCGGGGACGTGATCGCCAGCGGCCTCTATGTGATGAACTGGCGGCTCGCCGCCCAGGCGGTCGACTACCTGCACGCCGACGACGCGCCGAGCGCGGTGCAGCACTTCTGGTCGCTCGCGGTGGAGGAGCAGTTCTACCTGATCTGGCCGCTGCTGTTGATCGCCGCGGGGGCGCTCGCGGCCCGCCTGGCCGGGCGGGGGGCCGGCCGTCGGCCGCTGCGTCCGCTGGCCCTGGTGGGGTTGGCCCTGATCGGGGTGCCGTCCCTGCTCTGGTCGGTGTACCTCAGCGCCGCCGAGCCGGCCCGCGCGTACTTCGTGACCACCACCCGGCTGTGGGAGCTGGTCGTCGGCGCCGTCCTGGCCGTGACCGCCACCGGGCTGGGCCGGCTGCCCCGGCCGGTCGCCGCGGCGCTGGGCTGGGTGGGGCTCGCGGCGGTGGTCACCGCTGGCCTGGTGATCACCCCGCTGACCGCCTTTCCCGGCTGGGCAGCCCTGCTGCCCACCCTGGGCACCGCCGCGATCATCGCCGGTGGCTTCACCGCCGGCCGGACCGGCCCCGAAGCGCTGTTGGGGCTGCGCCCGCTGCGGGCCGTCGGCGCGCTGTCCTACTCGCTGTACCTGTGGCACTGGCCGTTGCTGGTGGTCGCGCGGGCCCGGCTGGGTGAGCTGGGCGCCGTCGAGGGGATGGCGGTCGTCGCTCTCTCCGTCGTGCCGGCCGCGCTGACGTACCGCTTCGTGGAGAACCCGGTGCGGCGCAGCCCCCGGCTCGCCGGCGAGCCGGCGCGGGCCCTGCGGCTCGGCCTGGTCTGCACCGTGCTGCCGGTGGTTGCCGCGCTCGGCTTCCAGTTCGGTCTCGCCCCGGCCCCGCTGCGGCCCGACCAGACGGCCGCCGCGCCCGGCGCCGCCGCGCTGCCCTCCGGGCCGGCGGCGGCGGTGCCCGGCGTGGAGCAGGTGGACCACGTCGTTCCGGAGCCGGCCTCGGCCCGCGCCGACGTCGCCGAGGTCTACGGCGCCAAGTGCATCGTCAGCGGCACCGACGCGCCCGCCCGCACCTGCGTCTACGGCGACCGGGACAGCGAATTCGCGGTGGCGTTGGTCGGCGACTCGCACGCCGCGCAGTGGTTCCCCGCCCTGCGACGGGTTGTCGAGGAGCGCGGCTGGCGGCTGGTCACCTACCTCAAGTCGTCGTGCCCCTTCCTGGCCGCCCCGGTGATCGTTAAGAACCAGCCCTTCCCGAGCTGCGAGGTGTGGAACGACAACGTCCGCGCCGCGCTGACCGGGCCGGACCGCCCCGACCTGGTCCTGGCCACGGCGAGCTCCGAGTACCGGTTGGCCCCCGGCGGCAGGCCGCTATACGGGGCGGAGAACGACCAGGCGCGGGTCGACGCGCTGCGGCAGGCGTGGTCGTCGGCGACCGGGCCGGGCACCCTCGTGGTGGGGCTGCGGGACACCCCGCGACCCAACTTCGACATCCCGGAGTGTGTCTCCCTGCACCGGGACCGGCTCACCGAGTGCGGGTTCTCGCGGGAGACCGCGGCGGCGTTGAGCATCAGCCAGGAGCGCGCCGCCGCGGGCCTGCCCGGGGTCGTGGCGCTGAACCTCAACGACGCGATCTGCCCGGCGGCGAGCTGCCCCCCGATAATCGGTGGGGTGCTCGTCTACCGGGACAACAACCACCTGACCGCGACCTACGCCGGCACCCTCGGACCCCGGCTCGGGTCCAGCCTGGACGAACTGGTGCGGGCCCGTCCCGAGCTCAGCCGCGTCGCCTACCCGGGCTGACTCAGCCCTGCCCGGTGGTGAGGTTCTGTAGGCGCACCTGACCACGGGAGACCAGCCGGCCTTCCGCGTCGGTGACCTCCACCTGCCAGAGCTGCTGGCTGCGTCCCCGGTGCACCGGGGTGCCGACCCCGGTCAGCTCGCCGTCGCGCACCGCGCGCAGGAAGTCGGTCTGGTTCGACACCCCGACCACCCGGCCACGGTCACCCAGCCACAGCGCGCCGCCCACGCTGGCCACCGTCTCCACCACCGAGCAGTGGACGCCGCCGTGCAGGATCCCGTACGGCTGCTGCAGCTCCGGGCGCACCTGCCACCGGACCACCACCCGGTCGCCGCTGACCTCGTCGAACTTCAGCCCCAGCAGGGCGGCGAACCCTCCGGTCACGTCAAGCATCTCCACCGTGGTTCCTCCTCGTGCTCGGCGGCGCCGCCAGCCTAGTCGTCGCCGTCGCGGCAAACCCGGTACGGCCCCGGACCGGCGATGGGGGAGAATCGGTGACCGTGACCGACAGCAACCTCCCGCAGGGGCGGGACTCCCTGACCGAAGACCTGCTGTGGCGGGGCCTGATCCAGGACTCGACCGGCCCGGACGAGCTGCGTGCGCTGCTCGACGGCCCGGGCGCCACGTTCTATGTGGGCTTCGACCCGACCGCCCCCAGCCTGCACGTCGGCAACCTCATGCAGGTCGTCACGGCCCGCCGGCTCCAACGCGCCGGGCACCGGCCGCTCCTGCTCGTCGGTGGCGCCACCGGTCAGATCGGTGACCCGAAGGAGAGCGCCGAACGGACGCTGAACCCGCCCGAGGTCGTCGCCGGCTGGGTCCAGCGCATCCGGGACCAGCTCGCGCCGTTCGTCACGTACACCGGGGACAACGCGGCCCAGATGGTCAACAACCTGGACTGGACCGGCCAGATGTCGGTGGTGGAGTTCCTCCGGGACGTCGGCAAGCACTTCCCGGTGAACAAGATGCTGGCCCGGGAGGTCGTCAAGGCGCGGCTGGAGAGCGGCATCAGCTACACCGAGTTCAGCTACCAGTTGCTCCAGGCCAACGACTTCTTCGAGCTGCACCGCCGGCACGGCTGCCAGCTCCAGTACGGCGGCTCCGACCAGTGGGGCAACATCACCGCCGGCGTGGACTACGTGCGCCGCCGCGGCGCCGGCCCGGTGCAGGCGTTCACCACGCCCCTGGTCACCAAGTCCGACGGCACCAAGTTCGGCAAGAGCGAGACCGGCGCCATCTGGCTCGACCCGGAGATGACCAGCCCGTACGCCTTCTACCAGTTCTGGTTGAACGCGGACGACCGCGACGTCACCCGTTACCTGCGCTACTTCAGCTTCCGCTCCCGGGAGGAGCTGGAGGAGCTGGAGAAGGCCACCGCGGAACGCCCCCAGGCCCGGACCGCCCAGCGGGCCCTGGCCGAGGAGCTGACCGCGCTGGTGCACGGTGAGCGCGAGGTGACGCAGGCGGTGGCCGCCAGCCAGGCGCTGTTCGGCCGGGGCGCGCTCGACGAGTTGGCACCGGAGACGCTGCGGGCCGCGCTCACCGAGGCCGGCCTGGTGCGCCTCGACGAGTTGCCGGACGTCGCCGGCCTGCTCAAGGAGTCGGGCCTGGTGCCGAGCATGAAGGAGGCCCGGCGGGTGATCGCCGAGGGCGGCGCCTACGTCAACAACACGCGGGTGGCCGAGGTGGACGCGACCGTCTCCCCGGCCGACCTGCTGCACGGGCGCTACCTGGTGCTGCGCCGGGGCAAGCGTTCGTTTGCGGGGATTGAGCTGCGGAAATAGCCTGCGGTCGACGGTGTGACGCGGGACGCGTCCGATGGATTTGACGATGAATCCGTCGGGCGCGTAGCTTTTCCTCTGCCAACGCGGAACGGACGAAACAGGGCGAAAGTCCTGAAAGGCCGGAGCGTGGGACCTGAGACTCGGGCGGTGCCCCGGATCCGCCGGGAGGCGGATTTGGTGCGGCGAAACCGACCGGGTAAGGTTAACGGCCGGCAGGGAAACGGACGGGCCAGCGGGAAACCGCCACCGGCCGTCCTGCCGAAAATCCTCGACGCGACCGACGCGAGTCGGCGGTGTCGTGGTGCCCGGCCAAAAGGGTGATGCACGACAAACCGGGAGACACCGGTTTGACACGGCAGAAACCACCGGGTAACGTAGTAAAAGTGCCCGGCGCGAGAGCGGCGGGTGCGGTGGACGAAATGCCCCGGTCGTGGGTCCTCCGGTTGGAGGGTTTTCGAGTGGTGTGTGGTT